>NZ_MEHT01000018.1 GCF_001870675.1 Roseinatronobacter thiooxidans | reverse complement strand
GATATTACCAACAAGCTCTTGAATGCGCCCAGCGAAGCGATTGATCCTGCAATCAACACAGCCCTTCAACGGACGGGCGTTCTGGCGCGCTCGGACCGGACCTATGTGTTTCGTCTGCGCCCCCCGGATCGGTTGGACAATACACATGAATGGGTGGCCGACGGGATCGCACCCATGATTGAAGAATTGCAGGATATGCCTGATGACCTGCTGGATGACTGGCGCAGTGCGTTCGAGGGTGGCGCGCCTATCGATATTCCGGATGTGGATGCATTGCCCGAACACTCTGCCGTGCGCGAGGTTTTGCAGATGCAGGGGATCAAATCGCTTCTGGCGGTGCCCATGCTGCTGGATGGCCGGCTGACTGGTTTTGTGGGCTATGACGCAGTGCGCAACCTGCGCCGGTTCCTGCCTGTGGAGATTGAATTGCTGCGTTCGGTGGCCAATGCCATCGGCGTGGTCATGGACCGTGCCCGCGCCGAGGCCATGGCACAGGAAGCAAATCTGCGGTTGCGGCAGGAACGGGACAGGTTCCGCGCCACATTGGCCGCTATCCCTGATCTTGTGCTGGAACTGGATGCACAGGGGCGCTTCATCGGATATGGGGCAGGCGCGCGCGTGGCCCCCGCCTATCCCTTGGATGAGGTGATACATCGCCTGCCAGAAGAGGTTTTGCCAAAGCATCTTGCGCGGCTTGTGCGCAAGATCATGGCGGTGGTGGACAGCGATGGCTATGCTGGGGGCCATCGCTATTCGATGGCGGTTAACGGCGAGCGCCGTTGGTTTGAAGTATCGGCAGCCGCCAAAAGCTCTGAAGAGGGGCGCGGTGGATATGTGTTTTTGGTCCACGACATTACCGACAGTCACCGCCAGCAGCGCGAGATACGCCGTCTTGGCCGCATTGCCGAGTTGACATCGAACCTTGTGATCATCACCGATCCAGAAGGGCATATTGATTGGGTCAACCCCGCTTTCGAGGCGCGCAGCGGCTGGATGCTGGAAGAAGTGCGCGGGCGCAAGCCCGGTGACTTTCTGCAATCGCCGCAGACAGACCGCGCGACACTGCGGCGCATTGGTGAAGCGATCCGGAGGGTTCAGCCCGTGAAGGCGCAGCTTCTCAATAGGACCCGTGCGGGGCAAGAATACTGGATATCCAAGGATATTCAGCCGCTTTTGGATGAAACTGGGCGGCTAGACGGGTTTGTGTCGGTTCAGACGGATATCACTGACCTGCAAGAGGCACATCAACGCGCGCTGCGGGTGCGGGCGCTGGCAATGGAAACCGCCAGTGACGGGATCGCCATCAGCAATGCGGAAGGCACATATATCTTCATGAATGCCGCGCATCGGAAAATGTTTGGCGTTGATCCGAACGAAGATGTCGCCACATTGGGGTGGCAGGATTTCGTCACAGCCGAAGAGAGGGAGCGCTTTCTGGCGCAGGAATGGCCCAAGCTTGCAGCAGCCGGTAGCTGGCGTGGCGAGTTGACGGGACTTCACCGTGACGGGCATCTTGTGCAGCAGGATGTCACCCTTAGCCTTATCGATGATGGCGGTTTGGTGTGTTTTGCGCGCGATGTTTCAGAACAGCGTGCCCTTGAGAACGAGCGCGCCAGATTGCGCGAAAACCTGCAGCTTGCACAAAGGCGCGAAACGATTGCACAGCTTGCCTCTGGGGTCGCGCATGATCTGAACAACCTTGTGGCGGTTGTCTCCGGAACTGTGTCTTTGCTGGAAGGGCAATGCGAAGGAAAGCCCGAAATCGCCGCGGGTCTGACGCGGATTGGAAGGGCTATGGACGCGGCGCGTGATCTGGTCAGCGGGTTGGGGCGCAGCATGCGGCCAGACGCACCCCGCAAGATGCTGGACCTTCGCCAGGTTGTTGGTGAAGCGATTGATCTGCTTGGGTCCGATCGCCGGAGAAACCACGATATATGCTTATCGCTGCCGGACAAGGCGCAGCCCGTCTGGGCGAACCATACCGAATTGCTGCAAGTGATCCTGAATCTGGCTTTGAACGCATGCGAAGCGGCGCCGGACGGCGCAAGCCGCGTCTCGCTGGTTGTCGGGGCGGAGCTATGTCAGCGTAAGCCTGATGTCGGCGAATTGCATCTTGATACAACCTATTCAGTGTTTGAAGTCACTGATACAGGTGCTGGCCTTGATCCGACAATAAGCGACAGGTTGTTTGAAAGCTATGTCACCACGAAAGGTAACGCGGGCACCGGAATGGGCCTTGCGATTGTGGCGGGGATACTTCGAGACAATTCCTGTGCGCTATGGTTCGACAGCATTTCCGGTCAGGGGGTCAGCGTGACGGTGGCTTGGCCCGAAGTGAATAAGCGGCCGCAACAGCTTATGTGTCATAACCCCGTCAATTCCGGTGCCGAGAGTTTGGCAGGGCACCGTATTCTTGTGATTGATGATGTGGTCGATGTTGCAGATGTGCTGTCCGAGATGCTTGAGATGGACGGAGCGATTTCGATCGCAGTGTCTGATCCGGAAGAGGGGTTGACCTTGCTGAGGGACAACCCCGCGCTGTGGTCAGCCGTGGTGACGGATCTGGACATGCCAGATATCAGCGGCGTCGATATTGCGCGGGCGGCGGGGCGGCTTGTTGCCCCTGTTCCTTGCGTGCTTGTGACTGCTTTGCCTGAGCGCGCGGCAAAGGATCGTGACCTGTTTCACAGTGTTCTGGCCAAACCTGTCGAGGCCCCCTCGCTGCTAAACCATGTTCGCGCGGCAGTGGCTGCGCGCATCAATGCGTGCAAAAATCCTCTTTAGAGAGTCATGTCGTCTTATTTTCCAATCTGCGGACATAAGGCGAGAAAATAAAACCTATGCGCATGTCATAGCGGGCCGCAACACTGATATAATTGAGAGCATTGCTTGCGGGATTCTACTGCATCAGTCTGGGCAGCTTTTGCGTGGTGATGCGTATTTTGGAAATGCCTGCATGTAAATGCGCTGCGTTCCAAATGTCAGTTATGCGCTGACGAGATTACCGCAGCAGCCCTTGGGTGGCAATTTCTTATTGCCACGACAGGGGCGGTGTTTTGGTGTGCAATGATCAAGCTGATGATCAGTTTTCTGTGGCAAGGGTAGGCAAAGTTTAGGGTTGATTCCGGGCGTGTAGGTCGTGAATTTTGCCGCAATACGATTTGGGAATTGCATGTGCGACGATGCACTAAAAGGAAGTTAGCATGAAAATGTTTAACCTTTGGGCAAAAAAGCATCCTGCTTCAGTCACAGTGGGTATTCAGGGGCCAGGAATAAGGCAATCTGCGTTCCCAACTGATTTCGAGGCCCTTTGGTCCGATATGTCGCGCAAATTCGACGCGCAGGGCGCACATTACAAGCGTGCAGCACTTATGGGGTTTGACCATGGTAGCGCTGCGCGCTTGCGCGAAATCTGCGCCCAGCTGAAAGTCACGCACTGCGCCGAGTTTGCTTCGGTTCAGATCCTGTGCAATCCCGGCGCTATGCAGGCGCATGATGTGATCATCCTGAATGTAGATGCTTTCGAGGATGTGGTGCAGGCTGTCGACGTTCTGCACCATTTTCGCGCCAGCTTGCCAAGCATTGCCGTGATCCTCATTTCCTCTGCGGTGCGCGGGGACGACTTTGGTAGCGAACGTCTGCCGATCTGCGACGCCACTCTGCGCGCCCCGGCAACCCTGCCGCGGCTGAAGGGCGCATTTCGGGCAGCAATGTCCAGTCAGGGTACAGCAAGGACAGGACATCCCGCGTATTGAGGGGACTCCGTTTTGTCTGCCTCAAGGTTTTCGGCGCCAATGCGATACGCATTGGATGAAGATGTGAAAATATTGATCGTGGTAATTCCCCAAGACGTTTTCCCGAGAACTATGCATATCATGAAATTCATAATTCAAACATCTGCTATTTGACCGGCCCAACTGGAAATCAAATTCGAATCGATCTTTTGGGGTTGTAGAATGAAAGATCTTGAGTAACGCCATATTTTAGGCGCATATAGTCTATATCTGAAATCTATATATTCAAGAAATTTGAAATATGCACAGAAAATAGCCTCAGATATGCATCAGATTCTCTGGCGTATTAATGAAATTAAAATATTTTCCTATATCTTTCGTAAAACCGGCTGGTTTTCTATTTGGAATGGATTATTTAAGTGAAGCATTAACAGAAGTGAACGACCATGCTGCGCATCGCAAGCCCCTGTAACCTGCTACCTCTGACCGGGTTGATGCTGAATATCTCTCAACGGTTATGGGTATCCGTCCCCCCCCATATGTCTGTGGGCGAGACCGCAAACGACCAGTCAATCCTATGGACGTGCTGATGAAAAGTTATGATTTGCATCAGAGCGCCATCGAAACAGAACTCGCGCAGGTTCGCATGCGACTTGCGAATGCGCTAGAGGCATACCCCGACCCTATCGGCTATTTCGACCCAGATGATAGACTGATTTTGTGCAACACTGCTTATGCTCGGCTGCATTCCGGGATAGGTGCCCCGGTCAGTTCTGGCATGACATTTGAGCAGATTCTGCACCAAGATGTTTTGAATGGTGCATTGTCTTTGTCGTATGATGAGTCTGCAAAGTGGATTGCCGAAAGGATGGCAAAGCACCGCCAGCCCATCTATGAAACGGAACTTCGCATGCGCGATGGCCGCTGGTTCCGTGTGATTGACCGCGCAACAGACGATGGCGGTCGTATCCATGTGCTGATCGATATCACAAAGCTAAAGATAGCAGAGCGTCGCCTGAGCGAGGTCGAAACTGGTTCCAAGGCGGGAATATGGATGCTAGATCTGTTTTCCGGGCGCGGTCATGTGAACAGGTACTGGGCGCAAATGCTTGGTCTTGATCACGAGACTTTGGGCTCTGTCGGCTTTGAAGAATGGCGTTTACTTGTTCATCCTGAAGATGTCGCTTTGGCAGAATCGGGGTTTCTGGACTGCATTTCCGGCCAGACCGATACTTTTGAAGTCGAATACCGTATGCGCCACGCTGCCGGCCACTGGGTGTGGGTCATGGGGCGTGGTGGCGTGTCGGACCTGTGCCCGGACGGGCATGTAAGGCAAATGGCCGGTGTCCAGCTGGATATCTCGAAACGCAAGAAGCTGGAAGCCGAGCTTGAATTGCGCGCCGCTGCGGTTGCAGCGACACATGATGCGATCCTGATCACGGATGCAGAAGGGCGGGTCATCGATGCCAACCATGCTTTTGTAAAGTTGGTGTCCGGCGAATGTGGTGACAAGTTATCGGGGCTGCATTGGCAGTCCTTTTACCGGACAGACGTGGCATCAGAGCTTGCGACACAGGCATTTCCGGCGCTGAAAGCAGGGGAATCGTGGCAAGGCACGGTGCTGGCACGCCGGATGGATGGCACGGAATTCGAGCAGGAAATCAGCCTGACGTCGTTATCGGATGGCAAGGCAGTCTGGGTCAGCCGGGATGTCAGCGCTCGGCTGGATTTGGCGCGCGAGACGCAAGCGCTGCATCAGCGGCTAGAAATCACCCAGCGTCAAGAAATCGTCAACCTTCTCGCGGCTGGGTTGACACATGATTTTTCGAACTTGCTGATGGTTATCTCTCACCTCTCAGACCCGTCTGTTTCTCGGCAGATATGCCCTAAGGAAGTGTTGCACAAAGTGCATGGCATCAGCCGTGAAATATCCCGTCTGATTGCTCCGATCAAAGCGTTTGGTTCCGACAGATCAGCGAACACAATTACCGATCTTGGTACGGTCATGCACGATGCAACGCAAATCCTGCGTCTTGGCGCTCCGCCGCGGATCAGTATCGAGGCGCACTTGCCCGAACGCCCACTGTCTTGCGTACTTGACCCGCTTCGCCTGACGCAGGTTTTGTTGAATCTGGGCCTGAATGCGAAAGATGCTATTGGCGAAAACCAAGGGGTGATTTCCTTCACCCTGAGCGAGGCAACCGGATTGCCAGAGGGAGCAGTGTTGCAATCAGGCGTGATCCCAGCTGCCCCCTTCGCCTTGTTCAAGATCAGCGATACCGGCTCGGGAATACCCGCTGCATATGTCAGAAGAGTATGGGAGCGTCACTTTACAACAAAAGGCGCCAATGGCACGGGCTTGGGCCTGACCCTCGTTGCGCAAATCCTGTCCAGTGTCGGCGGCGGAATAGCGCTTGAAAATCGTCCGGAAGTCGGCGCTACTTTCCTGTGTCTGCTACCATTGGATGAGTCAAATTTCGACGAAACATCTGGGTCAGGTCAAGGAGACGCTCATCACTCTTAAGATACAGCCAGTGCCGTGCCAGCCCTGCTGACTTGGCCTTGCGCCTACAGGGTTAGAACCAGCGCGACACCTCCACAATAGGCGAGAGGGGGCTTTCAGGTCGGTTCAAACAGGCCAAGGGCCGATACGGCCCCCATGGCGAAGGCCAGCAATGCGACCGTCTGGATCACGACGATAATCAGATGGCCCGATCCGACCGCCCCCAAGACCCTGAGTGAGGTCTTGACCCCAAGTGCCGCAATCGCGGTGGTCAGGCAAGCACGCGAAAAGCTGTCTATTTTCAACACCAGCAGTTCAGGCAGGTCCAGCACGCTTCCCAGCACCACAAGCGTCAGAAACAGCACCATGAACCATGGCAGAAGCGAAATCCGGCCTTGCCCGGACGCGGCCCCAGCGCCGGTCCCGCGCAACACCAGCACGATCACGATCAGCACCACGGGTAGTGGCACGCTGGTAGAGAAATGTTGCCATTTCTTCGATCTGATGCGGCTGATCCTGCGGGACAACCCAGTGCGTATCATGGCTTCGGGCGGGCAGGATGTAAACCATCGGGCCGAGGTCTATGACGGCCAGCCATCAGACATATGGGACAATGCTTATGTGATCGTCGATTTCGCAGGCGGCGCGCGGGCGATGCTGGAACTGTGCATGTTTGCAGAAGGCGCGCGCTATCAAGAGGAAATAACCGCTGTCGGACCAGAGGCGCGCATCGAATGTCTGGTGCCGGGGCCGGGCCGGTTCTGGCCCCAGCACCTGGGCGCCCCGCCTGTACCGCAACTGATCGTCAGCCCGCGCAACCCCAAGGGGCCACATCTGATCGAGGTGCCGGTCGATGCGACATTGCTGGAAGCAGGCGATCACAACGGATCGACATTTTACCAGCATGACCATTTCGCCAAGGCCGTGCGCGCGCGCGGCATGGTCGAAGTCGGACTGTCAGACGGGATTTGGGCAGTCCAGATGGGGCTAGCCGCGCAACAGGCTGTGCGCACCAGAAAAGTCGTGCATCTTGACGCAGAAGGGCGCTTTGCCCCCGAATAGGCAGGCGTGCCCAAGGTGAAATCCCCGCGCCTGTGGCGCGATGCCTCGCGGTCCATTCCGACGCGGTCAGCCCCAGTTCTGGCCGGATACCGCGCAGTGCAGGCGCGCCGCAGGGGCTTGGCCTGCCCAGACCGTGCTTCTGGCCGCTTTGGCGGAACACCTCTCGTTGCTTGCTGCCATGTCAGGCTTCTGCTAGCGCCGATGGGGGAAGGGCTGCGGGCAGCCAGCGGAGACATGCAGCATGGCAGTATCAAATGCAGCGAAGATCATGGCATTGACGGGGCTGGCGATGGTAGCTTTTGCCGCGAATTCGGTTCTGAACCGTGTCGCACTGGCCGAAGGCCAAGCCGATGCGCTGACGTATACCGGCGTTCGATTGGCTTCCGGCGCGCTTATGCTGGTGATGATCCTTGCATGGCGGGGCGCGAAGCCAGGCTGGGGGCAGCTGGGCGGCAGCACGGGCGGCGCGCTTGCCCTTTTTCTTTATGCGATTGCGTTTTCTTATGCCTATCTGGACCTCGCGGCCGGCACAGGGGCACTTTTGCTCTTTGCCGCTGTGCAGTTGGGCATGCTGGGCTGGGCCATTGGACAGGGTGACAGGCCCGGTGCCTTCGAGTGGGCCGGTTTTACTGTCGCAGTGCTGTTTGTGGTATTTCTGGTCTTGCCAGGCGTAAGCGCACCAGACCCGCTTGGCGCAGCACTGATGATCCTCGCCGGGCTTTCATGGGCGGCCTATACATTGATCGGGCGTGGCTCTGCCGCGCCGTTGGTCGATACGGGCGGCAATTTCCTGCGGTGCCTGCCCATAGCGCTTCTGCTGATCCTGCCGGGGATATTCGCGCAGACGACCAGCCTTGCAGGCTGGGTGTATGCCATTGCCTCGGGCGCCATTGCGTCGGGGCTGGGCTATGCCATCTGGTACAGCGTCCTGCCCGCGCTGGAACGCAGCACGGCCGCCTATGTGCAATTGACCGTGCCTGCCATCGCCGCTGCCGGTGGCGTGCTGTTCATAACCGAGCCGCTGACCTTGCGCCTTGTTGTGTGCTCACTTGGCATTCTTGGCGGTGTGGCCTTAGCGCTCTGGGGGGCCGATCAGCGCAAGCGCCGAGCGGTGCAAACTGGCTCCGCGCCCTAAAGGCGCTTCAGATCGGCATTCCCGAATTCGAGATGCTTCGGGTGACGCACCTTCGAAACTTGCAGCCCGCCATATTTGGTCGTCCCCTTATAAATGGTCGCGTCCGCCATCCTATGCTTGCGCATTCTGCCCCAGGCCCGCTGTTGATCTCATAGAACAGCGCTTTGGTGTATTCGATTTTCATCGGCATGATATTGGTCAATATTTTGATGCTGGCCTTCGGTTTGCGGTTGCCGCGCTTCTTTTGCGATCATCCTGCGCGCACTCTATGCCCTCGTTGGGCCAGCGATTTTTGTTCTATCCATGACAGGTGTTTACGCACTCAACAACAACCCAACAGATATCGCCGTTATGATTGTCTTTGGGGTTGTGGGCTTCCTGCTTAGGCAATTGGACTACCGCTTTCATGGATCTGATTTTTCCTGATCATACTCCAATTCCTGCTTCACTGTGACCGGTTTCACGTCGAGACCACGCTCGGCGTCAGCGCCTTTCACTCCACAAGCTGTCACCGGACAGGCATCACTGCCCTCGCTACCGGCCAGATTTCTCAGATTCATTGACGCGTTGAGGTCGCGATCGTTCAAAGCGCCACAACTGGCGCAGGCCCAGAACCGGACCGAAAGGGGAAGGGATTCAACTTTCTCCTTGCAATGGTAGCAGGTCTTTGAGGATGCAAAGAACCTGTCGGCAACCACAAGCCGCCCGCCAGAGCGAGCAACCTTATATGTCAGTTGCCTGCGAAACTCGAAAAAACCCATATCGGAAATTGCGCGCGAGAGCCTCCGGTTCGCCATCATGCCCCGGACATTAAGGTCTTCGATTGCAATGGCCGAATACTCGGATGAGAGCATTGTCGTCAGCTTGTGCAGGCTATCGTGACGGATATTCCGGATGCGGGCGTGAAGTCGTGCAACGCGCAACCTTGACCGCGCCCGGTTCTTTCCGCCTTTCATCTTTCTCGCATGCGCTTTTTGAAGTCTTGCGAGGCGCTTGAGGTTCTTGCGCAAGGATTTCGGGCCCGCAACCTTGCGACCGTCGCTGAGGGTGGCGAGGTGGGTGATCCCGAGATCAACTCCACAAGACGGCAATCCCGTCAGATCTGCAGCGTGATGATCGATCTCTACTGAAATCGCTGCAAACCACCGATCCGCTTCTCGAGAGATTATCACAGACTTCATGACCGGGTTGAGATCCGCGCCAAAGCGCAAGGCCTCATGCATTCTCACCCACCCGATGCGGGGGAGTTTGAGGCGTTTACCATCAATCCGGAATGTCCCGGGGCCATTATCCGGTCTGAAACTGTCCCGGCAGCGACCCCGGGCCTTGAAGTTCGGGTAGCGCGCCCGCCCCTCGAAAAAGGCCTTGAACGCAGATCCCAGATTCTTGACCGCCTGCTGCGGCACACCCTTCGGTGCCCGCAACATCCACGGAAACTCTTGCGCCTTGATCGCATTCAGATCGCGCCGCAGCGCCGCCTCGGAAAGCGATGGCAAAGACGAACCCAGCTTGCGGGCAGCATATGCCTTCTGCCAGCGATCCAGCGCCCAGTTCCAGCTGAAGCGCGCGATACCTGCGCATTGCGTAAATAGCTCAGACTGTTCCTTACGGGGATCAAGCGCAATTCTATGCGCTGTCAGCAATCTTTTGACGGGTTTCTCCTGATCAAGCAGGGAGCTGGCATCAAGAGGCATCTTCTCTCTCCGCTGCGGCCCGGATATCCTCGATCATTCTGGCGTTCTTGCGTGAACGGGCACCGTAGAGGCGCGCAGAGAAGACAGTGATGATTTCAAGGACATCCTTGGCGAGATCCTCCTCGAATATGGTGTCTTCGCCGCGATTGAGGATGACAACCTCGACACCTCTGACCTCGCATATCGCGAAGACCAGCTCGGAGCCGAAGTGCAAGAGCCTGTCCTTATGCGTAATCACGAGGCGTCCGACGCGATCCTCTACAATATCATCCAGCAGGCGCTTGAGGCCTTTCTTGCGATAATTCATTCCGGAGCCAAGATCCGTGATGATTTCATTGCTCCAACCCTGAGCTGGGCAATACGCCTGAAGAACCTGTGCCTGGTGCTCCAGATCGAGCTTCTGATCATGGCTCGCGACGCGCGCATATGCGACAGTTTTCCGGGATACGGCATCAGCCTTGCGGTAAAGCTCTGGCTGTAGGCGTGCGAGGTCATACCGGCGCTTTCCGCCCTTGGTAATCATGTCGGGCTTTAGCCGGCCACTCTCATCCCGCCGCCGAAGCGTGAGAGGCGTAACGCCGATGGCTTTGGGTGCCTCACCTATACCGACAAGTTTTATCATAAAATGATAATAAAAGATATAAAAAGATAAAGTCAATAGAAAACTGGTATAGCCCGCCATGAGATGCGGCGTCAGCGTGCGTCTGATGGCGAGTTTCCAAATTTGCGCAGGCATTAACAAAGCCAACTCCCGCAAACCCTTTCGACCGCTCAGTCTGTCTGATGAATATCGAGCCACTCTTAGGAGAACTGGCTGGCGAAGGTGAATTGGGTCTAGATAGCGGTGTTAGTTATCAAGAAGCAAAAAGCTCGGATAACCACTCGCTACTAAAGAAACATACACGAAACGTGTTCCTCAGAGGGCAGCTGATGCACAGAAAAAAGTTTAACAAAACCACGATGTCGATGTTAATCGCCATCTGTATGGTCCCGCAGGTCTTACCGGCAAATGTTGCTGCAGACACACTGATGTTCAATGCAAGTTGGGGTTTTGATAGTCCCGGGAACAGATCAGCCCGCGCCAATGCGCTAGATCTGGAGTTGCGCAAAAAGGGTGGATTTTACGACAGTTTCCAGACGAATATTCTGTATGATGGAAACACATTTATCACCTATGACTGCACGGGTTCGAATGCACGCGCAACCGGAACAGATTCTGTAACATCAAGCGATGCGCGCACGTCTTCACCCTCGACAGGTTCCGAGCTAGCGCTCGACGCGACATCGCGCGGAAACGAGTCTGACATAAGAAGCAGCAATGGACACGGATCTCCCGCGAGTGAGCAGGCGAATGACGGTGACGTCCGCTCGGTCGTCAACTCGGATTTTACCAACATAACCGGACCACTCAATGCCAGCGGTGGGGTGACAAACCAGACCAGCAGAACATCGCAAAACAATTCGGGTGCCGTGAGAGCCAATTCTGAGGGTGGGGTTGGCTGTAATTTCTTCACTCACGATCAGACTGCCGAGAAGCGTCCCCAGCCATGAACATGTTGAGTGTGAGAGCTTTGAAACGAAGCTGTATGGTGATGGCCTGTGCGATCACCCTCTCGGGTTGCGCAATGACAGGAGAGACGGTTACGCGAGGAATAGGCGAAGAGCCGATCCTCTCGGGGCCGCCAGTGACGCGCAACACTACGCCGGTTGATCCGGCATTCGCGTGTTTTGCCGAACAGATCAAGCGGAACGGACGTCGGGGTGTCCGCATGGCTGTCGGCGAGGTTCGTGACCTCACCGGGAAATACATTGAAGCTGAAGGCGGCAGTGTGATCACCCAGGGCGGGGCGCATATGGTGATGTCGGCGCTTGGTAAATTGGACAACTCGATTGTCCTTGTCGAACGGGTTGCCTCGGATATCGCTGAAAGAGAACTTGCCTATATGGATCGCCGTCAACTTGGCGATGGCGGGGTGCATGAGGTTCCCGGCGAAGAGGATACCGTTCCCTGGCTGCCCTATTTTGGCGGAACCATCCTGCGATCGGATTACTTTATCGTCGGGGCCATCACCGAGTTGAACTGGAACCTGTCCTCTAGCGGCATTGAAGGTCGGATCAGTGGTTTTGGCGGGCGCTCACGCAACATGACCATGAATGTGGCTGTTGATCTTCGGATCGTGGACACAAAAACCATGGAGGTCGTGGGCACAACAAGCCTTCAAAAGCAAATCACAGGGCGCGAAGTGGGTGCAGATGTATACCGCTTCTTGGGTGATTACCTGTTCGATCTGAACACAGGCCAGCGCATGCAAGAGCCTGTGCAACTGGCTGTGCGCACCACGCTGGAGCTGGCTGTGCTGGAACTGGCGGGCAAGGTGACAAGGTCTGATCCTGCGCGCTGCGTGGCCCAGGCCGATGCTCTTGTCCTTCAGCAGATCAACGCCGAACAACCTGCACCTCCGCGCTGGCTGCCACGCTCGCAGCTGGCAGCAGGAGGGGGCGCATGAATAACCACGCGAGGGACACAGGATTACTGTCCATAGCCCGCCGCGTGTCACGGAACAGAGCTGTCACATTCTTGGCAGTTTCATGGAGGCGCATAGGCGCGTGTCCGCAATGGACGACCACAACGCAACAGGAGATAAATCCATGACTATCAGACAGACGCGCAGGACGGGCCAAGTTGCCCGACTGCTTGGCGGGGCCAGTATCGCAGTATTGGTGGCCTACGGGCCGGCCATGGCGCAGGTGGTGAACATCACCATCGACAGCACGGTTCCCACACCAGGAGATGCCTTTACTGCAGCCAATGTGACCGGCTTTGATACAACCGCAAACAACACGCAGGAAAGCCGCGCAGCAGTTACAGCGTCAATCGCGGGTGGTGCCTTGACCACCAGTGATACGGGCACTGACGGTAGCTCTGTAGATGTGACAGAGAACCAATTTACTGCCAGTGCGCAGGGCAACCTGTTCACCTTGCAAACGCAAAATCTTGGCAACGTTGGATCGGGCACGCTTGGTGTTCTGACCGGACAGTTTGCTGATGCAACAGTGTCTGCAAACATTACAGGGACAGATGCAACTGTCACTGGAACTGCAGCGGCGTTGCAATCATCGCTTGATGCCAGCAACAACACTTTGACAGCGCGAACCAGCATCAACCAAGCGTCTACGGTGTTTTCCGATGACATTTCGGCGGATCTCGCTTCGCAATTGGCCCAGTCCAATCAATCCTTTGCTGTTGGCACAAACACACCTGAAACACTGACTCGCGGCAATTTCGATGCTCAACTGCTGAATGTGACAGGCGGCGGCAGTGTTGTTGCCAACACCCAGGCTGTCGCAGAAACTGCTTTGGCGTCCAGCGCGCTGATTGATGACAGTGACATCCTAATCGCTGTAACCGGCGTTGCAACCGGCAGTGCCCTCAGCGTTGACAACAACGAGCTGCGCGCCACACTGACTGGAAACCAAGGCGTGACCGGCACGGATGTTTCGGTAGATACGCAGTTCAACTCTTCTGCGGGTGTGTTCAGCCAGCAGCAGATTGGCGCTGGTGCTGGTGATGTCACACTCAGCGCAGGCGTGACCGATTCCGTCCTCGCGGTGTCGCTGACAGACGCGACGAATTCGTCGCTGACTGTTGACGAAAACGTTATCGGCGCACAGGCACGGGGCAATGTCGCCACTTTGGACGGCAATGGGCTGAACGGCCTTGGCAACGAAGGCACTTTCCTGAATGTCAGCGCAAATGACATCACAGCGGCAGGCGTTGCTGGCGGCGTGATCTCGGTAGACAATGCTGGAACGCTGAGCTTTAGCGATGGTGCCACTGCAAGCAGCAGCTTTGGCTTTCTTGCGGCAACACAGCAGGCCGTCGAGAGTGCAGCAAACGGTTCCATCACTGCGACCAACAGTTCAACCGCGCTGAGTGTCTCGGCAAGAACTGTCACCAACTCGGCGATCAATGTCGATGACAACACTTTCTTTGCCATTGCCTCTGCCAATACCGGCGGAACAGGGATCGATCTGAGCGCAACCAGCGTGACCGCATCTGCGGGTCTGGCCAGCGACCAGAGTCTGATCAACACCGGTGTGTCCGCGCTTTTGGGCACGAGCGGCGTACCAGCAGCTTTGACGGCCACTGCAACACTCGATATCAGCGATTCCAGCATCACGCTGGATGACAACATCTTTGTCACAGAGGCGAGCGGCAACACGGGCCGCACCAGCTTGACAGCAAGCGCTGATACCACGCTGCAATCAAGCGACACAAATGACAGAGGGACAGCGGCGCTGGATTTCACAGCCGGGACTGCAACGGCTGCGGCCACTGATTTTGGCACGATCGCCAACCAGTCTATCGATGCTAATTCCGATATCAACGCGCAGGGTTTCACAAGCCTTGGTGTTGTTGCCGGGGCGGATTTGGACGAGGACGATAACGGCAACATCTCTGGCAGCACGCTATCCGTTTCTGACAACGCTCAGAACAGCACTGCAAGTGGCAATACCTTGACCAACCGCATCGCGCTTTCGGGGAATGTTGTTGGGGTTGAAGACCCCGCAGACTTTGCCGACAACGAGGCTGTAACTACCTCGCTTGGGTCTTTGCAGCAGCTCGGCTCTGACGTTACGGCTGGGTCCAATACGAATCTTTCGATCACGCAAGATGGATTTGGGTCAGAATCTCTGACAGATGCTATTGTCTCATCTTCTTTGTTGATCGATGGCAATGACAACCGTGCCCGCGCAACAGGTAACACTGTTGATAGCATCGTCAGCGTAACCGCCGACACAGCTATCATCGGGGCAGATGCCACAGCGGCCACCGCCACGGCGACGACTGGTGCGCCTGCGACATTGACCGCAGGAGGTGGCACAACCCTCAGCACCGGGCAGTTCAGCACTGGCGATGTTATCAGCGCAACTGGTGTGTCCACTGCGCAGATTGCTGGTGATGACTCAGGCGATTCCACACGCAGCATTGTGGGATCGACAGCCTCTATCAGTGACAACATCACAACAGGCACGGCCATTGCCAATATTGGCACATCCAGCATTGTTTTGGATGCCGGAACAGAACTGACAAGCAATGCCGCACTTGCTGCACAACAAGGCAACAGTGCCGATGTTACAGCAACGGCGACGAGCGACTTTGGCAATTCTGCTCTTACGCCATTAGAAAGCGGTATTGAACTTACTGGTGATGTTGCAAACAGCACTCTGGCCATTGACAACAACACAACGCTTGGCACGGCGATGGGTAACATCGCGACAAATGCGCTTTCTGTCACCGCTACAACAATTGATCGTGCAGATAGTACGGCCGAAGGCAGCACCGTTCTAGGGTTCACTACCGCAACAACTTTTGCAACTGGTGCAGATTTTGCAGCGCTGAATCTTCAAACACAAACCGGCGACATTCTTGCCGATGTCGACAATTTCGGCAATGTTGCTGTCGTTGGGACGTTGACAGACAGCAGTGCTTCGCTTTCGGGCAATGCGCTGCAAGGCGATGCGATGTCGAATGATGCAACCAACCGCATCACACTGGATGGCAGCGCCGGGATCACTGACACCACAACCGCTCTTGGTTCGGTGCAGACATCTGTCGGCACCGTTGGCACAGATCTGGACGCAAATTTCCAGATTGTGGCCGATGGGTTGACAACATCTTCGGCAGCGATTGATGGCAATCAAGGCTTCGCGGCGGCAACATCTAATCGTGTTGTCAATGAAGTGTCGCTATCTGGCAATTCAATCAGCGGTGAAGCGACCACCTTCGCCGATGTTGGCGTCACACTGGAACCGCAAGTTGGCTCGCAAGCATTGGCAGACACAAGCCTGTCCAGTGTTCAGACCAGCTTGAGTGGTGTCACAACAGACAGCACAATCGTGGGCCGGATTGGACTTGACACATCCCCCGTTACCGGCAGCAGTGCCTCTGTCAGCGACAACTTCGCCCGCGCCTTTGGTATGGGGAATGAAGGGGTCAACCGTCTGGGGATTGACGCAGATACCAGCTTTGCAGGCACAACCGCACTGACGGGAACGCAGGTGCAGATTGGGGCTGTCAGCGCGTCCGCCTTGGTGGATGCTGATATCATAACCGATGCCGGTGCTTCGTTGACAGGCAGCTCTGCCGCGATTGACAGTAACGTTGCCTTTGCCCGGACTATGGGCAATGATCAGACCAATGCTCTGACAATCGACGCGACAACGATCAGCGGGGTAAGTGGCAATGGAGATACAGGGAGTATCGTTGCCCTTGGGGACCCGACCCTGCCTGACCCGCCCGCTGTTCTTGCCGTTGACCGCGAGTTCACCGGCGATAACATTGTTTCCAACTTCCAAGGTTTGCGTGGCGATGTGACAGGCTCCGCCACTGTGGACGGCGAGATCGTCATTCCGGCGAACATCCTCAACAGCAGCGTTTCGGCCAGCGAAAATATCGCGCAGTCGAATGTCACGGGCAACCGCGGCAATAACCTGCTTGATCTGAATGCCGCAACCTCGGTTACCGGCGTGTCAACACTCGCATCAGAGCAAGGTGGTCGTGCGCCAGGTGCCGAGACCAATATCGTCTCATCCACCGCGACGCTGAACTTCGATATCGATCAGGCTGCGACTACCACAGTCACAAGTGGTGCGCTGAATGTTGATGGAAATGTCGGCTTCTCCAGCGCCTTCGCGAATGATGTGACCAACCGGCTTAACGTCAGCGGCACAAGCGTTGTGGGCCGGAATGATGAACTGTCGGTGGCAGGTATCAGCGCTACGGGTGTAGTAAGCGGTGATGCGGATAACCTGCTGGGCAATTTCCAGTCTCGCAGCAATGAGCAGGCAGTGAACAGTACAGCAACACTGACAGTGGATCTGCTAGGGTCGTCGACGCCTGATGGCACGGCTGACTCGCTGGGCACGAGCAGCGTGTCGGTTCGGGACAACTTCCTCGACTCGACCGCGACCTCGAACCGGGCGCGCAACACGCTGGTGCTGAATGCCGACACCGCACTGACCGCTGGTGGCGCTGTGGTGAACAGCCAGGTCAGCGACAGCCCGGTGACCTCGGATGTCCGGCTGCGGGCAGGCGTGGGAAGTGATAACTTCGGCAACGTGGCAGGCTCGTCTATTGCGTTGCAGGACAACACCGGTATCGCCCGGGCCTCGGGCAACGACGCGGTCAACGTGCTCAACGCGCGCGGCGGCACCGGGATCACCGGTGTGGCCGGGTCCGCTGGCGCCACGTTTGGTGTTGACGCCATGGGCGATCCGGCTCCCGGTGTGCTGAACGCCTCGGGCACCTTCGCCATGGCGAGCAACCAGGTGAACACCGGGGCCGTCAGGGCGCGGGCCGGGTTTGATGGGACCGACACCGAAAGCCTCTTCGAGGCCCGGACCGGCACGCTCACCGGCTCCTCGGTGGCGATCGGCGGCAACCGTCTGGTGGCGGATGCGGTGTCTAACCGTGTCGAAAACCGTCTGACGGTGAACGGCTCGCCCAGCTCTCAGGACGTAACCACGGCCATCACCAGCCGTCAGGTTGCCACTGGTGCCGTGACCTCGCGGGTTGACAGCACGCGCTTGGCAAGTCTGAACGGTGCCGTGAGCAGCAGCTCAGTTGGCCTGAACGGCAACACGCTGAGTGCATCGGCGGGCGGCAACATCGCGACGACGCGTTTGATCCGCGACTGACCACTGCCACGGAGAGGGGGCGCTGCCCTGCACCCTCTCCAAACTTGGGGTGGCGGTCTGGTGTTGTCCGTCCAGTATACACTGCCACCCTTTTTTAGCTGCATGTGCCGTCAAAAGCTTCACGGCACATGCACTTTCCAAACAACGCGCGGCCTTGCGGCTTCAGGAGCAATCAATTCATGTCACAAGATACCGGTTTTCTTCACCGTGTTTACCTAGCAACCTTGCTTGGTACCGTCAGTTTCGCGGCAATTTCACTGGCCTCTGCAGCGCAGAGCCAGACAGTTAATCTTTCATCAGATGCAAATGGGTTTTCCGTGGCAGATGTGCTTAATCGTGGCACAATTTCCATCAACGCTCAGACATTCGATGACTCCATTACGGCAACCATCCTCGACGGTGCGCTGCAGCAATCCTCGGGTGGGGCAGTCGAGAACAGTTCTGTTGTAATTGAAGACAACCAATTGCTCGCCCGCGCTTTCGGGAACCAGTCCGACATGCAGGCCCAGTTGCTGGGATCTGGTGCAAATGGGCGTCTTGGTTTGCTCAGCGGGCAGGATGCTCGCGGTGCAGTGACAGCGAATGTCAATGGCTCAACGCTTACCGCAGAGATCACGACGACAGATAATGCAGCCGGGTCATCATTCACCGCGTCTGCAAACCGGCTCGAAGCTGCGGTAACGGTCAATGAAGCGCGCTCTGTTTTTGCTGATAATGTTTCTGCCGAACTTGTTGCCCAACTGGCAAACGACACTACTGCTTTGTCGACCGTGAGTCTGATCAGTGGATTGGGCGCCCAGCTTGTCGACGTTGACGGCGGCAGCAGTGTTGTGGCTAGTTCACAGGTGATGCGCGATGATGCACTTACATCAAGAGCCACGGTAAATGACAATACCATCGATGTTGATCTGCGCGAGGGCGCACAAATTTCAAATGGCTCCAACAGCGCGCTGTCTGTGGATGGCAACATCCTGCGCGCCACGCTGACGGGCAATACCGCAGTAGCCGGCACCGATCTGTCGGTTGATACGCTGTTCCAAGGGTCGGCTGCGGTTCTGAACCAGCAGCAGATTGGCGATGGAAGCGATGCGATTAATCTGCGGGCAGAAGCGAACAATTCTGCGCTGCGCGTCGATCTGGGGACTGTGACCGACAGCGCTGTGTCGGTGGCCGACAACCGGATCGGTGCTTCGGCAAGTGGGATCGTGGGGCGCAACGGCTCCGGGCCCGGGACGTTCCTGAATGTAGAGGCCAATCAGATCAATGCGGCGGGCGGTGAGGCGTCAGTGTCCTTTGGCGCAGCCGGTGAACTGAACCTCGACGCGTCCTTCGTGCTCGGCACCCAGCAGCTGATCGTCGGAGATGCTGGCGATACATCGGCGATCACCGCACAGGCACTTCGGTCCGGTCTGACCGTGCTGTCGCGGGGCGTAGAGGATTCGGCGCTGGATGTAACCGGCAATACGCTATTTGCGACTGCCGGGGGTAACGAAGGAGGTTCGGAGATCCAGATTTCCGGAACCTCAATCAATGCCAGTGCTGCGCTTGGCAACGAGCAGCGCGTTACCAACACCAGCATCCGCGCCACTCTTGGGAATGGGGGGGCGCAGACGGAACTGTCCGCCACGGTCGAAGGGCAGCTTACCGATTCCAGCATCGCTGTGGATAGCAACCTGTTGCTGGCGCAGGCAGAAGCCAATGTCGGGCGCAACCTGCTGTCTGTGGACTCCGATACAGTGCTGACGCGCACCAGCCCGAACAATCGAGCTGTGATAACGAACGATGACGATGTGGCACGCGGAGGATTGGTTCTGGCCAGTTCGCAGGAGTTTTCGGGTTCAGCGTCTGTCCTGTCTGCGGCCGCTGACAGCGCGCTGTCTGTGACGGTCGGACAGGGTATCGTCGGTGCCATTGGCGGCAGCAGCGTTTCCATCTCCGACAACACCCAGATGGTCATGGCCGAGGCCAACCAGATCGTGAATGCGCTGGAACTTTCGGCGCTTTCGCTCGGAGAGGGTGTCGAAGCGGCAACGTCGATCCTGTCCAACCGCCAGGATGTCGATGTCGACGCGATCACGGCGACTTCGGACCTCACGGCGAGGCTGACCCAAGGGACACCAGTTGTCGGAACTGACCGGATCGCGGGCTCGTCGCTGTCCGTTGATGGCAATGAAAACCGCTCGGTGGTCATGGGGAACGAGGCAGGCAATCTTCTGAGCCTTACTGCCGATACGGTGATCGTGGGCAATCTCGGACAAGAATCTCGGGCAAACTTCGAAGGGAACTTTCCTGTTCTGGCGACATCAGTCCTTGCAAATCGGCAGTCGCTGGAGGCGGACACACTCATCGCTACAGCGACGACTGGCGTGGCGCTTCTAAGTGAGGCAAACATTAACGCTTTCACCAACGGGAGCGACCTTTCGTTAAGTGATAATCGGACCATCGCGGGTGTGACCGGGAATGCTGCGACCTCGCGGATAGAACAGGACGCGGGCACAGCGTCGGGGGCGACGGCTGCCCTGCGCAATCTGCAGACCGGTACCGCAGATGCTACAGCCACAGCTAACGGCAGGTTTGAGCTCAGTATTCGCGGCAATGTGGAGAACACATCGCTTGCAATTGACCGGAACCGTCTGTTTTCGTCGGTGACAGGGAATACATCGCAGAGCACCATTACGGCATCTGCGACGTCATTCGACACTCCGGCGGGCTCCATCGATTATAATGCGCGTTTCGATGGTACAACTGTAGTTGGCCAGGCTCGAGCAGATTTTGCGCTCCTAAGCGATCAGGCTCAGGGTGGCAACCTCGCGGCCAATACTGAAGTGGAAGCGACACTTTTAGTTCAGGGGGCAAGTGGTGGACGGAACTTCACTGGCACCAGCGCGTCCATTGATGACACGCTGGCACGGGCAGATGCGCTGGCAAACGAAGCAGTAAACCGGCTTGACGTCGAAGCCGATGCTGATGCCAACAATGTGACAGGTGCAATCGCGTCGCGGCAACAGTCCACCGATGGAATCAGCGCGGCGGTAACAACCGTGGGTACCGACTTCACTCTGCAAAACCGCGGTAGTCTGACCGACTCCAGAATGTCCATAGACGGGACTTCCTTCATTGCCAGGGCAGGCGCCAACACAGTCGAGAACCAACTCAGTTTCGAGGCGGTATCGCTGACAGGGGCGACTTTGCAATCTGGTTTCAACGCTCTTGGCGCACGGCTAAACTTGGCAGACGATTTGGTGCTGGCCCGGTCGGACGCTAGTATCGCTAACCTACAAGACAGTGGCTCCAGCGTAACTGCAACGGCCAGGTTTGAAGCAGCGGCGAATACACTCGTCGACAATTTGTTACGCTCCAACGCGTCGGTCAGCCGCAGTGCTCTTCAAGCCCAAGCTGCTGGCAACCGGGCAAGCAATCTGGCCGAAATTTTTGCAGATGGATCGGTGACGGGAACCTCCGCTGTGGCGAATGCACAGATCAGCAGAGAGTCAATTATCGCCCTGAGTGACGCCATTGTTCGCATCCGCGTGAACGTCAATCAGTTTGATATTGGCAACGCACTTGACAACAGCGCCATCGCGATTGATGATAATATCGCGCTTACTAGAGCCACTGGGAACATCGCCACCTCGGCGCTGCAGGTCAACGCCACGTCGATCGCTGGGATCTCGGACACCTCGAATATCACCGATATCTTAGTGCCGGACGGCGGGACCGGGAATGTACGGGCGCGGGCAGATTTCGTTGTAGCATCTCAGCAGCTTACGACTGGAGCAGTCTCCGCAGGAACCGATAGCACGCAGTTTGACATGGGACTTCGCCAACTTGTTGCGGGCAATATCTTGGCAAGTGCGGCATCGATCTCGGGCAATATTGGCCAGTCAGTGGCAAACGCCAACCAGGCGACCAATTTGGTCGATCTGGCTGCGGCCACAGAAGTCAGTGGGACGGCGGCTATTGTAAACGATCAGAGTGGCTCTGCTGCAGTCGATGCAAATTTCGATCTCATTGCTGTTCTGAGACAGGACCTGAGCGCGAGCAATCCGGAGCCACAAGTTTCCGCAAGCTCCATCGCTCTTGACGATAACCTGTCGATTTCGGTGGCGCGCGGTAATGATGCAGTAAATAATGTGTCCGTGGCTGGGGCTTCTGTCAGCGGGCGCGATAACACAACGTCTGTGGGCGCGACCGGAAGCACGCTGAACGGGGCAGGGAACGCCCTGCTGGCCAATACCCAAAACCGGACGGCGGGACAGGGCATCACCGCTTCGGCTTCGATCCGGGCCGATGCCCTACTGACCTCAATAAACACAGGTGGCGACCCCGTCGATACACCCTCCAGCCTGACCGACAGCAGCGTGTCCATCTCTGGGAACTTCGTGGATTCGACCGCATCAGCCAACCGGGCGCGCAACACCATGGTTCTGAACGCAGATACTGCGCAGCGTGCTGGCGGCGGGATCGTGACCTCGCAGGGAAGCGACAGCGACGTCACCTCTGACGTGCGGATCACAGCGCGCGCAGGGTCGGATGCGTTCGGGGACATTAGCAGTTCCTCGGTGGCGCTGAACGCAAATATCGGCGTGGCACGCGCAACCGGTAATGAGGCTGTTAGTCGGATGAACGTTCAAGGCGGGACTGCTGTGATCGGGCAGGGCGGGTCAGGAGGAAGCGCGAGCTTCACCGCCAGCCCCGGCGCGCTGAACGCGGCGGGTGACTTTGCTTTGGTGTCGAACCAGGACAACAGCGGTGCAGTTATGGCAAGCGCCGGTGACACCATTGGTGACCGCAGCCTGATCTCGGCCACTACGCAGGGTGCGCTGCTTAACTCCTCCGTGAGCGTGAGCAACAACGCGTTGGTTGCCGATGCGACCTCTAACCGCGCCGATAACCGTATGACCGTTTCGGGCCGGCCTGCCTCAGAAAACGTGACTGTCGCAGTAGCCAGTCGTCAGGTTGCGACAGGCCCCGTGACTGCGCAGGTAAATTCCGGGCGGATGGCAAGCGCCTCGGGTGCGATCACTTCGAGCGCTGTGCGGGTGAGTGGTAACCAGTTCAGCGCAGGCGCTACGGGCAATGTGGCAACCACGCGTCTGACGCGTGACTAAGCAATGTGAGGCCGGGCCGGGAAATCTGTCCGGCCTCACTGTCGACCGGGGGCAAGGACATCCTTCGGGTATCTCAACTGCATCAAAATTTTTCCGAACCAATCGGAAGACACTAGAAAAGGGTAGACAATGCGAAACTCAATCCTGCGGAACGTCTCTGCACTGACACTTATCGGAGCACTTGCTGTTCCATCCCTCTCATCCGCGGCTGATGTGGATGGGAATTACGCGCTTAGAGGTGTCGGCTCTGCGCAATGTTCAGATTATACTGCCGCGCTGAGCGGAAATGGCGCAACGGATGCTCAGGTGTATATTGCTTGGCTCGCGGGCTATATTACTGCACGCAGCCGTCTCGCCGACGAGACATTTGATGTTCTTCCGTTGATTGCAGGGGCTGATGTGGCCGGGCTGATGAACGTCATCTGTACACAGAACCAAGATTCGACTTTTGAAAGCGCCATTGATGCAGCCATACGCCTGTTCGAGCCTGCACGTGTGGTTTCAGACTCGCCACTGCTGGAACTCACGCATGACAACCGGACTGTCTTGGTCCGCCAATCAACCTTCGAGCAAGTACAGAGTGCACTTTCTGCGCAGGGGTTCTATACTGGTGCCATCGATGGTGCATATGGGCCGGGCAGCCGCTCTGCAATCACAGCCTTTCAGGAAAGCCGCAATCTTGCACAATCAGGTCTGCCAGATGCAGATACTTTGGTTGCACTGCTTCTGGGAGCCGAGTGATGACTGCAATCAGCATAAAAACAGGTAGCGGAGGGCGCGATGTTTGAACGTGCCGTAGTTCTGGATAAGCAAAAACATCAACACCTCCGATTTCAGGAGGTGAGCTCCTTCAAATATGCAAGCTCTACAACCGCTGCGCCAATTGCGGCATCCGAATTCTCAAAGGTCGCTCGCGAGTTTCCAATCGCTTTTGCCCGCGAAGGTCGCTTTCTACCCGTCGTCTTCTTGGGGCTACATCAGGGTCGCAACAGCTGTGTCTCTGAGGATGGTCGCTGGACCGCAGACTACATTCCTGCGCACCTGCGGCGGTATCCCTTCGTGCTAGGCGATCAGGGCAATGGCGAAGATTTCTTCGTCATGGCAGACTTGCGCGGGCTCTATAGCGGATTCGAAGGCGAGCCGGTGTTTCCTGAGGATGGAAACTGGAAAGATGGTGTGCTGGGTCGTGCGGAACAGTTTCTGATTTCCTTCGAGCGCGAATTGAAGGCGACGCAGGAGCTGGTGCGCCCATTGCAGGACGCAGATGTTTTGGTCAACAAGACCATCACATTGAGTCGCGCAGATGAGATTGTGGCGCGTGTCAGCAATGTCTCTGTTGTTGACCCTGACCGGATTGCCGCGCTCGATGATGCAACCTTGGCAGCTTGGGTGCGAAGTGGCTTGATGCGTCTGGTTCATTTGCATATCGAGAGCCAGAGGAATTGGGAGCGTTTGGGCTGATATCCTAGGCGCGCTGTCAGCAGACCGCCCTAGGTTATTAGGTAGCCACGTATATGACACGCAAGATTGGCCTTGGGTCAACGCATTTTCTGCGGCCCATTATGATGGTCAGTTGCGCCATCAGTCCGCTGCTTGCACCAGCAGCGGACGCAGATTCTATTTTTGTTGGATCGCGTGTTGGGAGCGGGGATACAATCACTGTACTACAGGAATTTCGCGACGCATCTATCGAGAGCCAGACTGACGGCGCCTTCCGCATCCGTCTCACCGACCCCTCTATGCCGCTAGGTCTTGAGGGGGCGGGGGTTTCGGTGATGGAAAATTTGATTGAGGCGGGTGCAACCGCCAACAGATACTCCCGCAGGGTATTTGTGCAGACGCTAGCTTCAAAGCCCCCCACTCAGTCCTTTCTCGCGCGTGCGTCAGAAGTGAGTATATACGGCGCCAAGCCTGAGGAAGACGTGCTGGGTGGGCACGCGCTGTTCTCGACCCAACATGTTGACGTAAGCACTGCGGCGCAACAGATTTCCGCGCTGGCGCGCGCGCAGGCTGATTTGTCACAAATTGATTTACCAACCTCAACGGGCATGCTGGGCAGTCGGCTATCCGTTGACGGCAATCGGATCTTTGGGCGCGCATCGGCAAACATTGGAGAAAACTGGCTCGCACTTGAGAGCAATACCGCGCTCGATGTGAATGCAGCTCTGCTGTCGGTACAGCAAAACCTTGGAACAGATGTACACGGTAACGCCTTACCAGGCATGTCGGTGCTCGGTCGCGCCATCGCGGATTTTGGAGCCGCTGAGGCAGATCAAGAAACGCTCATCTCGGGCAATGTCCAAAACAGCCTGTTGTCAATTGATACCAATACCGTTTTTGCGCAGGCTGAGGTTAATCGCGCGGATAACCGGATTTCAGCGGCTGGAACACACATCCAAGGCAGGTCAGGATTTCAGAGCGGTGTTTATCTCTCAGGGGTTCAAAGAAACATGCCTGCAACGATCCGGAGCGCAGAAGCTGACCTTGCCCTTCTCAATTCACAACGACAATCAGGCCAGGTCGAGAGCGTGGCAAGCCTGACCGCGCAGCTCGATATTCGGATCGTCGATGGTGGTCGCGACATGCTGATCGACAGTACTATGTCGCTGTTCGATGCGCTGATGCGTTCGGATGCCTTAGCCAATACAGCAATCAATCAGATTATGGTTGAAAGCGTTACAGAGCTTAACGCGGCCTCCGCCAGTCTTGGGAATTATCAGCAAAATGAAGGACGGGTGGTCGCCCGAACGAATGTCTCGGATATAGATGGTGGCGCTGCTCTGCTGTCTCGGAATAAGGACATTTTGCTTTTGACGATGGAGGGTATTAAGCGAAGCCGGGTCAGGATCGACGACACAGTGTTTCTGGCGAACGCCAGTGCCAACCGGGCAACAAACCTCATTCGGATGTCGGGTACGGAAGTGCAACTCGGCCGTGACCCAGCAGCCACGATCAACACATATGCGGATACCGTAGTGTCATCTCTGTCTTCTTTTGCAGTGAACGCAGATGTCACATTGGGCAATTTGCAAATATCAAAGGGGCGAGCCCATGTGCAAAGTGAAGCTGCGCTGCGTGCCAGAATTGAGGTGGGTACAGGCCCAATATTGGACAGCAGCCTGTCCTTGAGCAGAAATTTTGTCCAGAGTGTTGCCACTGATAATGAAGCGACTAACCTTGTTGCAGTGAGCGCAAAGAATGCTCTCGTCGGCACTGTTGGCCTGTCCAATATGCAACTTGCAGACGCCACGGCTGTGCAAGCTGATGCGCAGCTCGACCTGATGGCAAGGCAAATGCCCGGCGATGATCTATCGAACAGCCGTATTGCCTTCGATGGCAACGTTGCCCTCTCGGCTGCAAGCGGCAATGACGCTGAAAACCAAATTTTGGTCTCCGGATCCAAAATCGACGGGCAGTCAATCAAACCTACACCATTGGTGCTTAACGCACCTGCGCAAAAAATGGCCACAGCCAATTTTGTGCTCAGCAATCTGCAGCAACGTTCGGATGACGCCCCAATAGAGGCCCGCGCAACTTTGAGCGCCGCTGCTTTGCTTGCGGCTCCGTCTATAAATGACAGCTCCAGTCTTTCGGTTTATGCTAATGCCGTGGAAGCGTCTTCGGTGTCCAACCGTGCGCGCAATACACTGAGACTTGACGCTGACATACTGAACGCGACTTCAGCAGTGATCAGCAGCACCCAAACGAGTGATGCTTCTGTCGAGGCCGTGGTTAGCCTTGATCAACTTTTGGGGAATATCGATCTTGATGTCGCAGCACAGCTGAGGGTGATAATAGCCGACAACCTTGCCATCGCTCAGGCGCGCGGCAATGACTCTGTCAATATATTGAACGCGCAGGCAGCAGTGATTGCGCCGGAAGAGGACATACCCGCCAACAAGACAGTTCCTCTAAATGCGACCGGTAGCTTCGCCGCTGAAAACATACAGCGCAACACGGGCGGGGTCAGAGCACAGGCCTCTGCTCAGACGGATACAGCTGATGTCACACCAAACCCAGGCGGCGCGCTTAACAGTAGCCAGATTGTCCTGCGAAACGCTGGTCTTGTCGCGGATTCAAGTGGGAACCGATCCGTTACCCAGATCATGATGCGTGGCCCTTCGGGATCAACTGAGGTTTCAATGTCTGCAACCAGCTCACAAATCAACACAGGTTCTGTCACCAGTACTGCTCGCGCAAGTAAATTTAGCAACGCTCCCGCAGGTCAGATTGGCAACAGACCAGCATCGGCATCTGCAAATCCTGTCACGGCTACTGCGACTGGGAACAGCTCAATAACCCAACTCCAGCGCTATTGACGCATTGATATTTTGTTGGGTGTACAAAACGCGTATTCTTAAGCAGCCGGCTGGTCTATCATCTGTAAGAAATCGGTTAAACTACGTCCAACCGCGCGAGCAGCCTCGTGACGTAGGCGCATCTGTTCCACCATTGCAGGATTTCGAAAAACCGAATAGCCACCCATGCCATAAAGGACCACAAGATCACCCACCACAGAAGAAGAAGATAACGCCGTCGCCTCGAAATCTGTAACAACGCATTTGATACCTGCTGGCAGATCTGCTGCCATTTCTTCCAAAGCGCAACGTTGTTGTTGAGCATCTTCCAAGCTCAAACAGCTATATCGGCCCTGGCGCTTCAGGATCGTTTCCAAGGTATGTGAATCGAGAAAAATCCAACCTGTGGCAGTCCGCAAGCTGCCCAAATTGCGTCGTACCAACGACAGCTTCTCAACATAGGCCTCAATATCCTCACGCCCCGCAAGCTCGGCGGCCAGAACTGCGGCAGTCTTGGCGATCTCTGGTATCGAGCTTGGCACATAGACAAAAGGAGCGAATTGGGCGAGACGCCACATGGGCAGATAGACATCTTCCAGTGCCGCGACAGAGTTCTTGTGAAACACACCTCGCAGTGGCAACGCATTTATAGACCGCTGCTGCGATGCATCAAGTTCGGCCACAATGACTTGTCTTAGTCGGTTGATCTGTATTTCGCCGCAATGCGGGAGCTTACGACACTCTGTCAGAAAACTATCTACAGCAAGACGGTTCTCCAACAGGGCGCCTAAAGTCACGCTTTCGAAAAGTGGGTGATTGCGTACGGCCTCACGCAGACGCACATCCGGATGCGCATCTCGCAGCAGGCGCCGTATGGTCCAGTCCCAACGTTCTGATTTTCCCACGCCACGTATAGCTGATGAAAGCGGCCGCTCGTTCTGACGGTCATCGTAATGCAACACGGGTGGAGGAAGGCCTTTAGTGACATACATCTTGTTTAGCTTTCTCGACCAGATTTTTCGGTATTGCAGGGGGGTAAAACCGAATAAATGGGGAAGTATATGTATCACAGGTGATTATTATCAATCGACACATTCACGTTACAGAATTTTAATATTAGGCGCAATCAAAATAGGACCTGGCCTCCAGACCTCGGTAACGGATCTGTCTCTGTCAAGTCATTCAACACAAAAAGACTGATCCAGCCGATGCCCCCTGGGATGCGACTATATTTGCCAAGGCGCTTGGAACGCGGTGGTCGGCACACAGAGGTGGTGATATAGTTCTCGCACGAAGTACTGCTTGACGCATCAAACGATTTCTCGCCGCGTTCTTCCTTCTGTAATTCGCTTGACGGCATATGTCTTTGTCTTTGGGTCATCCCGCATATGAACGACGGCTTAGCGGCATATCGCAGCGTTTGCCTGTCGGTAGCCTCCGCGATTTAGTCGCATGCGATTTGTCTTGCCAGTTGAGGCCGGGATTGGACATACGCCACACATCATGGCCAGCGCGGCTTCGGATTTGATGCGCTCAGGATTGCGTCCTACGCGGATCAGCGTTTCGTCCGCGGTCAGCGTCGAGATGCCATGAGATTCCAGCAGCTCGGGCGCTTTCTCACGGACTGGGTTGTTTGGTCATGGTTGTTTGGCTTCATGTCACCTGCCAGACTTTGCCAGTCTCCAGCTGCTTGACGTAATCGACGGTTGCCCCAGTCCAGTGATATGCGAAATGCCTGCCTTGCGTCAGGGTCGGGATCATATCGGGCCAGAACGCCGCGATGCAACGCCCGCCGGGGGAGCGGGCGCGGGGCCAAGTGATGCCGTTCGACCGTGCTTGCGCGTCGCTCGGCGCCAAAGACCTGTGAGGGGTGATAATCGTCGGGGTCGAGCAGATTGGAGCGGCCGGTGGCGTCGTTCAGATCGGCATCGATCGATCCTATCAGCTCTCGGAACTGCGAGGTCCAGCCTGGGGGATTATCCGTGGCGCGCATGAAACGGGCTTGGTGGAGGTTTTCGGCGATGGCGACTTCGGTGCTGTCGCCCGCGTAGTAGAGGCCAAAGCTGCCATCCGAGAACCGCCCCGGTCGCTGGGACGAGCAAGGAACGAAGGGTGCCATGACCCAGCTCGCACCAGACCCGTCACGCGGCGGGCAACCGGCACCTTGACAAGATCACCGATCCTGTCGCGGATGCGTGGGTTGAACTTGGCCTCGGCGGAAGCCTGCGCCTCCCAGTCAGCGGGGTCGGCGATGTCTTCAACAAGGTCGATAGGCGGATGGATCGAGCGGATGATGCGGGAGGTGCGCGGCCATGTCACGCGGGTGGTGGGCGCTGTCGCGGCCTGCTGGATTAACGCACTGTGAAGGTCCACACGTTTTTGTTAAAAATCTTCGCCAGTGATAAGGATAACTGCGGACATAAACGCCCTATTCTTCACGGAATGCCCTACGGAAGTAATCTGCCAAAGGCCTCGTCAGGTAGTCAACTGGCGAGCGGGCATCGGTTTGAGCAAAGGCAATTACGGGCATCCCAGGCACCAGCTGACGGTCGTCCAGATGCGCGAGGTCGCTTTCATTTATGCGGATCCGGACCCTGTAATGGCTGCTGCGTGTTCGCTCATCCAAGAAGGCATCCGCAGAAACATGGATAATCTCGCCGCCAATTTCCTGCATGGCGCGTGCGCTGAATGCTGGAAACTGCAATGTGACGGGCTGTCCGGCATAAATTCGGTCGATATCATTGGCTTCAATCTGTGCGGCGACAACAAGCGGCTGATCCTGCGGGACGATGGACATTAGCCTTTCCGCAGCCCCTAGAACAGCACCCACTGTGTTGATCTCCAGCCCATGAATCACACCCTCGACCGGCGCGCGTATCTCCAGCCGGCTAATACGATCAGCGAGAACCTGCAGTTGTTCAGACAATTCACGTTGCGCGCCGTGCAAATCGCGCAGCACGGTAACCGCCTCTTCTTGCCGTGTTGAATTCAGGGCAATAGTTTCAAGCGAAACGCCAGTGATACGCTCCAGGGCTTCCGCCTTGCGCGAAACCAGATCACCCAGATCACCCGTCCGCTCTGCAACTTCGCGATGCAAGGCATTCAACCGTGCGTTTGTCGCCAGCCCGCGCTCGGTCAATGATGCTTGGGATACCAATTCATCTTGCGCAATATGCAACTGCGTTTCAACGGCCCCGATCTGGGCATCGATCCCCGCGACGAGACTGTGTACTTGGATCTGACGCTGTTCAAGTTGCTCGATGCGCTGCTGATGTGTTCTCAGGCGGGCGTCAAACAGAGCCTCTTGCCCGATCATCTGCTCGACGACATAAGGCCGATTTTTGGCGGCATCCACCAATGTGTCGGGAAAGCGGACCGTCCCGGCGCCGTCACGCTCGGCCGTCAGACGCCCGATCCGTGCGAGAGTTTCGAAATACTGGGCTTCGACTATGGAATACTCGGCGCGCAAGCGTGTTCCGTCAAGTTCCAGCAGGGTCTGGCCAGCGCCCACATGATCTCCATCCCTGACAAGAATTGACTGAACCATGCCGCCGTCAATATGCTGCACCACCTGCCGTCGCTGTTCGACCTCCAACTCTCCTGCAGCGATGACCGCGCCCGAGATATTGGCCAGCACCGCCCAGGAACCGAAGCCGCCAAGCAGCAATGCAATCGCCAGAAAGCCGATAATATGCGGTTTGCGCAATGATAGGCTAAGTTCCGGTTGCGGCCTGTCAGCGGGGCGCCCACCGACGCGGTGCGGGGTAAGCGCCGCCCGGTCATTTGCCGGAGTGACATCCATGCTTTGCCTGGCGGCGGGAAGATCGCTTACGCCCTTGCTGGCAGCGGGAAGGGTCATGGTGCCGCCCCCATGATGCGGCCCTGAAATTTTGATGGCTTTTTCTTGCCCATATTGGCCATCACTTCTGCATGTGGGCCAAAGGCCACGCGTGTTCCATTCTCAAGGACCAAGAGCAAGTCACATGATTGCAGTGCCGCAGGCCTGTGTGCGATCACCACCACCGTCGTGCCACGCTCGCGGCAATTCTGGATGGTAAGGTCAAGTGCTGCCACGCCCTCGCGGTCGATATGGGCGTCGGGTTCATCCAGAACCAGCAGCGCAGGCGCACCATAAAGCGCGCGCGCCAGCCCCACACGCTGCGCTTGCCCGCCCGACAACCGCCCTCCACGCGCATCAATACGGGTGTCATAGCCTTCTGGCAGGCTCAGGATCAGCTCATGAACCCCTGCATCGCGGGCAGCGTTGATAATGTCATTCGGGTCAGGGTCATGGTCAAAACGACAGATGTTTTCGGCAATCGTGCCTTCAAACAAGGCCACGCGTTGCGGCAAGTAGCCGATCAGCCGACCCAACATATCCGGGTCATACTGATCCAGCGGCGCGCCACCCAGCCGGATCCGCCCGCCTGCCAGCCGCCAGCTGCCCACCAATGCGCGCGCCAGTGTCGACTTGCCCGACCCGCTGGGACCAATCACGCCAAGCGCCTGCCCGGGTTCGAGTGCGAACGCCAACATGCGCAATACATAGCGTGTATCGCCGGGGGGCGTGACCGTAATACTTTGCACATCCAGCCGCCCATCTGGACGCGGCAACGGCGTGCGTTGCGGGGCAGGCGGCACTTCGCGCAGCAGCTGCGAAAGCCTCTGCCAGCCTTCTTGCGCGCGCTGCACACTGGCCCATTGGCCAATGGTGGCATCCACCGGAGCCAGCGCGCGGCCCAGCAGGATCGAGGCCGCAATCATCGCCCCCGGTGTCAGCGCGTTTTGCAACACCAACCACGCCCCCGCCGCCAGAATTGCCGATTGCAGGAACAGCCGGAAGGTGCGCGATGTGGTCGAAAACCCGTCCGCGCGGTCTTTGGCACCAACATCCGCCTCCAATGCGGCGCGGCGAGCCTTTTGCCAGCGACCCATGACGGTTTCCATCATCCCAAGGCTCTGGATCGTCTCGGCCTCGTTCTTGAGCTGGCCTTCCAGCCGCATGGCTTCTTCGGACAGTTGCATTGCTTTTTGCTGGCGGTCCTTGGTCAAGCGCTGGTTCGTCAGCGCGATTGCCACTAGAATTGCGCCACCTGTCAGCGCCACGACCCCCAGAAGCGGATGGAAGATGAAGATTGCAGCCAGAAAGATCGGCGCCCAAGGCATGTCGAACAGCGCCAGAAACACGCGCGAGCCGACAAAGCGGTGAATGCCGTCCAGATCGCGCTGCGCGGTCTGCGCCAGCGGATCGCCCGCCCGCACCGCCAGCCGCTGCATGGTGGCCCCTAGCACGCGCCGGTCCAGCCGATCCTGAAACCGTGCCGCCACCCGCGCCACCAGTAACCCGCGCGAATGGTCCAGCAGCGCCATCATCAGATACAGGAACGCCACCAGCACAAACAGCGCCACCAGCGTGGGTTCCGACCGGCTGGACAGCACCCGGTCATAGATCTGCAGCATGAACAGCGGGCCGGTCAGCATCAACAGGTTGACGAAAACGCTGAATAGGCCAACGCGGGTCAGCAGCCCGCGGTTCTCGGCTCGTGCCGCCTTGAGGTCGTCGGGGTGGTTGGACATGGGAACCCAGAACTTGGATCATGTATGATGGGTCGCATGATTGCGGCCCATCAAATTGGCAGGTGAATGACCAAGCCAGCGCAAAGTGAAATTCACCTGCCATTGCCACCAGACTGCGGGTCAGGCGATGCAGTCTTCCTGATAGAATTCGTAGAAATCGTCATACTGGTACTCGGTGGTGCCAGGCCCTGTGTTCATAGTAGGCCCTTCGTCCGGCTCCGGCCCGTTCTCGTCGTTTTCGATGGCGAAGAACAGGTCCGGACCAGTTCCGCCCTTGATCGAAACACCGATCAGCGTGGAGTCGTCATCGACGCGATCATCCACCTTCTTGATATACTCGAACATGCAGGCATAGAAATCGTCCATGTCATTGCTGATCCAGCCGATTTCCTCACTGTCGGGGAATTCATCGATCTTTACGGCCACGTCCCATTTTCCGTCACCAGTCGTGTCAATGTAAAACACGGCGTTGGAAATGTCCTGCGGCCATTCCGGGAAGAAATCGTTATCGTCATCATCCTCAGGATGATACTCGCCCACCGCTCCGATTTTTAGGCTGCCTTCGCCATCATCGCCCGTGCTGGTCGCCCGGATGCCGATTTCGGTTTCGGCAAAGGCTTCCATCAGGCCCGCGCCGTCAGTCAATTCACCGTCTTCATTATAGAAGTCGCCAAACCCGAATTCTATCAGCTGTTTGGCGGTGAAGGTGATCGAACCCTCGGTGTTTGCACCATCCTTCAGGCCCGCCTTGCCTTCCTCGAAAGCCGCATCGAATCCGTCGCCATAGCCCTTCATGTTGTTGGCGCTGCCGCCCCTGCCGTTGCCGGCCGTGTCAAGGTCACCACCATCATTGAAGAAGTCGAAATAAACGCCGATGATGTCTGCATCGGCTGAGTCTTCGCCCAGTTCATAGTCGACGGTGATCGAACCGTCATCATTCAGGGTCGCCGTCACATTTATGATGACTTTCGTGCCATCGCTCGAAGTTCCAGTGATTTGCCAGGTTACCGTTCCAGCCATTGCATTCACTCCATAGTTTTCATGTGAATTTTGCATCTGCGATAGCCATGAAGGGTGGCGTCCACAGCATTTTACCCATGTTGGCATTGCCTGAGTGATCAAATGTTTTGCTAATCATCACAGTCCTCCATCCAACCGGTGTCCCTGTTGCTCCTCACCACTCGGGAAACGGAGTTCCCCAAAAACATTCAGAGAGTTCTCAACTCTTCGACATGGTCAATTATTGCTCGCGTGGTCTGGGCACCGCGCATATTTTCAACGGAGACAGAGCCCATAACGGGGTAATGATCGGATTGTTCCCAGCAAGGCCCTAAAATTTTTCATCCGGTAGAGTTTCAGGAAACTTGCGCGCTTGAAGATTCAGCGCCAGTTGCGTCTGACGCTGGCGACGATGCCCGCCGACCTGGTCACGGAACTCGATGCGGCAATCGAAGCGCTGGGGCTGATTGCGTTCCGGGGCAAGGTGGTTAACCCCAGAAGTCAGAAAGCATTTCATCATCGAATATGCTTGCATTCCCCATAGCACCAGTGTTGCTTGCGGCCTGCAGTGATGATGTTGACCGGCTTGGTGGTGATGATGACGCTGTTGCGTTCGTATAGATTGGTTCAACAACCGGCGCCTGCTTGGCCCCATTGGACACATCCCGACAGCAAAGGCTGAAGAGAACTTCTATGCACAGCGGGACGTGCTTGATATGGTCGCGAGAAATGAAGCTATAGGTCTCCAATAAAACCGGGGCGGTTCAGTCGTGGGCGGCACCCCGATCAGGGCCAGGGACCGGCGGACTGGAAGGTGAGAGCAAGGGAGACAACAATGAGAATGTCCGCCCGGTCGCTCCTACATGCCTTGCCTGCTCGGCGAGGGCAGAGGCACGCATGGTTTTGAGGGTCGTTTGGTCAGACAACAATCGGCTTATATTCGCAGTAAGCTCCGGCCCGTTTCGCACGGTGATAACCGCACCAGAGGCGCATAATGTGTCATATGCGGTTCTGAAATTCTCTACATATGGTCCTGACAGGACGGCACAGCCAAGTTGCGCAGGCTCATAGGGTGTATGGCCGCCTATTCCGTCCAGAAGCGAGCCACCAATAACCGCCAGATCGGCAACCCTATAAACTGTGCCCAAATCCCCGATGGTATCCAGCAGATGCACCTGTGTTTCCGGGGCTGGCCGTGTTGCGGCGCTCTGCCGTGAAAACACAATTCCCCGACGGATAAGCTCGGCCGCGATGGCGTCGCCCCGCTCGGGGTGACGTGGCACCAGGATCAGCAGACTGTCGCGCACCATTGCGCCAAAAGCATCCAGAATGATCTCTTCCTCGCCAGGATGGGTCGAGGCGGCGGCCCAGATCGGACGCCTTGTTGCGGCGGCCCTGAATTGCTGAGCCAGCGCCTCGTCCACGCGCGGTGGTGGAATATCTGCCTTGAGGTTGCCCGGTGCGTTGATCCGTGTTGACGCAAGGCCAAGATCGATAAACTCTTGTACAAGTGTGACATCCTGTACAGTGATCAGGCTGAAATCATGCAAAAGCACGCGCATGCTGCGCGGTGCGCGCTTGCGCGTCTTGGATGGGCGCGCGTTGAGCAATGCCCGCGGCACAGACTGCGCGGCAAGCCTGCGCAGCAGGCGTGGCCAGAGATCGGCTTCAACAAACAGGGCGGCATCCGGACGCCAATGTATAAAAAACCGGTTTACCGCAGCGGGCGTGTCGATGGGCAAAAACTGATGCAATGCATCCGGCAGGCGCGCCGCAGCGGTTTTTGCTCCGGTCGCGGTTGTCGTCGTAATCAGGATCTGTGCTTTGGTCTGTGCGGCGATCAGGCGCGCAAGTGCCGATACGGAAATCACCTCGCCGACAGACGCGGCATGTATCCAGATCAACTGCCCGTCTGGCCGGTTGACGCTTGCGCGTCCGAAACGCTCACCCAGACGTGCCGGATCGGCCCCTTGGCGCAGATGGGCGCGACGGATCAGGGCATCAAACAGTCCCGGCACCATCCGTGTCAGCCCAAACCAGAGGCGCAGCAAAAGGGTAGGCTTCATTTTTTGTGCCATGTCAGCGCGCATGTTTCAGACGAATTGGTCTTGAAATGGCGCATGATTCATCTCCGGAGGGTAAGCTTGTGGTAGAATGCAATGATTTTGTTGCGCCAAAGGCGTTCCTGTTTTGCGAAACCATAATACCAGCTACGTCCATGCGCTTTTCTGGTGGCGCCATCACCGTCGATATCGCTCGACATACCGATTTGGCGTGTGATTGCAGGCCAGATCGCAAAGCCAAGGTCGCGCTTAACCATGATTTCGCGAAACTGTGTGTCAACCGGCATGGTGATGGTCCGGTGATGGTCAAGAATATTTTGCGCGCCTTGGCGCGACCACAAAAGAGCAGTGGTCATCATCGGGAAGTAATGCGCTTTCACAAGATCGTGACCACCTCCCAGCGGCTCTAGCCGAGAGTATATCTTCAATCGACCGGCACCCAGATGGATCAAATCCCAATGCCGCTTCGTCTTTTCCATTATATCTATGGACGCCGCGATAACTTGCAGGAAATCATCGTCGATCGCCGCATCATCCTCGAGCACTATTCCATACGGGCTGTCGGTGGCAAGAAATCGTTCGATGCAATCGAGATGGCTGCGGTAGCAGCCATATTCTGCACCACGCAAAGGTCGGCCAAGAAACCGGTGTGCCGCCCTAAGATCACAATCTGTGGTTTGCGTCAAATCTACGCCTCGCCCGTCAAAGGCCGAGACTCTGGTCGCATTCGTTACTCCGGCTTTGCGTAGCCCCGCTTCAATCGAGCCACGCCGATCTTCACTCGAGTCAAGATTGATATAGTAGACTGGGATTTTACCACTCATCATTGCAAACTCTGTTCACGAAGCTTCCAGAAGGGAAAGTGCCACCATAATTTTCAGCAACATAACGCGTCAAATGGCTTGCCCAAAGATGTACAGCATAAGCATCTGCTGGCGCATCCTTTGCCGTATACGCTCCGGGGTCTGCGAAACGGCGGGCCTCTGCCAGAGGGATTGAATAAAAGGCACTGACTGGGAGGGCATGCGAAATCTCACCACTTTTTCTCAGTTCTAGCGTGAGCAATTTGGGGCCAATTGCGCCCCAAGGCCATCTGTCGATTGGCAGGCCACCGGAGAGAATGTTCCGCAGTTGATACTTCAGCTTCCGAAGGCCGGTCAGATGCGGGGGCAATCCCTTAGTATTCACAGTGACTGTCGCAAGGCTTCTCAAGGCAAATGAATCCGAGGGTAGCCGGAGTACTGCCCCATTCAGCCAGTATTCTGCCTCATATCCAAATATGTGATCGCTGGGAAAGTCGAAGGGTCGTAATGCAATGATATCCAGATCAACCCAAATAAACTCAGTTTTGCATATAAGAGTGTAGCGGAAAATATCCGAGTGCAAAGCTGGGCTACCGGTTTTCTGATGCCTAATGATACGGCCTGTATCCAGTATTTCGCGTGCATCACGGAAAATGACATCAGGGGGGCGATTTTCGATCTCTTCATAAGCGAAAAGCGTGAACTCATGGCCCAGCCTGACAAATGAACGGATAGCAGCCAATTCAATAGGTCCGAGCCTTGAGCCGATCCAGAGGCTTGCAACTTTTTTCAGCACTGTCGAATACCTTATGGCTACAATTACAGGGTTTAGATAGCTTACAGGCGGGGAAGAATATACCCCCCCGACATGTCAGGCATAGGATAGCTGCCCTTTGGCCAGTTCTTCCCTATACCCCGCAAGCAGCGTCTGCCAGGCGTCATCATCCCAGTGCAATCTGGGCAGCTTGCCCTTTTCTTTATCGAATGACCGCTTCAGCCGGACAAGATTTTGTTCCATCCAGGCGCCGGGTTTTCGCTGTGCGCATTTGTCGAAATCTATCAGCCACACCGTTTTTCCATTCTCAATCAATATATTGCGCGCGTTGAGGTCCGAGTGGTGTACCCCGATCCGATGCATGGACCCGATCACCCTGCCGGTTTCCCGCCAGATAGCAGGTGGCAAAAAGTTTTCCTCCAAGCATTCGGCCATGGGGCGGCTGTTGGGAATGCGTCCAGTGATGATGTCAGCACGATAAAAGACGCCCGCTGGCTGGAACCGCGCCGCAATAGGGCGGGGAACTGGCAGCCCTTGATCCCGCATCCACTGGAGAAGCATGAATTCCTGCATGGCACGACTGCGCGCAACCGGAACCCTGAGGTAAAGGTCGTGATTGAACTTTCCGATCAGCCCGCCGCGCCAGAAATGCCGCAGCACCATATCGTGACCGGCATAATGCAGAAAATATGCCGCGTTGCGGCCCTGCGAGCTGCCAACAAGCGCGCCCGATTGTTGCAGCCAGTCCGGCGCGAATATCTCTGGGGTGACGGGATCAAGCACCGAACTGTCATACCAGATCGCAGCATTCCCGAAGGTTGTCTTGATGAGCATGACTGGCAGTCCAGACCTGTTTTGCGTTTCGGGGCGTCATCTGGGCCGCCCCTGTCGCTCATTTAACGCCATAGTTCCCTGACCCAGTCAACCGGCAGAACCCGACGATACCATTTCCCGCTCCGTCCGATAATGGCATCTGGCGGATTGGGCTTGCCATGAAACACAACCACTTTTGCCCCCTCCGGAATTCGCGCGGGCTTGAAAAAGCCCATGATGCCCCGATGCATACAATGACGTTTGAAGCTGACACACCAGCTTTTCGGCCAGTAGCTGATCTTGCCCTGTCGGGAAAACCACGATGTAACGAACTCCTGCTCGTTGCGATAATCACGTTGCACGGTGTCCAGCGATTTGGCGAGATCAGCAATCAGCGCAGCATGTGCCCCGGCTGTGAAGCGGAAAACCGATGTATTTCCAGTCTCGTCACGCTTATCCCATTCCTTGATGACGATAAAGTCTCCCGGAGGATCGAAGAACTCATCCAAAGCGCCAGTGATCACGATGTCCACATCCAGAAACAATGTGGGGCCAGTCAGGTCATAAAGAGGGACTGCGAATACAGTAACCTTCAGCCAACCATGCAAGCGTGTCCATCCGGTTGCTGCATCGAATTCCGGAATGCCAATAGGCGGCAGTGCAAAGGTTTCAATCGCAGGATCGATGCCTGTCTCATCGTCGGTCAGGCACACGAAGCGATAGGGGCGCGACATGTTTCGCTGCACCATAGAATGCAGCTTGTTGACATACTCCGGACCGTATTTGGTGCCCCATTTCACACAAAGAATATTGACAGGATCCAAGCCAACCTCCACCGTGTAGCCCGAGGCGCGGGTCTACACTCAACCACTGCAACCCTTTTGGCGGCTATCAGACCAGCATTGATGCTGTCAATGTGCGACACCCCCTCATCTTGACGAAGCATCGGCAGGAAGGGCCGCTGGCAGCGATCTCCGACCTCTGGTATTCAGGGGGCGGTTATGGCGCTGCTGTCTGACGATGTCCCATGTCGATTGCGCCCGTCTGGCGTGGTTCAGGGCATGTCCGGATCGAGCCGGATCGAAAGCGCTTCACACTGTCATTGTCGCCAGACCTGCGTGTGGTCTGGTTTGTCGCCGGGTCCAGCTGCCTTTGCCGCCCGGCAATCATACCACACTCATGATATGAATCCTTAACCGGAATTCGCGTGTAAAGCCCCCCTTGCCAACTGCTGCTATCGGATTTACCTATCGCGCCAGACAACCGTTGGGGTGCCCTGTTACAGGGGCTGAGAGGCGCGAGCCAACCCATCGAACCTGATCCGGGTCATACCGGCGTAGGGAACGGTGATGAACAGATGCACAGCATCTCTGCCCCGTTTCCTTGCGTTCGACCCATTAGCAAGGAGGGGCACAGTGGTTCCCATCGCATTGACTATCGCAGGCTCTGACTCGGGGGGCGGCGCTGGTATTCAGGCGGATTTGAAGACATTTTCGGCGCTGGGCGTCTATGGTGCATCGGTCGTCACGGCGCTGACGGCGCAAAACACCCGCGCGGTCACGATGGTCGAGGGGGCGTCCCCTGCCATGATCGCGGCGCAGATTGCGGCGGTGTTCGATGATCTGGATATACGCGCGCTGAAACTGGGCATGCTGGGCGGGGCAGAGGCCATCGGGACTGTCGCGCACGCGCTTGCAGGGCGGGCGCTGCCGCTGGTGCTGGACCCTGTAATGGTGGCGAAATCCGGCGACCGTTTGTTGCCGCCCGCGGCGTTGCAGACCTTGCGCGGCGCGCTGGTGCCCATGGCCACGCTGCTGACGCCGAACCTGCCCGAAGCCGCCGATCTGCTGGGCACGACCCCCGCCCGGACCGAGGAAGAGATGATCGCGCAAGGCCACGCGCTGCGCGATCTGGGCGCGGGGGCCGTGCTCATGAAAGGCGGGCATGGCACGGGTTCTGTCTGTGTGGATATGTTGATCGAGGGCAGCGCCATCACTCGCCTGACCGCGCCGCGCCGCGCCACGCAAAATACCCATGGCACAGGCTGCACCCTGTCTGCCGCGATTGCGGCAGGACTTGCGCAGGGGATGGCGCTGGCCGATGCGGTGCGCCGTGCGCATGGCTATCTGCAAGGCGCGATTGCGGGCGCGGATGGCTTGGGCGTCGGCACGGGGCATGGCCCTGTGCATCACTTCCACAAGGTCTGGGCACATGGCTGATATCACCATCATCGGTGCCGGTGTCGCAGGGCTTTGGGCTGCGTGGGAGTTGCGCAAGGCGGGGCTTACCCCGCGCATACTGGACCGCAACGGCCCGCCGGGGCCGCATGGCTGTTCGTGGTGGGCGGGGGGCATGCTGGCCCCTTATTGCGAGGGGGCCGTGTCCGAGCCTGCCATCGTCGCGCATGGCCAGCGCGCCGCGCAGGCATGGGCCGAGGTGACGCAGGTCAGCCATCGCGGCTCGCTTGTTGTGACCTTGCAGCGCGACCGCGCTGAGCTGGCGCGTTTTGCACAGCGCACAAGAGGCCACCGGCTGTTGGGCGCGGAACTGCGCGAGGTGGAACCCGACCTGAGCACGGCCGATCAGGCCCTGTTCTTCGAGAGCGAAGCGCATCTTGACCCGCGCGCCGCGCTGCTGGACCTGACCGCTGCGTTGCAAGCTCACGGCGTGACCATTGAACAGACCGAGGCCACGCTCGAGGATATCGCCGGCCCTGTGATTGATGCGCGCGGTTTGGCGGCGGGTTTGGCCGGTTTGCGCGGTGTGCGCGGCGAAATGGTTGTGCTGCGCGCGCCAGATATCCGGCTGTCGCGCCCTGTGCGCCTGCTGCACCCGCGCCACCCGCTGTACATCGTGCCGCGTGCAGGCGGGCTTTTCATGCTGGGCGCGACCCAGATTGAAAGCGCGGACAGGCGCGGGATTTCCGCGCGCTCTACGCTGGAATTGCTGTCTGCGGCCTATGCGCTGGACCCCCGCTTTGCCGAGGCGGAACTGTTGGAGACCGGCACCGACCTGCGCCCTGCTTTCGCCGATAACGTGCCGCGTGTGCTGGCGCGGGGCCGCGTGCTGCACCTGAACGGGTTGTTCCGGCACGGCTATCTGCTGGCCCCTGCGCTGGCGCGGCAGGCGGCAGAATATCTGACCCAAGGGATCAAGGGGGATCTGGTTCATGAAGATTGAGGTGAATGGAGAGATGCGCGAGATCGCAGCCGACACGCTGGAGGGCGCCTTGAGCGAGTTGGATTGGGGCACCGCGCGCGTGGCAACAGCGCTGAACGGGGCGTTTGTGCCCAAATCCGCGCGCGCGGACACGCGCCTGCAAAATGGCGACCGGCTGGAAGTGCTGGCCCCCATGCAGGGGGGCTGAGCGGATGCCGGGGTTGAGGGGGACCAACCGAGAGGCGCCCGCGCAGGTGCGGGCGCTGCGTTGCGCCTGCTGCCTGCGCCCCGCGCCCCAGAAAAATGGAGAGAGATGATGCGCGATTTTTATGGTGTCACGCTGGAGACACCCTTGATGCTGGGGACAGCGCAATACCCCTCGCCCGCAGTGCTGGAGGATGCGTTTCGCGCCTCTCGGGCGTCCGTCGCCACGGTGTCGCTGCGCCGTGAAGCGGGGCAGGGGCAGGCATTCTGGCAGATTATTCGCAGCCTTGGCGTGCATGTCCTGCCCAATACGGCTGGCTGCTACAGTGCGAAAGAGGCGATCACCACCGCCCATATGGCGCGCGAGATGTTCGAGACGAACTGGATCAAGCTGGAAGTGATCGGCCATGCCGACACATTGCAGCCCGACCCGTTCGGCCTGTTGGCGGCGACCGAAGCGCTGGCCGCAGACGGGTTCGAGGTGTTTCCCTATACCACCGAGGATCAGGTTCTGGCCGCGCGCCTGCTGGAAGCGGGCGCAAAGGTGCTGATGCCTTGGGGCGCGCCCATCGGCTCTGGCCTTGGGTTGAACAACCGCTACGGGCTGCGCACCCTGCGCGCGGCGTTTCCGGATGTGCCGATGGTCATTGATGCGGGCCTTGGCCTGCCCAGCCATGCAGCGGATGCGATGGAAATGGGCTTTGACGCGGTCTTGCTGAACACCGCCGTTGCGCAAGCGGGCGATCCTGTCGCAATGGCGCGCGCGTTCGCGCTGGCCGCACAGGCGGGCGCGCTGGCCCATACGGCCGACCCGATGGCCCCGCGTGACATGGCGGCCCCCTCAACCCCTGTCATTGGAAAGGCATGGCTATGAACCTGCCCCGGTTTTACCCGATTTTCGACAGTGCCGACTGGCTGGAACGCGCGCTGCCCCTTGGCGTGAAATTCGTTCAACTGCGCATCAAGGACCGCAGCCCCGACGCTTTGCGGCTGGATATTCGCGTGGGGCTGGCGATGGCGCGGGCGCATGGCGCGGCGCTGGTTGTCAATGACCATTGGCAAATGGCGATCGAGGAAGGGGCCGAATGGCTGCATCTGGGCCAAGAGGATCTGGACGCGGCTGATCTGCCTGCGATCCGGCGCGCGGGGATCAAGCTGGGCCTGTCCACGCATGATCATGCAGAACTGGACCGCGCGCTTGCCCTTGCACCGGAATATGTCGCGTTGGGGCCGGTTTACCCCACCATCCTGAAACAGATGAAATGGCACCAGCAGGGGTTGGAGCGGGTCAGCGAATGGAAACGGCTGGTGGGCGACACCCCATTGGTGGCTATCGGCGGCATGTCGGTGGAACGTGCGGCGGGCGCGTTTGCGGCGGGCGCGGATATCGTCTCGGCTGTCACTGACATTACCCTAAACCCAAACCCGGAGGCGCGCATGCGTGAATGGCTTGGGGTCTGCGCATGACGCGCTATGCCCGCCAGATGATCTTGCCTGAAATCGGCACGCAGGGGCAAGCGCGGCTGGGGCGCGCGCATGTGCTGGTGGTTGGGGCAGGGGGGCTGGGCGTTCCTGTGGTGCAGTATCTGGCAGGCGCGGGTGTTGGGCGGATCACGCTGGTCGATGCCGATGCGGTGGCCGCGCATAACCTGCACCGCCAGCCGCTGTACCGGATGGACCAGATCGGCCAGCCAAAGGCCCATGCCGCCGCCGCCGCGTTGCAGGCGCTGAACCCCGATGTGAATGTCACCGCGCTGACCGACTGGCTGGACCCTGCCAATGCCCCCACGCTGGTGGCGGCGGCCGACTTGGTGCTGGATTGCGCCGATACCTTCGCGGCCAGCCTGATACTGTCGGACACTTGCCGCGAGAGGGGCAAGCCGCTGATCACAGCCTCGGCGCTGGCGCTGTCGGGCTATGTGGCGGGGTGCTGCGGCGCGGCCCCGTCCTTGCGCGCCATCTTCCCCGACCTGCCCGAACGCGGGGCCACCTGTGCGACTGCCGGTGTGATGGGGCCGGTGGTGGGCAGCATCGGGGCATTGCAGGCGCAGATGGCCTTATCGGTGCTGCTGGGCCTGACCCCTTCACCGCTGGGCCAACTTGTCAGCCTTGACGCGGCGCGCTGGCGGATGGGGGGCTTTCGGTTTGATGCCGCACCCGAACCCTTGCAGCCCTTGCCCTTTATCGCGCGCAGCCAGACCCGCGCGGATGACCTGCTGATCGACCTGCGCCACGAGGCCGCGCCCTTTCGCGCAGAGGCGCGCCATATCCCCCCCCATGCGATCACCACCCTTGCGCCGCCTTCAGGCGCGCGCGTTGTGCTGGCCTGTGCCACAGGCCTGCGCGCCCATAATGCGGGCCAAACCCTGCAATCCCACTGGTCGGGCGATATTGCCCTGCTGGCCCTGAACGAGTGAAAGGACCGCCCATGAAACACCTGTTTGCAACCACGCTTTTGGCCACCACCCTCGCCCTGCCCGCCCATGCCCAAGACCGCCTGAGCGTGATGTTGGACTGGTTCGTGAACCCCGACCACGCGCCCATCATTCTGGCGCAGGGACTGGGCTATTTCACCGATGCAGGGCTGGAGGTGGAAACCGTCACCCCGTCAGACCCCAACGCCCCGCCGCGCATGGCCGCTGCGGGGCGGGTGGATATAGCGATCAGCTACCAGCCGCAACTGCACCTTAGCCGCCATAACGACCTGCCCTTGCGCCGTGTCGGTACGCTGATTTCCACCCCGCTGACCTGCCTTGTGGTGCTGGCAGATGGGCCGGTGCAGGAGATGGCGGATTTGCGCGGCGGCAAAGTGGGCTTTGCCGTGGCAGGCGTGCAGGAGGTGATGCTGGATGCGATGCTGGCCCATCATGGCATGGTGCCGGGCGATGTCGAGCAGATCAATATCGGCTGGTCTATCTCGCCCGCGCTGATGTCGGGGCAGGTCGATGGCGTGATCGGCGCGTTTCGCAATTTCGAGCTGAACCAACTGGCGATTGAAGGCACCGAGGGGCGCTGTTTCTACCCCGAATCCGAGGGCGTGCCCAGCTATGACGAGTTGATCTATGTCGCCAACCCCGACCGGATGGATGCCGATGTCATCGCGCGTTTTCTGGATGCGACCGAACGCGCGACAGGCTTTATCCTGAACAACCCCGATCAGGCTTGGCAGATTTTCTCTGCCGCCGCATCCGAGTTGCAGACCGAATTGAACACCCGCGCATGGGGCGATACATGGCCGCGCTTTGCCACCCGCCCTGCCGCACTGGATGCAGGCCGCTATGCGCGGTTCGAGGCGTTTTTGGCCGAACGCGGGGCCACTGCGGGCGGGTTGTCGGTCGATGCTTTGGCGCTGGACGTTACTGCAAGGGCCGCGAAATGAGCGCGCCGGAATATGGCCGCGCCTTCACTCTCTGGCGCAAGGCCGCGCCGGAATGGGACGCCTATACGCGGCATGAATTTGTCGAGGCGCTGCGGCGGGGTGATCTGCCGCGCCAGGATTTCCTGCATTACTTGCGGCAGGATTATGTGTTCCTGATCCATTTCGCGCGGGCTTGGGCGCTGGCGGCGGCCAAGGCGGGCACTTTGGCGGAAATGCAGGCGGCATCCGCCACGGTGCAGGCGCTGGTGCATCATGAAATGCCATTGCATGTGCAGGTCTGTGCGCGCGCAGGTATTGATGCGCCCGCGTTGGAGGCGACAGTCGAAGCACCCGCCAACCTTGCCTATACCCGCTATGTGCTGGAGGCAGGCTATTCGGGCGATTTTCTGGACCTGATGGCCGCCCTTGCGCCCTGCGTGCTGGGCTATGGCGAAATCGGCACGCGGCTGGCGGGCAGTGGCGGGCCATATTCAGACTGGATCGAGACTTATGCAGGGGCAGAGTATCAGGCGCTGTGCCATGATGTGGGCGGCTTGATCGATGGCGCGCTGGCCTACAGGCTGGGGCCGGATTGGGCCGGCTCGCCGCGCTTTGACCATCTGGCGCAGCGCTTTGCCACGGCCACGCGGCTGGAAGTGGGCTTTTGGCAGATGGGTCTGGACGGCGCATGAGCACCCTGCGCCTGAGCGGTGATCTGTGGATGGGCGATGCGCCCCTGATCCGCAATCTGGCGCTGGAGTTTCCGGCGGCGCGCTGGTCCTGCCTGCTTGGCCGCTCTGGTGTGGGAAAATCCACCCTTGCGCGGTTGATCGCAGGTCTGCCCGGCCCTTACCGGCTGGAGGGGGAGCTTGCCGGAAACGGCAGGGCGCTGGCAGGCCATGTGGCAATGATGGCGCAGGATGCGCAGCTTTTGCCTTGGGCGGATTGTGTGCAAAACGTCACCATCGGCGCGCGGCTGCGGGGTGCGCGGCCTGATCTGGCCCGCGCCCGCGCGCTGCTGGCGCAGGTCGGGCTTGCGGGGCTGGAGGGGCGGCGGCCCGCCGCCCTGTCGGGTGGCCAGCGCCAGCGCGTGGCCTTGGCCCGCGTGCTGATGGAAGATTGCCCCATCGTTGTGCTGGACGAGCCGTTTTCCGCGCTGGACACTGTCACACGGCTGGCTATGCAGGATCTGGCGGCGAAGCTGTTGCAGGGGCGCTGCGTGATCCTGATCACTCATGACCCGTTAGAGGCTATCCGCCTGTCGGATCATGCCTATCTGCTTGGCCCCCTTGGGGCGGAATCGCTGGCCCTGCCCGCCAGCCCCACTCCGCGCGATTTCACCGCGCCCGAAACACTGGCCGCACAAGCGCAACTGCTCGCGCGCCTGCACAGTTTGGGGCCTGTCTTATGCGCTGGCTGAACACCCCAATTCTGCGCGCTCTGCTGGCTTTGGGCTTTGCGCTGGGCGTGTGGCAAGTGGTGGTCTGGGCCAGCGGGGTGCCGCATTTCATCTTGCCGGGGCCGGGGCGCGTGGGGGCCAGCCTATGGGCCAATGCGCCGCTTTTGTGGGAACATGCGCGCTTTACAGCGGTCAATCTGGGCATAGGGTTGGTCGCAGGGGTGGCGCTGGGGGTGGCAACTGCGCTTAATCTGGCGCTGTCGCCCGGTGCGCGGCTGTTGCTGCGCCCCATGCTGATCTTTGCCCAAGCCGTGCCCGTCTTTGCACTGGCCCCGATCCTGACGCTATGGTTGGGCTATGGCGCGGCGTCCAAGATCGTGATTGTCATGCTGGTGATCTATTTTCCCGTCACCTCGGCGTTTTTCGACGGGCTGATGCGCTTGCCTGCACCGCTGGCCGATCTGGCACAGATGATGCGCGCAACACCCTTGCGCCGCCTGTTCCTGTTGCAACTGCCCAATGCGCTGCCCGCGCTGGCCTCTGGCCTGCGTTTGGCGGTGGTTTATGCGCCTTTCGCAGTGGTGATTGGCGAATGGGTGGGGTCGTCGCGGGGCTTGGGGTATCTGATGCTGATGGCCAACGGGCGCGGGCAGACGGACCTGATGTTTGCGGCCCTTCTGGTGCTGGCGGCGCAAAGCCTGATCCTGTTTGCGCTGTTTGAGGCATTGGCGCGGGGCAGAACGGAACAGGCCGGACGCTAAGCGTCCGGCCTGTTCAATCTCTCAGCGTTTGCCGCGCTTTGGCGGTTCTGCCCCGCCGGGGCGTGCGGTGGCACGCGGTTTGCGCGCGGCGGGTTTCGCCTGTCCGGGCGGTGTGAACCGCTTGGAGCTGTCGCGCGCATCACCGATGGGGGCAGGCTTGCCCATGGGTTTGGGCTTTGGCTTGTCCCGTGCCACTGGGTCAGGCCGGTCGAACTTGGCCTTGGCGCGCGGGCCATCGGGTTTGTCCTTCGGCTTGTAGCTGTCCTTGGCGCGGGGGCTGTCCGCCCTGTCTTTGGGCTTGTAGCTGTCCTTGGGACGCGGCCCTTCAGGCTTGTCCTTCGGGCGGTAGGTGTCTGGCTTGAACCCTTCGGGCTTGTCCTTCGGCTTATAGGCATCGGGCTTGCTTTTGGTGGTTGCGCTGTGGCGCGGCTTGCGCTCGCCCTCTGCGCGGGCGGCGGGGGCGGGGCGGTCGTACCCGCCTGCAGGGCGGGGGTGTGCAGGGGCTTCGGCGCGGGGCGCGCGCGGGGCGCGTGGCGCGTCAGATGGCCTGCCGCCGCCCGAGTTTCTGTCGGGCGCCGAGTCCATCGGGCGCGCGATGATCCCGTCTTCCAGCACCCCGCCTGCGCCCAAAGTGGCCATGAAGCCAGCGGCGCTGGCCTCTGTCAACTCGACATGCGTCTCGTTATCCTGCACGCGGATCGCGCCGATGGCGGTCTTGTCCAGATTGCCCGCGCGGCACAATAGCGGCAGAATCCAGCGCGGTTCTGCCTTGTCATCGCGCCCGACCGACAGGGCGAACCAACGGCTTGGGCCGAATTCGCGGTGTTCGCGCGCGGCGGGTTTCGTCTCTGGTGGCAGCAAATCTTCGGGTGCGGCGTTGCGTTGCTGATACAGGCGCAAATAGGCGGCGGCCACCACCTCTGGCGCATGCAGGGCCAGCAGTTTGGCCGCGAAGGTCTGTTCATCCTCGGTCAAAGGCGTGGTCCATGCCGGATCGGCCAGCAGGCGTTCTTCATCCTTTTGCAAGATATCCTCGACCGATGGCGCGGTGGTCCATTCTGCCGAAATCTTGGCCCATTTCAGCAGATTTTCAGCCTTGCGCACAGCCCGTGGCGGCACGATCAGCGCCGAGATACCCTTGCGCCCCGCGCGCCCTGTCCGGCCAGAGCGGTGCAGCAGGCTTTCGGTATTGCTGGGCAGATCGGCATGGATGACAAGGTTCAGGTTTGGCAGGTCAATCCCGCGCGCGGCCACATCGGTGGCCACACAAACCCGCGCGCGCCCATCGCGCATGGCTTGCAGGGCGTGGGTGCGTTCGGTCTGGCTTAACTCGCCCGACAGCGTGACAGTGGCCAGCCCGCGATTGGTCAGGCGGGCCGACAGGTGGCTGACGGCTGCGCGCGTATTGGCAAAGACAATCGCGCTTTCTTCGGCATGAAAGCGCAGCAGGTTGAAAATGGCATGTTCGCTGTCAGATGCCGCCACGCGCAGCGCCTGATAGGAAATATCAGCATGCTGGTCAGTGCTGCCCAGTGTGCTGATCCGGCGCGCATCGCGCTGGTATTGCTTGGCCAGTTTGGCGATCATCGGCGATACGGTGGCCGAGAACATCAGCGTGCGGCGTTCTGCGGGTGACTTTGACAGCATGAATTCAAGGTCTTCACGAAAGCCCATATCCAGCATCTCGTCGGCCTCATCCAGCACGACGGCGCGCAATTCGCCCAGATCAAGGGCGTTGCGCTCGATATGGTCGCGCAAGCGCCCCGGTGTGCCGACAACGATATGCGCGCCGCGTTCCAGCGCGCGGCGTTCCTGCCGGCTGTCCATGCCGCCCACACAAGATGTGACAATCGCGCCGGTTTTCGCATAAAGCCATGTCAGCTCGCGCATGACCTGAAAAGCCAGCTCGCGCGTGGGGGCGATGACCAGCGCCAAGGGCGCGGCTGCGGGGCCAAAGCGTTCTTCCGTGCCCAGCAATGTGGGGGCGATGGCCATGCCAAAGCCCACGGTCTTGCCCGACCCGGTTTGCGCTGACACCAGCAAATCCTGATCCATGATATCGTCGGCTGTGACGGCGTTCTGGACAGGGGTGAGTTTGTCGAAGCCGCGTTCTGCAAGGGCTTCGGACAGGGGAGTGATCATAGCGAATATATATCCATAGTGTTTTGGCAGGGTCTGCCGTTGAGATGGGTCAACGCGACATCTATCGGACCCATCACCGAACGTCACATTGGAAGAAATTGCACAAAGCACAGCATGGTGCTGATATGCGTCCTTGCGTCTTGTCAACACGGCAAGGGCGGGAATGTATCACTCTCGACACGCTTGCGCGCGTCAGACCGATGGCCCCTCTCTCGCTGCGATTTGCGGATATGTCAAGGTCATGTGGGGTCAATGGCTGCGGGTGTGGCGCTCTGGCCAAAGGGGGGTGGGCGCCCCTGTGCCTGTCCCGCGCGGAGTTGACATGGATCAGTGACGCGCGGCTGTTGTCATGGTCAGATATGGCATGACCACTTTGGCATCTCGCCGCCCATGACAGCCCAGCCACGCGGCGGCGCATCTCCGGTTTGCCCGTCCGAATGCCCCCCTCCAGCACAAGGCCACAGCATGACCCCGAAGCCCAAGCGCCCCAAACCCGCACGCGTTGACCTGTCGCCAGCCCCCCCGCCGCGGCCCGTGCCCGCACCCACCCCGCCACAAGGCCCCCGCGATGGCCCGCCCCATGCGCATGCAGCCCTGGACCGCAGCGCCATGGCCAGTCTGGCGCGCATGACTTCGGGCCTGTCGCCCCATGCGATACTGGATGCATGGGGCGATTGGGCGATGCATCTGGGCCGCGCACCGGGCCGCCAGATCGAGTTGATGGAGCGTGCGCAGGAAAACTGGATCAAGCTGGCCCAATTCGCCACTGCCGCAACGCTGGGCCAGACCAAGGACAAACCCTTTGCGCCGGGGCGCTATGATACGCGCTGGTCGCATGCGGGCTGGGACAAACCCCCTTTTGCGGTCTGGCAACAAGGTTTTCTGGGCGCACAGGACTGGTGGCAGGCCGCCACTTCAGATCTGCGCGGGCTGAAACGGCAGAACGCGCAGCGCACAGGCTTCATGATGCGCCAGCTGCTGGACACAGTGTCGCCTGCGAATTTCCCGGCCATAAACCCCGAGATTTTGGAAAAGACATGGGCAACGGGCGCGCGCAACCTTGTTGATGGTGCGCTGCATTTTGCCGATGATGCGCAGCATGTTCTGGCCCATGAACACCGGCCTGTGCCGCAGGAATTTGCCTTGGGCAAGGTGCTGGCCTGCACACCGGGCGAGGTGGTGTACCGCAACGCGCTGATGGAACTGATCCAGTACAGCCCGACCACCGACAAGGTGCAGGCAGAGCCGGTGCTGATCGTGCCTGCATGGATCATGAAATACTATATTCTGGACCTTTCGCCGGAAAACTCGTTGATCCGCTGGCTGGTGGGGCAGGGCTACACGGTGTTTTGCATCTCTTGGCGCAATCCGGGGGCCGAGCATGCGGAATGGTCGCTGGAAGATTACCGCCTTCAGGGCGTCATGCAGGCGCTGGATGTGGTGAATGGCATTGTGCCCGATCAAAAGGTCCATGCGAATGGCTATTGTCTGGGCGGCACCTTGCTGGCGATCACTGCCGCGACAATGGCGCGCGATTGTGACGCGCGGCTGGCCTCTGTCACGCTGATGGCGGCGCAGGTGGATTTCGTTGAAGCGGGCGAATTGCTGCTGTTTCTGGATGAAAGTCAGGTCGCCTATCTGGAAGACATGATGTGGGCGCAAGGCTATCTGGACCGCCCCCAGATGTCGGGCGCATTCGCCGCGATCCGCTCCGAAGACCTGATCTGGTCGCGCGCGGTGCGGCGATATTTTCTGGGAGAGCCGGATTTGCCCACGGATATGAGTGTGTGGGTCAATGACACCACCCGCATGCCCGCGCGGATGCATTCGGAATATCTGCGCGGCGTGTTTCTGGAAAACCGCATCACGGCAGGGCGCTTTGCGGTTGAGGGGCGTGTGATTGCGCTGAAAGATATTGACGCGCCCATGTTCGTTGTCGCCACAGAGACGGACCATATCGCGCCGTGGCGCTCGGTCTACAAGACCGCCTTGTTCACCGATTGCGACATGCATCTGGTGCTGACCAAAGGCGGGCATAATGGCGGCATTCTGTCTGAACCGGGGCATAAGGGGCGGCATTACCGCGTGGGGCACAGACCGCCCGGCGCGCATTATGTCGGCCCCGACAGGTGGCTTGCCACGCATGACCCGGTTGGGGGGTCTTGGTGGCCGGAATGGGCGCGCTGGCTGGAGGATCAAAGCAGCGGCCTTGTGGCCGCGCGAAAGCCTGCGGCAAGCTTGGCTGCGGCACCGGGGGAGTATATTCACCAGAGTTAGCTTTTGGCGCATCATATAGTGTGCCTTGCGTATCTGGTTTGTTTGGGGTGCGGTTAAAACCCGCCTTTCGATTGAGTGCGATTGCGCGGAATCAAGGCGCACAGCGCCGCCGCGCATCGCCGGGCCGCACCGACGACACGGCGATTTGGCTGGCCGATGTGCACAGCTTTGATCTTACGCGGATTTGGCTGGCATAAAGTTATCCAGCATAGATCGGGGATCGCCGCACCGCGGCTCGACGCTGCGCGGCTTGTCTTCTTCTCCGTCCCTAGCTCTTAAACCGATGGCACAGGCCGGTTGTCGCGCACGCGGAAGGTGTTGATCTTGCGCCGTTCCTCGTCTGGCGTCAGGCCATAGGTTTCCAGATAGCGCTGGCGGAAGGGGCTGGCGCTGGCATAGCCGATGGCCTGCGCCACCTCGTTCATGGATTTGTTGGAATACATCACCAGTTGCCGCGCCGCCGCCAGCCGCAGGTTGCGATAATAGACAAGCGGGCTTTTGCCCGTCAGCGTTTTGAACAGCCGTTCCAGATGGCGCGGCGACAGGTCGATCTGCGCGCAGATATCGGCAATGCTGACCGGCTCTGCCAGATTTTCCGACATGATCCGCACCGCGCGGCCTACAGGCTCGGGCAGCATGTCGGATGTGGCGGCGGCGCGCAGCGCGGGGATTTTCTGCCGCTCGCCTGCGCCGCGCACCTGCGGGTGCTGGAACCAGCAGGCCACTTCGGTCATGACCTCGCGCCCAAGGCGCTGGTCAATCAGCATCAGGGCGGCATCGAACGCCGCCGCCGCCCCCGAGACTGTCAGCCGCCGCCCTTGGGCTGCGATCACCTCATCCGTGGTGGGGTGGTCGGGGAATTCATCGGCAAAGGCGCTGGCATAGCACCAATGCACCGAGGTGACATGCCCCTCCAGCAGCCCCGCCCGCGCCAGCGGAAACACCCCCCCACTAACACCCCCCAGAACTGTGCCGTGGCGTGCCAGCGCGCGCAGCGCGCCATTGCCCTGCCGCGGGTTGGCAAACCGCCCATTTGGCGGCGAAAGCAGGACGATATGATCCACCCCCCGCACGCCAGCAAGTTTGGCAGAGGGGTGAAACGCAACTTTCGCGCTGCTTTCCACCGCTGCCCCATCTTCCGAGATCAGCGACCAGCGAAACGCCTCGCGCCCCGAAATCTCGTTTGCGGCCCGCAAGGGTTCAATCATCGAGGTCAGACAGGCCATCGGAAAGCCTGAAAAGATCAGAAACCCCAGATGCAGGCATGCATGCTGACCCGCGCTGTCCGCTTGTTGATGGCCCATCGCCCCTCGCTCCTTCAGGTCGAATATTTCGCGCAGCCCGCTTTGGCTGGTTTGCCTTTGGCACCACAGAACCACGCTGCGGTCGACCCTGTCCAGCCGCATCATTGACTTCGGTATCAGGTGAAAACTATAGGCATTTCAAGCATAAGCGCGAGAGCAGAACACAGGATAGCCGCGATGGATACAGTCCAGATACCCCCGGATGCCGCGATTGCGCTGGTTGTTGCGGCATTTGCAGCGGCAGGCATGCCCGAAAAACTGGCACGCCCCGCCGCACAGGCCTTGGTTCAGGCCGAGCAGGAGGGGCTGCCCTCGCACGGGTTGGCGCGCGCGCCGTTCTATGCAGACCAGATGCGCACCGGCAAGGTTCAGGCCCAAGCCGAACCTGTTATCACGCGCGATGGTGCAGTGCTGCGGGTTGATGCCGGATACGGGCTGGCCTTTGCCGCAATCGCGGCAGGCGCACAGGCGGCGCGCGCTGTCGCACGGGAACTGGGCGTGGCGGTTGTGTCGGTCACGCATTCGCATCATTTTGGTGTGGCAGGGCAGGCGGTCGAACCCTTTGCGCGAGAGGGGTTGATCGCCATGGCGCTTGCCAATGCGCCCGCAGCAATGGCCCCTTGGGGCGGCAATCGCCCGCTCTATGGCACCAATCCCATCGCATTCGCGGCCCCGCGCGCAAGCGGTGCGCCGCTGGTGATTGACCTGTCACTTAGCCATGTGGCGCGCGGCAAGGTAATGCTGGCGCAAAAAGCAGGCACACCTATTCCCGAAGGCTGGGCAATGGATGTGGCAGGCAACCCGACAACCGATGCCGACGCTGCGATGGCGGGCACAATGGTCCCTTCTGGCGGGGCCAAGGGCGCCGCACTTGCGCTGATGGTCGAATTGCTGACAGCGGGGCTGGCGGGCGCGAATTTCGCCTATCAGGCCAGTTCGCTGTTTGATGACAAAGGCCCTGCGCCCGATCTGGCGCATTTCATCCTTGTGCTGGACCCCGCACGCTTTGCGCCCGGCTTCACCGACCGCGCCGAGGCGATGTTTGCCGCGATTGAGGGGCAGGAGGGCGCGCGCCTGCCCGGTGCCCGCCGCATGGCCGAGCGTGCGGCCCGTGCAACCATGATCGCGCTGCCACGCCCTTTGCATGACACACTGACAGCGCTGGCCCGTGGCTAGGCCAAAGCGCGCCCATCCAAGGCTTGGCCCCTTCTGGCGATGGGGGTGTCACGCGCTGGCGGCTGGACCGAGGTACAGGGCATTATCGGTTTGAAAGCGCCGTGGCGCGCGTTAACTCCCGCCATGCGGGTAGGTGGTCCATCAGGGGAATATGGTGCAGGGCGATAAGTTACATTCAGATGTGCTGGTCATCGGGGCGGGCATGGCAGGGATCACCTGCGCGCGCGCCCTTGCCGGTGCGGGGCAATCGGTTATGGTTCTGGACAAGGGGCGCGGCATTGGCGGGCGCATCGCCACGCGGCGCGTTGCCTTGCCTGCGGGCGAGGTCAGCTTCGATCACGGCGCGCAATATGTGAACCCGCGCGATGCAGGCTTTGCGCGCGAACTGGAACAGGCCGGTGCGGCGCTGTGGCAAGACGGGGCCGATGCGCCCCATCTGGTGGGCGCGCCGGGTATGACAGCGCTGGCGCGGGCCATGGCGGCGGGGCTGGATATCCGGCAAAGCTGCGAGGTGACAGCACTGGTGCAGGCAAGGGACGGCTGGCAGGTTTCAACGGCGCAAGGGGTGTTTTTGGCCCCGCGCGTCATCGTCACCATCCCTGCGCCCCAAGTGGCGGGCCTGCTGGGTGCGGATCACCCGCTTGTGGAGGGTGTGGCCGCCCTGCGGATGCAGCCCTGCCTGACCCTGATGGCCGCTTTCCCGCCCGACAGCCCGCGCCCGTTCATGCACAGATACGACACAGCCCACCCTCTGGCATGGATCGCGCAGAATAGTAGCAAACCGGCGCGCAGCGCTGTGGCAACCACATGGGTTGCGCAGGCGGGCGCGGACTGGTCTGCCGCGCATCTGGAACTGACGCCCGACCAGATTGCGGCGGAACTGCTGCCGCTATTATGCGATGCGATAGGGGCCGACCCCCGTCATGCAACCTATGCCAGCGCGCATCGCTGGCGCTATGCGCGGGTGGCGCAGCCCTTGGGCCAGCCGTTCCTGCATTCTGCCGATCGCAGCCTGTATCTGGGCGGTGACTGGTGCCTTGGCGCGCGGGTCGAGGATGCTTGGGCCAGCGGGCGCGCGATTGCTCGCGCTATCTTGGGCCAAGCCCATGTGGGATGACCCGCGCGTCACTGGCCTGTTGCGTCTGATCCGCGCCGCCGCGCGCCCGCCCGCAGGGGCGGGGCGCATTGCACTGGCGCTGGTGCTGGGGCTGACCACGCATCTGGTCTTCGCGCTGGCCGTGCTGGCCATGATCGTGGCCATGTTCTTTGGCTTAAGCGAAAGCTTCGGGCAGGTGCCGCAGCCCTATGCCTGGGCGGCGAATATCGCGCTGATCGCGCAATTCCCGCTGGCGCATTCGCTGTTTCTGACAGCCAAAGGCAGCCGCCTGCTGGCGCGGCTGGTTCCCGGCCCGCATGGGGCCACGCTGGCAACCACGACCTATGCGCTGATCGCGTCCTTGCAATTGCTGGCGTTATTCGCGCTCTGGACACCATCCGGCATTGTCTGGTGGCGCGCAGAGGGGGTGGCCTTTGTGCTTGTCTGCGCAGCTTATGGCGCGTCATGGCTGATCTTGCTGAAAGCCAGTTTCGATGCGGGGGCCGAAGTGCAATCGGGCGCGCTGGGCTGGATGTCGCTGATGGGGCGCATCGCCCCGCGCTTTCCCGACATGCCCACGCGCGGGCTGTTCCGCCTGATCCGCCAGCCGATCTATGTGGCTTTTGCCCTGACGCTGTGGACCGTGCCTGTCTGGACACCGGACCAGTTGCTTCTGGCCATCAGCTATACTGCCTATTGTCTGCTGGCCCCACGCCTGAAAGAACGCCGCTTCGCTGCCCGCTATGGCGACAGGTTTGCCCAGTATCGCGCCCGCACCCCCTATGCCCTGCCAAGGATTCCGTCCAATGACCCGAAATGACCTGACAATCTATGACAAGGTGGCCGATCACTGGTGGTCGGACGAGATACGCTGGGTGCGGACGCTGAAAGCCATGGTGCCGGGGCGGCTGTCATGGTTCGATCGCCAGATCGACTGGGCGGGCAAGCGCGTGCTGGATCTGGGCTGCGCGGGCGGCTTCATGGCCGAGGCACTGGCCGCGCGCGGCGCGCAAGTGACTGGCATTGACCCCGCCGCGCAGGCAGTGGAGGCCGCGCGCGCCCATGCCGCGCAGATGGGCCATGATATCCGCTATGATGTGGGCGTGGGCGAAGCGCTGCCCTACGAACCGGAAAGTTTCGATGCGGTGGTCTGCGTCGATGTGCTGGAACATGTGCAGGACTTGCCCCTTGTCATGTCCGAGGTGGCGCGCGTGCTGGTCCCTGACGGGATGTTCCTGTTCGACACGATCAACCGCAACCCGCTTGCGCGTCTGGTGACCATTACCATGGCCGAAGATGTGCTGCGCATTCTGCCCAAAGGCACGCATGACCCCGCCATGTTCATCAAACCGGCAGAGTTGCGCGCGGCGCTGACAGCGGCAGGGCTGGAACCGGGGCCACTGACAGGGCTTGGCCCGCGCGGCATAAACTTGCGCGGCGATCTGAAATTCGGCCGCCTGCCGCTGACATCGATCCTGTATATGGGCACGGCGAGGAATACGGGCAGCCGCGCGGGGTGAAGTGCGGCGGGCTTTGAGATTCGTAGTTTGCCCAGTTTTCGGTCATATTTTCATTTAGCGCAAAATATTCAGGCATATAGCGCTAGCTTGAAATGTGCAGCATGTCCTGCCTGCGCCATTGCGCGGCGTTGGTTTCAGGCGGAAATTTCAGGTTTTTCATATACATGAGCTTTGGAAGCGCTGGTTTCAAAGGCTCGAATGCCCCGCTTGACGCCTCGCCCCGCGCGGGTATGACAAATTCATAGAAACATCATACCCTCGGCAATAGGACATCTTTCATGCACCGGCTTGCTGCCTGTTTTGGCCTTGTCCTGACGCTGGGTATCAGCGCCCCGATGGCCGCGCATAGCCACGCCGCGGTGATCGAGGTTGAAACCGCCCAAGCCATCCGCCTGCATGCCCGCTATGACACAGGCGCGCCGATGGCCCATGCGCAGGTCATCATCTACGCCCCCGATGCACCGACTGAAGTCTGGGGACAGGGCGTCGCGGATCGTGATGGCCGGTTCGAGTTCATCCCCGATGCCATAGCAGGGGCTTGGGCGGTGCAGATGCGGCAGGCGGGGCATGGGGTGACCACATCGGTCGAGATTGGCGGGGCTGCCCCTGCCAGCCTAGCGCGTGCCCCCGCGCAGACATGGACCCAACGCGCGCTGATGGTGGCGCTGGTCGCGTGGGGGGCGCTGGGAACGGGCCTGTATATCCGCGCGCGCAAAGGGGGAAGCGATGCATCTGCCTGATGGTATTGTTCCGGTGCAGATGGCGCTGGCGGGCTATGGCGGCGCGGGGCTGCTGGCCGCGGTGGCGCTGTCGCGCATCAAGCAGATGGCAGACCCGTCCGCCGCTATCCCGCGCGCGGCCATGCTGACAACTGTGTTCTTCGCGGCCTCTCTGGTGGCAATACCTGTGCCGCCTGCCTCGGTGCATCTGGTGCTGGCGGGGCTGTTGGGGGTGATGCTGGGCTGGTTCGCCGTGCCTGCCATTCTGGTGGGCCTGTTTTTGCAAGCGGTGCTGTTCGGGCATGGCGGGCTGACCACGTTGGGGCTGAATGGGCTGATCCTTGGGCTGCCTGCGCTGCTCTCCTTTGGCATCTGGCAGGTGGGGGGCACGCGCTGGCCTGATCTCGCCGCGCTCTGCGCGGGCTGTGGCGCGGTTCTGGCCGCTGTTGCGATTTTCGCGGGCCTTGTGCTGGCGGGCCTGCCGGTGGCGCTGGACCCTGCGGCAGAACGGGCAGCGCTTCAGGCCTTCGCCTTGGCGCATATCCCCCTGATGCTGGCCGAGGGGGTGATTGTGGTGGCTGTCTTGCGCGTCTTGCGCCGCGCCGCGCCGTACTTGCTGTCTTATGGCTAGGGCGGTCGCCACCCCAGTGTCCGCGCGTGCGCGGCTGGTTGCCGCTTTCGTGCTGGCATTCGGCTTTGCCGCTGTGCAAACCCTTGACACCCTGCTTGCGCTGGGGGCCATCGCCGCTGTGGCGGTGTTAGCCGCTGGCCTGTCATGGCGCGAATTGGCGCGGCTTCGGGGCGCTGTGGTGCTGGCCTGCGGGTTTATGGTGGTTTTGCCGATGATCGCGGGCGAGACAGTGTTTGCCCGCATCGGCCCGCTTACTCTGTATCTGGAGGGGGCGCAGGCAGGCGCGCTGATTGCCGCGCGCTTGCTGGCCATTGTTGCGCTGACGCTGGCGCTGCTCTCTCCAGTGCCGGTGCTGCAACTGGTTGCCGCCATGCGCGCGCTGGGCGTGCCTGCGCTGATGGCCGATCTCGCGTTGCTGACATTGCGCTATATGGACGAGGTCGCGGCGCAACTGGCCCGCGCACGCCTTGCGAGACGGTTGCGCGGGGGCAGATCGGGGTGGCGGGCCTTGCCCGAACATGCGCTGCTGCTGGCCACCAGCCTGATCCGCGCGCAGGCGCGGTCCGAACAGCTCTGGGCGGCAATGCGTTTGCGCGGCTATAGTTCAGGGCTGGCGGCCCCTGCGCCGCCGCTGCTTGCGCGCGATTGGGGTTTCATGGCGGGCGCGCTGGTGCTGGCGCTGTTTGTCCTGTGGCTGGACCGCTTATGAGCCTGCTGGAACTCGACACTGTGTCAGTGGGCTGGCCGGGGCAGGGGCCGGTGCTGGAAGATGTAAGTTTCACGCTGGAGCGGGGCGCGCGTGTGGGGCTGGTGGGGCCGAATGGCGCGGGCAAGACCAGCCTGTTTCACACGATTGCGGGCATTCTGCCCCCCCAAAGCGGCGCGTTGCGCCTCTCGGGCCAGCCTGTGCGCAAAGGCCAGTTCCAACCGGATGTGGCGCTGGTGTTCCAACAGGCCGATGACCAGCTGTTTTGCCCCACCCTGATCGAGGATGTCGCCTTTGGCGCGCGCAATCTGGGCCTGCCCGCGCCCGAGGTGGCAGCCCGTGTCGCGGATGCTTTGGACGCTTGCGGGCTAAGCGGGCTGGAGGATCGGCCCGTCACCCAGTTGTCCGGTGGCGAAAAGCGCCGCGCCTGCATCGCGGGGGCGCTGGTGATGCAGCCCGCGCTGATGCTGCTGGACGAACCCTCTGCCGCGCTGGACCTGCGCAGCCGCCGCCGCCTGATCACGCTGCTGGCAGGCATGGAGCAGGCGATGCTGATTGCCAGCCATGATCTGGAACTGCTGCTGGACCTGTGCCCGCGCGTGATCGTGCTGGACGCAGGGCGCATCTGCGCCGATGGCCCTGCGCGCGAGGTGTTGGGCAATGCGGCGTTGATGGCCGCGCATGGGCAAGAGGTTCCGCATTCCCTGACACCGCATGACGCGGCCAGCCACGGTCACAGTCCGCAAGCCACGGCCTAGGTGGTGCGGTGTGTCCATCTGATGCCGTTTATGGCCGTTTCATATGAGCGATGCCTTGGGCGCGTGCCGCGTGCGGCTTCGTTGGTATGAGCGCTTTGCCGACGCAAGCAATCACAACTAGAAAACAGCTATAGTGGCCAGGTTCGATCTGTTAGCCGCTCTTTTTTCACGTAGTGAGCGCGATTATAAAGTGAACTGACAAGACTTGCAGTTACCATACCAAATCGCTGTTTCGGGTCATCCACACGTGACTTGTGCCCATTTTCAAGTGCGTCGAGGGTGGACATTCCTACCTTTAGCGCACTAGCCCAACTTTTGATTTTATCATTGTCGAATGAACACATTACGCTGTGCGCAAAAGCATTACGTATTTTCCGAACCAACTCGATATCTCTGAATTCTTCGGCTGATATTAGCCCGAGCGCTCGGCTAGCCGAAGCCTTTGATGAAAGTGTAGATAGTGGGGCGTTTGGATCGTCAAACAGTTTCTTTGTCGCCGAGTCAGCCAAGAAAAAGCCCCGCAGAACCTCTTCGAGCATTTCCTCGATCAATGAAGCTGCGACAAGGGCGCGCCCCCTTTCGGTCTCACCCTTAGTCGCATTTAGAAATGTGTGCAGGCGTTCATAGAAAGGATCGTCCAGACCGCGTTTTCCCATCTTTGCCCTCTTTGTCGATTGAAAGTTTGCAAGAATCTATCTGGAAAAAATCCTATACCATCTGATAACCAAAGCAACAGACTGGTCAAACTTCTGATCTCTCTGGATTTATGCACAGATGTATCGAACGTCCGCTCCGTCCGCAGACCGCCCTTCGCGCATCCGCTGCACCTGCATCTCTGCCTGTCTCGCCAATGCAGACACCCGCGCAAAAGCCAGAGACACAGCGAATCCTATATCACGGCCGAAGCCTAAAAGCTGTCTTTCACATGCAGATGCTCATGGTGGTCTGCGCCGTGGCCATGGTCATGGGTGTGCACGCGCGCTTCAATCGGGATCAGGAACAGATTGCCATGCAGGACGCCGCGCTGGCCCAGAACGCCATCGGCATAGGCGCGCAAAGCCGCGACAGGGCCGCGCAGAATGGCGGTTTCCAGACATGTGTCATGGTCCAGATGGACATGGCTTGTGGTGATGCTCAGCGTATGGTGGTCATGGTGATGGTGCATCAGACGGCTGGCCAGATCGCGGGTGTGATGGTCATAGACATAAGACAGAACACCCATCGCCGTGCCGGTCTGCGCAGGGGCGGCGGTGTCGCGCAGGGCTGTGCGCAGCAGGTCGCGCACGGCCTCAGAGCGGTTGTCATAGCGCCTGTCCGCAACATGGCGGTCCAATTCCGTGCATAACGGGCCGGGCAAGGTGATTGTGACACGTTGCACGCGCAGTTTCCTTTCTCAGAGGCCGTCTTTGCAAAACCCAGCTTGCGTGGTGTAGTCTTGCACAAGCCTGTATCCTGCCGCAAGGTTTTGCAGGCACATCAGCATGCACGCGCACCAGAACGCGGCATATGCAAGCCGTAGACAGTCTGGAAGGAAGAATGCCCATGACCACCCCCTGCATCATCGCGGTCGCCATCACAGGCTCGGTGCCGACCAAGGCCAATAATCCGGCTGTGCCGATCACAGTGGCCGAGCAGATTGAAAGCACGCAGGCCGCTTTTGAGGCAGGCGCCAGCATCGCGCATTGTCATGTTCGCAATGACGATGAAACGCCCTCATCCGACCCAGAGAAATTCGCCCGCCTGAAAGAGGGGCTGGAGAAACATTGCCCCGGCATGATCATCCAGTTCTCGACAGGGGGGCGGTCCGGGGCGGGGCAGGCGCGGGGCGGCATGCTGCCGCTGCGCCCTGACATGGCATCGCTCTCGGTCGGGTCCAACAATTTCCCGACCCGCGTCTATGAGAATCCGCCCGATCTGGTGGACTGGCTGGCAGTAGAGATGCAAAAATATGATGTCATGCCGGAAATCGAGGCGTTTGACCTGAGCCATATCATTCAGGCTGCGAAAATGGCCGATGACGGGCGTTTGAAGCGCCCTCTCTATGTGCAATTCGTGATGGGGGTGAAAAACGCCATGATCGCGGATGAACGGATACTGGATATCTATATCGAAACGCTGGCCCGCTTTGCGCCGGATGCGCTGTGGTGCGCGGCGGGGATTGGACCCAACCAGATCGTGGTCAATGACTGGGCGATTGCGCGTGGCGGGCATACCCGCACGGGGCTGGAGGATAATATGCGGCTGGACCGCGACCGCCTTGCGCCGTCCAATGCGGCATTGGTCGCGCGCACCGCCGAGATATGCGCGACATATGACCGTCCCGTAGCCAGCTGGCAGCAGGCGCGCGCCATTCTGGGGCTGCGCGCACCGAAGTGACCCCCGCGCCACGCAAACCCGGCCGCAGAGCCGGGTTCTCTATGCTGGCCTCAAGGCACCGCCCGCGAGGTCCCGGGTCAAGCCCGGGACGGCCGCGCGCCCGTTGTGCGCAGTCAGCTTATTCGCGGAAGTTACGCACTGTCTCGATCATCAGGGCCACATTCTCGGGGTCTGCATCAGGGGTGATGCCATGACCGAGGTTGAAGATATGCGGCCCGTTGCGGAAAGCGCGCACAACACGTTCGGTCGCATCGACCAGCGCCTGCCCGCCTGTCACCATATGGCTGGAGGCCAGATTGCCCTGCACACAACCATCCACCTGCACATGCTCTGCCGCCCATTCGGGGGTGATCGAATTGTCCAGCGCCACGCAATCGGCCCCTGTCGCTTTGCCAAAACCGATATAGCCGTCCCCTGCCTCGCGCGGGAAGGCGATGACGGGAATGCCGGGATGGCGGGCTTTCAGCGCGGCCGTGATCTGGCGCGCGGGTTCCAGCGAATATTTCAGGAACGCGTCACCCTTCAACGAGCCTGCCCAGCTGTCAAAGATTTTCACCACTTCGGCCCCTGCATCGATCTGCATGGACAGATATTCGATTGTCGCCACCGTGATCCGGTTGATCAGCGCATCAAACGCCTCTGGCGCGGCTTCGCGCATGGCATGGGCGGGCGCTTGGTCCGGCGTGCCGCGACCGGCGATCATATAGGTGGCCACAGTCCATGGCGCACCGGCAAAGCCGATCAATGTCGTCTCGGCGGGCAATTCGCGCGACAGGATTTTCACGGTTTCATACACCGGCGACAGCGTGTCGTGAATCGCCTCCACAGGTTTCAGCGCCTCGACCCCTGCCATGTCATTGAGCGTGGACAGGCGTGGCCCCTCGCCGGTGACAAACCACAAATCCGCCCCCAGCGCCTGCGGGATCAGCAGGATATCGGCAAACAGAATCGCGGCATCGAACCCGTAGCGGCGAATGGGCTGCAAGGTCACTTCGGCGGCCAGTTCGGGGTTATAGCACAGAGACAGGAAATCGCCTGCCTGCGCGCGCGTGGCCTTGTATTCAGGCAGGTAACGCCCCGCCTGACGCATCATCCAGATGGGGGGTGTGGGCAGTGTTTCGCCCGCAAGGGCGCGCAAAATGGTCTTTGTGGGGGCAGTCGCAGTCATATGGCTCTCTCCTTGGTCTTGTTCTCGTCCCAAGACAGGCGCGCAATGTCAAGTCTGCGATACACTCTGCGCTTGTCAGAGGCGCAGAGCACGGCTAATCAGGGCATATGACACACAGCTACCCGACCCCCGACCAGCCCCTGAAGATCGGCACACGCGGCTCTCCGCTGGCCTTGGCACAGGCCCATGAGACCCGCGCGCGCCTGATGGCGGCCCATGACCTGCCAGAGGCGGCGTTCGAGATTGTGGTCATCAAGACCACAGGCGATGACCGCACGCTGATAGATGCCGACCGCCCGCTAAAGGAAATCGGCAACAAGGGGCTGTTCACCAAGGAAATCGAAGAGGCGATGATCGAGGGGCGCATCGACATTGCCGTCCATTCGATGAAGGACATGCCGACCGTGCAACCCGACGGGCTGCTGCTGGATTGCTACCTTCCGCGCGAAGACACGCGCGATGCTTTCATCTCGCGCCATGTCAAAACCCTGGCCGATCTGGCACCGGGGCAGGTTGTCGGCACCTCCAGCCTGCGCCGCCGCGCGCAGCTGCTCAGCCGCCGCCCCGACCTGAACGTGGTCGAATTTCGTGGCAATGTGCAGACACGGCTGAAAAAGCTGGATGATGGCGTGGCCGATTGCACCTTTCTGGCCATGGCCGGGCTGCACCGCCTGAACATGGTCGATGTCGCCCAATCCGCCATCGCGCCCGAAGACATGCTGCCCGCCATCGCCCAAGGGGCCATCGGGATTGAACGGCGCGCAGATGACGCGCGCATGGCCGAAATGCTGGCCCCGCTGAACGACCTTGCCACAACCCAGCGTCTGGCCGCCGAGCGTGCCTTTCTCGCAGCCCTTGACGGGTCATGCGAAACCCCGATTGCCGGCCTTGCCGTGATCGAGGGGGGTGAAATCTGGCTGCGCGGCGAGATCCTGCGCCCTGACGGGTCAGAGCGCCTGTCCGAGGAAGGCCGCGCGCCGATAGCAGATGGTGCCGATCTGGGCCGCGACCTGGCCGCCAAACTGCGCGCCCGCGCGCCCGCGGATTTCTTTTCCTGGCTGTGATACTGGCAACCCCCGCCCTGCCCCCTTATCTGTGATTACGACAAGGGGGCAGGCAATGGTGATCGGTAGACTTGCAGATGGGGTTTTGCGCGGCGTGGACCGCGTGACCAGCGGCGTGACCGGCACCATTTCCGAGACATTCTTTGAACCAACCCTGCGCCTTGGTGTGACGGGCCTTAGTCAGGCCGGAAAGACGGTGTTCATCACCTCGCTGGTGGCCAATCTGCTGGACCGCGGGCGCATGGGCCGGATGGGGGCCGTTGCAGGCGGCCATATCGAGGCCGCGTTCCTGCAACCTCAACCCGATGACACCCTGCCGCGGTTCGAATATGAGCGCCATCTGGCCGCGCTCAGCGGCCCAAACCCCCATTGGCCCGACAGCACACGCCACATCTCGCAATTGCGCCTGTCCTTTCGCATCCGCCCCGGCGGGTTGCTGGGCGGAATGCGCGGGGCCAAGGTGCGCCATATCGATATCATCGACTACCCCGGCGAATGGCTGCTCGATCTGGTGCTGCTGGACAAAACCTATGCGCAATGGAGCGCCGAAGTGCTGGCGCGCATGAAAAAACGCGATTTTGCCGCTGATATTCTGGCGCAACTCCAAGCAACTGACGCCACCGCCCGCCATGATGAGGGGACGGCCCAAGCGCTGACCGAAGCCTTCACCAACTATCTCAATCAGGCCCGCGCATTGGGCCTGCCTGACATAACGCCGGGCCGCTTTCTGTTGCCGGGCGATCTGGCAGGCTCGCCCGTGCTGACCTTTGTGCCGCTGGCAGATGCAGGCGGGCGTGGCTCGCTCGCGCGTGAAATGGCGCGGCGCTTTGAGGCCTATAAATCGCAAGTGATCCGCCCCTTTTTCCGCGACCATTTCGCCCGCATAGACCGTCAGGTGGTGCTGGCCGATGTTCTGGGCGCGATCCATGCAGGGCCAGAGGCTGTGGACAGGCTTGGCCAGACCCTGACCGAATTGCTGGCCGCCTTTCGACCCGGCCGCAACGCATGGCTGACACGGCTTCTCGGGAGCAAACGGGTGGAGCGCATCCTGTTTGCGGCCACCAAGGCCGATCACCTGCATCACAGCCAGCATGCGCGGCTGACGGCAATCATGGCCGCATTGCTGCGCCAGTCGCGCGACCGTGCCGATTTCGCAGGCGCAAAAACACAGGCGCTGGCCCTCGCCGCCCTGCGTGCCACGGTGGAAGAAACGCATGAACGTGACGGGCAGGCGCTGGATTGCGTGCGCGGGTGCTTGCTGGACACAGGACGGCAGGCCGCCTTCTATGCAGGCGATCTGCCCGATGATCCGATGCAGGTCGTGGGGCCTGCGCGCGCGGGTGCTGCGCATTGGCTGGATGCCGATTATCAGATCATGCGCTTTGCCCCCGCCCCCCTGACCCGCGCGCCGGGCGACGGGCTGCCCCATATCCGGCTGGATGCGGCAGCCGATTTCCTGATGGGGGATGTGTTGCAATGACAAAATCAAAACCCCTGCTGATCGACCTGCCCGACGGGGCCGAGTTTGACCCGGGCACGGCCCCGCCCCCCCCCGATGACGATCTGCCGCCCCCCGAAGGGCGCGCCATGCAGATGGCGCTGCGCGCAGGCCGCGCGCGGCTGTCGCTTTGGGCGCGGCTGGGCCTGTCGGCACTGGCCGGTTTCATCACGCTTGCCGCCAGTGTGGCCGCGTGGGATTTCGTCACCGCTCTGGTCGCGCGCAACACAGCGCTTGGCTATCTGGCATTGGCACTGTTGGTCGTGATTACAGGTGCCGCGCTGGTTCTGGCATGGCGCGAATGGGCCGGTTTCCGCCGCCTGCGCCAGATCGATGCACTCCGTAGGCATGCCGCAGAGGCGCGCGACCAGCCCAGCCGCGCGGGCGCCGAAAATGTCGTGCTGGCGCTGAACAGCTTTTACAGCACCCGCACCGACATGGCATGGCCGCGCGCGCGCCTGACAGAAATGGCGCCCGACCAACTCGATCCCGACGGGCTTCTGGCCCTGACCGAGACGACGCTTCTCGCCGCACTCGATGCCCGCGCGCGGCGCGAGGTGGAAGCGGCGGCGCGTCAGGTCGCCTTGCTGACAGCTCTCATCCCCCTTGCCCTGATCGATGTTCTGGCAGCCCTTGTGACCAATCTGCGCATGATCCGGCGTATTGCAGAAATCTATGGCGGGCGCGCAGGCACCTTGGGCAGCCTGCGGCTGCTGCGCGGTGTTATCACCCATCTGCTGGCCACAGGGGCCGTGGCTGTGGGCGAAGACATGATCGGCTCGGTGGCCTCGGGCAGTGTGCTGTCAAAATTCTCGCGCCGCTTTGGCGAAGGGGTGGTCAATGGGGCACTCACCGCACGGCTGGGCATTGCCGCAATGGAAATCTGCCGCCCCTTGCCGTTTCAGGCGCTGCCAAGGCCCCGTACCAGCCATGTCATGAGCCGCGCGCTTAGCGGCGTGTTTGACAAAACCGACCGACCATAGACCGAAGCCTCCATTTTCTTGCCGGAAATACTCACAGGGGGTTTCCCAAGGGGGGGCGTGCGCCCCCTTGGGGCGGGGGGTTCAGCTCTGGTCGCAGACCAGAGATGCCGGGGGGCAGCCGCCCCCCGTCCCCCCTTTCACCCTGCGCGCGCGCTCAGCGGGCTTGCGCGTGATACTCCGGGTTCGGTTCCATCCCTGTGGCAGAGGCCACGCGGTTCGTCATCGAGAAGAACCCGACAACTGCAATAATGTCGAAAATATCGCGGTCTGAAAATTCATGCGCGCGAAGCGCCTCGCGGTCTGCATCGCTCACTTTCGCGCTGGCCTCGGTCACAAGGGCGGCAAAATCCAGCATGGCGCGGGTGCGCGCGTTCAAAGGGGCTGCGCGGTAATTCATCACCATCGCTTCACCCAAGGCCGGATCGCCGGACAATTCGCGCACTGCCGCCCCGTGCGCCACCTGACAATACCAACAGCGGTTGATCGAGGACACAACCACCGCGATCATCTCGCGTTCCAGCTTGCTCAAGCCGCTCTCGCCCAGCATCAGGTCGTTATACATGCCCACAAAGGCGTCGAATTTCGCCATGTCGAACAGATAGGCGCGCAGCACATTGGGCACCATGCCCAGCTTTTCTTCGCAGATCTCCAGATAGCGCTGTGTGCGTTCCTGTATGTCATTCGTCGCGGGCAGATCCAGCCGCGTGACTTGCTGTGTCATCTCTCACCCTCTCCGCTGCTGGCTTGTCGGTAGTGATAGCGGGCGCAGACTTGCAGCCCAAGCCTGTCATACAAGGCGCAAGCCCCCTTATTCGCATCGGTTACCGCCAGCGCCAGCACTGCTGCGCCCTGTGCCTGTGCCCACCATGCAGCCCCCTGCACGACCAGCTTGCCCACCCCTTTGCGCCGCATATGGGGCAGAACCTCGATTGCGTGGACCATTGCAATGCCCTCATGGATTGCGCAAAACGCAACCCCGGCGGCGCGATCCTCGATCCGCGCGACAAAGCCTGTTTTGGGCGCGGGTGCGCGTGCCATCACGGCCAGACGCGCGGGGCCAATGCCGCCCCCGTTCCAGATATCACGCATGATCGCCAAAGGGGGCCAGATATCGAACAGTTGCACATGGCCCGGTTTGCGCGCGCAGTCTGCGGCCAAGCCTGCATATATGCGCGTGGGGTCCAGCATCTGGTAGCCGCGCCCTGTCAGTGTGGCGTCAATCGCGCTGTCTGCCGCGCCCAGCCGGAACAGGGGCGCGTGTCCGCGCGCGCGCATCCAGTCTTCTGCTAGGGTGATCGGCGCATCCTCAGACAGCGGGCTTGCCGCCGAGACGCGCTTGCCGCCACCCGCGCCATCGCGCACCAGCCAGCCATCTTGTCTGTGGGTGGTTTGCGCGGGCCATGTCGCATCCAGTGCGGCCATCAGGCTGGCCGCATCGGGCAGGGTCATGCCACCGCCTCTGGGAATAATCCGGCCAGTTTGACAAGGGCTGCATCCACTTGGGCCTTGTCTTCGCCGCGTACAACTACTGTGGCCCCATATGCCCCGTCACGCTGGAACGGATAGCAGCCGATGGACAATTCGGAAAACGCTTCTGACAGGGCGCGCAGATCGGCGGCAATCTCGCCCTCGCCGCGCGGGATGGTCAGGTTCTGGCTATAAAGCGCCGCCCCTGCAGCAAGGCCGGGCAGAACAGCGGCCACCATGGCCTGAAACACCGCCGGCACGCCCGCCATGACATGCACATTGCCAAGCGAAAACCCCGGCGCGCTGGATACGGGATTGTCGATCAGGCTGGCCCCGTCTGGAATGCGCGCCATGCGCAGGCGTGCCGCGTTCAACTCCAGCCCTGTGCGGGCATAATGTTCGGCCAGAATGGCGCGGGCATCCGCGCGAATGTCCAGCCCCACACCGAACGCGGCCGCAACCGCATCGGCAGTGATATCGTCATGTGTCGGACCAATCCCGCCAGATGTGAAAACATGGTCATGTGTCGCCCGCAGCGCATTCAGCGCGCCCACGATCCGGTCATGCTGGTCGGTGACGATGCGCACTTCGCACAGATCGATCCCGCGCGGGGCCAGTTGCCCTGCCAGGTAATACATATTCGCATCGCGCGTGCGGCCTGACAGGATTTCATCACCAATGACAAGCATTGCGGCGGTTGGGTTTGGCATTGGCCTTCTCCGGGAAAACGCATCTCGCAATGGTATAGGAGGGCGCGCGTCGGGTTCCAACCCCTGTCGCGCGCCCGCCCCCCCTCGCATCGCCTAGGCGGCAGGCGCACCGACCGCGCGGCGGTAGATATGCCATGTCGCGTGGCCCAGCACAGGCAGGGCGATGAACAGGCCCAGAAACAGCGGCAGCATGGCCACAAACAGGGTTGCCGCGATAATGGCCGCCCATTTCAGCATCACCTGCGGGTTTGCGCGCACGGATTCCAGACTGACGATCATCGCTGTCATGAAATCCACATCACGCTCCAGCAACATGGGCAGGCTGACCACGGTGATGGCAAACAGCGCTATCGCCACCAGCGCGCCCGCGACAGAGCCTACCAGCAGCATCAGGATACCCGGGGCAGAGGCCAGCAGCGCAAGCGATTCGGTGCCAATACCCGATTGCGCCATGAAAATTGCAAAAATGCCGCGTGCAAGGATAACCCAGAACCCGAAGATGATCAGCACGACCACCCCCATGACCAGCAACTGTTCATCCCCACGCCCGCGCATGGCCCCCAGAATCGCGCCCCAATCCATGGGCGCGCCCATTTCGCGGCGGCGGCTGACCTCATACAGGCCCACAGCCGCGAAAGGGGCAAATAGCGGGAAACCAGCGGCAATGGGGATAAACCACGCCGCCTCTCCGCGTGCGAAAAGGCCGAAATACAGCGCAATTCCGCCCGCCACATAGAAGGCCGCGAAAAACAGCCCGAAAGCCGGATATGCCTTGAAGTCACTCCACCCCGCCGCGAGTGCCGCGCGCAGGTCTTTCTCTGAAAGATCGCGCGCCATGTCGATGGGCGCGATTTGTGCGTGTTCGCTTATGCTCATCAGAAACCCTCCCTGAAAATCAGAAAGGTATGGTGCCGAAAATTCCCCTTTCGATCAAGTTTTTCGGGGGGTGGGCCGGACACGACGGGGTGATTCGTCCGTTATGCCCGGCGCATGGGCATCATCCCGCACGGGCCATGGCGGCGCGGCGCAAATCCTGCATCAATTCGTTCAGCAGTTTTGCCGCCATTTCGTCTGTCAGATTGCCGTCATCGTCAAACGCTTTGGCAGGGCTGGACAGCAGCATTTCCGGCCCCTGCAACAGATGGGGGCGAAAGGCGACCATCATCAGGCGCAGGGCAAATTGCGTCCGCTCGCCGCCCGCGCGCCCTGCGGCGGCAGAGACAATCGCCACAGGCTTGTCCTTCCACGGCGCGCCCCCGCGGCTAAGCCAGTCAAGCGCGTTTTTCAGCACACCGGGCGGGGCTTTGTTATATTCGGGGCAGGCGATGACCACGGCATCAGCCGTGGCGATCTGGTCTTTCAGGGCGGTCACCTCGGCGGGCATGCCTTGCGCTTCGAGATCTTCATCAAACAGCGGCAGACGCAGGCTGCCTTCGACAAATTCCGCCGGACCAAAGGCATCTTTTGCAGCATGCATCAATTTGCGGTTCCAAGAGTCCTTGCGCAGTGATCCGCACAGCCCCACCAGTTTCAACCCAGACATCATATCTCCTTAATTTGCTTTGTTTCCTTAGCTATGACTTGACGAACAAAAGGCAATCCTTGTGCTTGCGCAGGCGCGGCATATCTCTCACTCTGTATGGTGAACATGTGAAAGAGGGTGATATGACACAGCGACATGGCGGGCAAATTCTGGTGGACCAGCTGAAAGCGCAAGGGGTGACGCGGGTGTTCTCGGTGCCCGGTGAAAGCTTTTTGGCGGCATTGGACGGGCTGTACGAGTCTGGCATCACCAATATTGTCTGCCGCCACGAAGGTGGGGCCTGCATGATGGCCGAAGCCCATGCCAAACTGACAGGCCAGCCGGGGATTGTGTTTGTCACGCGCGGGCCGGGGGCCAGCAATGCCAGTGCCGGTATTCACATCGCACGGCAGGATTCGACGCCGCTGATCATGTTTGTGGGCCAGATCGACAACCGCCACCGCGACCGCGAGGCATTTCAGGAAGTCAATTACCGCGAATTCTTCAAGCCCATCGCCAAATGGGCGGCGGAGGTGGACCATACCGAACGGCTGCCCGAATATATCAGCCGCGCCTTTCATCAGGCGCGCTCTGGCCGCCCCGGCCCTGTGGTGCTGGCGCTGCCTGAAAACATCCTCTCCGCGCATGCGGATGTGGCGGATATTCCGCCAGTCGCGCCCACGCCGCCGTCAGTGTGCTCCGAGCAGTTAGATGCGGTGCAGGACATGCTGTGCCGGGCCAAACGCCCCTTGGTGATTGCGGGCGGGTCGGTCTGGTCGGCGGAAACAGCGCAGGCGCTGGGGCAATTTGCCGAAAACTTCGGCCTGCCTGTCTGTGTGACCTTCCGCCGGATGGACCGGATCGACAACCGCCACCCCAATTACGCGGGCGATCTGGCGGTGGGCATGAACCCGAAACTGGCGCAACGCCTGCGCGATGCCGATTGTCTGCTGGTTCTTGGCTCTCGTATGGGCGATATCGCCACGGGCGGGTATGAACTGGTGGACCCTGCCAAGCCCGGCAAGACCATCATCCACATCCACCCCGACCCCGATGAATTGGGCCGCGTGTTCCGCCCCGATCTGGCGCTGGCGGCACCTGCCGTCGATGTGATTGCGAAACTCAGCCAGCGCGCGGCCCCCGACCACCCCGACTGGGCCGACTGGACCCGCGCAGCGCACGACGATTATCTGGCATGGGTCACCCCTAAGGAAACCCCCGGCGCGGTCAAGCTGGAGCAGGTGATCCACCAACTGTCCGACATGCTGCCTGACACTGCCATTGTGACCAATGGTGCGGGCAATTATGCGGCGTTTCTGCACCGCTACCTGCGCGCGCGCGCCTTTCCGGGCCATCTTGCGCCCACATCGGGGTCGATGGGCTATGGCTTTCCGGCGGCGATTTCAGCCAAGCTGGAACACCCCGACCGCCCTGTGATCTGCTTTGCAGGCGATGGGTGTTTCCAGATGACGTTGAACGAGATGTCGACGGCGCGCCAATACGGGGCCAATATCGTGGTGATCGTGTGTAATAACGGCCAATACGGCACCATCCGCATGCATCAGGAAAAGACCTATCCGGGCCGCGTAAGTGGCACGCAGATGTTCAACCCCGATTACGCAGCCCTTGCGCGCGCTTATGGCGGGCATGGCGAACGGGTCGAGCGGACAGAGGATTTCGCCGCCGCCTATCAGCGCGCAACCGATGCGGGGCTGCCTGCGGTGATCGAACTGGTGCTGGACCCTGACGCGCTGGCACCTGCGCTGACAGTGGCGGGGGCGCGTGCGCTGGCCAAGTGACAGGGCGTGGGGGGGAGGGGCGATGGCGCTGACGCCCTTGGAGTATTTCTGGCAAGAAAATGCTAAAGGCGCAACAAGGCTGGCAGTTGGGTCATGTCTTGAAAGACTTGTGCCCCTTCCGCGCTGAGATGCGCGCCGGTATCATGGGGCGCATAGCCGAAGCAGCGCATGGCGGCGCTGCGTGCGGCGCGCGCGCCTGTTGCGCTGTCTTCGATCACCACGCAATCGGCAGGCGTGGCTCCAAGGGTTTGGGCCGCATACAGGAACAGGTCGGGCGCGGGTTTGGGGGCGGGGACGTGTTCGGCGGAAAACATGCGCCCTTGTACCCGCGCCCATAGCGCAGGGTGCTGGCCCATCGTGACGCGCATCTTGGCCATGCGCCCGTTGGAGGCGATGCAATAGGGGATGGCCGCATCGTCCAGCCGGTCGAGCAGCTGTTCAATTCCTGCAATCAGCGGCGTGTGCTGTGCAAGCTGCTGATATAGCTTTGCATAGAACCCATCCACCCAGTCGGTCGGCAGCGCTGCGCCCATCGCGCGCGCTTTTTGCGCCACGCCCGACATGGTGCCGCCGATGAATTGGGTGGTGACCTGTGCAACTGTCATATCCAGCCCATGCGCGGCCAGATCGTCGCGCAAGACCTGATGCGTCAGCGGCTCGCTGTCTACAATCACGCCGTCACAGTCGAAAATTACAAGCGCGGGTGTCATGGGGTTTCCTTGCGGCGCAACAGGGTGACATGGGTTTCGCCATAGCGGCGCTGGTCGAGGGTTTCAAACCCCGGCGGGGGCAGTTGCGGGCTGGCCTCTTCCCAGACAATCTGCGCATCCGGCGCGATCCAGCCGCCCGTTATGGCCGAGGCCAGTGCGGCCTCGCCCAGGCCCTTGCCATAGGGCGGGTCAAGAAAGACCAGCGTAAAGGCAGGGCCGCGATTTTCGCCCAAGCGGGTGGCGTCGCGGCGAAACACCTTCGTGCAACCCATGGCATGGGCCTTTTCGATATTGGCGCGCAGCAGCGCGCGCGCCGCCGCGCCGTCATCGACAAAGGTGCATTGCGCCGCCCCGCGTGACAGCGCTTCCAGCCCCAGCGCGCCGGTGCCTGCAAACAGGTCCAACACGCGCGCGCCGTCCAAAGGCTGCGCATGGCTGCCGTTGATCAGCAGGTTGAAAATCGCCTCTCGCACCCTGTCCGAGGTGGGGCGCAGATGGGCGTCCATGTCGCCCGCGCCGACATCGGCCAGTTTCAAGCCGCGATATGTGCCGCCGATGATCCTCATGCGCGCAACAGCGATTTAAGGTCGGTTTGCGGGTCTGCAAGGGCCTGCGCATCGGGGCTGCGTCCCATTTCCAGCAACCGCTTGCCCACCATGAAGGCGCGCGCATCCCCCAGCGCATCGACCGCCAGAAACTTCTCGCCTGCGAAATACCAGTGGCTGCGCGCATCCGTCTGCCGGACCACCACACGGTCATAGCCGGTATTCAGCCCCGCAATTTGCAGTTTCATGTCGTATTGATCGGACCAGAACCACGGCACGGGGTCATAGTCCTTGCCTGCGCCCAGCATGTTTTCGGCCACCAGTTCGGCCTGATCTATGGCGTTTTGCACGCTTTCCAGCCGCATGCTTGTGCCCCGATAGGGAAATGCCGCGCAATCGCCCGCCGCCCAGATATGCGCGTCCGAGGTGCGGCCCTGCGCATCGACCTTGATGCCGTTTTCCACCATCAGACCCGCGCGCTCTGCCAGCGCTGTGGCGGGGGTGACCCCAATGCCCGCAATGACGAAATCCGCGTCAAGAAGGGTGCCATCGTCAAGGCGCAGGCCGGTGACATGGGTCTCACCCTCGATGCGGTCTAGCCCTGTGGATACAAGGATTCGCACGCCATGCCCTTCATGCAGGGCATGGATGGCCGCCGATGTCTCGGGGGCGGCGACGCGTTGCAGGATGCGCGGGGCCATTTCCAGCACTGTGACATGCAGGCCCAATTTGGCGGCAACGGCAGCGGCTTCCAGCCCGATATAGCCGCCCCCCACAATGACCACGCGCCGCCCCGCGGTGAAATTCGGGGCCATTGCATCGACATCTGACAGGGTGCGCACAACATGGACGCCAGACAGCGCGCCGCCGATGGTGGCAGGCAGATGGCGCGGGATTGCGCCTGTGGTGAAGGCCAGCGCGTCATAGGCCAAGACTTTGCCACCAACGCGCAGGGTTTGTTCGCCACGGTCAATATGCTCGACCGGCGCGCCAAGCTGCAAGTCGATCTGGTGTTCGGCATAGAAGCTTTCGGGGCGCAGAAACAGCCGCTCTTGCGTCATGTCGCCCAGCAGATAGGCCTTTGACAAAGGCGGGCGCTGGTAGGGGGGCGCGGGTTCCTCGCCGATCAGCGTGATCTGCCCGCCAAAGCCCAGCACCCGCAATTTGGCAACAAGGGAGGCGCCGGCCTGACCGGCCCCAATAACCACTATTCTGTTCATTCTGCTCTCGCCCCTCTGGCCGCTGTGCAACGATACGCTATGTTCCTTGCACAAATAACCTTAACAATGACAGGAGCCAATCCATGACACTCGCAACCGGGGACAAATTGCCAGAGGCCAGCTTCATCCGTATGGGCGAAAACGGGCCAGAGCAGGTAGAGCTTGCCAGCCTGACCAAAGGCCGCAAAGTCGTGATCTTTGCGGTACCCGGCGCATTTACCCCCACCTGCAATTCGGCGCATGTGCCCAGCTTCATCCGCACGAAGGACGGGCTTGCGGCCAAGGGCGTGGATGAAATTCTGTGCCTGTCTGTGAATGACCCTTTCGTGATGAAAGCTTGGGGCGAGTCGACAGGGGCGGCAGAGGCCGGTTTGACATTGCTGGCCGATGGCGCAGGCGGGTTCACCAAGGCGATTGGCATGGATTTCGACGCGCCGCCTGTCGGCCTGATAGGCCGGTCCAAGCGCTATGCGATGGTGGTCGAGGATGGCGTCGTCAGCCTGCTGCATGTCGAGGAAAGCCCCGGCGTGTGTGAAGTCTCGGCCGGTGAGGCGCTTTTGGCGGCGATGTAAATGGATGATTGCGCGCTCTCGGTCACGCTGAACAGTGATCTGGGTCAGATTGACCCCGATCAGTGGGATGCATGTGCCAACCCGCAGGGCGCGCAGCCCCCGCTGGACCCGTTCACAACACACAGGTTTTTGCACGCACTGGAACGGTCCGGGTCTGTGGGCGAGGGCAGCGGCTGGGAGCCGCGCCATATACTGGTGCATCAGGGCGGCGAACTTATTGCCGTGGCCCCGCTTTATGTGAAATCGCATTCACAGGGCGAATATATTTTCGACCATGCTTTCGCACAGGCCTATGCCCGCGCGGGCGGGCGGTATTACCCCAAGCTGCAAGCGGCTGTCCCCTTTACGCCTGCAACGGGCAGGCGGTTTTTGTGTAAGGCAGGGTTCGAGCAACAGGGCATGGCCGCGATCTTGCAGGCAATGGCGCAGATTGCGCGCGACAACCGGCTGTCTTCGGCGCATGTGACCTTTTGCACCGAAGCAGAGGCCGCGCAGGGGGCCGAGCATGGCTTTTTGCACCGCGTGACCGAGCAGTTCCATTGGGAAAATGACGGCTATCAGGATTTCGACGGGTTTCTGGCGGCCCTGTCATCGCGCAAGCGCAAGACGATTCGCAAGGAACGCGCCACCGCGCAAGGCTTTGGTGGCACGATCCGCGCGCTGACCGGCGATGCGCTGGAGCCTGCGCATTGGGACGCGTTCTGGGCGTTTTATCAGGATACAGGCGCGCGCAAATGGGGCACGCCCTATCTGACGCGGGCCTTTTTCGATCTGGTGCAGGACCAGATGCGCGAAGATGTGGTGCTGGTGCTGGCCGAACGCGACGGGGAACCTGTTGCAGGGGCGCTGAATTTCATCGGGCAACAGACCTTGTTCGGGCGCTATTGGGGCTGTGTTGAAGACCACCCCTGCCTGCATTTCGAACTGTGTTATTACCAGGCGATGGATTTTGCGATTGCGCGCGGCATTGCCCGTGTCGAGGCGGGCGCGCAAGGAACCCATAAGCTTGCGCGGGGTTACATGCCCTCAAGGGTGCATTCGCTGCATTACTTCCCCGAAACGGGGTTTCACAAGGCAGTGGCCCGGTATCTCTCGGAAGAAGGGCGCGCGATAGAGTATGAAATGCAAGTGATGGCGGAATATGCGCCGTTTCGTAAAACGGATGGAGGCAGAAATGGTTGAAAAACTGACAGATCGCAGCACGCTGGACCCGCTGATGCAGGCGGGGTGGGCCATGGTGGACGGGCGCGATGCGATTGCCAAAGACTACGTTTTTGCCAATTTCATCGAGGCCTTTGGCTGGATGACACGTGCGGCGATTGTGGCGGAAAAAATGGGCCACCATCCCGAATGGTTCAATGTCTATAAAACGGTTTCGGTCACGCTGAGCACGCATGATGTGGGCGGGCTGTCGGATCTGGATGTGCAGCTGGCCAAGCGCATGGATGCGCTTGTAGGGGAAGGCTGAGGCAAAAGCGCGCTTTTGCGCTGGCGTCATGCGGCATTTCCCCGTATCGGCCCTTGCATGAGTGACCAGAATTTCCAGATATTCCTTTCCTGCCTTCCGGGGTTGGAGCCTGTCTTGGCCGAAGAGGCGCGCGCCTTGGGGCTGGCCGATCCTGTCGCGGTTGCGGGGGGCGTTGAAATCTCGGGCGGGTGGCGCGATGTGTGGCGCGCCAATCTGTGGCTGCGCGGGGCCAGTCGTGTTTTGGTGCGTATTGGCGAATTTCGTGCCATGCATCTGGCGCAGCTGGACAAGCGCGCGCGCAAATTCCCGTGGGGTGATTTTCTGCGTGCCGATGTTGCGATCAAGGTCGAGGCGGTTTGCGCGCGCTCCAAAATCTACCATCAGGGCGCTGCCGCACAACGGGTCGAGCGCGCGATTGCCGAGACGCTGGGCGCGCCAATTGACCCTGCTGCCACGCTGCGGCTGATGGTGCGGATCGAGGATGATCTGGTCACGCTGTCGCTGGACAGCTCTGGCGAAGGGCTGCACAAGCGCGGCCACAAGCTGGCCACCGGCAAAGCGCCCTTGCGCGAGACGATGGCGGCGCTGTTCTTGCGGCAGATGGGCTATGACGGCACCCAGCCGGTACTTGACCCGATGTGCGGGTCGGGGACATTTGTCATTGAGGCCGCCGAGATTGCCGCCGGACTGGCGCCGGGGCGTACGCGGGGCTTTGCGTTTGAGCAGTTTGCCAGTTTCAACGCGGGCGCATGGGACAAGATGCGCGCCTCCCCGTCGCGCCTGCCGCCCTTGCAGTTTTTCGGCTTTGACCGGGATCAGGGCGCTGTGCGCAACAGCCAGCAAAATGCCGAACGGGCAGGGGTGGCGGCTTGCACGCAGTTTATCTGTCAACCACTTGGCGCGCTGATGCGCCCCGACACGCCCCCCGGCTTGGTGATGGTCAATCCGCCATATGGCGCGCGGATCAGCAGCCCCAAGCTGCTATATGGCCTGTATGCCAGCCTTGGCGAGGTGTTGAAAACCCAGATGAAGGGCTGGCGTGTGGGGCTTGTCACCTCTGACCGCAAGCTTGCGCATGTAACAGGGCTGAACCTGACTCCTGGCCCGCTGCTGCCGCATGGCGGGCTTAAGGTGCAGTTGTTTCAAAGCGGGCCGCTGTAAGGTTTACTTATGTTGGGAAATTCGCCAGCCCCATGAGGGTAGCTTTGAGGGCTTGTGGGACATGCCCTGCGCGGAACAAAGGGCCGCAGGCACGGCGATTTGGCTTGGCCATGCGCAAGGCCTTGATCTTACGCGGATTTGGCCAGCATAAAGTGCTGTAGCAGGGCGTGAGGATCGCCGCGCCGCGGCCCGACGCTACGCGGCTTTGCACCAAAAAAGTCAGCGTCCGCAAAGACCCGCTCAGCGGCCTCTCATTACTTCATCGCGCGCGCGCAGTGTGCGACGAAAGCCGCCCAAGGACAATGTCCCAGGTGCTTGGCCCTAGTCCTTGTGCGGGGCGTCTGGGTCAGGTTTGCTGATGCCCTTGAAAATCGATTTCAGCGGAAAGGCCCACAGGATGCCTAGCGCGACATAGATCAGCAATTCGATCAGAAAATGCGGGCGCTCTATCGTCGAGACGACCGTAACCGCCACCACAATATACAGCGGCAAGGCCACCACCAGCGCAAACAGCGCCCAACGTCTTCGTGCTTTCCAGGATAAGGTCATCAGTCTGCAAACGGGTCCGTGACTAGGATTGTATCTTCGCGCTCAGGTGAGGTGGAAAGTAGGGCGACGGGGCAATCAATCAACTCTTCCACGCGGCGGACATATTTGATGGCGTTTGCGGGCAGGTCGGCCCAGCTGCGCGCGCCTTCTGTGGTTTCACTCCAACCCGGCAATTCCTCATAGATGGGGGTGCAGCGGGCCTGCGCATCGGCAGCGGTGGGCAGGTAATCCAGCCGCTGGCCGTCCAGATCATAGCCTACGCAGATTTTCAGCGTCTCGAACCCGTCCAGCACATCCAGCTTGGTCAGCGCAATGCCTGTGACGCCCGATGTGGCGCAGGTCTGGCGCAGCAGGCAGGCATCGAACCAGCCGCAGCGGCGCTTGCGGCCTGTGGTGGTGCCGAATTCATGGCCGCGTGTGCCAAGGCGCTCGCCATCTGCATCGTGCAATTCCGTAGGGAAAGGGCCTTCGCCCACGCGGGTGGTATAGGCTTTCACAATGCCAAGGACAAAATCTATCGCGCCGGGGCCAACGCCCACACCTGTGGCCGCTTGCCCTGCGATGACATTGGACGAGGTGACAAAGGGATATGTTCCAAAATCTACATCCAGCAGCGCGCCCTGCGCGCCTTCAAACAAGATGCGTTTGCCGGCTTTGCGCTTGTCATTCAGCACTTTCCACACGGGGGCCGCGAATTTCAGGATTTCGGGCGCAACCGCGCGCAACTGGGCCAGCAGCGCATCGCGGTCGATAGGGTCCAGCCCCAGCCCGTTGCGCAGCGCATTATGATGCACCAGCGCGCGGTCAACCCGCATCTGCAAGGTGGCGTCATCGGCCAGATCGGCCACGCGAATTACGCGGCGGCCCACTTTGTCTTCATAGCAGGGGCCAATGCCGCGCCCTGTGGTGCCAATCTTGGCGACCGAGTTCTGGTTTTCGCGTGCGCGGTCCAATTCGCCATGAAATGGCAAGATCAGCGGCGTATTCTCGGCGATCATCAGCGTCTCTGGCGTAATCTCGACGCCCTGCGCGCGGATCGTCTCGATTTCCTTAAGCAGGTGCCATGGGTCCAGCACCACGCCGTTGCCAATGACCGACAGTTTGCCGCCACGCACCACGCCAGATGGCAATGCATGCAGTTTGTAGACCTTGCCATCAATGACCAGCGTATGGCCTGCATTATGCCCGCCCTGAAACCGGGCCACGACATCGGCACGCTCGGACAGCCAGTCCACGATCTTGCCTTTTCCCTCGTCACCCCACTGAGCGCCGACAACGACGACATTGGCCATGAATGCTCTCCTGATAAGATATGCGACCCGACAGCCCTCATAGCGCTGTCGCGCGGGAACTGAAACCCGAAATAGCGCAACCAGCCACATGGGCTGTCGGTTAAACAGGGGTTGCGGGATAGCGCCTCAGGGCCTAAGTAGGCCGCGTAATGATAGACGGGTTGTCCTGATGCAAAATGTTGTGCTGATTGTCCATCTCTTGCTGGCGCTGACGCTGATCGGTGTTGTCTTGGTCCAGCGTTCGGAAGGTGGGGGGCTTGGCATTGGCGGGGGCGATGGCAGTGCCAATGCCGGACGCCCGCCGCTGACCGCGATGGCGAAGGTGACTTGGGTGCTTGCGGCGGCGTTCATCGCCACATCGCTGACCCTGACAGTGATCGCGGCGCAACAATCCGCGACCAGTTCGGTTCTGGACCGCCTTGGCACGCCAGCGGCGCCCAGTGCGCCTGCCGCACCAGCTTTACCGCTGAGCGACAGCTTGTTGCCGCCACCGGCCGCCGATGACAGCTTGGCCCCGCCCCCTGCCGACTAAGGGACAGGCCACAATCACTAGTGTGCGGCGCGTTTTTTTACCGCCCGATCTTGCGGCCGTCTTGCGGTTTGGGGGAAACTGGCCTATTCCTCGAACCCCGTGATGGTCGTTGCCTGATGATGGGCATTTGACCAGCAAAACGCAGTTCACGGGGGGTCGCAGGACCATGGCGCGCTATATTTTCATTACTGGCGGTGTTGTTTCCAGTCTGGGCAAAGGGCTGGCCTCTGCCGCTCTTGGGGCTTTGTTGCAGGCGCGGGGCTTTACAGTCCGCCTGCGCAAGCTGGACCCCTATCTGAATGTTGACCCCGGCACGATGTCGCCTTTTGAACATGGCGAAGTATTCGTCACTGATGATGGTGCCGAAACCGATCTGGACCTTGGCCATTACGAGCGATTCACCGGCGTTGCCGCGCGGCGGACTGATTCGGTGTCTTCGGGGCGTATCTATTCAAACGTGCTGGAGAAGGAACGCCGCGGTGATTATCTGGGCAAGACCATTCAGGTGATCCCGCATGTCACCAATGAGATCAAAGATTTTCTGGCCATAGGCGAGGATGAGGTTGATTTCATGCTATGTGAAATCGGCGGCACTGTGGGCGATATCGAAGGTCTGCCATTCTTTGAAGCCATTCGCCAGTTCAGCCATGAACGCCCGCGCGGGCAATGTATCTTCATGCATCTGACGCTTTTGCCCTATCTGGCCGCCTCGGGAGAGTTGAAGACCAAACCCACGCAACACTCTGTCAAGGAATTGCAAAGCATCGGCATTGCGCCTGATGTGCTGGTCTGCCGCTCTGAACACCCGATCCCCGAGAAAGAGCGCCAGAAAATTGCCCTGTTTTGCAATGTACGCCCCGATTCCGTGATCCCCGCTTATGACCTGCACTCCATCTATGAAGCGCCGCTGGCCTATCATGCGGCGGGGCTTGATCAGGCGGTGTTGGACGCGTTTGGCATTAACCCCGCGCCGCGCCCCAACCTGTCGGTGTGGGAAGATGTGGTAGATCGGCTTGCCAACCCCGAGGGCGAGGTGCGCATTGCGATTGTGGGCAAATATGTCCAGCTGGAAGACGCGTATAAATCCATCAAGGAAGCATTGGTGCATGGGGGCATGGCCAACCGCGTCAAGGTGCAGGTCGAATGGATCGATGCAAGCGTGTTTGACAGCGAAGACCCAAGCCCCGCCCTGGAGGCCTATCATGCGATTCTGGTGCCCGGCGGCTTTGGCGAGCGCGGGACAGAAGGCAAAATCCGCGCCGCCACCTATGCGCGCGAGAAGAAGATCCCCTATTTCGGCATCTGTCTGGGGATGCAGATGGCCTGTATCGAGGCCGCGCGCAGCCTTGCGGGCATTGCAGATGCAGGCTCGGAAGAATTTGACCATGAGGCCGGAAAGCGCCGCTTTACCCCTGTGGTCTATCACCTGAAAGAATGGGTGCAGGGCAACCACAAGGTGGAACGCAAGCTGGGTGATGACAAGGGCGGCACAATGCGACTGGGCGCCTATAGCGCCACGTTGAAAGAAGGGTCGCGGGTTGCGCAGATTTACGGCACCACGCGGATCGAGGAACGCCACCGCCACCGCTACGAGGTGGACACCAAGTTCCGCACAGAGTTGGAAGGCAAGGGGCTGACCTTCTCTGGCATGTCGCCCGATGGAAAATTGCCCGAGATTGTCGAGCATGAAGGCCACCCTTGGTTCATTGGTGTGCAGTTCCACCCCGAATTGAAATCAAAACCCTTCGATCCGCACCCGCTCTTTGCCGATTTCGTGCGCGCCGCGGTCGAGGTGTCGCGTCTGGTCTAAGGCGCGTTGTCGCGGACAGGCCAGCCCGTGTCGCGCGCAAGCGCGCGGGTGCGGTATGCATGCGCCAGTTTCGGCATATGGAGACCGCAGCACCACATCACGCGCCGCATTTGGCAGACCGCCCCGCTTGGGGCTATCTTCTGCGCGATTTTCTGGAAATGTACCGGATGTTGCCTGCGGGCGGCAGCGCCAAGATACGCTCGCACCAGCGGCTTGTGCGCGAACGCATAACTGCGGTTCTGCGCGCCAATCCGGCGCTGCGCGACACGGATGCGGCGCGAAAACCCGTGACATTGCACCTGCAACGCGCGCTGGATCAGGGGCGCGGGGGCGCAATGTCGCGGGTGATCCGCAGCATTGACGGGCTGTGTGATCAGTTGTCGTGGCAATACGGGTATGAAAAAGTGCCGCGCGGGCTGGACCAGAAATACGCCTATGCCGAACTTGTGGGGCCGACAGGGCCGGTGCAAAGCGACCAGATCATTCTGGGGTTGGTGCTGTTTGCGCCCGGGTGCATCTATCCCGCACATGCACATGACGGGATCACAGAAAGCTATATCTGCCTGTCAGGCGCTATGTCGCAAAATGATCAAGGCGTTTATGTGCCCGGCTCGATGATCTTCAACTTGCCGGGGCAGATGCACAGGATCACCGTGGCGGATCTGGAACCCTCGCTGCTGGCCTATGCATGGATCGGGCCGTCCGAGAAACTGGTGTCGCAAAAAATGGTTTTCAGCCGCAAACCCCGCAAGCCCGTCTAGGGCTGGCCTTTTGCCCCTGTTTTTGTGCATATTGCCGCTTACATGACACCAGACAGGAAAACCCCCATGAGCAATGCAATTGAACAGCGCCTGAGTGAACTTGGCCTTAGCCTGCCCGATGCCCCGGCACCTGCCGCCAATTATGTGCCTTTTGTGCAAAGCGGTTCTCTGGTTTTCGTATCGGGGCAGATCAGCGCGGGCGCGGATGGCCTGATTTGCGGCAAACTGGGCGATGGGCTGACCGTGGATGACGGCGTGGGCGCCGCGCAGGCCTGTGGACTGGCCCTGATTGCGCAGCTGCGCGCGGCCTGCGGGGGCGATCTGACGCGGCTGCGGCGTGTGGTCAAGCTGACAGGGTTTGTGAACTGCACCCCAGAATTTACCGACCAGCCCAAAGTGGTGAACGGGGCGTCCGATCTGATGGTCGCGGTGTTTGGCGAGGCAGGCCGCCATGCCCGCGCGGCAGTCGGTGCGCCATCGCTGCCATTGGGCGTCGCGGTCGAGGTCGAGGGCGTGTTCGAGATCAGTTGACCGCGCGGCCGCGCCGGGCTTGACCCGGCGCCTCTGGGCCAGCCGCGAGGTCCCGGGTCAAGCCCGGGACTGCGTCCCCGCCCTGATCACGCGCCGTAGCGCGCCATGAAGGTCTCGACTGCGCCATTGACGATGCGCGCCAATTCCGCTTCGGAGAAGTGTGTCTGCACCCCGCATAAAATCCGATCGCAGATCGTGCTTTGGCACAGTTGGAAAAACTGGTCTGCGGCCAGATCGATATCGTCAATCCGCACCTGCCCGCGCGCCTGCGCCCCGCGCAGATAGGCCCCCAGCCGCGCGCGCCCCAGTTCCGGCCCGCTTTCATAAAACGCCTGCCCGATTTCGGGAAAGCGCTGTGATTCGGCCACGCAGATGCGATACATGGCCAGCGCGAAATCCGATGTCAGATAGGCCAGTATCCGGCGCGCGGCCTCGCGCAGGGCAATGTCTGGCGGGTTCGCGCCCGATAATTCCACCGCCGCATCTGCCAGCCGCAAGATTTCGGTGCGGTAGACTTCGGTGAACAGCAGGCGTTTTTCGGGAAAATAGGCGTAAAGCGTGGCTTTCGACACGCCTGCCACGCGCGCGATTTCATCAACGCTGGCGCGCTCATAGCCCATGGCCACAAATACGGTCCTTGCCCCGTCAAGAACCTGCTCGTATTTGCGCCCTGGTCTGATCGCGGTGGCTGGTGCGGTCATGACACCCCCTTTTTCGGATGAAGATACGGCCTTGCGCGGCACAGGAAAAGCCGCCCTCTATGGCGCGGCACAGAATCGCATGTTAACACGTTCAGAGCATGATTGAGATATTCCTGAAAACCCTTCCGTTCTTCGGCCTGATCGGTCTGGGCTTTGGTGCCGGACGGGCCGGGTTTTTCCCGCCCGAGGCCACGGCCTATCTGACCAAATTCGTGTTCTATTTCGCCCTCTCCGCCATGTTGTTCGGCTTTGCGGCGAATCTGTCGCTGTCGGACCTGCTGGACCCGCGCGCTGCTGCCGCCTATCTGTGGGCCTGTGCGGCGCTGTATGTGCTGGTCATGGCGATTGCCTTTCTGCGCCGCGCCCGTATGGAAGAGGCGCTGATAGAAGCGCATTGCTCGATCATCGGCAATACAGGCTTTCTGGGGGTGCCGCTGCTGATTGTGTTGCTGGGGCCAAGCTCTGTGCCGATGGTGCTGCTGATCCTGACGATTGACATGATCGTGTTCTCGTCGCTGTTCACGGTTATCATCACCCTGTCACGCGACGGGCGGGTGGACAGCGCTTTGCCGCGCAAATTGCTGATTGCAGTGGCAAAGAACCCGATGGTTGTGGCGATGGTTCTGGGGCTGGCTTGGGCGGCGACAGGCTTTGCGATGCCTGTCATCGCCAATGACTTCCTGACGCTGCTGGGGGCCGCGGCCACCCCCTGCGCGCTATTTGCCATTGGCGCGTCGCTGGCCGATAAAAAAGTTGAACGGCTGGCGATCGTCAGCTGGCTTTCCTTCGGTAAACTGGTCTTGCACCCCGCGCTGACCGCCTTTGCCGCGCTTGTGCTGTTCAAGGTTGATCCGCAAGCAGCAGGTGTTCTGATTGCCGCTGCCGCCCTGCCGGTGGCGGGCAATGTCTTTATTCTGGCGCAGCATTACAATGCCGGGCCTGCGCGCGTTTCGGCCACGATCTTTGTCTCGACACTGGTCAGTATTGCAACCGTGCCGGTTGTCATTGCATGGGTCACCAGCTTCTGACAGGTTGGCCCAAAATCAGGGGAATGATGATGGAAACTCTTTCAGAGAATGCCTGTTTTGGTGGGGTGCAGGGCGTGTATCGGCATGCCTCCAGCGCCACCGGCTGCGATATGACCTTTGGCCTGTTCATGCCCGCCGAGGCGCGACTGCACCCTGTGCCTGTGCTGTGGTATCTCTCTGGACTGACCTGCACACATGAAAATGCCATGACCAAAGCGCATATGCAGGAACATGCCGCACGGCACGGGCTGGCCGTGGTGTTCCCCGACACCTCGCCGCGCGGCGAGGGGGTGGCGGATGATACCGCCTATGATCTGGGGCAGGGTGCGGGCTTCTATGTCAATGCCACGCAAGACCCGTGGGCCGCGCATTTCCGCATGTGGGACTATATTGCAGAAGAATTGCCCCGCGTGCTGATGGCCAATTTCGCGCTGGAAGAAGACCGGCAAGCCATTACCGGCCATTCGATGGGCGGGCATGGCGCACTGACTTTGGCCATGCGCCTGCCCGACCGTTTCGCCTCTGTCTCGGCCTTTGCGCCCATTGCCAACCCCACTGCCAGCGATTGGGGCCGCAAGCAGTTCACCGCCTATCTGGGCGCGGATGAAAGCCTGTGGGCCGCGCATGATTCCACGCTTTTAATGCGCGACGTGGGGCTGCGCAGTCAGCTGCTGATAGATCAGGGCAGCAAAGACCAGTTTCTGGACCTTTTGCGCCCCGAGGCGCTGGCCCATGCAATGGCCGCGCGCCGCCAGCCCGGCGTGTTCCGCATGCAGGCGGGCTATGACCACAGCTATTTCTTTGTTGCGAGTTTCATGGCCGATCATGTCGCCTTTCATGCGCAAGCGCTGGCGCAATGACCCTGCCCATTATCACTGCCGAGATTGATGCGCATCTGGACTGGCGCGGGCTGCTTGCAGCCTTTGAACGCGCCCATGCCCGCCCCCCGGCGGAACTGGACGACACATTCCTTTATCGCGGCGATGACACACTACTGTCGCGCGCGGCGTGGATCGATGGCATGGGCGCGCTGGTCAAGACCGCAACCATCTTTCCGCGCAATGCGCAAAAGGGGCTGGCGGCGGTGAATGGCGGGGTGGCGCTGTATTCCGACAGTGATGGCACGTTGCAGGCGTTGCTGGATTTCCACCTTGTCACAAAATGGAAAACCGCAGGCGACAGCCTGTTTGCGGCCAGTATGCTGGCGCGCCCTGACAGCCGCAAGATCACGATTGCGGGCGCGGGCACAGTCGCGCGCAGCATGTTAGAAGCTTACCGCGCCCTGTTTCCCAAGGCGCAGTTCACAGTTTGGGCGCGTAATTTTGAAAGTGCTGCGCAATTCGCCCGCGATGTCGCGGGCGTTCAGCCAGAGGCGGATTTGCAGCGCGCGGTAGAAGGCGCAGATATCATCTGCACCGCCACCATGAGCCGCGAGCCATTGATACAGGGCGCGTGGCTGCGCCCCGGCCAGCATCTGGACCTGATCGGCGCCTTCCGCCCCGACATGCGCGAGGTGGATGATACGGCCCTTCTGCGCGCCGCGCTGTTTGTGGACAATCGCCGGACCGTGCTGGACCATATCGGCGAGATGAAAGACCCGCTGGCGCGCGGGGTTATCACCCGCGACGACATCCGTGCCGATTTCTACGATATTGCCTCAGGCAGCTTCACCCGACCAGACGCAGAGGCAATCACCATCTGCAAGAATGGCGGCGGCGCGCATCTGGACCTGATGACCGCGCGCTATATCTTCGACGTCTGGCAGGGGGTGCAGGGGTAACCGACTGTCCTAGGACACGCGAAGGCAGAAATGATACAAAGTGTGCAACGGCTGCGTCGTCGCGCAGCGTCGGGCCGCGGTGCGGCGATACGCGGTCTGTGCTATATCACTTTATGCTGGCCAAATCCGCGAAAGATTAGAGCTTTGCGCTGGTGGTGGCCAAATCGCCGTGCCCGTGGGCGGCCCGGCAATGCGCGGCGGCGCGTTGCGCCTTGATTCCGCGCTTAGAAATTATCAAAACCCACAATCTCAAAAACTGCCCAGCAGCGTGCCCAATGTGATCAGCACCGCCAGCGCCACAAGCGGGATGATCACCGCCACCACGGCAATATCCTTATAGGCTTGCTGATGTGTCAGCCCGCAGATTGTCAGCAGTGTGATGACCGCGCCGTTATGGGGCAGCGCGTCCAGCCCGCCTGTGGCCACGGCTGTCACGCGGTGCAGCAATTGCGGCGAGATGCCTGCCGCCTGTCCCATTTCCAGATATGTCGCGCCCAAAGTGGACAGCGCAATCGACATCCCGCCAGAGGCAGAGCCGGTCATACCCGCCAGCAAGCTGGTGCCGATGGCAAGCGAGATCAGAGGGTTATCCCCGCCCGCTGTCACCACCCAGTCTCGGATCAGCGCAAAGGCAGAAAGCGAGGCAATCACCGCGCCGAACCCCACCAAGGATGCCGTGTTGAAAATTGGCTTCAGCGAATCTTTCGCGCCTGCGTCCAGCGTCTCTGACAGCTCTTTGGACAGGCGCGCCCAGTTCATGGCCACCAGCGCCAAGGATGAAAGCGTCAGCGCCGCGATGATCGACCACACACCACGCAACGCGCCAATATCCGTTTCCCCGAATTGCGGCTGTTCCAGATAGCTTGTGTCCATCATAGGGATCAGCACAAAGGTAAAGGCCAGATTCAGCACCAGAACCAGCACCAGCGGTGCTGCGGCAATGGGCAGGGATGGCGCGCTACCAGTGTTGCGCGCCTGTGCCGCGGCCTCTTCTTCGCCATAGCCCGGCCCAAGGGCACGCGCGCGGTATTCCAGCCAGCCCCAGCCAAGCGCCAGCATCAGCGCACCCGTAATCACGCCCAAGCCCGGCGCGGCAAAGGGGGTGGTGCCGAAATAGGGCATGGGAATCGCGTTCTGGATGGCCGGTGTGCCGGGCAGTGCGGTCATGGTAAAGGTGAACGCCCCCAGCGCAATGGTGGCGGGTATCAGGACTTTGGGCAACTCCGCCTCTCGGAACAGGGCCGAGGCGATGGGCCAGACTGCGAAAGCCACCACAAACAGCGACACCCCGCCATAGGTCATGATCGCGCAAGACAGGATCACTGCCAGAATCGCGCGCGCTGGCCCCAGCCGCCGAATAATGCCATCTGCCAGCACGCGGGCAGAGCCTGACGCCTCCATCAATTTGCCAAAGACCGCGCCCAGCAGAAACAGCGGGAAATACTGGATGATAAAGCCGCCCATAGCCTGCATGAAAATTTGCGTATAGCTGGCCAGCAGCGGCCCGCCTTCGCTGGCCAGAACGGCCAGAACAGCCAACGCCGGGGTGAGTAGCAGCAGGCTTAGCCCGCGATACGCAAGAAAGATCAGCGCGCCCAAAGCGGCGATAATGACAAAGATTCCCGACATGGCGCCCCTCATGCTGCGTTGCAGCAAGGGTAGCGCAGTTTGGCGCAGCCCTCAATGAAAACCACAACCCCAAGGGGCTGGGCCTTGCGTGTCGTATCAACTTGGCCCAGACAGGGCGCGCGAACAGGCCGCATTGGCCGGACATAAAAAGGGTGCATCATGATTGCTGTGCAGGGCTATGAGGGGCAGAATGTGGCTGTTCTGGGTCTGGGCCGGTCGGGGCTTGCGACATGCGCGGCCCTGCGCGCGGGCGGGGCCATTCCGCTGGCATGGGATGAAAGCCCGGAAGCACGCGCCAAGGCCGAGGAGGCGGGCATTGACCTGCATGATCTGGCCCGCGTGGACTGGTCTGGCGTGGCGGTGCTGATCACCAGTCCGGGCATTGCGCATCTCTACCCCGCGCCCAACCGCATCATTGCTGCCGCCTATGCCGCGGGCGTGCCGGTGGACAATGACATCGGCCTGTTTTTCCGCAGCTTCGCCACATCTGAAACGATAGAGTTTGAACAGCCGCCCAAAGTGGTGGCGGTCACGGGTTCCAACGGGAAATCGACAACCACGGCCCTGATCCACCATATCTTGCAAGAGGCGGGCCGCCCTGTGCAGATGGCGGGCAATATCGGCAAGGGTGTGCTGTCAATTGACCCTTTGCGCGACGGCGAAGTGGTGGTGCTGGAACTGTCCAGCTACCAGTTGGAACTTGCCCGTGCGCTGACCCCTGATGTTGCTGTCTTCACCAACCTGTCGCCCGACCATCTGGACCGCCACAATGGTATGGGGGGCTATTTCGCGGCCAAACGCCGCCTGTTTGCCGAAGGCGGGCCAGACCGTGCCGTTATCGGTGTGGATGAGTTGGAAGGGCAGTTTCTTGCGGGCCAAGTCGCACAAGCCCCAGAGGATGCGCGGGTCATCCGCATCTCTTCTGGGCAAAAGCTGGCGGGGCCGGGGTGGAATGTATTTGCCCGCAAAGGCTTCTTGTCGGAATACCGGCGCGGCAAGCAGATGGCCTCGATCGATCTGCGCGCAATCGCGGGCCTGCCCGGTGCGCATAACCACCAGAATGCCTGCGCCGCCTATGCGGTGGCGCGCAGCCTTGGCCTTGCGCCGCGCATGATCGAAGACGCGTTCCTGACCTTCAAGGGACTGCCCCATCGCAGCCAGCAAGTGGCCGAAGCGGGCGGGGTGCGCTACATCAACGATTCCAAGGCCACCAATGTGGAAAGTGCCGCGCAAGCTTTGCAGGCTTTCGACAAAATCCGCTGGATCGCGGGCGGTTTGGGCAAGGATGGCGGCATCGCAGCCCTTGCCCCCCATTTGGGCCGCGTGCGCAAAGCCTATCTGATCGGCCATTCCGCACGCGAGTTTGCGCTGCAACTGGGCCGCACCGAGCATGAAATTTGCGAAACGATGGAGGTTGCCGTAGCCCGCGCCATGGCCGAGGCAGAGGCGGGCGATGTCGTCCTGCTGGCCCCTGCGGCAGCCAGTTTCGACCAATACCCCGATTTCGAGAAGCGCGGCGCGGCGTTCATGGCCGCCGTGCAAGCGGGGCTTGGGCATGAGTGAAGATACCCCGCGCGGCTTTGCCTTTGCCGCTGCTGCGTTTCTGATCTGGGGCGGCTTGCCGTTCTATTTCAAGGCGCTGGAGCATGTCCCCACAATCGAGGTGATCGCGCATCGCGTCATCTGGGCGGTGCCGGTTGCGCTGGCATGGCTGATCTGGCTGGGGCGCACGGCAGATTTGCGCGCGGCCTTTCGCACCCCGCGCATGTTGGGCATGGCCTGCGTGACGGCGGCGCTGATCTCGGTCAACTGGGGCACTTATGTCTGGCTGATCCAGTCGGGGCAGGCGATGGAAGCTGCCCTTGGCTATTACATTAACCCGATTTTCAGCGTCTTTCTGGGTGCAACCCTGCTGGGCGAGAAACTGTCGCTGCGCCAATGGGGTGCGGTGGCCCTGGCCGCGCTGGCAGTGGTGGTGCTGACAGTTGAGGCAGGCAGCCTGCCCTTGGGCGCGCTTTTGATCGTGTTCAGTTGGGGCAGCTATGCGTTTTTCAAACGCGCCCTGCCCATTGGCCCCAATCAGGGCTTTGCGCTGGAGGCGCTGATCCTGCTGCCAGTGGCGCTGGCCTATCTGGCATGGGCGCAGACGCAAGGTGTGCTTTATGCAGCGCAAGCCAGCGCACTGGATTGGGCGCTGTTGCTGGGCTGCGGGGTGATTACGGCAGTGCCGCTGATCTTGTATGCCAATGGTGCAAAGGGGCTGAACCTGTCCACGATTGCGATTTCCAGCTATTCGATTCCCACCATGATCTTTCTGATTTCAGTGTTCATTTTCCGCGAACCGTTTGAAGGGGGGCGCGTGGTGGCCTTTCCGATGATCTGGGCAGCGATGGCGCTGTATATCTGGGAAGTGCTGCGCAAGCGGCGCGCGACACTGGCGGCGAAAGCCCTGCCGCAGCACGGGGCGGGGTGACGAAAGAAATTGGGTGGCAGTTTCGAGGGCTTGGCGGACATTGAAGACGTGACCCAAGCCGCGCAGCGTCGGGCCGTGGTGCGGCGATCCCCGATCTATGCTGGATAACTTTATGCCAGCCAAATCCGCGTAAGATCAGGGCTTTGCGCGTAGCCAAGCCAGATCGCCGTGCCGGGGGACGGCCCGGCGATGCGCGGCGGCGCTACGCGCCTCGACTCCGCGCGAATGGCTGAAAAGTCCCGCAAAACAGCCGCTTTCCGCATTCCCGATCGCGTCCTAGCTGCTATGGAAGAAACGCAGCCCCCTTTCCCCAGTTAGCGAACCGTATATGATAAGGCATGTTTGTGTTTGACTGGAAAATCATTCTTGCGGCGGCGCTGAGCGTGGTGGTTCTGCTGTCGTGGCTGATGGTTACCCGCGCGCCGGTCTATCTGCCGCGCCTTGACGCCAATGCCCCGCCCCCGCCACACGGGCACGCGTATGTCTTCGGCTTTGCCACCCTGACCAACCCTTTTGTGCGCTTTGTCGTGCTGGGCCGCCATCTTCCGGCGGAACCAGCCGCGCTGCGGGGCTGGCAGCGCCACCGCCGTGATTTGCGCGATGCGCCCGATATGGTGCTGCATGGCGTGCGCTTTCGCGTCACCCCGTCCGAGATGATCCGCCTTGACCGATACGAGCGCACAGGCCGACGCTACCGCCGCGATCTGCTAGAGCTGGAAGACGGCACTATGGCTTGGGTCTACCGCCTGATGGGCGAGGCTGGACTGGAAGCGGTGAAGGACTAAGACGCGCAAGCAAGGATGCGGCCCAAATGATTCATGATAATATTCCAACCGATCCCTTTCTGCCTTTGCCAAACCATGCAGGCCAGTCCAGCGCAGGGCGCAAGACTGGCATCGAGATCGAATTTGCAGGACTGTCTGTCGAGGGGGCCGCGCAGGTCGTCCAGCAGCTTTGGGGCGGCAGGCTTGTGCCGCTGAATGACCGTGACTTGAAACTCAGTGGTGGGCAGTTCGGGGATGTCAAAGTTGAACTCGACATCTCGTTGCAAAAGAAATGGGCCGAGGATCTGGCCGCGCAGGCATTGGGTGGGCTGGTTCCGGTCGAGATTGTGACGGCACCGCTGGCGCATGGTGATCTGCCACAGGCAGATCGGCTGGTGGCGGCGCTGCGCAAGGCCGGTGCGCTGGGGACGCGCGCGCGGCTGGCCTACGGTTTTGGCCTGCATCTGAACCCTGAACTGCCCGGCCCCGATGGGGCTGGGCTGGTCGAGGTGGCGCGCGCCTATGCCCTGCTAGAGCCGTGGTTGCGCCAGTCCGACCCGATAGACCCTGCCCGCCGTGTACTGCCCTTTGTGGACCCGTGGCCGCTGGATTTGACCGATGTACTGGCGCCGGCCAAAGGGTGGAGTGTGGAGCACTTCGCCCGCATATATGCCACGCACGCGCCCTCGCGTAATTACGGGCTGGATATGCTGCCTGCCTTGCAGTATTTGTGCCCCGATGCGCTTGGCGCTGTGCCAGATGCGCATCTGAAAGGCGCACGCCCGACTTTTCACTACCGCCTGCCCGAAGCGCGGCTGGACGAGGCAGGCTGGAGCATTGCCTATGAGTGGAACCGCTGGTGCCTGATCGAGGCTGTCGCCGCAAATGCGGCTATTTTGCAAGAGCTTGCACGCCGCTGGCAAGACCACCGCGCAGCACTGCTGCCACGCGGGCGCGATTGGGCGGCGCAGGTCGAGTCCGTGCTGGCGGCGGCTGATTTGCCGGTACACCACGGTGGGCAGACTGGCGCGACAGGCTGAATCGGGTTAGGAGTGGCAATTATCACAGGTTGATCGCAGCGAGGATGCCTTGGACACCAGTTTTGCCTCTGTCTTCTATGAAATCGCACTTCTTGTGTTGCTGGCCGCAGGTGTGGGCTTTGTGGGCCTTCTGTTGCGCCAACCGCTTGTTGTGGCGTTCATTGCAGTGGGTGTGCTGGCAGGGCCGGATGCGCTGGGGCTGGTCTCGTCAACCGAGTTTATCGAGACCCTCAGCCAGATTTCAATTGCAGTGCTGCTGTTTCTGGTCGGGCTGAAGCTGGATGTCAGCCTTGTGCGCAATCTGGGCCGCGTGGCCGTGGCGACAGGGCTGGGACAGGTCACCTTTACCGCGTTTTTCGGCTATCTGATCTGCCTTGCGTTGGGGCTTGATCCGGTAACGTCGCTGTATATTTCGATTGCGCTGACGTTTTCATCCACCATCATCATCGTCAAGCTGTTGTCCGACAAGCAGGAAATCGGCGCATTGCATGGCAAGATCGCGCTGGGATTCCTGATTGTGCAGGATATTTTCGTAGTGCTGGCCATGGTCACCCTGTCGGCTATCGGGGTTGGCATGGGCGAGGATGCAGGCGGTATTTGGGATGTCGCGCAGGTTTTCATCGGCGGTGCAGTCATGGTGGGCGCGGTGGTTGTGTTCATCCGCTATATCGCCAGCCCGCTGTTGGGCCAGATCGCGCGCTCGCCCGAATTGATGGTCATCTTTGCAGTGGGCTGGGCGGCCAGCCTTGCAGCACTTGGCGATGTGCTGGGCTTTGGCAAGGAATTGGGGGGCTTGCTGGCGGGTGTGTCACTGGCCTCGACCGAGTATCGAGAAGCGATTTCTTCGCGCCTTGCATCCTTGCGCGATTTCCTGCTTTTGTTCTTTTTCATCAATCTGGGCGCGTCTCTGCAACTCTCCACCCTCGGCGACCAGATCGGCCCTGCGATTGTGCTGTCGCTGTTCGTGCTGATCGGCAACCCGCTGATCGTTCTGGCGATCATGGGCTATATGGGCTACCGCAAGCGCACAGGCTTTCTGGCCGGTCTGACTGTGGCGCAGATCTCCGAATTCTCGCTGATCTTCATGGCGATGGGTATTACCATCGGCCATGTGGGCCAGCAAGCCATGGGGCTGGTTACGCTGGTGGGCCTCGTGACCATTGCGCTGTCGGTTTATATGATCACATGGTCGCACAAACTGTTCGAGATGTGCGAGCCGTATCTGGGCCTGTTCGAGCGCAAGCAACCCCACCGCGAACAAGACGACACCCAAAGTGTGGACGATGCGCGCAATGTGGATTTCATCATCTTCGGGCTGGGACGCTATGGCTGCCGCATTGGCAACAAGCTGCATGACAAAGGCTACCGCGTACTGGGCATCGATTTTGACCCTGAAGCGCTGGTCAACTGGCGGCGCATGGGGCTGGAAGCCAGCTATGGCGATGCGACTGACCCTGAATTCGTGGCGCATCTGGACCTGACAGGCGTACAGGCGGTTGTATCTGCCGTGCCGCGCGACCGTGGTGCCCTGACCGAGGCTGACCCGCAGCTTGCGCTGCTGCACGGGCTGAAGTCGGCGAATTACAAGGGCAAGGTGTTTTTGTCAGTGCAGCAAGTGGCCGAGGCAGAGGACCTGCTGGGCAAGGGCGCGAGTGTGGTGCTGAAACCCTTTGACGATGCGGCCGATTACGCGGTGCGGCAACTGACCGAAACCAGCGACAGTTAGTGTTTTATGGCCGACACAAGATGCCGCCCTGCATGACGAAAGTCAGTTTTGCGGACGCTGACTTTTTTGGTGCAAAGCCGTGTAGTGCCGTGGGTGCGGCCCTTTGAGGCGCGGCGGGCCTGCACCCCTTGTTCCGCGCAAGGTATGTCTGAAAAGCCCTCAAAGCCGCCATTGCATATATCTCGTAAATTGGTGGACACGCGTGTTTTGCGGCTATCGCTGAGCGGCAGGCCACCAGGGGGCGATGTGCTGCATGCGTCAAATCCAGCGCAGCGTGCCGTTCATTCCAGCGATGTGACCCATAATATCTGCGCATCCTCGCGCGACAGAGAGATGACGTTATGGCCCATGCTCGCGTCATAATAGGCGCTGTCACCGCGCCGCATGTCGATGGGCGCATAGAATTCGGTAAGCAGCCGAATTTCACCCGTCAGCACATATAGAAATTCCTCGCCGCCATGGCGCACCCAGCCGTCGAAATCGGCCATGTCGCGGGCGCGCACCTGCGCCTGATAGGGCAGCATTTTCTTCTGGCTCAATTGTCCGGCCAGCAACCTGTGGTCATAGGTGGGGGTGGGCTGCACCACGCCTTCATCGGCGCGCGTCAGTGTCATGCGCCCGCTGGCGGGTTGCTGTGCGGGGGGCGTGAACAGTTGGGGCACAGATATTTCCAAGCCCTGCGCCAGTTTCTTCAGCGCGTCATAGGTGGGCGACATCTGCCCATTCTCGATCTTTGACAGGGTCGAACGCGCCAGCCCTGCCGCAGTCGCGGCCTGTTCCAGCGTCCAGCCGCGCGCCTTGCGCAGGTCACGCACGCGCAGCGCAAGGTCGATGGGTTGCGCCGCCTCGGTCACGCCGGTGGTGCGCGCGATTTTCAGCAGCGTTGGGTCATCTGGTCTGGTCATGTTTTGTCCTTTACGCAAGGCGGCTTGGGCTTGCAACTGTCATGGCGCGCGCGTAGCTCTGGGCGCATGTTGTCCCTCACTGATCCGACCCGCCCCGAGCGATGCCCCGCGCCGTTTAACATGGCGCAATATGTGCTGTCCGCAGGTGCTGCCACCCCTGACAAAAGCGCGCTGCAAATCCTGCGCGCCAGCGGGGCCGAGCGGTGGTCTTATGCCCGCCTGATTGCCGCCGTGCGCGGCACGGGGCAGGGCTTGTTGGCCGCAGGCTTGCAGCCCGGTGACCGTGTGCTGATGCGGCTTGGCAATACAGTGGATTTTCCAGTGGCCTATCTGGGCGCGATTGCTGCCGGTCTGGTGCCGGTTCCCACCTCCACCCAACTGACAGTGCTAGAGATTACGCGCATTTCCCATGAGATCGCGCCCGCGCTGGTGCTGGGGGCTGAAGGCGTGGCCCTGCCAGACCATCCGGCCCCTGTTCTGGCGCAATCCGATTTGCACGCCATGCAGGATTTGCCCCCGTGTGACTGGCACATGGGCAGCCCTGATCGCGCGGGGTATATCATCTACACCTCTGGCAGCGGGGGCAGCCCGCGTGCGGTGGTGCATGCCCATCGCGCTGTCTGGGCGCGGCGGATGATGTGGGACGGCTGGTATGGCCTGACGCCGGACGACCGGATGCTGCATGCAGGCGCGTTCAACTGGACCTATACGCTGGGCACGGGCTTGATGGACCCTTGGGCCATCGGCGCGACAGCCCTGATTCCGGATGCGGGCGCGCCCCTTGCGCTGATGCTGAAACGCTTTGATGCGACCCTTTTTGCCGGTGTTCCCGGTGTGTACCGCCAGTTGCTGAAAGAGGGCCGCGCGCTGGACTTGCCGCGCCTGCGGCATGGGCTGTCGGCGGGCGAGAAACTGCCCGATGTCACCCGCGACGCATGGCGCGCAGCAACAGGGCGCGAGATTTACGAGGCGCTTGGCATGTCCGAATGCTCGACCTACATTTCCGCCAGCCCCGCGCGCCCCGCGCCCGCAGGTGTGGCAGGCTACCCGCAAGAGGGGCGCAAGATTGCCATTCTGGATGACGCGGGCGCCCCCCTTCCGCGCGAAAGCGAAGGGATGCTGGCCATCCATCGCAGCGATCCGGGGCTGATGCTGGGCTATCTGCAAGACGGCGCACCACAGCTGCCCTTGCTGGGCGAGTGGTTCGTGACGGGCGATCGCGGCCAGATGGCGCAGGACGGCGCGATTGCCTATCGGGGCCGCAATGATGACATGATGAATGCAGGCGGTTTTCGCGTCTCGCCGCTGGAAGTAGAACGCGCGCTGGCCAGCCATCCCGCGATCCATGACATTGCCTGCGCGGAAGTCAGCGTGCGCGAAGGGGTCAGCGTGATTGCCGCCTTCTACACTGCCGATGCGCCGCTGGATGAAGAAGCGCTGCAAGCCTATGCCGCCGAGAGGCTGGCGCGCTACAAGCAGCCGCGCCTGTATCGCCATTGCGACAGCTTGCCGCGCGGTGCGAATGGCAAATTGTCCCGCCGCGCGCTGCGCGACAGCTATCAGGGAGGGGGCGCATGATCACACTCGATATCTGGTCCGATCCCATCTGCCCGTGGTGCTATATTGCCAAGACGCGCCTTGGCCGCGCGCTGGAATCGCGCCCCGATCACCCGTTCGAGATACGCTGGCACCCGTTCCAGTTGAACCCCGACATGCCCGCGCAAGGCATGGCGCGGCAAGACTATCTGTCGCTGAAATTCGGCGGGGACCAAGGCGTTCTGGACGCCTATGCCCCTGTCCTTCACGCCGCCGAGGATGCGGGCCTGAAATTCGACCTGCCCGCCATCACCCGCACCCCAAACACACTGGATGCGCACCGTCTGATCCATTGGGCAGGGCTGGAAGGGCGGCAGGGCGCAATCGTCAGTGGTCTGTTCCGTGCCTATTTCTGCGAGGGGCGCGATATCGGTAGCCATGATGTGTTGCTGGATCTGGCAGCGCAGGCAGGGCTGGGGCGTGATCTGACCGCGCGCCTGCTGGGCACGGATGCCGATTGCGACATGATCCGCGAGGCAGACCGCGCGGCCCGCGCGCGGGGCATTCAGGCGGTGCCGTTTTTCATGCTGGACCAGCAATATGCCATCTCGGGCGCGCAACCGACCGAATTGTGGCAGGGTGTGATTGACGAATTGACCGGATCGTCCGAATGAGGGGCGCTTTCTCGCCCACGCGGCCCCTGCGCTTTGGCGAGTTTGTCGCGTTGATGGCGATGCTGACCTCGACCGTGGCATTCTCGATCGACGCGATGCTGCCTGCGCTGCCCGCCATCGGGCTGGAGTTGTCGCCAGATATGCCCGCGCGCGGCCAGTTGGTGATTGCAAGTTTCGTGTTCGGGCTGGGGCTGGGCACGCTGGTTTGCGGGCCTGTGTCAGATGCGTTCGGGCGCAAATCGGTGTTGCTGGTGGGGATTGCCGTCTATCTGACAGGTGCGTTGCTGGCGATGCAGGCATGGTCCATCGAATCGCTTCTGGCCGCGCGCTTCCTGCAAGGGCTGGGGGCGGCGGCCCCGCGCGTGGTGGCCACGGCAATGGTACGGGATTTGTATTCGGGCCGCGCAATGGCGCGTGTCACCTCGATCATCATGACGCTGTTCGTGCTGGTGCCTGCGATTGCCCCTTCGATCGGGGCGGGAATTATCTGGCTGTCGAACTGGCGGATGATCTTCTTTTCCTTTGTGGGCTTTGGCCTGATTTCTGGCCTGTGGCTTATGATCCGCCAGCCGGAATCGCTGGCGATTGAAAACCGTCGCGCCCTGCGGCCCCGCGCCATTGGGTCTGCGCTCGTCGAAATTGTCACCAATCCCGCGGTCATGGTCTATGTCGTGGCGCTGACCTTCGCCTTTGCGCCGCTGTTTGCATGGCTTTCGAACCTGCCGATGATCTTTGAAGATGTCTATGACCGCGCGGCCACCTTTCCTTTCTGGTTTGCCGCGACCGCGCTGGTGGCGGGAACGGCCAGTGTGGCCAATGCGAAACTGGTTATGCGCCTTGGCATGCGCAAAATCGCCACCTATGCGTTTTTCTGGCAAGCCAGTGTGTCGGTGGTGTTTTTGTTCCTGATCAACCTTGGCCTGCCTGCACCATGGGATTTCGCGCTGTTCTTTGCCTTTATGTGCACAGCGTTCTTTTCCATCGGGCTGACATTTGGCAATCTTAATGCGCTGGCCTTGCAGCCTTTGGGGCATATGGCGGGCATTGGGTCTTCGGTGGTCATGTCGCTGTCAACAGTTGGGTCGGTGCTGATCGCAGTGCCGATTTCGCTGGCCTATGACGGCACGCCGCTGCCGCTGATTTTCGGGATGATCCTGTGTTCGTGCACAGCTTTGGGACTGATGCTGCTGTCACGACGTGTTGCCAGCGAAGACAGCGTATGATTTGTCATTGTAGTTAGGCTGAACAGCCATATCTGTTTGAAATAGATTTTGTCCTTGGGGGATGTCATGGAACTTATTCTTGCGCTTGTTGTGGTGCTGGTGCTTATCGTCCTTCTGGGGCTGAAGATTGTGCCGCAGTCACAGAATTATGTCGTCACTCGCTTGGGCGCGTATCACCGCACGCTGGATGCGGGGGTGAATGTGATCGTGCCCTTCCTCGACCGCGTGCATTCCAAAGTGCCGGTCAATGATCAGGTGCTGAACGATATCGCGCTGGAAGTGGTGTCGGCAGATAACGTGGTGTTCGGGGCGCAGCTTTTGGTGGTGTACCGCATCGACAACCCCGAAGCGGCGGTGTTTCGCGTGAACAAGATTGACGAGTTGGTGATCGGGCTGGTTCAATCGCTCGTGCGCTCGGAACTGGGCAAGGTGGAACTGGATGCCGTGCAATCAGATCGCGGGTCGCTGAATGTGGCACTGCTTGAAGCGTTGGAAGATGCAGGCAAGACTTATGGCATTCGCATCTCACGCTCGGAAATCACCGATGTGCGGCTGAATGAAACAACCCAAAAAGCGATGGCCGAAGTGCTGGCAGCGGAACGCGAACGCCGCGCCGCCATTACCCGCGCCGAAGGTGTGCGCCGCGCGACCGAGTTGAACGCAGATGCTGAACTCTACGAGGCGCAGCGCCGCGCTGATGGTATTCGCGCCATCGCGCAGGCCAATGCCGAAGCCAACCGCGTGATCTCGGACTCGCTTGGTGGGGAAAACGCACGCGATGCCCTGACATTCCAGACCGCGCGGATGCAGGTTGAAGCGCTGGAAGGGCTGGCCAAATCCAGCAATGCCAAACTGATCATGCTGCCGGGGGGGCCGTCAAATTCCTTCCGCGAAGCCGCAGCCATTCTGAAAGAGATGTAAGCAATGGACTTGTTTGCCCTGCCTGACTGGATCATCTGGGGCCTGATCGCGGCAGGGCTGCTGGTGGTCGAGATGATGACGACAGCCTATGTCGCGCTGGGATTTGCCCTTGGTGCAGCGGTTGTCGCGCTGGTGAGTTATTTCGTGCCGGGGCTGCATATTTTTGTGCAGGGGCTGATCTGGGCCTCTGTCGGGCTTGCGGTCTGGCTTGGGCTGTCGCGCTGGAACAAATCACGCCATAAATCCCGCAAGGATATCAATGATTTCGATTCCTACGAGTCACTTCCCCGCGCAGACCGCGAGCGCCGCGATGCGCTGAGGCAGAAAGAGCGCGATTAAGGCCGCTCTTAGCTGGATAATGCCCTCTGGTTCCGTTGCAACGCCCGTCCCGGCCTTGCGCCGGGACCTCGCGGCTGGCCAAGAGGCCCCGGCGCAAGGCCGGGGCAGCGTGGCGATTTCCCTCACTGGCGCGCGCGGCCTTACTCGCTGTAAAGCCCTTCATAGATCGGCATCAGTGTTTCTGTATCAAACAGCGAAGAGACCGATGTCCCTTTCCATGTGTTCAGGATGCCTTGCGCAAACATCGGCGCAGTGGGGACGATGCGGATATTGGGCGCGGCTTTCACAGCCTCGGTGGGCGCAATCGAATCTGTGATCACCAGTGATTTCATGACAGATTTGGTAATCCGCTCTACCGCCGGGCCGGACAGCACGCCATGGGTGATATAGCTGTGCACCTCGGTGGCGCCCGCCTCGATCAACACTTCCGCCGCTTTGCACAAAGTGCCCGCTGTGTCGCAAATATCATCCACGATGATGCAGGTCTTGCCCTTTACGTCGCCGATCACGGTCATCTCGGCCACTTCGCCCGGTTTCTCGCGCCGTTTGTCCACGATCGCCAGCGCGCAGCCGACCCGCTTGGCCAGTTCGCGCGCGCGTGCCACGCCGCCCACATCGGGCGATACGATGGTCACATCTTGCAGCCGCCCACGGAAGTTATGCTTTACATCCAGTGCAAAAACAGGCGCTGCATAGAGGTTATCCACCGGAATGTCGAAAAAGCCCTGAATCTGCGCTGCATGCAGGTCCAGCGTCAAAATACGTTCAATCCCCGCCTGTGTGATCATATTCGCCACCAGCTTGGCGGAAATGGGCGTGCGCGCTTTGGTGCGCCGGTCCTGCCGCGCATATCCGAAATACGGGATCACTGCGGTAATCCGCGCGGCAGATGACCGTTTCAACGCATCCGCGATGATCAGCAACTCCATCAGATGGTCATTCGCCGGTTTCGAGGTGGATTGAATGATGAACATATCCTCGCCGCGGACATTCTCATACACTTCGACGAAAACCTCGCCATCATTGAACCGCTCGACCCGCGCATCGACAAGGGACACGGACATGCCCCTATGCAGCGACATTCTGCGCGCGATAGCATTCGCCAATGGTGCATTGGAGTTACCGGAAATCAGTTTGGGTTCCGAGCGATCGATCATCGTGCCATCCTTCAGGATTCGGAAAAGTTGACACCGCTTACCACCCCGTTACGGTCTTGCAAACTGCCTCGCAGCGCAAAAGGACGGACAATGACGCATATTGACTACTACCTCAGCCCGATTTCCCCGTGGACACATATGGCAGGCAAGCGCCCTGCGCAGATCGCGCAGGCCGCAGGGGCCACGCTGCGCTACAAGCCGCTAGACCCGACCGCGCTGTTTACGCGCACCGGCGGGCAAGTGCTGGCAGACCGGCATGACAGCCGCAAAGCCTATCGCCTGCAAGAGTTGCAACGCTGGGCCGACCGGCTTGATCTGCCGATCAAGCTGCGCCCCGCCTTCTTTCCCACCAATCCTGCGCCTGCCTCTTATGCGATTATTGCCGCGCAAGAAGCGGGCGGCGGCGATATGGCGGAACTTGTGACAGGGCTGACCCGCGCCTGCTGGGAAGAAGACCGCAACATTGCCGAGGATGATGTTATCCGCGCGTGCCTGTCCGCGGCAGGGTTCGACCCTGGCCTTGCCTTCAGCGGCATGTTGCAAGGCGCTGAAATCTATCCGCGCAATCTGGAAGATGCCGTGGCGGAAGGCGTGTTTGGTGTTCCGTTCTTCGTAAGCGGAGAGGCGCGCTTCTGGGGGCAGGACCGGCTGGATTTTCTGGCCGAAGCGCTGGGGGTGTCTGCCTGAGTGCGGGAATAGAGGCTTTCGTACGGGGCCACTGAAATGACAAACCCCGCACCAAAGGTGCGGGGTTTGTCATGCCGAAAAAGGCTGTACCAGATTACGCTGCTTCGGCTTCCGCCGCAGCCGCCGCGTTGCGACGTTCGCTTTCTTCGCGTGACAGTGCCACCGATGTGCGCACGCCTTTGGCGACGAATTCCATCAGACCAGCAACCACGCGCTCATTCGGGTCGATTCCTGCACAGCTCAGCACTTCGCGCCCATCGCGCGAGCGTGCCCAACGTGCGATCTGTTCTGGCCCGTTGCCATATTTCTTGTCATCTGCAATCGCATCATCCAGCGCGGCCAGTACGACAGCCGCAAAAAGTTTGCGAGCGCGCGCGCCTTGCTCATGCGTAAAGGCTGTTCCATCCGCCGCATCAAACATTCCAAGTTCCTTTATTCTTGCTCTTGCATTCACCGCGTGGGCCTGCATAGCCCTTTTATGCGTTGATTCGCTACATCGAAATCGCATAGCAGCCATGCTGTGGGCGCATGGGTGCGGTTCACACAAGACTAACGCTTCCTTGCGCGCCTTCTGTTACCGCGATATAGGGAAGGTCGAAAAAAGTTCAAGGTTTTGACAAGGTCCACGCATGCCCAAGATTAATGGTAACGAAATTCGCCCCGGTAATGTTCTGGAACATGATGGCGGGCTTTGGGCCGCTGTCAAAGTGAGCCATGTGAAACCCGGCAAAGGGGGCGCATTTGCACAGGTTGAAATGAAGAACCTGCGCGATGGCCGCAAGTTGAACGAGCGGTTTCGTTCGGATGACAAGGTCGAAAAGGTCCGGCTGGAACAAAAAGACCAGCAATTCCTGTATGAAACCGATGGCCGTCTTGTTGTGATGGACATGGAAACCTTCGAGCAGGTCGAGCTGGATGCAGAAATTCTGGGCGAGCGTCGCCCGTTCCTGCAAGACGGCATGACCGTGACGGTGGAATATTACGGCGAAGAGGCGCTGAATGTGGCATTGCCGCAAAAAGTGGTGTGCCGCATCGTCGAGACAGAGCCGGTTGTCAAAGGCCAGACAGCGGCCAACAGCTTCAAACCTGCGGTTTTGGACAATGGTGTTCGCGTTCTGGTGCCGCCTTTTGTCGGGCAGGATGAAGATATCGTCGTCAATACCGAGACATTCGAGTATTCCGAGCGCGCCTGAGGTCTAAGCCGTTCACGGAATTGTTGTTGCTGCAAGGCAGCGTCATGGCCTATCCCGAGTGTCATATGACTGACGGAGTCCCTGATGCGCCTTGCCTTTGCCTTTCTTTCCATCATCAGCCTTCTCGCCTCTCCTGCGCTGTCGCGCGAGGGGGCGGTCACGCTGACATGGGCAGAGGCTGTGGCCAAAGGGGCCGAGGCGCTGCTGCTGATCCGCACGGAAGATGGCGCGAGCAGCGTATCGCTGCGCAGCCCTGTTTCAGATGGCAGCACGACACTTGCGATGGATTTGCCGCCCCTGCCGCGCACTGCCCAGACCATGCAGGCCGGGTTGATCGTGGATGGATCGGTGGTTTTGCAAAGTGCGATTGCGCATATCGCAGACCGTACCGCGCCTGACCTGCGCCTTGCGCTGCATCCCAACCTTGCAATCGGATTTAGCGATCTTTGGGATTGCGATGATGGGCAAGTGTTGGGGGTTACGCGGCAGGGCTATACGCTAGATATGCTGCGTGCAGGGGTGACAACCACCTTGTCAGGGCAACCGGACGATGCGCGTGCATTTGTCGCCGATGACGGCAGCGCACTGCGCTTTGCGGGCAATCAGGCAGAACTGGCCCTGAGTGGCCAGCCGGCAACCCTGTGCCGCCCAACGCTGTTCCGGCCCGTCTTGCCCGTCACCGCAACAGGACCAGCGCGAGAGTGGCAGATAGAACTGGGGCTGGAAACAGCCATGATCGACCTGCCGGGGCTGGAAGATGAAACCCTGTCCAGCGCAGGGCTTAGCCTGTTCGCCCCGCGCAGCGGGTTTATAGATATTCGCGCCACATCGCTGTCATTGCGCCTGACGCAAGCGCGGTGCATTCTGTCGGAGAATGGTCTGATCTATCCGATCGCGGCAGAGTTGGCCTTGCTTACCAGCGACACCACCCTTGCAGGATGTGCAGGCTCGCCGCTGGACCTGCTGTCTGGCGGCAGTTGGTATGTCACCAGCATTTTTGGCATAAATCTGGTCACGAATAGGCAAGACCTGACACTCCAGATAAGTGACGGGCAAATTTCCGGGCGTGGCACCTGCAACCGCTATGTGGGGCGCGCGCAGATTGACAGCGGGCGGCTGGCCTTTCGGGAACTGGGAACCACACGTCTGGCCTGCGCCGCCAATCTGCGCAATCTGGAATTGCGGTTTCTCGATGCCTTGGAAGCTGCCGACGGGTTTGACCTTAGCCGCGATGGCATGCTGATCTTGCGCGCAGGGCATATGCCCATCCTGACCGCCATTCGCCGCTAAGCCTGCCGGGGCAGGGCTTAGAACGCCGGTTGCGCCCCTGTTTCCTTGACCGCTTCCATCACCACATGGGTCGAGGTTGAGGTGATATGCGGCAATGCAGAGATATGTTCGGCCAAAACCCTGCGATAAGATGCAATATCGCGGCTGCGCACCTTCAGCAGATAGTCGAACGCGCCTGCAATCAGGTGGCATTCCTCAATCTCGGGCACCTTGCGCGCGGCGTCGTTAAAGGCGCGAAGTGCGGCCTCTCGCGTGTCGGACAGTTTGATTTCCACAAAGGCGATATGGGCCGCGTCAATCTGCTGGGGGTCGATCATCGCGCGGTATCCGGTGATGACCTGATACTCTTCCAACCGGCGCAAACGGGCCTGAGTGGGGGATTTTGTCAGCCCGATATGCCCTGCCAGTTCGGTCACGCTCATGCGGCCTTGCACCGCCAGAAGCCGCAGAATGGCATGGTCAAAGCTGTCAAGTTTGATTTGGGTCATTTGGCTAAATTATCTCGCTTATGAAGTCTTATTCACTGAATTAATCGCCAAATAAGGCTGAAAGCAATAGTATTTTCTGCCATCATCAGGGTTAATTCCTGTGAGAGGTGCCGCCATGCCATCTAAAACAAGCGCTGAATTGCCCGCCGCCATCACGCATCAGCTGTTGCGCGACGAAGCGTCCCAGACGGCGCGCGCCATCCGTGCCGCAGGGCTGGATGATGCCGCGCGCGAAGCCATCGCGGCAGCCGCGGCCAAGCTGGTGCAAGATATCCGCGCCAGCGACTCGCCCGGCTTGATGGAGGTGTTTCTGGCGGAATACGGCCTGTCCACGGAAGAAGGCATCGCCCTTATGTGTCTGGCAGAGGCGCTTTTGCGCGTGCCCGATGCTGCAACCATTGATGACCTGATCGAAGACAAGATCGCCCCGTCAGATTGGGGGCGGCATTTGGGCAAGTCGTCTTCCAGTCTGGTCAATGCCTCGACCTGGGCCTTGATGCTGACAGGCCGCGTGCTGGACGAACGCAGCACAAGCGCTGCACAGGTCTTGCGCGGGGCCGTGAAACGGATGGGCGAGCCGGTGATCCGTACCGCCGTGGGACGCGCCATGAAGGAAATGGGCCGCCAGTTCGTGCTGGGCGAGACGATCGACACGGCGATGACACGCGCGAAGCAGCTGGAAAGCCGCGGTTACTCCTATTCCTATGACATGCTGGGCGAGGCGGCGCGCACGATGGCAGATGCCAAGCGCTATCAGGTTGCCTATGCCAAGGCCATTCGCGCCATCGGTGCGCGCGCCAGCGGCAATGACATTCGCACCAATCCCGGCATTTCGGTCAAGCTGTCGGCGTTGCATCCGCGCTACGAGGTGGCACAAGCCGACCGCGTTATGGCCGAATTGGTGCCGCGTGTGCGCGAGCTTGCGCGGCTTGCAGCCGCCCTTGGGCTGGGCTTCAATATAGACGCGGAAGAGGCAGACCGCCTTGCCCTGTCCCTTGATGTGATTGGGGCAGTCCTTGCCGACCCTGCGCTGGAAGGTTGGGATGGCTTCGGCGTTGTGGTGCAGGCTTATGGCCCGCGCGCTGCCGATGTGATCGACTGGTTGCACGCGCAGGCCGAACGGCTGGACCGCAAGCTGATGGTGCGGCTGGTCAAGGGTGCCTATTGGGACACCGAAATCAAACGCGCGCAGGTTTTCGGGCTGGACGGGTTTCCGGTGCTGACCCAGAAACAGGCCACCGATGTGAATTACATCGCCTGTGCGCGGCAGTTGCTGGGCCTGCATTCCCGCCTCTACCCGCAATTTGCCACGCATAACGCCCACACCGTCGCGGCCGTGCTGCATATGGCGGGTGACATGGGTGTCAGCGCGCTGGATTATGAGTTTCAGCGCCTGCATGGCATGGGCGAGAAGCTGCATGATCTGGTGCTGACCCAGCAGGGCACACGCTGCCGCATCTATGCCCCTGTGGGCGCACATAAGGATTTGCTGGCCTATCTGGTGCGCCGCTTGCTGGAGAACGGGGCGAATTCATCCTTCGTCAACCAGATCGTCGATGAAGATGTACCCCCTGTCGAGGTTGCGGCCTGCCCCTTCGCGGCGCTGGAAAGGGTGCCACAAGGGCTGAACCCCAAAATCGCCACTGGTCCCGCCCTGTTTGGCACGGGGCGGCGCAATGCGCGCGGCTGGGATTTGAGTGACCAGCGCGACCTTGACGGGATCGAGGCGGCGCGCGCGCCCTATCGCGGCACCTGCTTTCAGGCCGCGCCCCTGATTGCGGGCAAGGTGACAGGTGTTGCGCCCTATAAGGCGCTGAACCCCGCCGACCCTGCCGATCTGGTGGGCGAGGTGACTTTCTCTGCCGATGCCGATGTGGAAACCGCCCTTGCTGCCGCCAGGCCCTGGGGGGCAGAGGTGGCGCAGCGTGCTCAGGTTTTGAACCGCGCCGCAGACCTGTATGAGGAGAATTTCGGCCAGATCTTCGCCGTTCTGGGGCGCGAGGCAGGCAAAAGCCAGCTTGATGCCGTGGGCGAATTGCGCGAGGCGGTGGATTTCCTGCGCTACTACGCGCTTCAGGCGCAAGGGCTGACAGCGCCCGCACGCGGGGTATTTGCCTGTATCAGCCCGTGGAACTTCCCGCTGGCCATTTTTACCGGCCAGATTGCGGGGGCATTGGCGGCAGGCAATGGTGTGCTGGCCAAACCGGCGGAACAAACGCCGCTGATCGCGCATCTGGCAACGCGGCTGTTGCACCAAGCAGGTGTGCCGCGCGATGTACTGCAACTCTTGCCCGGGGACGGGGCGACAGTGGGCGCGGCGCTGACCTCCGATGCGCGGGTGAATGGCGTGGCTTTCACCGGCTCGACCGACACTGCGCTGGTGATCCGGCGCGCGATGGCCGATCACATGGCCCCCGGCACGCCGTTGATCGCGGAAACCGGCGGGCTGAATGCCATGATCGTCGATAGCACCGCATTGCCGGAACAGGCGGTGCGCGATGTGCTGGCATCGAGCTTTCAATCTGCGGGCCAGCGCTGCTCGGCGCTGCGGTGCCTCTATGTGCAGGAAGATATTGCAGAGGAATTTTGCGCCATGCTGTTTGGCGCGATGGATGAATTGCGCCTTGGCAACCCTTGGGCGCTGGCCACCGATGTTGGCCCTGTCATTGATCTGGACGCGCGCGACCAGATTGCGGCCTATGTCGAAGCTGCCCGTGCTGAAGGGCGTGTGCTGCATGAGCTGACAGCGCCCGATGCTGGGGTCTTTGTGCCGCCGGTTGTCCTGTCTGTATCAGGCATAAGGGCACTGAAGCGCGAGGTGTTCGGGCCTGTGCTGCATCTGGCCACGTTCAAGGCGCAAGATCTGGACCGGGTGATCGCGGATGTGAATGCCACAGGCTACGGGCTGACATTCGGGCTGCATACCCGGATCGACAGCCGCGTGCAGCATGTGGTGGAACGGATCACAGTGGGCAATACCTATGTCAACCGCAACCAGATCGGGGCGATTGTGGGCAGCCAGCCCTTTGGCGGCGAAGGACTGTCAGGCACAGGGCCAAAAGCGGGCGGGCCGCATTACCTGACACGGTTTACGCGGCACATGGCGCCGCGCGCGCCGGAACGCGTGGCACAGGCTTCATCCGGTGCATTGCGCAAGGCGCTTGCCAGTGCCACGCGGCCCAACCTGCCAGCGGTTCAGGAATTGCCCGGCCCAACGGGCGAGTCGAACCGCCTGCGCTTTGCGGCGCGCGCACCGATCCTGTGTCTGGGGCCGGGGAAGGACGCATTGGATGCACAGATCCGCGCCGTGCAGGCGCTGGGCGGGGCAGCGGCCATCCTCGATGGGTTGCCAGAGGGGCTGGATATGTTCGAGGGGTTTTCAGCAGTGCTGTTCTGGGGGCATGAAGATCAGGCGCGCGCGCTGGACCATATGCTGGCCCTGCGCGATGGGCCGATCCTGCCTTTGATCACGGATATGCCGGATGCGGGCCATGTGTTTTTGGAACGGCATTTATGTATCGACACGACCGCCTCGGGGGGGAATGCGCAGCTTCTGGCAGAGATTGGTAGCGCTGCGTGAGCGCTGTGCCGGACTTGATCCGGCACCTCTCGGCCAACCAAGAGATGCCGGATCAAGTCCGGCATTGCCGCGCGCGGATTATTCTGCCGCCTGTTCCTGACTGGCGTCAATCTCGGCTGCGCGCTTTTCCACCTGTTCGACAATATGCTCGACCATCTGCTCATTGCTGAGTTTGTGGCTTTGCTTGCCCGCCAGATACACCATGCCCGACCCCGCGCCACCGCCGGTAAAGCCCACATCGGTCATCAGCGCCTCGCCCGGACCATTGACCACACAGCCAATGATCGACAGGCTCATCGGTGTTTTGATATGCGCCAGACGCTCTTCCAGCAAGCTGACTGTCTTGATCACATCGAACCCCTGCCGCGCGCAGGACGGGCAGGAGATGATATTCACCCCGCGATGGCGCAGCCCCAGTGCCTTGAGGATTTCGTAGCCGATTTTCACTTCCTCGACCGGATCGGCGGAAAGGGACACGCGGATTGTGTCGCCAATGCCCATCCACAGCAGGTTTCCCAAACCGATGGCGGATTTCACTGTTCCCGACATCAGCCCGCCCGCCTCGGTAATGCCCAGATGGATCGGCGCATCGGTCGCCTCGGCCAGTCCCATATAGGCGGCAGCGGCAAGGAACACGTCCGAGGCTTTGACGCTGATCTTGAATTCGTGAAAGTCATTGTCTTGCAGGATGCGGATATGATCCAGACCGGATTCGATCATCGCATCGGGGCATGGCTCGCCATATTTCTCTAGCAGGTGCCGCTCCAGCGACCCGGCATTCACCCCGATGCGGATGGAACAGCCATGGTCGCGCGCGGCCTTGATGACCTCGCGCACGCGGCTTGCATCGCCAATATTGCCGGGGTTGATCCGCAGGCAGGCAGCACCCGCCTCGGCGGATTCAATCGCGCGTTTGTAATGGAAGTGAATATCGGCCACGATGGGCACAGGGCTTTCGCGGCACACTTCGCGCAACGCGCGGCTGGCATCGGTATCGGGGACCGAGACGCGCACGATATCCGCGCCCGCCTCTGCACAGGCCAGCACCTGCGCGATTGTGGCTTTCGCATCGCCCGAATCGGTGTTGGTCATGGTCTGCACCGAAATGGGCGCATCGCCGCCAACGGGAACAGAGCCAACCATAATCTGGCGCGACTTGCGCCGTGCAATATTGCGCCATGGGCGGATGTGGTTGTGATCCATCAGCGAATGATCCCTTGTCTGTGTCATCTGGAATGTAAGCCAAACCAGACACAGCGGCAATGGGGGCCGTGACCGGCGTTTTCACATCCGGCGGGACAGTGTGGCAGTGGGCGCATGAAAAAAGGCCACGCAACTGCGTGACCTTTCAAAGCGGTGCATCTGAATTTCAGTTTTCGACTTCGGCCACATTCACGAATTCGCGCAAGGCCTGATCATCGCTGAGGTCGGCCATGGTGAACCGCTCGGTCACTGCATCTGGTGACAGGGCGATCTGGTCTACCACCTGCGCGCCCGGCGCAGTTGGTCCAAAGGGCTGCCCATCGACCAACATATAGACCGACCCTGAATTTCCTGCCCGCAGGGTGGCAGGGCTTTCGGATTGCGGCACTTTAAACCGCTCGCCCGCGTCCAGCACTTTCTCAAACAGCACTGTGCCATTTGCGGCGCGCACGCGCACCCAGCTTGGGCGCACGGCCAGAATTTCTACTTCCGGCGGGCCGTCGCGTGTGACGCGGACAGCTTCGGGCGCAAGGCCTTCTGTTTGTGCATCGGCCAAGGCCAGTTCTATGGCAGATCTGATGCCAGTGTCATCTGTTGGCGCATCTTCCGCACGGGGGTTGATTGCGGCGATCGGCCCGTCACGCGACACGACAACAGGGGTGTCCAGCGCCTCTGGGCGGTAGTCACGGACAACGCCTTGCGCGTTGGAGGCTATGTTGGCGCGCGCTTCCCCCACACGCAGGGCGGGTTCTTCGGTCACGGCCATTCTGGGTGCTGCGCCAGACGTGACCGGATCGAGTTCCGACAAGACTGTTGGGGATTGATCCGCAGGCGCAAGATTTACCCGCTGCACTTCGCGCAGCACTGTCCAGCCCCCAAAGCCCAGCCCGATGATAAGAAACGCCATGACTGCGATTGACCCAAGCGCAACCGGATCAAGGCGTTGCCAGAACGGGTCTGGTTCCGCCGCCATTTTCGTTCTGGACAGCAACCCCTGCGAAAAATCGCCACTTGCAACCACAGGGTTGCCACCCCGGGGCAGTGTGGGCGCGCTGCGTTGAAGCTCGGACGAGATGGCAAAGCCGGTTTCGGCGCAGAATTTTGCATAGGACCAGTCAGGGTCCATCCCCAGATAGCGCGCATAGCTTCTGACATAACCCGCCACGAAGCTTGCCGCTTCGAAAGCGGACAGATCGCCTGCTTCGATGGCCGCTATATATGTGGCGCGTATGTGAAGCTCGCGCTGCACATCCAATAGAGATTTGCCCAGAGTTGCGCGTTCACCGCGCATCAAATCGCCTAGCCTAACTTCAAAATCATCAAATCCGACTGCCGCAGAATTATGTATGTGCGCGTCTTCTGATCTGGGTTTATTGCCAAACCATTTCATTGCCCGCCCCTTAGACCGCCTAGAGTTTCACCTGTACTCGAAAATAACAGCGGTGCGCAGCTTTTGAATCCGCTTCACCACACTTGGCACCATATAGGTTTTCACGACGATTTGAAGCTCTAAAGAAACTCAGGCAGAGATTTCGGCACGATTTAGCGCACAATGTGCCCAAAGGCCGTCCATAGCGCGCACAAGATCATCAATCATCGCCGGAGTGTGGACCGGCGAGGGGGTGAAGCGCAAGCGCTCGGTCCCGCGGGGCACTGTGGGGAAGTTGATGGGCTGCACATATATCCCGTGCCGTTCCAGCAACATGTCAGAGATCGCCTTGCAATGCACCGGATCACCCACATGCACAGGAACAATATGGCTGCCATGGTCGATAATTGGCAGGCCAAGCCCGCGCAGGCGCATTTTCAGAATGCGTGCGTGGTCTTGCTGCTTGTCGCGCAAATGTTGTGCGGTTTTCAGCAGGTCCACCGATGCCGCCGCGCCAGCCGCAATCGCAGGTGGCAGCGATGTGGTGAAAATGAACCCCGGCGCGTAAGAGCGGATGGCGTCGCACATTTTGGCAGATGCGGCGATATAGCCGCCCATGACGCCATAGGCTTTGGCCAGCGTTCCATTGATAATATCGATACGGTGCATCAGCCCGTCACGTTCGGCCACACCGGCCCCGCGTGGGCCATACATGCCTACGGCATGCACTTCGTCAATATAGGTCAGCGCGCCAAACTCATCCGCCGCATCGCAGATGTCCTTGATCGGACCAAAATCGCCATCCATCGAATAAATCGATTCGAATGCGATCAGCTTGGGGACGGCAGGGTCATCGGCGGCCAACAGCTCGCGCAGATGTGCGACATCGTTATGGCGGAATATCCGCTTGGCGCCGCCATTGCGGCGCACACCTTCGATCATCGAGGCGTGGTTAAGCGAATCGGAATAGATGATCAGGCCCGGAAACAGCTTTGGCAGCGTCGAGAGGGTGGCATCATTGGCGATATAGGCGGAGGTGAACACAAGCGCCGCTTCCTTGCCATGCAGATCAGCAAGCGAAGCTTCCAGCCGTTTGTGATACACAGTTGTGCCAGAGATGTTGCGCGTCCCGCCAGAGCCAGCGCCTGTGGCGTCTAACGCTTCATGCATCGCGGTCAGCACTGCGGGTTGCTGCCCCATGCCAAGGTAATCATTGCCACACCAAACCACGATGTCTTGTTTCGCACCATCAGGGCGCGTCCAGACGGCCTTTGGGAAATGGTCCTTGCGACGCTCGATATCAATGAAGGTGCGATAGCGGCCTTCTTCGTGCAGTCTGTTCAAAGCCGTGTCGAGCGCAGCAGTATATTCCAAAACCCTCTCCCTCGCAGATCAGCTGGGTATACATTCGTATTTATCGATCCATTGACCGAATGCAAAGCCTTTCGACCTCACAAACAAGACCTACTGTCGTCTGCCCTGTCTGACTTTGACTTAAATCAAACTGGCCCGACTGACAAAGGCCGCATTGCGTGGCCCTTCGTCGCATGTTCTCAGCGCGGCGCAACTTCCAGTGCGACCACGCAATCCGGCCCTGCCGCGCGTGCGGCATCGCAAGCTTCCAGTGCCGAGGCGCGCGCCGTCTCGATATCTTCCAAACCGGCAATCGCTATGGCCGAATCAACCGGAACGCCATCGCGCACGAACCCTTCGGCGGGGGCGATGGCAAGGGCGGCATAGCCAGCTCCCTCTGGCACGAACAGCGCCAGCGCATCCCGATTCTGCCCGACAAGGCGCAAGGTCATGATTTCTTCCTCGGACAGGAATGTATGTGCCAAGACGGTCACTTCGACCCCGTCCAGTTGGTACTGCTCTGTCTCTATGTCTTGCGCTGTGGCCAGAGATGCCGTTGCAAGCACCAGCCCCGCGGCCATTCCGATACTGTTAAATCGCATACATCCCACTCCCAAAAAGGCCAGTCCTGGCCCGCACTTGCATTGCGCCATAGCGTCAGGGCTGGACAGCCCCAAGCGCTCTGATACCTTCTGCGCCAAATCACTATAACCGGAGCGACAACATGACCGCAACCATCACGCCCGTGCTGGACCAGATTGATCAGGATTTACCCCAAGCGCTGGAGCGTCTTTCACAGTTGCTGCGTATCCCTTCCATCTCGACCGACCCTGCACATGCAGGCGATGTGGACCGCGCCGCCGATTGGCTGGTGACCGAACTGGGTAGCTTGGGATTCGTCGCGCGCAAGGACAAGACCAGCGGGCACCCGATGGTGGTGGCCGAAGGCGGCGCGGAAACTGGCCCGCACCTGTTGTTCTACGGCCATTACGATGTGCAACCCGTGGACCCGCTGGACCTGTGGGACACCGACCCGTTCGACCCGCAGATACAAGACACGCCAAAGGGCCGCGTCATCCGCGCACGCGGCGCGTCCGATGACAAGGGCCAGTTGATGACCTTTGTCGAGGCATGTCGCGCATGGCTGGCCGTGCATGGCAGCCTGCCGGTGAAACTGACCTTCTGTCTGGAAGGGGAAGAGGAAAGCGGCTCGCCCTCTCTCGTGCCCTATCTGGAAGCAAACCGCGACGCGCTGCGCGCCGATCTGGCGTTGATCTGCGACACCGGCCTGTTTGACGCGCAGACCCCCGGAATTACCACAATGCTGCGCGGGTTGCTGGGCGAGGAGATTGTCATTCACGGCCCCGCGCGCGATCTGCATTCGGGCAGCTTTGGCGGGGCGGCGATGAACCCCGCGCGGGTTCTGGCCCGCATTCTGGCCGATCTGCATGACGATGAGGGCCGCGTCACAGTGCCGGGCTTCTATGATGATGTGCCCGAAATCTCGGACGAGTTGCGCGCGCAATGGGACGGGCTGGGCTTTGACGCGGATGGGTTTCTGGGCGCTGTCGGGCTGAAACACCCCGCTGGCGAAAAGGGGCGCAGTGCGCTGGAAATGATCTGGGCGCGCCCGACATGCGAGATCAATGGCATGATTTCCGGCTATACCGGCGCAGGGTTCAAGACTGTGCTGCCCGCACGGGCTTCGGCCAAGGTCAGTTTCCGTCTGGTGGGCCAGCAAGACCCGCACACGCTGCGCGCCGCCTTCCGCGACTTCGTGCGCGCGCGGGTGCCTGCCGATTGTCGGGTCGAATTCCACGATCATGGCGCGTCGCCTGCATCTGTTATGGAAACCTCGCATCCCGCGTTCGAGGCGGCGCGCGCGGCGCTGACAGATGAATGGCCCAAACCCGCCGCCTTTGTGGGCGCGGGCGGGTCTATCCCCATTGCGGGATATTTCAAAACCATCCTTGGCATGGATTCCATGCTGATCGGCTTTGCAAAAGAAGATGACCAGATACATTCGCCAAATGAAAAGTATGATCTGGACAGCTTCCATCGCGGCATCCGGTCTTGGGCGCGGATTTTGGACGCAGTCTCAAAGGCGTGAGGGGGATGTCTCTGTCGCTGCCTGAATTCTCGCAAAACCCGCTTGATGCGGGTTTTGTGCAAGATCCGTACCCGGCCTATGACCGGATGCGCACGCTTGGGTCGTTGGTGTACTGGCAGGATTACAACATGCCCTGCGCGGTCAGCTATGCCGCTGCCAATGCCATTTTGCGCGACCGCCGCTTCGGGCGCATGCCGCTGGACCCGCCAGAAGTGCCTGCGCATCTGGCCCCGTTCTACGCGGTCGAGGCCCATTCCATGCTGGAGTTGGAACCACCGCGCCACACGCGGCTGCGCAGCCTTGTGCTGCGGGCATTCACCTCGCGCCGGATCGTGGCGCTGGCGCCCGAGATTTCGGCGCTGTCACATCAGTTGATCGACCAGTTCCCTGATGGCCCCTTCGATCTGCTGACCCGGTTTGCGCAGCCCTTGCCAGTCACGATCATCGCGCGGCTGTTGGGCGTGCCGGAAAATCTGGCCCCCGATCTGCTGCGCTGGTCGAATGCGATGGTGGGCATGTATCAGGCAGGCCGCACCCGCGCGGATGAGGACCGCGCCATCACCGCCACCACGGAATTTGTGGATTTCATGCGCGGCTATATTGCCGCCCGCCGCCAGACTCCGCGCGACGACCTGATCACCCATCTTATCGCCGCCGAGGAAGAGGGTGAGCGGTTAAGCACGGATGAGATGATTTCAACCTGCATCCTGCTGCTGAATGCAGGGCATGAGGCGACAGTCCACAGCATTGGCAATGCGGCCAAGACGCTGTTGCAGACCGGCCATTATGGACAAACGCCCATAACTGATGCGCTGGTCGAAGAGACTTTGCGTTATGACCCGCCGCTGCATCTGTTCACCCGCTGGGCCTATGAAGACATAGATGTGGTGGGCCATGTGATCCCGAAAGGCACCCGGATTGCCTGCCTTCTGGGGGCGGCAAATCGCTGCCCCAAACATTGGGACACGCCCCACCGCTTTGATGCGACACGCAGCGCCAAGGCGAATCTGGCCTTTGGGGCGGGGCTGCATTTCTGCCTTGGGGCACCCTTGGCGCGGCTGGAACTGGTGCATGCATTGGGCGCGCTTGCAGCGCGCCTGCCGGGGTTGAGTCTGGTACAGACCCCGCTTTATGCCGATATATACCATTTCCATGGGCTGAATTCTTTGATGGTTGAGGTCAAATAAGCCCTTTCCCTTGCACCTTGGCCGGATATGTTTCACATCTGGCACCACACAGCCCGACAGGGCACAGAGACATATTTTCAGGCGGGACGGGACAGTATGACGGCATCAGAAAAACCAACCGAAGAAATTTCGGTCCGGGATGTGTTCGGGGTAGATTCGGACATGAAGGTAAAGGGCTTTGCCGAAGCGACAGACCGCGTGCCGGCGCTTGACCCGACCTATAAGTTCGACCCTGACACCACACTCGCGATTCTGGCAGGCTTTGCCTATAATCGCCGCGTGATGATTCAGGGCTATCACGGCACAGGCAAATCCACCCATATCGAACAGGTTGCCGCACGGCTGAACTGGCCGTCAGTGCGGGTCAACCTTGACAGTCACATCAGCCGCATCGACATGATCGGCAAGGACGCGATCAAGCTGCGCGACGGCGCGCAGGTGACCGAGTTTCAGGAAGGCATTTTGCCTTGGGCGCTGCGCAACCCTGTGGCGATTGTGTTTGACGAATATGACGCGGGCCGCCCTGATGTGATGTTCGTCATCCAGCGCGTGCTGGAACATGACGGCAAGCTGACCCTGCTGGACCAGAACGAGATTATCACCCCGCACCCGTCCTTCCGCCTGTTTGCAACGGCAAACACTGTGGGCTTGGGGGACACCACGGGCCTGTATCACGGTGTGCAGCAGATCAACCAAGCGCAGATGGACCGCTGGTCGCTGGTGGCCACGCTGAATTACCTCAGCCATGATGCGGAAACCGCCATCGTTCTGTCAAAGAACCCAGCCTATAACACGGCCAAGGGGCGGCAAGAGATCAGCCAGATGGTAACTGTCGCGGATATGACGCGCACAGCCTTTATGAATGGGGACCTGTCCACAGTCATGTCGCCGCGCACGGTCATCAACTGGGCCGAGAATGCGCGCATCTTCCGGTCTGTCGGTTATGCGTTCCGGCTGTCTTTCCTGAACAAATGCGACGAATTGGAACGCCAGACCGTGGCCGAATTCTACCAGCGCTGCTTTGATGAGGAATTGCCGGAATCGGCTGTCAGCATGAGCCTTGGCTAAGATCGGCCGCTTGCCTGTAACCTGCCCTGCCGGTCATTTCCGGTGGGGCGGGGTGCGACTTGGCTGAATATTTGAAAACATTCCAGTTTTCATGCAACGAAATCAGCCCTGTCGCGTTGACTAGCGGTAGCAGACAGGAGCAACTGACATGACGATTTTTCGCAAAGCCTTGCCAATTCTGGGCGTGCTGGTCCTTGCCGCGTGCAACACCGTGGAAGGGGCAGGGCAGGATATGACGCGCGCAGGCGTTGCAATCCAGCAAGAAGCGCGCGCGGCGCAGTAATACTGTGGCACGGCCTTGGCCGTTGGCATGGCAAAAAGGGGCGCAAGAATTGCGCCCCTTTTCGTTTCAGGTATGCGGTTACATCAGGTGCGGGCGGCCATGGTCGCGCGTGTCCACCAATCCAGCTCTTCCAGCATCGAATCTGCCGAACCGCCGATGGACCCTTCCAGCGTCTCGATGGGCTTTGGATCGCCGCCCAGCGGGTGCACGCTGAAGAAATCGCTGCCCCCGATATGCACGGCAGAGCGGGTTGAAACCATCTGCAATTCAATCCCGATGCTGCGCAGATGTTCCGCCGCGCGTGTGCCCCCGACCGAGCCGTAGCTGACAATGCCAAAAGCCTTGCGGTTCCATTCGACATAGGCTTGGTCCAGCGCGTTTTTCAGCGCACCCGTGATCGAGCGGTTGTATTCCGGCGTCACGAAAATGAACCCGTCGAAGCGCGCGATTGCGGCTTGCCAGTTGCGCGCGGCAGTATCTTCCGAAGGGACCCACGCGTTCGAGGCAACTTCGTTGAACAAGGGCAGATTGAAGGATTTAAGATCAACCATCTCGACATCCCAGTCGGCGCGCGCGGTGGCGCGGTTGAAAATCCACTCTGCGGGGGCATCGCCAAAACGCGAGTCGCGTGTGGTGCCCAAGATAACGGCAATACGGGGTTTGGAAGACATGGTGCATACTCCTGTAATTTTCTGCCACCTATCTGCGCCTTGTCCGGCGGGTCCGAAACACCGATTGCTGCACAGGCCATGTGCGCGCATGTTGTGGGGCGGGTGCGCCCTTGATCTTGCGGACGGGTATTGCGAAACCTGCACAGGCCGATCAAGGTCTGCGCCGCTGCCCGCGCGGGCCACATGCTTTGGATTTCAACAAGGACAAACTTATGACCGAACCAGACGAGTCTGCCCGTCACCGCGAGAAAATGAAGAAGATCAAGGCCGCGCGCGACAAGATGATGGCCACCAAAACCGGCGAGAAGGGGCTGATCGTGGTCCATACCGGGCCGGGCAAGGGCAAATCTTCGTCCGGCTTTGGCATGATCATGCGCTGCATCGCCCATGACATGCCCTGTGCGGTGGTGCAGTTCATCAAGGGCAACTGGATCACCGGCGAGCGCGAGTTCCTGCGCCAGAATTTCGCCGAACAATGCACATTCGTCGTCTCGGGCGAGGGGTTTACATGGGACACGCAAGACCGCGACCGCGACATTGCGGCCGCCCGTGCGGGCTGGGAACAGGCCAAAGACCTGATCCGCAACCCCGAGATCCGCATGGTGCTGTTGGATGAAATCAACATCGCCCTGCGCTATGACTACCTGCCACTGGACGAGGTTATTGCATTTCTGCGCGATGAAAAACCGCCCATGACCCATGTCGTTCTGACAGGGCGCAACGCAAAGCCAGAACTGATCGAACTGGCCGATCTGGTCACCGAGATGACGCTGGTCAAACACCCGTTCCGCGATGGGATCAAGGCGCAAAAAGGGGTTGAATTCTAAGCATGCGCGGGCATCGGGCACGTCTGGGCTGCGACCAAGCTGCAAATCCTTTGGGCATGCTGCATGCTGCCATGTGCAAGGGGGGCAGGGGATGATCCAGGCGCTGGCCTATCTGGCGCGGCAGGGGCGGCAGGTGTTGCTGGCGGGGCTTGTGCTGGGGGTGCTGGCGGGCCTTGCCTTGCCCGATCTGGCCGGAACCTTGCAAAAGCTGGTCGCGCCGGTGGTGGTGATACTGCTGTTTCTTGCCGTTTTGCGGCTGGGGCCAGAGGGGGTGCGGGCAGGTTTGGCAGGGTGGCGCGCAGGTGTGTTGAGCGTGCTTGCGTTGCAGCTGCTTTTGCCCTGTCTGGCTGTTGGTGTGCTGCTTGTCTTGCAGGTTGAAGCGATCTGGGCCTTTGGGCTGGTGCTGGTCCTTGCGGCAGCGCCAATTTCTGGAAGCCCCAATCTTGCAATAATGTCCGGTGCATCCGCGCCGACTGCGCTGCGGCAACTGGTGATGGGCACGCTGCTGTTGCCAGCCACGGCACTGCCGGTGTTTTTGTTGATGCCCGGTCTGGGCGCACCGGCCGAGGTGTTTGTCATCGTGCTGCGTCTGCTTGCGGTCATCGCCGCGGTGGGGGCATTGGGGCTGTGGCTGCGTGCCAGCGGGCTTGTCACGGCGAGCGCGCGCAGCCTGTCAGTGATCGATGGCTGCGCGACCTTGCTGCTAGCGCTGATTGTGATTGCGCTGATGGGGGCAGTTGGTCCGGCATTGGTGCAGGGGGTGCAGGGCTGGGGCCTGCTGCTTGGTGTGCTGGTCCTTGGATTTGGGCTTCAGATGGTGACTTTGCTGGCGGCATATGGCCGAATGCCGGACGAACAGGCCGCTGCTTTGGGGCAGGTTGCGGGCAATCGCAATATCGCCTTTTTTCTGGGTGTGCTGCCACCCGCGCTGGCAAGCGATTTGATGCTGTTTATCGGGTTGTATCAGATACCCATGTATCTGACCCCCGCTGTGATGGGTTGGGTCTATGCGCGCAAAGGGCTAAGGCTGGGCTAGGCGGGTGCCTGCTGGCCAAAGCCGTGTGTAATATTGACTCTTTGTCTGCTGTTCCATTACCTGCCGCAGATGCAAACAGGTCACGAAAGGACCCTTGCACCGTGATATTGAAAACCCAACCCGACAAGCCGCAGCGCGACGCCATTGCCGATGGCAAGGCTGTGATCTGCGCCGAGGCTGCGGCCCTGCGCACCATGGCAGACACTTTGGACAGCCGGTTTGCTGATGCTGTCCAGATCATTCTTGGCACCAAGGGGCGGCTTGTTGTGGCCGGTATTGGCAAGTCAGGCCATATCGGGCGCAAGATTGCGGCGACCTTTGCCTCGACCGGCACGCCGTCTTATTTTGTGCACGCCGCCGAGGCCAGCCATGGCGATATGGGCATGATTGTGGGCGATGATACTTGCCTGCTCTTGTCAAAATCGGGCGAGACACCGGAACTGAGTGACCTGATCTCTTACACGCGGCGCTTCGGCATTCGCCTGATCTCGATTACCGGAAATGCCGAAAGCACGCTTGCACAGAAATCTGATATGGCGCTGATCCTGCCGGATGTTGCGGAAGTCTGCGCCATCGGCATGGCCCCCACAACCTCGACCACCCTTAGCCTTGCGCTGGGCGATGCGCTGGCGGTGGCGGTCATGCGGCAAAAGGGGTTTGATCCGGCGAATTTTCATCTGTTCCATCCGGGCGGCAAGCTGGGCGCGCAATTCCTGCGCGTGGGCGAGTTGATGTATCAGGGCGATGGCTTGCCGCTGGTGGCCGAAGATGACGCGATGTCTGATGTGCTGATGCAGATGACAGGGTCCGGCTTTGGGGTGTCCATTGTCGCATCCGACAACAGGTTGTGCGGTATCATCACCGATGGCGATTTGCGCCGCAACATGGATGGGTTGATGACGCGGCGCGCGGGCGATGTGGCAACACGCAACCCCAAGACAATCGGGCCGGATGCCTTGGTGTCCGAAGCGGTGCGCATGATGAATGGCAGCAAGATCACGGTGCTTTGCGTGGTGGATGAGGAGCAGCAGGTGCAAGGCCTAATCCGGCTGCATGATTGCCTGCGGGCAGGGGTGATCTGACATGGCGGCCGATACAATCATCATCATTCCCGCGCGCTACGCCTCTAGCCGATATCCGGGCAAGCCCTTGGTGGGGTTGCGCGGCGCTGGTGGAGAGAGCGCCAGCCTGATTGAGCGCAGCTGGCGCGCAGCGCGCGCAGTGGCAGGGGTGGATGCCGTCTATGTGGCCACAGATGACGACAGGATTGCAGATGCAGCGCACGGTTTTGGCGCAGAGGTGGTGATGACCGACGCGGCCTGCGCCAATGGAACAGAGCGCTGCGCCGACGCTTTGGCGCGGCTGGGTATTGCGCCGCGCGTGGTCGTCAATCTGCAAGGAGATGCGCCGCTGACGCCTGCGTGGTTTGTCAGTGCCCTGATTGCTGCCATGAAGGCAGGGGCCGAAGTGGCAACCCCCGTCCTGCGCCTGACACCCGAAACCCATGCCCGCTTTCTGGAAGACCGTCGCGCAGGCCGCGTGGGCGGCACAACTGCGGTGATGACAGCACAGGGCCAAGCGCTTTATTTCTCGAAAGAAGTGCTGCCATATACAGGGCGCCTTTATTCCGGCGCAGAACAAGTGCCTGCCTTTCACCATGTGGGCGTGTATGCCTATACCCCACAGGCGCTGGCCGCTTATATGCAGGCGGGGGCCTGTGATCTGGAAAACCTTGAGGGGCTGGAACAGTTGCGCTTTCTCTATAACGGTCTGCCTGTCACTTGCGTCGAGGTAGAGGCACAGGGGCGTGAATTCTGGGAATTGAACAACCCCGAAGACGTGGCACGCATTGAGGCTGTTTTGCACCGCGAGGGGATTTTATGACATTACGCATCGGCCAGATCGAGATTGGCAACGCCTTGCCCTTTGCCCTGATTTCGGGACCATGCCAGATGGAATCGCTGGACCATGCGCGCCTGATCGCGGGCAGTCTGGCCGAAACCTGCGCGCGGCTTGGCATTCCGTTCATTTTCAAGGCCAGCTATGACAAGGCCAACCGCTCCAGCCTGTCGGGGCAGCGGGGGCTTGGCATGGACAAGGGCCTTGAAATTCTGGCGCAGATTCGGGCTGAATTCGGCTGCCCGGTGCTGACCGATGTGCACGACGCCGCACAGTGCGCCCCTGCCGCCGAAATTTGTGACATTTTGCAAATTCCCGCCTTTCTGTGCCGCCAGACGGATTTGTTGCTGGCAGCAGGGGCGACAGGGCGGGTGATCAATGTGAAAAAGGGCCAGTTTCTGGCCCCGTGGGACATGGTGCATGTGGCGGCCAAAGTCGCATCAACCGGCAATGAGCAGATCATGCTGTGTGAACGGGGCACATCCTTTGGCTATAACACTTTGGTGTCCGATATGCGCGCGCTGCCGGTCATGGCGCAGACGGGCTATCCGGTGATTTTTGACGCCACACATTCCGTGCAGCAACCGGGCGGGCAGGGCACCAGCTCTGGTGGGCAGCGCGAATTCGTGGCCCCGCTGGCCCGCGCGGCGCTGGCGGTTGGCTGCGCGGGGCTGTTCATCGAGACGCATGAATCCCCCGACAGCGCCCCCTCGGATGGGCCGAATATGGTGCCGCTGGATCAGATGGCGGCACTTCTGGCGCAGTTGCAGGGCTATGACCAGCTGTCAAAAGCGGGCAAAGTCACCTAGTGCAGGGGCTTGCCATGTGAAGCCCGTGTGTTGTGCATGCCCGCACGACCGCTTTCTAGGGTTCAGCGTTTGACACTAGCTTCCTGTCTCTTTCGGCGGGGGTAAGCCGCGAGTGGCAATTTTGCGGGACTTTTCAGCTGTTCGCGCGGAATAGAGGGCCGCAGGCCCGCCGCCCCTCAAAGGGCCGTCCCCCGGCATGGCGATTTGGCTTGGCTACGCGCAAAGCCCTGATCTTTCCCGGATTTGGCTGGCATAAAGTGCTATAGCAAGGCGCGAAGATCGCCGCACCACGGCCCGACGCTACGTGGCTTGGGTCAGCTTTCCAATGTGCCCTAAGCCCTCCAAGCCGTCATTGGCTGAAGCGTGCCTGATGGCGCGCGTCGCATAAACAGCTGTCGCTTTGGAATGATGCGGATGAAGCGCAGCCTGCCTTCAAACCTCTCGCCCGCGTGCGATGCGCGTATAGGCCGCAAGCCGCTGGTCAGGATGCGCGCGCAGCCGCGCGATCAGGGTCTGTGTGGTTTGGTGCGGCGCTGTGCTGCGTGCGATCTTCAGGAACTGGCCCAGTCGCGTGCCTTGGTTGATGCGCGGTTTGTCGATCAGATGTTTGGACATATCTCGCTTCCCCTATGATAATCCGAAATCATAGCCTACCACATCCTTGCATTCCGGCCAAAGCCCGCGCGCCCTCTCTTGACGCCCCTGTGATCAGGCTCTAGCCAGTGCTGCGACAAGCGAGAGGAAAACCAATGACCAACCCTTCCCTGCTCATTCTGCCCGGCGACGGGATCGGCCCCGAGGTGATGGCCGAGGTGCGCAAAATTATTGACTGGTTCGGTGCCAAGCGCGGCCTGAATTTCGATGTCAGCGAAGATTTGGTGGGCGGCGCTGCCTATGATGCGCATGGCACGCCGCTGCATGATGACACGATGGCGCGCGCACACGCGGCGGATGCCGTGTTGCTGGGCGCTGTAGGTGGCCCGAAATATGACGTTCTGGATTTCAGCGTAAAGCCCGAACGCGGGCTGCTGCGTCTGCGCAAGGAAATGGACCTGTTCTCGAACCTGCGTCCCGCGCAATGCTTTGACGCGCTGGCCGATTTCTCGTCGCTGAAAAAAGATGTCGTCGCGGGACTGGACATCATGATCGTGCGCGAACTGACATCCGGCGTTTATTTCGGAGAGCCGCGCGGGATTTTCGAGGAAGGAAACGAGCGTGTGGGCATCAACACCCAGCGCTATACCGAATCCGAGATTGCGCGGGTCGCGCGTTCGGCGTTCGAGCTGGCGATGCGCCGGGGCAAGAAGCTGTGCTCGATGGAAAAGGCCAATGTCATGGAATCGGGCATTCTGTGGCGCGAGGTTGTAACCGAGGTGGGCCGCGACTACCCCGAAGTTGAACTCAGCCATATGTATGCCGATGCAGGCGCTATGCAGCTGACGCGCTGGCCCAAGCAATTCGATGTGATCGTGACCGATAACCTGTTTGGCGACTTGCTCTCGGATCTGGCGGCGATGCTGACCGGCTCGTTGGGTATGCTACCCTCTGCCAGCCTTGGCGCGCCTATGGCAAATGGCCGGCCCAAGGCATTGTATGAACCCGTGCATGGCTCTGCCCCTGATATTGCAGGGCAGGGCAAGGCCAACCCGATCGCCTGTATCCTGAGCTTTGCAATGGCACTGCGCTACAGCTTCGATCAGGGTGCAGAGGCCGCGCGGCTGGAGGCGGCGATTGAAACAGTGCTGGCCGATGGCCTGCGCACTGCCGATCTGATGGGGCCGGATGGGGGCACGCCCGTGTCGACTGCGGGCATGGGCGATGCGATTCTCGCGGCCTTGGATGCCAGCCTGTAACGGCATATCAGAAAGACCAGCTTGAATATCTGCGCAAGGTGACCCCGGACTTGATCCGGGGTCTCTGGGAGGATCAAGCCGAGAGGCCCCGGATCAAGTCCGGGGCTTGCCTTTGCGAAGGCCGAGACATGGCGCGCATGTCTGCAAAAAAACCTTTTGTATACCATTGTGCACTGTTTACCTCTGCCGGGAAACCGCTTATGCTGCGCGCAGCTGAAGAAGGGTTCCTCACATGACTGATAAAACCATTCCTGATATCCTTTACACCAAGGTTGACGAAGCCCCCGAGCTTGCCTCGGCCTCGCTCTTGCCGATCATCCAGACATTTGCCTCTGCTGCCGGTGTCACGATCGGCACCCGCGACATTTCGTTGGCAGGGCGGATCATTTCATCTTTCCCCGAATATCTGAGCGAAGCACAGCGCATCCCTGATGATCTGGCAGAGCTGGGCGAGCTGGTGAAGACGCCACAGGCCAATGTCATCAAGCTGCCCAATATCTCTGCCTCGATGCCGCAGCTTCTGGCTGCCTTGAAAGAGTTGCAGGGGCAGGGCTATGCGCTGCCTGATTACCCCGAAACCCCGCAGACCGACGAAGAAAAATCGGTGCGTGCGCGGTTTGATGCGATCAAAGGCTCTGCTGTGAACCCTGTTTTGCGCGAAGGCAATTCCGACCGCCGCGCTGCCGCCGCCGTCAAGCGCTATGCGCAGGCCAACCCCCACCGCATGGGCAAGTGGAGCGCTGACAGCAAAACCCGCGTTGCGGCCATGTCGGGCGGTGATTTCTTCTCGAACGAGACATCTGCAACCCTGCCACAGGCCGCAACCGCCAAGATCGTGTTGCGCGGCGCTGACGGGTCCGAGACTGTGCTGAAAGAGGGCGTATCCTACCCCGCAGGCACCGTTGTTGATGCAACCTATTTGTCAGCACATGCGCTTGGTGCGTTTCTGGAACAGGAAATCGCAACGACCAAGGCCGAAGGCACGCTGTTTTCGCTGCATCTGAAAGCCACGATGATGAAGGTCTCGGACCCGATCATTTTCGGCCATGCGGTCAAGGTCTGGCTGAAACCCGTATTCGAGAAATTCGGCGATGAGATGGCCGCCCTTGGCGTGAACCCCAATTCCGGCATGGGCGATCTGCTGGAGCGCGTGAAAGACAATGCCGAGATCATGGCCGAGATTGACCGCGTGACCGCCACGCGCCCGCCCATGTATATGGTCAATTCCGACAAGGGCATCACCAACCTGCATGTGCCCTCGGATGTGATCATCGACGCCTCTATGCCTGCGCTGATCCGCGCAGGCGGCAAGGGCTGGGGGCCGGACGGGCAGGAACATGACACCGCCTGTGTCATCCCCGACAACTCTTATGCGCCCGTCTATGACGAGACGATCAAGTTTTTCAAAGCCAATGGTGCACTGGACCCTGCCACCGCAGGCACTGTGCAAAACCTTGGCCTGATGGCGCAAAAGGCCGAAGAATACGGCAGCCACCCGACCACATTTGAAATCCCCCATGCCGGCACTGTGCAGATGGTGCTGGAAGATGGCAGCGTTTTGCATGAACATTCGGTATCGGCAGGCGATATCTGGCGTTCTGCCAGCGTGCGCAAGGCCCCGATCGAGGATTGGGTTGCCTTGGCCATCGAGCGTCAGAAAGCCACTGGCTACCGCGCCATTTTCTGGCTCGACGAAAACCGCGCGCATGACGCACAGCTTATCGCCTATGTGAAACCCTTGCTGGAAGCCAAGGGCGTGGCCGACAAGTTCGAGATCATGTCACCGCGCGATGCCACCCGCGCCAGTCTGGAAACGATCACCAAGGGCGAGAATACCATCGCCATTACCGGCAATGTGCTGCGCGACTACCTGACCGATCTGTTCCCGATTCTGGAGCTGGCAACCAGTGCCAAAATGCTGTCCATCGTCAAGCTGATGCAGGGCGGCGGTTTGTTCGAAACTGGCGCGGGCGGCTCTGCCCCCAAGCATGTGCAGGATCTGGTCGCAACAGGGCATCTGCGCTGGGACAGTCTGGGCGAATTCTGCGCGCTGGGCGAAAGTTTCCGCTTCCTTGCGGATATGCGCGACAACGCAAAGGCGCGCATCCTTGGCGATGCTGTCGAGGTGGCGACACAGGGTGTGCTGGATAACGACCGCTCGCCGGGCCGCAAGGCGGGGCAGCCTGACAACCGCCACAGCCATTACTGGTTCGCCCGCTATTGGGCCGAAGCCTTGGCGGCGCAAACCGAAGATGCTGATCTTGCTGCCCATTTCGCGCCAATCGCCACAGCACTGGCCGAGAATGAAGCGGCCATTGTCAAGGAATTGCTTGATGCGCAAAGCCAGCCGGTTGATCTGGGGGGCTACTACCATACAGACCCCGTGAAAACCGCCGCTGTTATGCGCCCCTCCGCCAGCTTGAATGCGATTATCGGCTAAAAGCGGTGAAAGAGAAATTGACGCGCCCCGGCCTTTTGGCCGGGGCGTTTGCGTTGGGGCACAGTCTGTTTCCGCTCAATCCACAAGCGCGGCGCAGGGCATGATATGAAAAGAGCCGCGCTTGATGCGCGGCTCTGGGCAGGGCTGTCATGTCGGCAGATGTTCAGGACTGAACAGATTTCTTTGCTTCAGCGGCCTTGCGCACTGCGTCCGATGCCTCGGGGCGTTGCTGCTGGTAAGTTTGCTGCGCTGGCTTGGCCTCTGGTTCTTTGGCAGGGGCGCTGGCGGCACGGCTGGTTTGCAGCGGATCATCTTGCCGCTGAACCGAGCCTTCAAAATGCGCGCCCGATTCGATGGCGATTGTCTTGTGGATGATGTCGCCTTCGACCTGCGCAGAAGAGGTCAGGCGCACTTTCAACCCGCGCACACGGCCAATCACGCGACCATTGATGACAATGTCATCAGCCACAATCTCGCCGCGAATCGTCGCAGTCTCGCCCACGGTCAGCAGATGCGCGCGGATGTCGCCATCTACGATGCCTTCGATGACCACATCGCCGGTTGTCTTCAGATTGCCTGTGATGGTCAGGTCAGATGCCATGACCGACGCTGCAGGCTTGGACTTGGTCACATGGCTGGCAGAGGTGTCCGCACCGCCCTGACGCAGGAACGACGGCGTCGATTCGGCGCTTTTCGCAGGTGCTTGCTCTGCTTCGGCTTTGGGGCCGGGTTCATTGATACGACTCTTAGAAAACATGCTGTCCAGCCCTTATATATGTAACAGGATTCACAGGCCGACCGTTGACGCGCACCTCATAGTGCAGGTGCACCCCGGTCGACGCACCAGTAGTGCCCATACCACCAATACGCTGCCCGCGCGAGACCCTTTGTCCTGCCTTGACATCGATAGAGTTCAAATGCGCGTAATAGGTCTCGATTCCGAAATCATGCTGGATCACGACGATGTTGCCATAGCCGCGCTGACGCTCTGCGGTTTTGACCACGCCTTCGCCGGATGCAAGAATCGCAGTGCCGCGCGGGCCAGCCCAGTCCAGACCGTTATGCATGGTATTGCGCCCTGTCAGCGGGTGGCGGCGCATGCCGAAACCTGACGTCTCGCGCACACTTCCTGCACTTACAGGACGGGCGACAGGCAAGCGGTCTACCCCTTGGCGATAGGCGTTCACATCGGCCATCCGGTCCAGAATGGCATTCGCGCGCGCGATGTCCTGACTTGGCCCCAGCGTGCCCGAGGTTGAAATGGCGATGGGGCGCAGCGAGGCGGTTTGCGAAGACGCGCCTTGGCGCACAAGCCTGCGAATCTGGTCGGGCGACACGCCTGCACTGTTGAACACGCGCTCTAGCGGGGCGACAACGGCATCCAGCGCTTCTTCAAGCTGGCTGAAGATCATGTGATTGCGATCTTTCAGCAGGGCGTTTTCCATGGCCAGATGGCGGGCCTGATTTGCTGCCTGCTCTGCGCTTACATTCAGGTCATGCGTCACATGCGAGGCGCGGTCCATCGCGGCCAGCAGATAATCCAGCATCTGTTCATTGTCGCGGCTGCGGTCGGCGGCGGTGCGGGTCGAGCCGGTTTCCGCTTCCAGGGTGCGCGTCACTTCAGCAAGGCGCGCGCGGGCATCATCACGCTCTCGCGTTACACGGCCAATGGTGCTGTGGATCGCGTCGATTCCGGTTTCCAGTTCCAGCCTGCGTTCTTCCGAGGCCAGCAATTGCATCTGCATTTCCGAGATGCGCTCCATCGCTTCGGAGAATCTGGCCTGCGCGGTTTCGGTTTCGCGGGCGCGTGCATCACGTTCATTGGCAAGCTGGTTCAGGCGCTGTTCGTAATTCGCCTGCTCTCGCAAGGCCTGATCGCGCAATGTGCCAGACCCGATCACATCCATCAGCAAGATCGAGGTTGCGATAACCCCCCATGCAAAGAACACAGCGACCGATGCAAACCCCACCGCCTGAGAGGCGGGTCGAAGGCGCACAAAGCGTGTCGAGTTGTTGGACCGCAAGAAGAGGCGCTGTTCGGGAAACTGGCGCTCCAGTCGCTGATTTACGCGAACGAGTAGTCGTTTCAAAGCAATCGTCCTGTTATCCGCTATTTCTGGCTTGGGGTGCATCTGGCATAAGGAAACATTCACTCACTCAGCAGGGATACATATTCACCACCGCACCCTCAATCCTGTTAAGGGGCGCAGGCCAAGGGGGCAATGTGTTAATTCACTCTGACAGTGTCGCCATGCCTGTCACGCGCAATATCAGCAATTTCTTGCCGATAGCAGATGGAATTCATGCGGTTTCGCGTTGGAAATAGCACTTTTCCGCCAATCGCGGGGCGTGGTTTTCGGTGATGCTTAGCCGTGGGGCCTATGCGGGTTCGGTCAAAGGCCAGTAAAAATCGGGCGGCAAACCCGCTTGCGCGCGTTTTTCTTCATTGAAGGGCGGCTTCAATGTGCTGTGGAAATAGCGGCGCACAAGGTCCAGAAACACCGGCTGCGGGTCCAGCCCCTGCCGCCCGCACAGGAAGTTGAACCACTTGGACCCATAGGCAACATGCCCGACTTCTTCAGCATAGATCACCTCCAGGGCGGCAACGGTGTGATCTTCGCGCGCTTGTTTGAATATCTTGATCATGCCGGGGGTCACATCCAGACCGCGCGCTTCCAGCACCATGGGCACAACGGCCAGCCTGCCCAGAATATCGGCTGCGGTATCTTCTGCCGCGCGCCACATGCCTGCATGTGCGGGCAACGCGCCGTAATGGCTGCCCAAGCGTTCCAGACAATCGCAGATCAGGTTGAAGTGGTTTGACTCTTCATCTGCCGCCTTGACCCAGTCATCGAAGAACCCCAGCGGCATATCAATATCGTGAAACCGCGCGACCAGATCCCAATGCAGATCGACCGCGTTAAGTTCGATATGTGCAATTGCGTGCAAAATCGCGGCGCGCCCTTCCGGGCTGCCGGGGCGGCGGCGTGGTACATCGCGCGGGTCCAGCAATTCGGGCTGCGCGGGGCGGGCAGGCCGGTCTGGCGGGGTGCATTGCCCGATGGCCAGGGGCGCGCCCGCCTTGCGCGCGGCAAACCAGCTTGCCGCATGCTTGCGCGAAAGGGCGGTTTTGTCGCGCCCGTCCGCAGTGCAGAGCACCTCGACAGCCATATCGCGCAAGCTTGGGGTCATAGGGCGCGCACGGCTTCCAGCACTGTGGCGGCGTGGCCTGCGGCTTTGACCTTGCGCCAGACCTGCGCCACGCGCCCTTCGCCATCAATCAGAAAACTCGCCCGCTCGATCCCCATCGAGACCTTGCCATACATGTTCTTCTCGACCCAGACGCCGTAGCGTTCGCACACATCGCCTTCGGCATCTGATGCAAGGATCACGCCCAAGCCATGCTTGGCGACGAATTTGTCATGCTTGGCAACGGTGTCTTTGGAAATGCCGATCACTTTGGCGCCTGCCGCCTCGAACTCGGCGATCAAGGCGGTGAATTCCATCGCTTCGGTGGTGCAGCCCGGCGTGTCGTCGCGCGGGTAGAAATACAGCACCACCTTGGACGGCTTCAGCGCCGAAAGGGTCACGTCGCCGCCCCCATCGCGGGGCAGGGTGAAATCGGGGGCATTCTCGCCAATCTGTGTCATTCTACTCTCCGTGTCACGACTGCGTTGCCCAGTGTTGTAGCGAGTTGGCGGCCAAGTTAAAGGGGCCGCCAGAGATTTGCGCAAAAGGGGCCGCCGATGAAACTGTCGGATTTCGATTTTGACCTGCCGGAAGACCTGATCGCAACCCGCCCCGTGCGCCCGCGCCGCGCGGCGCGTCTGCTGCTGGCGCAGGGCAAGACCATTGCCGACAGGCAGGTGGCCGATCTGCCCGATATTTTGCGCGCGGGCGATCTGCTGGTGATCAACACCACCAAGGTTCTTCCCGCCCGCCTGACAGGGCAGCGCCACCGCGACAGTGCCCAAGGGCCAGTCAGCGCCAAGATCGAGATCACATTGATCGAGCCGCAACCAGACGGAAGCTGGCGCGCGCTGGCCAAACCCTTGCGCAAACTGGCGCAGGGCGAAGAGATTTTTTTTACAGATGCGCTGCGCGCAGTCGTCGTCGCCCGTCATGCAGAAGATGTGATCTTGCGCTTCAATCTGGAAGGGGATGATTTCGACACCGCGCTGGATGCGGCGGGGCAGATGCCCTTGCCGCCCTATATCGCCGGTCGTCGTGCCGCCGATGCGCAGGACCGCGAAGATTACCAGACCGTTTTCGCCCGCAACGCGGGTGCCGTGGCTGCCCCCACGGCATCGCTGCATTTCGATACAGCGCTGATGGCGCAGTTGCGTGACATGGGGGTCGCGTTTTGCGAGGTTACCTTGCATGTGGGCGCGGGCACTTTTTTGCCGGTCAAGGTCGATGATGTCCGCGATCACAAGATGCATGCCGAATGGGGGCAGGTGACAGAACAGGCGGCTGCGCAGATCATGGCGGCCCGCAAGGCGGGGGGGCGGATTATACCCGTTGGCACCACGGCATTGCGGCTGATCGAAACCGCCGCCACGGGCGCCGGCCAGATTGGCCCCTGGACCGGCAAAACCGATATTTTCATCACGCCCGGTTTCAGCTTCCAGCTTGCTGACGGGCTGATGACCAATTTCCACTTGCCGAAATCCACGCTGATGATGCTGGTCTCGGCGCTTATGGGGCGCGAACAGGTCATGGAAATCTACGCCCATGCGATTGCCGCGCGGTACCGCTTCTTCTCTTACGGCGACTCGTCTCTGCTGATACCCTAAGCGCGACGCGCACAGGTCGCTTATGTCATATCTTCGCAACCTCTTTCAGCGTAGATGGTGGTCTGCCGCGTAACCGCCCGCCTGCCGACCTTCAGCCACAGGACCACAGATGTTCAAAGTATTCACCGCGTCATGGGCCTTGTTGCTGGGCATGATGTTCCTGATGGTCGGCAATGGCGTGCAGGGCACGTTGCTGGGGATTCGTGGCGCGATCGAGGGGTTTTCGACCTTTCAGATGTCGGTGGTGATGTCGGCCTATTTCGCAGGCTTCCTGTTCGGCTCTCGCATGGCGCCCGAGATGATTCGCCGTGTGGGCCATGTGCGGGTGTTCGCGGCGCTTGGCTCGCTGATATCGGCGGTGCTGATCCTGTATGCGGCGATCCCTGACTGGATTGTCTGGGCGCTGCTGCGCGTGCTGATCGGGTTTTGCTTCTCTGGCGTCTATGTCACGGCAGAAAGCTGGCTGAACAACACCGCCAGCAATGAAAACCGCGGGCAGGCGCTGTCGCTGTATATGATCGTGCAAATGCTGGGCATCATTGCGGCGCAGGCGCTGATCAACTTTGCGGACCCTGCCGGATATTTGCTGTTTGTTATTCCTTCCGTGCTGGTGTCACTGGCCTTCGCACCTATTCTGCTATCGGTCAGCCCTGCGCCCGTTTTCGGAACAACACGGTCCATGACCATCCGCGAACTTTATGGCGTCTCGCCGCTTGGGGTTGTGGGCACGTTCCTGATGGGGGGGGTGTTTGCGGCCATGTTCGGCATGACCGCAGTCTGGGGCACCGAAGCGGGGCTGAGCATTCTGGAAATCTCGATCTTCACAGGCGCGATCTATTTCGGGGGGCTGGTGTTCCAATACCCGATTGGCTGGCTGTCCGACCGGATGGACAGACGGAAATTGCTGGTGATTGTGTCCTTGATCGGTGTGGCAGGCGGTTCGCTGGCGGTGCTGTTTGACCTTAGCTTTATCTGGTTGGTCGGTGTTGCGCTGATTATCGGCGGCATTTCCAACCCGCTTTATTCGCTGTTGGTGGCCTATACCAACGACTATCTGGAAACCGACCAGATGGCCGCGGCCTCTGGCGGGTTGCTGTTCGTCAACGGGGTGGGGGCGATCCTTGGGCCGTTGATCATCGGTTGGCTGATGGGGGTGATCGGGCCATCCGGGTTTTTCCTGTTCATCATCGTGTTGATGATGATGCTGGTGATCTATGCCATCTGGCGCATGACGCAGCGCCCCTCTATTCCTGTCGCGGAAAGCGGCCCGTTCGCGGCAGTCTCGCCTGTTGTGTCGGCGGCAACAGTGGAAGGCGTCTATACCGAACTGACCGAGCAGCAGGCAGATGCCAGCTGAACAAGTTGTATTTTGGCAATGATTTGCGCGCTCAAGCGGGTGTTACTGCAAAAAACTTGTGCGCATGCCGAAAGACTGTCACCTTTGTTTCATGAAACAAATTCAGGTGCAGGATATGTCAACGGTCGATGAAGTGATCTCTTTCTGGGTGGACGAGGTTGGACCAAACGGATGGTATGCGATGGATGACGCGCTGGACGCGCGCATCCGCGCGCGCTTCGAGCCGCTTTGGGAAAAAGCCAGAGCGGGGCGGCTGGAGCGCTGGACCTCTTGTGCACGCGGGGCGCTTGCTTTCATCATTGTGACAGACCAGTTTCCCCGCAACATGTTTCGCGGCGATGCGCGCGCATTCGCAACAGATGATCTGGCGCGGCGCGTGGCTGCGCGCGGGTGCCACCTGGGCTTTGACTGCCAGACACCAGAGCCGCAGCGACAGTTTTTCTACCTGCCGCTGATGCATTCCGAAAGCCAGATGGACCAGGACCGCGCAGTGCGCATGTTCCTGTTGCACATGCCCGAGACTGGCGCGAGCAACCTGCTGCATGCGCGCGCGCATCGCGCTGTGATCCGCAAATTTGGCCGCTTCCCTTATCGCAATGACGCTTTGGGGCGCGATACCACCAAGGCAGAGCAGGTTTTTCTGGATGATGGCGGCTATGGCGCGGCCTTGCAGGAATTGCAGCAAGCCGCCTGATTGTGGCCAGTGTCTGCCATGCGCTGCGTGCATGGCGGGCTTTCATACTCTGCGTTGCGGGAATCCGGAAAATAGTTTAATGCCAAACTATATTCTAGCAAGACGCGACGGGAGGATATCGCATGGCTGCCAAATCGTTTGACATTATTGTAATCGGGGCAGGGCCGGGGGGCTATGTGGCTGCCATCCGCGCAGCCCAGCTTGGAAAATCGGTTGCGATAGTTGAACGCGAGAATTTGGGCGGCATCTGCCTGAACTGGGGCTGTATTCCCACCAAAGCGCTGCTGCGCTCTGCCGAAGTGTTCCACCTGATGCACCGCGCCAAGGAATTTGGCCTGACGGCAGACAAGATCGGGTTTGATCTGGATGCAGTGGTCAAACGCTCGCGCAAGGTGGCGGGCCAGCTCTCGGGTGGGATTGGCCATCTGATGAAGAAGAACAAGATCACAGTTGTGATGGGCAGCGCCAAGCTTGCGGGCAAGGGCAAAGTCACGGTCACCACAGAGAAGGGCAGCGAAGAGTTGAGCGCGCCCAATATCATTCTGGCAACCGGCGCGCGCGCACGCGAATTGCCGGGGCTGGAGGCAGATGGCGATCTGGTCTGGACCTACCGCCATGCGCTGCAACCCAAGCGGATGCCAAAGAAGTTGTTGGTTATCGGGTCAGGTGCGATTGGCATTGAATTTGCCAGTTTCTTCAACACTCTGGGCGCGGATGTGACAGTAGTTGAGGTGCTGGACCGGATTTTGCCGGTCGAAGATGCCGAGATCAGCGCTTTCGCCAAGAAGCAGTTTGAAAAGCAGGGCATGAAGATCATGGAGAAATCCATGGTCAAGAAGCTGGACCGCGCAGCCCCCAAAGTGACCGCGCATATTGAACGCGGCGGCAAAATCGAGCAGCATGAGTTCGACACGGTGATTTCGGCTGTGGGCATTGTGGCCAATACCGAAGGGCTGGGGCTGGAAGAGCTGGGCGCGAAGATCGACCGCTCTTTCGTGGTGACGGATGAATATTGCCGCACAGGCGTTGACGGGTTGTTTGTTATTGGTGACGCGACCAATGGCCCATGGCTGGCCCATAAAGCCAGCCATGAGGGCGTGATGGTGGCCGAGTTGATCGCGGGCGGACACCCGCATGCGGTGGACCCTGCAAATATCGCCGGTTGCACCTATTGCCACCCGCAAGTGGCCAGCGTCGGACTGACCGAGGCCAAGGCGAAAGAGGCGGGCTATAGCGTGAAAGTGGGCCGCTTCCCCTTTATCGGTAATGGCAAGGCGATTGCATTGGGCGAGCCGGAAGGGATGATCAAGACCGTCTTTGACGCGAAAACCGGCGAATTGCTGGGCGCGCATATGGTGGGCGCGGAAGTGACCGAGTTGATACAGGGCTATGTCGTGGGCCGCCAGCTGGAGACGACAGAAGAAGACCTGATGAACACAGTCTTCCCGCACCCGACATTGAGCGAGATGATGCATGAATCCGTGCTGGACGCTTACGGGCGCGCGATCCATTTCTGAGGTCTGACCAAATTGTGCGGCTGCGCCGCAGGTCTATGTGTCACGCCCTGCCTGTCGGCAGGGCGTTCCGCATTTGAGTATTTTTAGCAAGAAAATGACGAAGCGTTCATGTTCGTTAAATGTTCCTTCATTTCGCTTGGAGACTCGCGCGCAGAGGTCTATGTTGCGCCATATCAGCCTTGGGGGTCCGGATGGTCGAGCAGAAATACATCGAAGTGCGCGGTGCGCGCGAACATAATCTGAAGAATATCGATGTGTCCCTGCCGCGTGACAAGCTGGTGGTCATTACGGGCCTGTCAGGGTCTGGCAAATCCTCTTTGGCGTTCGATACGATTTATGCCGAAGGGCAGCGGCGCTATGTCGAATCGCTTTCGGCCTATGCGCGCCAGTTTCTGGATATGATGCAAAAGCCCGATATGGACCATATCTCGGGCTTGTCGCCTGCGATTTCGATCGAGCAGAAGACGACCAGCAAGAACCCGCGTTCAACTGTGGGCACCGTGACCGAGATTTACGACTATATGCGCCTTTTGTTCGCGCGCGCGGGCACCCCCTATAGCCCTGCCACTGGCCAGCCCATCGAGGCGCAGCAGGTGCAGGATATGGTCGACCGGATTATGGCGATGGAAGAGGGGAGCCGCGCCTATCTGTTGGCCCCCATCGTGCGCGACCGCAAGGGCGAGTATCGCAAGGAGTTTCTGGAGCTGCGCAAGCAGGGGTTCCAGCGCGTCAAGGTGGACGGGCAGTTTTACGAGTTGGACGAGCCACCGACATTGGACAAGAAGTTCCGCCATGACATTGATGTGGTGGTGGACCGGATCGTGGTACGCGACGGGATCGAGACGCGACTGGCCGACAGTTTGCGCACTGCACTTGATCTGGCAGATGGGATCGCTGTGCTGGAAGAAGCCAAGGAAGATGGCGCGCGCATCACATTCAGCGAGAAATTTGCCTGTCCGGTGTCGGGTTTCACCATCTCCGAGATTGAGCCGCGTCTGTTTTCGTTCAACGCGCCTTCGGGGGCGTGTCCGGCCTGTGACGGCTTGGGGGTGGAATTGTTCTTTGACGAGCGGCTGGTGGTGCCGGACCACGCGCTGCGGCTGGCCGATGGCGCGATCGCGCCATGGCGCAAGGGCAAGTCGCCTTATTTCCTGCAAACCATCGAATCGCTGGCCAAGCATTATGAATTCGATGCCAAAGCGTCTTGGAAAGACCTGCCTGCGCATGTGAAGCAAGTCTTGCTCTATGGGTCCAATGGTGAGGAGTTGCCCTTTCGCTATGACGAAGGGGGGCGCGTCTATAATGTGACCCGCGCGTTTGAAGGTGTCATCCCGAATATGGAGCGGCGCTACCGCGAGACAGATAGCGCCTGGATTCGTGAGGAGTTCGAGCGCTATCAGAACCAGCGGCATTGCGGGGTCTGCGAAGGGCACCGGCTGCGGCCAGAGGCGCTGGCGGTCAAGATTGGTGGCCTGCATGTCGGGCAAGTGACTGAAATGTCCATCCGCGAGGCCTTGGCATGGGTCGAACAGGTGCCGGAGAGCCTGACCAAGCAGAAGAACGAGATTGCGCGCGCTATTCTGAAGGAAATCCGCGAAAGGGTCGGGTTTTTGGTGAATGTGGGGTTGGATTACCTGACATTGGGGCGCCATGCGGGCACGCTTTCGGGGGGCGAGAGCCAGCGCATCCGGTTGGCCAGCCAGATTGGCAGCGGGTTGACGGGCGTGCTGTATGTGCTGGATGAGCCGAGCATCGGGCTGCACCAGCGCGACAATGACCGCCTGTTGATCACCCTGCGCAATCTGCGCGATCAGGGCAATACAGTGATCGTGGTCGAGCATGATGAGGAAGCCATCCGCACGGCTGATTTCGTGCTGGATATTGGCCCTGGCGCGGGGGTGCATGGCGGCCAGATTGTGGCGCAGGGCACACCAGAGCAGATTATGGCCGACCCTGCCAGCCTGACTGGCCAATACCTTAGCGGCACGCGCGAGATTGGTGTTCCGAAAACACGGCGCAAGGGCAATGGCAAAAAGATCACCGTGGTCAAGGCCAGCGGCAATAACCTGCACGATGTGACGGCGGAATTCCCGCTTGGCAAATTTGTCTGTGTCACAGGCGTGTCAGGGGGCGGTAAATCGACCCTGACGATTGAAACGCTGTTCAAGACCGCCAGCATGCGCCTGAACGGCGCGCGCCAGACGCCCGCCCCTTGCGAGACGATCAAGGGGTTGGAGCATCTGGACAAGGTGATCGACATTGACCAGCGCCCCATCGGGCGAACGCCGCGTTCCAACCCTGCCACCTATACCGGCGCGTTCGGGCCGATCCGTGACTGGTTCGCGGGCCTGCCGGAATCCAAGGCACGCGGTTACAAGCCGGGGCGGTTTTCCTTCAACGTCAAGGGCGGGCGGTGCGAGGCCTGTCAGGGCGATGGCGTGCTGAAGATCGAGATGAACTTTTTGCCCGATGTTTATGTCACCTGCGAGACCTGTAAGGGCAAACGCTACAACCGCGAAACGCTGGAAGTGCTGTTCAAGGGCAAGAGCATCGCCGATGTGCTGGATATGACAGTGGAAGAGGCGCAGGGCTTCTTTCAGGCGGTGCCCTCTATCCGCGAGAAGATGGATGCGCTGATGCGGGTGGGCTTGGGCTATATCAAGGTGGGCCAGCAGGCCACAACCCTGTCAGGCGGCGAGGCGCAGCGGGTGAAGCTGTCCAAGGAACTGGCGCGCCGGTCAACGGGCCGCACATTGTATATTCTGGATGAACCGACCACGGGGCTGCATTTCGAGGATGTGCGCAAGCTGTTGGAAGTGCTGCATGAACTGGTTGAGCAGGGCAATACGGTTGTGGTGATTGAACACAACCTTGATGTGGTGAAAACTGCCGATTGGATTATCGACATTGGTCCGGAAGGGGGTGATGGTGGCGGCAAGATCGTGGCGGTGGGCACACCGGAAAAGGTGGCGCAGGTCGAGGCCAGCCATACAGGCCGCTACCTTGCACCGCTGTTGAAGCCCAAGCGCGTGGCGGCAGAGTAGCGGTTCAGCTGTTCAGACTTGCGAAGCTAAGGTTTTCGCGCACCAGCTGTTGCAAAAGCGGGGCGGGCTGCCAGAAGAACGCATCTTCGCGCGCGAACCCCTCGATCTGCGACAGCAGCGCACCCAAACCCTGAGCATCGGCCCAATGCATCGGCCCGCCGCGCCAGCGCGGAAAGCCGTAGCCATGCAGCAAAGTGACATCCACATCCAGCGGGCGCGCAGCGATGCCTTCGCCCACAACGCGGGCGGATTCATTCACCATTGCCGCCATATAGCGCGCGACAATCTCATCTGCGCTGAACTCGCGCGGCGTCACGCCATGCGCGCGGCGTTCATCGGCGATGATCTCTTCAACCTCGGGGCTGGGGCGGCCTTTGGGGTGGTCTGCATCATAGCTGTAATAGCCCTGACCTGTTTTGCGGCCATGCCATCCGCGCGCATGCATCACATCGGCCCAGCGGGCCACGAATTCGCGCGGGTCGCGGCTGGCGGCTTTGCGCTGGCGCGTCATGAAGCCGATATCCAGACCGGCCAGATCCTGCACTGCATATGGCCCCATGGGAAAGCCGAACTCTGTCACAGCGCGGTCCACCGCATAGGGGCTGGCACCGGCAAGGACCATATGGTCAGACACGGCGCGATACACTTGCAAGATACGGTTGCCGATAAACCCGTCACACACGCCTGCGCGCACGCTGACCTTGCCCAGCTTCTTGCCAAAGGCAAAGCCCGTTGCCACCACATCGGCGCCAGTCTTGTCGGGCACCACGATTTCCAGCAGGCGCATGATATGGGCGGGTGAAAAGAAATGCAGCCCCAGCACATCGGCGGGCCGGCTGGTCATGGCGGCAATCTGGGGGATGTCCAGATAGGATGTGTTTGTGGCCAGAATGGCACCTTGTTTGCAATGCTGGTCAAGCTGGGTGAAAACCTCGCGCTTGATGTCCATGTCTTCAAACACGGCTTCGATCACCACATCCCTGTCAGAAAGTGCCGCATAGCTGTCAGCGGCGCGGAACTGGTGCGCCAGAATGCGGGCGCGGCCCTCGTCCGTCAGTTTGCCACGCTTTACGCTATCAGCCAGTGTCTGGGCGACATTCTGATGGGCTTGCGCGGCGGCTTGCGCATCGCGTTCAACCAGCGTGACATCCAGCCCTGCCAGCAGGGCGGAAATGGCAATGCCACTGCCCATGCGCCCGCCGCCCACCACCCCAATTTGCGCAAACGCGCGGGGGGCAATGCCCGCCAGTTCAGGCAGTTGGGCCACTTTGCGTTCGGCCAGAAACGCATGGACAAGGGCCGCGCGTTGTGGCGACTCCATCAGCGTCTGAAACAGCGCGCGTTCATGCTGCATACCGTCCCGAAACGGCAGGGCGGCCCCGCCCACAGCGGCGTCAATCGCGGTCAGTTGGGCAATCTGCCCTGCAAAGCGTTTGGCGGTGCGGGTGCGCATGTCGCGCAACTGGTCTGGCGCAATGCTTGGGGCGGGCATATCGCAGATACGGCGCGGGCCTGCGCCTTTGGCCAGCAGATCATGCGCGTGCGCCAGCCCTGCGGTCAGCGGGTCTTGCCCCGCATCTGCCAAACCATCAATAACCCCAAGCGCCAAGGCCTCTTTCGCAGGGACATGGCGCGCCGAGGTGATCATTTCCAACGCGGCCTCCAGCCCTGTCAGGCGGGGCAGGCGTTGCGTGCCGCCCGCACCGGGCAAAATACCAAGGCTGGTTTCGGGCAACCCGATTTTCAGCCCCGGCACCCCAAGGCGGTAATGCGCCCCCAGCGCCAGTTCCAACCCGCCGCCAAGGGCGGTGCCGTGCATGACGCATAAAACGGGTTTATCGAGCGCTTCCAGCTTGCCGATCACATCGGGCAGAAAGGGCGCTTGCGGTGGTTTGCCAAATTCCCTGATATCGGCACCTGCAACAAATGTGCGGCCTGCACAATAGAGCACTGCGATTTTCGCCGCCGGATCACCGGCGAAGGCATCGATGCTTGCCACCAGCCCTGTGCGCACGGCCTGCCCAATGGCATTGACCGGCGGATTGTCGATGCAGATCAGCGCAACATCGCCCTCTCGGCTATAGCGGACAGGTGTTTCGGTCATGGCGGTCACTCCGTGCGGTGCAGGCCCGTCTAAGTGCCATCTTGCACGCAGCAGGGCAAGCCCCATGGCGGTTGCGCCACACGCCAAAGAAAAACGCCCCATCGCGGGGATGGGGCGTTTCGTCTTGAACAGCGCAAGCGCTGCAAGCTTTGCCGCTACGGGTTTAGCTGCCTTCTGCGGCGGCTTCTTCTTTTTCCACTGCGCCGAACTGGCCAAGGAAGGCGATAATGTCGCGCGCGGTCGCTTCGTCACGCACGCGGAAAGACATCTGGCTGCGGGCGCGGCGGTCATCCAGTGCGTCGCGCAGATAGGTTGTCGGATCGAGGAGATAGGCAACCATAACCTCTTCATCCCAGACAACGCCGCTTTCGCCGACTTCAACCAGCGAGGCACCGTAGCGGAACCCGTCCACCACACCGGGCTGGCGGCCGATGACGCCATACAGATTGGGGCCTGTGCGCATATTGGGCCGACCGGCCAGAACATCACCGGCTTCGTTGGTGACATTGTGGCAGTTCTGGCACTGGCTTTGAAAGGCGCTTTCGCCGGCTTCAATGTCACCCGCGAATGCAGGCAGCGATGCGAAAGAAAGTGTAAGGGCGCTGAGTGCAGCACCAGTAATGAATTTCATGTCCTCTGACCTCCCGGTTATATTCCAGACCACAGTTGATCTGTTATCTTTTGTCACCTTGTCAAGCTGTCATTAAGCCACAGCATGTGCAATGGCGCATTGCTTCCACAAAGAGGTGAGCGCGGTCACGAGATGGTCAATATCTGTGTCCGAATGCAAAGGGCCGGGGGTTATACGCAAGCGCTCGGTCCCTTTGGGCACAGTGGGGTAGTTGATGGGCTGCACATAAATGCCCCAGTCATCCATCAGGATGTCAGACAGCATGCGGCATTTCACGGGGTCACCGATCATAACCGGAATGATGTGGCTTTCATTGGCGATATGGGGGATTCCCTGCGCATCCAGTCGCGCGCGCAGGCGGGCGACACGGTCGCGCTGGGCGCGGCGTTCCGCTTCTGAATTCTTCAGGTGGCGGATGGATGCCGTCGCGGCCGCCGCCACCGCAGGGGGCAGGGCTGTCGTGAAGATAAAGCCCGACGCGAAAGAGCGGATGAAATCGCACAGCGCTGTCGAGCCGGTGATATAGCCGCCGACAACGCCATAGGCCTTGCCCAATGTGCCCTCGATCAGGGTGATTCGGTCTGCAAGACCGCGTTCTTCGGAAATGCCGCCGCCGCGCGGGCCATACATGCCCACGGCATGTACTTCGTCCAGATAGGTCATGGCACCGTGCGCTTCGGCCACCTCGACAATCTCGCGCATGGGGCAGATATCGCCATCCATGGAATAGACGGATTCAAACGCCACGATCTTGGGCCGGTCGCCCACGGCTTTCAACTTGCGGTCCAGATCGCGCCAGTCGTTATGCTTCCATAGCACCTTGTCGGCGCGGGAATGGCGGATGCCTTCGATCATGCTGGCATGGTTCTTTTCATCCGACAGGATCACCGCATTGGGGATTTTGGCGCCCAAGGTGGACAGGGCCGCCCAGTTGGACACATAGCCCGAGGTGAACAGCAGCGCCGCATCCTTGCCATGCAGATCGGCCAGTTCTTCTTCCAGCAGGCGGTGCAGGTGGTTGTTGCCGGAAATGTTGCGCGTGCCGCCCGCGCCTGTGCCGCAGGCCTGAACGGCCTCGACCATGCTGTTTACGACATTCGGATGGTGCCCCATGCCCAGATAATCATTCGAGCACCAGACAGTGACTTCCTGCACATCATCGCCATTGTAACGCTTGACCTTGGGAAAATTGCCGCATTGGCGTTCAACCTCGGCAAAAACCCGGTAATTGCCTTCGGTCTTGAGCGCGTCCAGCGCAGTTGTGAAATGGGTGTCAAAATCCATTGGGATCCCCTCGGTCATGTTTTTCGTTTTTTGGGTGTGGGTGCCGGGATCATCCAGCGCCAGAGTTTGTCATCACGCACCCGCCAGACCATGAACCAATGTTCCAGCAGTGCCAGTGCCGTCAGCATGGCGAGAAGCGTGAAGCCGATGATTGCGCCCTGATCGGGCGCCTGATGCGCGCGCCAGAGACGTTCGAGAAAGCAGCCGACAGCCAGCGCCAGAAGCGTGACCGACAGCGGAAAGAAACCCGTGACCGGCCCTTGCCGGAAATAGCTGGACAGATGCGCCAGCGGTTTGGGCAGGAAATCGGTATTGATGCGCGGCACACCCAGAAACAGGTTCAGCTTGGCCGAAATGCGCGCCCCGAACAGGACAAGAAATGTCCAGAGGGCAAAGGCATTTTCCGCCCCCCATGAGGCCACAACCAGCACCACAACCATGCCTGCCAGCAGAAATTCATGCCATGCCACAGTGCGAAAGGCCGACCAGAAGCGCGCGGTCGGGTCCAGCCCCTCGGGGCAGGGTCTGGTATTGGGGCCGGTGATGATACCGGACAGAAACGCCAGCTCGATCCAGCCCCAAAGCGCAAGGGCCGAGAGGAAGGCAAACCACACCCCTTGCGGGCTGCCATCTGCCAAAGTGGCATTGACCCCCAGCGCGCCTGCCACAAACAGCGGCAGCGACAGCAGCACAGACCACAGATGCTGGTCAGGGCCGCCGCGATCTGCCGCATGCACACGCCACAGCAGGATGCCCGTGGCAAACCACCACAAAAACAGCGCGGCAAGTGCGGCTATCCAGGGGGTTTCGAACATCTATCCTCCGGCGTGGCTGAGAGGTGCCGGATCAAGTCCGGCACCGCGTTAGTCAATATGCAGGCTCTAGGCGAACCGAGACGGGCGGGGTGCTTTTCTTGACAGGGATCATATAAAGGCGGGCAAAGCCCATCCCGGCCTTTGTCATCGCGGCCCATTTGCCAAGGCGGCCTGCGACACCGCCCTGACGCTCGCCCGCTTCCATCGCACGGAAGGCGGCCTCGATCTTTTTCAAGGTCGGCATCCATGCCGGATGGTCGATGTCCAGCTCCATCGGGAAGACCTGCTTGGCAATCTCGCCGGTCTTGCGGAACACCTCTTGGTCATACCAGTCGATATCGACGCCCAAGGCCTTGTGAAACTCGGGCCGTGCATGGTCGCGCACATACATTGTGGCAAACACCGCCGTCAGGAAGAATCTGATCCACAGTTTGTTGGCGAAACTTGTCGTCAGTTTGGGGTCGGTGCGCATCAGCAGGGCGAAAGCTTCGCCATGGCTGAATTCATCATTGCACCATTCCTTGAACCACTTGAAGATCGGGTGAAAGCGCTGCTCTGGGTGCTGCTCCAGATGGCGGTAGATGGTGATATAGCGCGCATAGCCGATCTTTTCGGACAGATATGTGGCGTAATAGATGAATTTGGGCCGGAAATAGGTGTATTTCTTGGCCTTGGTCAGAAAGCCAAGATTGACGGCCACACCCGCTTCGCGCAGCGCATCATTGATGAAACCCGCATGACGCGCTTCATCGCGGGCCATGTAGTTGAACAGCTCGCAAATATCGGGGTTCTTGCCGCGCCGCTTCATTTCCTTGTACAGCACGCAGCCCGAAAACTCGGCAGTGCAGGAGGAAACCAGAAAGTCGATGAACTCGCGCTTGAGCTTCGGCTCCATCCCGTCCCAATCGACTTTGTCCCAGGTCTCGTTCTTCTTGAAATGGCCTTTGTTCGGGTCGGCTTTCATCTGGCCGATCAGAATGTCCCATTCCTTGCGCACAGGTGTGACGTCAATGCGGTCCAGCTCGTCGAAATCGGTGGTGTAGAAACGCGGGTTCAGCAGGGTGGATTCCTGCGCCATCGCGTCTGTGTCAAACTTGCCTGCCATCTCGGCATGCAGTTCGTCATGTGTGGTGGCGTGCACGTTCATACGCTTATCTCCTCTGAGAATGAGAATTCACAAAGTTCCATGAATTCAAAATCACCTGTCAGCCGCGTCCAAAGCCGTTCCAGCGCAGTGGCGCGGGTGATGGTGGCGATGCGATCCTCGATGATCAATTCCCCCCATGCGGCCAGCACAGGCGGACCCTGCACAAGCACTTCGTCGCCGGGATGAATGATTGATCCGTCATTGAATTTCACATGCGCATGCAGGGCCTCGAACCGGTGAGAGACTTCGACAGTGCAGGGGACGTGTTCGATCTTTCTTGAGAAGAGTGACATTGGTTTTTCCCTTGGTTTTTTATGGTCGACTTATTTTATATTCAGCAGCCGTTCGAATGCGGCCTGGTTGTCGCTGCCGAACTGGGTCAGTTCAACGCGGTAGTCGGTTAACGGGTCAATGGCAGCCAGCCGCCCGTTTTCAAATTGCACAATCTGCAAAGGCAGAGAGGGGTCTATTCCGTGGCGGCGACGCATGGTCATCAGACCATTCTGAATCACCGTGACAAAGCCGCCATGCGCCATGTCTGCCAATAGGTTACCATCGGAATCCAGCACAGTCACGGACTGAGCGTCATTTCCCAAAAGACTTATGGTCCATGTCTGTACAACCGGCGCAGGCGCGGGGATGGCCGCTTTTTCGCGGCCTGTCACGCTGGCATAGGTCACCAGCGCCAATGTAGCCAGCGCCAGCGCGAACATGGCGCGCACCAGCCCGATCGGGATCATGTCATTGGCATCATCGCGCTTGAATTTCGGCGAGAAGGGCTTTTGCGGATTGGGGTTAATGGTCATGGCCTCTCTCACTCGGCTGCGACCAGATCGCCCGCGGGCGCTGGTGTCTTGCGTTCAACCACGGGCTGGGCCACGCGGGTTTCGGCCGCATCAGCCAGCAATCCGGCAACCGCAGCCGCATCAGGGATGCAGCGCAGCGCGGGCTTGGTGATGCGCACATGGCCGGGGCGGCAATGTGGCCACAGAATAAGATACGAGAATTTCGTCTCGCCCAAGGTTTCCAGCGCGATCGTGCCGGTGCCGTTCTTGCCAAGGGCCAGATCGGCATTGCCCACCTGACGGAATGGCAGGTTCAGCGTGACTGTCAGCGCCGCACCAATGCGCATGGCAACGCGTGCTGTGGTGATGGTGTAGACCGTCGCGCGCGCCTGCACATAGGCCAGCAGGAACACGACAGCCACCGCCGCCGCCCAAAGAATGGCATAGGGCAGGCCAAAGGCAAATGCCCCCGCCGCGCCCGTTTCCAGCGCCCCGACAGAGGCACGCCAGCCGACGATCACCACGAAATACGCGTTGATCCAGTTAATTTTATAGGCTTCGCGTGCCAGGGCCCAGGTATCAGGCCGGCCCTGCCACAAGATGCGTTCATGTTCGGGGGGGCGCTCGGGCAACCCCTTTACAGGTTCAAATGCGAAATCATCATGCGACATGGGCCGGTTCCTTTATATTTTTTGGGTCGAGTAGGGCTTAGGCAGGTTTGCCAAGCATATCCGAGAGGATGCGCAGCTTGCTGACAGGGCTGATGCGCTTTTCATTGCGATACAGATAGCCGCCCGCGTAGAAGCCAGACACTTTGTCTTCTTCCAGCTTGGTGATCTGGCTGTCCGATGCGATGACAGGCGCATCCGTGAACGAGGCCGCGTCGATCGAGTTGACATAGACCATATTGGACTTGATCCGCACCATGGTCATGGGCACCAGACGCTTGGTTCCATCGCTGAGCGTGGCTTCCAGATAGCGGACCATCTGCTCGGGCACATCGACCCACATATCGGTGATAGTGCCTGCCGATTTCTGGTCATTGCCGACAACAGGCAATCCGCGCGGGTCGCGCCCGGCTGCAACAGCGAAATCGCCAACCTTGGCCATGGGCTGAAGTTTCGGGTGGGCGTGGCCGTCCAGCTCTGGCTCGTCGCGGCGCATGGCCCAGGATGCGGGGCCAACGCCGTCTTTCATCGGGTCCCCTGTTGGCGCAAAAGGAAAGCCGCCGCCAACTTCGGTCGGGGCCAGCGCCAGTTCACGCTTTTCACGCTCGAAATCGGGTGCTTTGAATTCACCACGACCATGCGGCAGAATAAAGGTTTTTGGCTCTGGCACAGGCAGAAGCGAATTGGCATGGCTGCCGTCATCGTTTTCCAGCGGGTAGCCTTCGCGCATATTCTCGCGCTGAATGTAATAAATCAGTCCGGCGAAAAAGAGCCAGAAAAGGTAAAGCGAAATCAGGGCAAGATCGAAATTGCCGAAAAATAGCCATCCATAGGGGGTATCCATGTTCAGTCCTCCGTAATGTCAGGTCGGGAAATCGGCCAGGCCGATGCGTTGGTTGCGTGGTTGTGAAGTGTCCAGAATGCGGGTCCGCACCAGCGGCCCCAGGATGATGAGGGTCAGGAAAAGAAGCCCGATCTCAAGGTGGTAAACGACCGAATAACCGATATCGGGCGTCATCAGGCCAGCGCCCAGATGCCCGTTATTGGCCAATGTCTGCACGGTGTCACGAAGGCCGCCACCCAGCGCCACGGCCAGCCCTGCGGCTGTCGCCTGTGCCGCGCCCCATGCCCCAAGTGCCAGCCCGCCACCGACAACCCCGCGCCGGGGCATTTCCATCGCGGCCGTCAGGGTGGCCACAGCAAACAGCCCAAGGCCCAGCCCTATTCCGAAAGCGCCGGTGTAGAACAGCGGTGCAGATTGCAAAGGCCCGGCAAAGATCACTGCCGAGAAGGCAAGGATGCCCGCCAATATGCCGCGCGCTGCCATGCGAAACTGGTTCATTCCGTCAGACAGCCAGCGTGCCGCCAGCCAGAACCCCAGAAGTGCGCCCACAGCCCAAACAGCTGTCAGCGTGGTTGTCGCCGCAACCGACAGGCCCAGAATCTCGCCGCCATAAGGTTCCAGCAGCACATCTTGCATGTTGAAGGCAAGCCCCCCCACAAACACGACCGCCAGCAACCGCCCGGCCTGCCCGCCCTTGATGTAATCGTTCCACGCATCGCGGAAGGCGGGCTTGGGGGCCTCGCGCTCGGCACGGGTCATGGGTTTGATCTTTTCCTGCTTCCAAAGTGCGATGATATTCAGCGCCAGCGTAACCACCGCGCAGCCCTGAACCACCTGAATCAGGCGTAAATCGCTGAAATCGCGCAGCAGATAGCCCACGATCAGCGCAGAAATCGCCATGCCTGCAAGGAAGGTCACATATAGCAGTGCCACCACGCGCGGGCGCGTGGCGTCATCGGCACGGTCCGCGGCCAGCGCAATGCCTGCGGTCTGGGTCATATGCATGCCAAAGCCGGTCATCAGAAAGGCAAGCGCGGCAATCACCTCGCCCGCAAAGCGCACATCATGGACAACATCGCCCGTCAGCACCAGCAGCGCAAAGGGCATGATCGCCAGCCCGCCAAATTGCCAGAGCGACCCGAACCACAAATATGGCACCCGCTTCCAGCCAATGGCCGAGCGGTGATTGTCCGACTTGAACCCAAGAAGTGCGCGGAACGGGGCAAGCAACACCGGCAGCGCGATCATGAAGGCCACAATGCTGGCCGCCAGCGACAATTCCACGATCATCACGCGGTTCAAGGTGCCCAGCAGCAACACAGTTGCCATGCCCACACTGACCTGAAACAGGCTCAGCCGCAGGATCTGGCGCAGCGGCAACCCTTCCGAGGCCGCATCCGCGAAGGGCAGCCAGCTGGTGCCGATTTTCTGGAACATGGCTTTGGGGATGATCATGGCATCACCTTCAGGCACTCAGAGATGTAAAAACCCCGCGAAACCCGGCCCACGCGCGACAGGCCCGCCACATTCAGGCGGCGGTGGTCATGCGGGATCATAGTGGGCGAACGGTCGGCACGCGGGAAAATCCGGCCTGCATGCCACATGCCCATCAACAGGGCTGTGCGCGGCGCGACGGTAAAGGTGATCTGGCCTGCCCGCGCGCTCAAACCCTCAAGGGCGGCTTCCAGATCGGGCTGGGTGTAATAGATCAGGCTGTCCATTGCGATGACATGGTCAAACCGGCCCAATTCGGCCGCCAGCATGTCACCTGCGCGAAACTCCACCCGCCCGGCCAGCCCCTGCGGCAGGCGGTTCGCCGCAATCTCGACCAGCTTGGGCGAGATGTCGATAGCTGTCACATCCGCGCCCCGTGCCGCCAGTTCCGCGCTGGCAGCCCCTGTGCCGCATCCGGCATCCAGCACGCGCGCCCCGTGCAGGTCGGCAGGCAATTGCGCCAGCATCAACGCGCGCATCGTATCGCGCCCCTCGCGCACCGTCTGACGAATGCGCGAGACGGGCGCATCCGATGTCAGACGTTCCCACACGCGTGTCGCCGTGCCATCGAAATAGCTGGCAACACGGGCGCGGGTGCCCTCATAGCTGGAGGAGGGGGTCAGATCACGCATCAATCAAACCCCAGAAACTCGAAAATATCGCGGTCGGGCAGCGAAATCGGGCTGACCGGCTCGGTCCCGGCATATAACAGTTCGGCCAGCCGCATATATTCCGCGCGGCAGGCCAGCACATCTTCATCCGCATCCATCGCAAACAGTGTCTTCTTTTTCAGGCGCGAGCGGCGAATGGCATCGACATCGGGCATATGGCCAATGCGCTTGAAGCCCACGCGGTCACAAAAGCGGTCCACCTCGTCGGTGTCATGCGACCGGTTTGCAATGCAGCCTGCCAGCCGCACCTTGTAATTGGCCGATTTCGCCTGCACCGCCGCGATGATGCGGTTCATCGCATAGATGCTGTCGAAATCATTGGCGGTCACGATCACAGCGCGGTCGGCATGCTGCAAGGGGGCTGCGAAACCGCCGCAGACCACATCGCCCAGCACATCAAAAATCACCACATCCGTGTCATCCAGCATATGGTGCTGCTTGAGCAGCTTCACAGTCTGGCCCACGACATAGCCGCCGCAACCTGTACCCGCAGGCGGGCCGCCCGCTTCCACGCATTTCACACCGCCCCAACCTTCGGTGACGTAATCTTCGGGGCGCAACTCCTCGGCGTGGAAATCGACTTCTTTCAGAATGTCGATCACAGTGGGCTGCAACTGGCCGGTCAGGGTGAAGGTGCTGTCATGCTTGGGGTCACACCCAATCTGCAACACCCGCTTGCCCATCGCGGCAAAGGCCGCTGACAGGTTGGAACTGGTTGTCGATTTGCCGATCCCCCCCTTGCCATAAACGGAAAACACCATGGCGCCTTCGATTTTGGTTGCGGGGTCCAGATGCACCTGCACCGAGCCTTCGCCGTCACGACCTTTCAGATCCGGAATATCATCTCTTGGGCTCATAGCGGTCTTCCCTTCATTTTCTTGCGAAAAATACTCCGGGGGTGCGGGGGCTGGCCCCCGCTGGCCGGATGTGGCGTGTGTGTCATGGGGCTGCTCATTCGGCGGCAATCCCTTCAACACGGTCTTCGATCTCGTCTGCGGCATCCTGAAGTGCGGCCAAGGTGGCGGCATCGGGTTGCCAGTAGTTCCGCTCGGACGCCTCGATCAGGCGGCCTGCCAGTCTTGCGCTGGCTTGCGGGTTCAATTCGGCCAGACGGCGGCGCATGGCCTCGTCCAGCACGAATGTTTCGGACAGGCGCTGATAGACCCATGGGTCCACTGTGCCGGTGGTGGCCGACCAGCCCATTGTGTTGGTCACCTGCGCTTCGATCTGGCGCACGCCTTCGGCCTTATGCGTCAGCAGCGCCTCGTAGAATTTCGGGTTCAGCGAGCGCGAGCGCGTCTCCAGTGCGATCTGGTCGCGCAGGCTGCGCACTTTGCCACTGCCGCGCGTCTGATCGCCAATGTAAACCGGCGTATCCGCCCCGCCCCGTGCGCGTTTCACCGCGCGGGCAATGCCGCCCAGCGTGTCGAAATAATGGTCAACCGTGGTGACCCCCAACTCGACCGATTCAAGGTTCTGATAGGCCAGATCGACAGTTTTCAGCGTGGCTTTCAGCAATTCGGGCTGCGCGACTGGCGCGCCATTCACCCCGTAGGCAAAGCCCTTGCGCGCCTGATAGGCATCTGCCAGCTCGTCTTCGTCGCCAAAGGTGGAACTGTCGACCAGTTGGTTGACGTTAGAGCCATAGGCCCCTTCGGCATTCGAGAAGACGCGCAGCGCGGCGATCTCAAGCGACACACCCAGATCGCGGGCAGCGGCCAGCGCATGGGCGCGGATGAAATTCTGTGCCTCTGGTTCATCCGCCAGTGCCGCTTTCTGTGCGGCTTCGGCCAGAAGGCGGGTTTGCAGCGGCAGCAGGTCGCGGAAAATCCCCGACAGGGTCATCACCACATCAATACGCGGGCGGCCCAATTCGGATAGCGGGATCAGGTCTGCGCCTGACAGCCGCCCATAGGCGTCAAACCGGGGCTTTGCGCCCATCAGCGCCAGCGCCTGCGCCATCGGCCCGCCATCGGATTTGATATTGTCCGACCCCCACAGAACCATCGCTACTGTGCGGGGCAATGTCGGGTGTGCATCCAGCAGTTTTTGTGCCTGCACCGCCCCTTCGCGCAGCGCGAAAGCTGTGGGCATGCGGAACGGGTCAAACGCATGGATATTGCGGCCTGTCGGCACAATATCGGGCGAGCGGATCAGATCGCCACCCGGAACAGGTGCGATATATTCCGCCCCAAGGGCGCGCAGCAGGCCGCGCATTTCATGATCGCCCTGCAAATCGCGGTTCATGCGCGCGCGGGTCACGTCATCGACATCGACCAGCGCCAGCAGGTGCTTGCGCGCCTCTGCATCCATGGGCTTGCCCATGATGTGCAGTCCTTCAGGGATCAGCGCATCTTCAACTTCCAGCAGCTTCAGCCACAGCCCCGCAGGTTCGCCCGACAGGTCCAGGCTCGCGGCCTGTTCAGCGATCAGCGCTTCCAGATCGCGCTGGTCTTCGGTTGCGGCATCGACCCTGCGCCAGCGTTGCAGGCTGTCTTTCAACTCCTGCAAGCCACGATACAGGCCCGCTTGTGCCACGGGGGGTGTCAGATGCGTGATGGTGACCGCGTTCGAGCGGCGCTTGGCCAATGATGCCTCGGACGGGTTATTCGCAGCATAAAGGTAGATATTGGGCAGATTGCCGATCAGCCGGTCCGGCCAGCAGGTGCGGCTGACGCCGGCCTGTTTGCCCGGCATGAATTCCAGCGCGCCATGCATGCCGAAATGCAGCACGGCATCGGCGGCGAACTCTTCGCGCATCCAGCGGTAGAAGGTGGTGAAAGCATGTGTGGGCGCAAAGCCTTTTTCGAACAAAAGGCGCATCGGGTCGCCCTCATAGCCGAATGTGGGCTGGATGCCGACAAAGACATTGCCAAATTCCGCCCCCAGCACGAAAACACCGCGCCCGTCGGATTGCACGCGCCCGGGCGCTGGCCCCCAGACTTCTTCAATCTCGGACAGCCACGGTGTGCCGGTCACGATCCGGTCGGCGCTGACATGCGCCGCGACATTGGCGGGCATGCCATAGGTGCGGGCATTGCCCTCCAGCACCAGCGCGCGCAAGCTGTCCACGCTTTCAGGCGGGGTCAGGGCATAGCCTTCGCGGGCCATGGCGTGCAGCGTGTTGAACAGGCTTTCAAAGACCGACAGATAGGCGGCTGTTCCCACTGCGCCTGCATTGGGCGGAAAGCCATAAAGCACAATCGCAACCTTGCGCTGGGCCACATCGGCACGGCGCAGGCGGACCATGCGCGCGGCTTTGTCGGCCAGTGCCGCGATGCGTTCAGGGCAGGGGGACATGGCTTTGGCATTGGCATCATTCATCGGCATGCAGCCACCGGGGCAACCCTGACAGCCATCGACCCCGTGACGGCCCGCAAAGGCTGTGGGGCAGGTGGCACCGTCAATTTCGGGCAGGGCGATCAGCATGGTGGTTTCAACCGGCCCAAGCCCGCCGCCGGATTTGGCCCATTGGCCCAAAGTCTGGAATTCCAGCGGATGGGCGACAAGATAGGGCACATTCAGCGCCTTGAGAACTTCAACCGCAGCGGGGCTGTCATTATAGGCAGGCCCGCCCACAAGGCTGAAGCCGGTCAGCGACAAAAGCGTGTCGATATTGCCGGTATGGTAGGTCGAGATTGCGGGACGGCCATCAAGCCCCCCTGCAAAGGCAGGGATCACGGCCAGACCCTGCGCTTCCAGCGCGCGGATGACAGCGTCATAATGCGCCGTGTCAGAGGCCAGAATGTAGGAGCGCATCAGCAACAGGCCGATTGTGCCCTTGGCGTTTTCGGGGCGGGGCAGATCGGCCAGATTGGTGGTGATCCGATCCCCCAGATCGGGGTGGTAGAGGCCCACATCGGGGTAGTCGATCGGGGCCGCGGCCTTGATTTCGCGCCATTCGGGACGGTCGGCATAACGCGCGATGAGAAAGCGCATCATCGCCTCGATATTGTCATCCGACCCGCCAAGCCAGTATTGCATGGACAGGAACCACGCGCGCAAATCCTGTGCCTTGCCGGGGATGAACCGCAGGATTTTGGGCAGGCGGCGCAGCAGGCTCATCTGCTTTTCGCCAGAGGCGGGTTTGGACTTGTCGCCGCCGCCGCGCAGTTTTTTCATGATTTTGGCAATGCCGGTGGCGGGTTTGGACATGTCCAGATCACCCATTTTCGTCAGCTTGACGATCTGGGGGTCTGCGATCACGCCAACAAAGGCATCGCAGCGCGCGCTGGCCGCCTGCAATTCGGGCAGGCAGGCAGAGACATGTTCTTCGATGAACAACAGGTTGGCGACAACGATATCGGCAGCGTTAATGGCCGCTTTGGCTTCGGCCAGCGCTGCGGGGTTTTCGGCCCATTCGGCGGCAGCATGGATCGACACGTCCAACCCGGGGAAATTCTCGCGCAGGCGGGGCAGAACGCGCTCTGCCGGACCGGCAGCATGCGCGTCGAGCGTGACCACGACAAAGCGGTAAGGGGCGGGTTGGAGGGTGCGACTATCGAGCATAATGGGCCTTCGCCTCGTAGAGCGTGTCGACAGAGATTTCGTGTATCCCTTTTTCAAGGGCGAATTTCTCGGTGTTGCGCCGTGCCTTGCCGCGCACGAAGAAGGGGATCTTCTTCAACTCGCGTTCTGCACAGGTGAGCCAGATGATGTTGTCAGGCAGGGCAGGGGTGTCGGGTGTGGAAAGGGGGGCGGATGGCGGGGGCATCGAGCCCCCTTCATCCGCGGCCGCATCCGCGGCGGTTGCACCCGCATCATGCCGGGGCGCGTGGCCGCCGTGATGCGAGGGGCCTGCTGCGTCATGAAACTCGAAATCGTCGCGGAACATGTGCAAAAGATGCTCTTCCAGCCCCATGACCAGCGGGTGAACCCATGTGTCAAACAGGACATTCGCGCCTTCAAACCCCATCTGGGGCGAATAGCGGGCGGGGAAATCCTGCACATGCACAGGCGCGGAAATCACAGCGCAGGGAATGCCCAGACGCTTGCCGATATGGCGTTCCATCTGGGTGCCAAGGATCATTTCAGGGGCGGCGGCCTCGATTGCGGCCTCGACCTCAAGGTAATCATCGGTGATCAAGGCCTCTAGCCCGAACTCCTTGGCCAGAGCGCGCAAGGGGCGGGCCTGTTCGCGGTTGTAGCAGCCCATGCCGCACACTTCGAACCCCATCTCGTCGCGCGCCACTTTGGCAGCCGCCATGACATGGGTGCCATCGCCGAACAGGAACACCCGCTTGCCGGTCAGATAGGTGCTGTCGACGGAGGCGGCCCACCACGGCTGGCGCATGCGCGTCTCGTCCACCGGCATTGTGCTGCCGGACAGGGTGCGCACTTCCTCGATAAAGGCGCGGGTGGCGTGGGCGCCGATGGGAATGGTTTTGGTAAAGGGCTGGCCCAATTCTTTCTCGCACCAGCGTGCTGCGGATTCGGCGGTTTCGGGATAGAGCAGCACGTTGAAATGGGCCGCGCCCATGCGGGTGATGTCGGCCGGGGTCGCGCCCATGGGGGCGGCAACATTCACCTCGATCCCCATTTCGGATAAAAGCCCTGTGATCTCGGCCAGATCGTCGCGGTGGCGAAAGCCCAAGGCTGTGGGGCCAAGGATGTTGCAGGTCACACGCGTGGTGCGGGCCATCGGCTTGGCCAATGTGCGGCAGATCTGCAAGAACGCCTCGTCACAGCCGAAATTCTCCTTGCGCTGGTAGCTGGGCAGTTCCAGTGCGATGACAGGCACCGGCAATTCCATGGTTTCAGCCAGACCGCCGGGATCGTCCTGAATCAACTCGGCTGTGCAGGAAGCCGCGACCATCAGCGCCTGCGGCTGAAAGCGGTCAAACGCATCTTTGCAGGAGGATTTGAACAGGCCAGATGTATCGGCCCCAAGATCGCGCGCCTGAAAAGTGGTGTAGCTGACCGGGGGGCGGTGATTGCGCCGCTCGATCATGGTGAACAGAAGATCGGCATAGGTGTCGCCCTGCGGGGCATGCAGCACCATGTGCAGACCCTGCATGGCCGTGGCAACGCGCATGGCGCCGACATGGGGCGGGCCTTCATATGTCCAGACTGCGAGTTTCATGCGTGCACCGTTGCAATTTGAGTATTTCTGGCAAGAAAATGAGGGTGGGTCATTCTGCTGCCTCCAGCCGGTTGGGGTGCTGGCGCTTCAGCGCCGCGTGGCGGCGCAGGGGGCGCGCGAAAAGCGCGGCCAGATCACCGGCCTGTTCGTAGAAATGCACAGGGGTGAAAACCAACTCGATGGCCCATTTGGTGGCCAGCCCTTCTGCTTCCAGTGGGTTGGCAAGGCCAAGGCCGCAGACTGTCAGGTCCGGGCGGGCGGCGCGGACGCGGTCGAGTTGCAGATCGACATCCTGCCCCTCGGAGATGACAGGACCAGCGGCGATGAGGTCGAGTTCAGGGCCGTGCAGGTCTGTGTGCAGATAGGGGGTGCCGATTTCAATAGCGTCCATGCCGCATTCGCGGGTCAGGAAACGGGCCAGCGGGATTTCCAGCTGGCTGTCAGGCATGAAGAAGATGCGCTTGCCGCGCAGGGTGGTTGCAGCGGCGGCAATGGCTTTTTCGGCACGCGCGCGGGGGGCGGCGACAACCTGATCAACCTTCTCGGGCGCGATGCCGAATTCGGCGGCAACAGCCTTGAGCCAGAGCGTGCTGCCTTCGGCCCCAAAGGGGAAGGGTGCAGAGATGTGGCGCGCGCCTGCGCGGGTCAGGGCGGCGTGGGTGTCACCCAGGAAAGGCTGGGTCAGGGCGAAAACCGTGTTCGGGCCAATGGCGGGCGTGTCCTGCACACGGCGCGAGGGCAGGCAGCGTACAGGCGTGACGCCGATCTGCGCCAGCAGGTCAAGTGCCTGATCTTCGACCACATCTGGCAGCGCGCCCACAAGCAGCAATTCTTGCGCGTCAGTCTGCGGCAAGGCAGGCACCATGGCCGCAAGGCAGGCGTCTTCGCCTTGGGTAAATGTTGTCTCGATGCCCGAGCCGGAGAAATTCAGCACGCGGACATTGGGCCCGTGCGCAGCGCTTAGGCGTTCTGCAGCGCGGGCAAGGTCCAGCTTGATCACCTCGGACGGGCAGGAGCCGACAAGGAACAACTGCCGGATATCAGGGCGGCGCGCCAGCAGACGGTCTACTTCGCGGTCCAGTTCCTCATTCGCATCGGCCATGCCGGCCAAGTCTTTTTCTTCCAGAATGGCGGTGCCGAAACGGGGTTCGGCAAAGATCATGACGCCCGCTGCCGATTGCAGCAGATGCGCGCAGGTGCGCGAGCCGACAACAAGGAAAAAGGCGTCCTGCATCTTGCGGTGCAGCCAGATGATGCCTGTCAGGCCGCAGAACACTTCGCGCTGGCCGCGCTGTTTCAGAACGGGGGTATCGCGGCAACCGGTGCTCATGCTGACACCTCCTGTGATGGGGTGGCAGAGAGGCGCGCCATGCGCAATTTCCAGATGAATTGTGCGGCATTCACGAAATAGGCCACATAGGCCACAAGCGCGAGCAGCATAAGTTGCTGCGGGGTCATGAAGCCTGCGAACAGGGCCACAAGATACAGGGTATGCAGGGCAATCACGCCGAAGCTGACGACATCTTCCCAGAAAAAGGCAGGGGCCAGCAGATATTGGCCGAAGACCTCTTTCTCCCAGATCGCGCCCGTGACCATGATGGTGTAAAGCGCTAGTGTCTTTAACAGAACCGAGATGGTCGCGGCCATATAGCCTTCGCCTGTCATCAAAAAGCGCAGAACAAGTGCCGCCGAGACAAGGCAGATCAGAAATTGCACCGGCGCCAGAATGCCCTGAACAAGCGTCCAGCGCGACGCGTCGCGCTTTTTGCGTTGCTCTGGCGTGTAGAGCGCTTTTTGCAGATTCTGCGCCATATGGCCCCCCAATCGCGATTCCTGAGATCAGCTTAGCCTTTGATTGCGATAAGTGTCAACTAAAACTTACACGTTGAAATCGGGATTGTGCCAGCTAATGTTTACGCATCGAGCGAGGGTTATTTCGCAGCTAAGGCAATAAAAACAGGTAGATGCGTGAAATGTTTGGGTCTTGCCCCTTTGGGGTGGCCTGAATCTGTAAGTTTTGTTTGACAATCTTGCAGCTTCCTGAGACGGTAATGGTTGACGGCATGTCGCCGTCAAAGCCCTTTGGTGTCAGAGGGGGTAATAGCTGCCGCACATACGAGGGGGCGGAGGTCATGGATGGTCTGGTGCAGCCGGTAACATCTACAAGACGTGTCGAGGATATGCCGCTTCGCAGGTTCGCGATGCGCGTTGTCTCGGAGTTGACCCGCGCCTCTGATTGCGGGAATGGCCCGCTGAGCGGCGTCATTGCCAAACTGGTGACCGATTTTGCCCGCAGCGGTGACAACCGCGCGCTCAGCGCGTTATATGCAGAGATGCGCCTGAGGCGCATTTCGGCAGAGGATGTCATGGATGCCTATCTGCCAGATGCGCTGGGGATGATCGGGCAGGAATGGCATGACGAGGAAATTGATATTCTGCATGCCTCTATGGCATGCGCGCGGCTGCAAAACCTGCTGCGCGAATTGGGGCGGGCATGGGCGTCGGACCGGACGGGCCGTATGGGCGATGGCCGCATTCTGATGACCTTACCCGCAGGCGAGCAGCATACTGTCGGCCTGATGCTGGCGGCCAACCAGTTGCGCCGGATTGGCGTGTCTGTGAAAGTCATGCTTTTGCCCAAAACGACCGAGTTGCGCGATATTCTGACACATAACAGGTTCCATGCTGTCTTTATTTCCGTCTCAAACGAGTCGTCACTTCTGCCCTGTGGCCATATGGTGCGCGACTTGCGGACATGGTCACAACACCACATACCGATCGTGATCGGAGGGGGCTTGGTTTCAGGCTCCGATAGCGATAATCATCACCGCCGAATCGCAGAGATAACTGGCGCGGATCTTGTCACAAGTGACATAAGCCGCGCCCTTCATTCTTGCGGCATACAGCAGATCAGTGCGGCAGCAGAATAGCAGTATTTCGCTTAACGACCGCAAGTTTGGCTGCCAATGCGGCGGCAGGAGGGAAGCGAGTGACCTTGCCAGATCATGGTGGGCTGTCAGGGCCAGAAGAAATTGCAAGGTTCATTGATGATCCCTTGACGTCATCTGTGCTTACAAGCATGGCCGATATCTGCCTTGTCCTGTCCCCCGAGGGCCGCATCAAAGCGGTGTCATCCAAAAAAGGCTCTCCCGTTACAGGTGTAGTGGCGGGATGGAAAGACAAGGTTTTGTCTGAACTTATTGACTCGATGTCGACTGAGAAGATGCGCAAGCGCGTCGATCAGCTTGCAAAAGACGCGGCCAGTCCAGAGGTGAGTCCGCCGCGCTGGGTCGAGTTGCTGCATATGCTGGGGCAGGGCGAGACATTGCCGGTGCGCTATGCGTTGCATCTGCTGCATGACAAGCGTCATGTGCTGATGTTGGGGCAGGATCAGCGCCCGACGATTGAAATGCAGCAAATGTTGCTGAATGCCCAGATCGCGCTGGAACGCGACCACGAAGCGCAGCGCGAGATTGACACGCGCTACCGGCTGCTGATGGATTTCACCAGCGACTCTATTATTCTGGTGTCGGTCGGGTCGGGGTTGATTGTCGATATTAACCATAATGCAGCGCTGATGCTGGCGCGCACGCGTGGTGACTTGTTGGGCAAATCGCTTGCCGACTATTTTGCCGATCACACGCGCGACAGTCTTGTAGCCGGGTTGGAAAAGCCGGTTCAGGTTGGGTCTGCCGCGATGATGGAGGTTGAAATCAAGTCGTCGCAGCGCAGGCTGCAACTGTCTGGCAAGATGTTCCGCGCCTCGGGCGAGCAGTTGGCCATCATCCGCCTGTCAGATCCGGGCGCGGGTGTGGTGGCGGATGAGCGTCTGACCTCCAACCTGCGGCAATTGTTTAACCATGGGTCTGATGCGATTGTGTTCTCAGACCGTGACGGGAATATTCTGGCAGCAAGCGAGACATTCCTGAACCTGACCGATGTGCCCTCGGCCTCGGCGGTGCGGGGGCGGTCGCTGGCAGAGTTTCTGGCCCGCGGCGCAGTGGATTTGCGCGTGCTTTTGGAAAATGCCCGCCGCGCGGGGCAGTTGCGCATGTATGCCACCAAGCTGAACACCGATTTTGGCGCACAGGTGGGTGTCGAGATTTCGGCGACATGGCTGGATGACCAGTTTGATCCTGTTCTGGCGCTGGTGTTGCGCAACGCGTCCAGTGCGGGTGCTGTGCGCCCTGATACGGGCAGCGGGCAGGACCAGAACATGCAAGGCGTGATCGAACTTGTCGGATCGTCCACCCTGAAAGACATCGTGTCCGAAACGACGGATGTGATTGAGAAGATTTGTATCGAGACCGCGCTGGAACTGACCCGCAACAACCGTGTTGCTGCCGCAGAAATGCTGGGGCTGTCGCGCCAGTCCTTGTATGTGAAGCTGCGCAAATACGATCTGGTCAGCAAGGACGAAGGATAATCCTGTTTTTACATTGCGTATTTGCGCAGGCTTGATCTGTGTCAATTAAAGTTTCCACATTGTGTGTCAGTTTATGTTTACACAATGGAGGGAACCCATGCGAATCGTCTTTGTTCACCCGAATTATCATTCTGGCGGTGCCGAGATTGCCGGCAGTTGGCCGCCCGCTTGGGTGGCTTATCTGACCGGCTCGCTAAAGGGCGCAGGGTTTGATGACATCCATTTCATCGATGCGATGACCAATCACATCGACGATGACAGTCTGCGCACACGACTGGCCGAATTGAAGCCCGATGTGGTGGGCGTCACTGCCATCACCCCGTCGATCTATGTGGCCGAAGAAGTGTTGCGCATAGCCAAAGATGTCGCCCCCGATGCCGTAACGGTGTTGGGCGGCATTCACGGCACATTCATGTTCCGTCAGGTACTCAGCGAAGCGCCGTGGATTGACGTGATCGTACGTGGCGAAGGCGAAGAGATTGTCGTCAATCTGATGCAAACCATCGCCGAAGGGCGCTGGCCTGCCGACCGGCGCAAAATCCACGGTCTGGCCTTCACTGAAGAGGGCGAGATTGTCGCCACGCAAGCGGCCTCGACTGTCAAGAACCTGGACGGGATCAAGCCTGATTGGTCGATCCTTGAATGGGACAAATACATCTATGTGCCGCTGAACCGCCGTGTGGCCATTCCGAACATGGCGCGCGGCTGTCCGTTCACCTGCTCGTTCTGTTCGCAGTGGAAATTCTGGCGCGATTACCGCGTGCGCGACCCCAAGAAAGTGGTCGATGAGATTGAGGATCTGGTCGAAAACCATGGTGTCGGCTTCTTTATCCTTGCGGATGAGGAACCCACCATCAACCGCAAGAAATTCATTGAATTCTGCGAAGAGCTGATCGCCCGCGACCTGCCTGACCGCATTCAATGGGGTATCAACACCCGCGTGACCGACATCATGCGCGACAAGGAACTGCTGCCGTTCTACCGCAAGGCCGGTCTTGTGCATGTCTCGCTGGGCACCGAAGCGGCCGCACAGCTGAAGCTGGACCAGTTCAACAAGGAAACCACTGTCGCGGATAACAAGGAAGCCATCCGCCTGCTGCGCGAGGCTGATATCTTCACCGAGGCGCAGTTTATCGTCGGGCTGGACAATGAAACCGCCGAGACACTGGAAGAAACCTTCCAGATGGCGTGGGACTGGCAGCCGGATCTGGCCAACTGGGCGATGTATACGCCCTGGCCCTTCACGCCCTTGTTTCAGGAATTGCGCGATCAGGTCGAGGTGTTCGACTACTCCAAGTACAACTTCGTGACCCCCATCATGAAGCCCAAGGAAATGACGCGCGGCGGGCTGCTGGAAGGGGTGCTGAAGAATTACCGCCGTTTCTATATGCGCAAGGCGCTGTTCCATTACCCGTGGCGCGGCACCGGCTACCGGCGGAAATACCTGCTGGGCTGTCTGAAGGCGTTTTTGAAAGCCGGTGTGCAGCGCCAGTTCTATGATCTGGGCAAGAACGGCTATTTCACGCTGGAATCGCGCGACAAGATGGATTTCGGCTTTGACATGACCCGCACCATTGCCGATGCGCAAATGGCGGATTGGGAAGATCACGCCGATAAAAAGCGCAAGGCGGCAGAGCGGCGCGAAGCGTTGAGGGTGCAAGGCAAGGCACGCGCCGAGGAGCGCAACGCCATCAAAGCCTGCGGCGGTGGCGGGCAAATGAGTGACGAGGCAGATGCGCCGCGCCCCTTCCGCATGCCCAATGGCGCAACGCCCGGCATGCGCGAACCGGCAGAGTAGCCCCGGATGAAAGGACAGGCGCGCATCGGGCCGAATGCGGTTCTGCAACATTTGCCGGTGCTGGATGCCGAGATTGGCGAGGCATTGCGCCACGCCCTTCTCTACCGCGCCGAGATTGAAGCGCCGCCCTTGGATGCAGGCATGCTGCCGGAAGATGAGGTGGCGCGCCTGCACAATGCGGTGCGCCTGTTCCTGCCAGACCGCGCGCCGCGCATCCAGCGCGCGGCGGGGCTGGCAACGGGGGATTATATTCTGGCCCACCGCATCCCGCGCCTTGCACAGCGCCTGATCCGCGCGCTGCCCTATGCGCTGGGCGCGCGGCTTCTATCGGCAGCAATTGCGAAACACGCATGGACATTTGCCGGTTCCGGCAAATTCCGCGTGGTCAGCCACAGCCCGCTGGTGTTCGAGATTGCGGGCAATCCGCTAGCGCAGATTTCGGCAGACGCGCCGATCTGCCAGTGGCATTCTGCCGTGTTCGAGCGGCTGTTCTCAACACTGGTCTGGCCTTCGACCCATGTGCAAGAGGTCAGCTGCACAGCCACCGGCGCACCCGCGTGCCGGTTCCAGATCGGCCCGTCGTACGCACAGCATACCTTCAGTAATCGCGGCGCACTTCTCCAGTGACGGGGTCAATCTTGACTTCAACCTTCGCCCCGTCGCGGGTGAACATCTCGATTTCCCAATAGCCATCATCATCCCATTCGATCTCGTCGATGAAATGTATGTCAAAGCTGTTTTCCAGCCCTGCGACGATTTCGGACAATGGCAGCGCCTCTTCGGGCGGGGTTCGTTCTGCAAGGGCTGGACCTGCACTAAGCGCAAGCGCCACGGGGAAAATATATCGAAATTTCATGTCGTCTCCAATTCAACGCTGCGTGTCAGATATGAACGTTGCGCGCATGTTCAACGTTCCCCGGTCCCGCTGCGCAAAAACTCGCCGAGTGTCAGGACAAATTAACACTTGATGGAATCCAAAATGTAAGGCAAAGTTTACAGCATGAGTGATATGAGTCTGCACACCCGCCCAAACCCCTCTGGCCTGCCGCAACCGCGCGCCATGCTGGAACTGATCAAGCCCATCACATGGTTTCCGCCGATGTGGGCCTATTTGTGCGGCATCATCTCGGTTGGGGTATGGCCGGAAAGCTGGGCTTTGGTTGTGCTGGGTGTCTTGCTGGCGGGGCCGATTGTCTGCGGCATGTCGCAGGCCGCCAATGACTGGTGCGACCGGCATGTGGACGCGATCAATGAACCCAACCGCCCGATCCCTTCGGGGCGTATTCCGGGGCGCTGGGGCTTGTATATCGCCCTTGCCATGAGCGTGCTTGCGCTGGCCGTCGGCTGGCAGCTTGGCCCTTGGGGCTTTGGCGCAACGATTGTGGGCGTGCTGGCCGCATGGGCCTATTCGGCAGAACCTGTGCGCGCCAAGCGGTCTGGCTGGTGGGGGCCGGGGCTGGTGGGGCTAAGCTATGAAAGCTTGCCTTGGTTCACAGGTGCTGCCGTCATCGCCGCCGGTGCACCGCGGTTCGAGATTGTCGCAATCGCTGTCCTGTATGGCCTTGGCGCACATGGCATCATGACAATCAATGATTTCAAAGCGATTGAAGGTGACCGCCAGATGGGCCTGAAATCGCTGCCCGTAACTTTGGGGCCAGTAGATGCGGCCACAGTCGCGGGCACGGTGATGGTGCTGGCGCAACTGGTTGTCGTGTTCCTGCTGCTGATCTGGGGCGCGCCCATTCATGCGGGTATTATCGCGCTTGGCATTGGTGTGCAGATCTGGGCGCTGGGGCGCTGGCGCAAAGACCCGGCCAAGCTGGCGCCGTGGTTCAATGGCACCGGCGTTGGCCCTTATGTGCTGGGCATGATGGTCGCGGCCTTTGCCCTGCGGGGGATTGGCGCATGACGCTAAGCTGGTTTCAGATTTTCCGCCTTGGGCTGGTGCAAGCCTGCCTTGGGGCGATTGTGGTGCTGATGACCTCAACCCTCAACCGCCTGATGGTGGTGGAATTGTCCTTGCCTGTGGTGCTGCCGGGGTTTCTGGTGGCGCTGCATTACGGTGTGCAGATCACGCGGCCCAATTGGGGCCATCTGGCCGATCAGGGCGGCAACCGCACACGCTGGATCATTGCGGGCATGGGGCTGTTGGCCTTGGGCGGGCTTGGCGCGGCATTTGCTATACCCTTGCTTGAGACGCATTTCGGCCTTGGGCTGGCGCTGTCGCTGGTCGCCTATGCTGTAATCGGGCTGGGTGTTGGGGCATCTGGCACCTCGCTTCTGGCGCTTCTGGCCACAGCCACGGCAGAACACCGCCGCCCTGCGGCGGCGACAATCACATGGCTGATGATGATTGCAGGCATCGCGCTGACGGCGATCACGGCGGGCAAGTTTATGGACCCTTACAGCCATGCGCGTTTGCTGGTCATTGTCGCGATCATCTGCACGGGCGCTGTAGCGCTGACCACTCTTGCTGTCTGGGGGATTGAACGGCGCGTGATCATCCGGCCCGCCCCTGCGCCTATTCGTTTCCGCGATGGGATGCGCGAGATATGGGCCGATACCCGCGCGCGGCATTTCACCTTTTTCGTGTTCCTGTCGATGACCGCCTATTTCATGCAGGAACTGATCTTGGAACCCTATGCCGGGTTGGTTTTCGGCTATACGCCGGGGCAGTCCACGCAAATGTCGGGCGCGCAGAATGGGGGCGTGTTCCTTGGCATGGTGCTGGTGGGCGTTGCGGCATCCGGTTTTCGCCTTGGCAGTCTGCGCGCTTGGGTTGTGGCGGGCTGTCTCGGATCGGCGGTCATGCTGGTGGCCATTGCGGGCGCGAGTTTCTGGCTGCTGCCCTTGGTGCCGCTGGTTGTGGCGCTTGGGTTCTTCAACGGCATGTTTGCTGTCGCGGCCATTGGCTCGATGATGCAACTGGCGGGCGAAGGCGTGGACAAGCGCGAAGGCACCCGCGTGGGGCTTTGGGGCGCATCGCAGGCCATCGCGGCTGGGTTTGGCGGTTTGACAGGGGCGGCGCTGGTCGATCTGGCGCGCAGCCTGTTGCCGGTGGCCGATGCCTTCGGCGCGGTCTTTCTGTTTCAGGCAACAATATTCATAGCGTCAGCGGCCTTGGCCGCGCGCATCATGTCACCGCGCCCGCAGGCGCTGATGGTTCCGGGGGAATAAGCCATGAAGTATGATGTTTTCATCGTGGGCGGAGGGCCATCAGGGGCCACAGCGGCAGATGATCTGGCGCGCGCTGGCAAGCGTGTGGCACTGCTGGACCGTGCAGGGCGGATCAAGCCATGCGGGGGGGCTATCCCGCCGCGTGCCATTGCGGATTTCGATATTCCCATGTCCCAGATCGTGGCGCAGATCACCACGGCGCGGATGATCTCGCCCACCGGCCGCGCGGTCGATATTCCGATTGAGAACGGTTATGTCGGCATGGTGGACCGCGAGGATTTTGACGAGTTCCTGCGCGACCGCGCTGCCAGCCACGGCGCAAACCGCCTGACCGGCACTTTCCTGCGGATCGAGCGCGATGTAGAGGGCACCCATGTCGTCTGGCGCGACAAGGCCACGGGCGAGGAGCAGCGCAGCGCAACGACGCTTGTAATCGGCGCGGATGGCGCGCGGTCCAATGTGGCGCGGGCCGAAGTGCCCGGCGGCGACAAGATCCCTTATGTGATTGCGTATCATGAGATCATCAAGGCCCCGCCCGCGAATGACGTCTATGACCCCGACCGCTGTGATGTGATCTATGACGGGCGCATCAGTTCGGATTTCTACGGCTGGGTGTTTCCGCATGGCAAACATGCCAGTGTCGGCATGGGCACCGAGATCAATGGCGCGGACCTGAAGAAAGCCACCGCCGATCTGCGCGCCATGTCGGGTTTGACCGATTGCGAAACGATCCGGCGCGAAGGCGCACCCATTCCGCTGCGCCCGATGGACCGTTGGGACAATGGCCGCGATGTGGTGCTGGCGGGCGATGCGGCAGGTGTTGTCGCGCCCAGCTCGGGCGAGGGGATCTATTACGCCATGGTCGGCGGGCGTGTGGCGGCGACAGCTGCGCAGGCGGCGCTGGCCTCTGGCAAAGCAAAAGACCTGAAATTGGCGCGAAAACTGTTCATGCGCGAACACAAGACCGTGTTCCGGGTGTTGCGCCAGATGCAGGATGCTTATTACAAGTCGGACGAGCGGCGCGAACGCTTCGTGAGCCTGTGTCACGATATCGACGTGCAGCGCCTGACATTCGAGGCGTATATGAACAAGAAACTGGTGGCGGCGCGCCCCATGGCGCATATCAAGATCGGGATCAAGAACATGCTGCATTTGACGGGCCTTGTCCGACCGGGGCATATATGACCACCCTTATTCCAGCCTGGGAAGAGGGCATGCTGAAACCGCTGGACAAACTGGATGTGCACCGGCGCGGGCTGCGGCACAAAGCGATTTCGGTCTTTGTGACCGAAGGCGACCGCGTGCTGATCCAGCGCCGCGCGCTGAGCAAGTATCACACGCCCGGATTATGGGCGAACACTTGCTGCACCCATCCGCATTGGGGCGAGTCCGATCTGGACTGCGCCTATCGCAGGTTGGAGGAAGAACTGGGCATCACCGGAATTGACCTGACCCATGCGACCGAGATCGAGTACCGCGCCGATGTGGGTGGCGGGCTGATCGAGCATGAGGTGGTGCAGGTCTATACCGCGCGGGTCATGGCCGACCTGAGCGTGACGCCCAACCCCGAGGAAGTGGCCGATATTGACTGGGTCAATCTGCCTGCCCTGCGCGCTATTGTAGAGCGCACGCCAGAGCATTTTACCCCGTGGCTGCGCATCTATCTTGCCAAATATGTGCGCACGATCTTCGGCGACCATGCGGCCAGCGCGAAAAGCTACGCGCTGAACCACTGACGCCCAACGCGGCCTAGGCGTATTGCGGGTTGCGCTGCATGACCGAGAAATTCAGCGCCCCCGCGATTGTCACCCACAGAAGATAGGGCGCAAACAGCATGCCCGCGATCGGGTCCAGCGCCCAGAAGCTGACCATCGTGGCGGCCACAAACACCCACATGAACCCCACGATCACAAGCGCCGCGCGCATGCGCTTCAGCCCGAAGAATACGGGCGACCACAGGGTGTTGAACGCGATCTGTGCTGCCCAGAAGGCCAGCGCTTGTGCGGACCCGTCCAGCAGCGCGATGCGCATGGCCGCATAGGCCATGGCGATATACAGCGTGACCCAGACCAGCGGGAAGACAATTCCCGGCGGGGTCCAGACGGGTTTGTTCAGGTCTCGATACCAGTTTCCCGGCTCGAACATCGACCCTGTCGCGCCCGCTGCGCCGCAAGCGGCAAGAAATGTCAGAAACAGAGCCCAATCCATCGCGTATCCTTTGTTCCTGCCTGTACCGCGCAAACCAAGTCTGACCTAATTGCGCGCCCTTACGGGCGCAAGTCTTTACTTGGGCGCCCTTGCGGGCGCGTTCGCACTGGTTTCCGTCACAGGGTATATAGGTCAGGCGCTGCGCCGATCCAAGCCAAGCTGGCGGTCGCGGCGGGCCATATCCTGTTCGCGCAGCCGTGAGAGCGCGTTGATTAAAGTGTCCGAGCGGCTGAACTTGTCATGATCGCGGGCGGCGGTCTCGACCAGAAAGGCCACTTCGGGGCAGGGTTTGCCATAGAGCGTGGCCATTGTCGGCTGCACCACGCTGAATGCGGCGCGCAGCCCGGACGTAGCCAGCCAGCCGATTTTGCGTGCCTTGCCGGTCATGGCGCGCTGGGTAATGCTGTCGCAGCCCTGCGCCCGGATGACGCCGCCGATGCCGCCATAGATCGTGCGCGCGGCGAATATGCCGGGGCGGCAGGTCAGGGGCAGAGCGGCGATGCCCGGCTCGGAGCGGTGATAGAGCCTGTCGGCCTCGCGCAGCAGGCGGGCTGTCATGGCGCGAATTTCGGGCGATGCGGCGGGTGCGCGTAAGAACGCTGCCGGGTCCAGCCCCGCATCTGCAAACCAGTCCAGCGGCAGGTAGATGCGGCCCAGTTTCGCATCCTCGCCCACATCGCGCGCGATATTGGTCAGTTGCATCGCCAAGCCCAGATCGCAGGCGCGCGCAAGGCGGTGGCGGTCGCGCACCCCCATCAGCACACACATCATTGCGCCCACAACTGCGGCCACACGCGCGGAATAGTCCAGCACGCCCGACAGCGTGTCAAAGCGCCGCCCTTCGGCGTCCCATGCCAGCCCTTCGAGCAGGGCATCAGGCAGCGCGCGGGGCATCTCATGCGTCTGGATCATGCGGGCGAAGGCGCGGTCTATGGGCGCGTTATGCGGCTTGCCCGCATAGGCGCTGTCGAGCCGGTCTTGCAGGTGCAAGACCGCATTCACAGGGTCTTGCCCCTCATCCACCGCATCATCGGCCAGACGGCAAAAGGCATAGAGCACCAGTGCCGGATCGCGCACATGGGCAGGCAAAAGCTTCGATGCGGCATGAAACGACAATGATCCGGTGCGGATCGCCGCGCGGCAGGCTTCCATGTCAAGTTCGGCGCTCATTCTGCGGCCATCCGCAAAGGGGCCACAGGGGCCGCATCGGGGACAAGCTGGCCCAGCACTTCGGCAGTGCCGATCACGCCGGGCACACCTGCGCCGGGATGGGTGCCTGCGCCTGTCAGATACAGGCCCGGCACTTCTTCGGACACGTTATGGGGGCGGAAATAGGCACTTTGCAAAATGCGCGGCTCAATCGAGAAGCCCGCGCCCAACGGCGATAGGTAGCGGTCGCGGAATGTGTCGGGGGTAAAGACAAGGCTTTCGGTCACATGCTGCGACAGGCCGGGCAACAGGCGGTCTTCCAGCATGGCCAGCATTTTCTGGCGGTAGGGTTCTGCTTCGGTGGCCCAGTTCACGCCATTGTCATGGCCCAGATGCGGCACCGGCGACAGGACATAGAATGTATCATCCCCATCGGGGGCCACCGAAGGGTCGGTGACCGAGGGGCGATGGACATACAGGCTCATGTCATCGCACAGTTTGCCGTTGATGAAGATATCCTTGATATGTTCGCGGTAGCGCGGGCCGACAACAATGGTGTGATGCCCGACATCGCGCCACATCTCGCGCGTGCCTTTGGTGCCGAAATACCAGACATACAGCCCCATCGACCAGCGCTGGCGCTTGAGTTTCGCATCGGTCCAGCGCTTGCGGGGGCGGTTGCGCAGCAGGCGGGTATAGGTATGGCCCGCATCGGCGTTGGAGACGACGATATCGGCTTCCAGCCGCTCGCCCCCCACCAGCCGGATACCCGCGGCGCGGCCATTCTCGACCAGAATTTCATCAACCTCGGTGCCCATGCGCACCATCCCGCCCTGATCGCGGATGACTTGCGCCATGGCTTTCGCAATCGCCTGCACCCCGCCCATCGCGTAATGTACGCCAAAGGCTTTCTCCAGATGGCTGACAAGAATATACATAGAGGTCACGCGGAACGGGTCGCCGCCAATGAACAGCGGATGAAACGACAGCGCAAAGCGCAGGCGCGGGTCGCGCACACGGCGCGCGGCATGGGCATAGACCGACCGATCTGCGCGCAGCCAGACAAAGCGCGGCAGAACCTTGATCAACTCCCACAATTCATTCATCGGGCGGCGGCCAAGGTCTTCATAGCCGAACCAATAGCGATCTTCGGAGTCGTTGAGGAACTTATGGTAGCCCGCCACATCCGAGGGTGAGAGGCGTTTGACCTCTGCCTCCATCGCGGCCTCGTCCTGCCGCATGGTGAAGCTTGATCCATCGGCCCAGCGGATTTCGTAATACGGGTCCATCGGCTTTAACGTCACATCGCGGTCAAAGTCGCGCCCGCAGGCGGCCCACAGATCGCGCAAGCCTTGGGGGACAGTGATAATGGTTGGCCCCAGATCGAAGCGGTGGCCGCCTTGCGTGATGGAAGAGCCGCGCCCGCCGGGCAGATCAAGCTTGTCGATCACGCTGACATGATACCCTTTGGCCCCCAGTCGCATGGCAGAGGCAAGCCCGCCAAGGCCCGCACCAATGACAATCGCGCGCTGTGGCGCCGCAGAATCAGACATGTTTGGTTCCCGTCTTTTTATGTTGATTCAACTCTACACTTTCCCGAAGTGTCAATCAAGATTTACATTGTCCCCTTTACTCTGTCCAGTTCATGTGACAATCTGGGTTTACAGTTAGCCAGTGGAATCGCCATGCAAACCGTCACGCTTAGTCTGTTTCGCTTTGACCGGGCCTTGACGCGGTTTTGGGTCATTGGGCAGATGGGTGCGGCGCGGTTCGTGTTGCCGCGCGTTGACGGGCTGAATTTCTGGAAGCTTTGCGGCTCTGGCACGGGCGAGGGGTTCACCCCCAAACCCAACTGGGGCACATGGGCAATCCTTGCGGGCTGGGACAGCCGCGCACAAGCGGACGCCGGTTTGCAGCGCGCCCCGTTCAGCCAATGGCGCGCGCGTGCGGATGAAAGCATGACGCTATATCTGGAACCCTATTCCGCGCGGGGCCAATGGGGCGGGGCGCAACCCTTTGCGCCGGTTGGTGGCCCTGATGGCCCCATCGCCGCGATGACCCGCGCCACGGTAAAGCCAGCGCGCGCGCTGCGGTTCTGGGGGCGCGTGCCGGATATTTCGGCGAAGGTGGGCGCAGACCCCAATATCATCTTCAAGATCGGCATTGGCGAAGTGCCGCTGCTGCATCAGGTGACCTTCTCTATCTGGCCCGATGCCGAAACGATGGCCGCATTCGCGCGGCGCGGCCCGCATGCCGAGGCTATTCGCGCGGTGCGGGACGAAGGCTGGTTTAACGAAGAACTCTATGCCCGCTTCCGTATCACTGGCAGCGTGGGCACATGGCAAGGGCGCGACCCCCTTGCCGCAACCAAAACACAGGAGGCCGCATGACGCCTTTCCCCTTTGCTGCCATTGTCGGGCAGGACGAGATGAAAACCGCAATGATCCTGACCGCGATCGACCCCAAGATTGGCGGCGTGCTGGTTTTCGGGGATCGTGGCACAGGCAAATCTACCGCTGTGCGCGCCTTGGCCGCACTTTTGCCGCCCATCGAGGCTGTGAAGGGCTGCCCCGTCAATTCTGCCCGCCCCGAGGATTGCCCCGATTGGGCGCAGGTGACGGACACTGAAATGGTCACCCGCCCCACCCCTGTGGTGGACTTGCCCCTTGGTGTGACCGAAGACCGTGTGACGGGCGCGCTGGATATTGAACGCGCGTTGACACGCGGCGAAAAGGCGTTCGAGGCGGGGCTTCTGGCGCGCGCCAATCGCGGGTATCTGTATATTGACGAGGTGAACTTGCTGGAAGATCACATCGTTGATCTGCTGCTGGATGTGGCGCAATCGGGCGAGAATGTGGTCGAGCGCGAGGGCATGTCGATCCGCCACGCCGCGCGCTTTGTGCTGGTCGGGTCCGGCAACCCGGAAGAGGGCGAATTGCGCCCGCAATTGCTGGACCGTTTCGGCCTGTCGGTGGAAGTGACCAGCCCCAAGGAAATTGACACGCGGGTGGAAGTGATCCGCCGCCGCGATGCCTATGAAAACGACTATGCCACCTTTATGGCCGAATGGCAGCCGCAGGACGCGGCCCTGCGCGCGCGCATTCTGGACGCGCGCGCGGCATTGCCCGCAGTGCGCAGCTCTAACGTGGTGCTGCATGACTGCGCGTCGGTCTGTGTGGCGCTTGGCTCTGACGGGTTGCGGGGCGAATTGACCTTGCTGCGTACCGCGCGCGCCTTGGCCGCGTTCGAGGGGGCAGAGGAAGTGACCCGCGACCATATTCGGGCAGGCGCACCCATGGCCCTGCGCCACCGCCTGCGCCGCGATCCGCTGGATGAAGCAGGCACTGGCGCGCGCGTGGCCCGCCAACTGGCAGAGGTGCTGCCCTGACCCCCTTTGACGAGGCCAGCGGCCAATCCGGCCGCCCCGCGCCCGAGGCCGACCCTTGGGGGCAAGTCGCACTTGCAGTCACGCTGCTGGCGATTGATCCCGCAGGGCTGCGCGGCTTGTGGCTGCGCGGGCGGGCGGGGCCGGTGCGCGACCATGTGCTGGCGGGGCTTGCGGTGTTGGCGCCGCGCAAGCTGCATCCGTACACGTCGGACGAAGCTTTGATGGGCGGCATGGACCTGAGTGCGACTTTGGCCACAGGCGAGATGCACCGCCATGCTGGCCTGCTGGAACATGCCGGTTGCCTGATGCTGACAATGGCCGAACGCTGCCCGCCCGGCCTTGCCGTGCGGCTGGGCCAGGCGCTGGACAGTGACCCGCGCCTGAGTCTGGTAGCCCTTGATGAAGCGGCGGAAGACGGCGAAGGGCTGCCCAATGCGCTGGCCGACAGGCTGGGCCTGTTTCTGGATATTGATGGTTTCGCGTGGTCGGATACGGCTGATCTGGCGCTGAACCCCGCGCTGATTGCGACTGCGCAAACCCGCCTGCGCCATATCGCCAAGGGCACGGCGCTGGACCGCCTGACGCGGGTCGCCGCTGAACTGGCCATCCCCAGCCTGCGCGCGCCGCTTCTGGCGCTGGCATGCGCGCGCGCGCATGCAGCATGGCGCGGGGGCGCACAGATCGAGGAACAGGATTTGCAGGTCGCCGTGGCATTGGTCATGGCGCACAAGGCGCTGGCCTTCCCCGAGGATGCACCCCAACCCGACGACACGCCCCCCCCGCCAGAACCGCCACAAGACCAGCCGGATCAGGGCCGCGACCGCGACCAAAGCGAGATGGACATCCCCGACGAGATATTGATCGAGGCTGCCCGCGCGGCCCTGCCGCCCGGATTGCTGGCGAAATTGCAGGCCGCGCGCGTGGCGCGCCAAGCGGCCAGCGCCAATTCCGGCGCAGGGGCCAAGCGCAAATCCATGCGCCGGGGCCGGCCCATGCCTTCTCGCGCGGGCAAGCCCGGATCGGGCGCGCGGGTCGATGTGATTGCGACACTGCGCCAAGCGGCCCCATGGCAGAAAATGCGCCGCGCGATGATGCCGGGGCGGGCGGTGGACAGGCTGTTGCTGATGCCCTCTGACATCCGCATCAAGCGCTATCAGGAACAGACCGACCGTGTGCTTATCTTTGTGGTCGATGCGTCCGGCTCTGCCGCACTTGCGCGACTGGCCGAGGCCAAGGGGGCCGTTGAGTTGATGCTGGCCGAAGCCTATTCTTCGCGCGATCATGTGGCGCTTGTCACCTTTCGCGGCCATGCGGCAGAACTCAGCCTTCCGCCCACCCGTTCCCTGGTGCAGACCAAGCGCAGGCTGGCGGGCTTGCCCGGCGGCGGAGCCACACCGTTGGCCGATGCGTTGCAAGTGGCGCTGTCCACTGCCGAACAGGCGCGCCGCCACGGGATGACCCCCACTTTGGCCATGCTGACGGACGGGCGCGGAAATATCGCGCTGGATGGCAGCGCCAATCGCGTGCAAGCGGGCCTTGATGCCACGCGCCTTGCCAAGATCATTGCCGCCAAGGCCATACCCGCGCTTGTGATCGACACCAGCCTGCGCCCCAAGCCGCAGCTGGCCGAGTTAAGCGCGCAGATGGGCGCCACGCTGATCGCCCTGCCAAGGGCCGACGCGCGCAGCCTGTCGGCTACGCTTAGTGCCGCCTTGGGGGGCTAGAAGATGCAAGCCATCCCACTGGACTGGCCGATGCGAGACCACTCGCGCGTGATCCGGTGCCGACCCCATGAATGGCATGTGCAGGTCATGGGGCAGGGGCCGGATGTGCTGCTGTTGCATGGGGCAGGCGCATCTGCCCATAGCTTCCACCGTCTGGCCCCTTTGCTGGCAGGCTACCGCGTCATCATGCCCGATCTGCCGGGGCAGGGGTTTACCCGTGCGGGCGGTATGATGCGGCTGGGGCTGGATGCGATGGCGGACGATTTGGCAACCCTGTGCAATGATCAGGGCTGGCGGCCTGTGGCGATTATCGGCCATTCGGCAGGGGGCGCGATTGCGCTGCGCATGGCCGAGGTGCTGCCAAACCCGCCCCGCGCAGTGGTGGGGCTGAATGCCGCGCTTGGCCCGTTTGACGGGTTTGCAGGCTGGCTGTTTCCACGGCTGGCCAAGGCCATGTCCGCAAGCCCCTTTGTGGCGGCGATTGTCACGCGGCTTGTGTCCAACCGCAATCAGGTGGAGATGTTGCTCAAAGGCACCGGCTCTGTGCTCGACGCGGAAGGGGTGGCGCTGTACCGGCGGCTTGTCAGCGACAAGCGCCATATCGAGGGCACCTTGGGCATGATGGCGCAATGGCGCTTGGAGCCGCTGATCGAACGTCTGCCGCAGATCATGGTGCCAACCTTGCTGATCGCCTCTGACAAGGATCGCGCGGTGCCTGCGCGCGTGTCGCGCGAGGCTGCCAAGCGGATTCCGCGCGCGCAATATATCGAGATTGCAGAATACGGCCACCTGCTGCATGAAGAAGCGCCCCACCGTGTCAGCGAGGTGATCTTGCCATTTCTGGCTGAGAATAGCGGCGGGCTGTCACTGGTCCCCGATCCTGCCTGATGTGAATTCCCAATTGCGCCTGCGCGGCACGCGCACCGCCAGCATGGGCTTTAACAAGGGTTGCGCATAGCGGCGCAGGTCAAGCGCTTCATGCACGCCCACGCTTTCCACCCCGTCAATGCGCGTGCGCACCGCCGCCCGCGTGTAGAATGGCGCGTCCAGCATGGGCAGTTCTTGCTTTGGTTTAAACCCCGCATCGGCGCGTGTTTCGCGCCGCACGGCCCATTTGCTGCGCGCGAACCGCGTCAGCGGTGGGGGGGCTATGTTGTCCACACGGCCATCGGGGTGGAAATGCAGCGCGGTTTCCTGCGCCTGCCCGTTGCGCAATTCGGCGTCATAAAAACAGGTGGCCCCGCCCCGATTGGGAAAGCGCCCCCATGTCCAGTAGTTGAAATCATCTTCCAGCGCGGCCGTGCCGAAATTCGCGTCAAAATAGCCATGCCCCAGCCAGCGATGGCCGGGCGACAGATCAACCTCGATCCGCGCAATTGGCGCGAAGGGCTGCCAGCTATGGCTGCCATCGGGGGTCAGGTTGTGGGTCTGGCCAAACAGCGCTTCGGGGTGCAGCGTGATCGTGCCGCGCACGCGGCTGATAAGCGGGGGAGACGAGATCTCGTTCACCTCGATCACCAGCCGGTCCCCTTCCCAGCGGATGGAGGAGGGGCCAACCTCGAACACATCCTCGCTTTGGCGCAGGGCGCTGCGGCCCCTGTCGGTCATGGTGAAGCGCCCCTTGGGGCCATAGGTTGCGACATTGATGCAGCAATGGTTTTGCGGGTCGCGCCGCCCCGACCAGCGATACCACGGCGAGAAGACCGAGCCGATAAACCCGATCACCGATAGGGCGCGGCTGCCGTCGTCGCTGATGCCGTCGATATACCACCACGCGTAGCCATTCGGCGCCACCGCGCGGCGGAAATCCGGTCGCCCAGTGCTGCATCCGCTGCGTGCTTGCCCGAGAGTGCCGCCATCGGCACCCCCGCCCCCGGATGCGCGCCCCCCCCCGCCAGATACAGGCCCGCCACTTTCGTTCGGGCTGTGGGCCGCTGGAATGTCGCCATCGTGCCATTCGGGCTGAGGCCGTATAGCGCGCCCTGACTGTGGGGAAACATCTGTGCAAAATCCTGCGGCATCGTCACGCAGGACGGGTCCGGGCGCGGGCCCAGATGCAGCCCGAATTGGGCCAGTCGCTCGAACGGGTGGGTTTGACATGTCATGTCCTTGCTGTCTTGCGCGCCCTCGGCCAGTGCGGGAGCATTGAGAATGAATTGAAACCGCTCGCGCCCTGTGGGCGGCACACCAGCGCGGTCTTGTGCGCAGACATAGATCGTGGGCGCTTGGGGAACATGGCCTTTGGCCAAGGGGCCGAATTCTGCCGCCGGATCATCGGCGAAAAAGACAGTGTGATAGGCCAGCGCATCCGGCCCCAGCCCTTGGGGCTGCACGTGTGCGCCAAAGGTCCAGACGCGCGCAGACAGGCTGCGCGGCTGGGTCTGGCGGCGCGGGGTGGCGCGCGCGGGCGTATCCAGCAGATGGGCCAATGCAGCCGGGTCGCCATTGAAGATGACTTGCTTGCTGTGCAACACCTCGCCCGTCTTCAATTCAATGCCTGCCACCTTGCTGCCGTCACACAGAATACGCGCCACGCTGGCATTCAGCCGCAGATTGCCGCCAAGCTGGGTGAACAGCCCCGCAAGGGCCTTTGCAAGCGCGGCCATGCCGCCCTGAACCGCCCAGACGCCTGCGGCCTCTGCCTGCCAGATCAGCCCCAGAACGGCCGGGGCGTGCAAAGGGTTTCCGCCCACATAGGTTGCATAGCGCCCGAACAACTGGCGCAGATGCGGGTCGGAGAAGCGCTGCGCCAGCATGGCATGCAGGGTCTTGCCCGGTTGCAGCCATGGCAGCAGATGCGGGCGCGCAAGCGCTGCGCGGGCAGCCCCCAAAACGCTGGGGCGCGCCGCGCGCATGATGGGTGCGTCAAACGCGTCGAACAGGGCGCGCGTGTCGCGTTGGAACAGGTCGAACTCTGCCCGCGCGCGGGGGCCAAAGGCGGCGGCAATCGCATCGGAATTGGCGCGCGCATCGGGAAACAGGTCCAGCCGCGCGCCATCCGTCCAGAAATGCCGCGCCAGAACGGGCAGGGGGGTCAGGGTCAGATGTGCCTCTAGCGTGGTGCCTGCGGCGGTGAACATATCGTCCAGCACATCGCGCAGGGTCAGCACAGTTGGCCCCGCATCGACAGGGCCTGCGGGGCTGTCCATGACCCTGATCTTGCCGCCGGCCCAGCCATGCCCCTCCAGTACAGTCACATCCAGCCCGCGCGCGGCCAGCCGGATGGCCGCCGCCAAGCCGCCAATTCCCGCCCCGACGACCAATACCGAGTCTTTATTCATATCCATGTCAGAGATTCTTGACTCTTTAGCGGAAACTGTCCAGTATTATTTACACTAACATGTCTAACAAAGATTACACACAGCAAAGCGAGGATGCCATGGACTTGAGCAAACGTATCGACAGGGCCATGTCATCTGCCATTGCGCGGGCGCAGGGGGCGACTGATCCTGCCTGCCATGCGCCCGGTCGCCTTGCCGCGGCGCTGAACTATGCCGTCACCCCCGGCGGTGCCCGCATCCGCCCCACGATCTGTCTGTCCGTTGCGCGCGCTTGTGGCGATGACAGCCCCGATCTGTCCGACCGCGCCGCCATCGCGCTGGAATTGATCCATTGCGCAAGCCTTGTGCATGATGATCTGCCCGCTTTCGACAATGCCGATTTCCGGCGTGGCAAGCCCACAGTGCATATGGCCTATTCCGAACCGCTGGCGGTTCTGACAGGTGACAGCCTGATCATTTCGGCCTTTGACCTGCTGGCCGGTGCATCCGATACAGACGCCCCCCGCGCAATGCGCCTGTTGCGCCTGCTGGCGCGGCATACTGGCATGCCCTACGGCATATGCGCAGGGCAGGGCTGGGAAAGCGAATCAAAGGTCGATCTGGGCGCGTATCACCGGTCGAAAACTGCGGCCCTGTTTGTGGCAGCCACCCAGATGGGCGCGCAAGCCGCAGGCCACGAGCCGGAACCATGGGAAGAACTGGGCGCGCGCATTGGCGAGGCGTTTCAGGTTGCCGATGACCTGCGCGATGCGCTGTATGATGAAGCCGCCCTTGGCAAGCCTGCGGGGCAAGATGCGATCCACCAGCGCCCCTCGGCGGTGGAAGAATACGGCGTGCAGGGCGCGATCAAACATCTGCAAGATATCCTCAGCGGGGCGATTGCCTCGATCCCGTCCTGCCCGGGCGAAGGGCAGTTGGCGCAGCTTGTCCGGCTATATGCCGAACGCATGACGCCGGTTGCGCCTGTCCGGGTCTGAGCATCGTGTCAGATATACCGGCGCCAGACCAACCTTTCCGGCCTGCGGGTCTGATCAATCGACTTGTCGCCTCCTCTCGGTTTCAGGCGGTATGCGCGCGTGTTCCGGTCTTGCGCGGCATTGCGCGCCGCGAAGGGGCAGCGCTGTTCGATCTGATGCAAGGCTTTGTGCAAAGCCAGATGCTTATGGCGCTGGTCGAATTGCGTGTGCTGCATATGCTGGCAGATGGCCCTGCAACGGCCCCCGCGCTTGCGGCGCGCTGCGCAGTCCCGCCCGAGCGAATGCAGATTTTGCTGCAAGCGGGGGCCGCGATGCGCCTGCTGAAGCGGCGCGGCGACAGATTCGCGCTTGCCCATCGTGGGGCCGCGTTTCTGGCGGTGCCGGGGTTGCAGGATATGGTGCGCCATCATGACGTTCTCTACCGTGACCTTTCGGACCCGGTGGCCTTTATTCGGGGTGAGACCACAACCGAGCTGGCCGATTTCTGGCCCTATGTCTTTGGGGCCAAGGGGGCAATGGACCCCGCCCAGACCGCGCGCTATTCGCGGCTGATGGCAGAAAGTCAGGCTCTTGTTGCACAAGAGGCGCTGGCGCATCTGTCGCTGAAAGGCGCGCAAAAGCTGCTGGATGTGGGCGGTGGGACCGGCGTGTTCCTGCGCGCGGTGCGCGCGCGCTACCCGCAGCTGCATCTGGCGCTGTTCGATTTGCCCGATGTGGTCGCACAAGCGGCCTTGCCTGCCGATATTGCGCGCCATGGTGGATCGTTCCGCACCGACCCATTGCCGCAAGGGGCCGATGTCATCAGCCTTGTGCGCGTGCTTTATGACCATTCGGATGACACAGTGCGCGCCTTGCTGGCCAAAGTATATGCCGCATTGCCCCCCGGCGGGCGTGTCCTGATCATCGAGCCGATGTCAGGCGGCACCTGTCCAGACCCGCAAACAGATGTGTATTTTTCAGTTTACACTCTGGCTATGCAGACTGGAGAGACGCGCAGCGCAGCACGCATTTCTGCCCTACTGGCAGAGGCGGGTTTTCATAAAACATCGCGCGAACATGCGGATAGGCGTTTTATCACCTGTGTTCTGACAGCATCCAAGCCCGAAGGTGACAGTTGAGCGCAGAATAAGTGTCAATAAGAGTTGACAGTATAGTGTGTATCGTTATGATTACAGAATAAGCAATCGAGTCGCGGTTCATCAAAGTGATCAACCAAAATGACCGACCAGGAGGGACCCGTGCAAACTGACGCCATCATCCTTTCCGCCCCGCGCCAGCTTGCCCTTGGGCAAGTCGGCCTGAAAGCCGCAGGGCCGGGCGATCTGGTGGTCAGAATCGGGCATTCAGGCATTTCTACCGGCACCGAAAAACTGTTCTGGTCCGGCGAGATGCCACCTTTCCCCGGCATGGGCTACCCGCTGGTTCCGGGCTACGAGGCTGCGGGCGAAGTGGTTGAGGCGGGGCGCGATACGGGCTTCAAGGCCGGTGACCGCGTCTTTGTGCCGGGTGCGAATTGTTTTCAGGCCAATGAACAGGGGCCAGTCTTTGGCCTGTTCGGCGGGGCCGCGCGCCACCTTGTCACCGATGCCAAAAGGGTCACACGCATTGACGCGGCCATGGGGGCCGAAGGCGCGCTGCTGGCGCTGGCCGCAACTGCGCGCCACGCTGTTGCAGGGCCAAATGCCAGCCTGCCGGACCTGATAGTCGGGCACGGGGTCTTGGGCCGCCTGATTGCGCGCATCACCATTGCCATGGGCGCACCCGCGCCGCAGGTGTGGGAATTGAACCCAAGCCGCATGAACGGGGCAGAGGGCTATGATGTCTGCCTGCCCGAGAATGATACCCGCCGCGACTATAGCTGCATCATGGACGCATCCGGTGCCGAAGGGCTGCTGGACCAGCTGATCGGACGCATCACCAAGGGCGGCGAAGTGGTGCTGGCAGGGTTCTATACCAAGCCGCTGAATTTCAACTTTGTTCCTGCCTTCATGCGCGAGGCGCGTTTGCGCATCGCCGCCGAATGGCAACCTGACGACCTGATTGCCACGCGCGATCTGATAGAGGCGGGCGCTTTGTCGCTGGGCGGGCTGATCACGCATCACGCCAACCCTGCACAGGCCGCGACCGCCTATGAGACAGCTTTCAGCGACCCTGATTGCCTGAAAATGATTTTGGACTGGGAGGCCCATGCATGACACTCGACATCCCGAACCTGAAGGATTTCGACAAGCGCCTACGCGACGAAGCGCATGAGGAGCCGACCTTGGAAGTGCCGCAGGGCGAGCCGACAAAGCACACCCAGATCATTGCGATCTATGGCAAGGGCGGGATCGGCAAGTCTTTCACGCTGGCAAATCTGTCCTGCATGATGGCCGAAATGGGCAAACGCGTGCTGCTGATCGGCTGCGACCCCAAGTCTGACACGACCAGCCTGCTGTTTGCTGGCAAGGCTTGCCCCACAATCATCGAAACCTCGACCCGCAAGAAACTGGCGGGTGAGGAAGTGGCGATTGGCGATGTCTGCTACAAGCGCAACGGCGTTTTTGCGATGGAACTTGGCGGGCCGGAAGTGGGCCGCGGCTGCGGCGGGCGCGGGATCATCCACGGGTTTGAACTGCTGGAAAAGCTGGGATTCCATGATTGGGATTTCGACTATGTGCTGCTGGATTTTCTGGGCGATGTGGTCTGCGGCGGTTTCGGCCTGCCAATTGCCCGCGATATGGCGCAGAAAGTCATTCTTGTAGGCTCTAACGATCTGCAAAGCCTGTATGTGGCAAACAATGTCTGCTCGGCGGTGGAATATTTCCGCAAGATGGGCGGCAATGTCGGTGTTGCGGGACTGGTCATCAACAAGGATGACGGCACGGGCGAGGCGCAGGCTTTCGCGGATGCGGTGAAAATTCCGGTGCTGGCAACCATTCCTGCCGATGATGACCTGCGCAAGAAATCCGCGAATTACCAGATTGTCGGTACAGACAAAAGCCAGTGGGGCCCATTGTTTGCGGGACTGGCCGAGGCCGTTGGCATTGCGCCCCCTATCCGCCCCGAACCCCTGACACAGGATGGGCTGCTGGCGCTGTTCGACAGCAAGGACACAGGCGGCGATGTCGTTCTGGAACCCGCGACCGATGCTGACATGCGCGGCAAACATGCCGTGATCAAGAAGTCGCTGGAAGTGGTGTATGACGATGCCTGAGGATTTTGGACAAGACAGATTGGGGGGCCAGCCCCCCGTCGGCTCCGCCTCCTCCCCCCGGAGTATTTCGGGCAAGAAAATGGGGGGTGAAGTCAGCTATGATGCCGCTGCGCAGACCCCGATTGAAACTGTAAGCCAAGCGTCTGGCGAGGCGGCACCAGAGCCGTCTGTGCAAGCCGATGGCATGGGCTGCCACGCCCCTGCCGAGAAGATGGACGCGGCCGCGCGTGCGGCGGGCAATGGCGAGATGCTGGACCAGTTTGCCAAGGATTATCCGCGCGGACCCCATGACAAGCCTGAATCCATGTGCCCTGCCTTTGGCAGTTTGCGTGTTGGCCTGCGGATGCGCAGGGTTGCGACTGTGCTCAGCGGCTCTGCCTGCTGTGTGTATGGCCTGACATTCGTAAGCCATTTCTACGGGGCGCGCCGCTCGGTCGGCTATGTGCCGTTCAATTCCGAGAGCCTTGTGACCGGCAAGTTGTTCGAGGATATCCGCGATTCCGTGCATGAGATGGCGGACCCCGCGCGCTATGACGCGATTGTGGTGACCAATCTGTGTGTGCCAACCGCCAGCGGTGTGCCGCTGCGGCTGTTGCCCAAGGAAATTAACGGTGTGCGGATCATCGGCATTGATGTGCCCGGATTCGGTGTGCCCACCCATGCCGAGGCCAAGGATGTGCTGGCCGGTGCGATGCTGAATTACGCACGTCAGGAAGCTATGGCAGGCCCTGTGCCCGCCCCTGTTGCGGGCCGCGATGACCGCCCCACTGTGACGCTTCTGGGCGAGATGTTTCCGGCAGACCCGATGATGATCGGCGCGATGCTGGCGCCCATGGGGCTGGCCGCAGGGCCGGTTGTGCCCTGCCGCGAGTGGCGCGAGTTGTATGCCGCGCTCGATTGCGGTGCGGTTGCGGCAATCCATCCGTTCTATTCGGCTGCCGTGCGCGAGTTTGAGGCGGCAGGCCGCCCCATCGTCGGCTCTGCCCCTGTGGGGGTTGAGGGAACGCATGACTGGCTGGCCGCGATTGGCGAGACATTCAATGTGGCACCGGCCCAAATTGCTGCCGCGCAAAACGCTTTTGTGCCAGCAGTGAAAGCGGCCCTTGCCAAGGCCCCTATCAAGGGACGGATCACGCTGTCGGGCTATGAAGGCTCGGAATTGCTGGTGGCGCGTCTGCTGATCGAAAGTGGCGCGGATGTGGCCTATGTGGGCACGGCATGCGCTGCGTCGAAATGGTCTGCCGCTGACCGCGACTGGCTGGAAGCGCGCGGCGTGGTGGTGAAATTCCGCGCCTCATTGGCTGATGATCTGGCCGCCGCCGATGGTCTGAACCCCGATTTGGTCATTGGCACCACACCAGTGGTGCAGCATGCGAAACAACGCGGCACGCCGTCGCTGTATTTCACCAACCTGATTTCCGCGCGCCCGATGATGGGGCCAGCCGGTGCCGGGTCCTTGGGCGAGGTTGTCAATGCCGCGATTGCGGGCAAGGAGCGCATGGACAAGATGCGCGACTTCTTCGAGGGCGTGGGCGAGGGCGACACCGCAGGCATCTGGGAAGGCAGCCCCAATCTGCGCCCCGATTTCCGCGAGGCGCATCAGAAAAAACTCGACAAGGCCGCACGCGCCGCCAAAGCGCAGGAGATGATCTGATGCTTATTCAAGATCATGATCGCGCTGGCGGATATTGGGGGGCAGTCTATGCGTTCTGCGCCGTCAAGGGCCTGCAAGTGGTGATTGATGGGCCTGTGGGCTGCGAGAACCTGCCGGTCACCTCGGTGCTGCATTACACAGACGCGTTGCCGCCCCATGAATTGCCGATTGTCGTGACGGGCCTGGGCGAGGACGAGATGTCTTCGGGCACCGAAGAATCGATGGCCCGTGCATGGAAAGTGCTGGACCCGGCCTTGCCTGCTGTGGTCGTCACAGGGTCCATTGCCGAGATGATCGGCGGCGGCGTCACGCCTATGGGTACGAATATCCAGCGCTTTTTGCCGCGCACCATTGATGAGGATCAGTGGCAGGCCGCTGACCGCGCGATGACATGGATTTTCACCGAATTTGGCATGACCAAGGGGCGCATGCCCCCCGAGAAGAAGCGCGAAGAGGGGGCCGCCCCCCGCGTCAATATCCTTGGGCCGATGTATGGCACCTTCAACATGCCAAGCGATCTGGCCGAGATCCGCCGTCTGGTGGAAGGTATCGGGGCCGAGGTCAATATGGTCATGCCGCTGGGTGCCCATCTGGCCGAGATGCGCAATCTGGTGAATGCAGACGTCAATATCGTGATGTACCGCGAATTCGGGCGCGGGCTGGCGGAATGCCTTGGCAAACCCTATCTGCAAGCGCCCATCGGCATGGACAGCACAACGCTGTTCCTGCGCCAGCTGGGCGAGATGCTGGGGCTGGACCCAGAGCCGTTCATCACCCGCGAAAAGCATTCGACACTGAAGCCGATGTGGGATTTGTGGCGTTCTGTCACGCAGGATTTCTATGCAACCGCCAGTTTCGCGGTGGTGGCAAATGAAACCTATGCGCGCGGCATTCGCAACTATCTGGAAAACGATCTGGGCATGCCCTGCGCCTTTGCGGTGGCCCGCACACGCGGCCAGAAAACCGACAATGACCGTGTGCGCACGCTGCTGGCCGAAAAGCGCCCGCTGATCGTGTTCGGGTCTATCAATGAGAAAATGTATCTGGCCGAGTTGAAGGCCGGGCACGGGCCTGCGCCTGCGTTCATACCGGCCAGTTTTCCGGGGGCGGCCATCCGGCGCCATACCGGCACGCCGATGATGGGCTATGCGGGGGCCACCTATCTGCTGCAAGAAGTCTGCAACGGGTTGTTTGACGCGCTGTTCCACATTCTGCCTTTGGGCAGCCAGATGGACGCGGCCGATGCAACGCCTGCAACGCTGAAACGGGATCTGCCCTGGTCCGAGGCCGCAAAGGCAGAGTTGGACCGCATCGTGGCCCAGCACCCCATTCTGACCCGTATTTCCGCTGCGCGCACCATGCGCGATGCGATCGAGAAGGCCGCGCTAGAACGCGGCGCTGATGAAGTTGATTCCGATCTTGTTACGGCGCTGCGCCGTGACCTGACACGCGCCTGATTTAAAGGAGGACGCACCATGGCTGACTATACTGTCAATGCCCCCCGCCCCCGCGCGGAACGCGCACGGGAATGGGAATACAAACTTTATTTCAGTGTGATCTTTCTGCTCGCACTTGCGACGGGCCTGATCACCTGGTCGTGGCGGATCGCTACAACGGGCAAATTGCCTGACCTTGGCCCCGTGGGCCGCGCATTGAATGATGCGAGTGTCATCGCACCGATTATTTTCCGCAGCTGACAGCTCGCGTGAACAAAGATTCCCGTAGGCAAAGTCTGCGGGTGCGGTTGTCCTGACTTTTCGGAGAAGGGGCGGCCATCCTCGCCGCAGGGTGTGCGGCGCAGTCTGATTATCCGGAGGATACTATGGCTGAAAACACTGATCTGTCTTTCACAGGTCTCACTGACGAGCAAGCTCAAGAGCTGCACTCAGTCTATATGAGCGGTCTTACGCTCTTTGTTGGCGTTGCTGTAGTTGCGCATATCGCAACATACATCTGGCGTCCTTGGTTCTGAGGAAGGAACAAAAATGTCCAAATTCTACAAGATATGGCTCATCTTCGACCCGCGCCGCGTATTCGTGGCACAGGGCGTCTTCCTCTTTTTGCTTGCTGCAATGATCCATCTGGTTGTGCTGTCCAACGGCATCAACTGGTTCGCTGCCGCAGCAGCCCGCGCAGCAGGAAGCTGAGCCGGCTCGGGGACTGTAAATGTCGCGGGCGGTGGGCGAGTTGTGTATCGCCCGCGACAATCTTCAAAAGGGTATTTCCCGACGCGGCCCGCCTGAACACGGCGTGACCGCCTGAGAGTGGAGAGGGAAGCATGGCACTGCTCAGCTTCGAACGAAAATACCGCGTGCCAGGAGGCACGCTGGTCGGCGGAAATCTGTTCGACTTTTGGGTTGGGCCATTTTACGTCGGCTTCTTCGGGGTCACGACGATATTCTTCGCCGTCCTCGGAACCTTACTGATTTTCTGGGGGGCCGTGCTGCAAGGCACTTGGAACCCTTGGCTGATTTCAATCAATCCCCCACCCCTGTCCTATGGGTTGGGTCCGGCACCGCTGCTTGAAGGCGGGCTATGGCAGATCGTGACCATCTGCGCCATCGGGGCCTTTGTGTCCTGGGCGCTGCGCGAAGTTGAAATTGCGCGCAAGCTGGGCATGGGTATGCATGTGCCGTTTGCCTTTGGTGTGGCGATTTTTGCCTATCTTACACTGGTTGTCTTTCGTCCCATCCTGATGGGTGCATGGGGACATGCATTCCCTTATGGCATCTGGACGCACCTCGATTGGGTGTCCAATGTGGGCTACACCTACGGCAACTTCCACTATAATCCGGCGCATATGATCGCGGTGACCTTCTTCTTCACCACGACACTGGCGCTGGCGCTGCATGGCGCGCTGGTTCTGTCAGCAGCCAACCCCAAGAAGGGCGAAGAGATGAAGACGCCCGACCACGAAGACACGTTCTTCCGGGACCTTATCGGGTATTCCGTAGGCACGCTGGGCATTCACCGCGTCGGTCTGTTGCTTGCGCTGAATGCCGGGTTCTGGTCGGCAGTCTGTATCGTGATCTCGGGTACCATCTGGTTTGACCAGTGGGTCTTCTGGTGGGATTGGTGGCTGGATCTGCCCTGGTGGCGCGATGTCGCAGGAGGCGTCAATGGCTGAGTATCAGAATATCTTTACACAGGTGCAGGTGCGCGCCGCCCCGGAAATGGGCCTGGTTGAAGGCGTAGAGCTGGGAAACCGCACCAAAGGCGCCAGCTTCTCTAACCTTCTGGGCTGGATAGGCAACGCGCAACTCGGGCCGATCTATCTGGGCACGATGGGCTTCATCTCGCTTGTAACCGGCACGATCTGGTTTGTGATGGTGGGCCTTTGGTTCTGGGATCAGGCGGGGTACAACCCGGCTGTGTTCCTGCGCGATCTGTTCTGGTTGTCGCTTGATCCACCCGCGCCCGAATACGGGCTAAGCATACCGCCGATGCGCGAAGGGGGCTATTTCCTGATTGCCTCGTTCTTCCTGCTGATCTCGGTTATGACGTGGTGGGTCCGGACATATCTTCGTGCAGAGGCGCTTGGCATGGGCAAACATGTGGCCTGGGCGTTCGCCTCTGCCATCTGGCTGTTCCTTGTTCTGGGCCTGTTCCGTCCGATGCTGATGGGGTCGTGGTCCGAAGCTGTGCCTTATGGGATTTTCACCCATCTGGACTGGACCAACCTGTTCTCGCTGCGCTACGGAAACCTGTTCTATAACCCGTTCCACGCACTCTCGATCGTGTTCCTGTATGGCTCTGCCTTGTTGTTTGCCATGCATGGGGCGACCATCCTTGCAGTCTCTCGCTTTGGCGGTGACCGTGAATTGGAACAGATCGTAGACCGCGGCACGGCATCGGAACGCGCTGCCCTGTTCTGGCGCTGGACGATGGGCTTCAATGCCACGATGGAAGGGATTCACCGTTGGGCCTGGTGGTTTGCCGTTCTCACCACACTAACTGGTGGTATCGGTATCCTGCTGACTGGAACTGTTGTCGATAACTGGGCCATCTGGGCCGAGGAACGCGGCTTCCGTCCGACCTATGACTAAGGAGCGACTTACCATGGTTGAACATGACTACATCCAGGAGACACCCACCGCGCGGTTGCGCAACTGGGTCTTGTCCGAGATGCTGCGCGGTGCCGGATATGCAGCCTTGTTGCTGCTGGTTATCGGGGTCAGCTACGGGGTGATCTGGGGGATCGGGCAACTCTTGCCAAGCGAGAGCAAGAACGCGCCCCCACCCATGCCCTATAGCGCGCTGCATGCGCCGCTGGTGACAGCAAAAGCGTAAATGAATCGGGGCAGGCCCGCAAAAGCTGGCCTGCCCCCACCAAGGTTTGGACCAAATAGCCGGTCCGAACGCGGGCTCGTGACGCCCGGTTCCCTTTCCTGTTGGCGACAGGAAACTGGTGCCGTGTGGGGCAGCCCCACGGCACCTCTTTTTTCAAATAATACCGAAAAAACGAAAGGGAACCCCATGTCACCAAAGCCGCATCTTGATCGTGTCGCAGGCCCTGCCGATCTGCGTGATTTCACCGATGATGAATTGGCCCTGCTGGCGCAGGAATTGCGCACCGAAACAATCGAGACTGTCAGCCGTACCGGCGGGCATCTGGGGTCGTCGCTGGGTGTCGTGGAACTGACAGTGGCCCTGCATGCAGTATTCCGCACCCCGTTTGACAAGCTGATCTGGGATGTCAGCCATCAATGCTATCCCCATAAAATTCTGACAGGCCGCCGCCACCAGATGGGCACCTTGCGCCAGAAAGACGGGCTGTCCGGCTTTACCAAGCGCAGTGAATCGGTGTTTGACCCGTTCGGCGCGGCGCACAGCTCTACCAGTATTTCCGCAGCCCTTGGTTTCACCATTGGCCGCGACATGGGCCAGCCCACGGGCGATGCGATTGCCGTTATTGGTGACGGATCGATCACCGCTGGCATGGCCTATGAGGCGCTGAACAATGCAGGCAGCGAAGGGCGGCGGCTGTTCGTCATCCTGAATGACAATGACATGTCGATTGCGCCGCCAGTGGGCGCGATGAACGGCTATCTGAACCGGCTGAACATGCCGCATGCGTCCTTGGGCGAAATTGCGCAGGGCTTTATGGCGGCATTGCCCGCATCCTTGCGCGAACAGGCGCTGGCCGCGCGTGCCCGCGCCTGCGGCGGCCCGCCAGACGCCACCATGTTCGAGCATTTGGGCTTTACCTATATCGGCCCGATAGATGGCCATTCCATGCCTGATCTGCTGGCAACCTTGCGCATTGCCCATGCCCGCGCCGAAGGGCCTGTGCTGATCCATGTGCGCACAGTCAAAGGCAAGGGCTATGCGCCCGCCGAAGCCGCAGATTGCAAGTATCATGGCGTGTCGAAATTCGATGTGGCCTCTGGCACCCAATCCAAGGGCCGCGCGAACGCGCCCAGCTATACGGCTGTGTTTGGCAATGCCCTGACGGATGAGGCATCGCGCGACCCCACCATCGTGGCCGTGTCTGCCGCCATGCCCAATGGCACGGGGCTTGATATTATGGGCGCGCGTTTCGCGCGCCGTGTGTTCGATGTGGGCATCGCCGAGCAGCACGCGGTCACCTTTGCGGCCGGTATGGCGGCCTCTGGCCTCAAGCCCTTCTGCGCGATTTATTCCACATTCTTGCAACGCGGCTATGACCAGATCGTGCATGATGTCGCGCTGCAAAAACTGCCTGTTCGCTTCGCCATCGACCGTGCGGGGCTGGTGGGTGCCGATGGCGCGACCCATGCAGGCAGTTTTGATGTGGCCTTCATGGCCAATCTGCCTGACATGGTGGTGATGGCCGCAGGGGATGAGGCCGAGTTGGTCCATATGGTGGCGACCGCTGCCGCCTATGACGAAGGCCCGATCGCCTTTCGCTATCCGCGTGGCGAAGGGTCTGGTGTGGAATTGCCCGCGCGCGGCCAGGTGCTGGAAATAGGCCGTGGCCGTGTGCTGCGCGAAGGCAGCAAATTGGCCTTCCTGTCTTTCGGCGCGCATCTGCCAGAGGTGATGCTGGCGGTCGAGGCATTGGAGGCGCGCGGCATCAGCTGCACTGTCGCCGATGCCCGCTTTGCCAAGCCGCTGGATCATGACCTGATCACCCAACTGGCCCGCCACCACCAAGCCCTGATTACGGTTGAACAGGGGGCCGAAGGTGGGTTTGGCGCGCATGTGCTGCACTATATGGCCAATAATGGCTTGCTGGAACGCGGCCTTGCCGTGCGTACCATGACCCTGCCTGACCGCTTCATTGAACAGGCCAGCCCCGCCGAGATGTACCGCGACGCCTGTCTGACCGCCGAGGATATTTCGCGCAAGGCGTTGCAGGCTTTGGGCGTTGAAGTTCTTTCCCGTGGACAGATCAGGGCTAGTCTTGTTTAAATAAGGTTCTTCTGAAATTCACCTTTCGCAACCAAAAGGAGCTTACAGAATGCCACATTCAGAAATCCAGAATGCCCCGCCCTTATATGGCTGGTCGATTGCCATTGCCGCCGGTGCCATCGCAACAGGCGTGTCATTTGTTGCAGTTGGCATCGAAGGAAATGGCTCTGTTGCGATTGGTGCGGTGATTGCGCTGGTGGTGGGGGTGATTTTCACCATTGCGGAAACGCCCCCTGCGCAGAACAAGGCCCGGCCAACCCAGCAGGTGACCGCGAAAACTGCCGCGCCACCTGCCGCAGCACCAGCGGCAGCGCAAGATGCGCCAGCAGTGGCCGAGGATGCAGGCATACAGCCGCAAAAGCTGGATGCGCCGGTTGGCACGGCTGATGACCTGAAGCAAATTTCGGGCGTCGGCCCTGTGCTGGAACGCAAACTGAACGAATTGGGCATCTATCATTTCTGGCAGATCGCGGGCTGGAGCGAGGATGAAATCACTTGGGTTGACGGATTCCTGAATTTCAAAGGCCGCATCCAGCGCGATGAATGGATCACGCAGGCCAGTAAGCTGGCAGCTACCAGCCCCTCGACGCGCCCCGCCTAAGCCATGATTCTGGACGGCGGCACTGGTCCCGGCCTTCGGGCCGAGAACGGCCAGATGTGGCGCTGTATTTGTGACAGCGTCATGGGCGGTGTCAGTTCCGCCACGCTGGAGCGCGCACAGATTGACGGTGTCAGCGCGCTTCACCTGATCGGCGATGTCAGGCTGGAAAATAACGGCGGCTTCGTGCAGATGTCGCTTGATCTGGCCGCGCCGGGTGCAGTGCTGGACGCATCGGGCTTTTCCGGCATCTCGCTTTGGGTGCTGGGGAATGACGCGCGCTACAATATCCACCTGCGCAGCCCCGATATGACCCGTGTGTGGCAAAGCTGGCGGGCAGAGTTTCACGCCCCCGCATCATGGACGCGGCTGGATATTCCCTTTTCCAGCTTTCACCCGCATCGCACCGATCTGCCCGTCAATCCCGCGCGGCTGGGCCGTATAGGTCTGGTCGCCATCGGGCGCGAAATGCGCGCCGATCTGGCGCTTGCGCGGCTGGAACTGACCGCGCAGGGCTGAACTGGTGGGTGCCATATGGCGCATGGTTCCAGCTATCTGTGTCGGCTTGCGCCTGTGGGGAGGAGGTGTTCAGGTCGGCTGGGGGGGCTTTATCCCATTATCCCATTGTCGCCAGAGCCGTCATTGGGTGCCTGCAGTCTTGTGGCCAACTCTGGCGGTCTTGCCGAAAATCGCCTCTGCCTCGGCGGTGCCTTTGGGGCGCAGGGTCAAAAGGCCCGCGCGCCGTTCTATCAGGTCGCGGTCATGCGCGCGCAGGATGGCGGCGCGGGCGCGCGGCTCTGCCCATCGCAGGTGATCGACCAGCGCGCGCAGGGTGTTTTCTTCCGCCATGGCGGGGGTGTTCTGATGGGTGAACAGATGCGCCACAAGCGCGCGGCAATCATGATCCAGCCGTTTGCTGCGCCAGCTGAAGGCTTGCGCGACCAATCCATGCCCCGGCGCGAATAGCAGCGCCAAGGCGAACCACACGCCGGTCATGCTGGCCATCATGCCCGCAATGGACACGTTCCAGCGCATTGCCAGCGCATAGCCCACCACACAGGCCGCGACAGCCAGCGCCACCGCCAGCACCACCATCAGCCACAAGCGCCGCGTCAGCAGATAGGCCGTTGAAGGGGGCACGATGACAAAGGCGATGAACAAGATTGCACCAACCGCGTCAAACGCTGCCACGGCTGTCACGCTGGTCAGGCTTAGCACGGCATAATGTAAAACCCCCGGCAAAAACCCGAGTGCCGCCGCAAGACCGGGGTCAAAAGTAGTCAGTTTCAACTCTTTCCACAGCACCAGCACAAAGGCGAGGTTGACCACCAGCACCGCGCCCAGCGTCACCACTGCCACGGGCACTGGCACACCCCAGAGTGTCAGCGTGTTCAGCCAGACAAAGCCAATTTCGCCCAAAAGCACGGTTTCGACATGAATATGCACATCGCGCGCATAGATCGAGATCAGTAGCACACCGGCCGCGAACAGTGCGGGAAACACAAGCCCGATGGCTGCGTCCATCTTGACCAGCCGCGAGCGTGCCAGCAATTCGGACAGCACCACTGTCAGCACCCCTGTCAGCGCCGCCCCCAACACCTGCACCGGCCCCGAGACTTGCCGTGTCAGCAGCCAGACCACGATTATGCCGAACACAATGGAATGGCTGATGGCATCGGTCAGCATTGCATTGCCCCGCAGCACCAGAAACGACCCCAAAAGCGCGCCGGACACGCCCACCAGAATGCCTGTCAGCAAGATCATTGCGGGGATTGATCCGAAAAAGGAAGCGATCATGCCGCGCCCCCGTCTTTGGGGCCTGCGGGTTTGCCGGACAGGGCCGCCGCCTCGGCATGGCCTGCGGTGGTCAGTTCCCAATGCGGTGTCGTCTCGGGCGGGTGGGTGACAGGATGGATCAGCCCGCGCCGTTCCAACGCGGCAATGCGGGCAGAGGGGGCGCGCGCGCCAAGGGCGGTTTCCAGCATTCCACGCTCGGCCGGATAGCTTGCATCGCGGTGCGCATTTGCCAGCCCTTGCAGCGTTGTCAGCACGCGACCGTCACTGATGCGCGCGCGGGCGCGCCGCGCGGCCAAAGCCTGCCACAACAAGCCCCGCTGTGGCGCGACAAACAGCGAAATCACGACCACCCCTGTTGCGATCAGCACCACCACTGGCCCTGTGGCAAGCCCGCGTGTCGTGGCGCTGACCAATGCACCCGCCGCGCCAGAGGCCGCGCCAAATGCCGCCGACAGTGCCACCATCGGCCCCAAGGTTGTGGTCCATTGTCGCGCGGCAGCCGCGGGCGCGATCAGCAGCGCCACCATCAGCACCACCCCCACCAGTTGCAGCCCCACCACAATGGCCAGCGCGACCATGACCGTCAGCGCCACTTCCAACAGCGTGACGGGAAAGCCTTGGGCGCGGGCGAAATCGGCATCGAAACTGACCAGCTTGAATTCTTTCCACAGCGCCAGCACCAGCGCCAGCGCCACCAGCCCGATGCCGCCCATGATCCATAGATCACTGCGCAAGATCGCGGCGGCCTGACCGAACAGGAAACTGGCAAGCCCCGCACTGGCCGCGCCCCCATGGCCCTGCACCCAGCTTAGCAAGACGACACCCACAGCGAAGAACACACTCAGCACGATCCCCAGGGCTGCGTCTGTCTTTAGCGTGGTGCGGCGCACGATCAGCATCATCGCAAGTGCGGCCAAAGCGCCGGTGACAAACGCGCCCAGCAGAATACTGCCCAGATCGCGCGTGCCAGCAAGGATGAAGCCAAGGCACACTCCGGGCAGGGCAGCATGGGACAGCGCATCGCCCAGCAGGCTTTGGCGGCGCAGAACCGCAAACGCGCCCAGCATCCCGCTGATAGCCCCCAGCATGGCCGCCCCGATCAGAACGGTCTGGACAATGCCACTGGACAGAAGGTCGGCCAAGCCACTCACATCGCGCGCCCTTCGGTTGGGGTGGCGATCATGGCAAGCTGGCGGCCATAGGCGGCGCGCAGGTTTTCGGGGGTGTAAACCTGCGCCATCGGGCCTTGGGCAATGATGCGGACATTCAGCATAACCAGCCAGTCGAAATAGCTTTGCACGGTTGTCAGGTCATGATGCACAACAATGATCGTGCGCCCCTCATTGCGCAGGCGTTGCAAAAGCGCAATGATCACCGCCTCGGTCGCGGCATCCACACCTGCAAGCGGTTCATCAAGTATCAGGATCGGCGCATCCTGCACCAATGCGCGCGCGATGAACACGCGCTGTTGCTGCCCGCCAGAGAGCTGGCTGATCTGGCGGCTTGCATAATCCTGCATGCCCACCTCTGCCAATGCCGCCTGCGCCTTGGTGCGCGCCTGCGCGTCGGGCCTGCGGAACCAGCCAAGCTGGTGATACAGCCCCATTTCCACGACATCGCGCACAGTGGTGGGGAAATCCCAATCCACGCTATGGCGCTGCGGCACATAGCCGATTTTGCCGCGCATCTGTGCGACGGGTCGGCCCAGAAAGCGCACATGCCCCGCCACAGGCCGCACCAGCCCCAGTGCGGTTTTGATGAGCGTGGATTTGCCCGCCCCGTTCGGCCCGACAATGGCACACATCACGCCGGGCGGAATATCCAGATCTATATCCCACAGCGCCGGATTTGCGCCATAGCTGACGGTAATATCCTCGATATGCAGCGCCTGTCCGGGTTCGTGCAGGGTATCGTCACGCATATGTCGCACCTCCAAGGCTGCGGGCGGTTCGGCTGTGTCTTACATCACTTAGTCGGAAATGTCCCATTCCTGCGCCCAGTCCTGCAACACCTCTGGCCAATCGGGCAGGGTGCCGCCAAGGGCCGTTGTCACTGTGGCTGTATTGGCGCGGATCATGCCGATATAGGTGCCTTCCGCCGTGCCAGTATCGCCCATCGCATCCGAGAACAGCGCGCCACCGATGACAACATCATGGCCTTGCGCCTGTACTTCCGCGACAAGCGCTTCAATCGTGCGGGGGTTGATGGTGGTTTCTACGAATACAGCAGGCACGCCGCGTTCAATGACAAAACCAGCAACCTCGCGGATATCGCCGATGCTGGCTTCAGAGGCGGTGGAAATCCCTTCAATCGCCTCGGACGCTTCGATCCCATAGGCATCGGCGAAATAGTAGAAGGCGTCATGCGCGGTGACCAGCATGCGCTGGCCTTCGGGGATGGTGGCGATGGCATCGCCGACCCAGCGATGCAGGGCGTCCAGTTGCGCGGTATAGTCCGCGACATTTCTGGCCAGGTCCGCAGCACAGTCGGGGCGCAGTTGCGCGATATTCTCGGCAATAACGGGCGCAATTTGTGCCCAGCGGCTGACATCCATCCATAAATGCGGGTCCAGCGCGCCGTCTGCATCCGGGTCTTGCAACAGTGCGTCTGTGTCGAAACTGGCCCCCGCCAGCCCCACAGTTGGCGTGCGGTTGCGGAAATTATCCAGCACATCGGCAAGCCGTTCTTCTAGGGCGCGGTCCACATAAAAGATCAGCTCTGCCTGTGCGAGTGCATCGACATCGCGCGGGGTGGCAGAGAAATAATGCGGGTCGGTGCCTGCGCCGATCAGGGTGGTCACATTGGCACATGCGCCCGCCACATTTTGCGCAACATCTGCAACCATGCCGACAGTTGCCAGCACATTCAGCGGGCCATCTTGCGCATTGGCAGGGGCGGCGAAGGCCGCACAGCTTGCGATTATGGCTACCTTGGTTCGTATCATCGGGAGTCTCCCCTTTCGGCTGTGTACTCTCTGGCCCCTATATATGCTAATGATAATCGTTTGCAACAAGAGTGTATGATAAACCAGAACCTTTCCACCGTTGCTGATACAGGATGCGGCGGGAACGGGTTTTGCCCTGTGGCAGAGACTAAAAAACCGCGCATCAGATGTGACGCGCGGCTGGTTGATTTGGGATGTGCCACTGGCAGATGCGTGGCGTCAATCGGCAGCGTGCTGCAAGGCGCGCACGCCGATTTCTCCCTCTTCGCGTGCCTTGATCGCCATGACAGCGGCATGGCTGCCTGCGGCGGTCGTGTAATAGGGGATCTTGTCATATAGCGCGACCGCGCGAATTTCGCGACTGTCTTCAATGGCCTGCGCGCCTTCGGTGGTGTTCAGCACCATGACAATCTCGCCGCTTTTCAGCAGATCAACGATGTTTGGCCGCCCTTCATACACTTTATTGACAATCTCGCAGCTGACACCCTGCGCGCCCAGCCAATCCGCCGTGCCGCGTGTGGCAACGATGGAGAAGCCCAACTCGTTCAGCGTTTGCGCGGCTTCCACCATCAGGGGGCCTTTGTCGTAATCCTTGATCGACAGGAACACGCGGCCCGATTCCGGCAGGGTGACGCCCGCGCCAAGCTGTGCCTTGTAGAAGGCACGCGCGAAGTTGCGCGCCCAGCCCATCACCTCGCCGGTCGAACGCATCTCGGGTCCAAGCAATGTATCCACGCCGGGGAAGCGTGCAAAGGGCAGCACCGCTTCCTTGACCGAGAACCAGGGGGTTTGCGGGTCGGCCAGTGTCATCGGGTCGCCCATCGGCATCGGTTCTGAGGGGGCGACATTGGCGACAATAGGCGCGCGCAGCGGGAAGTTCGACAAAGGCTCTCCCGCCATCAGGCGTGCGGCGATCGACGCGATTGCGCTGTCTGTCGCCTTGGCCACAAAGGGCACCGTGCGGCTGGCGCGCGGGTTCACCTCTAGCACATAGATGACATCATCCTTGATGGCGAATTGCACATTCATCAGGCCCACAACATTCAGGCCAAGCGCCATCGCTTCGGTCTGGACGCGCAATTCTGCAATAATTTCAGGACTTAGGGAATAGGGTGGCAGTGAACAGGCGCTGTCACCGGAATGCACGCCCGCTTCCTCGATATGTTGCATGATGCCTGCGACATGCACATTTCTGCCATCACACAAGGCATCCACATCCACCTCGACCGCGCCGACAAGGTAGCTGTCCAGCAGCACAGGGTTCTTGCCCGACACCACCACAGCCTCGCGGATATAGCGTTCCAGATGCGCGTCATCGCGCACAATCTCCATCGCGCGCCCGCCCAGAACATAGGAAGGGCGGATCACCAGCGGATAGCCCACGCGCTGCGCAATCTCGAACGCCTGTTCAGGGGTCGAGGCAATACCGTTGACGGGCTGTTTCAGGCCCAGCTTGTTCAGAAGTTCCTGAAAACGCTCGCGGTCCTCGGCCAGATCAATCGCGTCGGGGCTGGTGCCAAGGATCGGGATGCCTTCTTCTTCCAGCGCATTGGCCAGTTTCAGGGGCGTCTGGCCACCAAACTGTACAATCACGCCGTGCAAGGTGCCGTTTTCCTGCTCGACCCGCAGAATTTCCAGAACATGCTCCAGCGTCAGGGGTTCAAAATACAGCCGGTCCGAGGTGTCGTAATCGGTCGAAACCGTCTCGGGGTTGCAGTTGATCATGATTGTCTCGTAGCCCACATCGGTCAGCGCGAAACAGGCATGGCAGCAGCAATAATCAAACTCGATCCCTTGGCCGATCCGGTTGGGACCACCGCCCAAGATAACGACCTTTTTGCGGTCCGATGGGCGCGCCTCGCATTCCACATCGCCCATGACGGGCGATTCATAGGTGGAATACATATAAGGGGTCTGCGCCTCGAACTCGGCGGCGCAGGTGTCGATGCGCTTGAACACGGCGTTCACGCCCAGATTGCGGCGCGCGCGGCGCACTTGCCCTTCGTCGCGCCCTGTCAGCATGGCAAGGCGCGCATCGGTGAAGCCCAGCATTTTCAATTCGCGCAGGCCCGCTGCAGTGACGGGCAGGCCGTTGCGGCGAATTTCTGCCTCGGCGTCGATGATCTCGCGGATGCGGGCAAGGAACCACGGGTCAAAGGCGGTTGCGGCCTGAATCTCGTCATCTGACAGCCCTTCGCGCATGGCTTGCGCGATCAGGCGGATTCGGTCGGGGGTTTGGGCAGAGATGGCCTTGATGATGGCGGCACGGTCCGGCGCGCCGGGAATGGCGATTTCGTCAAACCCGCTCAGGCCGGTTTCCATGCTGGCCAGCGCCTTTTGCATCGATTCGTGGAAGGTGCGGCCAATCGCCATCGCCTCGCCCACCGATTTCATGGCGGTTGTCAGTTCGGGCTTTGATCCGGGGAACTTTTCAAAAGCGAACCTTGGGATTTTGGTGACGACATAATCTATTGTGGGTTCAAACGATGCCGGTGTCACTTTTGTGATGTCATTGTCCAACTCGTCCAGCGTGTAGCCAATGGCCAGCTTCGCCGCGATTTTCGCAATCGGAAAGCCTGTCGCCTTGGAGGCCAGCGCGGATGAGCGCGACACGCGCGGGTTCATTTCAATCACCACCATGCGCCCGTCGGCAGGGTTGATCGCCCATTGCACGTTGGACCCGCCGGTTTCCACACCAATCTCGCGCAGCACAGCGATAGAGCCGTTGCGCATGATCTGGTATTCCTTGTCGGTCAGCGTCAGGGCAGGGGCCACAGTGATGGAATCGCCTGTATGCACGCCCATCGGGTCCACGTTTTCAATGGCACAGACGATGATCGCATTGTCGGCGCGGTCGCGCACGACTTCCATTTCAAACTCTTTCCAGCCCAGCAGCGATTCATCGACCAGAATCTGCGCCACAGGCGAGGCGTCTAGGCCAGAGCGGCAGATGCGTTCATAATCATCGCGGTTATAGGCCACGCCGCCGCCCGTACCGCCAAGGGTAAAGGCAGGGCGGATGATGGCAGGCAAGCCCACATATTCGATCGCTTCAATCGCGGCGGCCACACCAGCGTTGATGTCATATTTGCCATTGTCCAGCTTGGGGGCGGCAATGATCGTGGCCTTGGGGTTTTCCAGCCCGATCCGGTCCATCGCTTCGCGGAACAGTTTACGGTCTTCTGCCATCTCGATGGCCTGACGGTTCGCGCCAATCAACTCGACCCCGAACTTGTCCAGCACGCCCATATCGGCCAGCGCCAGCGAGGTGTTCAGCCCTGTTTGCCCGCCCATTGTGGGCAGCAGCGCATCGGGGCGTTCCTTTTCGATGATCTTGGCCACAATCTCTGGCGTGATCGGTTCGATATAGGTCGCGTCGGCAAGGCCGGGGTCCGTCATGATCGTGGCGGGGTTCGAGTTGACCAGAATCACCCGATACCCTTCTTCGCGCAACGCTTTGCACGCCTGCGCCCCCGAATAGTCGAATTCGCAGGCTTGGCCGATCACAATCGGCCCTGCGCCAATGATCATGATGGATTGGATGTCGGTTCTTTTTGGCATGACGGACCCCTGACTGACCTGCGCGCGCATTCGCCCCAGTGCCGGAAGGGCTGGGGCGTAAATTGTGGGCGTTATAGTCAAGGGCAGTCTCGACGCAAGGGCTGATGCGGGAAGTTCGGCACAGATATCGCAGCAACTTGCCCGAATGGCACAGGCTTAGGGCTGCGCGGGAAGTGTCACGGATCGCGCGTTGCATCCGCGTGACAAAAGCCCGTCATCGCAGCGGCGCGGTTGCAGGTCGTGGGTCAGGCACAGACGGATTTCCTGCGCCAGTCCCGCGCGGCAGGTCAGCGTCACCATATCGGGGCCGAATTGCGGGTTGGCTGCGCGAAACTCTGCCAGCAGTGCATCAGGCCCGAGTCGTTGGGGGTGCGCATCGGCCCGGATGGCCTGCGGAAAGGCCAGCCCGCTGAACGCCGCGCGGGTCTGCGCGAAATATGCGGCCGCATCCCAGCCAGAGCAGCTGCCATGCTTTGCCCATTGGTGCCGCGCCAAACCGGCCGAGCCGATGATATCCACCATCCCTTGCAAGGCGGCGCGTGTCGGTGCGGGATGGGCTGTGTCGCAAAATTCCGGCCAGCCGCCGCTGCTATGCTGCGGCCATAACCCATGCACCAGCCAGCCCGCACCAGAGCCTGTCTCGCAACGCGCATCGCCCCGCGCGGCCCCTTCTGCGGCGCACCAACTGGGTGTCCAGCTTAGCGCCAGAACCAGATAACCGTCAGGCGAAGTCACATCTTCGCGCGGCTGCACCAAAAGCCAGCCCGAAAGGGCGATAATTGCCAATACAGCCAACAGGATTTTGCGCATTTCGTCTTTCCCTCTACTCATACACGCGTTATAAGGACACCATTCCAGAAATCGTGGAAACGCAGGTTCGCCCTGTAGCCGAGGTTCCGGCATCCGATGAAGCATGCGCATTGCCCGCGCTCGTATGACAGGAGTTGATGTCATGTCAAAACCATTAATGCCCAAGGCGACCGCCGTCTGGCTGGTCGATAACACGACTCTCACCTTCAAGCAGGTTGCAGATTTTTGCGGCCTGCATGAATTGGAAGTGCAGGGCATTGCCGATGGTGATGTCGCAGGCGGTGTCAAAGGGTTTGACCCTGTGGCCAATAACCAGCTTGACCCGATCGAGATCGAGCGTGGCGAAAAAGACCCGCGCTATGCGTTGCGGCTGAAATACAACCCCGCCGCCGAGGGCGAGGAAAAACGCCGTGGCCCGCGCTACACGCCTTTGTCCAAGCGGCAGGATCGTCCGGCCTCGATTTTGTGGTTGGTCAAGTTCCATCCCGAACTGGCAGATGCGCAAATCCGGCGTCTGGTTGGCACGACAAATTCCACGATCGAGGCGATCCGCGAGCGCACGCATTGGAACATCTCGAACCTGCAACCCATCGACCCTGTCGCGCTGGGCCTGTGCCGCCAGTCGGAGCTGGACAAGGAAGTTCAGAAAGCCGCCGCCAAGCGCGCTGCGGAAGGTGGCGTCATGAGCGATGACGAGCGCCGCAAGCTGGTCTCGACCGAGCAGTCGCTGGAAGCGGATGCCGAGCCGAAAATGCCCGCAGGCATTGCAGGTCTGGAGAATTTCACCATCAGCGATCTGAATGCTGAAACTGAGCGCACCAGCACAGCCGCCGATTACAGCGATGCAGACAGCTTCTTCAACCTGCCCGATGATGACGAGGACGAAGACGAGGATGATGACAGCATCGATGCCCGCAATCGCTAAGCGGGCATAGAATGCGGCAGGTTGGGCAAGCGGCTTTTCAAGGCTGAATTTATCGGCTAGGCCGCTGCCTGACCGCTTTGCAGGCGAATTCGGGGAAGAGACATGAAATTCACGCTGTCCTGGCTTAAGGATCATCTGGAAACTGACGCAACGCTGGACCAGATCGGCGATGCGCTGACGGATCTGGGGTTGGAAGTCGAAGAGATTATCGACCCCGCCAACAGCCTTGGGGTCTTTCGTATCGCCCGCGTGATCGAGGCTGCGCCCCACCCCGATGCAGACCGTCTGCGCCTGTGCCGTGTTGAAACATGGCCCAATGGGCCAGAGGGGGCCAGCGAAGAAGTGCAGGTCGTGTGCGGCGCGCCGAATGCGCGCACGGGCATGCGCGCTGTCTTTGCCCCTGTCGGCACACATGTGCCCGGCACCGGGGTGGACCTGAAACCCGGTGTGATCCGTGGTCAGGCCAGCAACGGCATGCTGTGCTCCGAGCGTGAATTGATGCTCTCGGACGCCCATGACGGCATCATTGATCTGCCCGAAGATGCGCCGCTGGGGGCGTGGTTTATCGATTATGCAGGGCTGAACGACCCGGTGATCGATATTGCCATCACCCCCAACCGCCCCGATGCGCTTGGCGTGCGCGGCATTGCGCGCGATCTGGCCGCGCGCGGGCTTGGCACGCTGAAACCGCTGGATGCAGCGCCGGTTGCAGGCAGTTTTGCCAGCCCCGTTTCGGTGACCATTGCGCCAGAGTTGAAAGAAAACGGCTGCCCGCTATTTGCAGGCCGCGTTATTCGCGGGGTCAAAAACGGCCCATCGCCCGACTGGCTGCAAAAGCGGCTGCGCGCCATCGGGTTGCGCCCGATCTCGGCGCTGGTGGATATTACAAATTTCTTCACCTTCGACCAGAACCGCCCCTTGCATGTGTTTGATGCCGACAAGGTTGCGGGCGGCTTGCGCATCCATCCGGCGCAGGGCGGCGAAGAGGTGCTGGCGCTGGACGACAAAACCTACAGGCTGGACGCCGGGCAAATGGTCATCTCTGACGATGCGGGGATCGAGAGCATTGCAGGCATCATGGGCGGCGCGCATTCGGGCTGCACTGATGAGACGGTAAATGTCTTTCTGGAATCCGCCTATTGGGACCCGATCACCATCGCCGCCACAGGCCGCGCGCTGAAGATCAATTCCGATGCCCGCTACAGGTTTGAACGCGGGGTTGATCCGGCTTTCACGCTGGACGGGTTGGAACTGGCAACCCGCATGGTGCTGGAGTTGTGCGGCGGCGAGGCGTCAGAGGTGGTGCTGGATGGCGCTGTGCCGGACACCGCGCGCAGCTATCGCTTCGATCCGACCCGCGTGCATTCGCTTGTGGGCATGGACATCCCCGAGGCAGAGCAGCGCGAGACTTTGGCCGCACTTGGGTTTACGCTGACAGACGATCAGGCCAGCCCGCCCACTTGGCGCCCCGATATTCTGGGCGCGGCGGATTTGATCGAGGAAATTGCCCGCATCGCGTCGCTTAGCAAATTGCAGGGCAAGCCATTGGCCCGCCCGCAAGCGGGGGTTGCTCGCCCGATCCTGACACCAATGCAGCTGCGCGAACGCGCGGCGCGGCGGGTTCTGGCAGGGCAGGGCTATAATGAATGCGTCAGCTACAGCTTTATCGACGCAAGCTCTGCTGCGGCCTTTGGCGGCGGAACGGATGCTGTGCGGCTGGAAAACCCGATTTCCTCGGAAATGACGCATATGCGCCCGGATTTGTTGCCCGGCCTGTTGCAGGCGGCGGCGCGCAATCAGGCGCGCGGTGCCACAGACCTTGCCTTGTTCGAGGTTGGCCCCGTCTTCACCGGCGGCGAGCCGGGCGAACAGCATGTTCAGGCCGCTGGTATTCTGGTGGGTGCAACTGCCCCGCGCGACCCCTTCGGCAGCCGCCGCATGGTTGATCTGTATGATGCCAAGGCCGATGCCGAAGCCGTGCTGGCTGCTATCGGCGCGCCTGCAAAGTTCCAGATCCACCGCAAATTGCCTGACTGGTTCCATCCGGGGCGGGCAGGGGTGATCAGCCTTGGGCCGAAACTGCCCTTGGCAGTGTTCGGCGAAGTGCACCCAAAGGTGATCAAGGCGTTTGATCTGAAAGGGCCGGTTGTCGCTTTCACGGTTTATGTCGAAAACCCGCCCCTGCCCAAAGCGCGCAAAACCACCCGTCAATCGCTTAGCATCAGCACATTGCAACCGCTGGAACGCGATTATGCCTTTGTGCTGGATGCCAAGGTAGAGGCGATCAATGTGGTGAATGCCGCCGCAGGTGCCGATAAGGCACTGATCACGGGTGTAAGCGTGTTTGACGAATTCACAGGCCCCAAGGCCGAGGCGCAGTTTGGCGAGGGCCGCAAATCGCTGGCCATATCCGTGCGGTTGCAACCTGTAGAGCGCACCTTGACCGATGAAGATATCGAACTGCTTGGCCGCAAGATTATCGAGAAGGTGACAAAGGCCACAGGCGGCACGCTGCGCGCTTAACGCGCGGCGCATCTGACCCAAGCCCAACAGGGCTTGGGCGCAAAGCATCTATTTGTGTTTGTCGGCTTTACTGCTCTGCGGCAGGCAGCCCAGAGCCGCTCTGGCCAGAGAAGGCATCTGGCCCGTCTATGAGCCTGTCAAGCTGTGCCAAAGCTGTCAGCTTTTCGCGGTCGGTGATGATAACGCGCGCACCGTCCATCTTGATTCCATCTGCTTCCAGCGTGCGCAATGTGCGCGACAGGTTTTCGGACGTCATTCCGAGATAAGAGGCAAGCAGGCGTTTCTCGACCGGCAAAGTGTAAGACGTGGCCCCGCCAGACAGCAACGACTGGCGCAACAGATAGGATGCAACCCGTTCGCGCGAATTGCGCAGTTTCAGGGTTTTGGCACTGCGCACAACCGAACGGTAACAGGCGGCCAATTCGTTGATCACAGATACCGCAAATTCCGTGTCGCGCCGGAACATGGCGCGCAGGTCGGGCGCGGGCACCAGAATGATGCGTGTGCGCTCTAATGTGCGGGCGGACATCAGATAGGGGGCGTCACGAATGCTGGCCGCCAGAATGAAGGTGGACACGGGCCGGACCACAGCCATGGTGCATTCGCGCCCCGCCCCTTGCGCGAATAATTCGACCGACCCTTCCAGCACGATATGCAGAAAATCGGCTGGGTCACCCTGCCGGATAATCTCCAGCCCTTGGGGAAAATTCTGTGCGTAAGAACTGGCCATCAGAGTTTCAAAGCTGGCCTGCGTCATATCGCGGAACAGATGCAGATGGCGAATCTCTGGTAATTCTTCGGGTCGCAAGATGCTGCCTGACATTTTTGGGGTTGCAGCTTGACTAACATCAAGCGGGCTGCGCAGCAAGATCAAGTCCCGCCAAAACATATTTCGCATGTGCAGATATAAAAATTCTGTGCGAAAATTGACAGATTCCAAATCCGATACGAATGTCAAAATTCGGGTCCGGCACTTTGATCTCGATCAAGTTTTCTTGCGCGGGGCTATGACTGGGTGCTTGCGAACGGATGCCAAAGCGCATCTGCACCGCAAGGAGAAGCCCATGCATGTAATGCTGGCATATGATAATTCCCGTAATGCCCGGATTGCACTGGATGCAGTGCGCGGCCTGCTTTCAGCCCTTAACCCCAGCATCACGCTGATCTCGGTGGTGGAGGATGTGGGCAGCACAACTGCCGGCGCAGATGCGCTGTTCACAGAACAATATGCCGAACAAAAGGCCGGAACCGAATCCGCTGCCGCAGAACTTGCAGCGGCAGGGTTCAACGCCTCTGTGCTGATCGCGGAAGGGGACGCGCGCAAGATGATCTTGCGCGCCGTGGAAGACCGCAAGCCAGACCTGCTGGTTATGGCGCGCCACAGCCACAAGCCCGACCCCGGCCCGCTGAACTTCATCACCCGCAAGATTGATGCGCTGGTCGAGGAATTCGACCACATGACCTTCGGGTCTACCAGCGCCTTTCTTGCGCGCCGGGCACCCTGCCCGCTGCTGATCATCCCCACGCATGCCGAGTGACCTTGGCAAAACGCGCGTGACCCCATTGCAAGAATTCGAGGTCTGACATGCAAGTCAGCGATATTTTCCGCTTCAAGAACGCCGAGATCAAGGCCCTCCATCTGACATGGATCGCCTTTTTCATCAGCTTTTATGTCTGGTTCAACATGGCGCCGCTGGCGTCATCCATGCTGCGTTCGGTCGATTGGCTGACGCGCGATGATATTCGCCTGTTCGCCATTGCCAACGTCGCGCTGACCATCCCTGCGCGCATTATCGTGGGCATGGCGCTGGACCGTTATGGCCCGCGCCGCGTGTTTTCCGTGCTGATGGTGCTGATGGCCATCCCTACATTCGTGTTTGCCTTTGGTGACACGCGCGAAGTGCTGTTCATGTCGCGTCTGGTGCTGTCGTCCATTGGCGCGAGCTTCGTGGTGGGCATCCATATGACAGCGCTGTGGTTCAAGCCGCGCGACATTGGCTTTGCCGAAGGGTTCTATGCGGGCTGGGGCAATTTCGGGTCTGCGGCGGCGGCGATCACGCTGCCCACCATCGCGCTGACCATGTATGGTGGCGATGACGGCTGGCGCTATGCGATTGCCACATCGGGCGTGGTTATGGCGGTCTATGGCGTGTTCTACTGGTTTGCCATCACCGATGGCCCCACCGCTGACACCCACAAGAAACCGCGCAAGGCGTCCGCCTTGGAAGTGTCTAGCTGGAAAGACCTTGTCCTGCTGTGCATCTTCACTGTGCCGATGGTGGGTATTCTGTCGATCCTTGTCTACCGCGTGCAGATCATGGGCTATATCGACCCGATGACCGCTGTGTTCATCTATGCGGCGATTGCGATTGTTGTGACCTATCAGGTCTGGCAGGCGATCAAGGTTAACGTGCCGATCCTGAAAAAGGGCGTGCCGGAAGATGACAAATACCCTTTCAGTTCGGTTGCGGCGCTGAATGCCACTTACTTTGCCAACTTTGGCGCGGAACTGGCGGTTGTGTCCATGCTGCCCATGTTCTTTGAAGAAACATGGGGCCTGACAGCGGCTGCCGCTGGCCTGATTGCTGCCAGTTTCGCCTTCGTCAACCTGTTCGCGCGGCCTATGGGCGGGCTGGTCTCCGACCGTTTCGGCAACCGCCGCTTTGTGATGCTGGCCTATATGTTCGGCATTGCGATTGGCTTTGTGCTGATGGGGCTGCTGAATTCCAACTGGCCGCTGATCATTGCGATTGCGATCACCATCATGTGCTCGTTCTTTGTGCAGGGCGCAGAGGGGGCCACCTTCGGGATCATCCCCTCGATCAAGCGGCGCGTCACGGGCCAGATTTCGGGCATGGCAGGGGCCTACGGCAATGTTGGCGCCGTGTTCTACCTGTTCGTGTTCATGTTCGTCACTCCGCAGCAGTTCTTCTTCATCATTGCGGCAGGCGCGCTGATTTCGTGGGTAATCTGCTATTTCTGGCTGGTCGAGCCGGAAGGCGGGTTCGGGGATGAATACATCATCTCATCTGTCGACCGCGAGATTGCCCAAGAGGCATCGGTCAAGAAACAGCTTGAAGCGGATCTGGCAACCCTGCTGGACGGATCGGAAAAGATCGAACTGACCGAACGCAGCAGCGGGGCCGTCCAGTTGAATGCACGCTTTGCCACCATCGCGGACCTGCGCGCAGCCCTTGACCGGCTGGGTGCGAAAACCCGACCTGCTGAATGATTTGTTGCAGGCCCGCAAGCCGGGTCTGCCCCCCCCCTACACCCATAAGGAAAAGGCACATGTCCATGACAGCCACACAAAATTCCAAAGGGCCGGTTCTGACCGATTGGCGACCAGAAGACAGTGACTTCTGGCAGAAGACCGGCAAACGCATTGCCAATCGCAACCTGATGATCTCTGTCCCCTGCCTGCTTCTGGCTTTTGCTGTGTGGATGGTCTGGTCGGTCGTGGTGGCGCGCCTGCCCGCCATCGGGTTTGCGTTCACAACCGATCAGTTGTTTTTGCTGGCGGCCCTGCCGGGGCTGTCGGGCGCGACATTGCGCATCTTCTACAGTTTCGTCATTCCCATCTTCGGGGGGCGGCGCTGGACGGCGATTTCCACAGCCTCGCTTCTGTTGCCCGCGCTGGGCATCGGCTTTGCGGTGCAAAACCCCGAAACGCCCTATGCGATCTTTGTGATCCTTGCACTTTTGTGCGGCTTTGGGGGCGGAAACTTCGCCTCATCCATGTCGAACATCAACTACTTCTTCCCCAAGGCGCAGAAGGGCAACGCGCTGGCTGTCAATGCCGGTCTGGGCAATCTGGGTGTGTCGGTGGTGCAGTTCGTGGTGCCTGTCGTCATCACCATGGGTGTGTTCGGGGCCATGGGCGGGCAGTCGCAAACCATTTCCGGCGGGGGGGAATTGTGGCTGCAAAACGCGGGCTTTGTCTGGGTGCCGTTTCTGGTGATCTTCACCCTGGCCGCATGGTTCGGGATGAATGATCTGGCAGATGCGAAAGCCAACCTGTCCGACCAGCTGACGATCCTGAAGCGCAAGCATAACTGGATCATGTCTTTCCTGTATATCGGGACATTCGGCAGTTTCATCGGCTATTCCGCGGGCTTTCCGCTGCTGATGCGCACGCAGTTTCCTGCCGTGGACGCGCTGCAATTCGCTTTTCTTGGGCCGCTGGTTGGCGCGCTGTCGCGGGTGTTTACCGGCTGGATTTCCGACAAGTTCGGCGGCGGGCGCGTCACGCTGTGGGTGTTCATTGCGATGATCTTCACTGTTGCGGGCGTGATCTGGTTCCTGCCGCTTGCAGGCAGCGAGGGGAACTTCTGGGGCTTCTTCGCCTGCTTCATGGCGCTGTTCTTCCTGACAGGCGTGGGCAATGCATCCACCTTCCAGATGATCCCTGTGATCATGCGCAAGGAAATTCCGCTGCTGATGCCGCAACTGGACAAGGCGGCGGCGCTGAAAACTGCCGAGCGTGAAGCGGGCGCGATTATCGCTTTCACCTCTGCGATGGCGGCATATGGCGCGTTCTTCATCCCCAAATCCTACGGCACCTCGATTGCGATGACCGGCGGCCCTGCGGGCGCGCTGTGGGCCTTCGCGGGCTTCTATGTCCTGTGCGTGCTGGTGACGTGGTTCTTCTACACCCGCAAGGGCGCGGCAACGCCCTGCTGATACATGCGCGGGCGCAAACGCGCGCCCGCCCCACCCAAACTTTGAACGGAGACAGCTATGAGCCATCTTCTTGACCGGCTGAACTTTCTGAAACCCAACCGCAAGGATACGTTTTCAGACGGCCACGGCCAGACCACAACCGAAAACCGCGACTGGGAAGACGTGTATCGTGACCGCTGGCGGCATGACAAGATCGTGCGCTCTACCCATGGGGTGAATTGCACAGGGTCATGTTCGTGGAAAATCTATGTCAAATCAGGCATCGTGACTTGGGAAACCCAACAAACCGATTACCCGCGCACGCGCCCCGATCTGCCCAACCACGAACCGCGCGGGTGCGCGCGGGGGGCAAGCTATAGCTGGTATCTGTATTCCGCCAACCGCGTGAAAACCCCGCTTGTGCGCGGCGCGCTGATGCGGCTGTGGCGCGAAAAGCGCAAGCATATGACACCTGTGCAGGCATGGACGGCCATCCAGAACGATCCAAGCGCCCGCGCCAGCTATACCCGCACACGCGGCACAGGCGGGTTTGTGCGCGCCACTTGGGACGAAGTGACCGAGATTACCGCCGCCGCCAATGCCTATACCGCCAAGGAATACGGGCCTGACCGCGTGTTCGGCTTCTCGCCCATTCCTGCAATGTCGATGGTCAGCTATGCCGCCGGTTCGCGCTATCTGTCGCTTCTGGGCGGCACTTGTATGAGCTTTTACGACTGGTATTGCGACCTGCCGCCCGCCAGCCCCATGACATGGGGCGAGCAGACAGATGTTCCCGAAAGTGCCGATTGGTACAATGCGGGCTATCTGCTTCTATGGGGGTCGAACGTGCCGCAAACCCGCACGCCCGACGCCCATTTCTACACCGAAGCGCGCTATCGCGGCACCAAATCCGCCGTGATCTGCCCCGACTATTCGGAAGCCGCGAAATTCGGCGATGTCTGGCTGAATGCCAAACAGGGCACTGATGCCGCACTGGGTATGGCCTTCGGCCATGTCATCCTGCGCGAGTTCCATCTGGACCGCCAGACCCCCTATTTCGAGGAATATTGCCGCAAATATTCCGACATGCCCATGCTGGTGCAACTGGAGAAGAAGGGCGACAGCTATCTGCCGGGCCGCCAACTGCGCGCGTCTGATCTGGCCGATAATCTGGGCGAGGCGAATAACGCGGAATGGAAAACCATCTGCATTGATGAAAATTCGGGCCAGATGGTTGCGCCCAATGGCTCTATCGGGTTTCGCTGGGGCGAGCAGGGCAAGTGGAATCTGGAAGAAAAGGCCAGGGGTGCTGCGGTCAAGCCCAAGCTGTCGCTGATCCTTGATGAGGACCGTGACGATGTTGTGGGCGTTGATTTCCCCTATTTCGGCGGCATGGCCTCGGGCCAGTGGGAAAATGACGCACGCGGCGATATTCTGACCCGCAATGTGCCGGTCAAGGTGATCACGCTGGCCGATGGGTCAGAAGTGCTGGTCACGACTGTGTTCGACCTGTTCTGCGCGAATTACTCGCTCGATCGTGGCCTTGGTGGCGACCATGTGACCGATGATTACAATGCTGATGTGCCGTTCACGCCTGCTTGGGCAGAACGGATCACAGGGGTCAGCCGCGACAAGATCATCCATGTGGCCCGCGAATTCGCCAGCAATGCCGAAAAGACGGGTGGCAAATCCATGGTCATCATCGGCGCTGCGATGAACCACTGGTACCACATGGACATGAACTACCGCGCGGTCATTAACATGTTGGTGATGTGCGGGTGTGTGGGCCAGTCGGGCGGCGGCTGGGCGCATTATGTGGGGCAGGAAAAGCTGCGCCCGCAAACCGGCTGGACGGCGCTTGCCTTCGCGCTGGACTGGGCGCGCCCGCCACGGCACATGAATTCAACCAGCGCGTGGTATGCCCATACCGACCAGTGGCGGTATGAAACTGTCACTGCAAAAGACATCCTGTCGCCCACAGCGCCCGCAGGCGATTGGGAAAGCCTAAGCCTGATCGACTATAACATCCGGTCCGAACGCATGGGCTGGTTGCCATCCGCGCCGCAACTGAAAACCAACCCGTTGAAAGTTGGCGCGGCAGCGAAAGCGGCAGGCAAGGACATTCCCGCCTATGTGGCTGAGCAGTTGAAGGCCGGCACGCTGGAAATGTCCTGTGAAGACCCCGACGCCCCCGAAAACTGGCCGCGCAACCTGTTTGTGTGGCGCTCCAACCTGTTGGGGTCGTCCGGCAAGGGGCATGAGTATTTCCTGAAACACCTGCTGGGCACCAGCCACGGTGTGCAGGGCAAGGATTTGGGGCAGGAAGGCCGCCAAAAGCCTGTGGAGGCGAAATGGCATGACGAAGCGCCCGAAGGCAAACTTGACCTGCTGGTAACCATCGACTTCCGCATGTCCACCACTGCTGTCTATGCTGACATCGTCATGCCAACGGCAAGCTGGTATGAAAAGGACGATCTGAACACTTCGGACATGCACCCGTTCATCCACCCGCTGCAAGCCGCCGTGGACCCGGCGTATGAGAGCAAGACCGACTGGGAAATCTTCAAGGCGATTGCAAAGAAATTCTCCGAAGTCGCGCCCGAAATTCTGGGTGTGGAAACCGACATCGTGCAACTGCCCTTGCAGCATGACAGCCCCGGCGAGCTTGCACAGCCTTTTGTGCAGGACTGGAAAAAGGGTGAATGCGACCTGATTCCCGGTAAAACCGCACCGGCCTATATCGCGGTTGAACGCGACTACCCGAACTTGCACGCCCGCTTTACTGCCCTTGGCCCGTTGATGGAAAAGGTTGGCAATGGCGGCAAGGGCATCGCGTGGGATACGAAAACCGAAGTCCACCACCTGAAGGCGCTGAATGGCACCCACACAGACGGCCCAACCAAGGGTATGGCCAAGATCGAGTCCGCCATCGACGCTTGCGAAGTCGTCCTGATGCTTGCGCCCGAAACCAATGGCGAAGTTGCAGTCAAGGCGTGGAATGCGCTGGAAAAGGCAACCGGGCGCGAACATGCCCATCTGGCCGATGTCAAGAAAGACGAGAAGATCCGCTTCCGCGACATCGCAGCCCAACCGCGCAAGATCATTTCATCCCCCACTTGGTCGGGCATCGAGTCCGAGGAAGTCTGCTATAACGCAGGCTGGACCAATGTGAACGAGTTGATCCCGTGGCGCACGGTGACGGGGCGCCAGCAGCTGTATCAGGACCATGAATGGATGCGTGCCTTTGGCGAGTTCTTCGTCACTTGGCGCCCGCCGGTGGACCTGAAAACCATCACGCATGACGCCACCAAATCGCTGAAATCGGCAGAAAAGCATGTGGTGCTGAACTTCATCACCCCGCACCAGAAATGGGGCATCCATTCCACCTATTCCGACAACCTGCTGATGCTGACGCTGAACCGTGGCGGGCCGGTTGTCTGGATCTCGGAAGTGGACGCCGCAAAAGCGGGCATCGTCGATAATGACTGGGTCGAGGTGTTCAATTCCAACGGTGTGATTGCGGCGCGCGCCGTGGTCAGCCAGCGCATGAAGGATGGCACCCTGTTCATGTATCACGCGCAGGAAAAGATCGTGAATACACCGGGCAGCCAGATCACCGGCCAGCGCGGGGGCATTCACAACTCGGTCACGCGCACGGTGCCCAAGCCTACGCATATGATCGGGGGCTATGCGCAACTGTCCTACGGGTTCAACTATTACGGAACTGTGGGTGCGAACCGCGATGAAATGGTCATCGTTCGGAAAATGGAAAACGTGGATTGGCTGGATCAGCCCGCAAAAGTGGAGGCAGCGGAATGAAAGTACGTGCCCAAATCGGTATGGTGCTGAACCTCGATAAATGTATCGGGTGTCACACCTGCTCTGTCACCTGCAAGAACGTCTGGACCTCGCGCGAGGGTGTTGAATATGCATGGTTCAACAATGTCGAAACCAAACCCGGTATCGGCTATCCCAAAGATTGGGAAAACCAGAAACGCTGGAATGGCGGCTGGAAGCGCGACCCGTCGGGCCAGTTGGTGCCCAAACAGGGCGGCAAATGGCGGATTCTGGCAAATATCTTCGCCAATCCCGACCTGCCCGAAATCGACGATTTCTATGAACCGTTCGATTTCGACTATGACCACCTGAAATCCGCGCCCCAAATGCAGGCCTTCCCCACTGCGCGCCCGCGTTCCAAAATCACCGGCGAGCGGATGGAGAAAATCGAATGGGGGCCAAACTGGGAGGAAATTCTGGGCGGCGAATTCGCCAAGCGGTCCAAGGATTACAACTTCGAGGGCATCCAGAAAGACATCTATGGAGAGTATGAAAACACCTTCATGATGTATCTGCCCCGCCTGTGCGAGCATTGCCTGAACCCCGCTTGCGTGGCGTCCTGCCCGTCAGGCGCGATCTATAAGCGCGAAGATGATGGCGTTGTCCTGATCGATCAGGAAAAATGCCGCGGCTGGCGCATGTGCGTGTCGGGCTGCCCTTACAAGAAGATCTATTACAACTGGTCTTCTGGCAAATCCGAGAAATGCACGCTGTGCTATCCGCGTCTGGAATCCGGCCAGCCCACGGTGTGTTCGGAAACCTGCGTGGGGCGCATCCGGTATTTGGGTGTGATGCTCTATGACGCCGACAAGATCAGCCAGGCCGCCAGCGTGGCGGATGAAAAGCAGCTCTATGACGCGCAATTGGATGTGTTCCTTGACCCCAATGACCCTGCGGTGATCGAGGCGGCCCGTGCCGAAGGCGTGCCAGAAGACTGGATCATTGGTGCGCAGAAATCGCCCATCTGGAAAATGGCGATGGAATGGAAAATCGCCTTCCCGCTGCACCCCGAATACCGCACCCTGCCGATGGTGTGGTATATCCCGCCGCTTTCACCCATCCAGAACGCGGCAGAGGCAGGCAAGATCAGCGCGCAGGATGATATGCCCGATGTCGCATCCTTGCGTATTCCGGTGCGCTATCTGGCCAATATGCTGACAGCAGGCGATGAAGCCCCTGTTGTCAGCGCGCTGGAACGGATGCTGGCGATGCGGTCCTATATGCGGTCGAAAACTGTGGACGGAGTCATCAATATTGGCGTGGCCAAGCGCGTGGGCATGACGCCCCAGCAGATCGACGAGATGTACCAGCTGATGGCAATCGCCAATTACGAGGATCGTTTCGTCATCCCGACCACGCACCGCGAATTGGTGGAAGATGCCTATGACCTGAAGGGGGGCTGCGGCTTTACCGATGGCAATGGCTGTTCCACCGGCAGCAGCGGCAATTCACTGTTTTCGGGCGGTAAGAAGTTCCGCAGCCCGCAGGAGTTCATCCAGCCATGAAAACCTATCACGCCCTATCCGCCTTGCTGACCTATCCAACACCCGAGTTGCAGGCGGCAGTTCCCGAAATCGCGCAGATCCTCTTGCAAGAGGGTCTGTTGAAACCAGACCATTTCGCCAAGCTGGAACCGCTTTTGACCGAGTTGGAAACCGGCGATATCTACGACTTGCAGGAACGCTATGTCTTGCAATTCGACCGTGCGCGCACGCTGTCGCTTAATCTGTTCGAGCATATTCACGGCGAAAGCCGCGACCGTGGCGGCGCGATGGTGGACCTGCTGGAAACCTACCGCGCAGGCGGCTTCGATCTGGTTGGCCCGGAATTGCCCGACCACCTGCCGGTTTTGCTGGAATTCCTGTCCACGCAAAGCCTTGATCAGGCGCGCGCCATTCTGGCCGATGCGGGCCATATCATCGTGGCCTTGGCCGAACGGCTGGCGCGGCGTGAAAGCGTCTATGCGCCGGTCATGGCCGCCATCGTGACACTGGCGCAGGTCGAAACCTCGCCAGAGGCCGAGGCGCTTTTGTCCGAGAAAGACGATGACCCCGAAGACCTGGAGGCCCTCGATGCCGTCTGGGAAGAAGCGATGGTCACCTTCGGCCCTGACCCGAATGCCGGTTGCCCGATCAGCCGCGATATTCTTGCAAAAATGGATATGCCCGCCGCCCCGCGCCCTGCCGCGCCGGGCCAGATGTAGGAGCAACGAGCAATGTTTGGCAATTTCGATCTCGACTATCTGATTTTCGGCATCCTGCCCTATGCGGTGCTGGCTGTCGCCCTGATTGGCACAATCGCACGGTATGAACGTGACCCCTTCACATGGAAATCCTCGTCCAGCCAGTTGTTGCGCCGCAAGCAACTGGTCTGGGGGTCGGTGCTGTTCCATGTGGGTATCATCGTGCTGTTCTTCGGCCACCTTGTCGGGCTGTTCACGCCGATCTGGCTGCTGGATGCGCTAGGCATCAGCTACGGGCTGAAACAGTGGATGGCGGTCATTATCGGCGGGGCTGCGGGCGCGGCGGCGTTCATCGGCTGCACTATGCTGTTGCACCGGCGGTTGACTGACCCGCGCATCCGTAACAATTCCACCTTTGCCGATATCGGTATTCTGGCGATCCTGTGGCTGCAAATCGTGGTCGGCATGGGCACCATCATCCTGACGCTGGGCCATATGGACGGGTCCAAGATGATACAGTTCATGACATGGTCGCAATCGGTCATGGGGTTGCAGATCAATGCGTGGCAAGAAGTGGTCAATGTGCATTGGCTGTACAAGTTCCACATCTTCCTTGGCATGGTGATTGTGGCGCTGTTCCCCTTCACCCGTCTGGTGCATATGCTGTCCGCGCCAATCCGCTTTCTGTGGCGGCCGGGCTATCAGATCGTGCGTTCGCGCGCTGGCGCGAAACCTGCGCGCACGGGCCTGAAACCCTTTGCCCGCGACAAGCGCGCGTCAACGGCCGCAGGCATGACGCCAAAGCCCACAGCGCCCACCTCCCCAACCCCTGCCGAATAAGGAAACCATCGCATGAAACCGCTTCTGCCGCCTGTTTTTGTAAACGGCATTGAAATTTCGGCCGAACGCATTGCGGCCGAAGCCCAGAACCACCCAGCCCCGAAAGAAAAACCGGGGCTGGCATGGAAAGCCGCCGCGCGCGCCTTGGCAATCCGCGAGATGATGCTGCAAGAGGCCCGCGCGCGTGGCCTGACCCCTGACCCGGCCGAAGTGTCGCCGGGGCAGGTGGAAACCGAAGATGAAGCGCTGATCCGCCAGTTGAGCGAGTTGGCCATTCAACCCGCCCCGGCGGACGAGCTGGCCTTGCGCGCGGTCTATGACGCGCAGCCAGACCGCTTTCGCGCGCCATCGCTATACGAAGCGGCGCATATCCTGTTCCCCCGTCAGGACGATATGGCCGCTGTGCGCGCGCATGCGGACGGCGTGCTGGCGCAGTTGCGCGAAAACCCCCGCCGCTTTGGCGAACTGGCGCGCACCCATTCCGCCTGTTCCTCCAAGGATAATGGCGGGCTGCTGGGCCAGTTGGCACAGGGCGACACGGTGCCCGAGTTCGAGGCGGCAATGGATGCGCTGGAAGAGGGGCAGATCAGCGATGCTGTGGAAACCCGCTTTGGCCTGCATGTGATCCGCCTTGATGCCCGCGCGCGCGGCGAGGTGCTGCCCTTTGACGCGATCCTGCCACGCCTGCGCGATGCCCATGCGAAAGCTGCATGGGCGCGGGCGGCGGCACAGTTTACCGCAGACCTGGTGGCAAAAACCAATATCGAAGGCGTGCAGCTACAAGCTGCATGACCCGTCACTTACTGCTTGGAGAGCCGATATGACATTGCATCAGCCCCTGCACCACCCGGACCCCGCCGCATGTGGTTGTGACAGCGCGGCGGGCCTTGTGCCCGTCGATCAGGCCATCGCGCGCGGGCTGGCACTGGTTTCACGGTTGCAAGTGGTGGAAATGCTGCCGCTTGGCGCGGCCACCGGGCGGGTCTTGGCGCAAGATATCGCCGCGCCGGTGGCGTTGCCGCTATTTGATAATGCCGCGATGGATGGCTATGCCCTGCGGCTGTCAGACCTGACGGGGCAGGGGCCGTGGTGCCTGCCTGTGGCTGGGCGCATCTGCGCAGGGGGCGCGCCCGCAGCCCTGCCCAAGGGGGCCGCGCTGCGCATCCTGACTGGCGCGCCTGTCCCGCTGGGTGCAGATGCCGTGATTGCGCAAGAGAATGTCACGCGCCTTGGTGATATGATTTCAATTTCGGCCCGCCCGCAGGGTGGCCAGCATATCCGCCGCTGTGGAGAGGATCTGGCCCTTGGCGCGCCCTTGCTGCCCGCAGGGCGCATTCTTGGGGCGAAAGAAGCCGCAGCGCTTGCGGGTGCAGGTGTCGGGCATGTGCCTGTCATCCGCCGCTTGCGCGTGGCGATCCTGTGTTCGGGCAGCGAATTGGTTGAACCGGGCACCCCCCTTGCCCTCGGCCAGATTTGGGACGCCAATCATGCCATGCTGGCGGCGGCCTTGGATCAGCGCTGGATCACCCGGATCGCCTTTCCCGCATGTGCTGATAACCCAGAGGCGCTATGCGATGCACTTGCCCGTGCGTCCGCGCAGGCAGATGTGATCCTGACCACAGGCGGCGTCTCGGTCGGGGATGAAGACCATATGGCGCGCGTGATAAGGCGCCTTGGGGGCCGGATCGAGGTGATGAACCTTGCCATGAAGCCGGGCAAACCGCTGTCAATCGGGCAGGTCAACGGCGCGCTATGGTTGGGGCTGCCCGGCAATCCGGTGGCCGCTTTTGTGACATGGCATAGTGTCGGGCAAGTTCTGGCGGGCCATGTGGCGGGGCTTGCCGAAACCGGCCCTGTCAAAAGGCTGGCCGCGCTTGGCGCGTCGCTTCGGCACAAGCCGGGGCGCTGCGAATACAGGCCCGCGCGTATTTTGGGCCATGATGCGCGCGGTGTCTTGCAGGTGATCTGTCTGGAAGGGGCAGGCTCTCACCGGATAGGGCAGCTTGCACAAGCCGATGCGCTGGTGTTGATCCCCTCTGACGAGGAAGAGATGACGCGCGGCGATCTGGTCGAGGTGCTGCCGCTATGACCCACGCAGGCCAGATGCGGATGATTGCCGCCATATTTTCGGAAATCTGATGCAGGGGATGTTTTGGTAGATAATTATCAAATTAAATCTGTCTGGGTAATTTCATTATTTATTATAGTATTTGGAATATCTCCCGCAGAGATGGGCTTATAATTGATATATATCAAGAATAATTTTGGGGGTTGGGTTAGTCTGGATCGTGCAATGACAGAAAGGGCGCGCGTCATGAGATTGGGATATATCAGCTTACCGGGGCAGGGCGCCAGCGATGCGTTCCTGTCTGCGGTTGCGCGCGCCTTGCAGGGGCATTTACGGCTTTGTGGAACAGTGCAGACCAATACTGCCCGCGCCGACCGGACCAAATGCGATATGGATTTGCAACTTCTCGGCTCGGATACAGTGTTGCGCATCAGCGAAGATCGGGGGGCCTTTGCGCGGGGCTGCACCTTGGATACAAGCGTTCTGGCGCAAGCGGTTGCGGCCACCGAGGCGGCCTTGCAAGGTGCTGATCTGCTGATCGTCAACAAGTTCGGCAAGACAGAAGCTGCCGGCCATGGCTTTGCCCCTGTCATTGGCGAGGCGCTGTGTCGTGATGTGCCGGTCTTGGTCGGGGTGAATGGCCTGAACCTGCCTGCCTTCACCGCCTATGCGGATGGGCTGGCCGAGGGGTTGCCCGCGGATATGGCCTTGGTCACCGAATGGTGCCTGCGCGCGGGTCTGCGCACTGCCGCCTGACGCCTGAACCCGCACGCGCCGGGGCAGGGTGGTTGCCATAGGGTGCAAGGGGGTGGGCCTGTCCGCTATAATGGCGTGAAGACCTGTCGCAGGCCCGTGGCGCGACGCGGTGCGGTTTTCAAACGGGGTAATCATGCACTGTTCCTTGACCTGTGATTCCGCTTGGGATTTCAAAGGTTTTCTCATGAATACGCTGAAAACCGGTTAAAAAACCGTGCGCTGCTGCGCAGTGTCACTAGGCCCCCGAGTGGGGCTGGCAGGGCCTACATAGATGCGCACTTCGGGGCACTATTCTTTGCGCTGTTTGTATTCGTAGCGATACCCGTACCCATACCCATACCCATAGCCGTATCGGCCACCGGCCTTCTTTGGGTCAAACCCGTTCAGAATTGCACCGGAAAATTTCAGCCCCGCGCTGGCAAGCGTCTTTTGCGCGGCTTCCGCCTCGCCCTTCGGGGTTACGTCATGCCTTGCAACGAAGATGGTTGCACCTGTGTGGCGCGCCAGAATAACCGGGTCTGTTACGGCAAGAACTGGCGGGGCGTCAAAGATCGTCAGGTCAAAAATCTGGGCGCATGTCTCGATCAATCTGGGCAGTTCGGCGCGCATCAGCAGTTCTGACGGGTTTGGCGGGTAGCGCCCTGTTGGCAGAATAAACAGGTTTTCATGTGGTCCCTGAAGCACGGCATCTTCAAAGGATATATCGCCTGCCAAAACCTCTGCCAGTCCGGGGGCGTTGCGGGGAAGGTTGAAATAGCGGCGCAATTGCCCGCGGCGCAGGTCAGCATCTATCACGCAGACCCGTTGTCCGGCCTGCGCCGCCACCGCCGCCAGATTTACCGACAAAAAGCTTTTGCCCGCGTCAGGATGGGAAGAGGTCAGGGTCAGACTTGGGGTTCCCGCATCGAGCATGCCAAAATGCAAACTGGTGCGCAGCGACCGCAAGGCCTCGACTGTCAGATCGGCAGAGCGTTCAAAGGCCAGTATCGGCAAATTGCCTTCGCGGCGCCCTTCTGTATCGGCGTCTTTGCTGTAATTGATCGTCGCAAAAACCGGCATGCCAAGGGCCTCCAGCTCGGACGGGTCTTGAATGCCGCGGCGCATCCAGTTGCGAACAAGCACAAAGCCAATCCCTGCCATGCCCCCCAGAGCCATGCCAAGCGCCAGAATCATTGCTTTGCGCGGGGCCACAGGCGATGGCCCGGCACCCGCACCATCGACAATGCGCACATTGCCAATGGTGCTGGCGCGCAAGACCTCCACTTCTTGCGCGCGGGTCAGCAATTCTGTGTAAATCCTTTGTGCCAGTTCAACCTCGCGGCTGAGATTCAGGATTTGCCGCTGTGTTTCGGGAAGCGTTCCAACCTGATCGCGCAGGTTCTCCAGACGTGCTTCCAGCCGCGCGCGTTCATCCAGCAATTGCCGATATGTCGGATGCGACGGGGTAAAGCGCTGGGCCAATTCGTCTTCGCGGCGTTGCAGGTCTGCCAGCTCGCTTTCAGTGCGCGTCACCTGGCCAAGTATTGTTTGCGTTTCCAGCGACAGGTCAATGGTGACCTGTTCTTGCCGGAATGCGTTAAGGGCTGCTTCTGCAATCCGCAATGTCTGCTCTGCCAAAGGCAGTTGTTCGCGGATGAATGTCAGGCTGCTTTCTGCCTCTGCCGCACTGCGAGAGATGTTCTGGCTGAGATATGCCTGAATGACGGCCCCCAGGGCGCGCGTGTTTTCATGCGGGTTGTCGCCCGTCAACCGCACTTCCAGAATACCAGAGGCGCGGCCCCGTTCGCTGACCGAAAGCCTGCCGCGCAGGTCATTGATTGCACGCCGTTCATCCACCTGCCGGATATGAAAGCGCCGTCCCGCAGGGGCCTGACTGCGCGCAAGCGTGAGCGAAAATCCGGTTTCCGCATGGGTTGTGGGCTGTCCGACGCGCCCCTCCAGTTGCAAATCGTCCGGCAGCAAAAGGCGGTACTCTGTCTCGCTGGTGAGAATAAGCGTGAAGCTTTCATTCAGCATGCTTGGGGGGACAACAAGATTGTCCAGTTCGATCCCGTCGCCGGGGCGCACAAATCTGGCTGGGATGACCGCGTCAAGCAGGGGGAAGCGGTAGCGCGAAAACATTGTCCCGACCAGCGGCATGGTATCTGGCGTGACACGCCAATCAAGGTTCTGGTCTGCAATGGCGCGGCCCAGAACCATGCGCGAGCGCAGAATTTCAATTTCCGTCACGCTGCGGGGGTCATTATCCACCATGGCCGACAAGCTGCTGGGCAGCGCGAGTGAGCCGGTTCTTTCTTCCAGTTGCAGCAGGGCGTCGGCCTGAAATGTGGGGTTGGTGTTTGCAATATGGAAGGCGGCAATTGCAACACCGGCCACTGTCGCCGCGACAATCGCCAAGCGGCCACGCCACAGGGTGGACACCAGTTGGCCCAGATCGATTTCATCCTCGGCGATATTTTGCAGATTTTGCATTATGACGGGTTTTCCTGTAGGGGACTGGGGCGGAAAATCGGGGGCCGATGGCCTGCTGTCTTTCATCCGATTCCGTCCCTTGACTTACTTATGCAACTTTTCCGCCCATGCAGAAGCGGCGGCTTCTATCTGTGCGAACACCTCTTCGTGAAACAGTCTGGAACGGCGGTAAGGATCGGCAATTCCTTTGCCACCTGTCCAGTGGTCAAACAGCATGACCCTGCCAGACAGGTCGGGGGCGGCTTTCACAATCTCGCGTTTGTGGCCCGGTTCCATGACAAGGATCAGCGCATGTGCAGCCCCAAGCTCATGTGAGAACTGCCGCGCGACATGCCCCGCCACAGACAGGCCCTGCGAATGCGCGACCGACGCGGCATCGTCATCTGCGGCATGGCCTTCGAGGGCAGCAATTCCCGCCGAGGACACCGTGATTTCCGAGCCAAGCTCTGCCAGCTTGCGCGCCAACAAACGCTCTGCCACTGGCGAGCGGCAGATATTCCCGACACAGACGACCAGAATAGATTTGAATACCGCCTTCATCATGCATCAATTCACGACATCATCGACCGCGCGTATGGCTTGCACACTGGGCAAAAGGCGGACAATCGTGTCATTCCACCGCTGCAAGGGTGAACGCAGCACATAGACAACATCGCCCGGTTCCAGCACAAACCGCGTGCCCAGCAGCAAGCCCGCAGGCGAGGTTGTATCAAGCTGGAAAACCCGTGTCACATCGCTGCCGAAGGCCCGAAATACCAGAACCCCGCGTGCATTGGCGCGCGGTTGTTGCAGCCCCCCGCGACGTGTGATTGCCTGCGTCAGCGTGATCGGCTCGCGCGACAGATCGACCACATCCGGGCGCGCAACTTCGCCCAGCAAATAGGCTTCTTCGGCGCGGCGGCGCGGCACATTCACAACATCGCCGTTGCGCAGAACCGGGTTGTTCTGGGCGATGCCCTTTTCAAGAAACCCCTGCACATCGACATAGTGCACCTGCCCCCCCCGTTGAACCGAGACGATCCGATGATCGGCCGACTCTGTGAACCCACCGGCGGCATTGATCGCTTCGATCAGGCTAAGTTGCACCGAGGTAAGCGATTGGCGGTTCGGGGCCTTCACCTCGCCCGAGACGACGACCGATTGCGAATTATAGGCCGCGATGCGCACTTCAACCTGCGGGTCGGGTATGAAGCTGCCAAGGCGTTGCGAAATATCGCTTCGGATTTGCCCGACAGACCGACCACTTGCACGAACGCTGCCGATATAGGGGTAGGTGATGGTGCCGTCGCTGGCAACCTGAAAGCCGCTTTCTGCCGCGCTGCGCTGGGGGCCGGCGGGCAATGTCAACTCTGGGTGATCGAACACAATGACAGACAGAATGTCACCGGCCCCAACCGCATAAGTTCAGTTCCGCCCGCTGGGCATTTGGGTCACTTGGTGCCCCCGTGCGGGACGAGAGAAATCGCCGATATTGTCGGATGACAGGACAATCACCTCCACATCGTCCCCAAGTGCGCGCTGGCCTTCTGGTGAGGTGGGAAATTGCACATAGCCATCGCTGCATGCCGTTATCGCCATAACCAACATTACCATGGCAAAAACAGGTATCTTCGTCAGCATCGTTACCCTCTCCGCTTTCCAGAAGCTTTGGTTCATTATCATTCTCTCCGGATTACTGCGGGGGTATGGCCTGTCGGCATGGTCGGCTTGGTGTAAAGGGGTTCAGCATAGCAGCTACAATGCCTGACGCGCAACAGGCCCCACATGCGGGCAGGCTGCCGCTGGGAAGGCAGGCAGAATCTCCACCAAGACTGGTTACGCCAGAAGCAGGTTGGACATTCTCGCCATGAAACGCCCGATAAACGGACGAAATACCATGGCCTTTGTGAATTTTATTCAGTTGCGGTGGGTATTCGTTGCGACACGCCAATGCGGCGGGCGCAAATGCTGCAAAATTCCCCAGAATCACGGATGCGGTCGCACTTGTCCCAAAGGTGACAGAAATGTAATTCATTGTTATATATATTTTTTTCCACAAAGGACAAAAACGCCGCAAATTGTATAAATACCTTTGCGTCAATACCGCAGTCTGACGTCGATCTCAATGTGAGATTGTATAAACAGCACCAAGCTTGCGTGTAAAGGGCGTGAAGCGTGGCGCAGTGGCGTGATTTCGACGCAGTGTTCAGGGAATTTTAAGAAATCCCTGTCATCTGTAGTGAAAGCAGGCTGCGGGGGCAAATGTGATTGTCCCAAATGAAAGCTGCGCAGAATGCTACATGTTATCAGGTACCAATAGGGGGCGGCATGTCTGGAACCCAGCTGACATTTCACCCCCTCAATACGCTGTCAGGGCGGGTGGGGAACCAGCGCGCGCCGATCCATGATTGCGGTGCAATCATGCAACACCTGTGGTGCATGGTCCGGGCCTATGCCGCATGCCTTTCTCGAATAGCTCTGTTTCAGACAGGCGTCATGCGCGCGGCGTTATTTGCGCCCGCGTCGCTTGACCCCGCCGCGCTGGCCCGGTCGTCCGGCGGTCGAGCGTGGCTTGACGGCATGATCCACGGCCTCATCCACGGCGGATTGCCGCGCAAGGGGGTCGTCTGCGATGGCCAGTTCCACCGCTTCCAAGCGCTTGACCTCATCGCGCAGGCGCGCGGCTTCTTCAAATTCAAGGTTCTCGGCAGCCTTGCGCATATCGGTGCGCAGCCCTTCCAGATGCGCTTGCAGGTTCGCGCCGGGCTTCACTTTGTCAACCTGCGCGGTCACGCGGGCCATATCTGTATCGCCCTGCCACAGGCCGGACAGCACATCTTCCACATTCTTGCGCACTGTCTGCGGCGTGATCCCGTGTTCAATATTATAGGCCACCTGCTTTTCACGGCGGCGGTTCGTCTCACCCAGCGCGCGTTCCATGCTGCCGGTAATGCGGTCGGCATACATGATCACGCGGCCATCGGCATTGCGCGCGGCCCGCCCGATAGTCTGGATCAGCGAGGTTTCAGACCGCAAGAACCCTTCCTTATCGGCATCCAGAATCGCCACCAGCCCGCATTCGGGAATATCCAGCCCCTCGCGCAGCAGGTTAATGCCGATCAGCACATCGAATGCGCCCAGCCGCAGGTCGCGCAAAATCTCGATCCGCTCGATCGTGTCGATATCGCTATGCATGTAGCGCACACGAATGCCCTGCTCATGCAGGTATTCTGTCAGATCTTCGGCCATGCGCTTGGTCAATACGGTACACAACACGCGCAGATCGCGCGCGGCAACTTTGCGGATTTCATCCAGCAGATCATCGACCTGCATCTGAACAGGGCGAATTTCAACTTCCGGGTCCACAAGGCCGGTGGGGCGGATCACCTGTTCGGTAAAGACCCCGCCAGACTGTTCCAACTCCCACGCTGAAGGGGTGGCGGACACAAACACCGATTGCGGGCGCATCGCGTCCCATTCCTCGAATTTCAGGGGGCGGTTGTCCATGCAGCTTGGCAGGCGGAATCCGTGTTCGGCCAGCGTGAATTTGCGCCGGTAGTCGCCCTTGTACATACCGCCGATTTGCGGCACGCTGACATGGCTTTCATCGGCAAAGACAATCGCATTGTCGGGGATGAATTCAAACAAAGTGGGCGGCGGCTCTCCGGGTGCGCGCCCTGTCAGATAGCGCGAATAATTCTCGATCCCGTTGCACACGCCGGTGGCTTCCAGCATTTCCAGATCGAATTTGGTGCGCTGTTCCAGCCGCTGCGCCTCCAGCAGTTTATTTTCGGCGATCAATTGGTCCAGCCGTGTCTGCAATTCCCATTTGATGCCCTTGATGGCCTGCTGCATGGTCGGGCGCGGGGTCACATAGTGGCTGTTGGCGTATAGCCTGATCTGCGCGAACGTGTCCGTTTTCGCCCCTGTCAGCGGGTCAAATTCGGTAATCGCTTCCAGCTCCTCGCCAAAGAATGACAATCGCCATGCGCGGTCGTCAAGGTGGGCGGGCCATAACTCGATCACATCGCCGCGCACGCGGAACGATCCGCGCTGGAACGCGGCGTCATTGCGGCGGTATTGCTGCGCCACCAGATCGGCCAGAACCTGCCGCTGGTTATAGCTCTCGCCAGCCTTGAAATCCTGCGTCATGGCCGAATAAGTCTCGACCGAGCCGATACCATAGATGCACGACACCGAAGCGACAATAATCACATCATCGCGTTCCAGAAGCGCGCGCGTGGCCGAGTGGCGCATCCGGTCGATCTGTTCGTTGATCTGGCTTTCCTTCTCGATATAGGTGTCGGACCGCGCGACATAGGCTTCGGGCTGGTAATAGTCATAATAGCTGACGAAATATTCGACCGCGTTATCGGGGAAGAAACCCTTGAACTCGCCATATAGCTGCGCGGCCAGCGTCTTGTTGGGCGCAAGGATTATGGCAGGGCGCTGCGTTTCCTCGATGATCTTGGCCATGGTGTAGGTCTTGCCGGTGCCGGTGGCCCCAAGCAGCACCTGATTCTGCTCGCCCGTCCGCACCCCTTCGACCAGTTCTGCAATGGCCTTGGGCTGGTCGCCTGCGGGCAAAAAGGGGCTGGCCATGCGAAACCGCTTGCCGCCTTCCAGCTTGGGGCGGGTCAGGACATCGGGGCGCGGGGCGGGCTGGCTCAGGTTGTTATGGGGCATGGACTCACCAATCAGGACATTGCGCATACTTGGCCTTTCATGGCGGGGGTTCAAGGCGTAAACCGGCATGAGGGGGAGTGTCACCGCGAGGGGGCGTGCAACGTGAACCCCGGACTTGATCCGGGGTCTCCGGGCTTGGCGCTGCGGGTTGCGTGGCGGCTTAGCCGTCACCGGCCCCTGTTATACGGCACAGGATCAGGGGGCGCGCGGGTGGCGCGGCCCCGATCTGGCACGCGGCCGTGAACGCCTTGGCCCCGCGTTGCGCGGCCTGCGTATCCGCCGCATGAACCCGCGCGATCACAGTGCCGCGCGCAACTTTCGTGCCTTGGGGCAGAATCTCTGCGAAGCCCACGCGCGGGTCAATCCTGTCAGTGGGCTGCCGCCGCCCGCCGCCCAACTCGATCACGGCCAGCCCGATGGCGCGGGTGTCATACCCGCAGATCACGCCATCCTCTAGCGCCACGCAATCGGCAGTGACCGGCGCTTGCGGCAAATGCTTGTGGGGCGCGTCCAGCAGATCATGCGGCCCGCCAAGGGCGGCCACCATCTGCCCGAAGCGCTCTGCCGCGCGGCCAGAGTGAAAGGCATCTTCCACCATCGCGCGCCCTTGGCGGGCATCCGTGGCAAGCCCCGCAAGAGCCAGCCCTTCCGCGCCCAAGGTGCAGGTCACCTCCCACAGACGCGCAGGCATGTCGCGCCCGGTCAGGAAATCCAGCGCAACGCGGACTTCCAGCGCATTGCCCGCTGCCGGTGCAAGGGGCGCGTTCATGTCGGTGATCACCGCAGAGGTGCGGCACCCCGCGCCATTGGCCACCGCGACCAGCGCCTGCGCCAGCGCCTTGGCCTGCGCCAGATCGGCCATGAACGCGCCATTGCCGCATTTGACATCCAGCACCAGCGCATCCAGCCCCGCCGCCAGCTTCTTCGACAGGATCGAGGCGGTGATCAGGTCCAGCGATTCCACAGTCGCTGTGACATCGCGCACCGCGTAGAACCGCTTGTCAGCAGGGGCAAGCTGGCATGTTTGTCCGATAATCGCGCAGCCCACATCGCCCACCACCTTGCGCAGCAGCGTCAGGTCGGGGGCCGTCGTATAGCCCGGTATCGCCTCCAGCTTGTCGAGCGTGCCACCCGTATGCCCCAGCCCGCGCCCCGAGATCATGGGCACCACAGCCCCGCAGGCCGCCAGTGCAGGCGCCAGCATCAGCGAGACTGTGTCGCCAATCCCGCCGGTCGCGTGTTTGTCCAGAACCGGCCCGTTGTCCCAGTGCAGCACATCGCCGGAATCGCGCATCGCTTCGGTCAGGGCCACACGTTCGGCCAGGTCCATGCCATTCAGCACCACCGCCATTGCCAGCGCGCCCAGTTGCGCATCGCCCAAATCGCCGCTGGTCATGCCCTGGACCAGCGCCTCAATCTCTGCGCGCGTCAGGGGCTGGCCGTCGCGCTTGCGCCTGATAAGTTCCTGATACAGCATAGCGGCTTTCATTCGTCGCGGCGTATGGCTGTAAGCCTTGCTTTTTCCGACTGAAAACGCAAGATTATTTCCAGATCGGAGATGCCATGATAGACCCGCGCCTTGCCGACAGCTTCGCCCGCCAGTCGATGATGACCAGCCTGCATGCACAGCTGGTCGAAGGGGCGGCGGGGCGCGCTGTGATTCATGCGCCGATACTCAAGGCGTTTCAGCAACAGCACGGGGCGGCGCATGCGGGCGTGGCTTTCGCGCTAGGCGACTCGGCGGCGGGGTATGCCGCACTCAGCCTGCTGCCCGAGGGGCAGGAGGTGATGACCGTCGAGATGAAGATCAACCTGCTTTCGCCCGCGATCGGGGACAGTTTGCATGCCGTGGGCGAAGTTGTGCGCGCAGGCCGGCGTTTAAGTGTGGTCCGCGCCGAGGTCGTGGCGGTTTCCGGCGATGCGCGCAAGACGGTTGCCGTGTTGCAGGGCACGATGATCGGGGTTGCATAGCCCCTCTGGACAAGTGCCGCATGCCTAATTATTACACATGTTTATCATATCTGCGGCCTTTTGCGGCAGTTTGAAAGGTGTCACCATGCCCACCAGCCCCACCCTAGGCAATTGGATCGGTCTGATCGCGCTGGGCCTGATCTGGGGCGCGTCATTTCTGGGTGTCGCAATCGCGCTAGAGGGGTTCTCGCCCCTCTGGGTGGCGGCAGGGCGCATCGTGATCGGGGCCATCACCCTGACCGTCATTGCTGTGGTCATGGGGGTCCGGCTGCAAGCCTCGCCCGCAATTCTGGCCTTTGCCGCCGGAATGGGTGTTTTGTCCAATGCGCTGCCCTTCTTCCTGCTAAGTTGGTCGCAGCAACATGTCACATCGGGTTTTGCGGGCATTACGATGGCGTCCATCCCGCTATTCGTCATCGGATTTGCGCATTTCCTTGTCTTGGGTGAAGGGCTGACGCGGCAAAAGGCGATGGGCTTTTTGCTGGGCCTTGTGGGGGTGGGCGTGCTGATCGGGCCGGGGGTTTTCGCGGCCTCTGGTTCAGAGTTCGAGGCTGCGGCGCGGCTGGGCTGCCTTGCTGCCGCGTTAAGCTATGCCATCGGCTCTATCATAACGCGGCGCTGCCCCGAGGTGCACCCTGTGGGCTTTGGCGTGCTGGCCCTGTGGGTGGCAACTGCAATCATGCTGCCTGCCGCCTTGATCACCGAAGGCCTGCCCCCGATGGCAGAGGCCCGCCCGTTTCTGGCGCTGCTCTATCTGGGGCTTTTGCCCACAGGGTTTGCAACGCTGCTGTTGGTGGGGATCATCCGCAGCGCAGGCCCAAGTTTTCTGTCGCAGGTCAATTACCATGTTCCTGTCTGGTCTGTGCTGCTTGGCGTTGTTGTTCTGGCCGAGGAATTGCCGGGCCGCTTTATACTGGCGCTGGGCATCATCATTGCAGGGCAGATGCTGGCGCGGCGCAAAGGGCTTCAAGCACGCGCGCCTGCCTGATATGATGCGCCAATGTGCGGACGCTTTGCCATTACCCTGCCCGATGACGCGATGGCCCGCGCCTTTCAGGCGCAGCCCGCGAACAATTTGCCGCCCGTGCCGCGCTTCAACATCTGCCCCACGCAGCCGGTGGCAACCATCATCAGCCGCGAGGGCGCGCGGCATATGGGGCCAATGCGCTGGGGCTTTGTGCCGCATTGGTATAAACGAGAGAATGACGGCCCCTTGCTGATCAATGTGCGCGCCGAGACGATTGCGGCCAAACCCGCCTTTGCCGATGCCGCGCGCAAGCGGCGCTGCCTGATCCCGGCCTGTGGGTTTTATGAATGGACCAAAGATGCGGCAGGCGCGCGGCTGCCTTGGTATATTCGCCCCACACAAGGCGAATTTCTGGCCTTTGCCGGTATCTGGCAGGTGTGGGAACAGGGCGACCAGCGGCTTGTCACCTGCGCGATTGTCACCTGCGCCGCCAATGCGCAGATGGCGCAGATCCATCACCGGATGCCGGTTATCGTGCCGCAAGACGATTGGGCGCTATGGCTGGGCGAGGTGGGGCAGGGGGCCGCAACGCTGATGCGCGCCGCACCAGAGGGGGCGTTGCAGATGCATCGCGTGTCACCAAAGGTGAATTCCAACCGCGCCGAGGGGGAAGAGCTGATCGACCCCATCGATTCCTAACAGCGGTGCAAAAGCAGTAGCTTTGCGCCCCGCTCTCGGGCTACATCTTGTTCAAGGCAGTGCCAGACAAAACACATGCCGACCGCGCCGGGACAGTCTGATCCATGACACGATATGCGCCACAGCTTCAGTTGGGTTTGATCCTTGCCACCTTGCTGCTGGCCTTTTGGCTAAGTGCCGATTTCCAGCACATAGCCGCCGGTGTGGCGATCTTTCTTCTGGGCATGGTCATGCTGGAAGACGGGTTCAAGGCGCTGGGCGGGTCGGTGCTGGAACGCATCTTGGCGCGTGCCACGGGCACTTTGCCGCGTGCGATGGGCTTTGGCGTGCTGGCAACCGCAGTCACGCAATCCAGCTCGCTTGTGTCGGTCATTTCAATCTCGTTCCTTAGCGCGGGGCTGATCACGCTACAGGCGGGGATGGGCATTATCTTCGGGGCCAATCTGGGCACGACGACAGGAGCGTGGCTGATCGCAGGGGTGGGGCTGAAGGTCGATATTGCGCGCTATGCCATGCCGATGCTGGCGATTGGCGCGGTGCTGATGTTCCAGCGCGCGCCAGCCATACGCGGGGCAGGGCAGGTGGTGCTGGGCATCGGGCTGATCTTTCTGGGGATCGCATTCATCAAGGACGGGTTCGACGCATTCAGCGCACGGTTCGACCTAAGCCAGCTGGCCCTGGCTGGGCTGGTCGGGCTGGCGGTGTATACGCTGCTGGGGGCGGCGGCCACAGTGGTCATGCAATCCAGCCATGCCACAATGCTGCTGGTCATCACGGCGCTGGCCTCGGGGCAGATTGGCTATGAAAACGCGCTGGCCGTGGCGATTGGTGCAAATATCGGCACCACTGTCACGGCGCTTATCGGGGCGGCTTCGGCCAATTATCAGGGCAAGCGGCTGGCGCTGGGCCATCTGATCTTCAACTTTGCCACGGCGATTGCGGCGCTGGTGCTGATTGTGCCCCTGCGCCATGCAGTGGATCTTATCAGCGACCTGCTGGGCATTCGGCCTGATGACTTTGCGCTGCGGCTGGCGGTGTTTCACACGCTGTTCAACCTGCTGGGGCTTGCCATTATGGTGCCGCTGATGGCGCGGCTGGTGCGGTTTCTGGAACGCCGCATTGCAGCGCCTGCGCCCAATATCAGCAAGCCGCGCTACATCAATGCCGATCTGGGCGCGTTTCCCGCCCCTATTCTGGCCGCGTTGGGCAATGAATTGCGCCACCTGCATGAAAACGCCGCGCGCCTGATCTGCGAAGGGCTGAACCTGCGGCTGGACGACCTGACCCAGTCCAAGGATATTGGCGTAACTGTTGCACGGTCGAACGACCCGATCCTGCTGGATTTCGAGCGGCGCTATGAAGACAAGGTCAAAAGCCTGCATGCCGCGATTGTCGAATTCAGTGCACAAAAGGCAACGCTGGAACTGCCTGCCACCACGGTAACGCGCTTGCAGGAATTGCGCGATGCGGCGGGCGCTGTGGTGCGCGCGGTCAAGGCCATCAAGCATATGCGCCGCAATACCCAGCGGTTTACCACGGTTCCCCATGGTGAGATAACGCAGCTTTACGACAATCTGCGCTGTGAAATCGCGCAAATACTGGTCGAGATCGAGCGGTTGGAGGGGATGGCACCCGAGGCGCGCAGCTCGTTATGGATCGAGGAAGAGCGCGCAGCCCTTGACCATGAAGCGCGCGCCGCTGTCCGGCAGGTTGAAGGGGCATTGCAAACGCGGCGGATTTCGGCAGCCGATGCGACATCTTTCCTGAACGATTCCGGCTATGCCTTTGAGGCGATGCGCGCCCTGTTGGATGCGGCGCAACTGATCTACCGGCCCCCCGACATGGCCGAGGCCGAGATCGAGCGTTTGCTGGAACTGGATGACGATGAACTGACGCAGAAATCCGCGCAGGATGTGTCATGAAACAGTCACATCTTTCGTGGTGCTATGGCTTGAAATCCGGCGGTTCAGGAGCGTGCGATGGGCTATGAGAAGTTATCAGCCAAGCTGGAAGACTATCTGGCGCGGATGCGCGCGGGCAAGGCCCACAAGATCAAGCCGCGCGATGTTGAGAAGGTGATTGCAAAGCTGCGCGCGCGGCGTGCGGCGCTGGTGGATGAGGGCGCAAAGACGCCTGACAAAGCGGAACGGCTGGCCCGCAAGCTGCATCTGGCAGATGATCTGATTGCCCGCGCCGAGTGGTTGCTGGCAGAGTTGGGAACGCACCCCCACAGCCCGATTGACGCCGATGCCCCACCCAGATAGCCAAGTGGTATAGGCGACACGAGAGGTTCCGGATGCATAACCCACCCAATGCAGACCGTCTGGCGCGGTGCAAGCACCTGCTGGCAGAGCTGGTTGCCTTTCCGACAGTCTCCTCCGACAGCAACCGCGCGCTTACCCTAGCGCTGGCAGAATATCTGGAAGACAGCGGCGCGCGTGTCTGGACGCAAGCAGATGCGACGGGTGAGAAGCTGAACCTGTTTGCCACAATCGGGCCGGAATGCGATGGCGGCGTGATCCTGTCTGGCCATACAGATGTGGTGCCTGTGGCCGAGCAACCCTGGAGCAGCGACCCTTTCGTTATGACCCAGCGCGACGGCAGGTTATACGGGCGCGGCACATGCGACATGAAAGGTTTTGTCGCCGCCTGTGTGACGATGGCCCCCGAATTTGCCCGCCGCAATCTGGCCGTGCCGGTTCATTTCGCCTTTACCTATGATGAGGAAGTCGGGTGTTTTGGTGCGCAAGCCCTGACCGCGTCGTTGCAAAAGCGCGGCATCCGGCCCGCTGCCGCGATCATTGGCGAGCCGTCACAGATGCAGGTGATCGACGGGCACAAGGGCTGTTTTGAATATACAACATGGTTCACCGGGCTGGAGGGGCATGGCTCTGCCCCCGATCTGGGGGTGAATGCTGTTGAATATGCGTCGCGCTTCGTGATGAAGCTGCTGGAGTTGCGCAAAGCCCTGCAAGCCCGCGCCCCTGCGGGTTGCCCGTTTGACCCGCCACATACGACCATCAATATGGGGCTGCTGGCAGGGGGGGTGGCGCATAATGTCATTCCCGGCAAGGCGCGGCTGGAATGGGAAATGCGCCCTGTGCAGCCATCCGACGCGGATTTCGTGAAAGACGCGCTGGAAAGGCTGGTGCAGGACGAATTGCTGCCCGAGATGCGCGCCATCCATCCGCAGGCCGATATTCACACCCAGATCGTGGCCGAAGTGGTTGGCTTGTTGCCCGAACCCCAGAACCCCGCGCGCGATCTGGTCATGGCGCTGACCGGCGCGAATGGCGCGGGGCTGGTGCCATTCGGGACCGAGGCGGGATTGTTCCAGACCATTGGCATTCCATCGGTCATCTGCGGGCCGGGGTCTATCGCGCAGGCCCATAAACCCGATGAATATCTGGATGAAACCCAGTTGGACCTGTGCCTGCACATGCTGGACCTGTTGGGCGACAGGCTGGAACGTGGCCCTGTCACCTGAAACAGGGGCGCGGTTTACAAATCCTCGATATTCAGGCGCCGCCCCAAGGCGCGACCGACCGCAACCGAAATATCACCGAACACCACCTCAAATGCCCGAAACATGGCACGGTTGAATGCCTGCGCCAAAGGCGTTGAGACATAATCAATCAGCGCCTGCAAATCTTCATCGCTGAGCGGTTGATAGGCCATCATGAAATAGGATTCGATCCAGTCTTCAACATCGATACGGATTTCAGGCTCTTGCGCCCAGACCAGAAATAAAAGCTGTTCACTGTCCAGCCCGTTGACCGCATTCTCGGACATCATGCTTTGATAATAGGCATAGCTGGTGTTCAGCCCCAAAGAGACATTCAATTCAACCAGATCATTCGCATCCACCCGCGCGCGGATCATGTCCAGTCGGTCTGCGGCGGGTGCACCCTGTTGCGCCGCCCGCGCATTTTGCAAAGCCATCCGCGCGATCTGGTCGACCTCATCATCAAGCAAGGCGTCACGGGCAGAGATTTCCAGACGCAGGACACGCTTGCCAAGGTCGGTCCGTGCAAATTCAAGCGCATCTTGCACCACGTCTGGCGTGGCCTCCATATCGGCGGTCAGGGTCGCGACAAAAGCCGCATGCATGCGCTCGGCATCGTAAATCCTTGAGACATCGCGTTCAAAATCTGCAAGGGCACGCCCCTGCAAGGGAATCGCCCCCTCGACCAGCACAGAGCTGCGCCCTTCCGCCGCCATGATGCCGAACAGTTCCGGCAGCAGATAGGCGCGCGACAGATCATCGGCCGCCGCCATTCGCAAGGAAGAGATTACAACGAAAAACCCTGTCATCAAAACAAGGGCGGTGCGCAGCAGGGCAGGGGGCATGGTCAAATCCGGTGTTATGCAGGTTGTGCCAGCATAGGGAAATCCATGCCCCAACACCAAACACTTTCGCGCGCGGGGCATATGAAAGACGACGGCCCTTCTGGAAACGACGCGCGCCACTCACTCCGGTGCACGGGGAATGACGATATGAACAATTTCCCCTTGCACGCCCATGCGCAAGCCAGTATCGAGACGCCGATCGGAGAGGTGCCGGAGTGGTCGATCGGGGCGGTCTCGAAAACCGTTGTCCCTTCACGGGGACCCAGGGTTCGAATCCCTGTCTCTCCGCCACAGCCTAGCGTTGTTGTCAGAATTTTATGAATAGCTCTCAACGGGTTAACGTCCTTTTTAAGCTTTCTCCGCACAGCGCTTTCCTTGAATACTCGATTTCCTGCTACACATCTTGCTACACAGGTGCTTATGTGGGGTGGCGATATGCAGCTGATGATGCGTGGGAAGACATGGCATTTGCGGCGGCGCGTTCCGGCGAAATTTGCGGGAATCGAGCCGCGGCGTGAGGTGTGGGTATCCTTGCAGACCGACTCGCGCCAGCTTGCGGCCCAAAAGGCGCCGGGCGTGTGGGAAAGTCTGGTCTCGGGCTGGGAGGCCCAGCTGGCGGGCAGGTCCGACGACGGGGCCGCGCGGTTTGAGGCCGCGCGCGCGATCGCTGGCAGCCATGGCGTGAGCTACATGCCGATCCGCGATATTGAACAGCTGCCGCTGGAGGCGCTGCTGGCGCGCATTGAGGTTTTGCAACGCCGTGACGGATCGGCGAACCTTGCTGCGGCCCCTGCGGTGCTGGGGGCTGTGGAGGTGCCGTCGATCACCGTGTCGCAGGCGCTTGAGGAATATTGGAAACTGACGCCCGACCGGACCCGTGGCAAAAGCGAGGATCAGAAGCGGCGTTGGGTCAATCCCCGCAAGAAAGCTGTCCGCAATTTCATTGATGTGGTGGGCGACCTGCCGCTGGCGCAGATGAAACGCGCGGATTTCCTCGACTTCCGGTCCTGGTGGCTGGAACGCATCGCGGAGGAGGATCTGACGCCCAATTCGGCCAACAAGGACCTGATCCACCTTGCGGATGTGCTGAAGACTGTAAACGAGCTGAAAGGGTTCGATTTCGACCTGCCGCTGCATAAGCTGACGCTGAAAGACGGCGACAAGAAAGAACGGCTGCCCTTCTCGGATATCTGGATCCGCGATCGGCTGCTGGCCCCGGGCGTGTTGTCCGGCCTGAACCCGGAGGCGCGGGCGATCTTTTTGGGCATGATCAACACGGGCTACCGTCCGTCGGAAGCGGCGGGATTGACTGCCGAACGTATTCGGCTGGACCACGATGTGCCCCATATTGTGATCGCTGCAGACGAAACACGCCAGATCAAGAACAAGACCTCGCGGCGCGAGATCCCGCTGACCGGCGTCAGCCTTGAGGTCTTTCGCGCGTTTCCCAAAGGGTTCCCGCAATATCGGGCGAAGCCCGCGACCTTGTCGGCCACTGTGAACAAGTTCCTGCGCGAGAATGGGCTGATGGAGAGTGATGACCATGTAATGTATAGCTTGCGGCATAATTTTGAGGACCGGATGCTGCGGGGCCGGATTGACGAGCGTGTCCGGCGCGAATTGATGGGCCATTCATTGGGTCGGCAGAAATACGGTCAGGCGGGTGGGCTTGCCTTCAAGGCGGGCGAGCTGGCGCGCATCGCCCTCTAATGGCGGGTCTGTAGCAAGGATTTCGCGCGCTCCAGCGCCGCGCGGCGGGCATGTGCCTGTTGCAGTTCCGCTTCCAGCCGCAGAAAGACCGGCAGATAGGTTTCGTCATGCTGGAGCAGTTCGGCGACCAGGCGCAGCGCGTTTGCGATGCGTTCCTCGACAGGCTGTGGGGGAAGTGTCCTGCGCGCGGTGGCAGGCGTGATCCCTTGTGCCTGAGGGCGTTGGGTGCGCGCGGGGTCGTTCTGGAGGTCATGCAGGGGGACGATCTGGTTGTCTGCTTCCGCCGTCCTGCAATCCTCGTGCACAACACGGGTCTGGTGCGCAGATGCGCACGGCGTGCCCGCGTCCCCAATGGCCAAGACTGGCGCCGACACGGGCCGCGTTTCAGGTGGTACGGCGGCCGGACGGGGCGGTTTTACAAGTGTGAGCGACATGTCACCCCCCTGCGCCGGACGGGACGGTGCGCGGTCAGGTACTGTCTGATGCTGGTCTGCGTCACACCTTTTGCCTTTGCATTCGTGTCCCTGCCCTACTCGCGCTCGCACCGAGTTGCTGCCCGGCAAAGAAGACCGGGCGGGCAACGGGTCGGAGCGTCAGGGTCAAGATACATCATAGGGGGCAAAAGAGCAGCCCCCCGGAAGGCGGAAGATGTGCATTAGAAATTCTTTAACGCATTGATGTTGAACGTCACTTTGACGTTCCGGTGCACGTCTGACCGCGCGTAGGCATAGCGATCAAAGGCGGTTGGCGGCGGGGTCTGCCGCCAGCCCTGCCCTGCAATCGCCGTACATATCAGCGACGATGATCACGCGTGGAACCTCAGATACCCGCCGTCTTCATGTGCGCTGATCTTAACATGGTTTCCAGATACCCCCACCCAGTTTCGCGCTTGCGGTGCCCGCGCGGGGTGCCTGCGGCGCTTTTGTTTGGTTTGTAAGGTTGGGATTGGTTTTGGAGCCTGGGGGTGGTTGGGTTTTAGGGACCTTGGGACGCAAAGAGCGGGGGAGCCGCCCCTTGGGCGGAGAGGAAGTGGCGCGCGCTCCGGCGCGCGTGGTGGAAGCAGGTGTTTGGGTTTGGAGGGTGTAGGCGTAGGATCGGGATCAAGGTCCGGACAGGGATTATGTGCCGCATGCGATTCATCGGGGGTGGGCGGGGTGTTGGTTCCAGCTGCATGTGATGGAAAAATGCGCGGTAGGTGGGCTGCGGAAAATCGGTGATGGGGGCATCCCTCCGGGCCACAGGTTGTCTGAACTCCGGACAAGATTGAGCTGTCCTCCGGACAAAAGGGACGGGCGCAACTGTCAGACCGCACGCCACGCGCAAACTGTCTCAAGCTGCGCCTGACAGCGGCAATCCTGTCCGGACCGGGTCCGCCCATGTCACACCAAAACTACCCGCTTGGGCGCGCGGGCTGGCCGCACGCGCTTTGGGGTGGAAGTCCGGACAGCGCGATCGCGGGCCCCCTCAGGCGGCGAACGGCCGGACGATGTCCGGGTCGGGCGGGGTGTTGGTATTGTCGGCCCGGTCCGGCCCTGTCCGGACCTCGTGCGCTGTCCACGCGTTCCCCTGTTCCGGAGTGATTGTCAGCAGGCGTGCTTCAGGGTGTCCGGCCTGACCATCGGAGGGGCTGACCACATCGCCCGTTGCGCGGGAATCCTCCTCCACAGGGGCCGGGGGGATGGGCGCGCTAGTGGTCTGTGCGAGAGGGGTCTGTCCGGGCACTGGCCCGGCCGCTGCATCCGGCACGACCTTCGCGACCAGCGCCTCCAGCTCGGGGCCGGCCAGCAATCCGGTCCGGACCAGTGCCGCGGCCATCTCCTCCAGCACGGGGCGGTTGGCTTCCACAATCCGCAGGGCACGAGCCTGCGCCGCCTGCAGCCGGGCCTCGACCCGCGCGCGCAGGACCGGCTCGGCGCGCAGCCGGGCCAGCACCACCTCCGGATCGCCCAGCCAGATCAGATCGTGGCCCAGTCCCCATGACAGCTCCAGCGCGGCCGCCGTCTGCGTGGCGCGCGCGAGATCGCTATTGGCGTCGCCACCCGCCCCGCCGGAGGGTTCCCCGAAGATGAGGATTTCTGCACCGCGCCCGCCGAGATCATTGGCCAGCGTATCGGCGATCTCATTGCGGCGCTGGCTGCGGCGCAGAAGTGCTTGCTGCGTCACTCCGCCGCCGCCCTGAAGCGCCAGCATCTGCGGATGCGCGATACCGGTCGCAGCTCCGGTGATGGCATGACCCGCCTCGTGAACAGCGACCTGCCAGCGGATCTCCTCCGGAACTGGCGGCCGCAGGTCCCGCAGCGTGGCGCTCAGGTCGTCGCACGTGAGCGGGCGCTTCGCGCGCCGCGCCCGCGCGCGGGCGGTCCGGACAAGGCCTGCAATGTCAGCCCCCGACATGCCGGATGCCTGCGCGGCAATGCCGGTCAGGTCCGCATCCGCCAGATCCGGCCAGGCCTGCCAGCGGATCGCGGCGGGGATCAGATCATGCGTCGGGTAGCCCAGATGCAGCACCCGGTCGAAACGCCCGGGCCTGCGGATGGCTTTGTCGATCCGGTCCGGATGATTGGTCGCGCCCATAATGACCACGCCCTCATGCCCCTCATAGCCGTCCATGGCGGCCAAAAGGCCCGTCACCACATACTCGGTCCAGGTTGAGTTGGTGTCATGGGGCCGGTCGCGGTCCCCGACAGCGTCCAGTTCGTCGATGAACAGGATTGCGGGCGCAGCGGCCGCAGCACGGGCGAAACACTCCCGCATCGCCTTGATCACCTCACTCCCGCGGCTTCCCTCCGAGGACCAGTCGGCGATCGAGCCCGTGATCACGTTGATCCCCGCCGATCTGGCGATAAGGCGGGGAACTTCGGTTTTGCCGCTCCCCGGCGGGCCGGAGAGGAGGATGCCGCGGGTGACGTCTTTCCACGCGATCTCGCCCGCCTGCCACGCAAGCAGGTCAGTGACCATCTGCTCCAGGGGTTCGCGTACCTCTTGCGGAAGCGGGAAATCGGCCAGCCCCGGTTCATCAGCGGCATCTGGTGCCGCAGCCAGCATCAGGGCTGCGATGGCACCCTCCAGCGTCGGGTTGCGCAAGGCCAGCACCAGATCGTCCGGCCCGAGGCCCTTGTAGCGGGCGTCCTCCGGCAGGCGGGCGAGGGCGGCCACGGCGCTCGGGTCGCCTTCATTCCGGTCCTCCGTATCGGGGTAAGCATCGGTCAGGATCGTGGCCAGCATGGCCCGGTCGAGGGGTGCAAGGTGGATCACCTGCGGCTTCAGCGCGCGCAGGGCCGTGGGCAGGGTACCGGCCGCCAGCGCCACCGCGACAATCGCGCGCCGCGTTTCCAGCGCCGTGCGGACCGTGGGCACCAGCTGGCCGATCGGGCCTGCGCCTGTTTTGCGGTTGTCCTTCGACAGCATCGCTTCCTCGGCCCGGATCGCCTTGGGCAGCGGCGCATCCTCCGGCCAGAAGGGCGCGCGGCTCAGGATATGGTCCAGAACCTTGTACAGGGGCTCATCCAGACCAAGGGTGCCCGCCGAAAGCACTGTCAGCGATCCGGGCGCGCTCAGAGCATTATACATCGCGGCCGGGCTGCCGAAAGTAGCGGCCAGCCGGTTCACGGTAAGCGCCACGGCAGGCCGCAGGCTGTAGACCGCCGCCTCCTTGCCCGACCCGTCGGGGACAGGCGGCAGGGCGTCCGCCATCAGCGCAGCGGCCGCTTCTGCTTCTGCCTCGACGAAATCCAGAATATCGTCGAGTTCGGTCCGGGGCAGCGTACTGGCGGTCGTTGGCGGGTGGGCCGGGGTGGAGGACGTGGCAGCGTTCGCCTGCCGCAGCGGCGCAACCGCAGAAACTGGCGCATCGGTCGGCGCCGCATAAGGCGGGTGTGTGGTGATGACACCGCTGATCGTCGCCCATCCGGATTGCTCGAAAAGCAGGCTATCGCGGATCGCTGCGGCGAAAACGCGCCAGTCAGCGGGAGCTGCCGCGCCGCTGGTCGTGGACGTGAGGGTCGGGGTGGTGGGCTGCGTCATGGGAAGCCTCCGTCAGGAATAAGGAACGGGGAAATGGTTCGCCCCAAGGGCGGGCCGGGCACGGGATATTGCTGCGATGTTTTGGTGTCGCGGGTGTGCCCAGTCGGGCGGTTCCGATTTAGGCCGACCGGATCAAGCGGTTCCGGTCAGCCAGCCCCGATCTAGGCGGAGCCGGGTACTAGGCGGCGAGGTCGAGATCGTGGTCCCACCCGCCCGGGATGGCATCGGTGTGGCCAAGCCGTGCCAGCGCGGCGTCCAGGGACGCCCGCGGGTTGCGGCGCAGGTGCGTGATCTCGGAGACGTGGACGACATGACGACTGTGCCAGTCGGCGGTGAAACGCACCACTCCCTCCGCAAGAATGGCCATCGCAAGGATGTCGAAATCGGTGGCCGCATAGGGGCCGCGCCCGGTCGAGCCGCGTTCGCTGCGCTGCCTCAGGTTGAAGACATAGTCCCCATTTGCGTTCACCGAATGCCGGGTTTTGACCTGAACACGCACCGGGGTGTCATCCGGCAGAATGAGCACGCGGTCGTGACGTTCATGCTCGGGCATGGGGTAGACCCGCTCCCCAAGGCGCATGAAAATGGAATCCACCAGCAGTTCAGCGGCGCTGCCAAGATATTTGGCGTAACGGCAAAGATCGGGTGTCGACATCTTCGGATACATGGCCAGCGCCTCGCGGGCGTCACGGATCTCCATGGGTCGGGAAGGCATGACCATGTTCGGCAGAAAAAGTTGTTGCATGGGGTAACTCCATGGCTGGGAAATGTGAGGATGCAAGGGCGGTGGCGTGAGGGGCGGGGTCTGTGAGGCACAAAGCCTCCGCCCGCCCCCCCCACGCACGCCTCAAAGATCGCAGGCCCGTGTCGCAGGCCCGTGTTGCAGGCCCGCGCCGCAAGGTCCGGGTCGGCTCAGGCCGCCTGCACCTGCCCGAAGGCGCCCGACCCGTCCGGGCCGTCGCCGCCGAAATCCTCCAAATCCATCAGACGCGCACAGAGCTGGAAAAACACCGACTGTACCGGGCGCATCTGGCAGGCCACCGCATGCGTGCCCTGCGCTTCAAACAGGCTGAAATTGGCCTGAACGACGTCAAACAACGCACGCCGCTCCATGTCATCTTCCGTGCCAAACAGGCTATAGAGGAAGAACCCCATATCCCACAGCGTCCGATCCTCCGCGCGGCGCGGGGTCATGGCCAGCAGCGTATCAAGTTCGCGATGGGTGCGGGCTTGCGCGGCTTCCCCCTCGCACAGCGCGGCACCGAAACGCGCGCTCAGAACATCGCCCGCCACAGAGCGTTGCAAAGGGGCTTCAGCCTGCAGGAAAACCGTGAGCGCGCGCAACAGCGCGGTGAATTGCGCCGACATCGGCGTATGCGCCTGGTAATGGCTGGCAAGACGGCGCGTCGCACCGGTGGACGTAGGGCCAGCAGCCGCAACAGCCGCATCCCGCCCTCCCTCCAGCAGATCAGGCAGATCAATATAGGTCACCAGCGCGTCAAGGGCGCAGGTCGCCAGGGCAGTGTACGGGGCGTCATCCTCGTTATGCCCATGGTTCTGCCCCTCGACCCGGGGCGGGCTGCGAAATGCCCAACGCCTCATGGTGATGGCGTCGCGGATGCGCGCAACCTCGGTGGCGTCGTCCGAAAGCACGACGGTCCGGACCAATGCCGCCACGCGCCGCAGCGTGTGATCGCGCGGATCCGTGACAGGTGTAGCTGCAAGCGCCCGCCCGTGCGACAGAAGCACGGCGCGCGCTTCATCCACCGCATCGGTGAACATCTGGAGCGCGGGGTCCTGACCGGCATAGCCGTCAAGGGCGCGCTCTGCCTCGACCAGCGCAGGCAGCGCGGCGCGCAGCAAGGCGAACCGGGACAAAACCGGGGAATGCGTGGCATTGAAACCGCCCACGCGGCGGGATACGATTGAGTTAGCCATGGCGTGTCTCCCAAAAGACGCGTTGTGGTCAGGGCGGGGGCAGAGGTACGAACTCTGGTCTCGCCCGACTTATTCGGACGTCCGCTGACCATAAAACGTATTTGGGGCGTAGCGAAGGGGCCTTCAAGGGCCAGATATGTATTTTATTGGCACAGGTCGATATTTTTATCCTGTGCCTACCAAACCCCACATTACAGTGCATCATCAAGAGCAATACGCCGCATCTTCAGCGCTTTCAGCGTTGTCCAGTCGACATATGTAACATACTATACCATAGTACATTATGAGATTTTGAGGATCGCGTCTATGCCACGCTCGCCATTGATTACCCCG
>NZ_MEHT01000017.1 GCF_001870675.1 Roseinatronobacter thiooxidans | reverse complement strand
AAACTTTTGCTTTGCCATGGTTTCGGCACCCTTTGTTGCTGGGCCGCTTTGCGGCGCCCGAAAAGACACGCGGGCCACTTACTCAGCTTGGCCCGGAAAATCAAGCGCGGTTTGCACAGGAAATCCCAAAGCCGGTATTTTCGCATTCCGGCACAAACCCGCAAGCAAGCCCTAGCGCGGGCTTTGGCCAGAGTTTATTCCGCTTGGGCCAGTTCGGATGTCTGGACAGGGTCTTCCTCGTCCGTCAGTGGCTCTGGTGGTTCTGGTCGCGGGGGGAACCAGTCAGGGTTGGCGGCAAGCCAGTTTTCAATCGACAAAACCACGTTTTCGGCCAGGTTTTGCATCTGCTCCTCGCGCGTCTGGGTATTGCCCGAGCCGACGATGGTTTCACCCGAAATCGCCTCTCCCACAATAATCCGGTGCGGGCGGTCATTTAGCTTGCCACCTGCGGCGTCATCCCACAAATCAACCGTGACCCCCAGCGCAGACCGGGGCGAGAGCACCAGTGGAATACCCGGCGGGGCAATCATGTAAGCCTGAACATTGACACCGATATGATACAGCTTGTCGCCATCATATCGGCCCAAGCGGCGGCGCATCTCCGAGACGATAACCTCTTCCCACTCTTCCGCCTCGGCGGGGCGCGAGCCGGGAAGGGCTGTTGCATCTTCTGCTACAACAATCGCGTGGCTGAGGAAGAAATCCCCCAGCTCTGCGCGTTCATCCTTCAATTCGGCCCCGCTTGCGCAGGCCGACACCGCCAATGCCGCCCAAAACGCCAGACACCGGCGCGGAACAGATACAACACCCATCTGCAATCTCCGAGTTGATACGCCCCCTTGCTAGCCGATCATGGCGCGAGAGGCAAATCACACCGGCTGCGCTGGCGGGTTAATTGAACTGGTTGTCGCGTGGAAAGCCGCGCGGGGCCATGCGGCCCGCGCTGGCGCGCTTGCCCTGCCATTCAGTCAGATCGGTTTCAAGCCGCGTGCGCCCTGCCGGGTCTTTCCAAGAAAGCCCCTCGGCCAGCGTGATCGTGCGCAGGTCGGACAGACCACCATCTTTGTAAGATTGCAGCCGCACACCCTTGCCGCGCCCCATTTCGGGCAGTTCTTCCAGCGCAAAAATCAGCAGCTTGCGATTCTCGCCCACCACGGCCAGATGGTCCCCTTCAACGCGGCGGCAGACATGCGCGCGCACACCCTCTTTCAGGTTCAGCACCTGACGGCCAGAGCGGGTCTGGGCGATAATCTCATCCGCAGGCACGATAAACCCATCGCCACTGGAAGACGCGACCACCAGTTTCAGGTCTGGCTTATGGGTGAAAATATCCAGAATTTCAGCCTCATTGGGCAGGTCGATCATCAGGCGCACAGGCTCTCCCATGCCGCGCCCGCCGGGCAGATTGACGCCCATCAGCGTATAGAACCGCCCGTTCGAGCCGAAAATCACGATCTTATCCGTCGTCTCGGCATGGAAGGCAAAGCGCCCCTCATCGCCATCTTTGAACTTGAACGCCTGATCAAGGGCAAGATGCCCTTTCATGGCGCGTATCCAACCCATTTTGGAACAGACGACAGTGATCGGTTCACGCTCTATCATCGCTTCAAGCGGCACATCTTCAACTTCGCCTGCTTCGGCAAAATCGGTGCGGCGGCGGCCAAGGTCGGTGGCTTTGCCGAATTTGGCCTGCACTTCGCGCAATTCGGTGCCGATCTGCTTCCACTGCAACCTGTCAGAGGCCAGAAGATCCTCCAGCCCTGCGCGTTCCATCAGCAAGGCGTCACGCTCGCGTTTCAGCTCCAGCTCTTCCAGACGGCGCAAGCTGCGCAGGCGCATGTTCAGGATGGCTTCGGCCTGCACTTCGGTCAACTCGCCCTCGCTTGGGGCGGGTGAGATATAGTCGGCCTCGGACATGGCGCGGGGGAATTTGCGGCCCCAGATTTCGCGCATTAGTGCAGCGCGCGGCGCTTCGTCATAGCGGATAATGTCGATCACACGGTCAAGGTTCAGGAAGGCGATGATAAACCCTTCCAGCACTTCCAGCCGGTGGTCGATCTTGTCCAGACGGTGCTGGCTGCGCCGCGTCAACACCTCGCGCCGGTGGTCAAGAAAAGCGCGCAACACTTCACGCAGCCCGCACACACGCGGGGTCACGCCATCGACCAGCACATTCATGTTCAGGCTGAAGCGCGTTTCCAGATCGGAATTCTTGAACAACATGCCCATCAGCATTTCAGGGTCAACGCTGCGGCTTTTGGGTTCCAGAACGATGCGCACATCATCGGCAGATTCGTCGCGGATATCGGCCAGAAGCGGCACCTTGCGGGTCTGGATCACCTCGGCCAGCTTTTCGATCAGGCGCGATTTCGGCACCTGAAACGGAATTTCGGTTACGATAACCTGCCACTGGCCACGCCCCAGATCCTCGACCTGCCAGCGGGCGCGCAAGCGGAACGATCCGCGCCCGGTTTTATAGGCGTTCAAAATCTGCTCGCGCGGCTCTACCACCACGCCGCCTGTCGGGAAATCGGGGCCGGGAATCAGCTTGACCAGATCTTCATCCGGCAGATCGGGCGTTGTGATCAGGGCCAGACACCCTTCGATCAACTCATCCAGATTATGCGGCGGAATGTTGGTGGCCATGCCAACCGCGATCCCGCTGGCGCCATTGGCCAGCAGGTTCGGGAAAGCGGCGGGCAAAACAATAGGTTCTTCCAGCGTGCCATCATAGTTGGGCCGGAAATCGACCGCGTTTTCGGCCAGCCCTTCCAGCAGCGCCTCGGCGGCGGCGGTCATGCGGGCCTCGGTGTAGCGCGCGGCGGCAGGGTTGTCGCCATCGATATTGCCGAAATTGCCCTGCCCGTCGACAAGCGGATAGCGCACATTGAAATCCTGCGCCAAGCGCGCCATGGCGTCATAAATCGCGGCATCACCATGGGGGTGGTAATTGCCCATCACATCGCCGGTAATCTTGGCCGATTTGCGAAAGCCGCCATTGGATGCCAGCTTCAATTCGCGCATCGCAAACAAGATGCGCCGGTGCACAGGTTTTAACCCGTCGCGCGCATCGGGCAGCGCGCGGTGCATGATGGTAGACAGCGCATATTGCAGATAGCGCGACCCAAGCGCGCGGCGCAGGGGTTCAGCCACAGGGGCGGTCAGGTCGGGAAGCGCGTCATCATCTTGTGCCATGGCCCTCCAATAGCCCCAAGACGCGCCCCGCGTCCAGCCCCCTCAACACGGCAAATTTACGCATGCCCAAAACTTGGCGCTTGAACGCGTCATCCTGTCGCGCCTAGGCTTGGCGTGTATCTCAACCAGTTCGGAAGGTCTGCCAATGCGTGTTATGTCCATGGGTGTTGTGCTGGGGGCTATCGCCCTGCCCGCGCTTGCAGATCAGACCCCTGAGATCAGAGCCGTCACCCTGTCGCGCGCAGGCGTCGCCATGATCGAGGCGCAAGGCACGCTTGGCGCAGAGCCGTTGCGCCTGTCCATCCGCCGCGCCGATATTGACGATTTCCTGAAATCGGTGCGCCTGTCAGACCCGTCTGGCGCTGTGCCCATGCTGTCGATGACAGGGCCGAGCGGCGTTGCAGATGTGTTCGCCGCCCTGCCCTTCGAGCCGGATGCCTTGGGCGATCTGCGCGCCTTGCTGGAGGCCATGACCGGCGCGCACATCACCGCACAGCGGCGCGGGATCAGCGTCTCGGGCGATGTGATGGGCACGCGAGAGGTGCCTTGTGCCCAAGCCGACCAGCGGGGTTGTATTGCAATTTCAGTCTTGCATGAAGACGGCGCGATCCGCCAAATCCTGCTGGATGACGCCACGGAACTGCAATTCAGCGACACAGCCGACCAAAACGCCGTGGCGCGCGGACTGGCCGCCTTGCGGCAGGCAGGCCGCGCGCTGATGCTCGATGTGACGCTCAGCAGCACCGAAACAGATACGCGCGATATCAGCCTTGGCTGGCTGCAACCCGCACCCGTCTGGAAAACCGCGTGGCGGGCCGAAGATGGCGCAGATGGGCTGGTTCTGACCGGCTGGGCCGTGGTTGAAAACACCACCGGTCAAGATTGGGACAGTGTTGAACTGACACTTGCCACAGGCGCTGTGAATGCCCTTCAGGCGCAGCTTTATGACCGGATGGAGGCTGCGCGCAAACTGGCCGACCCCATGATGGACCAGGCCCTGATGGCCAGCGCGCCCATGGCACGCGGCATGGCCTTTGAGGCAGCCATGGAGGTAGCACCAGTTGCCATGGATGATGGCGAGAGTTTTTCGCGCTACACGCTCGCCACCCCTGTCACAGTGCAAGCGGGCGACATGATCTCGCTGCCCTTTTTGCGCGAGGCGCTGGAGGATGCGCGGCTGACGCTGCACAATGGCGGCACAGGGGCGGTGCACCCTTCTATCGCCATCGCGTTCGAGAACCCCCTGCCCTTGCGCCTGCCTGCCGGCATTGTGACGCTCTATGAAGACGGGCGCGGCCATGCCGGCGATGCAATGATCCCCGAACTGGCGCCCGGCGCGCAGGCCGTGATCGAATTTGCCCGCGACACAGCCATGCAGGTCAGTGAAACACTGACCGAGACGCAAAACCTGCAATCGGCGAGAGTGGTCGATGGCGTGCTGGTGGCCGAAGAGCGGCTGGAGCGACGCACCAGCTACCGGATCGAAGGCGCGCCAGATGCCGCGCGCGTCCTGACCATTTCCCACCCGCAGCGGCAAGGTTGGGACATGCAAAGCACAGGCGGCGAGAGCGGCTTTGATGACACGAAATTTCGTGTCGAAGTGCCCGCAGCCGAGATCGTGACCCAAGAGGTGGTCGAGCAGCGCGTCACCAGCACCCGCATCGCCCTGCTGGAACTGGATCAGGACGCGCTTGCCTTCTGGTCGTCGCGCCTGCCCGATGCGCAGTTGCGCGCAGTGCTGGAGCAGTTGCAGGATTTGCGCGCACAACAGGCGCAATTGCGCCGCGAAGCGGCCCGCCAACGCGAGCTGGAAGCGCAATTGATTGCCGATCAAGAGCGGCTGGTCGGACTGATCGTGCAATTGGGCGATGACAGCCCCGCCACGCGCGAGCGGCGCATGCGGGTGGACACGATCGAGGAGGAGATAACGCAATCGCGCGAAGCACGGCGCAACGCTGAAACCCGCCAGTCAGAGATTGAGGCAGAGTTGCGCGAGGTGCTGCGCGCTCAATAAGCTCTGCCAGTTCAGGGGCGCGTCACGCGCGGCCCTGAACTGGGGGTGTGCGGGCTTTGGTGGTCTGCACCTCGCGCAAAACTCCCGATGGCTGCAAGAAGGTCTTTGGCGCGATACCCTGCGCGGAACAAAGGCGCAAAGCGCCGCCGCTCCTCAAAGGGCCGCAGCCCGACGCTACGCGGCTTTACACCAGAAAACTCAGGCTACGCAAAGTCTCGCGTCGCCAACCTTCGTTCCCGATCGGCGGAACCTGATGTCAGACGCAGAAGATCAGCTTGCGCTGTCGCCGCGCGCCTCCAGGGCGGCCAGCCGCGCTTTGAGCGTTTCATTCTCTTCGCGGGCTTTCTGTGCCATTGCGCGCACAGCGTCGAATTCTTCGCGCGTGACGAAGTCGCGGTCGGCAAGCCAGCGGTCCATCAGGCTTTTCATCGCCGTCTCTGCCTCTGTCCGCGCGCCCTGCGCGACGCCCATGGCATTGGTCATCAGTTGCGAAACATCATCTAGCAAGCGGTTGCGGGTCTGCATCGGGCACCTCGGTGTTTGTGTTCACCTCTTATATGTGACCTTGGCGCGCGAAACTCAAGGTTGACTTCCACCAGCCCCTCGCGCCAGACAGTCGCAACCTTTCTCAGCCGCAGGCGCGCATGACCCCCTTTGCCATTCTTTTCCCCGATCTTAGCCCAGAAATCTTCTCAATCTCGCTGGGGAATTTCAATTTTGCACTGCGCTGGTATGCGCTGGCCTATATCGTGGGCTTTCTGGCAGGCTGGTGGATTATCCAGCGGCTGATGCAGCGCCCGACACTCTGGCCCGCCAACACAGCCCCGATGGAGGCCGCAAAGGTCGAAGCATTGCTGACCTATGTGATTTTCGGTGTGATTCTGGGCGGGCGGCTTGGGTTTGTGCTGTTTTATCAGCCCGGCTACTATATGGCCAACCCGACAGAGATTTTGCGCGTCTGGGAGGGGGGCATGTCCTTCCATGGCGGGTTTGCAGGAGTGATCGTCGCAGGGTTGGTGTTTTGCCAGCGCCACGCCGTGCCCCCTTTGCAAATTGCCGATGCGATGGCGCTGGTCGCACCAATCGGGATCGGGCTGGGGCGGGTGTCGAATTTCATCAATGCGGAACTGTGGGGGCGGCCCACCTTGCAGCCTTGGGGGGTTATCTTTCCCGGCGCACGGGCGGAAAGCTGCCCTTGGGACTGGCCTGTGGCCTATTGTGCACGCCACCCCACCCAACTTTATGAAGCCGCGCTGGAAGGGCTGGTTCTGTTCGCGCTTCTGGCCTTTGTTGTCTGGCGGCGAGGCTGGCTGAAACGGCCCGGACTGGTGACAGGGGCCTTTGTTGCAGGCTACGGGCTTGCGCGCTTCACGGTCGAGGTCTGGCGGCAGGCGGATGCGCAATTTATCACCCCTGACAACCCGCTGGGCCATGTCCTCAGCCTTGGGCCGCTGGGCGTGTCGATGGGGCAACTGCTATCCCTGCCGATGATCGCCATTGGCCTTGGGCTGCTTATGTGGCGCAGGCGCGCATGACAGCGCTGAAAGACATCCTCTTGCGCCAGATCAGGGCGCAGGGGCCTATCAGCATTGCCGAATACATGACGCTTTGCCTGCTGCACCCCAAGCACGGCTATTACACCACGCGCGACCCATTGGGCACAAAGGGCGATTTCACCACCGCGCCGGAAATCAGCCAGATGTTTGGCGAAATGCTGGGTTTACTGGTGGCGCAGGTCTGGGCGGATCAAGGGCGGCCCGCGCCATTCACCCTTGCCGAACTCGGGCCGGGGCGTGGCACACTGATGACGGATGCCCTGCGCGCAACAGCACGCGTGCCGGGGTTCCACGCAGCCCTGCGCCTGCATCTGGTCGAAGCAAGCCCCGTGCTGCGCGGCATTCAGGCAGACCGGCTGCACCAATATACGCCCCAGTTCCATGACAGCGCAGACAGCTTGCCAGACCAGCCCTTATTCCTGATCGCCAATGAATTTTTCGACGCATTGCCGATTCGGCAGTTTTTGCGCACAGACGCAGGATGGGCAGAGCGTATGGTGGGCTGCAACAAAGAGGGCCTGTCCTTCGGCCTGTCGCCGCCCTCGAATCTGTCGCTATTGGCGCATCGGCAGGATGACACCGTTGAGGGGCAGATGGTCGAGATTTGCCCCGCAATCGCGCCAATCCTGTCGGCTATCAGCGCGCGCATCATGGCCCATGGCGGGGTTGCGCTGATCATCGACTATGGCGATTGGCGCAGCCGTGGCGACACGCTGCAAGCCCTGCACAAGCAAAACTTTGATGATCCGCTTGCCCATCCCGGTGCTTCCGACCTGACCGCGCATGTCGATTTTGAAGCGCTGGCGCAGGCTGCGGCACCCTTGCGCGCCACGCCCATGACCCCGCAAGGTGTGCTGCTAGAGCGGTTGGGGATCACAGCACGCGCGCAAACGCTGGCAGGGTCGCTGGCGGGCGAGGCGCTGCAAACGCATATTGCCGCACATCGGCGCTTGACGCATCCGCAAGAAATGGGTCACCTGTTCAAGACCTTGGCACTGTATCCGCCGACTGCCCCTGCACCACCCGGATTTGACCAATGACACTCGAGATTTTAACAGCAGACAGCCTGACCCCCTTTCGCCACGGGTTTTTCACCCGTCGGGGGGGCGCGTCTTCGGGTATCTTTTCGGGGCTGAATTGCGGCCCCGGATCGTCTGACCAAAGTGACAGCGTGCGCCTGAACCGTGCGCGCGTGGCAGATGCGATGGGGGTCGCAACAGATGCGCTGGTGACAATCCACCAAACCCATTCCGCCGATGTGGTGACACTGGACGCGCCCCTTGCCCAAGACATGCCAAAACCTGCCGCAGATGCAATGGTCACTGCCACACCGGGACTGGCGCTTGGAATACTGACTGCCGATTGCCAGCCGGTTCTGTTCGCTGATACGGTTGCGCGGGTGGTTGGTGCCGCCCATGCAGGCTGGCGCGGTGCATTGTCGGGGGTGTTGGAAAACACGATTGATGCAATGATCGCGCTTGGCGCTGACAGAGCGGGCATTACTGCCGTGATCGGCCCCTGTATCAGCCAGCAAGCCTATGAGGTGGGCGAAGAGTTTTTGGAAAGCTTCCTTGCAGAAGACCCCGAATTTATGCGGTTTTTCGCTAATGGGGCGCAGGGGAAATACCAGTTCGACCTTGTCGGATTCGGCTTGTCGCGGCTACGGCAAGCGGGCGTGAAAGATGCCCGCTGGACCGGGCATTGCACCTATGGCGACCCTGCGCGCTTTTATTCCTACCGGCGGTCGGTGCATGAAGGGCATGCCGATTACGGGCGGCTGATCTCTGTTATCCGTGCATAGCGACGCTAATGCGCGGCCTTGCAATTTCCCTTGTCTGGCCCAATTCCTGCCTGTTTTGCACTGCATTCTGATCTCAGACAGAAAAACACGCAAACCGCATTGGCAAGGATGACACAGACATGACAGCCACAATCAAGCACCGCTGGATTAACGCAGCCCTGAGTGAAAGCGCGCTTCACATGCCTGTGCTGCCATGGGAGCGCGCTGCAAAACGCGCCCGCCGGATTGAAAGCGCGCAGAACATGCCAATGCGCGCCCTAGCTTGAACTTTCAGCCTCACTACACTGTAAACATGGTATATTTATACCAAGGCCGTTGGGTGAGAATGTGACGGGCGCTTGTGACAAGCGCCCGATTTTCACCTATCTGGCCGCGATCATCCGACAGTTTGCGATTGGCCTGACTTGTCCTCGACCAGCCGTTCATCAGCCCTGATGATTTCGATCTGGCGTGGCTTCAGCATTTCCGGCAATTCGCGCAGCAGATCGACATGCAGCATGCCGTCGCGGTGCATAGCCCCTTTGACGCGCACATGATCTGCCAGCTGAAAGCGGCGTTCAAAGGCACGTCGCGCGATTCCGCGATGCAGGTATTCGCGGGTATCGGTCTCTTCGCTGGAACGCCCTGTCACAACCAGCGCGTTTTCCCGCACCTCGACCAGCAAATCATCTGGGGAAAAGCCCGCCACGGCAATCGAAATGCGATAGGCATTTTCGGCGGTTTTCTCGATATTATAGGGTGGGTAACTGGGGGCTTGCAGGTCCGTGGCCATAGCACGGTCTAACATATCGGCCATACGGTCAAACCCGATTGAGGCACGATAAAGCGGAGCAGGATCAAATCGACGCATAAGCATCCTCCATTCAGAAGCGATACAAGATTACACACCCTCCGGTCTGGACAGGTGCACCGAATTGCCAACAGGCCCAAACATGGCACCTTGCGGCTATCGCAGAATTGGGAAGGGGCGCTGCGAATTTCAAGACCACCGATGGTGCAAAACTTGCAAATCAATCCGGTTTTCAGCCGCCCGCCACCGCAGCTTACGGGCGCATGAATCTGGCACCGCCGCCACTGCTCATGACGCGGGGTTGCGGGTTGTCGGCGGACGGGGCTTGAATGAAGCGGCGATCGCGCGATTCGAGTGCGGCACGCAAAATATCCAGCCGCGCACCCAGCGACACCCCAAGCGAGATATCAGAAATCTGGCCTTGCAGATGCGCCGACCCTTTCGCCGATACCACCGATACAATATGCGGCCGCCCATGTGACATGGCAAAAACGGGCGCCCCTGACGACCCGAAATCGACCGAACATGACATCATCAGCACCCCGGTTGTGTCACGGTCCAACACGCGGCATCGTTCTTGCAAGGCGGGTGCTTCCAGTCTTTCCCGCGCATAAGACACAACCCCGACCTGATCGCCCCTGCGAGGCTCGGAAAACACATCGAAGGGGACAACACCCATATTCCGGATCGGATGTATCAGTTCCAGCAATGCCAGATCATGCGATACATTTTCCATGCCCGAACCACCGCGCGGCGCGTAGCGCGGATGCACGACAGAGCGGTACACCCGCCCCTCTGCGGCGGCGCGGCCATTGCGAAACCCTGCGCGAAACAAAAGCTCTTCATCTGGAAACCGCATGCCGCTGTCACGGTCAAACAAGCAATGCGCGGCTGTCAGAACCAGCCGGTCTGAAATCAGCGCCCCGGTACAAAAGCCCGTGCCCCCGATATCGATACGGCCAACCGCTTGCCAGCCCTGCGCCTGCAGGTTTGTTTCCAGCATTTGCAAGGGTTTATCTTGCGCAACGCCGGGAACAGCAGCGCACAAGGCCACACCACATGCCAAAAGAAACTGCCTGATCATGCACCCCTCCGCAGAAAGCCCGATACTTTCATAGTACGCGACTATGGCAGCAACATGGCGCGGCAGGCAAGGCTAGCGCAACAAGGGAACCTGCATTTCGCCGTCCTTGGTTAAAGCGCGCGGCACAGGCCCGCCCGTCGCCCAGTCCAGCAATTCAACTGTATGCACCACCGGCAGTTGCGTGCCGCTGCCAATCTGCATCATACAGCCGATATTGCCTGCGGCGATCACATCAGGGGCTTTCGCTTCCAGTGTCTCGACCTTGCGCGCCTTGAGCTGCTTCGAGATTTCAGGCTGCATCAGATTATACGTCCCAGCAGAGCCGCAACACAGATGGCTGTCTTTCGGCTCGACCACCTCGAACCCCGCGCGGCGCAGCAGGTCTTTCGGATAGGTCTTGATCTGTTGGCCGTGTTGCAGCGAACAGGCGGCATGATAGGCCACTTTCAGCCCCTGTTTCTTGCCTTCGGGCAGGCCAAGCTTGACCAGCACTTCCGACACATCCATGGCAATGCCAGCAACCGCTGCCGCCTCTGCGGCCAAGGGTTCATTGCGGAACATATGGCCATAATCCTTGACCGTTGTGCCGCACCCGCTGGTATTGATCACGATCGCATCCAGCCCCGCGCCCTGCATCTCGCGGTGCCATGCGCGAATGTTCTTGGCAGCCGTGGCATGGCTTTCTTCGGTCTTGCCCATATGATGGGTCAACGCGCCACAACACCCCTGCCCTTCGGCAATCACCACCTCTGCGCCCAAGCGGCGCAGAAGGCGGATTGTCGCATCATTGATGTCGGTGTTCAGCGCGCGCTGCGCGCAGCCCGTCATCAGGGCCACGCGCATTCGTTTGTCACCTTGCGGCGCAAACACTTGCGGGTCGTCATTGCGGCTGACAGGCGGAATGGTTTTCGGTGCCATCTCCAGCATGGCGCGCAGCCGCGCATCAGGCATCAGCCCCGCAAAGGGCCGCCCGATCTTTGCGCCCAGCAGGGCCAGCCGGAACCGTGTCGGATAGGGCAGAATGCGCGCCAGCACCCAGCGCAAGGCGCGGTCGGACAGCGGGCGCTTATAGGTCTGTTCAATATATTCGCGCGCATGATCGACCAGATGCATATAATGCACCCCCGAGGGGCAGGTCGTCATGCAGGCCAGACAGGACAGGCACCGGTCAATATGCTTGACGGTCTTCTCATCGGCGGGCCGCCCCTTCTCCAGCATATCCTTGATCATGTAGATACGCCCGCGCGGGCTGTCCAATTCATCACCAAGAATGGCATAGGTCGGGCATGTGGCGGTGCAAAACCCGCAATGCACACATGTGCGCAACACTTCGTTGGACCGCTGGATGGCGGGGTCTTGCAACTGTTCAGGGGTAAAGGTGGTCTGCATGGTCGTTTATCCCATCAATCCGGGGTTCAACACGCCGCGCGGGTCGAATTTCGCGCGCAACCCTTGTGCAAGCGCGGCAACGGGTGCGGGTTCAGGGTGAAAGACAGGCAGCGCGGCATCGCTGCCGCGGATCAATGTCGCATGGCCTGAAAATGTGCCAAGACGGCTGCGCAAATCACACCCCTCTGGCACAAGGGCCCAGATCAGGCCGCCGCCCCAATCCATTGCCACTGGACAATCGGCGCGCGCAACCACCGCTGCCGCATCTGACGGCTTCACAGATACGCGCCAGACATCGCCCGGCTGGTCGGCAAAGGCCATGACATCGCGCAAGCTTTGCCACTGTGCCACACTCGCGGCATGCTCCAACACCTGCCACGCGCCGCCCAAAGCATCGGTCAAAGCCTGCCTGCGATAGGCCACCTGTTTCGCAAACCCCTCCATGCGCAGATACACGCGGCCATCGGCCCCGCGCGCGGCCCCGTTCACCTCGAACGGGGTGGTCAGCGCGCGCGACATGGTCGCAACAGCCCCCTCGGGTGTCATCTCGTCACTCACCAATGTCGCCTGCGTCTCGGGGATCGGCAACAGCTTGAAGGAACACTCTGTCAGCACACCCAAAGTGCCCCAACTTCCTGCCATCAGCTTGACCAGATCATAGCCGGTGACATTCTTCATCACCCGCCCCCCGTTCTTGATCACCTCGCCTTTGCCATCGACAAAGCGCACCCCGATCAGGCTGTCCCGGCACGCCCCCACCTGCACCCGCCGCGGGCCAGAGGCATTGGCCGCCACCATACCGCCCACAGTCGGCGTGCCCTCGCGGCCCAGAAGGGCGCGCATATCCATCGGCTCGAATGCCAGCCGCTGGCCCTCAGCGGCAAGTGCGGCCTCCACCTCGGCCAGCGGTGTGCCTGCCTGTGCCACCAGCGTTAGCGCCCCCGGCTCGTATAGCGTGATCCCCGTCAGCCCCGTGGTCGACAATACCTCGCCCAGAACAGGCCGGCCAATCGCGCGTGTGCCCCCGCCACAGATGCGCAATGCGCCCGTGGCCGCGCGCACCATCTCAGACAGCTCTCGCTCGCTTTCAGGCTGCATGGGCCTGTCCTCCATCCCTTGTGCCCGTCAGGGGCATTTTCTTGCTGCAAATACTCTGGGGGTGAATGGGCGCTTTCGCGCCCAGAGGGGGCAACGCCCCCTTACGCCGCCCGCCGCCCGGCGCTGGCACCCAACGGAAACACCTTGGCGGGGTTCAACAGCCATTTGGGGTCGAAGACATCCTTGACGCGCATCTGCGCTTCCAGATCCTCGGGCGCGAATTGCACGCTCATCAGATCGCGCTTTTCAATCCCCACCCCATGCTCGCCTGTCAGGCAACCGCCTGCCTCGACGCAGAGTTTCAGGATTTCCGCGCCGAATTCCTCGCACAGTTCCAGATCACCGGGTTTATTGGCATCGAACAGGATCAGCGGGTGCATATTGCCATCGCCCGCATGGAACACATTGGCCACATCAAGGCCGAATTCCTTCGACATCTCGCCAATCCGGCGCAACACAAAGGGCAGGCTGGACACAGGGATCGTGCCATCAAGGCACATATAGTCATTGATCTGCCCCATCGCCCCGAAGGCCGATTTGCGCCCCAGCCAGATTTTCTTGCTCTCCTCCTCGGACTGGCTTTCGCGCAGCTCGACAGGGTTATGGCGGCGCGCAATCTGCTTGATCACGCCAAGCTGCTCGTCAATCTCCGCAGCCGATCCCTCAACCTCGACAATCAGCAGCGCCTCGCAATCGGGGTAGCCTGCATGGGCGAAATCCTCGCAGGCGCGGATGCAGGGGCGGTCCATGAATTCGATCGCCACAGGCAGCACGCCCGCCTTGATGATGTCGGACACGCATTCCCCCGCAACCTCGTTGCTGTCAAAGCCCATCAGGACAGGGCGCGCGCCTTCGGGTTTGGGCAGAATGCGCAAGGTGGCTTCTGTGACCACGCCCAGCTGCCCTTCTGACCCGCAAATCACGCCCAGCAGGTCATAGCCCGCGGCATCCAGATGCGCGCCGCCAATTTCCAGCACAGTGCCATCCATCTGCACAATCGTGACCCCCAGCAGGTTATTGGTTGTCACCCCGTATTTCAGGCAATGCGCCCCGCCCGAATTCATGGCGATATTGCCCGCAATCGCGCAGGCCAACTGGCTGCTTGGGTCGGGCGCGTAAAAGAACCCGTCACTCTCGACCTCGCCGGTGACGGCCAGATTGGTCATGCCGGTCTGCACACGAACATAGCGGTCGGCATAATTCACCTCCAGCATGTCGCGCATGCGCGCCACACCCAGAATAACCGAATCCGCTGTCGGCAATGCACCCCCCGCCAGCGAAGTGCCAGACCCGCGCGGCACCACAGGCACATCTTCTTCATGGCAAATGCGCAATATGTCCGATACTTCTTGCGTGGTTGTTGGCAATGTCACCGCAAGAGGGATGCAGCGATAGGCCGTCAGCGCGTCGCATTCATAGGCGCGCCGCTCGGCCTCGTCAGTGATCAGCGCCTCGCTGGGCACCACCTGCGCCAGCCGCGCAAGCACCCTGTCGCGCTTTGACATGACAGCGGCATTCGGTATCGGCATTTCCATGATCAGACCCTCCCGTCGTGATTGGTAAAATAATATTACCAATTTCACAAAACGCAAGAAAAACTTCAGCCCCCAAGTGCGCGCAGCGCAAGCCCGGCGGCGATCGCCCACATGATTACCCCGATCGCACCCTCCAGCACCACCCAGGCCCTTGGGCGCGCAAGCACAGGGGCCAGCATCCGTGCCCCATATCCCAATGCGGTGAAGAAGGCGAAAGACGACAGGATCGCCCCTGCCCCAAAGCCCCAATGATACGGCGCATATTGCATCGACAACGCGCCCAACAGCGCGACTGTGTCCAGATAGACATGCGGATTAAGCCATGTGAAGGCCAGTGCTGTCGCCACAACCCTTCCCAAAGGCGCGCGCGCCGCCGCCATCGAGACCAGCGCGGCCCCGCCTTGCCAAGCCGCGCGAAAGCGCAAGGCACCATAGACCAGCAGAAATCCGACGCCGCCCCATAGCATGAACACCTGAAAACCCGGGAGTGTGGCTGTCAACACTTGCGCACCGGCCACGCCAAGCGCCACCAGAATCGCATCGGACAGCGCACAGATCAGCACCACAACGCCCACATGCTCGCGCCGCACCCCTTGGCGCAACACAAAGGCATTCTGCGCCCCGATGGCCGCAATCAGCCCCAGACCCGAGAAAAACCCAGCAAAAACACTTGCCACCATAACCGCGCCTGCCCGTCAAAAAGCAGAGTTTTCGGGCGGCACGCGGCCAAAGTCAACCTGCCCTACGGGTCGCAGCGCGGGCATTCTGGCGCAGCGCATCTGGCGCGCCATGGCAATGCCGCCCGCAGGGGGGTCAATCCCCCCAAGGGCGGCCCCCCCTTGCCTATTGTGCAGCAATCGCGTCGCGGTCCACCAATGCGACAATATCCATCATGATGGTGTTCAGCTGGAAATCTTTCGGCGTGTAGACTTGCGCCACGCCCATTGCGCGCAGCTTGGCGGCGTCATCCTCCGGGATAATCCCGCCCACAATCACCGGCACATGGCCCAAGCCCTCGGCCTGCATCAACTGCATCAGCTCTTCCATAAGCGGCATATGGCTGCCCGACAGGATCGACAGGCCCACCACATGCGCATCTTCGTCACGCACCGCCGTGACGATTTCGGCAGGGGTCAGGCGGATGCCTTCATAGTGAATATCCATCCCGCAATCGCGGGCACGCGCGGCAATCTGCTCGGCCCCGTTGGAATGCCCGTCCAGCCCCGGCTTGCCGACGACGAATTTCAGTTTGCGTCCCAGTTTGGCGCTGACAGCATCGACAGCCTCGCGCACAGGCTCCAGCCCCTCTGTCCGGTTTGACGGCGCGCGGCTGACACCTGTGGGCGCGCGGTACTGGCCAAAGGCGGCGCGCACTGTCTCGCCCCACTCGCCTGTCGTGGCCCCTGCCTTTGCCGCCGCGATTGACGCTGGCATGACATTCACGCCCGTGCGCGCGGCGTCGCGTAAATCGGCCAATGCAGCGCGCACCGCCCCTTCGTCACGCGCGGCGCGCCATGCATCCAGACGCGCAATCTGGTCAGCCTCGGCCTTGGGGTCCGCAACCATGATCGCCCCCTCGCCTGTGGTCAGGGGTGAGGGTTCGGTCGTGGTAAATTTGTTCACCCCAACCACCACAGTTGCGCCCGATTCGATGCCGCTGATGCGTTCGGCATTCGCCTCGACCAGCCGTGATTTCATGTATTCGATGGATTTGACCGCGCCGCCCATCTCGTCAATGCGGGCCAGTTCCTCGCGCGCACCCTCCATCAGGGCGGCGACTTTACGTTCAATTGCTGGGTTATTGTCGAACAGGTCATCGAATTCCAGCAAATCGGTTTCATAGGCCAGCACCTGTTGCAGGCGCAGCGACCATTGCTGGTCCCATGGACGCGGCAGGCCAAGCGCTTCATTCCATGCAGGCAGTTGCAGCGCGCGGCAGCGGGCTTTCTTGGACAGCGTCACCGCCAGCGCCTCGATCAGGATACGGTAGACATTGTTCTCCGGCTGCTGCTCGGTCAGGCCAAGCGAGTTGACCTGCACGCCATAGCGAAACCGGCGATATTTCGCGTCCTCGATCCCATAGCGGTCGCGGCAAATCTCGTCCCACAGATCGACAAAGGCGCGCATCTTGCACAGTTCAGTCACAAAGCGGATGCCTGCATTCACAAAGAACGAGATCCGCCCCACCATCTGGGGGAAATGCTGCGCAGGCACCTTGGTTTTCAAGTCATCCAGCACCGCGCAAGCGGTGGCCAGCGCGAATGCCAGTTCCTGCTGCGGCGTGGCGCCCGCTTCCTGCAAATGGTACGAGCAGACATTCATCGGGTTCCACTTGGGCAGGTGTTCGCGGGTATAGGCCGCGACATCGGTGATCATGCGCAAGGACGGCTCTGGCGGGCAGATATAGGTGCCGCGCGACAGATATTCCTTGATCAGGTCGTTCTGCACTGTGCCATTGAGTTGCGAGATATCCGCGCCCTGCTCTTGCGCCACAGCAATATACAGCGCCAGCAACCACGGCGCTGTCGCGTTGATCGTCATTGAGGTGTTCATCTGTTCCAGCGGGATATTGTCGAACAGCATCCGCATATCGCCCAGATGCGCGACGGGAACCCCCACTTTGCCAACCTCGCCACGCGCCAGCTTGTGGTCGCTGTCATAGCCCGTCTGGGTGGGCAGATCGAAGGCCACTGACAGGCCGGTTTGGCCCTTGGACAGGTTGTTGCGATACAACGCGTTTGACGCCTTGGCGGTGGAATGCCCAGCATAGGTGCGGAACAGCCAGGGCTTGTCTTTCAAGGGCGTGGCGTCGGACATGATCGGCTCCTGTATCATCACAACCCGCAGAAGGGTCTGGTAATTTTCTTGCAGTTTTGGATGCGTTACGCGCAAGATAATGTCAAGGCGAAATCGCTGCATCGCGGCGAAGCTTGCGCGCCACAAGCCTGAGACGCCATAGCAAGCGGCCTTAGCGCAACGCCACTTTGCGCGCTTTTATAAGGGCTGCGGCCTGATCCTGAAGATGGCCCAGATGCAGCGCGGGAAACTGGTCCAGCAGATAGTCATCGCTATTGGCAGGCCGCAACCACGGCTCGTTGCGCGGGTCATACATCGCAAAGACCCAGCCAAGCACATCTTGATCGCGGATGTCACGGTATTTGCTTTGCGACCAGACCTGCGCCAGCGGAAGCCCCAAATCTGCAAAGAAGCCATGCAACGCGTCGATATTGTAAAAGCTTTTCATCGCCCAATGCAGGCTGGCCCCGCCCCGATTGGTCAGATGCAATGCGCCACCGAAACAGGGGACATAATTCAGGCTGGAACAGCGCGGCGCCATCTGGCCGCGTGCCATATTGCTGCCCCGCCGCCGCCGAAGAATGGAAATGCTCTGGTCTACCCGCCCGATAAGCTGGCGTCCGTGAATGGCCGACCCTTCGGAAAAGACCAGATGCTTCGCGCGGGCGTAAAGCCGCATCTGTTCACGCAGCAGCAAGGCTTCAGGATAGATGATCCGCACCCCAAGATCGCGCAGGCATGAGACCAGATACCGCTCTGCCGCATGGGCCCCCATCTTGTGGTCCAGCCCTGCACGGGTGACGAATGCCACCCCCTTGGGGGGGCGCACGGGCAATTTCCGCGCGACCCGCTGTTCCAGCAGGTCAAGGTATTCCGAAGGTGTTCTTGGCCCATCCAGATGTTCGCCCTGTGCCGCGATATGCACCTGTCGAAACAGCGTCGGGCGCTCGACAAAGTGGATCTGGCTCTGGGGGATATCCAGCCAGTCCATAACCGCATTGAACATGACAGACCGCCCCGTGGATTGATCTGCTCGCATCCGCGTAAAGACCAACGGCAGATCACCACATTCTGCAAGCGCTTGGGGCAATCGCGGCACAGTTTCCGCTGTCAGATGCCCAAAATGGTTTTCATAGACCGACGCGAAAATCACCGGGTTTTCCTGCGTCTCGGCAGCGGCTGCGTCGATTTTGGGGGCTGTGCACACCACCCGCCCCCGCCGCAGCAATCGCGCATGAAACTGTGTGTCAAAATCAGGCCATGCAGCACCGGGCACCTGCCGGTTCGCGGCCCGGTCTATCAGCACATCGTGAAACTGCATCATGGGGGGCAGGCGGTCGCCTGTGGCTGACGCGTCTTTCGCCCGTTTCAAATCTGTCTTCATGTCAAAATATCATTCATACAAATATCGTCGCTGAACCGACACCAATACACACCCCTGATGTACCATGCAAAAGACCAGCGCATTGCCCCAGTCTACCCCAGACTGCGCCAAAGCCTAGCAAAAATCTATGTCAGAATGACCTAGCAGACGGCATGCCCAAAACCTCAGCCCGATCTTATCAGACAGATCAGGGAAATGCCGTGTCAATCCAGTTTCAGCTTAAACTGGTGCGCTGAAGGGACTCAACTTCAAAAACCAACGTACTGTTAATCATATTAAATTTAAGATATAAAGTTCATCATGCCCCCAATAATGCCCCCACACGCTTTCGCACTCACAACTATCAGGCTTGGCGTTGGTCCGGTTCTGGCAAAGGAAATTGACTTTTTGATGGTACGTTAACAAGCCCACTACAGGATACAAACCCTCTCAGTCACATCTTTTACAGCATTCGTGTTGAAGAAAAGCTCACGCGCGCTTGTCGGGCGGAGGCTGTCAGGGCGATAAAAATTGCCACCGACACGCGTGTTTCAAGCCACGCCCCGCCTGGGGGACGACGGGCAATCCAAGCGACATCATTTATTTGACGGGCAGTTTCAATCCACGCCCCCGTATGGGGGGCGACGGCTTGCTCGATGTGGGCAAGACCGCGCTGCACAGTTTCAATCCACGCCCCCGTATGGGGGGCGACGCGGGAAGGCGATTACGTCAGTTGCCATCAGCGGTTTCAATCCACGCCCCCGTATGGGGGGCGACACACGCTCAAGCACACGGCTATCACATGGGCGATAGTTTCAATCCACGCCCCCGTATGGGGGGCGACCCATTCTGGCAATCCGGCCCCGCGTGACGGAGTTGTTTCAATCCACGCCCCCGTGTGGGGGGCGACGTCTGCGCCAAGATCGTCAGACCAAGCGCGCCAGTTTCAATCCACGCCCCCGTGTGGGGGGCGACCGATCCGCCAAACGCTGCCAAGCATTGCGCCCGCCGTTTCAATCCACGCCCCCGTGTGGGGGGCGACTCGATGAAATTTGCCGCGCCCTGTCGTCTATGCAGGTTTCAATCCACGCCCCCGTGTGGGGGGCGACGTCCAGTGATCTGCATTCGGGATGGGCGGGCATACGTTTCAATCCACGCCCCCGTGTGGGGGGCGACTGGCGCACAACCCTTATTGATTGGAGATTAAAATGTTTCAATCCACGCCCCCGTGTGGGGGGCGACACAGACAGCCTTGCCAAACAACAATGGCTTGCATGTTTCAATCCACGCCCCCGTGTGGGGGGCGACGCCAGCCGTGCCAGCCGGGTTCTATGCAGGTGTTGTTTCAATCCACGCCCCCGTGTGGGGGGCGACCCGCTCTTGCGCGGCGCATGTCCGAAAATGACTTGTTTCAATCCACGCCCCCGTGTGGGGGGCGACGCTGGGGTGAATTGCGCTTGCTTGAGAAGGCTGGGGTTTCAATCCACGCCCCCGTGTGGGGGGCGACAGCCATTGGTTAAATCCTTGTCGCTATCTGGTCATGTTTCAATCCACGCCCCCGTGTGGGGGGCGACCGGTCCTTTCGGGCGCGCCCTGGACAGATAAGCAGTTTCAATCCACGCCCCCGTGTGGGGGGCGACACGCGCGGGGGCATAACCGCGCATCCTCCCTGAGGTTTCAATCCACGCCCCCGTGTGGGGGGCGACAAGTGAACCTCGAAAGATCGATCTCGTCTCATCATGTTTCAATCCACGCCCCCGTGTGGGGGGCGACCACCGTCCGGCGCACGCGCCACAGATTGCGTCATGTTTCAATCCACGCCCCCGTGTGGGGGGCGACGCAGAACATCAACATCCGCCGTCAATGTGCTGTTTGTTTCAATCCACGCCCCCGTGTGGGGGGCGACGCCCGCAGCGGGGAAGCTTTAGGCCAATGGCGCGGTTTCAATCCACGCCCCCGTGTGGGGGGCGACCTGATTGGGGATCGGTAATACCGATAGTCATTCTGTTTCAATCCACGCCCCCGTGTGGGGGGCGACCAACACGCGACCAACACAGCAGCAACACACAAAAGTTTCAATCCACGCCCCCGTGTGGGGGGCGACCTGATCCGGTGGGTGTTGTGGACTGGACAATCACGTTTCAATCCACGCCCCCGTGTGGGGGGCGACAAGGTCGAAATGCGCGGCATTGGCGCACTGCCTATGTTTCAATCCACGCCCCCGTGTGGGGGGCGACCTGGCAGGCGGTCAGCACGATTTTGCGCCGGGCCGAAGTTTCAATCCACGCCCCCGTGTGGGGGGCGACTATGCAGACAGACCCAAGCGCCCGCGTTGATCTGCGTTTCAATCCACGCCCCCGTGTGGGGGGCGACACAGACAGCAACCGGCCCCGCTGATTTCGGCTTTGTTTCAATCCACGCCCCCGTGTGGGGGGCGACGCGAGGCAACCGCAAGGTCTGGCGCGCCTCTTGTTTCAATCCACGCCCCCGTGTGGGGGGCGACAACGGTGTTTTGCCTGCCTTTGGGGATAAGCGCATGTTTCAATCCACGCCCCCGTGTGGGGGGCGACGCGCCAGTGTTGCCCTGATTGCGCAGATAGTCATGTTTCAATCCACGCCCCCGTGTGGGGGGCGACGGCAATATGGCTTCGGTGGTGCTGGTCGAGCGGGCGTTTCAATCCACGCCCCCGTGTGGGGGGCGACTTCTCTTCCACCCAGAGACGGGAGAGATGATATGGTTTCAATCCACGCCCCCGTGTGGGGGGCGACGTCGGTCATGTTTTCGCCGCTGCGGACTTGGCCTAGTTTCAATCCACGCCCCCGTGTGGGGGGCGACCAATGCGCCCCTTGATGATGGCCTAGATGAGGTGTTTCAATCCACGCCCCCGTGTGGGGGGCGACGCCTGCTCCAAATGCGCGCGGGCGCTGGTGCTGGTGTTTCAATCCACGCCCCCGTGTGGGGGGCGACCGGGGAATTCTTCATGCTGCACCAGATTTTGTGGGTTTCAATCCACGCCCCCGTGTGGGGGGCGACGTTTTACGATGGCCGGATATTGCAGGCAGCGCATGTTTCAATCCACGCCCCCGTGTGGGGGGCGACGCCCGCACAGCCGCACAGAAGCGCAGAGACAAGCGTTTCAATCCACGCCCCCGTGTGGGGGGCGACCGGAGCGAAAAAGGCGTGGGGCGAGTTTGCGAAGGTTTCAATCCACGCCCCCGTGTGGGGGGCGACCCTTATGGCTTAACAGAATGCTTTCATTGAGCAAAACCCTGTTTCTTTGCGAACATCTGTCAAAGCCAAGTCATCGCGTGCCCAATGTGGCAAACGGTATGAAAAAATTATGAACAATTTCAAAGAGCAGGGCGAAATGCGAACCTACCGGGGTTTTGGTGTCCGCTTGGGGTGCGCGGGACCCGCTTCCGGCCTGCGTCGAAACCGGTTAGATAATAAGGACACCGTCGAAATCTGTGGCGGGGTTTGCACCGTGATGCTCTACACGTCGCTTCCAGTTTGATCCAAGGTGGTAAAATCTGAGGCTGTCTTCCTTCTCGTTATATTCTGACAGCAGCCGCGCGCGCAATGCTGTAAAGGTTGCGGGGTCGACATCGCATTCGAAGACCGAATACTGCACGCGCTGCCCGAAATCGAGACAGGCTTGGGCTATCCGACGCAACCGGCGACGCCCAGCGGCGGTATCGGTTTTGACATCATAAGTGATCAGAACCAGCATTCCTATCTCCAGATGAATGCGGGGTATCCATCCAGATCGCCGCGCAGGTGCCGTGCCAGAAGTTGCGCCTGAACATAGGGAAACAACCCGAAGGGTAGTTTTTCTTTCAGGAAAACATGCTCGATCGGGCTGCGCTTGCGTTCCTGCCAGGCGGTCAGGACGGTTTTGCGCGCCTCATCAGACAGGACAACGCCGCCGGTTTCCTGATACTCGAAACTGCGCGGGCCAAGCTGACGGCGATTGATCAGCGACAGGCACAAGCGGTCAGCAAGTGGCGCGCGAAATTCTTCCATAAGATCAAGCGCAAGGCTGGCACGACCGGGACGGTCGCGATGCAGAAATCCCATCTGCGGATCAAGGCCCACGGCTTCCAGCGCAGCACGGCAATCCGCGGCCAGCAGCACATACAGGAACGACAACAGCGCATTTGCCGCATCGCGCGGCGGTCGGCGGGAGCGGCCGTTGAACGCCATGTCCTTCGCCCGGATCAGATTGGCAAAAACCGAGAAATAGGCGTTGGCTGCCTCGCCTTCCTGACCGCGCAGGTTGTCACCATCCGGTGCATCCAGCGCACGGCGCGCGACATCTGACAACCGACGTTCTGCAGCGTCCAGACGGCCATCGGGATCACCGTAATCGCGTATCGCCCGACGCAGCACACCGCGTTGATTGGCGGCCTTTGCCGCGACCATCGCGCGGGCCACAGGCAGTGGGTCATTCAGGGTGCGGTCATGCTGTACCCGACGCAACAGGACATTGCCGCTGACCGGCCCTTCGACACGGGCCAGAAACCGGCCCGACCACCCCAGATATGTGATACAGATACCAGCCTCAGCGCAGGCGTGCATCAGTTGCGGCGAAACGCCCACCTGCCCGAAACAGATGATTGCCCCAAGCAGATGCAACGGCGCGCGCCCGCGCTCCTTGCCTTCAAGCTGGACAACGACATTGGCGCCATCCTTATGCGCCCATGCCCCTTCGGACGTGATGTAAAGGGTATTTAGTAGCTTTTTCATTCCGGCACCCCCTGCGTCGCAATCGCGCGTTCCAGCCAGCGTGCGACAGTCTGGCTGCGCGCGGCGATTTGCGGAAGACAATCCTGCAGCAAAGAGCAGCGATCACAGCGCTCTGCCTTGTAGCCGGGCGTGGGCAATGTGCCAGCGTCACGGCAGGCGCGCACTGCATCCGCGACCGAAAGCGTCAATGCGCGCAACTCGGCGTCAAAGGGAACAAGGCTGCGTCGCCGGGTCTGGCCGTAGAAAAGCGCGCCTTCGGGTATGTTGCAGGCAAAGATTTCTTCAAGGCAAAGGGCTTGCGCGCAAAGCTGCACTTCATCGGCACGATGTGTTTTCGGTTTCCCGCGCTTGTATTCTACAGGATAGGGGCGCCCGCCGCGCAATTCCACGACATCGGCAACTCCATGCAGCCCAAATCGGTCTGACCGGATTTCGACCCCGCGCAGCATGCGGATGCCGGGGCGGCTTTCGGGACGGCCTAAATCGGCGCGTTCATGCAGCAGCCGCCCTTCTGCGGTAAAGGTGTTTTCGGCCCAGATCCGTTCGATATGGATCAGTGCATACTGGCGCGGGCAATAGAGCCAGTGCTGCAAGGCCGAAAGCGGGATGTCGTCAGATGCCGATGTCATCTTCATTCTTTCTGCAGACAGAACTGTGCAGATATCGCGGCCACCGATTATACCCGACAGAAGGGTTGTTCGCCCCAAGAATCAAGATAAGCTCTTGTTCCTTTTGTGTGATTTCCTTTCTGCTTGTTTCTTTCCGATACCAGAGAATTTGTTTTCTGATGGTAAAGTCAGACTGTTCGTCCAGGTTGAAATCAGCCGCAACCAACTCGGAGTTCACACTACCGAAATAGGTGAGCGTATCGGTCCGGTCCTGACCCACATATATCTTACCGTTCGGATAAGTAATCTTGTAGATCGCAGGCAATTGCAGGTCTCCCCTTGTCAGGTCACACTTCAGAAGGGTTCAATGATCTCTATGCCCTGTGGAAGGTGGTCGCTGTCCAGCGTGATCTGGTAGTCTGTGAACGCGCGTGCAGGGGGCAGATTATGGGTGCGCGGGTCACCGACCGGGATTGTGTCATCGCCAGAGCGGCGATGGACAGTAACGCGCTCGAACAACCTATGCGCCTGTGCATTGCCAAGCGCACTGTCATGACGAAATGCGATCAGGCGGCGCGCGGCCATTTCACCGCGCGCGGCGGAACGGTCAAGGTCAAGCATGTCGCGCAATGCGGTCCACAGGGTTTGCAGGTCATCCTCAGAGAAGCCGGTTTTCTCTGCCAATTTGGCATTGATGAACCCATGCGCACGATACAGGCCATAGGGCACGATGTGCTTGCGGCCCATGGTCCGTTCCTTGTCGCGGTCCTTTTCATTGGTAACCGATGATCGCGTGATCGAAATCTCCAGCGGCAGGATGGGTTCTTCCGATCGCGCGAAGGTAATCTGCACAGGGCCGCGCACCTGCCCGCAATTCACGCCTGTTGTCATCACGGCCCCGAAACTGCGGATGTCGAAGAAATTGGCGCACATCCAATCAGTCAAGGATCTCGCTTCAGCCTGATCCTTTGGCAAGTTGGAATAATCATTGCCCTTTGCCGGGGCGACACCTGTGGCGGTCCATGCTTCTTGATGGGCCTCGTTCAGGACGGCGCGTTCGCTCATGTAGATGCGATGCCCCGCATCGCCGCCATGCGAAGCCTCGACATAATTTCTGATCTTGCGCTTGATCGCTACATCCGACACCAGCCCCTGATTGGTTTCAGGGTCCATGCGCGGCAGGTTGCCTGCATCAGGGTCGCCATTCGGGTTGCCATTGGCCACATCGAAGAACAGCACAAAGTCATAACGGTTTTGTAGAGAAGTCATTCAAAATTCTCCAAGATTGGGTCGGCAGCGGCATCGGCGGCCTCTTCTGGTTTTTGAAAAAAGGCATTCCATTGGTGATAGAAGCCGACAAAGAATTTTCCTTGGTCATCCATGTTCAGGGACGTGGGCAAATCCTGCGCGCCATCAAGTAATTCAAGAATTGCCGAGACCGCGCGATCCGCCTTAACTCCGCTTCCGCGCCTCTGATCCGTAACCTTCATCAAGCCCGATCTGTTGTGCTCATAGCCACGCATCAACAAGGGGAAAACGCGCGCCGGATTGGCAGAAGCGCCAGCCAGATATTTGTCGCGGATCGTTGCGTTACGTTTTGCATAGCTTTGCTCGGCATAAGCATAGGCGGCGAACAATCGCCCAAGGCAATAGGCCGGGTTGGTATTGTCTGGATCGAGGCTCACGGGGATTCCCTCCTGTTTGGATGCTCGGTTGATGACGGCTTTGCAGATGGCGGCGCGGCGGCCATTGATGTCTCCATCCGCGCGGATGCGCCCGATCACGGCGGACAGAAGCATGCGCGGCAGAGGCTGTCCGGTCAGGACTGCACGCATCACCTGCCCGCCCAGAAGCGGAGAGATCGTCTCTGGCTTGGGCCTGCCGCCTACCCTGAGTGCGGTTTCATACAGCAGCGACCATACGGCAGGCGGGCCTTTCCATGGCGCGGGCAGAATGCTCAGGTCGTCCCAGAACTGCGTCACATTGCGCGCGAAATCCCCGAAGGTGCCGGGATACCAGAAGCGTACCGACAACCGCGCCGCATTGGGGGCAAGCCCCAGCATATAGACGCGCGCCTGCGGGTCCAGCCGTGGGTCGCCCCCTGCCCGCCCTTCGGCCACATTCTGCAGCGCCGCGCGCAATTCATTCCGGGCATCCATCTCGTCACGCGGATTAAGGGCATCACCCATCATGATGTCGCACATATTCGCAACTTCCGGGTCGGGCGCTTCGGCCCAGAACGCGACAGTCGTATCTGCAATGCGGATGTTGCGCGTGGACCCGCGCGCCAAAAGCGCGTTCAGCGCCGTGCCATAGGCGAAGGCCGCGGCTTCGGATACCGGCGCATTGTCGCCCTGAGTCTTTCCGTAACTGCTCGCCGCGCCTCTTTCATCCTTAGAACCGATATTGAATGAAACGATAGCGGCTTGCTTGTCCGATATGCTGCCAAACATTGGGTGCAACCGTGTAATCGGCGCAATTTCTCCATAAACCAAGCAAGTGGCAGTATGGGCATCCGACACGGCGATGGGAAGTTTCCTGATCGCGGCTCGTTCGTGTGCAAATCCTCTCTCACCGCCTGCATCTATCTCAAAAACGATATTTGTTTTCAGAAGTTCGGGCGAGAAGCCTGGCAGGCGTTCGATCTCTGCTGGTTTCCAATTTTCAAGGAACTTCGCTACTGATAGAAGCACCAAGTCATCTGTATCCTTCAAAAGATCGAGGTGCTTCTCCCTGAAGGCAGAAAACTTTTCGTGGGCATTGTCGGAAGTCAGAGAGAGCTTCTTCTCTGAATTAGCAGAAACCCCCAATGAATATGGGCTGGGATCCCAAAGAAATCCGGGAACGATCTTTAAACCTCGACGGTCTTTTGGTGGCTCAGGCACCGCCATGGGCACCGGCGCGGGTTTCTTGCCTGCAAGGCTGCGCTTGTCAGCCAACCGTAGCGGTGTGCCATCCGTATCCAGCACCACAGCGAAGGAAATATTCTCGGTCGAGAAACCGGGGCGCGGGGCTTCGCCCTTCTCTGCCATGCGGTCATACAACCGCGCGAGGGATGCCAGAATAGTCATCGCACCATTCCCCCGTCGCGCGCGGCGGCCACATCAATCACCCCGTCCACCAGTTCGGCGCGGAAAAACTGCGGCGTCCGGTCATTTGCGAAATCTATGTCATAAAGCATCCAGCCCAGATCCTGCTGACCCCTGAGCGCAGATTGCGGCGCATCCTCCACCCAGTCGAAACTGGCCGCAAATTCGCGCAGGCCAAGCGCGGGTCGGTGAAAACACTGCCCCTTCTGCGCGCGACGGCGAAAAATGTCGAAATGCTTGGCCGGGGTGTCATCACCGGCCTTGTCCGTCATCTCGAAATGCGCCTCGATCACATAGGCCACATTACGCAATGCAAGCGTAGCACGTTGCTGACGATGGTCATCCACCGCCATATGCAGCCCTGACAGATCGCCCGAGACCATCGCGGATTTTGCATTGCGCGCCGAGATTTTCGCGCCGACCTCGTTCTTACGGATATTTTCAAACCGGATGGGGTTGAGGACATGAATGCGGTCAACCACCCATGAAATTGCCGGTTTCCAATGCACCGCTTCCAGAATGCCGCGCGCAGCTGATGGGGTGATCACATCGTAAGAGACGCGCTCGACCTTCATTTCCGGGCGGGTGAAACAGGCATACTCGCCCCAGATATGCAGTTTGATGCCGTAGCTCACGCAGCCCTCCCTAAATAATTACATTCCCCAGATCTTCTGGATCTTCCGGCGAAAACCCCGCCTCCTCATCATACAGACGAATATTATCCAGAACGACAAACTGATCCCCGAACTCATCCGGCCGCACCATATGGGCCGCGCCGAGGCGCACCAGTTCATTGCGGATGCGGGGTGCCACCGAAACAGTGAAGCGCTGCATAGCCCGCGCAATGGCGCCGGGATATTTACCATGCTCCAGCAAATTTACGCCCGCACGGTCCAGACCATAAGGACCGACCCCGATGATCAACGGGCGGGTCACTTCCTCGATCAAGCGGAAATCGGCGGCAATATCGGCAAAGGGAAATTCGAATTTTGCCTCGGCAATCCGTCGCATGATCTGCCGACTGTCCAGATCGGCACTGCGGTCCCAGTACAGCCGCTTGAAATATGCGCATACGGCATCGGGGTGCAGCGGGTCGGGATAGTCGCGCATAACATCGCGGGCAATAGTGGCATTCAGTGCAAGTTCGGGCGGCGGCGGAAACCCGTCTTCGGGTTCAAAGACAAACACCTGCCCCTTGTCCAGAAGCCCGTTGCGATTGCAGCGCCCTGCGGCCTGAACAATGGAATCCAGCCCCGCGACAGCACGCCAGACTTCAGGGAAATCCAGATCCACGCCAGCCTCTACCAGAGCTGTCGAAATTACGGGGCCATCATAGCCATCCTTGATCCGGGCCAAAACCTGCTGGCGGTGCCGTGCGGTCATATTGGTGCTCAGATGAAGGGCAGTTCCCTTTCCGAGCAGGCCGAACAAAGCGCGTGCTTGGCGCTTGTTGTTGACAATCACCAGCGCCTTGCGCCCGGCGACACGCTGCGCAAGCGCGTCATTGCTCAATGTGCCCACTTTCTGCACATTCACCCGAGTCAGCTGGGCATACAGGCGGTCCGGGTCGGGGGCGATTTCGCGGGTTTCGGCTTTTACAATCGCCTCTGGCACGTTCAGCCCGTCATCATCACTGATCGCTGGTTGCGTCGCGGTGCATAGCACCACCGAACAGCCATAGCCACGTGTCAACTCCTTCAACGCGGCCAGACAGGGGCGCAAAAAATTCACCGGTAGCGATTGAGCTTCGTCAAGGATAATCACTGAACGCGCCATATTGTGCAGCTTGCGGCATTTTTGCGTGCGGTTGGCGAACAGGCTCTCGTAAAGTTGCACCGCTGTCGTTACGATGATTGGGCGGTCCCAGTTCTGCGCAGCCAGTTTCATGCGTTCGGCAGCATCTTCATCGTCTTTATTGTCGATGTCCTGCAGATCAAAGGCGGAATGATGCTCCAGCACGGCATCCTTGTCGCCAAGGGCTTTGCGAAACACATCTGCTGTCTGTTCGATGATCGCCGTAAACGGCGCTACATAGATCACGCGGCGCAACCCATGCGCCACGGCATGATCCAGCGCAAACCGCAGCGAAGCGTAGGTCTTGCCCCCGCCCGTCGGCACTGTCAGCGAAAAGAACCCCGGTTCCAGTGCCGCGCTATTTGCGGCTGCCGCAAGAACCTCTGCGCGAAGCCGGTTCAACAGCGTCTTGGGCGGTGGGAACGCGCCAAGCGTCAGTGACAGTGCATCGCGCAACCCCCGCAAGTCCGCCTGTGTGCCGCGTGGTGCGCCGGGGGTATAGAAGCGTTCGGTTTCAATGAAATCCGCGTCTACAAGGGTTGAAAACAGCATCCGGGTGAAGAACTGCACTTCAAAATACGGATCCTTGGGAAGGCCAGTCAAAGGTGTGGATAGTGTCTGCTCCGGCAGGCACACCCCATCCGGCAGCGCGACATCCTCGCTTTGCTCCAACCGCTCGCGCAGGGCAGTCGACGGCTTCCCATACGAGCGCGCCAGACCATTGGGCAAGCCCGAATGGTGGCCCGCAATACAAAACGCAACCAGCTTGCCATTCACACCCCTTATATGCGCATCCGCATATCGCGCACCTTCGCCGCTATGCGAGGTGTTGTTAGGGTGGCCATGCAATTTGTCCTGAAATCTCGGCTTTACCTTGCCAAGATCATGTAACCAACCTGCGGCCTCTGCCAAAGGTTGTGCGCCGATTACAGCTGCGTTCTCACCAGCCGTGCGTGCCACGGCTGCAAGATGATCTTCCAGCGTTTCCCAACAATCTTTTGGCTGACCACTTACAGAGTGAGCATAATTAATCAAAGTCTATCCTAGGCGGTACTACTGAAAGTATTGCAAGTTGATTGTGTTGTCGACGACTAACAGCAACTTGCCCCATTGCGCTGGAATGAAGCAAGTCATTTATTCCCCCCTCAATTCTTTTGAACAGCTCGGTCCGGCATCGTCAAATCATGTTCAATTTCAATTTTTTAGCACTTAGTCATCGCGGGTGGCGCATATGGCAATACTTAACCCTCGAATCAATTCTGCTTGGCGTTCGTTGGACACTGGACAATAGGCGCTAATCGTTGTGACAACAGAGTCGTGTCCGAGATTCTGCGACCACGCCTTGAACTGCTCTCGCGTAGCGCACTTTTGATCACCGTATTTCACCAGCATCTTACGGAAGCTGTGCGGCCCAAACGGCGGAAGGCCAGCGTTGATGAAGGCATCCTTGATTACTTCGCGGATCTTTCCAGCGTTTCCATAAATGGTACGCGAGAGGCCAATCGTGGCGAAACAGCCGTCAATCAGGCCCTGTTCAGGTTTGGGGAACAAGGCATCTTCATGCCCGAACAAACGATCCTGACGCAAGTGGGTAATCCAGTCGATGAGGCTTTCGAGATAGACAGCATCGACAGGGAAAAACCAGGTTGTGAAGGTCTTGGCGAACTTGGTCTTCACATCGCGCGCATCCTGATAGAAACAGCCTTCGTCCAGATTAATGTGCTTGAGGCGAACCGAAGCAATGGCACCGTCACGCGCGCCCGTGAGCATCAGAAAGGCAAAGATCGCCCGATTGCGTTTCTCTACCGCGGTCCCACTTGGCATCAGCGAGAACGCGTGACGGCACTGCTCCATCGTCGGATAAGGTGTGTCGCGGTCGGTATGGGCGATGCGGGCATCCTTACGGTTCAGATTGAAGTATTCCGCATCGGCATAGCTGATGCGAGACTTGTAGCCCGGCTGACCCGAGAGCCACTGGAAGAAAACCTTTACCAGACGCAGGGTTCCGTCAATCGTTGCCTTAGACAACGGCTTGCCTGTGCGGCTATTGGCATCGCCTTCAAGCTGACGTTTGAAACTGGTCGCCTGATCGATATGAAACCGCTTGAACGGCTTGCAGCCAGTGCTCCGTTCGAACTTGAGGATCGCGTCTGCCGCCTTGTCAACGGTCGCATGATCGGCCCGCTTCGCCTCGCGCAGGAAGGTGAGGTAACGGCGCTTAATACGCTCGTTTTCTTCGTGAATTTTGCGTGTCATTGGATGCTCCTGTTCAAGTGACAACTGCAGTTAGGTTTCGATGTATCCTTTAGGCTGTGAGTGTCTGCTTGCTGGCGATGTCAAAGATGCGCGCGAACTCAGGCAGCGCGCGGGCGCTGATCATCCGGTTGCAGGTGCCACCGCAGACCTCGCAAAGGCCGACAAGGCGCGAGATTGTAGCAGTCTGACGGATTTCGTCGGCCATCAAACCCAGCGGCTGACGCGGTGCTTTGCAGGACAGGCAATACAGCTCGTTCGGGGCAAGTTTGACCTTCTTGCTGGCGCTCTGATCTGCGAGGAATTTTTTCAGGTCATCGCCAACAATCAGATAGGGGCGATTTCCGGTCAGCACGCGCAGGCCCATCCCTGCCCAGTTGCGCACGGTGCGGGTCGAACATCCCAGCACCTCCGCAACTTCGGGGATCGTGTAGCTGCGTGCGGCTTTGATCTTCTTGGACTTCGGATACTTATACATCCCCAGCATCCTCGGACTCGAACAAGGACCGAATGTCCTCTGCCTTCCAGACAGTGGTGCGAGGACCCAGCTTATGAGGCTTCGGGAAGCGGCCATCCTTCACACCCTGCCACCAAGTCGATTTGGAAACGGGGATCGGCCCTGCGGGAGCAAGGATGGACGACAAGCGGACATAGCCTGTCCGAGGAAAAGGATGGTTGGGCATTTTGGTGCACCTCATAGCGATTGCGTCTGAGGTGATGTTGCCAAGTCCGACTAAGTCGGAGGACGATCAGCGCTCTCGCTAACCAAATAGAGATGTGGTCCGACTTATTCCGCCTTAACGGGGGTTCTTATCCTTCTTAATCCGCCCAGAGGCCCCGGTATCCTCCAGCACCTCAGTATCAAGTAGCACTGAACCGCTTCTGAGGTGCTTTCTGATCGTTTCGAGATTGATCCCTACGCCGAGAAGATTCATGTCTGATTCGATTTCAGAAGGTATTGTGCTGCGTTCTGCCCTGGGATCGTAGCCATACCCATTCACGGCTAGGGCGATGATCAACTTCAGCATAGTAGACCTTTCCCTTGGGTCTAGCGGCTTGTCATCGGCAGCATTGGAACGGCCCAGCTTTGATTTCTTTCCAATGCCGAGAGCATGGTATTTGTCAGCCGCTGCCAAAAGCTGTTCCGGCACGTCCAGTTCAACCTTATCAAACCATCGCACCAAGTCTGGGACGCTGTTCCGGCATGGCGCAGCGACACTGCTCCAATCGAAGTTGTCTTCAATCAAGGCGCGCCTTTTGAAGTAGAAGGCAAGAACATCACTTTGAACCGGCATCCCATCGGTCCCCTCCAGCAAATCGCCACATGGTTCAAATCCAATGGAAAGAGCGGCGGCTTCGTCTAGGGACCATCTTTGCATTCTTGCCCAGTGCTGCACATCTGCTTCACGGCCTTCAACGCCGAAACCGCCCGCAAACCAGACTGGTTCCTGCCTGAACACCGCTCTCAGCTCAGAGAGCGTGAGGCGTTCTGCCATGGTATGCGCTGGGTTGCTGACCTCTCCTCTGAGGTCGAATCGCTCGAAAAACTCCGCGTCCGTCATGTCCTGCAAGGTTTCCTTGCAGACCTTGATTGAAAGAGCCAAATCAAAAGCAAAGCCATCAAAGACGTCCGGATGGTACGGACCCCTGATGTTGTGGATGACAGGTTTTCTCCATTTCAATAGCCTGCCATAGCGACGTTGCAATATCTTCGTCGTGATGTAAGCCCGCGACGGTTCGTTTGACACATGACCACCCTTCTACCGTTAGTTGGGCGATCCTGCCTCCACCTCATCCAAATATCCAGCCCACCAATCGGCAAGTCGTACACGTTCTTCCCAAAACTCGCCACGGGCATAGATCCGGCGGATCTTGTTACCATCAACATGGGCTAAGGCACGCTCTATTGCGTCTGGGTTCCACAGCCCGCTTTCATTGGCCAAGGTCGAGAATGTTGCGCGGAACCCATGCGCTGTCATTTCATCCCCATCATAGCCCAAGCGACGAAGCGCGCCGTTCAGAGTATTCTCACTCATTGGACGCAACATCGACCTCAACGAGGGGAACAGGAAGACGCCATTGCCGGTGATGCGCTTCAAGTCTTTCAGCAAACCTAAAGCCTGCGCAGGCAGCGGCACAGAATGCGGCATGCGCATCTTCATCCTCTCGGCAGGGATCAACCAGATCGCCTTTTCAAGATCAAACTCTGCCCACGTCGCCTGCCGCAACTCACCTGGTCGCTGGGCGAGAATGGCGAGTAACCGCAACGCGATCCGTGTCGTTACCTGCCCCTGAAACCTGTCTATCGAACGCAACAAGCCACCAAATTCTTTTGGATCCGTGATGGCAGAGCGCGATTTGACCTTGGGTCGAATAAGGGCATCCCGCAACGCAAAGGTGGGGTCGTGTTCGACAACACCGGATGCAATGGCATAGCGGAAGACCGCACCGATCTTGGCGCGAAGTCGCTTGGCGGTCTCGTGGTTTCCCTTTGCCTCGACCATGCGGAGGCAGGCTAGAACCATGGGCGACGTCACTTCTGCGATGGGCTTATTTCCGAACGCATCAATTGCCATGCCCAGAAGCCATTCCGTCTTGATCTTGGTGGCGTCCGCGCGCCCTTCCTTTTCGGCCTTGGATTTGTAGGCTTCCGCGAGCTTCGCAAAAATCGACTCCTGCACAAGCAGTTTCTGGCGCTTCTCTTCCTTCTTGACCTCGCCCGGATCTTCACCAGCGGCAAGTCGTGCTCTGGCATCGTCGCGCAACTTGCGTGCCTGTGCGAGAGAGATCGCCGGATAGGCGCCAAAGGACAACCGCTTCTCGCGGCCATCGATCCGGTACTTCATATGCCACAGACGCGAACCAGACGGAGCGATCGTCACGTAGAGCCCTTGGAAGTCCGAAACCTTGTAGGGTTTGTCCTTTGGTTTCAGGTTTCGAATCTGAGTATCGGTCAATGGCATCTGGGGGCATCACTTTTCTGCATCACTCGCGATGCCCCCGCAGATGCCCCCAAACCGGGGGCATCCTATCGGACTAGGCTGAACGCGATCGGACAACAAGCATCACAAAAACCTTTATAAACTAAGGATTTCCGGATGTCATTGGATGATTTTGGATGAGAAAGTGGTGCCGCTGAAGGGACTCGAACCCCCGACCCCATCATTACGAATGACGTGCTCTACCAACTGAGCTACAGCGGCACCTTGAGTTGCGCTTTAGCATCGGTTTTCTGCGGCGACCAGACCCTTTAAGCGGTTTTATTCACCGGGTCCGCGCTTTCGACAACATCGCCCTCGACAACCGCATCAGCCGTTTCGACAGGTTTCGGCAGGCTGCCCACGATCAGCGGCAACAGCTCTGTCTGAGTGGCAGATGGGCCAGTGCTGTCTGGCGCTTCGCGCCATTCCAGCGTATCGAACGCACCGCAATTGTCGCAGATCGCCTGCCAGGTTGCATGCACATGCTGACATTTTGTGCATACCCATTGCGGGCCACGCTTGGCAGTCAAGGCGCGCGCCAGCCAGCCGCGCACAACCGCATCATCCGCGCCTTCTCCCCGCTCGATTGCGGCCATAATGGTCAGGGCGCGCACAGTTGGGGCGCTTTCATACACGGTGCCCAAGGCGCGGCGCGCGCCGGGGAAATCCTCGGTCATGATCAGCAACTCGGCGCGCAGCAGCTTGGTTTCGGCGGCGTCAGGATGCATGCGCAGCAGCTTTTCAAAACGGGCCTTGCGCTGTAGCGGTGTCTCGTCTTTTTCAATGGCGGCAAAGGCTGCGGCCAGTTCGGGGTGCGGCTGCACCTTCCAAGCCCGTTTGATGGCCTTGGCGGCATAATTGCTTTTGCCCTGTGCGCTCAAAGCCTGCGCTGCGGCAACTGCGGCGGGAATCAGATCGGGCGAAAGACGGTTTGCCTCGATCGCGGCTTCGCGCGCACGCGGCAGATCGCCTTGGGCAGCAAGTTTGTCCGCTTCCTGAAGTGCAAGGATCGCATCGCGCCTGCGCCAGACATCACGCGGCAGGCTGCCAGAGGTTTTCTTCAACAAAAGCGTCTTGCGCGCCCCGCCCCAATCTTCAGCCTCTGTCTGCAATTGCAGCAATGTGTTCTGCGTGGCCTCATGGGCGGGCTGCATTTCCAGCGCCTTGGCCGCAAGAGCGCGCGCCTTGTCTTTGTCGCCCTGATCCAATTTCGACCGGATCAACCCCTGCACAGCCACAAACCGGCTGCGATTGTCATCGAGAAGCGCCTTATAGCGTTCTTCTGCCAAGGCACGGTTGCCCTTTGTCTCGGCGGCCTGTGCGACCAGAAGATTGGTCATAACCGGACGGTTCAGCAGCTTATGGGCTTTCTCGGCTTTGGCGATCGCGGTTTTTCCGTCGCCTTCGGCCTGTGCCACCATTGCCAGCAACAGTGCATCCAGCCCGCGCTTTTCGCGGTTGCGCATGAAGAAGCGCCGCACGGCTGTTTCGTCGCCATTCATGAAACGCAACACCGCAAAGGCCAGCCCGATCAGTTTCAGCACCAGCCACAGGCCCACCAGAAACACACCCAGCGCAATCAGCGCCTGAATGGGGCCAAGTACAAACTCCATATCAAAAATACGCAAGCCGACGGTCTGGTTGCTGTCCATCAACTGGCCCGCGCCATAGGCAAGCGCAACAACCAGCACAACAAAGAGCAGGATCTTGAATAATGTCCAGAACATAGAGACTTCCTTACTCTGTCGTGACGGTGTTGATCAGTTCGGGCAAAGCATCGCGTGCGGCAAGGCGCGCGCGCGCGGCGCCCAGCCAGTCGCCCATCGCGGCCTGTGCGGGCGCAGGCAATGCGTCAATCTCGGACAAGGTGGTGTCAAGATCGCCTGCCTCTATCGCGGCCCCTGCGCGCGACAGCACTGCATCGGGGTCATCGCCCGCGCGCGGCGCGGTCGAGCGTGCACCGGTCTGCGCACGCAGGAAATTGCCCAGCCTGTCAGCAGTGCTTTCTGTCGGTGCCCCCTGCAAGGCTTCGCGCAAGGCCGCACGCGCGGCCTGCGGGAAGCTGTCTTGCAGCATCTCGATGGTTGGCACACCTGTTGATGCAGGCGCCGCCAACGCTTCGGGGACACTGACACCCGCCTGTTCCAAGCGCGCAACGGCATCTGCATAGGCAACGCCCGTTTCAAGTGCGGCGCGCAGGCTGTCCAGTCCAGATTGCGCCAATGCGGCGTCGACAGCGGCTTCTGCCGCGATCACACGCCGCTCGCCCAAGTCACGCAAATCGGCCACATCCACCCCAAGGGCGGAAATTCCGCTTTGGGCATCTGCAACTGCTGCGCGCAGGCTGTCGAGTTCCTGTGTCATATTGTCGGCTTGCTGCGACAGGCGCGCATCCAGATCATCCAGCCGTGCCTGAAGCGCGCCCGTATCATTGCCCCCGCCCGCAGCGATCAGCGCGCGCAATTCCGAAACCTCGGCGCTAAGGTCAACGGGTTCGCCCGTCTCCGACATCTGAGGCAGCTCTGCGATCTGGTCACGCAGGGTGGCGATTTCCGCTTCCAATGCGCCCAGTTCCACTGGTGCGCGCGCGGCTTCAAGGTCCGACCGCAGGCTTGCCACGTCGCTGCGCAGCTGCTCAAGCGCGCCGTTGTCGCCCGCTTGTGGCGCGCCGAAATAGGCAGCGCCATAGCCGATACCGCCTGCCAGCACACCCCCAAGCAGTAAGGGAAACAGCCCCCCCTTACGCTCTGGCGCAGCCGCAGGGGGTGCGACATTTTTTCCGCTGTCCGTATCGGTGCTATCCGTGGTGCGCGCTTCTTCTTGCCCTTCAAGTTCGGGTGCCGCAGCGATGGGTGCACCCTCTGGCGCTCTGTCCGTTTCTGAAATTTCGGGGTTGCGCGTTTCTTCAGGGGCGGATTGCAGCGAATTATCGTCTGCTGGGGCAGGAGTATCTGTCATGTCTGCCCGCGCTTCCTCAGGGGTGGTTGCGGACAGGCCCATGGGCGCGTCGCTTTCCTCATCCGGCTTTTCACCCGCAGCCGTCGCCGCAGGCACTGGCGCGTCAGGTTCGGCAGGATCGGCTTCGGGCATGATTGTGGATGGCGAAATATCTTTGGCCAGTTGCGATTCGTCTGCGGTCGCTATCGCGGCTTCCTGCACCACCTCGCGCGCTTGCCGGTCTTCGGTGGGCCTTGGCGTGGTGGTGCCCGCAGCACTGTCAGGGGGGCTGGTTTCCGCATCACTGGACGTGTCTACAGTGTCGGAAACGGCTGTCTCATCTGGGTCAGGGGTGCGTGAGGGGTCGGAACCTGTGGTATCCTGGCCGGTATTTGACGGGCCTTTTTTTCTGGTCGTTCTTCGCGCCAAATTCTTACCCTCGCTCCCCAGTGCTGCGGTGCAGCTGCATATCTATACCGATTACCTTATCGCGGCTTTCGCTAAGGCTCAAGCGTCTGCTGCACCGACATAAGTGCCGCACAGACAGAAGCCGCATCCGGACTGGCTGCGACATGGCGACTGGCGGTTGGCATCTGCCCCACTGCGTCAATCGCTGCCGCACTGATGCCTACCAGATGCAGCCGCGTGGCACCCGCCCCGCAATCCTGAACGGCCTGCGCCAACAAACGGGCAGAGCGTGGCGAGAAAACAGGCACCACAACATCGCCCCCCGCGCGCAGCCACGCGCAAGCGGCCACGCTCGGGCGGCATGACACCTGTTCATAGCCCACCACAGACCTTGCCTCTTGCCCCTGCGCTTGCAACGCCGCGGCGATATCTGCTGCGACATGATGACCCCTGACATGCACAACCGGCGCGGGCGGAGGGGATTGGGCCAGATCGGCCAGCAAGGCCTTTGCATCGCCCCCCGACTGGTGAACATGCAAGAACCCCGCATCGCGCGCCACCTCTGCCGTGCGTGGCCCCACAGCCCAGATCACCCAGTCGCGCCTGTCTGTTGCCTGAACCAGCGCGCTGACAGCATGCTGCGATGTGACAACCAATGTGCGCGCATCGGCAAAATCGCCCTCTTGCAGCGGGTGCAAGACGATTTCCAGCAAAGGCGCGATGATAATTTCGCCCCGCCAGCCTGCCTGCCGCGCTTGGTCAGCGAAGCGGGCCGACTCGGGGCGTGGTCGTGTCAGCACAAGGCATGGGCGCTGGGGCATGTTTGATCCAGAGTTTGCACAGGCTTGGGCCGCACGGGATTGTGCGCCCCCCGCGCCAGTGGTAGCTGGAAACAGTCTGCATTGGCAACCGGAGGCGGCATGACATCTGCACCCCAGTCCCACCTGCCCGCCCCTGCCCCCACGGCCCTGACCGTGCTGGGGATCGAGAGCAGTTGCGACGACACCGCCGCCGCTGTGATCCGTCACGCCCCCCCCGAGTCACCACAGATTTTGTCCAGCATCGTTTGGGGGCAGACCGAATTGCATGCGGGCTTTGGCGGCGTGGTGCCTGAAATCGCCGCACGCGCCCATGCCGAAAAGCTGGATATCGCAGTCGAAGAGGCGCTGGCGAAAGCGGGTGTCACACTGGCAGATCTGGATGCTGTGGCAGTGACCGCAGGGCCGGGCCTGATTGGTGGCGTGTTGTCGGGGGTGGTGCTGGCGCGCGGGATCGCGGCGGCCACGGGCCTGCCGCTGTTTGGTGTGAACCATCTGGCAGGCCATGCGCTGACCCCGCGCCTGACAGATGGCATTTCCTTTCCCTATCTGATGCTGCTTGTCTCGGGCGGGCATTGCCAGTTTTTGCTGGTCGCGGGCGCGGACAGGTTCACGCGCCTTGGCGGCACGATCGACGACGCCCCGGGAGAGGCGTTTGACAAGGTTGCAAAACTCCTTGCCCTGCCCCAACCCGGCGGCCCCAGCGTGGAAGCCGCCGCGCGCGAGGGCAACCCCAAGCGCTTTGCCCTGCCCCGCCCGCTGCTGGACAGGCCGGGGTGCGATATGTCCTTCTCGGGGCTGAAAACAGCCGTGCTGCGCACGCGCGATGCGCTGGTGACCGAACATGGCGGCTTGCGCGCGCATGATCGCGCCGATCTATGCGCCAGTTTTCAGGCCGCTGTGGCGGACCTGCTGGCGGAGAAAGCGCGGCGCGCGCTGGCACTCTATATGGCCGATGCACCTGCCCAGCCTGTCTTTGCAGTGGCGGGCGGGGTTGCGGCCAACCAGAGCTTGCGCGGCGCACTGGAAGCCGTCGCGCAGCAAGCAGGCGCAGCTTTCCTTGCCCCACCGCTGGCGCTGTGTACCGACAATGCCGCCATGATCGCTTGGGCGGGCATCGAGCAGATGCGCGCGGGCACGCCCATACCGCCCGATTTCGCAGCCCGCCCGCGCTGGCCACTGGACACAGATGCAGCGCCCCTGCTTGGGTCCGGCAAGAAAGGAGCGAAAGCATGAGTGTGGCAATTCTGGGCGCGGGTGCCTTTGGCACCGCACTGGCCTGCGCCTTGGGCGATGCAACGCTGTGGTGCCGCGACCCTGCACAGGCGGATGCGCTGAACCAGATGCGCGAGAACAGCGTAAAACTGCCCGGCGTGCCGCTACCAGAGGGCGTGATCGTCACCAGCGATATGGCGCAAGTCACAGCGGCGATAGTGCTGATTGCCATCCCCATGCAGCAGACCCGCCCGTTTCTGGCAGAACATGGCGGAGCGTTGCGCGACACAACCCTTGTCGCCTGCTCGAAAGGGATTGATCTGGAATTGATGATCGGGCCTGTCGGCGTGATCCGATCCGTCCTGCGCGATGCGCGGGTGGCGTTGCTGACTGGCCCCAGCTTCGCAGATGATATTGCACGCGGGCTGCCCACAGCGCTGACCCTTGCCTGCGCGGACAAGGCCCTTGGTATGGCCTTGCAAGAACAGCTTTCGACACCCAACCTGCGCCTTTATCGCAATTCAGATGTGGTGGGCGCGGAACTGGGGGGGGCGTTGAAAAACGTGATTGCGATTGCGGCAGGCGTCACAGTCGGCGCGGGCTTGGGCGAGTCGGCGCGCGCGGCGCTGATGGCGCGCGGCTATGCCGAAATGCAGCGCCTTGCCCTGACCCTTGGTGCGCAGCCCGACACTTTGGCGGGCCTGTCAGGTCTGGGCGACCTGATCCTGACCTGCGGTTCCGAGAAATCGCGCAATTTCCGCTACGGGGTTGCGTTGGGGTCCGGCGCCGCGTTTGACAGCGCCACAACAGTCGAGGGTGCGGCCACCGCGCGCGCTGTCGCAAAGCTGGCAAAGGCACGCGGCCTTGATATGCCCATCACACGCATGGTCGCAGCCCTTGTCGAAGGCCTGATCACCCTGCCCGAAGCGCTGGCGGCATTGCTGGCGCGCCCCCTGACCGATGAATGAAAGGACCACACCGATGCCCCTTTACATGATGCTGTGCACAGACAAACCCGGCGCGCTGGAGTTGCGCAAAGCCACGCGCGAGGCCCATCTTGCCTATGTGGCCGAAACTGGCTGCGTGGTACAGGCAGGCCCGCTGCTGGATGATGCCGGAGAGATGGCAGGCTCGCTGATCGTGCTGGACCTGCCCGATCGTGACGCGGCCACACACTGGGGCGCAAATGACCCTTACGCAAAGGCGGGATTGTTCGAAGCTGTGCGCGTGCAGGAATGGAAAAAGGTTATCGGCTGATGCGCTATTGGCTGATGAAATCCGAACCTGATGCTTTCGGCTGGGATGATCTGGTCGCCAAGGGCGATACAGGCGAGGAATGGGACGGCGTGCGCAACTATCAGGCCCGCAACACCATGCGCGAAATGGCACTTGGGGACCGCGCGTTTTTCTACCACAGCCAGAAGGACAAGGCCGTTGTGGGGGTGTGCGAAGTGATCGCTTTGGCCCATCCCGACAGCACCAGCGACGACCCGCGCTGGGAATGCGTGGATGTGAAAGCCCTGCACCCCTTCGTCCGCCCTGTAACACTGGAGATGTGCAAGACCGACCCGCGCCTGAGCGCTATGGTGCTGCTCAAGTCCCCGCGCCTGTCAGTGCAGCCGGTCACGCAAGAAGAATGGGCGATTATCTGCGAAATGGGCGGTGTCGCTCTGTGAGGGCAGATTGGGGGACTGCCGTCCCCCTCCCCCCCTGCCTCAAGGGGGGCGCGCCCCCCTTGAGAAACCCTGCGGATATTTGACCAAGGATGAAAGTGCAAAGCGGCCACTCATGCCTACACGCTGCGCGCCTTGAGTAGATTGCTTAACCAGTCAGGGTCCATTTCCGGCACGGAAGACAGCAACAGGTCGGTATAGGGTGCATGCGGTGGCGCAAAGACCTGCGCTTTTGTGCCTTGCTCGACGATGCGGCCTTGTTTCATGACCACCACGTCATCTGCAATCGCGCGCACTGTTGCCAGATCATGGGTGATGAACATATAGGCCAGCCCCAATTCCGATTGCAGCTTGTCCAGCAGGCGCAAAATCCCCTCCTGTACGATCTGGTCAAGTGCCGATGTCACCTCGTCACAAATGATCAGGCGGGGATCGGCGGCCAGCGCGCGGGCAATGCCGATGCGTTGCTTCTGGCCGCCGGACAGTTCCGAGGGCAGCCGGTCGATATAGCTGTCAGGTTCCAGCTCGATCATCTCCAGCAACGCACGCACCCTGTCGCGCAAGGCGCGCCCATGCAGGCCCAGATACATTTCGGCAGGCCGTCCGATAATCTCGCGCAGGGTCAGTTTGGGGTTCAGGGCTGTGTCGGCCATCTGATAGATCATCTGGCACTGGCGCAACTGGTCGCGCGTGCGCGCGCGGTAATCGGGGGGCAAGGCCGTGCCATCCAGCAGGATTTCACCCGCCACAGGGGGCAAAAGCCCTGTGATAACCCGCGCGGCGGTCGATTTGCCCGACCCGCTTTCGCCCACCACAGCCACGGTGCGGCCCGCGTGAATGTCGAAACTCACATCCTGCAACACCGTCGTCTTGCCGTAAGCGGCTGTCACCCCCCTGACCGAGATGATGGGATCATCCGTGGCGGCAGGCTGTTCGGCGCGCGCGAAACTGCGCACAGCCCAGAGGCTTTTGGTATAATCCTCGCGCGGGGCGGCCAGCATGGTGCGGGTGTCGGCCTCCTCGACCTGTTCGCCACGCAAGAGAATCTTGATGCGATCCGCCATCTGCGCCACCACGGCCAGATCATGGGTGATATAAATCGCAGCCGTGCCGAACTGGCGCACAATGTCGCGGATGGCTGCCAGAACCTCGATCTGGGTGGTGACATCCAGCGCGGTAGTCGGTTCGTCAAAGATGATCAGATCGGGGCGGCAGGCCATGGCCATGGCCGTCATCGCGCGCTGCAACTGCCCGCCGGACACCTGATGGGGGTAGCGAAAGCCGATCTCTTGCGGGTTGGGCAGGCGCATCTTGTCATATAACTCGATTGCATCATGACGGGCCTGTTCGCGCGCCATCACGCCATGCAGCAGCGGCGCTTCGGCATATTGGTCGATCAGCTTGTGGGCAGGGTTGAAACTGGCCGCTGCCGATTGCGCGACATAGGCAATACGCCGCCCGCGCAATTTGCGCTTCGCGCGCTCGGACGTGGTGCGCAGGTCGATCCCGTCAAAGCGGATTTCCCCGCGAGAGATGCGGCAGCCATCGCGCGCAAACCCCATTGCGGCCAGCCCCAGCGTGGATTTGCCTGCACCGGATTCGCCGATCAGCCCCAACACTTCGCCCCTATGCAGGGTCAGGTCGATGCCCTTGATGATGGGCAACCAATCCTCGCCCGCGCGCCCTTCAACATATAGATCGCGTATGGTCAGAAGCGGGCTGTCGGTCATGGCGCTTACTCCTTCAGGCCGGATGCGCGATGCAACTGCCAATCGACCACGAAATTCACCGCAACAGTCAGCAGCGCAATCGCGCCCGCAGGCAACAGCGGTGTAATATCGCCAAAGGTGATCAGCGTGGCATTGTCGCGCACCATCGAGCCCCAATCGGCCATGGGCGGCTTGATCCCCAGACCCAGAAAGGACAGTGACGAAATGGTCAGGAACACGAAGCAAAACCGCAGCCCGAATTCCGCAACCAGCGGGGCCAGCGCATTGGGCAAAATCTCGCGCCGGATCAGATACCACGTCCCCTCGCCCCGCAGGCGCGCGGCCTCGATATAATCCATCACGACAATGCCCTGCGCGACCGAGCGCGAAATGCGGTAGACGCGCGTTGCATCCACCGCCGCAATCACCAAGATCAGCGTCAGCACAGAGGTGCCGAAGATCGTCAGCAGCAGCAGCGAGAAGATCAGCGAGGGGATTGCCATCAGCGCATCGACAAAGCGCGAGAGCACCTGATCCAGCCAGCCCCCGCGCAAGGCGGCCCAGATGCCCAGAATGGCCCCCACGACAAAGGCCAGCACAGTTGTGGCAAAGGCAATGCCCACAGTGTTGCGCGCGCCGTAAATCAGCCGCGACAACATATCGCGGCCCAAACGGTCAGTGCCCAGCGGATGCGCCCCGCCCCATGGCTGGAACTGCGCGCCCACCACTTCGCGTTCGGCAAACGGGGCCAGAACAGGGGCCATGAGTGCCACGAAGACATAAGCGATAATCACCATGATCCCGAAAGCCGCCGTCAGCGGCATGTCGCGCGCAACAATCGCGTGCCTGTGCGGCAAGATCCGTGACAGCCCCGCCCTAAACACGAAGGCCAGCGCGAAGCTGCCAATCAGGAACAGGATCAGGAATATCGGCAATGACATGCTTAACCCCGCTTCATAAGGCGGGGATTGGTCAGCGTGGACAGCACATCGGCTGTCAGGTTCAGCAGCACATAGGCTGAAGCGAAGATCAGCGCGATGGCCTGCACCACCGCAATGTCGCGCTTGGCCACCGAATCGACCATCAACTGCCCCAGGCCGGGATAGACAAACACCACCTCGACCACCACGACGCCGGTGATCAGATAGGCCAGATTAAGGGCGATGACATTGATGATGGGCGCAAGCGCATTGGGCAGCGCATGGCGCAACACGATCCGCAGGGGAGAGGCACCCTTCAGTCGCGCCATCTCGATATAGGGTTGCGCCATAAGGTTGATGATCGCCGCGCGCGTCATGCGCATCATATGCGCGGTGACCACAAGGGTCAGGGTCAGCGCGGGCAGAAAACTCATATACAGCTTGTCTGGAAAGCTGGTGACAGGTGTAAGCCGCACCATGGACGGGAAATAGCCGGTCTGCGCCAGCCAAAGCACCAGAATATAGGCGATGAAGAATTCCGGAAACGAAATTGCGCTGAGTGCGCCTGCATTGGCGACACGGTCAAAGATCGAGTTGCGCCACAGCGCCGCCAGAATACCCAGCACCAAGGCCAGCGGCACAGCAAGGGCCGCAGCATACAGCGCAAGAAACAGTGTGTTGCCAAGGCGTTGCTCGATCATGTCGGCGATGGGGCGGCGGGTGGCAAGGGACACGCCGAAATCGCCTTGCAAGGCGCCTGTCAGCCATGCCCAATAGCGCACGGGTGCGGGGTCATTCAGGCCAAGCTGCGCGCGCAGGGCCGCCAGTGTTTCCGGCGTGGCCGATTGCCCAAGGATCGCCGAGGCAAGATCGCCCGGCAATAACTCGGTTGCGCTGAAGATGACGATGGACACCACGATCAGTGTCAGCGCCCCCAGCGCCAGACGCTGCGCAATCATAATGAGGACAGCGTGCATTGTCCCCCCCTTTGAATGTTATTCTTGCGCCCCCAAACAGGGCGAAACCCCGGCCCGAGTAACGGGCCGGGGCAAAGGCTTAGATCAGGCGAACCACCACCGTTCGACGCAGCGGAACCCGTCAAGGTTCCAGTTGGCCGAAACGCGCTCTGGTGTGGCGACATTCAATGCGGTGGCCATGACGTAATTGTTGTTCATCGGAATGATGACAGAGCCTTCGAACGACACGATCTGCTGCATTTCCTGATACATCTCGCGGCGCAGGTCTTCGTCAATTTCCGAGCGCGCCTTGACCAGCAATTCGTTAAAGCGCTCATGTTCCCAGAAACTGTCATTCCAGCTAGAGCCAGAAGCATAGCCGGTGGTGAACATCTGGTCTTCGACAGCACGACCGCCCCAATAGCTGGCGACAAAGGGTTTTTGCATCCAGACATTGTCCCAATAGCCATCATTGGGTTCACGCACGAGGTCGATATTGATGCCGCATTGCCGCGCCGTTTCGGCAAACAGCGCGCCCGCATCGACCGCCCCCGAGAAGGCCGCATCCGCGACATGCAGGGTGACATTCAGGCTGTCCATGCCCGCCTCGCGCAGGTGGAAGCGTGCGCGGTCTGGGTCGAATGTCTTGGCCTCCATCTCGGCATGGAAATAGCGGTTGGCAGGGCCAATGGGGTTGTCATTGGACACAGCCCCATGACCACCAAGGATTTTCTCGACCATATCTTCGCGGTCGATCGCGTATTTCAGCGCCAGCCGCACATTGTTGTCGGAAAACGGCGCTTCGCGGCTGTCCATCGGAAAGACGTAATGCGCATTGCCGGGGATCGAGAGAATCTTTGCTGTGCCGCGTGCTTCCAGCATGCCGATGGTGGCAGGGTCTACCTGATCGATCGTATCCACCCCGCCTGTCATCAGCGCGTTCAGGCGTGCTGTGGAATCGACGATAGACAGGATTTCCACGCGGTCAAAATGCGCGCGATCGGATTTCCAGTAATTGGGGTTGCGGTTCAGGCTGGCCTGAACGCCCGGCTCATAGCTTTCCACGACATAGGGGCCACACCCATCGAAAGAAGTGGGATCAATCTTGCCATCTGTGCCGGGCATGATGGCCAGATGATAATCCGACATCAGATAGGGGAAATCGCCATTTGGCGCGTCCAGCGTGACAACAACATTCTGTCCGTCCACGCGAATATCAGTGACCGGCGCGAAGAAGGTCTTGATGGCCGAGGTCGCATCCTCGCCACGGTGGTGGTTGAGCGAGGCCAGAACATCTTCGGGCGTCACCGTCTTGCCAGAATGAAAGCTCACCCCTTCGCGGATTTTAAACACCCATGTCGCGCCATCGCTGCTGTCCCAGCTTTCGGCGATTTCGGGCACAAGCTGGCCCTCGTTATTCACCTCGATCAGCTGGTTATGGCGGGATGCTGCGAAAACCTGCACATACAGGTTATCCCACAGGCCCGGATCAAGCGAGTCGGTGCTGGAGCCGTGCCCGATGCCCACGCGGAATGTGCCGCCGCGCTGCGGTTCTGCATGGGCCTTGCGCATACCGGCGGGCAGAATCAGGCCCGCAGCCCCCAAGGCTGCGGCCCCTTGCATAAGGCCGCGACGCGTCACGCCCTGACGATTGGTCGTGTTTTTCATTGTGTTCTCCCTGTTGTCATACTTGCAGCAGGCCAAGCGGCCTGCCCAAAGCCATGCCCGGCCAACAAGCCGTGGCGGTGCACTCTTCCCCAGATTATCATGAGGGGTTGTAACAGAATTACAACTTAATTGATGCCTATGGATACAGGTTTACCCGCTGACTTGTGGTAGTCAACCCTTTGCCTTGATTGATTGGTCAATCAAGGCGCACCGATGCGCCTGTTCAGTCGCGCGCAAGGCGCGCTGCGCGCCCGCCCCGACGCTTGGCGATCAGCCCCTTGCGCTGGGGCAATTCCGCCATGATGTGCTGGCGCTGCCCCACGCTCATGCGGGACCATTGCGTAATCTCGTCGATCGAGCGTAAACAGCCGGTGCATAACCGCGCCTCGGGGTGAATGACGCAGGTTTTCACACAGGGGCTTTCGATTTCGGTGCGTTTCCAGATATGGTCCGTCATGTGCCCTGCCCGATGTCATTGCGGCACAGATAAACGCCTGCGCTGCGCTGACCAGTGGAAAACGCACCACTCATGAATTTTGCCGCCGCATAAAGGCCAGCCGGTCCAGCGCGCCTTGCAAAATCACGCCTGCGGCCACATGGTCGATGACCGCGGCGCGCTTGCGGCGCGAAGTGTCCGCCTCTAGCAGCGCACGCTCGGCGGCGACAGTGGACAAGCGTTCATCCCAGAAACTTATGGGCAGATCGGTCATATTCGACAGGTTGCGCGCGAAGGCGCGGGTCGACTGGCAGCGCGGCCCTTCAGAGCCATCCATATTGCGCGGCAATCCCAACACCAGCCCGCATATTTCGCGCGCCGCCACCACATCCAGCAGCGCTGTCGCATCGGGCTGGAACTTGCTGCGCCGGATCGTCTGCAACGGAGAGGCCACTGACAGCATGCGGTCAGACACCGCAATCCCGATGGTTTTCTCGCCCAGATCAAGCCCCGCCAGCGCCTGCCCGCGTGGCAAAACAGCGGCAAATTCCTCGAAATTGTCAATCACTGGCATCAGGGTGCGGGCGTGCTTAGGCCTGCCGCTTCGGCAGTGGCGTTGATAAGCGCCAGATCTTCGGCCCGTGCGGCAAAAACCGTGCGCGCTTCTTGCAAGACTGCGACTGCCTGTTCGTCTCGGCCCAGCACACCAAGCGCGCGGATCAGCTGCGCCCATTCCTCTGCGCTGCCCCCCTCATTGGCCAGACGCGCGGACAGGCCACCAACCATATCCTCGATCATCTGCGCGCGGTCTTCGGGCGGCATGTCTTGTACAGCGTCCAGATCCATCTCGCTTGGGCCACGCGCGCCTGCAGGTGCAGGGCGTGGGGGCAACTGATAGCGCGGCTCGCCCGAGATGCGCGCCAGTTCCGGCAAGGCTGCGCGAATTTCAGGCATCCAGGGCGCATCACCAGGGCTTAGGTCATGCAACCTACGCCAGACGCGAAAGGTCATGTCAGGGCGGCCCGTTTGTGCATACATCCGGCCCGAATAATACAGCGCGACCGTGTTTGACGTGTCACGGCGCAAGATTTGCTCGATGATGGTCTCGGCCTCGGGCGATACAAAACCGCCCGTCGCAATGACCATCAAATCCAGCAGATAGGCGTAATCCTCGACGCCGGCCTCATCCTCTTTCAATTCGATCACGCGCACCTGCGCTTCAATCGCGGCGCGGAAATTGCCAAGTCGTGCCTCGTTTTGCGCCAGCAGGCCAAAGCCCGTTACATCCAATGGCCGCGAGTCGAGCGCGGCACGCAGTTGCGCGACCATCGGCTCCAGCTCTGCGCGGCCGGGAAAATCCTCTGGCTCGGGGAAGGCGGCGGCAAACTCTGCCTCCATTTCAGCTTGGCGTGGGCGGTTCTGGCGTGCCTCGGCGGCATCGGCATGGCGCTGTAGCAGCGGCATGTCGGAATAGCCCGGCGCCCCAATCCCAAGATACAGCAAACCGCTGCCTGCAACCGCCACAACAATCAGCGCGAAGGCGACCGCGCGCATGGTCCGTGGTGCAGGCCCGCCGACCGGACGGCCACGATCGCTTTTGTCCAGTTCCAGAATACGCCGCGAAACTTCCAGGCGCAGACGCTCTGCCTCGGTCTCGTTAATGGTGCCGCGGGCAAGATCGCGGTCAATCTCGGTGATCTGGTCACGATAGACGCGCATGGCGCGTTCCGTCCCATCGGCGGCAACAGCTTGCCCCGCCCGTGACATGGCCCGCAACAAGATGGCACCGACCAGCAGCGCGATAATAAAGAAACCAGCGGTCTGCACAGTAAAGCTCATTCTTCCTCCTGACGGCTGAAGGTTCTTTACCCTGTCTTGGCCGCACGCAAAAGCCGAAACGGCACGCGCCCCCCTCACAAACCGGCCAGCCGCGACGGCAGGTCGCAGGGATGCGCGATTTCGGTTTTCGTCGCCCAAGTGACGCTTCTGGAAAACCACCCTGCCCTGCTGTAAGCCACATAGCACACATCCGCCCCGACGCAGGAGTTGCCCGCCCATGACACGCTATTCCGCCTTTGCCATCGCCAGAGAGGCGTTTCGCCAACACAGCGGCTGGAAACAGGCATGGTCCAGCCCAGAGCCGAAGCGCGAATATGATGTCATCATCGTGGGCGCGGGCGGGCATGGGCTGGCGACAGCCTATTATCTGGGGCACCGTTACGGCATCAAGAATGTCGCAGTCATTGAAAAAGGCTGGCTGGGCGGCGGCAATACAGGGCGCAACACCACGATCATCCGGTCCAATTACCTGCAAGACCCCTCTGCCGCGTTATACGAGAAATCGCGCAGCCTGTTCGAGACGCTGTCGCAGCAGTTGAACTATAACATCATGTTCAGCCCGCGCGGTGTGATGATGCTGGCCCAGACCGAACACGAGAAACGCGGCTATCTGCGCACCGAGCGCGCGAATGCCCTGCAAGGGGTTAAAACCCGCTTCATCCAACCCGCCGAGGTGAAGAAACTGGTGCCGATCATCAATCTGGACGGGCCGCGCTACCCTGTATTGGGTGCGCTGTGGCAGGCGCGCGGCGGCACCGCGCGCCATGATGCTGTCGCTTGGGGCTTTGCGCGGGCCTGCTCGGATATGGGGATGCATATTATCGAGCAATGCGCGGTCACAGGGGTGGAGTCTGAAAACGGTGTGGTCAGCGCGGTGAACACCACCAAGGGCCGCATAGGCTGCAAGAAACTGGGCATCGTGGTTGCGGGCCATTCGGGCGCGCTGGCCGATATGGCGGGCTTCCGCCTGCCCGTGGAATCGGTGGCACTTCAGGCGCTGGTGTCAGAGCCGATCAAGCCCTGCATGGATGTGGTGGTGATGGCCAACACTGTGCATGGCTATATGTCGCAATCTGACAAGGGCGAGATGGTCATCGGCGGCGGGGCGGACGGGTTCAACAACTACACCCAGCGCGGATCATGGCACCATATTGAAGAAACCGTGCGCGCGCTGGTCGAGACATTCCCCATGATCTCGCGTCTGAAGATGCTGCGCCAATGGGGCGGCATTGTAGACATGACAGGCGACCGCTCGCCCATCATCTCGACAACGCCGCTGGGCAATTGTTTTATCAATTGCGGCTGGGGCACAGGCGGGTTCAAGGCCACGCCCGGGTCAGGCTATGCCATGGCCGAACTGATCGCCAAGGGCGAACCGGGACCACTGGCCGAAGCCTTTTCCATGACCCGGTTCCGCGAAGGGCGCTTCATTGACGAGAGTGTGGCGGCAGGGGTGGCGCATTGATGCGCGGCGCCCTGACACGCCCCTTGCAGGAAAATGGCGAAATTCCACCAAAAGGACAATATGACCAGATGACATCCGCCGCTCTGCGTCCTAAATCTCTGGGGAATCAACCTGAGGAGATAACATGCTCAAGGCAGTACAACGGGTTATTGACGACACACAGGCCAACCCCCACAAGGCCATCGGCTTTGCTTTGGGCGCGGGCGTCCCGCTTGTTGTTGTTGCGCTTATGTGGGCGCAGACATCGGGCGGATTGGCTGGCCCGTTGGTCGATACGCGGCCACCAGCATTCTCTGTCCAGACCGACTAACGGCGCGCATCGCGCACAAATCGCGCCGCTGGCCCCCACGGCCAGCGGCAACGAACCGTGTGCGCGCGTGGCAAGATCCTGCCTGACCACGGCCCCCTGCAGGAACGGAACAGGGTATAGCTGCGTTTTCCCTCCAAGTAGCCCTTATTTGGAGACGCAGACATGGCCGACTATAACACACCCCGCACGCCACCGCGTGACTACACCAAAGACCCCCAAGCGCCCGGCGGCCCCGGCGCGCCCAGTGCGCGCTCTGACACACATATTCACACCTCGCCCCGCCCGGAAAAGCGCAGCTCCAACAACACGGCCTATATCATTGGCGGCGTTGTCGTGGCGCTTGTGCTGGCATTCTTCCTGTTCGGTGGCTTTAGCCGCGACACGACGGCCCCCACAGGTACAGCGCCAACAGGGCAAACAGGAACGCTTGACAGTGAACCCGGCGCAGCCCCAACCGGCACTGCGCCTGCAAGCGATCCTGTCCTTGACCCAGCGCCCACAGCCCCTGCGGACGCGCCACCAGCAACCGGCGGCGAAGCTGACACAGCCCCTGCACCAGAACCTGCACCGGCCCCCGCACCGGCTGACTGACACAGGCAGACGCCGATACACTATTGAACCCACCCAAGCCGGGCGTCCCCTGACGCCCGGCCTTTCCATGTCCGGACATGCTGCCGGACCAAGAAAGGCTTGCCCATGCTAATGCTCACCTGCCCCTGCTGCGGCATCACCGCCGAAGAAACCGAATTCGCACCGGGCGGCGAGGCGCATCTCAAGCGCTTTGGGCCAGGCTCGTCCGATGGCGATTACGAGTCCTATATGTTCCAGCGCAAGAACCCGCGCGGGGTGCATTTTGAACGCTGGCGGCATGCCTATGGCTGCGGCAAATGGTTTCTGGCCGCACGCGACACCATGACACTGGAAGTCTTTGGCACCTACCCTGCCCAGACAACCCAGCCCCCGCCCGAGATTATCGCCAAGATCAAGCAAAAACGCCCGGAATGGGAGGGCAGCCAATGAGCCATCGTCTTGCCAAAGGGGGCCGGTTGATCAACCGCGCCCATGAGCAGAAATTCACCTTCAACGGCAAGCCCATGCGCGGGCTGAAAGGCGACACACTTGCCGCAAGCCTGCTGGCAAATGGGCAGATGCTTTTGGGCCGGTCGTTCAAGTATCACCGCCCGCGCGGGGTTGTCGCCTCGGGTGCGGAGGAACCCAACGCGCTGGTCGGGCTAGGGCGCGGCGACAGCTATGAGCCGAACCAGCGCACCACCACGACAGACCTGTTTGACGGGCTGGTTGCGGAAAGCCAGAACCATTGGCCAAGCCTGAATTTCGATCTGCTGGCGCTGAACAATCTGGTTCCGCAATTCCTGACAGCAGGGTTTTATTACAAAACCTTTATCCAGCCGCGCGCCTTCTGGAAGCATGTGTATGAACCCATCATCCGCCACTCTGCCGGGCTGGGCAAAGCGCCCAAGCAAGACGCGCGCGACCCTGACCGCTATGAACAGATTTATGCGTTCTGCGATGTGCTGGTCATTGGCGGCGGGATTGCAGGGCTACAGGCCGCACTAACCGCCGCGCAGGCCGGTGCCAAGGTCGCACTTTGGGAACAGACCGCCCATTGGGGCGGGCGCGCGCCGGTGGATATGGTGGAAATCGACGGTCAGCCTGCAGATATCTGGATCAAGACCACCGTCAAAACCCTTGAAAGCATGGACAATGTCCAGCTTCGCCTGCGCTGCATGGGGGCTGGCGTGCATGATCACGGCTATGTGCTGGGCTATGAACGGATCACCGACCACGCCCCCGATCCCGCTTCCCCCCGCCACCGTTTGTGGCGGATGCGCGCGGGCCAGATCATCACTGCCACGGGGGCTATTGAGCGGCCCTTGTCATTCGCAGGCAATGATGTGCCCGGCGTCATGCTGGCCAGTGCAATGCGGGATTATGTGGTGAATTACGCCGTGGCACCTGGGCATGAGGTGGTTGTGGTCACCAATAATGACGACGCTTACCGCACCGCCATCACGCTGCGCAAGGCAGGCGTGGGTGTCGCCGCTGTGGTTGATGCCCGCGCACAGGCAACAGGTGCGCTGCCCGAACAGGCGCGCGCAATGGGTATTCGCGTGCTGACAGGCAAGGGCATTCGCAAGGTCAAGGGGCGCGGCCATGTCAACGGGGTAGAGATTTGCCGGATCGACAGCAAAGGCACGGCTTACACCGAAAAGCTGGATTGCGATGCCATTGCCATGTCGGGGGGCTGGTCGCCGGTTGTGCATCTGTGGTCGCATTGCGGGGGCAAACTGCTTTGGGACGAGGTGGGCAATTTCTTCCGCCCCGACCCCGACCGCCCGCCTTTGGGCGCAGATGGTGCGGGCTTTGTGCATGCCTGCGGGTCTGCGGCGGGTGCGATGGGCGCGGTGCTGGCCGAGGCCCATGCAACTGCCCTGAAGGCCGCGCAAGCGCTGCGCGCAGCCTCAACCCCGCCTGCACCCGCCGATGACCGCGTGGCCGATGCCGCCCCGATGGAAGCGGTCTGGATGATGCCGCGCAACGCTGAATATGACCTGCGCATGAAAATGTGGCTGGATTTCCAGAATGATGTAAAAGTCGCAGATGTGCAGCTTGCCGCGCGCGAGGGTTTCCAATCGGTCGAGCATGCCAAGCGCTACACCACGTTGGGCATGGCAACCGACCAAGGAAAACTAAGTAATATAAATGGCTTGGCGATCCTTTCTGATGCATTGGGTCAACCTATTCCGGCCACTGGTACCACCACATTCCGCCCCCCCTATACGCCAATCTCGCTGGGCGCGATTGCGGGCGAGGCACGTGGCGCGGTGTTCCAACCCCTGCGCCGCACCCCCTTGCATGACTGGCACGAGGGCAATGGCGCCGATTGGGAACCTGTGGGGCATTGGCGCAGGCCCTACACCTACCGGCGCTCAGGCGAAAGCCGCCACGATGCCGTGAACCGCGAAGTCATAAATACCCGCCAGAACATAGGCTTGCTGGACGCATCTACACTTGGAAAAATCCTTGTCAGCGGGCCGGATGCGGGCCGGTTCCTTGACATGCTCTATACGAACATGATGAGCACGCTGAAGCCCGGCAAATGCCGCTACGGGCTGATGTGCAATGAGAACGGCTTTCTGATGGATGACGGGGTCGTGGCGCGGATTGATGAGCAGTCTTTCCTTGTGCACACCACGTCAGGCGGGGCAGATCACATCCATGCATGGATGGAAGACTGGCTGCAATGCGAATGGTGGGACTGGAAGGTTCACACCCTCAACCTGACCGAGCAATTCGCCCAGATCGCAGTTGTCGGGCCAAAAGCGCGCCAGCTTCTGGAGCGTCTTGGCGGCATGGATCTCAGCCGCGAGGGGCTGCCCTTCATGGATTGGCGCGAAGGCACGCTTGGCGGGTTCAGTGCGCGCGTGTTCCGCATCAGCTTCTCGGGGGAATTGAGTTTCGAGGTGGCTGTCCCTGCCAGCCAAGGCCGCGCATTCTGGGACAGGCTTTTGGCCGAGGGGCAGGATTTGGGCATCATGCCCTATGGCACCGAGGCCCTGCATATCCTGCGCGCCGAAAAAGGGTTCATCATGATCGGCGATGAAACTGACGGCACCGTAATCCCGCAAGACCTCTGCCTGAATTGGGCGATCAGCAAGAAGAAAGCCGATTTCCTTGGCAAACGCGGCATGGAACGCGCGGCCATGACCGACCCCAACCGCTGGACGCTTGTGGGGCTCGAAACGCTGGACGGGTCTGTTCTGCCGCATGGTGCGCTGGCGGTGCGTGCGGGCAAGAACGCCAATAAACAGGCCATCACCGAAGGGCGCGTTACCTCGACCTATTTTTCCGCAACATTCGGGCGCGGTATTGCAATGGGGCTGGTGGAACGCGGGCCAGAGCGGATGGGAGAGGTGATTTCCTTCGCAGGCGCAGGCAACACACGCATTGCAGCCCGGATCGTTGATCCGGTCCTGTATGACAAGGAAGGCGAGAAACAGAATGTCTGATCTGGCACAAAGCGCGCTGCAAAGCGCCGAATTTGAAGGCTTTGTCACAATCCGCGAGGCTGGCTTGCAGGGCATGATCACCCTGCGCGGCGATCTTGGCGCAGAAGGGCTGGCAAAGGCGGTAACAAAGGCAACCGGCTGCGCCATGCCCGCGCCGCGCCGCGTCACATCGGCGGGCACCTGCGGCGTGGCATGGATGAGTCCCGACGAGGTGATGATCCTGTGTTCGCATGACAAGGCCCCCGATATTGCCCAAACTCTCTCCAAGGCGCTGGAAGGTCAGTTTGCAACAGTCGCTGTCGTCTCGGATGCCCGCGCGGTGTTCAAGTTGCAGGGCGCGGGCTGGCGCGATGCGCTGGCCAAGATCTGCCCTGTCGATTTCGCCACCCTGACCGAAGGCGACATTCGCCGCACCCGCGCAGCACAGGTTGCCGCCGCGATCTGGGTGTCGGGCAAGGATGAAGCAACACTTGTCTGTTTCCGGTCGGTTGCGGGCTATATGTTCGATCTGCTCTCGACTGTTGCGGCCAAGGGAACCGAACCTTATCTGTATAGCTTACCCACAGAAACTTCATAGTAATTTGCCCCTGCCCCTTGACCTGCGGCAGGCAAAGCCCCTTATTCAGGGCAGAGAAACCACATAACAGACGAGGAAACCATGGCTTTTGAACTTCCTGATCTTCCCTATGCGCATGACGCACTTTCCAATCTGGGCATGAGCGCCGAGACGCTGGAATTCCACCACGACATTCACCACAAAGCGTATGTCGACAACGGCAACAAGCTGATTGCGGGCACAGAATGGGAAGGCAAATCGGTCGAAGACATCATCACCGGAACCTACCAGTCAGGTGCCGTGGCGCAATCGGGCATCTTCAACAATGCAAGCCAGCACTGGAACCACGTCCAGTTCTGGGAAATAATGGGTCCGGGCACAGGCGGCATGCCAGGCGAGTTGGAAAAGGCGCTTGTTGAAAGCTTCGGCTCTGTCGACAAGTTCAAGGAAGAATTTTCCGCCGCAGGGGCTGGTCAGTTCGGCTCTGGCTGGTGCTGGCTGGTCAAGGACCAAGACGGCTCGCTGAAAGTCACCAAGACCGAAAATGGCGTGAACCCGCTATGCTTTGGCCAAACCGCGCTGCTGGGCTGCGATGTGTGGGAACACAGCTATTACATCGACTTCCGCAACAAGCGCCCTGCTTACCTGTCCAATTTCCTGGAAAAATTGGTAGACTGGGAAAATGTCGCATCGCGCATGTGACATTGCCGTACGGACTGAAACACAGGGGCGCAACTGCGCCCCTGTTTGCGTTGAAGCTCATCCGCAAAGACCCTGGCCGCCCCACCCTGTTGCGCTGGTTTTTTCGGACACTCCGCCCCTTTTGCCATGCTCTGAAGGCTTCCCTCTTCCGTCACAGCGTGATACTGCCCACCCCGACTGGGCGTCCTGCCCGGATAGATATTTTCTGGAGAACACCATGGCCATTGAACGTACGTTGTCGATCATCAAACCCGACGCGACAAACCGCAACCTGACTGGCAAAATCAATGCCAAATTCGAAGAAGCGGGCCTTCGCATTGTGGCGCAGAAGCGCATTCACCTGACCAAAGCACAGGCAGGCAAATTCTACGAAGTGCATGCAGAGCGCCCATTCTACGACGAATTGTGCGAATTCATGGCATCGGCCCCTGTTGTTGTGCAGGTTCTTGAAGGCGAAAGCGCCATTGCGAAAAACCGCGAAGTCATGGGCGCCACCAACCCTGCCGATGCGGCTGCCGGTACTGTGCGCGCCGAATTCGCGCAATCGGTTGGCGAAAACTCGGTACACGGGTCCGACGCGCCAGAGACAGCGGCCCAAGAGATTGCCTATTTCTTCGCCGGCCTTGAACTGGTTGGCTAAGGCCCCGATACCAAACGCCAGTTCAGGCGGTTGACACTGCAATAGGCCCCGGAGAGAATCCGGGGCCTTTGCTTATTTTTGGCATGCTGCAGGCCGCAAGTGGCATTTACCAATCTGTGCTTTCCTGCAAGATTGCGGACATGTTCCAGACCGTCACCCTGCCCCTTTGGGCGCTGATTCTGATCCTTGGTTTTGCTGCGGTGACTTTCGCATCGCATTTTCTGTTCCCGTCGGTGCGCTGGTTTTTCCGCCGCCGGATGGAACGCGCCATTGCCAAGCTGAACAACCGTTTGCAGCGCCCGATCGAGCCGTTCAAGATTATGCGCAGGCAAGATCAGGTGACGCGCCTGATTTATGACCCGCAAGTTATGGAAGCCGTGCGCGATTACGCCCGCGACGAAGGCGTGCCCCCCAATGTCGCATTCGAGAAGGCACGCTCTTATGCGCGCGAAATCGTGCCGGGGTTTTCAACCGCCACGTATTTCGGCTTTGCGATCAAACTGGCACAACGGCTAAGTCAGGGGCTGTATCATGTCCGCATCGGGGGGGCCGATACACCGGGCCTGAAGCAAATCGATTCGCGCGCGGCGGTCGTGTTTGTGATGAACCACCGCTCGAACATGGATTATGTGCTGATCACATGGCTGGCCTCCAAACATTCCGCCCTAAGCTATGCTGTCGGCGAATGGGCGCGGGTCTGGCCGCTGAAGGCACTGATCCGTGCGATGGGCGCGTATTTCATCCGCCGGCGGTATTCCAACCCGCTCTATCGGGCGATTCTGGCGCGCTATGTGCAAATGTCGGTCCAGCAAGGCACGACACAGGCGATTTTCCCCGAAGGGGGGCTTAGCCTGACCGGCACAGTTGGCACCGCCAAGAAAGGCCTGCTGCATTACATCGTGCGCGGGTTCAACCTGCATGAAGGGCAAGATGTTGTTTTTGTGCCGGTCGCGCTGAATTATGACCGCATTCTGGAAGACAGGGTGCTTATCTCTGCCGGGCAGCAAGGGATACGGCGCTTTCCTGTGCGGATGAAAGTTGTGCTTGGCTTCACTCTGCGGATCTTGTTGCAAAAGCTGCGGGGGAAATTTACCCCTTTCGGCTATGCAGCCGTGTGCTATGGCGCGCCGCTGTCCCTGCGGGACTTCATGACTCATGACCCCGATGCCAGCACCGAAACACTGGCCGAAAACCTGATGCAGCGCATCCGCTCGGCGGTTCCGGTGCTGCCGGTGACCTTTGTGGCGGCGGCGATTGTGCGATGTGGCGGCGCATGCGCGCGCGCGCAACTGGAAGCAGAATGCGACCGGCTGCGCGCCGATCTGCATGCGCGCAAAGCATGGATGCACCTGCCCGGTGACAGCGACAAGGACTTCATATCGGCAGGGCTGGGCGCGCTGGAATTGCGCGGCATCATCGCCATGCGCGACGACCAGATCACCACCTCTGCCGGTCAGGACAGTGTTCTTGGCTTTTATGCAGCCCCGACCTTGCAAAGATGCGATGCCCCCATTGGTATTGCGACCGACCAACACCAGATTCTGCAAAACCCCGACACACACTAAGACATAAAATTACAAAATAAGACTAATTAGGGTTGCATTGTTGCGCGCTCTTTTTTATCCATGCTGCAAGCGCCGCATAAGATTCTGCGGCGCAGCAAACACCCCGGGCCATGGCCCATCAGATATCACAATTGGAGGCACAAATGGCTCTGGATACTCAGGATGGCATCGCGCATTACGACGCCCCAGAAAAAGACCTGTACGAGATTGGCGAAATGCCGCCCTTGGGCTTTGTTCCCAAGCAAATGTATGCTTGGACGATCCGGCGCGAACGGCACGGCACCCCGGAAAAGGCCATGCAGATAGAGGTGGTCGATATTCCCCAGCTGGACAGCCATGAAGTGCTGGTTCTGGTTATGGCGGCCGGTGTCAATTACAACGGCATCTGGGCCGGTCTGGGCGAGCCGATCTCGCCTTTCGATGTGCATAAAGCGCCCTTCCATATTGCAGGCTCCGATGCATCCGGCATCGTTTGGGCCGTAGGCTCTGCCGTTAAGCGCTGGAAAGTCGGCGATGAGGTGGTGATTCATTGCAATCAGGACGATGGCGATGACGAGCATTGTAACGGCGGCGACCCTATGTTCAGCCCCAGCCAGCGCATCTGGGGGTATGAAACCCCCGATGGCAGCTTCGCGCAGTTCACCAATGTGCAGGCCCAGCAGCTTATGCCACGCCCCAAGCATCTGACATGGGAAGAATCGGCCTGCTACACCCTGACACTGGCCACCGCCTACCGCATGTTGTTCGGGCATGAACCGCATGACCTGAAACCGGGCCAGAACGTGCTGGTCTGGGGCGCGTCGGGTGGTCTTGGGTCATATGCGATCCAGCTTGCGAATACAGCGGGCGCGAATGCCATCGGCGTCATCTCGGATGAAAGCAAGCGCCAGTTCGTGCTGGATCAGGGCGCAAAGGGCGTGATTAACCGCAAGGATTTCAACTGTTGGGGTCAATTGCCAAAGGTGAACACGCCCGAATATAATGACTGGCTGAAAGAGGCGCGCAAATTCGGCAAGGCGATCTGGGACATCACCGGCAAGGGTGTCAATGTCGATATGGTGTTTGAACACCCCGGTGAAGCGACCTTCCCTGTCTCGACCCTCGTTGTGAAAAAGGGCGGCATGGTCGTGATCTGTGCAGGCACCAGCGGGTTCAACTGCACTTTTGATGTGCGCTATATGTGGATGCACCAAAAGCGTCTGCAAGGCAGCCATTTTGCGCATCTCAAGCAGGCATCTGCCGCAAACCAGCTGATGATCGAGCGCCGCCTTGACCCCTGCATGTCCGAAGTGTTCCCTTGGGCCGAGATTCCGGCAGCGCATGTGAAGATGCTGAACAATGAACACAAGCCCGGCAATATGGCCGTGCTGGTTCAGGCCCCGCGCACAGGGCTGCGCACCTTTGAAGACGCGCTGGAAGCAGGGCCAAAGCGCTAGGCACCATCAGGCTTACCCATCGGCACACCGCCGTGCAGCATAGGCTGCACGGCGGTTTTTTTCTGCTCGTAATCGCGCATTAACCGCCCAGACGTTAGACTCGCATGTGCAGGCAAACAGACCTGTCTTGAGGGAGCGCGCCACCATGTCGCATGTCTGGTTGATCGAAACCTTGGTGGAACTTCGCATCTATGCGGTGCAAAACGGCCTGCCCGCATTGGCCGAGCATCTGGAGATGGCGATCCAGCTTGCCCATGTCGAACTGGCCTTGCGCGAAGGGGACGGCACGGGACAGGATAAATGACCAAAACCGATGCGGTTTTTGTTTTACCGCCAGTTCCAACCGAAAAAGTCTGTCAATTCTTTCTGAAATCACTTTAAGGATTTCTGCGCCGGTGCGTTGAAATGCGGTGCACTTTTGCGCAGGCATACGCTAGGTTGCCGCCATGTCAGACGCTGTCGTTCAATTTTCCGAAGATCAGGCCGAAGCTTGGGACCGCGTTGCCGCTGTGCTTGCAGCGGCGGGGGTTAATCTGGCTGATGGTCAATGCCTGCCCGCCCAAGGCGAGGCCCGCGCGACCTTGGCGATTATGGGCAAGGCGGGGTCTGGCAAGACCATGCTTCTGGCCGATCTGACCCGCGCCCTGCTGGAAATGGGGGTGGAGCTGGTCTCGGGCGAGTATGAGGGACGGCGCAAGCGCGAACGGCGCAGCCTTGCCGTGCTGGCCCCCACCAACAAGGCCGCATCCGTGCTGCGCGGGCGCGGGGTGGCCGCGACAACCATTCACCGCATTCTCTATACCCCTGTCTATGACCCTGAATATGAACGCATCGCCGAATGGCTGACAGGTGCCCTGCCGCGCCCCACAGTCGAGGGGCTAAGCGACACCGCACTTGACCGCGCGCACGCTTTCTATGCGCAGGTCAAATCCATTCCCGGGGCTTTGGCCGCCGCAGGTTTGCGCGGGTCGGATTTCATTACCGGATGGAAGCGGCGCGAAGACCCGCTGGATATCGGCTTTGTCGATGAAAGCTCGATGCTGGATGCGCGCCAGTTGGAAGATTTGCAGGAACTGTTCTCAACCCTGATCCTGTTTGGCGATCCTGCGCAGCTTGCCCCAGTTGGGCAATCAGGGTCGATGGTGTTCGACAAACTGCCAGCACCCGCGCAGCTACGGCTGTCGCGCATCCACCGTCAGGCACAGGACAACCCGATTCTGGATCTGGCCCATGCACTTGCAGACCCTGACATGGGGTTTGAAGCGTTCGAGGATAAGCTGCAAGACGCCGCCGCCCGCGATGACCGCGTGCATCTGGCAGAGCGTGTGAACAGCGATCTGATGGCGCGCTCGCCTGTGCTGGTCTGGCGCAATGCCACGCGGTTGCGCCTGATCAACGCCTTTCGCAACGCCCATGGCGCACCCGAGACCGCGTTGATGGCAGGAGAACCGCTGATCTGTGACGGGTTGGAACTGCCACTGAAGCACCGCAAGAAGCGCATCGATCTGGAAGCGCGCGGCCTGATCAAGGGCGCGCAGGTCGTCTATCTTGGCCCCGGACGCAAACCGGGCTTTTCGCGCCTGCATATCTTCGGCGCGGAAGAGCCGCAGATTTCTGTCGCCTCGATCATCAAGATCGAGAAAGACCTGGACGAAGAACCCTTCATCCCCTTTGCCGCCACAATGGGGGCTGCCTTTGTGCATGGGGCGGCGGTAACCATTCACAAGGCGCAAGGCTCGCAATGGCCCGATGTGCAGGTCTTCGCGCCCGACCTGTTCGCCGCCGCCCGTGCCGGACGATCAGAGGCGGGCATACCGCTATGGAAGCGCCTGGCCTATGTGGCCATCACCCGCGCCGAACACCGCCTGCACTGGGTCATCCGCAACCGCCTTGCCCTCCCGCAGACGCCGCTATCCACAGATGATCTCAGCACCCCCCCAGCCCCCTTGGCACTGGCCGCAGAGAGCTGACGGCCAGAGGCTTGCCATGGCGCCAACTTGCTGCAACACAAGGGGGGTAAAGCCCCAATGGCCCCCAAAGGTGCCATCCCCTGACAGGAGATTTCGATGCGCTGCGTTTTCGTCCAGTTCCGCTGCCAGCCCGGCAAAACCTATGAGGTAGCCGATGCCATCTATGACCGCGAAGTGGTGTCAGAGCTTTACTCGACCTCGGGCGAGTTTGATCTGATTGCAAAGGTCTATATCCCCGAAGATGAAGATGTAGGCCATTTCCTGACCAATAATCTGTTCGACATAGCAGGCATCAGCCGCACAGTCACAACCATGACCTTTCGGGCGTTCTGAACTGTTCAGCTGCGCAACAGCCGGAACAAGGCCGATGCCCCCCAGCCGAAAAAGACCGCCAGAAACAGCGCAAGCAGCCCGTATAGAAACGGTTGATCATAGGCCAGATTGGTCAGCCAGCGTTCCAGCACGGCCTTGCGCACATCGATGAATGTTTCAAATTCATCTATCACATCGCCATCGCGCACAAGAAAGATGCGCGCGGCATAAGACCCTTCGACAATGGTTTTGGGCAGGGTCAGGCGCGTGCTGAACAGCGTGTCGCGTTGCAAATCTACCGTGCCTTCGCGCTGCTGGTACAAGCCTTCGGATTCTCGAATGCGGATCAGCGCTTCGGTAAAGGCGGCGGGGTCTGTCCTGTCAACACCGCTGCGCGCCTCGAATATCGCCAACCGCGTGGAAATGCGGTGTGTCAGGTCTGCATCGACAGACAGAATTTCGCTAAGCGGGCCGGTTGTTGCAACCGCGTAGAAACTGGGCGCGGCGCGCAGCTCTTGGCCTTCGGTATTGACCCAGATGCCCGCGCGGCGCGCTTTGCGCCAGATGGTCGCTTGTTGGGGTGGCCCTTCAATTGCGACAATCACATCCAGCGCCGAATCTTCCGGCAACGCCAATTCGCGCCGCACTGCCCCGAAGATCAGGATTTCAGAGCCTTCAAAATTCACCGTCAGCGACACGCGGTTCTGGCTTAGGCCCACGATCACCTCTTCGGCACGCAGCGGCAGCGCGGCCAGCAGAACCAGAAATGCCAGCAAGACGCGCATCAGAACCGCCCCGCCACAGTGATCGAATACAGCTCTGACGGGGTCCATAGCAGGTCGAACGCGATTTTACCGCATACCGCCAGCACCAGAAGTGCCAGCAGAATGCGCAACTGCTCTGCCCGCAGCTTCACCCCGATCCGCGTGCCAACCTGCGCCCCGATCACCCCGCCAAGGATCAGGAAGATCGCCAGCATCACATCAACGCTCTGGTTGGTGATCGCATGCATCATGGTGGTAAAGGCCGCCACGAATGTCACCTGAAACAGCGAAGTGCCGATTACCACTTTGGTGGGCATGCCCAACAGGTAGATCATGGCAGGCACCAGCACGAAACCGCCCCCAACCCCCATAATCGCGGCCAGTATCCCAACACCCACCCCCACCAGCAGCGGCGGAAAGACCGAGATATACAGCCCCGATGTGCGGAACTTCATCTTCATCGGCAGGTTATGCACCCAGATATGCGTATGCAGCTTGCGCCGCACTGCGTTGGGGTTCTTGGAGCGCATCAATGCACGCAGGCTTTCTTGCAGCATCAGCCCGCCAATGATGCCAAGGAAGATGACATAGGACAGCTGAACAATCAGGTCGATCTGGCCCAGCCGGCTCATTAAATTAAAAAACCAGATCCCGATAAGCGAGCCGATCAGACCCCCAATCAGCAGCACGGTTCCCATCCGGATATCAACTGTCTTGCGCTTGAGATGCGCCAGAACACCGGAGATAGAGGATGCCACAACCTGATTGACACCCGTTGCCACTGCCACCGCAGGCGGCACCCCGATAAAGAACAAAAGCGGCGTAATCAGAAACCCGCCGCCCACGCCGAACATGCCAGACAGCACACCGACACCACCACCGACACCCAGCAGGGTAAAGGCGTTTACAGAAGTCTCGGCGATGGGCAGATAGATCTGCATGCCAGTCTCGGGGCCGCGCTGGGCCGGTTAGTGTTCCTTGACGTATGCAGCGCCACCGGCGCGCGGCGGTATCGCCTTGCCCACGAACCCTGCCAGAATGACAACGGTCAGGATATAGGGCAAGGCCTGCATGGCCTGAACTGGCAAATTCACCCCCAGAATATCGATATTCTGGAACCGATTGGCCACAGCTTCCAGCAATCCGAACAAAAACACGGCCCCCATTGCATGCCAAGGCCGCCATTTGGCAAAGATCATCGCCGCCAAGGCAATAAAGCCCCTGCCCGCTGTCATGTCCTTGACGAATCCCGCGGATAGCCCGGTTGAAAGATAGGCGCCAGCCAACCCGCATAGCACGCCGCAAATGGCCACCGCCCCGTAGCGCAGGCCCACAACCGAAACGCCCGCTGTATCGACGGCGGCGGGGTTTTCGCCCACTGCGCGCAGACGCAGGCCAAAGCGGGTGCGAAACAGCATGAACCATGTCAGCGGCACACATAGCAGCGCGACATAGACCAACAGCGCATGGCCCGACAGAATGCCGTGGTAGATTGGCCCGATCACTGGCACATCGCGCAGCGCCTCGGCAAAGGGCAGATCAATCCGCGCCATGCGCGCATCGCCCGACAGCGACGGCGTGCGCCCCCCCTGCCGGAACCAGTTTTGCGCAATCACAACCGTGATGCCCGCCGCAAGAAAGTTGATCGCCACGCCGGAAATCAGCTGATTGCCCCGAAACGTGATCGAGGCCAGACCATGCATCAGCGACATTGCCACCGACACGCCCACCGCCGCCGCCACGCCGATCCAGACATTGCCGGACACAAACGCGATAGAGGCCGCCATGAAAGCCGCCACCAGCATCTTGCCTTCCAGCCCGATGTCGAACACGCCCGCGCGTTCGGATATCAGGCCCGCAAGGCAGGCAAACAACAACGGCGTTGCCAGACGCATGGTCGATTCCAGCACTTGTACCAGTACCATGAAATCCATCACCGCGCCCCCCGCATTGCGAATATCCGCGCAATCGGGATGCGCACCATATTGTCCAGCGCGCCGGTGAACAGGATGACCAGCGCCTGAATGACCACGATCAATTCACGCGGAATCCCTGTCCATAGCGCCAGCTCTGCCCCGCCCTGATACAGAAACCCGAACAGGATTGCCGCCAGAAACACGCCAAACGGGTGGTTGCGCCCCATCAGTGCGACGGCAATGCCGATAAACCCCGCCCCCTCGACCGCGTTCAACACAAGGCGCTGCTGCTCGCCCATAACGGAATTGACTGCCATCAATCCCGCCAGCGCGCCAGAGATCAGCATCACATAAACCGTGATCCGCACAGGGCTGATGCCAGCATATTCCGCCGCAGGCTCTGATTCACCAAAGGCGCGGATCTGAAAGCCCAGCCGCGTGCGCCACAGCATAAACCAGACCGCGAAACACATTCCAACAGCGATCAGAAGCGAGATGTTCACAGGCGGCACAGTCGAAAACGGAATGCCGAATACGCCAAGAATTTCATGCAGCTTCGGCAAGGCCGTCTCGGAGGGAAAGCGCGGCGATGACGGGTCTTGTGCCCCTTGCGGGCGCAGCACATTGACCAGAAAATACCCCAGCAATGACGCGGCAATGAAATTGAACATAATCGTGGTGATCACGATATGGCTGCCGCGTTTGGCTTGCAGATAGCCCGGAATAAGCGCCCAGCCTGCCCCGAACACCGCCGCACCTAAGCTTGCTGCGATCAGCGCAAGCGACCAATGCGGCCACGGAATATACAGGCACACCAGCGCCACACCAAGGCCCCCCAAAAGCGCCTGCCCTTCGCCCCCGATATTGAACAGCCGCGCTTGGAACGCCACCGCCACGGCCAAACCCGTAAAGATGAAATTCGTGGCATAAAACAGCGTATAGCCCCAGCCATAGCTGGACCCGAACGCCCCTTCGACCATCAGCTTCATCGCGGCCCAAGGGCTTTCGCCGATGGCCCAGATCAGAATGCCCGAAATCACAAAGGCCAGAAAAACCGAAGCCAGCGGCACCAGCGTCACATCTGCCCAATGCGGAATGCGCCCCCTGCTCATGCCATGCCCGCCATCATAAGCCCCAATTCCTGCGCATTTGTCTGGTCCGGCGCGCGCTCTCCCATAATGCGGCCGTCAAACATGACGATGATCCGGTCAGAGAGTGACAGGATTTCATCCAGTTCCACCGAGACCAGCAAAATCGCGGCACCCGCATCGCGCAGCGTGATCAGCCGCTGGTGGATGAATTCAATCGCGCCAATATCGACCCCGCGTGTGGGCTGGCCCACCAGCAACACTTCGGGTGTGTGTTCAATCTCCCGGGCCAGCACAATTTTTTGCTGGTTGCCCCCTGAAAACCCGCTGGCCTTCAACTGCGGGTCTGGCGGGCGCACATCGAACGCCGCCATCTTGGCCTGCGTGTCGCGGATGATGGCGGCGTTATCCATTTTCCACGGGCTGGGATTATAGGCATCATCATTGTGATACCCCAGCGCGGTATTTTCCCAAGCATGGAAATTCAGCACCAGCCCGCGGCGGTGGCGGTCTTCCGGCACATGGGCTATGCGCCGCGCGCGCCGCGCCTGTGCGTCGCAATCCGGCCCTGACAGCGGCAGGGGGGCACCCTTCATCCACGCCTGACCTTCGGCGGGGCGCAGACCGGCCAGAACCTCCAGCAGTTCAGACTGGCCGTTTCCGGCAACGCCTGCAATGCCCACAATCTCACCCGCGCGCAGCGCAAAGCCGATGCTGCGCAACCGCTCCACGCCCTGCGCATCGACCAGCCGCAACCCTTCGACGCGCAGCACCTCCGGCCCCGGCATGGCTGGCGTTTTCTCTACGCGCAACAAGACCTTACGGCCCACCATTAATTCTGCAAGCTCGGTCGGGCTGGTTTCGGATGTGGTGCGGGTAGCCACCATCTCGCCGCGCCGCATGACTGAAACTTCATCCGTTACATCCATGATTTCACGCAATTTATGTGTAATCAGGATGATGGTTTTGCCCTGCTCTTTCAGCCCGCGCAGAATGCGGAACAGATGGTCTGCCTCGGACGGGGTCAGCACGCCTGTCGGCTCGTCCAAAATCAGGATATCCGCTTCTCGATACAGCGCCTTAAGGATTTCAACGCGCTGCTGGTGACCAACAGACAGGTTTTCAATCAACGCATCAGGATCAACATTCAATTCAAACTCGCGCGCCAAATCTTTCAACAGACCGCGCGCTTTGGCCAGTGAGGGGCGCAGCATTGCGCCCGCTTCGGCACCCAAGATCACGTTTTCCAACACGGTGAAATTCTCGACCAGCTTGAAATGCTGGAACACCATGCCGACCCCAGCACGGATGGCCGACAGGCTGTCAGGTATATCCGTCTGCTGGCCATTGATCAGAATTTCGCCGGAATCAGCGCGGTAAAAGCCATAGAGAATTGACATCAGCGTGGATTTGCCCGCGCCATTCTCGCCCACGATCCCGTGGATCGTGCCGCGCCGCACGCGGATCGAAATGTCCTTATTCGCCTGAACCGGCCCAAACGCCTTGGAAATGCCGCGCAATTCGATTGCGAACGCGTTGGATGCGGCAGTGTCCTGCCGCATCGCCTGTGTTTGTGCCTGTGTCATTCTCGGATCAGAACGCCGGGCAGACGCTGTCCACGCGGTAATCATGCACGCTTAACTCGCCCGCGATGATCGCCGCTTTGGCCGCCTCGACCGCTTCCTGCATCTGATCCGAGATCAGATGGGCATTATGTTCGTCCAGCGCGTACCCCACACCGCCTGCGGCAAGGTTCATCTGCACAACGCCGGTTTCCAGACCGGGGCCATCGGTAAAGGCATCATACACGGCCTGATCCACCAGCTTCAGCATCGATGTCAGAACAGAGCCGGGATGCAGATAGTTCTGGTTGGAATCAACCCCGATCGAGAAGACGCCGGAATCCTCGGCCGCCTGAAGCACGCCCAAGCCTGTGCCCCCTGCCGCAGCAAAGACCACATCCGACCCTTGGCTGATTTGCGCGCGCGCAATCTCGCCGCCGCGCACGGGGTCATTCCATGCAGCGGGCGTGTCGCCAGTGTAGTTCACGATCACATTGATGTCGGGGTTCACGGCCTTCGCACCCTGCGCATACCCGCAGGCAAAAGACGCGATCAGCGGAATTTCCATCCCGCCGACAAAGCTGACAGTGCCGGTTTCATTGGCCATTGCGGCCAGCATGCCCACCAGATAGCTGCCTTCATGTTCGGCAAAGATCACGGAACGGACATTTGGCAGATCAACCACAGCATCAATCAGCACGAAAGATGTGTCGGGGTAATCTGGCGCGACTTCTTCCAAGGTTGGGGCGTTCTGAAAGCCCATGACAACCACAGGGTTCGAGCCTGCCTCGGCCAGACGGCGGGCGAATTGCACGCGCTGCGCTGCGGCCTGCATTTCAATCTCGCGGTAGCTGCCGCCGGTTTCCGCGCGCCAGCGTTCCGCGCCGTTATAAGCTGCTTCGTTAAAAGATTTGTCGAACTTGCCGCCAAGATCGAACATCAATGCGGGGTCAGCATGTGCCATGCCCGCTGTCAGCGCCAGCAAGGACGCAGCCCCTGAGAGTGTCTTAAAACGGATCATACCTGATACTCCTGTTATGCCCCCACAAGACTGCGCTGCGCTTGAAGGATGGCGGTTTTCCGGCAAGGCTTTTGCCGTGGCTTGTTGATTAACCCTGCAACGCTGGGGGTGGTCAACACCTAAATCGGCCTGTGAAACACACAGCACAGAATGGGGCGATCCCTCAGTCAAGAATTGCCCGAAACACAAGCGCATCAACTGCGCTATGGCCTGCGGCACGGTAATAGGCTTTGCGCAAACCGACCTGCGTAAAGCCCAAAGACTGATACAGCAGAATCGCCGCGCGGTTGGTGGCGGCCACTTCCAAAAAGCAGCGCCGCGCCCCACGCGATTGCGCGCGCGCTATCGCGTCACGCATAATGTCGCGCGCCAGACCCTTGCGCCGTGCTAGGGGGGCGGTTGCCAGCGTCAGCACCTCTGCCTCATCCGCGACCACGCGAAACAGGCCAAAGGCCGCCAGCGCGCCCCCGTCGCTGCGGGTTACCAGAAAACAAGCCGGGTCAGCCCCGAAAGCCGCAAAATCCGCCGCAGGCCAGGGCGGCGGAAGGCTGAAGGCCGCGCCATGCACCCGCGCCAGATCTTCAGGCGTCATGGCAGAACTTTGGGTGGCAGATCAGCCCCCGGTGCCGCATCTGCCGACCGAATGTAGAGTGGCGCAGGGCGGGGTTGCGCTGTGCCGAACTTGCGGGCCGCCACGCGCGCGATGCCCTCGGCCAGCGGATAGCACGGAGCAAGAACCGGCAGGCCTGTGCCTTCGGCGCTGGCCCCGGACCCGACCAGCGCAGCATCCGCAGCAAAGGCCAGATCTGTTCGATCACTCAGAAACGGGGCTTCATCGCCGTCGCCGAATACTTGCACATAGACTTCGCCGCGTCGCGCATCTTCCACAACATATAGCGGGCGCGGCAGCCCTTCGGCGCGCGCCTCGAATATCGTCACACCAATGGCGGGTATGTCCAAGCCCAAGGCCAGCCCGCGCGCCGCCGACACGGCAATGCGAATGCCGGTAAAGTTCCCCGGCCCCACGCCCACTGCCAAAGCATCCAGATCGCGCCAGCCCAGGCCCGCGGCCTGCAACACCTCTTCCAGCAAGGGGACAAGGCGTTCCGCCTGCCCGCGCGCCATGTCTTCTTGTGCCTGCGCCACAACCACCCCGCCCGACAGTAAAGCGGCCGCGCAATGCGCGGCCGTTGTGTCAAAGGCCAGAATGCAAGGGTCAGACGGCAACGGGCCGCACCTCGGTCACTTCGGGAATATAATGGCGCAACAGGTTTTCGATGCCCATTTTCAGCGTCAGAGTAGACGATGGACAGCCCGCGCAAGCGCCTTTCATATGCAGGTAGACGACACCGCGTTCAAACCCGTGAAAGGTAATGTCGCCCCCGTCCTGCGCCACGGCAGGGCGCACGCGGCTGTCCAGCAATTCTTTGATCTGGCCCACAATCTCGGAATCCGGCCCATCATGGGCTGCATGGCTTGAAGCGGCCTCGCCTTCCATGACAGCGGCACCGGACTGGAAATGCTCCATTATCGCGCCAAGAATTTCAGGCTTCACATGCTGCCATTCGACATCATCTGCTTTGGTCACAGTAATGAAATCACTGCCCAGAAATACCCCCGTCACCCCCGCAACCTGAAACACCCGCTGCGCCAGTGGCGATGGGGTGGCAGACTCGGGATTGGGGAAATCAGCAGTCCCAAGCCCCAGAACTTCTTGTCCGGGAAGGAATTTCAGCGTCGCCGGATTGGGCGTGGATTCGGTCTGGATGAACATATGCGTGCCTCCTGTGCGTTAAGGGGCATATGCGCCCTGACCCATGGTCTGTCAAGGCAAGCGGCTTGACACGGGCCGCACTTGCCCGCAGCACTGCACCCAAACCACCGGAGGGGCCATGTATTTTGCATCCGACAACACTTCAGGCATGCCAGAGCGCATTGTAAACGCCATCATTCAGGCCAATTCCGGCTATGCATCCGGCTATGGCACCGATCCGTCAATGGCGCAGCTTTCCACCCGGATCAGAGAGGTGTTTGAAGCACCCGAGGCAGAGGTGTTTCTTGTCACCACAGGCTCTGCCGCGAATGCGCTGGCGCTGTCCAGCTATTGCCCGCCTTGGGGGGCTGTCTATTGCCACGCGCTGGCGCATATTGAAGTGGATGAATGCGGCGCGCCGGAATTTTACACAGGCGGCGCAAAACTGACCCATGTGGCAGGGGCCGATGGCAAGATGGACCCGCAGGCGCTGGCAGACACGCTGGCGCGCGCAGGGCGCGGGGTGGTGCATCATGTGCAACCCGGTATTGTTAGCCTGACCAACCTGACCGAATGCGGCACGCGCTACAGCGCGGCAGAGATTTCAGCGCTGGCAGAGATTGCCAGATCGCATGGGCTGCCTGTGCATCTGGACGGCGCGCGCTTTGCCAATGCGCTGGTGGCCGAAGGGTGCAGCCCTGCAGATATGAGTTGGCGCGCAGGGGTTGATGTGCTGTCACTGGGCGGCACAAAGAATGGCCTGATGGGGGTTGAGGCGGTTGTCATGTTCGACCCCGCGCGCGCGTGGGAATTCCAGCTGCGGCGCAAACGCGGCGGGCATCTCTGGTCGAAACACCGCTATCTGTCCGCGCAAATGGCGGCATGGCTGGAAGACGGGTTCTGGCTGGATCTGGCGCGCGATGCCAATGCGATGGCGGCGCGGCTGGAACAAGGCTTGCGCGCATATCCGCAGGTTGACGTGTCGTTTCCGCGCGGCGGCAATATGCTGTTCGCCCGCTGGCCCCGCGCATGGCATGCACGCCTGCATGAGGATGGCGCGAAATACTACCTTTGGCCCGACCATGAAACATTGGCAGGGCCAGAGGAAACACCCCTTGGCGCGCGGCTGGTCTGTTCCTGGAACACAAGCCCCGCGCAGGTGGACGGGTTTCTTGAACGGATGGGCGCATAAGGCGGGTGATCTGGCAGGGCGCACAGCCAATGTGTAGGCGCCCCACACTACAAGCGGCCTGATGATGGCTTTGGGGGATTTGCACATAGCACATAACGCGGGCCGCAGATGAAGCCCCGCATCACATCGCAACCTTGCAACAATGCATCGACTGCCGCGCCACAAAAGAAAAAGCGCCACCCGCAAAGGATGGCGCTTTTTTCAATTCTGTGTCGTGCTGGCTCAGGCCGCTTCAGAGATGAACTTTACCGCATCGCCAAATGTCTGGATGTTCTCTGCGGCGTCATCGGGAATCTCGATCCCGAATTCTTCCTCGAACGCCATGACCAACTCGACCGTATCCAGGCTGTCTGCGCCAAGATCATCGATGAAGGACGCGCCTTCGGTGATCTTTGCTTCGTCTACGCCCAGATGCTCGACCACGATCTTTTTTACACGATCCGCGATATCGCTCATGTTCTTCCCCTTAGGTTTTGCCGGTCTCCGGCCTGAAAAGTCCCTCGTCCGCCACGCTGTGCGACGTCACGTTGCGCGCCCAATAGGGCCAATGCTTCGGCAGGTCAAGTGCCGCAATATGGCACTGTGCCGAAACCCGCTATAGCACAAGCCTTCAGCGCCTCAAACGAATTCGCGCGCCGATCATATCATTGCCATGCCGCCATTGATATGCAGCACCGCCCCTGTCACATACGCGGCCTCTGGGCTGGCAAGATACAGCACGCCTGCCGCGATTTCTGCTGGCGTGCCCATGCGGCCCGCTGGAATGCGCATGTTGATCGCGGCTTTCTGATCGTCATTCAGCGCATCCGTCATCGGTGTGGCGATAAAGCCGGGGGCCACGCAATTCACTGTTATCCCGCGCGAGGCCACTTCTTGCGCCAGCGCTTTCGACATACCCACAAGCCCTGCCTTGGCCGCCACATAATTGGCCTGCCCCGGATTGCCGATCGCCCCGACAACCGACGAGACATTGACGATCCGCCCCCAGCGCGCCTTCATCATGCCGCGCAAGACCCCGCGCATCAGCCGCATGGATGCGGTCAGGTTCACATCCAACACGCTGTCCCACTGCTCGTCGCTCATGCGCATCAACAGATTGTCGCGCGTGATGCCTGCGTTATTGACCAGAATATCCAGCCCGCCCATGGCATCCAGCGCTGCTTTGGGCAGGGCCTCTACCGCTGCCGGGTCGGACAGGTTGCACGGCAGCACATGGGCGCGGGTGCCCAGCTCCTCGGCCAGCGCCTTCAACGGGTCTTCGCGCGTGCCCGAAACCCCCACTGTCGCACCCGCCGCGTGCAAGGCCCGCGCAATCTCTGCGCCGATGCCGCCAGAGGCCCCGGTTACAAGGGCGCATTTCCCTGTCAAATCAAACATGATGTGTCCTTATTCTGTTTTTCGGCCCGTAGTGGCCACCCTCCGCACTGTCTATATCAAGGCAATGCGCGCCATGCCAATGGCAATGCGGGCAGGCGCGGGTATGGAAGGGGCTTGTCACTGCCGCAGTGCAGGCGGCATAGATGGGACCAAAGACAGATAACCGGAGATGCCCGCACCATGCCGCTTGGCCCAGATGAGATGATCGCCTTGTTTCAAACAGGGGTGGCTGCGGCAGACCCCGAGAAAGCTGTGACCGACAGTCTGGCCCATGCACCCGTCACGCCACCCGCCGCAACCGGCAAACTGTATGTGCTGGGTCTGGGCAAGGCGGCCTGCGCAATGACACAGGCCGCACTGGCGCATCTGCCCAAACCCGCCGCAGTGCTGGTGGTCACGAATTACGAGAATGCGCGCGATGTCGCAGGCGCGCGCGTGCTGGCTGCGGGCCACCCGGTGCCCGATGAAAACGGGCTGCGTGCCGCGCAAGAGGTTGAAGCCCTGCTGGCGCAGGCCAGCGCGCATGACCGCGTGCTGGTGCTGGTGTCGGGCGGTGGCTCTGCCCTGCTGCCCGCCCCGGTCGAGGGGGTAAGCCTGATGGAAAAGGCAGAGGTCAACCGCCTGCTGCTGGGGGCCGGTCTGGACATCGGGCAGATCAATGCGGTGCGCCAACATCTCTCACGGCTCAAAGGGGGCGGGGTGCTGCGACAGGCCGCCCCTGCCCCAGTGACAGCGCTGATTCTCTCGGATGTGATCGGCGATGATCTGCGCGCCATAGCCTCTGGCCCGACAGCGGCGCCACTGATGGCGCGCGGCGCAGTGGTCGAGATGCTGAAAGACCATGGCTTGTGGGAGAAACTGCCGCCCGCCGCGCGTACAGCGCTGTGCCGGGCGCAAGACCCGGCACCTCTGCCACAGGCAGACAACCGCCTTGTCGGATCGAATCGCCTCTCGCTCGATGCGATGCTGCACGCACGGCCAGAGGCGCGCATCGTGTCCGACGCGCTGGTGGGCGATGTGGCGCAGGCCGCAGAACAGATTGTGGCCCATGCCACTACCGGCACAGGGCCGCTGGCACTGTTTGGTGGCGAAACAACTGTCATCTTGCGCGGCGACGGGCGCGGCGGGCGCAATCAGGAACTTGCGTTGCGCGTGGCCATTGCCTTGCAGGGCCAGCCCGGCTGGCGGTTTCTGTCTGGCGGCACTGACGGGCGCGATGGCCCGACCGAAGCCGCAGGCGGGCTTGTCGATGGCGGCACTGTCGCGCGCATCCGCGCCGCGGGCGGCGACCCCGAAGCGCTTTTGGCCAATAATGACAGCAACCGCGCGCTAGGGCTTGCAGGCGATCTGCTGACCATCGGGGCCACAGGCACCAATGTGGCCGATCTGCAAATTCTGTCGCGCGCCCCGTGACCTCTTGATAGCACGTCCCCTTTGGCATAAGCGAGCGCGCATGACACAGCATGAATTCTGCCTCATCATCGACTTTGGTTCTCAGGTCACGCAGCTGATTGCGCGCCGCCTGCGCGAATCCAATGTCTATTGCGAAATCCACCCGTTTCAGAAGGTGGATGAAGCGTTCTTGAAAGCGCGCCAGCCCAAAGCGGTGATCCTGTCAGGGGGGCCCGGGTCGGTCCCGCAGGCAGGCAGCCCGCGCGCACCGCAATATCTGTTCGAGATGGGCGTGCCGCTGTTTGGCATCTGTTACGGCCAACAGGTCATGATGGACCAGCTTGGGGGCCGTGTGGAATCCGGCCATCATGCAGAATTTGGCCGCGCCTATATCGAGCCTGCAAGCGGGCACAAAACAGATGGCATCTTCGCCGGTCTGTTCGAGGCCGGACGCGAACAGGTCTGGATGAGTCACGGCGACCGCGTCACGGCACTGGCACCGGGGTTTGATGTGATCGCCACATCACCCAATGCGCCTTTTGCCATCATCGCAGACGACGCGCGGCGCTTTTACGCGGTGCAATTCCACCCAGAGGTGCACCACACCCCGCATGGCGCGCGGATGCTGGGCAATTTCCTGAAACTTGCAGGCTTCAGCGGCGACTGGACAATGGGTGCCTACCGCGAGGAAGCGATTGCCAAAATCAGGGCGCAGGTTGGTGACAAGCGGGTAATTTGCGGGCTTTCGGGCGGTGTTGACAGCTCGGTTGCGGCCGTGCTGATCCACGAAGCCATCGGCGATCAGTTGACCTGCGTCTTTGTCGATCACGGGCTTTTGCGGCTGAATGAAGCCGAAGAAGTCGTGACCATGTTCCGCGACAATTACAATATTCCGCTTATCCATGCCGACGAATCCGATCTGTTTCTGGGCAAACTGGAAGGCGTTTCTGACCCCGAAACAAAGCGTAAGATTATTGGCGGATTGTTCATTGATGTATTCCAGAAATACGCCAATGAGATTGAGGGCGCAGAGTTTCTGGCCCAAGGCACGCTCTATCCTGATGTCATCGAATCGGTCAGCTTTTCGGGCGGCCCTTCGGTGACGATCAAAAGCCACCACAATGTCGGCGGCCTGCCCGAGAAGATGGGGCTGAAACTGGTCGAGCCGTTGCGCGAATTGTTCAAGGACGAAGTGCGCGCACTGGGCCGCGAATTGGGTCTGCCTGCCAGCTTCATTGGCCGCCACCCTTTCCCCGGCCCCGGTCTTGCGATCCGCTGCCCGGGCGAGATCACGCGCGAAAAGCTGGAAATCCTGCGCCGCGCAGATGCGGTCTATATCGACCAGATTCGCCGTCACGGGCTGTATGATGACATCTGGCAGGCTTTCGCAGCCATCCTGCCCATGCGCACTGTGGGCGTCATGGGCGACGGACGCACCTATGACTATGCGCTGGGGCTGCGGGCGGTCACCTCGGTCGATGGGATGACAGCGGATTACTACCCGTTCACCCATGAATTTCTGGGCGAGACGTCAACCCGCATCATCAACGAAGTGCGCGGCATCAACCGCGTGTTCTACGACTGCACCTCGAAACCGCCCGGAACGATCGAGCTGGAATAGCGCGCGCGCGTCACGCCGCGCGAAGTTTGGACAGGGGCAGAAACACATGCGTGTGTCGCAGCCAAGTTGGCCGAAAAATCTTCCCCTGTCGAAAACACCATGCTAGGCATTTCAACAAGGCGGTCAAAACCGCCGTATTTGCATGGGTCAACCTGCAAGTAAGACGATAACAAACCTATGGGAGATTTCTTATGAAAAAGCTTCTTCTTGCCAGCACCGCTCTGGCATTTTCGGCAGGCATGGCGCTGGCCGATGAGGTCAAGATGGGCGTTCTGCTGGGGTTCACCGGCCCCATTGAATCGATCACACCGCACATGGCCGACGGGGCCGAGATGGCGTGGAACGAGATCAATGAAAGTGGTGCTTTCCTTGGTGGGCAAACAATCACATCCGTGCGGGCTGATTCGACCTGTGTCGACTCATCTGCCGCACAAGCTGCCGCAGAGCGCATGATCTCGTCCGACGGTATCGTTGCGATCATGGGCGCGGATTGTTCCGGCGTGACCATGGCTGTGTTGCAAAACGTGGCCATGTCGGCAGGTGTGCCAATGATCTCGCCTTCGGCCACATCGCCTGCCTTCACCACCACAGAATCGAACGGGCTGTTCTTCCGCACATCGCCCTCTGACGCACGTCAGGGCGCGATTCTGGCAGGCATCGTGATGGAGCGTGGCTTCTCGGAAGTGGCGCTGACCTATACCAACAACGACTACGGTGCAGGCTTTGCCAATGCATTCGAGGAATCTTTCCTTGGCTTGGGCGGCTCGATTACCTCGAAAGTGGCGCATGAAGAAGCGCGCGGCGACTATTCCGCCGAAGTGGGCCAGCTGGCCTCTGCCGGTGGTGATGCGCTGGTGATCCTTGGCTATGTCGATGGCGGCGGGTCGATGGTGCGCACTGCATGGGAACTGGGCGCGTTTGAAAACTTCTTCATGGGCGATGGCATGTATGGCGATGAACTGATCGCCAATGTCGGTGAAGCCCTTGAAGGCACAATCGGCACGATCCCATGGGCCGCAGGCGAAGGCGCTGACCTGTTCCATGCATTGGCCGAAGCGGCCGGTGTGCAGGGTCAGTCCAGCTATACCCGCGAAAGCTATGACGCAGCAGCCCTTCTGGCGCTGGCAGCACAGGCCGCAGGCGAAGCAACACCCGAAGGCATTGCCGCAAACATTCTGAATGTGGCGAATGCACCGGGCGAAGAAATCCTGCCGGGTGATCTGGCACGCGGTCTGCAAATTCTGGCAGATGGCGGCGAGGTCAACTACATGGGTGCCACCAATGTCGAACTGGTTGGCCCCGGCGAAGCGGCTGGCAGCTACCGTGAATATGTCGTCGAAGGCGGCGAATTCGTAACGGTTCAGTTCCACTGATCTCAAAAACGGGTCCGATTGCGGATCCTGCGGCCCGAGGGGGACACCTCGGGCCGTTTTTCAAACCGAGACCTGCACAAGGGCGTCCCGCAAAGGGGAGTAGATGGCAATGGCAATGATTCGGGTCGAGAATTTGCACAAGCATTTCGGCGGCTTTCACGCAGTGGATGGTGCAACGCTGGAAATCGAGAAAGGCTCTATCACAGGGCTGATCGGTCCAAATGGCGCGGGCAAAACCACCTTGTTCAATGTGATCGCGGGGGTCTTGCCGCCCACATCGGGCAAAGTGCTGATGGATGGCGAAGACATCACCGGCCTGCCCCCGCATGCGTTGTTTTCCAAAGGATTGCTGCGCACCTTTCAGGTCGCGCATGAATTTCATTCCATGACTGTGCGCGAGAACCTGATGATGGTGCCCCCCGGACAATCGGGTGAAAACCTGTGGTCTGCGTGGTTTCACGCCGCCCGCGTGCGCGAGGAAGAAGCGCGAATCCGCGCGCGCGCCAATGAGGTGCTGGAATTCCTGACCATCGACCATATCGCCGATGAAAAGGCAGGGCAGATTTCGGGCGGGCAGAAAAAGCTGCTGGAGCTGGGCCGCACCATGATGACCGACGCCAAGATCGTCTTTCTGGACGAAGTTGGCGCAGGTGTGAACCGCACACTGCTGAACACGATTGCAGACGCGATCCTGCGCCTGAACAAGGAACAGGGCTATACATTCGTCGTGATCGAACATGACATGGATTTCATTGGCCGCATCTGTAACCCTGTTATCTGCATGGCCGAAGGCAAGGTGCTGGCCGAAGGCACGCTTGACCAGATCAAGGCCAATGAACAGGTGATCGAAGCCTATCTTGGCACCGGCCTGAAAAACAAGATTTTGAAGGAGGAAGGGCATGTCTGAAGCGCGCACCCGCGCAGCCCCTCTTGCGGGTCTTATCAGTGCCGTCTGGCTGGCACTGGCCCCCGCGCAGGCCGACACCCCCTGCCACGCCCTGCCTAACGGGTTTGAATTCTGTGCCGCCGGAACATTGTGGCAGGATGCAGAGGGTTTTGACTTTGAAGGGGCCGTGGTGCTGGAAGGCGACGATCTGTGGCTGGAAATCATGCCCCTGCCCGACCAGATGGCCGACCAGTCGCTGGAAAGCATGCTGGACAGTCTGGCATCGGAATTTGCGCAACAGGCCATGGATGAAGGCGCGCGCGCGCCCGATATACTGAACCGCACCAGATTTCAGACATCACAGATGGATGTGATCATGCTGACGATGACCGAATTTGGCAATGGCGATGACTATATCGTGGTCACCGCCGTTGCACAGGGCAATGGCCGCCACCTTATTCTGGCGCTGGACGGGGATGCCGCCTTCAGTGCAAGTGAAATGGAACAGACTATGCGCAACATCGCGGAACTGATCCGCCCCAGTGAAGAGGGTTAGACCATGACACAACCCTTTCTGATAGGCGACGGAATGACCGGCGGCTATGGCGGCGCAGATATTTTACATAACTGCACCATCGCTGTCGAAAAAGGCGAGATTGCTGTGATTGTCGGCCCCAATGGCGCGGGAAAATCCACGGCAATGAAAGCTGTCTTTGGCATGTTGAAGCTGCGCGAGGGCAGTGTCCGCTTGCAGGGCGAGGATATCACCACGCTATCCCCGCAAGCGCGTGTCAGCAAAGGCATGGGGTTTGTGCCGCAGACAAGCAATATCTTCCCGTCCATGACAGTGGAAGAAAACCTTGAAATGGGCGCCTTCATCCGCCGTGACGAGATCAGGACGACGATGGAACAGGTGTATGAGCTGTTCCCGATCCTGCGCGACAAGCGGCGGCAGGCGGCGGGCGAATTGTCAGGCGGGCAGCGCCAGCAGGTTGCCGTCGGGCGCGCGCTGATGACCAAGCCTTCGGTGCTGATGCTGGATGAACCCACTGCAGGCGTCAGCCCGATTGTCATGGATGAACTGTTCGACCGCATTATCGAGATTGCGCGCAGTGGTATTTCCATCCTGATGGTGGAACAAAACGCCCGTCAGGCGCTGAACATCGCCGATAAGGGCTATGTTCTGGTGCAGGGCGAGAACCGCTACACCGACACCGGACAGGCACTGCTGGCCGATCCGGAAGTCCGCAAAAGTTTTCTGGGGGGATAAGGATGGAACCGCTAAACGCGCTGGTCAGCCTTGCCAATTTCATGCTGATCCCGGCCTTTGCCTATGGCAGCCAGCTGGCGCTTGGCGCTTTGGGGATCACGCTGATCTACTCGATCCTGCGTTTCGCCCATTTCGCCCATGGCGACACAATGGCGCTGGGCACTGCCGCTGTCATTGGGGGTACGTTTTTCCTGCAAGCGCGCGGCATCAGCATAGACCCGTTGCCCACAGCCATTCTGGCCCTGCCCTTCGGGATTGTGGTCATGGCGGGCTATCTGCTGGCCGCAGACAGGCTGGTGTATCGCTATTACCGCAAGGTGAAAGCAAAACCCATGATCTTTGTGATGGCCAGTCTTGGGGTCATGTTCGTGACCAATGGTATCACACGTCTGTTCATGGGCGTGGGCGAGACCCGCTTTGAAGACGGGCAGCGCTTTATCTTCACCGTGCGCGATTTCCGCGAAGCGACAGGGCTTGCGGAAGGGTTGGCGCTGCGCAACGCGCAGGCGCTGACAATCGTAACTGCGCTGATTGTCATGGTGGTGTTGTTCTGGTTTCTGAACCGCACCCGTTCGGGCAAGTCGATGCGCGCCTATTCGGATAACGAGGATCTTGCCCTTTTGTCCGGCATCAACCCCGAACGGGTTGTGATGATCACATGGGTGATCACAGCGATTTTGCTGGTGCTGGCCGGCACGCTTTACGGGCTGGACAAGGGCTTTCGCCCGTTCAACTATTTCCAACTGCTGCTGCCAATGTTTGCCGCCGCCATTCTTGGGGGGCTTGGCTCTCCCATCGGGGCGATTGTGGGGGCCTATGTGGTGGCATTCGCGGAAATGGGCATCACCTATGCGTGGCGGCGGGTGTTCACCTACCTGATGCCCGAAGGGCTGGAGCCTGAATCGATGATGCAGCTTCTGCCGGTGGATTACAAATTTGCCGTGACCTTTGCCATTCTGGTCATCGTGCTGCTGTTCCGCCCGACAGGTATCTTCAAGGGGAAAGTGCTATGAGCCTGACCGCACGCGACCTGAGCCTGTTTGCGGCCATGGGGGCCGTGCTGGCCATGGTTGCCATGTTCCAAAGTCCGCAACTTGCTGTCACCATCCTGAACATGAGCCTGATTTCGGCGGTCATGGCGCTGGGTGTGAATATGCAATGGGGCTATGCGGGCCTGTTCAATGTTGGTGTCATGGGCTTTACGGCTGTGGGGGGGCTGGCGGTTGTGCTGATCGCACAGCCACCTGTGCCCGAAGCCTGGGCCGCAGGCGGGCTTGGCATTTTGCTGGGCCTGATGCTGGGGGTTGCCACCATTCTGGCCGCCGTCATCGTCTATAAGCGCATGGCACCGGGCACGCTGCGCGGCATCGCGCTGTTTGCGGTGCTGCTGGGGGGCTATCTGCTGACATCCCTTGTGTTCGGTCCTGCCAAGCAAGCTGTGCAAGCCGTCAACCCCGCATCCGAAGGGTATCTGGGCGGCGCCGGTTTGCCGGTGATCCTTGCATGGCCTGTGGGCGCGGTCTTTGCCGCAGGTGTCGCATGGCTGGTCGGCAAGGTCAGTCTTGGCCTGCGGTCTGACTATCTGGCCATTGCCACTTTGGGCATCTCCGAAATCGTGATTGCGGTATTGAAGCATGAACGCTGGCTGGCGCGTGGGGTGAACAATGTCACCGGAATTGAACGGCCCGTTGCGCGCCCGATCGAGTTGCAGCCAGTGCCTTGGGTGCAATCGCTGGCCGAAACCCTGGGGTGGAGCGTATCGCAAACCGCCTCTGTTGTGTCTGGCCTTGGCTATAGCACCTTGTTCATTATTGTGCTGGGCCTTCTGATCTGGCTGGCAGAGCGCGCGTTGAATTCCCCTTGGGGACGCATGATGCGCGCGATCCGCGACAATGAAGTGTCGGCCCGCGCGATGGGCAAGGATGTCACGCGCCGCCATCTGATGATCTTCGTGCTTGGCTCTGCTGTCTGTGGCCTTGCTGGTGCGATGATGGTGTCAATGGACGGCCAGCTGACCCCCGGCAGTTACGAGCCGCTGCGCTTTACCTTCCTGATCTGGGTGATGGTGATCGTGGGCGGATCGGGGAATAACTGGGGCGCGGTGCTGGGCGCATTCGTGATCTGGTTTCTATGGGTTCAGGTGGAACCTGCGGGGCGCTGGTTTATGGAAATTGTCACCTCTGGCATGGCCGACGGATCTGACCTGAAACAACATCTGCTGGCCTCGGCCGCCTATATGCGGTTGCTGACAATGGGTGTGGCGCTGTTGCTGATGCTGCGCTTCGCGCCGCGCGGGCTGATCCCGGAACGGTGAGCCACGCTTGCGCAATCCTGCTGCCTGCGGCTGGCGCGTCCAGCCGCATGCGCGGCGCAGACAAGCTGCTAGAGGCGGTTGGCACCCGGCCCATCCTGCGCTGTATCGCAGAGCGCGCCATAAGCGTGACGCCACATGTGGGCGTAACGCTCCGCCCCGATGATCTGCCCCGCCAGCGCGCGCTGGCAGGTTTGGGCGTCACATATCTAGACGTTACAGATGCGGCAGAGGGGATGGCGGCATCGCTGCGCGCGGGGGCACGCTGGGCGATGACGCTGGAATGTGACGCGCTGATGGTCGCCCTGCCCGATATGCCCGAAATTACAGCACAGGATATGCGCAGCCTGATCGCAGCGCAGGCGCAAGCGCCCCGGCAGCCCTTGCGCGCCAGCGCGCCACAAGGCACGCCCGGCCATCCGGTACTCTTTCCACGCGCCCTGTTTGCCGCGATGCTGGGCCTGACAGGCGATGAAGGCGCAAAAACACTGCTGCGCGCCCACCCCCCGCGCCTGCATGTCTTGGACGGTCAGCGTGCGGTGCTGGATCTGGATACACCAGAAGACTGGCAGGCGTGGCGCAAGGGTCACCCCCCCGCCTGAGCCGCCGCGTCTGCGCGCAACCTCTCTCGGTTCAGCGCCAGCCAATAGGCCGATTGCACCAGCGGCCCATTGGTCACTTCGCCAGACTGGATCAATGCCATAAGGCGGGTGAACGGAATAATATGGCTGCGAATATCCTCGGCTTCGCTGTCCAGACCGGAAACCCCCTCTGCCCCGTCGGGCAAATCAGTCAGGGCCACATATTGATACAGAAATTCTGTAATCGCGCCCGGCGACGGATAGACATTGCCGATAGATAACAGACGGTCTTTGCGCAGCGTGAGTTGCGCCTCTTCCTGTGTTTCGCGCAAGGCGCAATCTTCAGGGGTTTCAAAAGGGTCAACGCGCCCTGCCACAGGTTCCAGTATCCACGCATTGCGCGCCCCGCGCAGCCATGGGCCAAAGCGGAACTGCTCGATCACCATCACCACATCGCGCACAGGGTCATATGGCAGCACGGTCACAGCATCGCACATGACAAAGCCCGCGCGTTTTACAACAGCGCTGAAACCGCCGCCAAACTGGCGAAAGCGCAAATCATCTTCGGCAACCGAGAAATACCACGCATAGGGCCGTCTTGCCTGTGCAACCTCGACATCATGGCGGTCCCATGCGTTTCGTTGGCGCGCCGGATTGTCATCTGCCTGCGCACGCAAGGTTGACGCCGCATGCGCCAGCGCCATCGGCCAGCGGGCCTGCAACGCCTCTGCGGAAAACGCATCGGCCAGTTCCATGATTTCGGTGCAGGCACGGCGCATGACCGCCGCCTGTGTGCCGCTCCATTCCGGTGCGGCATGGCATTGCATATGCGCCGCCAGACTATATGTCAGCGCTTCGGTCTGGGTCTGATACAAGCGCGGCACAACCTGCACAGGTTTCGCGCCCATCACGGCGAAAAACACATCAAGCCGTGCGCGCGCGTCCGCGTCCAGATCCGCAATCACCCCCTCGACTGTCGCGCCAGATCTGGCAACAAGAACGGGCATCAGGGATTGGTCCACACCACAAAGTGCGTAATCGTCCAGAATCGCCCCGGCCTTTGGCGCATCTTCCCCCACGACATCACGCAGGAATGACAGATCGCAGAACGGACCAAACAGAAAAACAGGCTGTATCATCTTGCGACGCGCTTTGCTTCGGCAATTCGGTAGATCACCACCAGAAACAGGGTTATTGCCGCAGCCCCGCCAAGGCCCACTGTCGCAAAATCGGCCGTGGAAATCTGTTGCAAAATGGCCCATGCGTCATCCACACTGCCTTCCAGCGCGTCACCGAAAGTTTTGTAGCGCATCTGGTAGCCCTTGGTGAAAATTCCGTAAAGCGCCGACAAACCAAGCGCCAACAGGAATGTGGCGATATAGCCTTGTATGACCACGGAAAACGCCTGCAAGACATTGCGGTTAATGCGCTGTCCCACAAAGACCCAGCCGACCGCTGCCGCGACCACGGCAAAGAAAATATTGATCGATTGGGCCTCGGGGATATCTTCGTTCAAAGATTGGTATTTCGACGCAAGATAAAATGCCATCACAGCGAATAACACCAATGCAGCCAGTCTGGTAAGCGTGGGCATGACGCACTTTCAATAACCTGAAAACATCATCATATCCGCCCGCGCAATCAGGCGCAATCGGGGCGTTGAGGTCTGCCCTTATCCCGGTTTTGGTTTTTGCAGCACCAGTTGGGTCACATCACACAGACCGCTGCGAAACGCACCGGCGCAGGATGTCAGGTAATATTCCCACATCCGCTTGAAGCGCGCATCATATCCCATTTCGGAAATTTCCGGCCAATGCGCCTGAAAACTCTCGTTCCAGCGGCGCAGCGTCTCGCTATAGCTTTGGCCAAAATCATGCGTCTCGACATAGCGCAAACCTTGCGTTTCGGCCACCTTGCGCACAGGGCCGGGTGCGCCCAGCATGCCGCCGGGGAAAATATATTTCTGTATGAAATCGACATGGTTTCGATACGCGCTGAAACGGTCATCAGGCACCATGATAATCTGGATCACCGCTTGCGCCCCCGGTTTCAGACGCTGGCAGACCGCATTGAAATAGCGCGGCCAGTATTTCTCGCCCACTGCCTCGAACATCTCGATCGAAGCGATGCCGTCAAATTCTCCGCCTGTGTCGCGGTAATCCTGCATGCGGATTTCCACCTGATCGGACAAACCCGCCTGCACCATGCGCGCCACTGCGTAATCGCGCTGCGCCGCGCTGATTGTCAGCCCTGTGACTTTCAGCCCGCGCTTGGCGGCCGCATATTCCGCAAAGCCCCCCCAACCACAGCCGATTTCCAGCACATGATCCCCTTGTTTCACGCCCATTCTGTCGACCATGGCGCAATATTTGGCTTCTTGTGCCGCTTCCAGACTTTCCTGCCCTGTGCTGAAAAGTGCCGAAGAATAGGTCATGCTGTCATCCAGCCATAACCCGTAAAAATCATTCCCCAGATCGTAATGGTACGAGATATTCTTGCGCGCCTGCGTTTTGGAGTTCGAGCGCAGCCAATGGCGCGCGCGCTCGACAAGGCGCACCAAGCGCATGCCCACTGCCTCGTCATAGACAGAGGGGTTGTCGTCACTCACCAGATCCATAAAGGCTTGCAGGTCGGGGCTGGACCAGCCCCCCTCCATGTAAGATTCCGCAAAGCCCACATCGCCTTCGCGGATAAGGCGGCCAAACAGGTCGGCGTCATGCACATGCAGCTCTGCCACATACCCCGGTGCCGCGCCTTCCATGCGAAAGGTGCGGCCATCGGGCATGACCACATCCAGCCGCCCCTTGTTCAGCAAGGTGGCCCGCGTATAGGCTTGCCGGAAATAGCGCGGCAAATCCTGCTGCCCTTCAAGAGAAGTCAGGATCGCATCTTGCGATTTCGGTGCTTTTGCCAAGGTATTCATCTGCGGATATGTCCCTGTATGTCGCCGCTTCAGGCTGTTTTTCTGTGTTCATATGCGCTGAGCGCCCGCTGCCGTCCAGTCGCAAGCTCGACCACAGGCGCGGGATAGCGCGCCTTGGGGTCCATCTGCCAGCTGCGCGGGCAGGCGTCGAAGAAAGACAGCGCCGTCTGGGGCGGTGCAGCCGACAGCTCTGCCACCCAGCGCGTGCGGTAGTGGCGCTTGGGGTCGAATTTATCGGCCTGCGTATCGGGGTTGAAAATCCGGAAATACGGCGAGGCATCCGGCCCCGATCCGGCAACCCATTGCCAGCCCATAGCGTTTGCGGCAGGGTCCCAGTCGATCAAGCACTCCTCGAACCAGCGTTGCCCCACGCGCCAATGCGTCATCATGTGTTTGGTCAGGTATGACCCGACCAGCATGCGTGCACGGTTGTGCATGCGTCCTGTGACATACAGCTCACGCATCGCGGCATCGACGATTTCTATGCCCGTGCGCCCCTGTTTCCACTGTAATGTCGTGTCTGTTTCGTCCTGCCATGGGAATGTCTCCCAGCCTGCGCGCCAGCTTTCATGGGTAATGTGGGGGGTATGATACACCAGATGATAGGCAAATTCACGCCAGACCACTTCTTTAAGAAATGTCTCGGCACCCGCCTTGCCTTCTGCCATGGCGCGCGCGCCTGCGTCCCACAGCGCGCGCGGGCTGATTTCGCCATATGTCAGGTTTTCCGACAGGCCCGAGGTTGCATCGCGGTCCATCCGGTCACGCTCGGCACTGTAGCTGTCGATCCGCGTATGGGCAAACTCGGCCAGACGCTTTTGCGCCGCCCCTTCCCCGATATGCAGATAAGGGCGCACAATCGCCGCCCCCCGCCCCATCGCGCGCCCCATCTCCCAACTGGCCAGCGCGTCGCTGCGCGGCCAAGTGGCAGGGGCGCGCAGCTCACGGGGCGGCACCAGCCTTGCGCCCGTGTCGCGCGCGCGCACGGCGCGCCAGAACGGGGTGTAGACCTGATAAAACTTCCCCTGCCCTGTCGCCACATCCCAAGGCTCGAACAACAGATGGCCATGGAAGCTTCGCGCGTCCAAGCCCGCCTCTTGCAGCGCCGATTTCACGCGTGTGTCGCGTGCAATCTGGTCGGGGTCATATTGGCGCGTCCACCAGACCGCGCCCGCGCCTGTCTCGTCAATCAGCTGCTGCAATGCGCCCAACGCATCGCCCTTGCGCAGGATCAGACGCGATCCAAGCTGGGCAAGGCTGTCGCAAAACGCCTCTACCCCCAGACCCAACCGCCATTTCGGCGCGGCCCCCAGCATGTCCACGACCTCATCCTGCACGAATACCGGAATAACGGGGCGTCCGCTGCGGGCCGCCGCATCCAGTGCAGGATGATCGCTCAGGCGCAGATCACGCCGGAACCATAGCAAAATGGGACGAGTATCGCTCAAACCGGCCTACCTGCGTTTTACTGTGTCACAGCGCCTGATCTAGCACGGTTAACAGGCGGTCAAGATCAGCTTGCGTTGCATAATGCACAAAAGACAGGCGCAAGACCCCATGCGCGGGGTCAATCCCCTGTGCGCGCAAGGCGCGATCGGCGTAAAAACTGCCACCCCCCGCCATAATCCCGTGCGCGGCAAGGGCGCGCGCCAACTCTGCTGCGGGGCGCGTATGCGCCAGCGCAACCGTGGGCGCGCGGGTGCCCGCCACGGATGGCCCCAACAGGCGCAGGTCATTGCGACCACAGAGCTGGTCCAGAAGCGGTTGCAAAAGCGCCGTTTCATGGGCGCGCATCAGGTCATGAATATCTGCGCAACGCTGTGCCGGACTTGATCCGGCACCTCCTGCCCCGCCCCCGGCGGTTTGGCCAAAATGATGCGCATGCAGCGCGTCGATGTAATCGGCCATGCCCGCACAGGCTGCAATCTGCGCATGGTCCGGCCCTGCGGGGGTAAAGCGTTTATACAACACATCCGCGTTGAAATAATGCCCCTGATGGGGCAACACATCGCCCAAGGCGCGCCGGATCACCATCAGCCCCTGATGCGGCCCATACGTCTTGTATGCGGAAAACAGGTATATATCCGCCCCAAGCCCTGCCACATCGGGCAGCCCATGCGGCGCATAAGACACGCCATCCACGCAAGAATATACACCCGCCGCGCGCAACTGCGTGCAAATCTCGCCCACCGGATTGATCTCTCCCACCACATTCGAGCAATGCGGGAAACAGACCAGCTTGACCGTGTCATCCAGCAACTCCCACAGCGCGGCAGGGTCCAGATGCCCGCTCTGCGGGTCAATCTGCCATTCCCGCACCTCGATTCCGCGCGCGGCCAGCCGGCGCCATGGGCCGGAATTGGCCTCATGGTCCTGATCGGTCACGATAATCGCATCACCCGGTGCCAGAAACTCCCCGAAAGCCTGCGCCAGCACATAGGTATTGGCCGTGGTCGAGGGGCCGAAGCTCAATTCATCCGCATCCACGCCCATCATGGCCGCAAGGCGTGTGCGCGCCTCATCCATCTCTGCGCCTGCAAGGCGCGACGCCTCGTATGCGCCATAGGGTTGCACCTTGCGACTGTGGTAAAACCGCATCAGCCGGTCGATAACGGGCTTGCACGTGTAAGACCCGCCAGCATTCTCAAAAAACACCTGCCCATGCAGGCTGGCTTCGGAAAAGGCGGGAAATTGCGCGCGGACGAATTCAAGGTCAAGGACAGGCGCGGTCATCTATGCTCCGGGGGATGCGTGGGTTTGCCCCACTCTGCGCAGGCGCGTGCCGCAGTTCAACCCCGAAAACTCAGCCCGCGCCAAGGATGATGCGGACATAGTTTTGCGTTTCGGCATAGGGCGGAATGCCGCCATGCTGTTCCACCTTGCCCGGGCCCGCATTATAGGCCGCAAGCGCCAGCTTCCAGTCGCCGAACTTGTCATACATCATGCGCAGATAGCGCGCGCCGCCCTCAAGGTTTTGTTGCGGGTCATTCGGGTCCACCCGCAGCATTTGCGCGGTGCCCGGCATCAGTTGCGCCAGCCCTATCGCCCCTTTTGACGAAATCGCACTTTGGTTCCAACGGCTTTCCTGATTGACCAGCCGCAAAAACAGGTCTTCGGGAATATTGTGCCTGCGCGCCGCCGCGCGCGCCACTTCCAGATAGGCCCCTGTATATCGGCCATTATAGCGCGGAATGGCCGCAGGTGCCGCAGCCACCGCAGATTTGGGCAGCAACCGGGCAGAAGCCGAATATTGTTCGGACAACCGCCCGTCAATCACCCTGCCCGCCGCGCGCACGGTATCAAGCCGCCCCCGATCCGCGCCCGACAGGTTCAGCCCCTGTGCCCCCACGGGGTCTGCAACGACAAGCCAAACCACGCAGGCCCCGATCAGCCGTGCCGCAAGCCCGTGCATTTTCTGTGTCATGCCCCAAGTCATGACAGTGTCATACCATCTGCCATTTTTTTTTCCAGCAAATCTTGACCATCGGCGCGCAGTTGCCTTGCGCATCTTCATTGCTTCTTTACCATGTCGCGTCGATAAGGAATGAAGGCGCAAGCATGCGCGATGCGGATTCGGCTAACACCGCCGCGCGAGAGTTCAAAAGGAAGTTCCCATGGCAGGATCAGTCAACAAGGTCATCATCATCGGAAATCTGGGCCGCGATCCAGAGGTTCGCAACTTTCCCAATGGCGGCAAGGTCTGCAACCTGCGCATTGCCACATCGGAACGCTGGCGCGACAAGGCCAGCGGCGAGCAGCGCGAAAAAACCGAATGGCACAGCGTCGCCATTTTCTCCGAACCGCTGGTGCGCGTGGCCGAGCAGTATTTGCGCAAAGGCTCCACCGTCTATATCGAAGGCCAGCTTGAAACCCGCAAATGGCAGGATCAATCCGGCGCAGACCGCTACACAACCGAGATAGTGTTGCGCCCCTACAGAAGCGAATTGACCATGCTGGGCGGGCGCGGCGATGGTGGCGGCGGTGGTGGCAGCAGCAGCGGTGGCGATTACGGCGGCGGGCAGGATCGCGGTGGCGACTATGGCAGAGGGCGCAGCCCTGCCCCGTCCGGCCCATCCGATATGGATGACGAAATCCCGTTCTGATCTGGCTTGACGCGATATAGGGCACAGAGTATTGGCATATAGAACGCGGGTGTAGCTCAATGGTAGAGCAGCAGCTTCCCAAGCTGAATACGAGGGTTCGATTCCCTTCACCCGCTCCAATATTCCCCGTAAGCGCATGAAATTAAAGGATTTTCTTGAAGGTAATTCAGCTTACCCGCCTGAATACCCATCAACGAAAAAACGCTTGTTTCATGCTACTTTCGGCATTCTGGCGAATCGATCTGGCCGATAGGCGCGCAACACCGCCTGCGGCTCGACCTGCGCAAGATCGCACACCGCCATAAAGTCGCGTGATCCTAGCCATGCCTCATCTATGCCTTTCGCGGCATCATGCAGGCCAGCGACCAGAACAGCACGCCACAAAGCAAGATCAGGATTTACCGCCACATCAAAGCCCCCTCTTGTGAAAAAGGGCAGGCCCGAAAGCCTGCCCCCTGCACTGTCAACTTCGGGTTCACAAAGCCCAGTGCTGCCGGTGTTTTCTCGAATTGCGGCACGATCCGGCTAATCCGCATCCGCCCTGCGCCTTTCGGCCCCTTGGCGGCTAGGGTAATCATTCAGGCTTGATGCCCAGCACCAGCGCCTTCACGGCCTCTGGATTGGTCACGGCACCACCCACGCGCTTTGAAACGTAGTAACGCACAAAGCCCGGTTGCGAATACGGATCGCGGATCACCTGAATTCCCATGCGGTCAACAACCGTATAGGCTTGGGCGAAATTGCCAAACAGCATTCCCACCGCATCAGTCCCCAGCGCGGGCATATCTTCGGCCAGAAACACGGGATAGCCCATCAAACGATCCGGCAACGCTTCAGACAAGGAAGGCTGCAAGAATGGGCGGCTTTCCGCGTCCTTCAGCTTGCGCAGAAGATTGCGCATGGCCCGCGTCATCATAAATGCCGCGCCGGGCAGATAATCCGCCTTCAGGCTGTCCACCAGATCGCCCAGTGTATCGATGCCGTCACTTCCAAAGCCACCATTCAGGCCAGAATACACCGTGCCAATCTGATACGCATCAGGATCAGCGCCCCATGTGAAATCCTCATCTGGAACGCGGGTGTAGTTTAAGATGCCACGCGCCTTGCCAACCCCATCACCGTTAATGAAGGCTGCGGCCTCTTGACGGCCAAAGCGGGTGCCAATCTTGGCTTGCAACCAACCTTCAACATCAAAATCAGCATCTGCCAGCAAGTGATTTGTCACGGCGGGATAAGCATAGTGTTCATGCGTTTCGATCGGGTGCCGGGTCAGGAAGCTGGCCGCTGTCGGCGCGCGGGTGCCAGTCTCTGCAACCCAAGCCGAATTCGGCTCGCCACGATCCACCAGCACTTCAAGCGTTGTCTTGCTTGTGCGCAGAACGCTTGCAGCCTGTCGCACTGGTGAAGTCTCGCGCACCAGCTTGAAGATACGATCAGACCAATCACCGCGCACCACCACGCCTTGACCATCCGAAACAATCGAAAGCGCCTTTGTCTCGAATTCACCAGATCGCGCCCATGCGTCAATCGATTTTGCTTCATCGCCCTTTTCATGCACGGCGGCTTCACCGGCAAAATCAGGACGCCCCATCACCGCTTGAAGCTGGTTCAACCGGCGGTCAAAATCGGAATGCTTTTTCTCAACCATCGCTTTAACATTGGCTGTCAAGTCAACGATTTCCTTAAGTTCAGTATTCATCGCGTGTCCTTTCTGCGATATGGTTTTCATCTCCATTTCGCAGCCCCAGCATCCCGCTGGTCAGCCACTGGAAAACCCAACCCAGCATCCCGCTGGTCTCTGGCCTCACCATCAGTAATGCATCCCGGCACTCACCCCCAACCAAGGGAATCGATCTCTTATACCGGGTGCAAATTCGTCATTCTCATGGGCGAAAACACCTTCAGCTTCCAACACCATGAAACCGCCTGTGCGGGCAGTCAGGCAAAGCGTAACAGCCCCTGCACAAGCGTTTGATCTGTCATCATGCGCGCCGGGTGCATGGTCGATCTGATCCCGCCCCCCGCGCGTGGTGCGCCGCTCCAAAGATGAAAACTGGCGCGCCATTACATCATCCGGCGGCAATTCCACCTGCCCAGCATTCAAAGCCGGTGCAAACGATGCATAAAGTTCACTGCGGTTTTGCTTTGCCGCCTGATAGCTGATCCCATGCCGCTGAAATGCCGCTGGCACCCACTGGCCCGCGTATCTGTCGCCATGCACCGTGCCGATGCCGTATGCCTTCAGCACTTCGCAAAATGCCGCAACAGCCGATTCAGGATCGCCCCTGCGACCCTGCACAAGATCAACTATAATCCGCTCGCCTTCACGGTGCGCAATCGCAAGGGAATGCTCATCAGCGCCGCCACCGCTCATGTCAACAAAGCCCGAATAGGAAACACCATCTTGACGCGGCAATTCCAACGGCCTGTCGCGCTGCGCATCTGTGACAACCTCAACGGATATGAATTGCTCAATATCCGCGCGAAACTGCGCCAAGTATTCAGCACTCGCCCTTGCCGCGTCATCCTTCAGCGCATCATCAACAACACGTTTAGGCAAGGTCGGGTTCATGGTGCGACTAGCAGCCTGCGCGACCAGCACCTGCGATGCCTTGCCATAATGCCGCTTATACGTTGTCCAAAGCATTCCGCGCCGCGCATAGGGCGATGACAGTGCAATCAGCTTGCCGCCTAGCGTTGCCAATGCAGGGCGCAAGGCGGCTATCACTTCAGCATCAGGGCGCGCACCATCGGAAAACCAAAATGCAATTTCATCGCAGATCACGGCTGCGCATGTGTAGCCGCGCACTGCCCGGTGAGATGCCGTATGCACTTCAATCGCAGTGCGGTTTTTCAGTTCCAGCCCTTCGCTTGTCTCTCGCAACACCAAGGGCTTCAACATCGGGTGTTCAAACAGGCCGCGCACATAGCGCAACAGCGTGCGCGCTTGTGATCGATCACCGGCAATAAGCATCACCGTTGCAACTTCACCCGGTGAAAGCCTGTCGCTGTAATCCTTGAAGGCCGCTTCATACGCTGCCACAAGCGCCGCTGCATGGCTCTTGCCGCCTCTGCGACCAACCACAAGCCACAACTCATCATGCGCCCCTGTGGCCTGTTCTGTGCGCCCTGTCACCTCGTTCCAGATCGCGGCCTCATCAGCGGATAGTTCCAGCCCATAAAAGCCTGATAGCAGTGCGCGCCATGCCTTGAAGCTGTCCCCTGCAAAAGTATCGCCAAACAACTGCGGATCGGTCATTGCATCGCGGATCGTGACACTCATGCAGCACCCGCCTTGCTGCGCAGATACGTTGCCAGATCGGTCACATCCTTTGCGCGGCGTTGCAGCCCAAGGGCTTTCCAAACGCCCATCAGGGCATTGATCGATTGTGTATGCACGCCCTCTTCAATCTCTTCACCGCGCGCAAGTGCAGCCTCGCGGCTCTCGATCAGGGCTTCCAGCCATACCGCGCGCCGGGTCAAGCTGCGCTCTTGATATGACAGGGAATGCGGCCCGCCCAGATCAGCTTGCAATTCAGCAAGGCGCGATTGCACCACCTTTGCCAGCGTGGTGCGACCGTCAAGCTTTTCAATCCAATCTGCGCTGTATCGCTGCGGTAAATCTGGCATATCTGCCCCCTAGTTCGCCTTGCATTGTAGCTGATTTTTGTAGGGTATGATACAGGGTTGCATTGTCACATGCTGTAATAATCAACAATAACAATGCTGTATTGCCCCCATCATGGGAATAGAACCGGCCCTTATTGAGAATGATTCGCAGGTAGTGGGTCGATCAGAAGCGATATGTTACGCCGGTAATATCGGGCCAATCTTACAACAGAGTGTAGGAAGTGTAGGTTTGCCCCTTATCCACCGTATAGGGAAAAAGACGTTCTGAATTTTGCTATACGCCCGATAACCCTAGAACCTACACTTCCTACACTTTCACCTTCATTTCAGCTTCAAGCCCAGAAAGCCTGCCCCGATATTGCGGCGTTTTACGTCATAGCCGCGTGATCTTACTTCCTTCTGAAGCGTGCGCAGCGTCCAACTATTCAGCCCTTGCTGGTCGCACCATTGTGTGAAGCGCTGGTGCAGTGCAGAAGTAGTGACAAAGGCCATTGCATCGCCGCGTTCTGTTTCATCTGTCAGAAATTGGCCTAGCGTGTCCTCATCATCAAAGTATTCACTTGATGCCGCTGCAACCTTGGCTGGCACGTCCAAGCCCTTTTCCTGCCACTGTAGCGCCCCTTCTATAGCCCATGCGAGTATCTGCCCCGCTTCGGCCTTCAGCTTGTCGGGCAGGTGCTTATCGCGCCGCTCTGGCGGTATCGTGACTGTAAACGGCACAAGCACCACGCGCGCCCTGATCGCCTCATCAACGCCCCTGAATGAAGGCTGATTGTTGCCTGCAATCATCAGGGTCAACTGTGGGTCAAAGTCGAAAAAGTCTTGGCGCATATACCGTGCGGTCATCTTATCGCCGCCGGTCAGGTCTTTGATTACGCTTTCATCCCATGTCTTGCCTTTGGGCAATTCAGAACCAGCAACCAGCCTTGCACCCTGAAGCCCTGCAACATCTGTCGGGTGTTTGTCGCCGTTGGTGTTCAGGAAGGTTTGCGCAGCCGCGCGCTTGGCATAATCGCCCCAAATATCGAACAGCATATTCAGGAAAACCGATTTCCCGTTGCGACCTGTGCCATAAAGAAACAGCAGTTTGTGTTCGCGCGTTTCGCCGGTCAGCGCATAGCCTGCGGCACGCTGCATGAAGGCGATAAGATCGGCGTCACCGTCAAAGATTTCATTCAGGAATTGCAGCCATAGGCGCGGCGTGCCTGATTGTGGCGTGACGCTGGTCAACTTCGTGATGTAATCCTCGCGCCGCGCAAGACGCATCTTGCCTGTGCGCAGATCCACCGTGCCGCCGGGTGTTCCTAGTAACAGGCGGTCAGCATCGAACAGATCAGGGCTGGCCACGCTGTCACTGTTCGACCGTGCAAGGCTTTCAATCGCTGCAACCGTGTTCTTGTTGCGTAGCGTCCGGGCTTCCTGTTCTGCCCATTTCATCAGCTTGTCGGCCTTTTCAGCTTCAAGTGTTGCCGCCTTTCGTTCTGCCCATGCCAACATCTCAGCAGCGCGCGTGCGCAGAAATTCGCGGGTGCGCGTCATGTGTTCCATACGCTCATCAACTGTCCATCTGGTTCTGTCCCAGAACAGCCATTTCCCCCATGTGGAAACATAGCGGGCATTCCGACTAAACCCGCGCCTGCCCATTTCGTTTGCAAGCGCATCATGTGACAAGTCCAAGGCGTCATCGCGCTGGTTTGGGCGCGGTTCACCATCGCTTGTGTGAGCCGGTAAATCTGATTTCGGTGTGCGCGGCTCTTTTGCCCCTGCCTGCATTCCTGATTGAATTGTGGCCTCAATCTCGACCGGCTCAAGCCCTATGCCTTGTGCTGTCACTGTCAGCCTTTCCACTACAAGCCCTTCTGACAAGCTGCCCCCTGCCATGATCTGCCCCAAGCTGAAGGCGGCTTTATTCAGCGCGGCGTTTCGCTTGCCTTCTGGCGCTGCCAGCAATTCTGCGATTTCGCCACGCAAGGCGGTTTCAGCCCATGCGTTGCCGGTGCTGCGCATAGGCATGGCCCGCTCTAAAAGTTTGGGTTCGGGCTTCAGGCAAAGGCGCAACAGCCAATCAGGACAATCACCCAGGTCGAACAGCCCCGGCGGGTTTTTCCACCTATAGGGCTTGTCGTGCCTAGGCTTCACGCTTGGCACGGCAACCACCATGCCACCATCGCCGCGCACATCAACACCCGGCGCAACCTGCCCTGCACTGTTGCGGATATCCCAGCCTTCAGGCCATTTGAAAAACAAGTGCCACGATCCAGAAGGTGAAAGCGCTTCGATTGTGTCAGGCAATGGGCCGTTCTGTTCAATCAGTGCCGCAAGATTTCCGATGCCGTCAACACTGTGGCCCGCTTCGGTGTCTGCCTCGATCACCAGAAGGCCCGATTTCGGCCCGGTCACGATTCCGATATTTGCTTCAGGCCATTGTCGCCAATCCTGCGCAATCTCTTGCAGGTCTGTGGTCGCACCCCACTTTCGCCCGTTGCTGAATTTCGCGCTCTTGTGACTTTCCTTCTTTCCAACGGGAACAGGGAAAACATGCCAGCCGCGCGCGGCGTATTCCTGCGCAGCTTGTGCGCAACCGCTGATCTTGTCCTGCATATTCATGCGTCCACCTCCGGCAATAGGTCCGCAATGCGTTCAAGGTCTGCGCATATGCAGTTTGTGCGAAATTGGATTTCGTATTCACACAACTCGCCGGTTTCGATCAGCACCATCAGGAAGCGTATTTGGCCTATAATCGAAAGAATTTCTTGCTTCATTGCAGCGGCCCCCTGTTGATAAGGTCGCGCTCAATTTCATCAGCAAGATCGCGCAAAGCGTCTATCGTCAAAGGCACGCCATAGGCTTTGATCGCCACCACCACGGCAACGCGCCATGCGGCATGTGTCGCCAATTTCGGATCAACTCGATCACACTGCGCACGAATTTTGCGCGCAAGAATATCTGCGCTGTCGCATGATTTAATCATCGCTGCGCCTCCCATGCTTCCAGATCGGCAAGCTTCCAGCGAGTGCAGCCTTGCGATAGGGTTATGGCTTTGGGAAAATCAGCACGGTCACGCGACCAGCGCCACACGGTTTGCCGCGTCACGCTGTAGCGTTCTGCAACCTGTTTGTCGGAAAGATACATCAATTCACCCTTTGTTACGGTGACCGATGCATGGCCTATGTTTCGCCTCGAAAACCGTCAGCGAATACGCGAAAAAATCGCGGGTTCACTGACTATTCATCCAGCTTTGTAGAGTGTTTGGCGCGATTTCAGACCAGCCGATTTCAGACAAAACCGAATTCAGAAAAGCCCCGAATGTTCCCTTGGCGCGCGGCTCTTTTCCAGTGTGGTCACGCCAAGCACTGGCAATCATCAAAACGCCTGCAATATCTGCGCTTCGGCTCTGCCCACCACGATCTTTTCCGTGAAAATCCAGCACAGTATCGCAATGCTGTATCAATCGCGCTGTGCATTCTTGCGATAATTTCACAAGGCCCGTGCCGTTAATCCTTCCTTCAAGAATATGCTCTTGGCTTGGATCGTCGTCTGTCTCGTATTTACCAATAGCCGCAAGAGCGCTATTCAATGCCTTTGCAGCCTCTCGGATTTCATGCGCCCTGTTTGACATTGCAATGGCTTTCCCGTCCTCATCTGCGACTTGCTTGCGGTTTGTGTGGATCATGTGCAATGCGAGGGAAACGGTTTCGCAAAATTGGGTAGCGCAATCTTGCCTTGCATGTTTGGCGAATTCTTTGCGAAAGATCGCATCAAGTTTAACGCCGGTTTCAGCTTCAACGCCTGCAACAAATAAATGCACATCTTCATCAATCCAAGTCATCCCCGCGCCCCCTGTAGCTGCACCACCTTTTCAGCCGCGCGCCCATGCAGGAAGTCGCCCCATGCCTGCATCATGCCGCGCCGCTTATCCACCTGATCGGATCGATCATAAGCCTGTTGCACCTTGCTGCCCACTTTGTGAAACAGCGCGATTTCGGCCATGTCAGCATCAAAGCCGGTGCGCTCTGCAACCCATGATCTGAAACAACTGCGCAGCCCATGCGGCACAGCGGCTTCACCTGTCGCGGCGTCCACATAGCCCTTGCCACCAGCTTTCTGATCGGCCTCGTGTATCGTGCGCATAACCTTTGCCAGCGTTGCATCGGATAGCGCCCCGCCTTTGGGTGCCCAGAATACAAGATCGTTACCCTGCGCCCTTGGCAAGGCTTCCAGAAGCGCCACCATGTCATCAGTCAAAGGAATGCGCTTTGCACTCTCGTTTGCGGGTATCTTTGACGATTGCCGCCCCGGCTGGATTGTCCAAAGGCGTTTCGCAAGATCGATTTCATCCCAAGTCGCAAAGCGGATCGCGCCGGATCGTGTCGCGGTCATCGCTTGAAAGGCCAGCGCCTTTGCGCCCATGCCATCGCGCGCCTGTAATGCCTGCCACCAGCGCCCCGCATCATCGATCTGTAATGCGGGATAATTCTTTGCGCCTGAAACCTTGGAAGGCGCGGTCAGCACCATTTCGAGATTGCCGCGCCATGCTGCCGGATTTGGCCCCTCTCGATGCCCGTTTACCGTTGCCCATGCCAATGTTTTTTCCACGCGCTCGCGCACCTTCACTGCCGTTACGGTTCTGTCATCCCAGATCGGTTGCAGCACGCGCAAGATATCCTGCAACGTGATATCTGCGACCAGCATCTTCCCCAGTTCCGGCAAGGCGTATGTTTCAACGGTTGCTTTCCATTGCCCCCTGTATCGATCTGTTGAAAACTCTTTCACCTTCTGCGCTGAAAACCGTTCCCAAGCTTCCTTGAAGGTCAGCCCCCGCGCCTGTGCGGCCACCAGCGCCGCGCGTGCGGCCTTCCTTTGCTCCACGGGGTCAATGCCCTGTCGGATCGCGTCCTTGGCCTCTCTGGCCCTCTCTCGCGCCTGTGCGAGTGTCACATCAGGAAAACCGCCCAGACCAATATCACGGCGGCGGCTTCCAACTGTGGTGCGAATCAACCATGATCGCGCGCCGGTCGGCGTGATCTGCAACAGCAGGCCAGCGACGCCTCCAACTGGAAAGACCACGTTCCGCCCCTTGCCGGGGTGTTTCAGGTCGCGCACTTCCTTGGCTGATAGCTCTCTTGCTTTCTTCGGCATGGTTCGATTCCGCCTTTCAACTCCAACATGGCAAATTGCACCCGCAATCATACCCCACAAAAAATATAACATTGGGTGTTACTGGATGCAACAGAAGGCGACAAGGAATTTTTATTCTTTTTATTTTTCAATGCTTTATGTGACAGCATGTTACGGCATTTTACCCCAGTTAGAACGCCTTCACCCGCTCCAATATCCGGCCCGCGCCCTCCCCCCAGACTTGCTGCAGATCGCCCCATTTGTGCCGCGCGATCTTTGGCAATCGCACCGATGTTTGCGCTACTTTCTCAAAACGCCGCGCCTTCGTCATTGTTTTGCCGCAAGCTGCGGATTAACCCTGCTTGAAAATAACCACCGGACAGGAGCAGACTCATGCGCGCAACCCGCATTGTTCAGAAGATACTTGCAAATTACGAAGGCGAAACCCCCGGCGTAAAGGCCAATCTGTGCCGCATGCTGATGCAGGGCAAACTTGGCGGCACTGGCAAGATGATCATTCTGCCGGTCGATCAGGGGTTTGAACACGGGCCTGCGCGCACCTTTGCCGCAAACCCCGAAGCCTATGACCCGCATTACCATTACCAACTGGCGCTGGATGCAGGGCTGAATGCCTATGCCGCACCCTTGGGCATGATCGAGGCGGGCGCCGACACCTATGCAGGCCAGATACCCACCATTCTGAAAGTGAACTCTGCCAATTCGCTGATGTCCGATACGGCAGGCAAGAATCAGGCCATTACAGCGTCGGTCGACGATGCGCTGCGCCTTGGCTGTGCGGCCATCGGCTTTACCATCTATCCCGGCAGTGATTGCGCGCTGGACATGTTCGAGGAAATCTCGGCCATGCGCGAGGAAGCCGCCGCCAAGGGCATTGCCACTGTGATCTGGTCTTATCCGCGCGGCGAGGCGATCACCAAAGACGGGGAAACCGGCATTGACGTGGCGGCATATGCCGCCCAAATTGCAGCCCTTCTGGGCGCGCATGTCATCAAGATCAAACTGTCTACCGATCACCTGATGCTGCCAGAGGCCAAAAAGGTCTATGAAGACCAGCAGATCGACATCGCCACACAGGCAGCCCGCGTGAAGCATTGCATGCAGGCCAGCTTCAATGGGCGGCGCATTGTCGTCTTCTCGGGCGGGGCCAAAAAAGGCGCGGATTCGGTCTATGACGATGCGCGCGCCATCCGCGATGGCGGCGGCAATGGCTCGATCATCGGGCGTAACAGCTTCCAGCGCCCGCGTGACGAGGCGCTGTCGATGCTTGCCAAGCTGGTCGAAATCTACAAGGGCAAGGCATAATCTGCCACTGCCACGCAAACAGCAGACCGCGCGCGCCAACTGGCGCGCGCTTTTCATTTCCCCCCTTGCACCCTGACAGCCCCGCCGCTATTTGTTATGTTATGTAATAACATTTAAGGATGCCATCATGTCCTCCCCAGCCCCCCGACTGCCCGTCACAGTTCTCTCAGGCTTTCTGGGCGCGGGCAAAACGACCCTGCTGAACCATGTGCTGAACAACCGCGACGGGCGGCGCGTTGCCGTCATTGTCAATGACATGTCCGAAGTGAATATCGACGCCGATCTGATCGCGGCAGGTGTGGACCTGAAGCGCGGCGAGGAAAAACTGGTTGAAATGTCAAATGGCTGCATCTGCTGCACCCTGCGCGACGACCTGCTGGCCGAGGTGCGCAGACTGGCAGCTGAAGGGCGCTTTGATTATCTGCTGATCGAATCCACCGGCATCTCTGAACCCTTGCCAGTTGCCGCAACATTCGAATTTCGGGACGAGGGCGGCGACAGCCTGACGGATGTCGCCCGCCTGGATACAATGGTCACAGTGGTGGATGCGGTCAATCTGCTCAAAGATTTCTCCAGCCATGATTTCCTGTCTGACAGGGGCCAGACATTGGGCGAAGACGATGCGCGCAGTCTTGTCACCCTGCTGACAGAACAGATCGAATTCGCCAATGTCATTTTGCTGAACAAGGTCAGTGATGCCGGGCACGAGCGCGCGGATGCCGCGCGCAAGATCATCAAGGCGCTGAACCCCTATGCCGAACTGATTGAAACCGACCATTCCCAAGTCGCGGCAGAGCGTATTTTCGACACCGGCCTCTTTGATTTCGAAACAGCCCATGAACACCCGCTCTGGGCCAAGGAACTCTACGGTTTTGCCGATCATGTCCCCGAAACCGAGGAATACGGCGTCTCCAGCTTCGTTTACCGCGCACGCCAGCCCTTTGACCCGGCCAAGGTGCATGCTGTCCTCAATGGCGATCTGCCCGGCGTGATTCGTGCGAAGGGGCATTTCTGGGTGGCCACACGGCCCAACTGGGTGGCTGAATTCTCGCTTGCTGGGGCGATGTCCAGCGTTACGCCCTTGGGGGGCTGGTGGGCAGCCGTCCCGCGCGAGCGCTGGCCCGACCACCCCGAGGCCTTGGCCAAAATGCGCGAAAACTGGGTCGAGCCATGGGGCGACCGGCGGCAGGAACTGGTGTTTATCGGCGCGGGCATGGACAAGGCCGCCATTACAGCAGCGCTCGATGCCTGTTTGCTGACGGCAGAAGGGTTCGCCCCCGATCAATGGACAACCCTGATCGATCCGTTCCCGCAATGGGGCCAGCGCAAGGTGGCCTAAGCAATGGCGCGCAACATCAATACAGGTTTGGGCCGCAGGCATTCGCCCATGGCGCAGTTCGACCGCCTGCCGCGCGAATTGCGGCAATGGCTGGCAACGGCCGCTCTGCCATGGAGTGCGACATCCGCGCTCCGGCATTGGCAGACCGCATTGCAGCAAACGGGTGGCGACACAGACCATGCCCGCGCGCACCTCTCCCGGCTAGAGGCGCGTTGCATTGCACGGGATTCAGCCCATATCTGGGGCAGCCTGCACCCCGCCGCAACGCCTGCCAATTCGCCCCTCCGCCCTGCCAGACGTGCAACACAGTTCCGGCCCTGAGCCGGAACCTCGCAGGCGCCCTGCCCAGCCTGTCAGCTGCGCAGCCGCGCCAGAATATCGGCGTTGATATAGCCATCCGGCGGCAAACCGACTGATCTTTGCCATGCCTGCACCGCCGCGACCGTCGCAGGGCCGATGCGCCCGTCTATGCCTGCCGTGTCATGGCCCAGTGCCGTCAACCTGCGCTGCAATTCGGTGCGCTCTGCCAACGAAAGCGCGCGGTCGCCGCGCGGCCATTGCCCGCGCAACGCCCCGCCCCCCCGCAACCTGTCCGACAAATGCCCCAGCGCCAGCACATAGGCATCTGATATGTTATATTCCTTCAACACATCGTAATTGTCATAGGCAAGAAGCGCAGGCCCGCGCGCGCCACCGGGCAGGATCAGGCGCGACGCCCCCACAGCCAGCGCCCCGCCCCCCGCAGGGCGCAAGCCCGCCCTGCCCCATGCCTCGGCACTCTGGCGCTGGCCTGTTGCGCCAAGGTCAAACCCCGCAGGCAGTGTCACCTCAACCGCCCAAAGCTGGCCGCGCGTCCAGCCCCGCCGCGCCAGATAATTCGCGGCAGAGGCCAGCGCATCGCTGGGGTCCGCCCCCCAGACATCGCGCCGCCCGTTGCCGGTAAAATCCACCGCATAGGTCAGATAGCTGGAGGGCATGAATTGCGTATGCCCGAACGCCCCCGCCCAAGACCCGATCATCGCGTCTGCGCGAATATCGCCCGCTTGCACGATCTTCAGCGCATCGATCAACTGCCCCTCGAAAAAGGCACCGCGCCGCCCGTCCTTGGCCAGTGTTGCAAGCGTGGCCAATGTGTTTGTCGCGCCGCGATTGGCCCCGAAAGATGTCTCGATCCCCCAGATCGCCACCACCACTTCCGGCGGCACACCATAGCGCCCCTCGATCCGCGCCAGCACGCCCGCATGCTGGCGCATCGCCGCCTGCCCTTGCACGATCCGGCCAGAGGTCACAGCGCTGTCCATATATTCCCACACCCGCGCGCCAAACTCGCTTTGGCGGCGGTCCAAGGCAATGGACTGGGGCAAATACTGCATCTGGGGGCGGGCCTGCGCGATGGTGGCCTGAGAAATGCCTGCGGCGCGCGCGCGCCCCTCAAACCCTTGCAGCCAAGTGCTGAAATCGCCAGATTGCGCGCTGCCACGGCTTTCGCCGCGCGCCTCTGGCCGGGGCGAGGTTTCGACATTCGCAGCCACGCATCCGGGCAGGGACATGATCAGAACAAGGGCAAGCAGACGCGTCATCAGATACTCCCATACACTTTTCCAGATGCTAACCGCGGCGTCGGGTCTCACCAAGCCCGAAGCGCGAAAGATCGGGGAATACTGCCGATAACCAACCGGCACCGCTTAACAGCCTGTGCACAATCGGATAGAGTTATGAAAACACCATAAACGGGGCGCGCAGTGTCATGTATCTTTCCAGAAGGTTTTGTTTGTTGGGGCTGTCTGCCCTGTCTTTGTCAGCCTGTGCAGGGGGCGGTGTACAGATGAGCGCGCCTGCACGACCAGCCCCGATGCGCGCACAGGCAAACCCTGCCTTTGACAGCTGGAAAGCGCAATTCAGGGGCCGCGCCACAGCGGCGGGCATTCCCCCCTCTATCGTTGATCCTGCGCTGAACAGTGCGGGGTTCCTGCCAGATGTGATTGCACGCGACCGCAGGCAGACGGAATTTACCCGCACCTTGGAAGACTACCTTGGCATTGCCGTGTCGCCCGAGCGCCTTGCAGGCGGGCGCGCGGCCCTGTCGCGCCATGGCAGCACGCTGAACGCGATCTCGGCGCGCTACGGGGTCGAGGCTGAAGTGATCACTGCCATCTGGGGGCTGGAATCGCGCTATGGCACGGAACGCGGCGATATTCCCGTCATCTCGGCACTGGCAACACTGGCCTTTGACGGGCGGCGCGGGGCGTTTTTTGAACAGCAGCTGCTGGCTGCCCTGCGCATCTTGCAGCGCGGCGATACCAGCACCGCCAATCTGCGCGGCTCTTGGGCAGGGGCGATGGGCCATACCCAGTTCATCCCCACGACATATCAGGAATATGCGGTCGATTTTACCGGCAACGGGCGGCGCGACATCTGGTCGGAAGACCCAAGCGATGCGCTGGCCTCTGCCGCCAATTACCTGTCGCGCATGGGCTGGACGCGCGGCCAGCCTTGGGGGGTGGAAGTGCGCCTGCCAGAGGGGTTTGACATGGGCAGCACCGGGCGCGGGTCTTCGCGCGCGGTCGCGGCATGGACCAATGCAGGCGTGCGCGACATGGACGGGCGCGCGGTTGCAGACCATGGCGCGGCGTCCATTATCATACCCGACGGGCCGCGCGGGCCTGCCTTTATGACTTTCAGAAACTTCACAGTGTTAACGCGTTACAATAACTCCGAGTTTTATGTCATTGGAATTGGGCATCTTTCCGACAGATTACGCGGTGGCGGCCCGATCCGTGGGAACTTCCAGCCCGACCGCTTTGGCCTGCGGCTGGGCGAGCGGCAGGAAATCCAGCGCCGTCTGACGCAGGCGGGCTTTGACACACAGGGCGCGGATGGGGTGATCGGACCGAATTCGGAATCTGCGATCCGTGCATGGCAACAGGCCCGAGGGCAAACTGTAACGGGTCAACCCTCGCGCGCAATGCTGGAGCAGTTGCGCACGCAAACCTGACGCGGCTAGCCGCCCCCCCCCCTGTAAAGCCTTTTATTTTATGCAGATTTCCCAGATCAAAGCCGCATTGGAACAGGCCCAAAAACATGCCGCGCAGGGCGAATTCGATGCCGCGCGCGCGCTGTGTCTGCGGGTGTTTGCGCATGATCCGGGCGTGATCGGGGCCTTGCAAACCTATATGTCGGTCACCCGCGTCACGCCGGATGATCCGGTGTTGCTGCGCCTGCGCGCATTCGCGCGCAGCAAGGCGCAGATGCCCCCGATGCTGGCAAGTCAGGTGCAGTTCATGCTGGGCAAGGGGCTGGATGATATCGGCGATCACACCGCCGCCTTTGCTGCATTCCTGCGCGCCAATGCGTTGAAACCCGTGCAATTCGATGCAGACGCGCAGGCGCGGCTGGTCAAGGCCACGCTGCAGGCTGTGGCAGAGGCGCCCCAAATGCAGCTTGCCCCCACTGGCCCGCGCATGGTGTTTATTATTGGCATGCCGCGCTCTGGCAGCTCGGTTCTGGCGCAAGTGCTGGGCCAGCACCCCGATATTCAATCGGTGGGGGAAATGACCGCGCTTGGCCGCGCCTTGCACGCGATCGAGCCGAATTTGCCGCGCTTCATCCAGACCATGACGCCAGACAGGCTGTCCGCCCTGCGCAAGGCCTATCTGGCCGAAGTGGTGCCCTTGGCCCCGAATGCGCCTGTCATCGTTGACAAAATGCCCGAGAATTACTGGCTTGGCTGGCTGATCCCCATGATCTTTCCCGATGCGCTGGTGCTGGAAACCCGGCGCGCCCCCCTTGCCGTATGCTGGAGCTGCTTTCGTAATGATTTCGGCCAAGGCCATGCCTATAGTACCGATTTCCCCACCCTTTGGGCGCATTATCACCGCTACAAGGCCATGACGGACGCGTGGCGCGCCCGCGCGGGTGCGCAATGGCATGTCATCGAACTGGACGCGCTGGCCAAAGCGCCGCACATCCCCCTTGCCCCCTGCCTTGCGCAACTGGGGCTGTCATGGACCGATGCCATGGCAAGACCCCAAGATGCGACAAGCGATCTGCGCACCCTGTCGAAATGGCAAGCGCGCCAATCCCTTACGCCCCGGATTGCAGCGGCGTGGATGAATTACAGACCCATGATTCTTGATAAATGGGGGCGCAGCCTTGTGCCATCCCCCAAAGGGCAGGACTAGGGTTTTCCCTGTCACAGGCCGCAAGCCCGTTTCGTGGCCCGAAAGAACTCCTGCGAATGGTGAAAAGCGGAATTGCGTTGGGCACCCCGCTGGCGTAGCCTCTGGCGCGAAACTGTGTATCGGAGGAGACACGCATGGCTGAGAAAACACCCGGGTTCGACACGTTGCAAATTCATGCCGGAGCGCGCCCAGACCCCGCGACAGGCGCAAGGCAAGTGCCGATCTACCAGACCACCGCCTTTGTGTTTCGGGACGCAGACCACGCCGCCGCGTTGTTCAATCTGCAAGAGGTGGGCTATATCTATTCGCGCCTGACCAACCCGACAGTTGCCGCGCTGCAAGAACGCATGGCAACCCTTGAAGGGGGTGCAGGGGCGGTTTGCTGTTCCTCTGGGCATGCTGCGCAGCTTATGGCGCTGTTCCCGCTGATGGCACCGGGCATGAATGTCGTGGCGTCCAACCGGCTATATGGCGGAACTGTCACGCAGTTCAGCCACACGATCAAGCGCTTTGGCTGGTCGGCAAAATTCGTGGATTTCGATGATCTGGAAGCGGTCGAGGCCGCGATAGATGACAACACCCGCGCGGTGTTCTGCGAATCCATCGCCAATCCGGGGGGGTATATCACCGATCTGGATGCAATTGCCGCAATCAGCAACCGCGCAGGCGTGCCGCTGATCGTGGATAACACCACCGCCACCCCCTATCTGTGCCGCCCGATAGACCATGGCGCAACGCTGGTTGTGCATTCCATGACCAAATATCTGACAGGCAACGGCACTGTCACGGGGGGCGTTATCGTTGATTCTGGCACATTCGACTGGTCGGCGAGTGACAAATTCCCTGCACTTTCGCAGCCTGAACCTGCGTATCATGGGCTGAAATTCCATGAAACCTTTGGCCCGTTGGCCTTTACCTTCAACGCGATTGCCATCGGGTTGCGCGATCTGGGAATGACCCTGAACCCCCAAGCGGCACATTATACGCTGATGGGGATCGAGACACTTTCGCTGCGTATGGACCGCCATTGCGCAAATGCGGTCAAGGTTGCGCAATGGCTGGAACAGGATGAACGGGTCGCGCGTGTGACCTATGCCGGACTGCCCTCTTCGCCCTATTTCGACCGCGTCAGCCGCATCTGCCCCAAAGGGGCGTCGTCGCTGTTCACCTTCGCGCTGAAAGACGGGTATGAGGCCTGCGTGAAGCTGATAGATTCAGTCAATCTTTTCAGCCATGTGGCCAATCTGGGCGATACACGGTCGTTGATCATCCACTCCGCATCGACAACCCACCGGCAATTGACCGAAGACCAGCAAAAAGCAGCTGGCGCCGCCCCTGATGTGGTGCGCCTGTCCATCGGTCTGGAAGATGCGGATGACATCATCGCCGATCTGGATCAGGCACTAACCAAAGCCTGCGCCTGACCACAGGCTATGCACAGGCCCATTGCGCGTTTTAACTGTGCAATGGGCGAGTTTTTGCGCTAGACTTGCAGATGAGTGTATTGTGACTCCCGTTTTGTTTATCAATTGTGCTAAAGCCTCTGCATGAAACCGAATTTCGCACTTGGCCTGACTGAAGATGGGGTCACACTCTGGCACCGCGACGCAACCGGATGGTTGCGCGTCGGTGCTGTGGCGCTGGATACACCCGATATGGATGCCCAGATGCGCGACATGTCGCGCATGGCGGCTATAATCGCGCCAGAGGGGGTGCGCACCAAGCTTGTCATCCCGGACGAGCAGATCCTGTATTGCGACCTTGCCGTGACCAGCGCCACACCAGAGGCGCAGGAACAAGAACTGCGCGCCCAACTTGCAGGGCGCACGCCCTACCCTGTTGAAGAGTTGGTCTTTGACTGGTCGTTGAACGGGCGCAGGGCGCAAGCAGTGGTCGTCGCGCGCGAAACCCTTGTCGAGGCGGAAGATTTTGCACAGCTCTATGGGCTGAACCCCATCACCGCGGTTGCCGCAGCAAGACATGGCGCAACGCAGACAGAGCCGTTTTTCGGCACCACGCGGGCCGCGCGCAAGACTGTGCCCAATATATCCGAGATCGAGCGGGATGTAGAACCTGTGATCGAGGTGGGCATAGCCCGCCTGCCAGATCCGGAACCCGTCATCCCCGCATCCCCCCCCGCACGCGCCAGGGTGGATGCACAGCCCGATGCCGCGAAAGCTGCTGGCGCGGCGGCGGGTGCATCCTCCGACACTGCCTCCAAGCCGCCCGCCACCACGCCCCCCTCGGGCGCGAAGGCAGCGACCAAAGCACAGGCCAATCCCGCCCCATCAGCGGCCCCTGCGCAGAAAACGGACCTCGCCGCCAAAGCCGGTGCGACCAAACCCGCGGCACAGGCACAGCCAGTAGGAAAAACCGTTACGCCGCCCCCGGCAAACGCCGCACCAAAAGATGCACCCGGCACTGCTGCGAATATTGCCTCTTTCCGGTCGCGCCGCAGCGACAGCGCGGCGCAGCCCGCCCCCAAAAAAGCCGCATCAGGCGCGCGCGATCTGTCGTCGCGGCTGCGCGCAAAGGCACGCATCGCGCAAGCCGCGCTCAGCTCTGCCATGCAACGCGGCACGCGCGATGCCCCAGTGGAAGGCAGCGCGGCCGTAACGTCCATGGCAAAGGCATGGGTGTCGCCTTTGGTGAAAACCGGAAAAGCCGCCACCGCCAAGGCTGTGGCGCTGAAGGCTGCGAAACCAAAGACCACAACCCCTGCTGCGCCCCCTCCGTCGCCAGCACAATCCGCGCGCAAAAGCCCGATCGAGACTTTGCATGCGCGCGGCGGGCAAGAGCGCGAGCATAGCAGCGAAGCCGAGCGTATGACTATTTTCGGCGCGCGCAACCATCAGGACACAGCGCCCTCAGGCATGAACCGGGCCTTGCTTGTTCTGGGGGGCGTGGGGTTGTTGCTTGTCGCTGCCGCGATCTGGGCGGCCTATTTCATCGCCACGCAACCGGCTGGGCTGCAACTGGCCGATGACCCCGCGCAGGCCATTGCACTGGACCCTGAAATCACCGCGCCCGCAGAACTGGCAACCTCGCTGGAAAATGCAACGCCGCTGGACGACATAGAGGCCGCACTTGGTGTGGAAGATGCCGCGCAGCAAGCCCCGCTTGACGCGCCGATAGCAGATCCGGTTTCGGAAGGGCCTGTCGCGCAGGCCCCCGATGCCACAGCGCCGGGCGCGCAGGAGATTCAAAGCGGGCGCATAGCGGGGCTGCGCTCTGTCGCGCTGTTGGCACCGCAAGAAGCAACGCCGCTGCCCGCCCCCCCCGCAGCGCCCGCGCCATTCGGGTCTGAACCGCTTGCGCCACTGCGCGGCGCAGCGCCACAAGACGCAGCACCTGAGCTTGACCTTGACGGCGATGCAGCGCCGGTTGGCCAGACCGCCGCCGCCCTGCCCGCAGGCGAGGAGGCGCTGGATATAACCGTCTCGGATGGCGCGCCTGCAGTCGTGCCCCCAGTGCGGCCCGAAGGCTTGGCCCCCGAACTGGAAGCCGCGGCCGAGGCGGATGCAATCGCCCAAGCGCTGGCACAGGCCACCTCGGAGCAAGAGGCGCAGGCCACCCCCGCTGACCCGCTCGATGAAAGCGCGCTGGAGATTTCTGTCACATCCGGCCGCCCTGCCGCAACGCCGCCCACCCGCCCCGAAGGCATAGCCCCGCAGCCACAACCCGAAGAGATTGCGCCCGAGGCCACCGAAACCGCACCCGAAGCACCCGAGCCTGCAAGTGACGACACCGGCGCGGGCGATGAGGCCGCACTGAGCGCCCCCTCTCTCGGGGGGATTTCCCTGACGGCCCTGCGCCCTGCCGCGCGCCCCACCGCTTTGGCCGCGGATTTGCCGGACGCGGACACAACACAGAGCGCCAGTTTTGAAACTGCGACAGATCTGGCGGTTGCCGCCTCATTGCGGCCCGGCGCGCGGCCAAGCCAGTTTTCGGCAATCGTGCAGCGCACCTTGCGCAATGCACAACCCGCCGCAGCTCCTGCCCCCTCACAACAACCCGAGCCGATCCAGACCGCGCGCGCAGCCGTGCCCGCTGCGCCTGCAATCCCCAGTTCGGCCTCTGTCGCGCGCGAGGCAACACAAGCGCGCGCAATCAATCTGCGCCAGATCAACCTGCTGGGGGTGATGGGAACCAGCTCTAGCCGGCGCGCATTGGTGCGGCTGTCGAACGGGCGTGTGGTCACTGTGCGCGTGGGCGAGACACTGGATGGCGGACAGGTCACCGCCATTGGCGATGACGAGCTGCGCTACACACGGCGCGGACGCAATGTTGTGTTGCGCATTGCATCCTGACCCTTCAGCCGCAATAAAGCGGCATGGCCAGAAACAAGCAGGAAAACATCATGTCAGAGAAGCAGGTCTCCCCCGCTGTGAAGATCGGGCTGGAACTTGGGCCGGTATTCCTGTTTTTTGCAGGCTATATCACCACACGCGGGCAAAGCTACACGCTTGGCGGCACCGAATATGACGCGTTCATTCTGCTGACAGCGGCGTTCATTCCGCTGATGGCGCTGGCAACATTTGTCTTGTGGAAACTGTCAGGACGGCTCAGCCGGTTGCAACTGGTGACCTTGATCATGGTCGTGGTTTTTGGCGGGCTGACAGTCTGGCTGAATGACGAGCGGTTTTTCAAGATGAAACCCACTGCAGTCTATGCGATCTTCGCGCTGCTGCTGGGGCTTGGGCTGACCCGTGGTCAAAGCTGGCTGGAACTGGTGATGGAGGGCGCCTTGCCGCTGACCCATGACGGCTGGATGCTGCTGACCAAACGGCTGGCGCTGATGTTCGCGGCAATGGCCTGCGCCAACGAATTTGTGTGGCGCACCATGACCACAGATGCCTGGGTGAATTTCCGCACATTTGTGCTGCCGCTGGCACTGTTCGGGTTTTTCATGGCACAGGCAAAATTGTTCGAGCGCTACAAGCGCGATTTCAACGACTGAGCGGCGAGGTGCCGGGTCAAGCCCGGCACGACGGCGCGCCGGGCTTGACCCGGCGCCTCGCTGATTGTCCCCTCACTCCCGTTTGCCGAACAGAACCTTTTGCGCCTCGCGGTCGGCCTGAAGGTTCGAGCGTTTCTCGTCGCCAAGCGCGCGCCCCCGCACGACCGCCGGCCGCGCGCCAACCAGATCCAGCCAGCGGGCCAGATGGGGCTTGTCGTCCAGCGTCTGCTCTTGGCCCTCCCACAAAATAGCCCAAGGCCAGATCGCCATATCCGCAATGCTATAGTCTGCCCCCGCGACATAGTCATTTTCGGCCAGTTGTGTGTTCAGAACACCAAGCAGGCGCGCCACCTCATTGCGGTAGCGGTCCTTGGCATAGGGCAGGTCTTGGGGTGGGTCCATTGCGGGGGCGTATTTCAGGAAGTGATGCGCCTGCCCCGCCATTGGCCCAAGCCCGCCCATCTGCCACATCAGCCATTGATCCACAGCAATGCGGTCGCGCTCGGTCCGCCCACCGAACTGCCCTGTCTTGCGGGCCAGATATTGCAAAATCGCGCCCGACTCAAACATCGAGATCGGCGCGCCATCTGGCCCGTCCGGATCGGTGATCGCAGGCATGCGGTTATTGGGCGCGATTTTCAGGAAATCCGGCTTGAACTGGTCGCCCGCGCCAATATTGACGTAATGCACGTCATAGGGCAGCGCCATTTCTTCCAGTGCGATGGAAATCTTCCAGCCATTGGGCGTGGGCCAGTAATGCAGATCGATGGTCATGAACTCTCCTGTCAGATGCTTGCTGCACAAGCTAAGCATCTGGGACGAAATTCCAAGGCGCAAAGTGACAAGAGGGCCAAAGCGGCCCTCTTGTCAGCTGTGATTACACCATGTGTCAGCGCGCTGCCGCCACCGCGCGGCGGGTCATGACACCCACCAGATGCGCGCGGTATTCCGGCGTGCCATGCAGGTCCGAGATCATCTCGTCTGACGGACAGGTCAGCTCGGCAATCGCATCTGCAGAGAAATTCTGCGACAAGGCCGCTTCTGCCTCGGCCCAGCGGAACACCCCGTTTTCCGATGCCCCTGTCACCGCCACCCGTACGCCGGATGCGTATTTCGCCACAAACACCCCTGTCAGCGCAAAGCGTGACGCGGGTTGCAGGAATTTCGCATAGGCCGATTTCTCGGCAATGGGAAAGCGCACCGATGTGATGATCTCGCCCTCTTCCAGCGCAGTGGTGAACATGCCCTGAAAATAGTCATCGGCCGCAATCTCGCGCGCATTGGTGACGATTGTGGCCCCTGTGCCAAGTGCCGCTGCCGGATAGCAGGCAGAGGGGTCGTTATTGGCCAGACTGCCGCCCAAGGTGCCGCGATTGCGCACCGCAGGATCGCCGATCTGGCCTGCAAGGGCGGCAAGACCGGGGAAGTGGCTGGCCGCCTCTGCCGCGACAGTTGCATGGGGTGTAGCAGCCCCGATGACGAGGCTGCCCGCGTCCGGGCAGACGCCTTGCATCTCGGCAATTCCCATCAGGCTGACCAGCGTTTCCGGCGCATTCAGCCGTGCCTTCATCGACGGGATCAGGGTTTGCCCGCCCGACAGGGGCTGGGCTTCCTCGCTGGCAAGTGCGGCCACCGCTTCGGCCACGCTAGAGGGTTTTACGAACTCGAAATTATGCATGTGTGATCCTACCTCAAGCTTTCATGGCCGCCCAGACGCGCGAAGGCGTCAGGGGCATGTCGATATGGGTGACATGGGTGTGGCCTGCGCGGTGCAGCGCGTCGATGGCCGCATTGACCACCGCAGGGGGCGAGCCTATCGCGCCTGCTTCACCGCAGCCCTTCACCCCCAGCGGGTTATGCGTGCAAGGCGTGATGCAGCTATGATCCACCGTGAAGCCGCGCACATCATCGGCGCGGGGCATGGCGTAATCCATGAAGCTGCCGGACAGCAGCTGGCCCTGATCGTCATAGACACAGTTTTCCATCAGCGCCTGCCCGATCCCTTGAGCCAGCCCGCCATGCACCTGACCTTCAACAATCATCGGATTGACGATATTGCCGAAATCATCTGCCGCGATGAAGCGCAGAATGTCGATCTTGCCGGTTTCCGGGTCCAACTCGATCTCGCAGCCATAGGCCCCCGATGGGTAAGTGAAGTTCGACGGATCATAAAACGCTGTTTCTTCCAGCCCCGGTTCAAGGTCTTCCAGCGGGTAGTTGTGCGGCACATAGGCCGCCAGCGTCACGCCTGACCAATCGACAGATTTATCCGTGCCCGCCACGCTGAACTTGCCGTCTTTCAGCTCGATATCTTCAGGCGCTGCTTCCAGCAGATGGGCCGCGATTTTCTTGGCCTTGTCGATGATCTTATTCGTGGCCTTCACAATGGCCGACCCGCCCACCGCAAGACTGCGAGAGCCGTAAGTGCCCATGCCCATCGGTGTATTGGACGTGTCGCCATGGTGAATTTCAATGCTGGTCGCATCCACCCCGATCATCTCGGCCACGACTTGGGCAAAGCTGGTTTCATGCCCCTGCCCGTGGCTGTGGCTGCCCGTATAGACCGAGATCGAGCCGGTCGCATTCACCCGAACCGAGGCAGATTCGTACAGCCCCGCCCGCGCGCCCAACTGGCCCACAAGGTTGGATGGTGCAATGCCACATGCCTCGATATAATGCGCGATGCCAAAGCCGCGCAGCTTGCCGCGTGCTTTGCTCTCTTCCGCGCGTTTGTCGAAATTGGCGTAATCTGCCAGCTCCAGCATTTTGTCCATCGTGGCGTCATAATTGCCGGTGTCATAGACCACCGCAACCGGCGTCTGATACGGGAATTGATCCGCCTTGATGAAGTTCTTGCGCCGCAATTCGATCGGGTCCACGCCCAGTTCGCGCGCGGCCTTGTCGACCAGTCGTTCAATCTGGAAGGTGGCTTCTGGCCGCCCAGCGCCGCGATAGGCATCGACTGGCACCGTATTGGTAAACACTGCCTTGACGTTCACATAGATCAGCGGGGTTTTGTAGTTGCCCGCCATCAGCGTGCCATGCAGCCATGTGGGAATGGACGGCGCGAAGGTGGACAGATACGCGCCCATATTGGCATAGGATTCGGTGCGCAGCGCGGTGAAATTATGGTCTGCATCCAGCGCCAGTTCAATCTTGGTCTTGTGGTCGCGCCCATGCGCGTCCGAGATGAACGCCTCTGAACGCGATGAGGTCCATTTCACAGGGCGTTTCAGCACTTTCGCGGCATAAGTGCAAAAGGCTTCTTCGGCATAGTGATAAATCTTGGAGCCAAAACCACCGCCCACATCCGGCGCCACAACGCGCAGTTTATGTTCGGGGATATTCAGCACAAACGCGCCCATCAGCAGCCGGATCACATGCGGGTTCTGGCTGGTGGTATAGAGCGTGTGGCTATCACCCCACGGGTCGTAATCGCCAACGGCCACGCGCGGCTCCATCGGGTTGGCGACAAGGCGGTTATTGGTCAATTCCAGTGACACCACATGCGCGGCACTCTCGAACGCCGCATGTACCGCGTCTTTGTTTTCTTCAACAAAGCCCCAGTCATAGCACAGGTTCGACGTCAGATCGTCATGCACCTTGGGCGCGCCTTCGGCCAGCGCGGCTTTCATATCGACGACAGCTTCCAGCTGTTCGATGTCAACCTCGATCGCTTCGGCGGCATCGCGCGCCTGTTCATAGGTTTCCGCGACGACAGCTGCGATGGGGTCGCCCACATGGCGCACCTTGCCTTCGGCCAGAATCGGGTGTTTGGGTTCCTGCATCACTTCGCCGAAACGGTCCGTCACCTGCCAGCCGCAAGGAATGCCGCCCGCAGATTCGAAATCGGCCGATGTGAAAACCTTGAGCACGCCGGGCATCGCCTCAGCGGCGGCAGTGTCAATTCCCTTGATCCGCCCATGTGCCACGTCTGAACGCAGGAAATGCACGAAGCTTTGCCCGCGCAGGTTGATGTCATCGGTGTATTTGCCGTTCCCTGTCAGAAACCGGATATCCTCGCGCCGTTTGGTGCTGGCGCCAATGCCGTCATCTTTGGGCATTTCTTCCTCCTCAAGAAATCTGATGCTGGTGCATGGCTAGGGCATGCACCCAATGGATTTATTCTGCCGCAAGCGCGCCTGCGTCCTGCCCCGAGGCTGCCATCACTGCGCGCACGATGTTCTGATAGCCGGTGCAGCGGCAGATATTGCCTTCAAGGTAATGGCGCACCTCTTCTTCAGAGGGCTTGGGGTTGTCGGCCAGAAGGGCGGCAGTGGACATGACCATACCGGGGGTGCAAAAGCCGCATTGCAAGCCGTGGTAATCCTGAAACGCTTGCTGGATCGTCCCAAGGCTGCCATCGGGATTGGCCATGCCTTCAACTGTTGTCACCTCGGCCCCGTCCAGATCGGCGGCGAAAGCAGTGCAGGATTTGACCGCCTTGCCATTGACCAGCACCACACAGGCCCCGCATTGGCTGGTATCGCAGCCCACATGCGTTCCCGTCAGGCCCAGCAGGTCGCGCAGATAGCTGGACAGCAGCGTACGCCCTTCTGCATCGGCACTGACCTCGCGGCCATTTACCTTCATTTTCACCTGAGACATAAATTCCTCCCGTTTATTATCCTGAGTGCAGTTAAACACGGTTTTTTACCCTCGCCTATGCGACCTTGGGCTTAGTCTTGGGCGCGATCGGGCTGCGCGGGTTCTCCCTGCCTGCGCGGGCGGGGGCGGGTCGGTATTTCCTTAAGCAGGCCCCCCACGCCCATGGCCATAATATCGGCGGCAGTGACCTGCTGGCCGCAGATAATCCGTTCCATCACCCAATCAGCCCCGTTCAATGCGGGGCTTTTGGCGCAACCGGGCAGTCCGATGACAGGCCGCGCGCCCAAGTAACCCAGAAACAGCAGATTTCCCGGGTCTACCGGCATGCCGAAATGCACCACATGCCCGCCCGCGCGGCGCAAAGCCTCTGGTGCGGTATCATGCAGGTCCGAGGTGGCAGAGCCGGTCAGAATCAGCACAACCTCGCCCTGCGCCTGCTGCAACGCCTGCGCCAAAGGGTCGATCTGATGCGGCACAAGGCACAGCGGGTCAAGCGTTACGCCCAGCCGTTCCAGCCGCGCGGCCGTGACAGCGTGGCCTTTGGCGCCATCCTCGCCGGGCTGCACCTGCGTCTGGATCAGGCTGGCGCGGCGCAGGACAGGCGGCATAAGGCGCAACGCGCCCCGCCCCGCCCCGCAGGCCCGCGTGACCGCAGAGGCAGCAACACCATAGGCAATGATCTTGACAGTGGCCGCCATCGCGCCGCGCTCGACGCGCATAAGGTCTGGCAGGGTGGCCACAGTGATTGCGGGGTCAATGGCATTGACAGCATGCACAAGGGCCGCATTCACCGCCAGCAGCCCCGGCCCTTGGGCCACGATGTTGACACGGCCTGTCCCGACAGGATTAAGCGCCAGCCCTGCCGCCTGCGGGTCGGGGACCAACGCACGCGCCAAGGCAAGGGCCGCATCATCTTCATGCAGATCATCTGTGTCCAGCCGCGCGACAGTCACCTCGGCATAGCCTGCGGCACACAGCGCCTCTATATCTGCGGCCTCCAGCACCCTGCCCTTGCGCAAGCGCTTTGGCCCCAGCCCCACGGAATGCGCAAGAATAGCGCCGGCCGCATCGGGCACTGCAACAGGGCCAAATCTCATTTCGGTCCCCGCAACGCGCTTGTGATCTGCGCCAATGTGGCAAGGGCGATTTCAGCAGGCGTGCGCGCCCCGATATTCAGCCCCACAGGCGCATGAATGCGGGCCAGTTGCGCCTCGCTCAACCCGGCGGCGCGCAGCCGGTCCAACCGCTTGGCATGGGTGCGCGTAGACCCGAGGCAGCCAAGATAGAACACATCGGATTGCAGCGCCGCAATGATGGCGGGGTCATCAAGTTTGGAATCATGTGTCAGCGTCACAACCGCCGTGCGCGCATCCGGCTTAAGTGCGGCCAGCGCCTCGTCAGGCCAGTCATGGATCAATGTCTCGCCCGGGAATCGCAGCTCAGAGGCGAAAGAGTCGCGCGGATCGACCAGCACAGGCGCATAGCCCGCAAGCCGCGCCATTGGCAGCAGGGCTTGCGCAATATGCACAGCCCCCACCACCACCAGTTGCAAAGGCGGGTTGTGCAAGGCCACCATATGCCCCAGATCATCGCGGCCTGAGCGGTCAAGGCGGAATCGCTCGGCCAGATCGGGGTTATCTGGTGTGGACAGATGACGCGTCCAATCCCCCAGATCTGTCACGCAGGCCACGGGCGCGCGGCTGGCGCGCGCCGTGACAATCTCGCGCAGCAGGGCCACAGGCAAAGCGGGGCTATCGTCGCCCACAGGTTCAACCATAATCTCGATGGTGCCGCCGCAGGCCAACCCCACTTCAAACGCGGTTTCATCGGCCACCCCGAAGCTCAGCAGGCGCGGCTGGCCATCGGCCAGCGCATCCAGCGCGGCGACGACCACAGCACCTTCCACGCACCCGCCCGAGACAGAGCCCATAATCTCGCCCGCGCCGGAAATCGCAAGCTGGCTGCCCGCCTGACGCGGCGCAGAACCCCAAGTCTGCACAACAGTCGCCAACACAGCACCGCGACCGGCGTCATGCCACTCCAGCGCGATCTCTGGTATCTGGTCAAAACGGACCTCCATAGCGCGCGCCTCCCCTCACCGCCCGAAACTTGGGGGAAGATGGCAGGTAATAATCAGCTTGGCAAATGCGATCTTTGTCGGATGGCACGCAGCATGATCTGCCGCGCGGTATCGTTTGGCGCAGGCCAGATCAGGAAGAAAAATCCTGCCGCGATGACGGGTCTGTCTGGGGTGCAAAGTGCTGTGTCGGGCGCACGCGACAGGGCCAGCTTGCATCTTGCGCGGCCTTTACATCGGCGAGGGACTTCAATGCCAGCATGAGAATGGCGTTTTCACGCAATGCAGACGTCCGACAAATGCGACGGGGCTTTACCTCTGAGAACGATTGGAATGTGTCAGGCATATCCGTCCTTCCGATGAAGATCACAGAAAGCTAGCGCAGGTTGAAACGCGTCAAAATGATCCATGTCAATCTTCATAGACACTGAAAACATCACTCTTGTATATGTTTTTCTTGTGGTCCCGCCCCTCGACAAAGGCACAAATCCGGTGAAGATACGCGCATGACCCATGCTGAGACATCCCTGTTCCTGACCTCTCCTACCGCTATGGCCATTGCGCATCGCGGCGGCGCGCTGGAGGGTGAGGAAAACACCATGCCTGCATTTTCGCATGCGGTGTCATTGGGCTATACGCATATGGAACTGGATGTTCATGCCACGCGTGACGGTGAGGTTGTGATCCATCACGACCCCGATCTGAACCGGATATTCAACGATCCAAGGCTGGTCGCGCAGATGGACTATGCCGATCTGCGCAAACTGCGCAGCCGTGGCGGCGCAGAGATTCCGCGGCTGGAAGACCTGCTGGCAGCTTATCCGGACATCTGCCTTGCCATCGAGGCAAAGTCGCGCGCGGTTGTCGCCCCGCTTTGCGCGCTGATCCAGCGGCTGGGCGCGACAGAGCGTGTCAGCATCGGCGCGTTTGACCCTGCCTGCACAGCGCAGGCCCGCGCCCTTCTTGGCCCGCGCCTGTTGTGGTCGCCCGCCCATGCCCAGGTCGCACGGCTTTGGGCGCGCGGCTGGGGCCTGCCACTGGCACTTGCCGATTTCCGCGTGGTGCAGGTGCCCGCGGTCTGGAAAGGGGTGCCGGTGGTTACCCCGCGCTTTGTGCGCGCGGCACATCAGGCAGGGGTCGCGGTGCAGGTCTGGACAGTGAATGACCGCGCGCAAATGGTGCAGCTGCTGGATATGGGCGTGGATGGACTTATGACCGACCGCCCCACCATGCTGCGCGATGTCCTGATCACGCGCGGCGCGTGGCCCTCATCAGCCCGCTAGCAGCAAGACCATGACCGCCGCATAGAACAGAAAACTGCCAACCAGCACGAAGATGTGCCAGATCGCAAAGTGATAGGGCAGCCGCGTCCACAGGTAAAACAGCACCCCTGTGGTATAGACCAGCCCGCCCAGAACCATCAGCACCAGCGTCGCCACGGGCAATGTCTGCGCAAGCGCGGGCAGAATCACCACGCTGGCCCAGCCCATGCCCAAGTATAACGCCAGCGCTGCAATCCGGAACCGCACGGGCGAGAAAAGCTTCAGCGCCACCCCGACCGCCGCTGCGCCCCATAGCCCCGCCAGCACCCCAAGCCCCTGCCCCGTGATCAGCGTGAAGGGCGTATAGGTTCCCGCAATTTTAAGATATATCGCGGCATGGTCGATCCGCTGCAAAAGCCAGTTCAGACTTGGCCTGATCCCAAGATTATACAGCGCCGAGGCAGAGAGCATCGCCACAAGACAGGCCGCATATATGCTGGCACCCAGCACAAAACTGCCAGACCCCGCCTCGATACTGCGCAAGGATGCCGCCCAGATCAGAAACGGTACAGCCAGCACTGCCGCGCCCACACCCACAATATGGATCACCGCATCCAGCCGCTGTTCGGCGGGGCTGTAGCCATTTCTTGGCGCAAAGGGTGTTGGCATAACAAACGCTCCTGCCCTACAGATAGCGCGCCACATCCGCGATGCGAAGCATTCGCGCGCGTTTGCCCCGCGTGACCAAGGGTCAACTGCACCTTTGCGCAAATTGCTTGATTTTCACACCCAACCCGCCTAGCCCACCCGCAAAGGCCGATAGACACAGAGAAAGAGGCAAGGATGAGCAACCATCTTTATATGGACGATTTGCCCGACGGGCTTGATCTGGGGCCGGTCGTGGCGATTGACTGCGAATCCATGGGGCTGAACCCGCACCGCGACAGGCTATGTGTGGTGCAGCTGTCATCCGGCGATGGCAGCGCGCATCTGGTGCAGGTCTCGCGCGAGATTGCGCCCGCCCCGAACCTGACGCGCCTTCTGAGCGATCCCAACGTGCTGAAGCTGTTTCATTTCGGGCGCTTCGATATCGCAGTTTTGCTGCACAGCTACGGCGTGACGACAGCGCCGGTCTATTGCACCAAAATCGCCTCAAAGCTGGTGCGCACCTATACCGACCGGCACGGGCTGAAATACCTGCTGTCCGAATTGCTGGGGGTCGATATCTCGAAACAACAGCAAAGCTCGGACTGGGGCGCGCGCAAACTGACCGATGCGCAGCAAAGCTACGCCGCGTCAGACGTGCTGTACCTTCACAAACTCAGGGAGACGCTTGACGGGATGCTGGCGCGCGAAGGGCGCACCGATCTGGCGCAACGCTGCTTCGCGTTTCTGCCCACCCGCGCGGAACTTGATCTGCTGGGTTGGCCGGAAACCGATATCTTTTCGCATTAATGGCCATGCGCCGCCCCCTTGGCCCCTTTGGCCTGCATCTGGCCCGTATTTTGCGACTGGCGCTACCCTTGGGCGCATTGGCGCTGTTGTCCACAGTATTCTTGCTGTCGCGCGGGGTGGACCCGCAGCGCGCGGTGGAAATGTCGGATATAGATGTTGAGGAACTGACCCGCGAGCCGCGCGTGGGGGGGGCAAGATTTGCAGGTGTCACACAAGATGACACGGCGCTGACGATATCGGCGCGGTCCGTACGCTCTACAGGGGATCTGCGCGAGAGTGGCCCGCTTTTGCTGAGGCTGGACATGCCGCAAGGCGAATTGCAGTTTCCATCGGGACGGGTCGCACTGTTTCAGGCGCAAGAAGGGCGCATCGACCAGTCAGAAGACGAAATCCTGTTGCGCGGGGATGTGGTGCTGGAAACCTCTGATGGCTACCGCATGACCATGCCAGAGTTGATTTCCGCCATCCAGACCACCCATATGCGCGGGCTGGGCGGTATATCAGGCGATGCCCCTGCCGGAGAGATTTCGGCAGATTCGGTAGAACTTCGGCACTCGGCACAGGCCGATGGCGGATATCTGCTTGCGTTCAAGGGCAATGTCAGGCTGATATACCGTCCAGATGAATGAAGGAGTCCGTGGCGTGCGACCAGCAAGGATGATCCGGTTTGCGGCGGCGCTGATGATCGTCAGCGCACAATCGCTTTCTGCGCAAGGCACCGGCCTGAATTTCTCGGGGCTGGATGCTGTGCGCGGGTTGCCGGTGGAAATCCGCTCGGATGACCTGCGGGTGAACAACACCACCGGAGAGACTGTCTTTTCAGGCAATGCCGTGCTGGGACAAGGCGATATGCGCATCGCGGCAGAGGTGATCCGCATCATCTATGCCACTGGCGATGGCGGGCGCATTCAACGGCTGGAGGCATCGGGCGGTGTGACCCTTGTCACAGCCGAGGAAGCAGCCGAGGCACAAAGCGCCGTCTATGAAGTCGCGGCAGGGACAGTGACAATGCAGGGCGCTGTCATCCTGACGCAAGGGCCGAATGTACTGTCGGGCGACAGGCTGAACGTCAATCTGCGCACAGGACAAGGGCGCATGGAAGGCAATGTTCGTACAATCATCCAAACCACCCCCTGACCCGATGCCAACACCCGAAGCAGTCCGCGCCACACAGGCGCTACAGGTGAGCGCATTGCAAAAGCGCTATGGCAAGCGGGTCATCATCCGTGACGTCTCGCTAAATTTGCATCCGGGCGAGGTTGTGGCCCTGCTTGGCCCGAATGGCTGCGGCAAGACCACTTGTTTCTATTGCATTGCAGGCATTGTGCGCCACGAGGGGGGCACTGTCAGCATTGACGGGGCCGAAGCGACCGGACTGCCGCTGTATCAGCGCGCGCGGATGGGGTTGGGGTATCTGCCGCAGGAAATGTCGATCTTTCGGGGGCTGAGTGTTGCGCAAAACATCATGGCGGTGCTGGAACTGGCCGAGCGCGACCGCACGCAGCGCGACCACAGGCTTCGGCAGCTTTTGCAGGAATTCTCGATCGAGCATTTGCGCGACCAGCCCGCCATGGCCCTGTCGGGGGGCGAGCGCAGACGCGTCGAGATTGCGCGCGCCCTTGCCGCCAACCCCCGCTATGTGTTGCTGGATGAACCTTTTGCAGGTGTGGACCCGATTGCCGTGGGCGAGATTCGCGCCCTTGTGGGCGATCTGAAAACGCGGGGCTTGGGCGTTCTGATCACGGATCACAATGTGCGCGAAACGCTTGCTATCGTGGACCGCGCCTATATCCTGCATGACGGGCGGGTGCTGAAAACCGGAACGCCCGCCGAAGTTGTCGCTGATTCTGACGTGCGCCGCGTCTATTTGGGTGCCGATTTCAGGCTGGACTAAGGCAGAGGCGCGCGGCGAAAATCCGCCACGAGAAACCATTGACAACCCCCTGCAATCCGTTGCCAACTGTACCAAGGAGGCACGCCCCGACACATGTTGAGTGACTTTTGAATCGGTGCAAACAAGCGGGGCAAGCAGCGCAAAAATTACAGGCAGGGCGTGTTGTGCCCTGCCAAAACAGCGAGGAGAAGCGCATGCGTTATCAGATCAGTGGCAGACATATCGATATTGGAGAGGCGTTACAAACCCATGTAAAGTCAGAATTCGGCGAATTGGTTGAGAAATACCAGCAGCGCCCGACCGAAGCGGTCGTCGTCTTCTCGCGCGATGCCCATAACCATGTCTGCGAAGCGACCCTGCATTTGTCCACCGGCCTGACTGCGGCGGCAAAAGCACAGGCCACTGAAATATATGCCGCATTCGAATCCTGCCGCGAGAAGCTGGACAAACAGTTGCGCCGCTACAAGCGCCGCCTGAAAGACCATCACCGCGACCGCGCAACTCCGGTTGAGTTTGCTGACGCTTCGTCTTATATCCTGGCCTCAGACAAGACCGAACCCGCGGACGAGCCTGACTCGTTGCAGCCAATCATCATCGCCGAGATGGAAACACGCATTCCCTCTCTCTCAGCAGGAGAAGCCGTTATGCAGATGGAACTCTCTCATGCCCCTGTTCTGGTGTTCCGCAATGAACGCCATGGTGGCCTGAATGTTGTTTACCGGCGCGATGACGGCAATATTGGCTGGGTCGACCCGCAATAAACCCAACCCCTACTGGCACCACCCTCGGGCGCAAAACCCGCGGGTGGTTTTCGTTTTTTAATCATTCGGGAGACGTCCTGCCATGGCGATGTCGACGCTTCTCAACCCCAAAGCTGTGCGCTTTGTGTCTTCTGCGACAAGCAAAAAGCGGCTGTTTCAAAGCATCGCCGAAGTTGCGCAATCTGTATACGGGCTGGATACAGAAAGCGTGATCAGCGCCTTGCAGGAACGCGAAAGCCTTGGCCCGACAGGGGTGGGGCACGGCGTGGCCGTGCCGCATGCGCGGGTTGACGGAATCGACAAGGTTCTGGGCGTGTTCTTCCGGCTGGAAAAGCCTCTGGATTACGGATCGGTGGACAAAGCGCCGGTTGATCTGGTCTTTGCCCTATTTGCCCCCCGCGATGCCGGTGTCGAGCATCTCAAGGCGCTCGCTTTCATCTCGCGCACCTTGCGCAACGCGCAGACCTGCGAAAAGCTGCGCGCCAATGAAGACCCTGCCAAGATTCACGCCATCCTGAGCAGTATTGAATCCAGCAAGGCCGCATGATGCAGGCCGCGTCTTTGCTGTAGCAGGCGCGCGCTACAGGCTGCCGTAATCCTGAAACCCCAGCATCTCGTAATCGCGCCCATAGGCCGCGCGGCCGGCCGCTTCCACGGAACCGTCATAAATCGCCGCCAGCTCCAATGGCGAATCTGCGCGCGCAGGCGTAAATGCAGGCAGGGTGCAGCCAAGGGCTGCGCCCAATGCTGGCAATTCGTTACTCAGGTGTTCTTCACGGATCAGACGGTGCAAGGGGCATTGTGATACAATGCCTTCAATCAGGCGCGACTGGCTGGCCCAGATCGCGCGCGTTTGCACGGCTGTCTGCCCGTTCAGATTGGCCTGCACAAATTGCAGGAACCCCAGAAACCCGCTTTTGTGCTGTTCGGTGCCAAACTGCGCAAGCTCACCCTTGTCCTGTGGCAACTTCAGCCCACGCACGCGTTCGATGAAGGCGCGGACATTGACACGGTTGCCCAGCAAAACCTGATCCACAAACACCTCATGCGCGCGTTTCAAAGGGTGGCGCAGCACTGTAAACGCCATGCGGCGCGGGTTTGCGCGCTGCCAGTCGCGCCACGTTTTGCGCGTGAAATCAGACAGCACCCCCCCGGCCCCTGCCCCATCGACCTGTTCCATCCAGCGCAGCAACGCACGCTCGGAACAACCGGGAAGGGGCGCATAAACCAGGGGCTGCGTCCGGCAGGCCCGATAAGCCCACAAGATCGGCGGATGGGGCGGTTCAAAACTGGGGCTGCGGTTCAGGTTAAAGCGGTCCAGCCGCGCGATTCCGTCTGTAACAGCTTCCGGATTGACAAGTTTTTCTTCCAGAGTTTCAGGGTTCTGGCGTTTCAGCTTGCGCGGAAGGGCCTCGATCTTTTCGTCAAGCCCAAGCCACTGCGCCAGACCATTCAGGACATCCAGATTTTTGATATCCTCGTATGAGATATAAAATGCCGTCTGCCCTGTGGTCTGCAACAGGTGCTGCACCTTGCATTGGAAATCCTGCAAGGTGCTGACATGCCCCTCAAACCCGGCAGGGTCAAAGACAACTTTCGCAGCCTTGCGCTGGCTGACATCGCCCAGCCGCCATTGCTGCGTCGATTGCGCGATTTTCAGCGAGACATAGGATTCAAGCGGGTTGCGCGTCAGGATGATCTTGGCGCAATCCCTGTCGTGCATAAAACTGTCCAGAACCCGCGGGTCATGGTCGTGGAAATAGCGAAACCCCGACAGCATCGGCTGCTGCGCAAAGCAAGACAGGACAGCCAGCGGGTCAGAATCGCGCATGGTTGCGTCAAACCCGAACAGGGTTTCGGTTTTCGGGTAGCCAATGAAATGGGGGTTATACACCTCGCCATGGCAGGCCAGTCCTTCAAATTCATTCAGGCAGGATTCCAGCAGGTTCGAGCCTGTGCGCATCTCTGCAAGAACAACGAAATAGCGGAAGTGCTGTGCTATGGGCATGGGGCGCTTTCTCATCTGGTCAGGTGTCAGACCTGCAAATCTTTCAATACTTGTGTGGGCAATCCTTGGTCGCGCAGCTGCGCGAGGAATTGGTCAAACCCGTCCAACGGTTTTAGCGGCGGCAGGCCGTGGGCTTGCAGGGCGGGTGCGCTGGCGCTGTCGCGCACCGCCTCGAACACGGTATCTTGGGGGTTTTGCACAATATCGGCCACAGACCAGACACGCAGCTTTGCCAAGCCCCAGCGCGATTGCAGGACTGTCAGCCAGTCCTGCTCGCGTTTTTGCAAAACGCCGATCTGTGCAATCACCTCTTGCGTGACAGCGCCATGACGCCACAAAGGCAGCAGCCACGCCCCGCGAATAATGTTGATCTCGGCATTTGGGTCGGTGGCCATGAACCAGTTGACCTCGTGATCCATATTGTCTTCGGGGCCATAGGCGAAACACTGCCGCTCGCCCCGCGTGGCCCAGAGAAGGTTGGTCAGGAACATGCGCGGGTTATAATCGCGGATCGCAGCCGAATTGCTGAGTGCGCCATGCCAGACCTTGGCCCCCCCATGAAACTGCACAATCTGCGGCGCGAACAAATGGCCATGCGCGCGCGTGCCCGACACTTGCCCCAACCAATAGTCGAAATTTTCAAACATATGGTCAAAGCCCGAAAACACCGCATATGGCCCTGCGGTCTTGGCCGAAGCGCTGTCTTCTTTGGGAATGCGGCTTTGCATATACAAGCCCGCGCGCCCCTCGCGGCGCTGCTGTTCGGCCAGTTCAAAATAGCGGTCGATTTTTGCGGGTTCGGGGGGCAATGGCGGGGTTTTCTGCGCCAGATCGGACAGGAAAAAATCATAAAGCCGCGCAGCATCGGGCCAGATTTTGCGTGCCATGAAGCAATCGGACCGGCGCAGCAATTGCAGATGATCATCATAAAACAGATTGGGGCGGCCATTGCGGTCAAATTTAACCAGCGTCAGTGACCGGCTTTGAATCTGCGCGGAATGCAGGCGCGCCAATGTCTGGAAATAGGATTCATCGGGAATCCAGTTGCGGCGGAAATACCGCTCGTACCGCTTGCGCTTGGGGTCACCCAGCATGGCCGATAAGGTGGCGCGGGTCAGGCACCACCATTGCGACCCCATATGCGGGCGCAGCGGGCGCGGAATTTCGCGGCGGATGTTCAGCTTGCGCTGCACCTCTACAAACCAGTCGAACAATGCCCTCTGGCGACGCCAGTTAAAGGGGAAATGCAGCGTAAAGCGTTCCTCCGACAGCCCCCCCATAATCCATGTCGCATGCTCGACCGAGACGGATTCGATGAAATCAACCTGCGGGTTTTGCTGCACATATGCGACCATCTCGGCCACTGGGCGCAAGGGCAGGCACGCGCCAGAGGTCAGCAGCACATGGTTCACTTCTGGAAATGAGTCCAGCAACACCGCGGACGCATCCTGAGTGGCTGCCACAATCTGCCACGACCCCCATTCGCACCTGTGGCGCGGACTGAAGCGCAGCAGGGGATGGGGGCCAATATCGGCCTGCAACCCCTGCAACGCGGGCGCAGAAACAGCGCGGTCCACATGAATCACAACCGGACAGCCCGCATCCAGCCAGAAACGGGCCACCTGTGCCGCGCGGTTCAGTGCTGTATGACACAGCATCACAACCCCCAAAGGCGCGCTGGCCATAGTCATGCCCAATCCCCTTTCGACATCAGCCCCAGAATTTCCAGCTGACGCCAGTTGATGTATTCGGTTGACCAGTCGCACCATAAATCCTGCGATTGCTGCAAACTGTCCTGATAGGCCATATATTCGCGGCTGCCCGCGTAATGTTCGCGGCGCTGCAACTCTTCCTCGGCTTTTTCAAGGATTGTGTTCAGGAATTTGGCATGCAGCAAAACCCCCGAGGCAAACTCGCCTCCGGCATCGTCATACACTTTGTTCAGGCCGCGTGGCAGCAGCATATGGGTTGAACTGACATAGGCATATTGGCGCGACCAAAGCACAAGCGGCGTCTTGTTCAATGCCGGCGCTTTCGCGGGGGTTTGCGCCATGATCACGCGCTGGCGCACGCCGCCCTGAATCCACAGATTGTTGTATTTGCGGTTGCGCCGCATGCTGAAATTGCCGGAATCGAACCAGCGCGCAATCTCGAACGGGTTTTGCCCCGACTGGTAGGGCTGCGCCGCGATTGGCCCCTTGGGGTACATATCCAGCAGCATAGCCCCGAAAGACCGCCGCCCCTGCGAATCCAGCCAGTCTGTCAGCGCGCGCAAGGGCCGCGTGTCGCAAAACGGGTAGACCAGAAATTCATCTACATCCAGCACCAGCACCCAATGCCCTGCCCCATAGCGCCATAACAGATGGTTCAGCCAGTCCACGCCATAGCCTGCACCCTTGTAGCTGTCATGGGTCACCCAAAGCGACACGTCGCGCTGCGCTTCCAGATATTGCGTGGTCCCGTCGGTCGATCCGTTATCGACCATCAGAAAATGACGCACGCCCTGTGCGCGGTAATAGTCCAGAAAATAGGGCAGTCGCAGCACTTCGTTGCGCAGCGTCACAAAGGCCAGAATATCGCCGTGTCGAATGGCATCTGTGCGGTTCATCCGCGCGGTCAGACTTGCGCTTTTGCGAAGGCAGCGCAGCAGTTTCGCCTGCCGCTCTGCGCGCAATCGAAGTTGACCAAGCACTCCCATAGTCTCGAAAACCCTTGTCTGCGCATTTTGCCAAAAACCGGCGCAAGCGCATATGCCTCTAAATTCTTATCCGATTCAAATTCTGTCGAAAGACCGACAGCTTTCTCCAAAGCTTTCTTTGAATTTACTTCTGTTTAGTCATTTCAAACCTGCTTGCATAGCCTTCTGCGGCCAGTTTTCCGACAGTGTCAATAACTTGGCCCCCCGCATTCATGCCCACCCCCCGCGAGAGATCAGGCCAAGTTCCTCCAACTGTTGCCAACCTTCAAGCCGCGTAGATGTCGGGCACCAAAGATCAGGTGCGCGGGCCACTGCATCATAATACTGGTCGAAGACGGGGGCATTGCCGAAATGCTGGGCGCGCGCCTTTTCGATGCGGGATTTCTCGACCACGGTTGCCATGAATTTCGTGTGCAGCAACACACCCGAAATCTGTTCCCCGCCACAGGTTGCAAAGCTGCGGTTCAATGCGCGCGGCAGGATTGAATGGGTGGAATTGACCCAAGCATTATGCCAGCTCCATTTGATCAGGGGCAGTTTTGTCAGCGTTGGTGCGCGGTTGGGGCTGTCGGTAAAGAAACAGCGCGCCCGCGGGCCACCCTGTATCAGCAGGCAATCCAGCAGCGGCTTGTGGGTGATCGTATAATTCGCCGCATCAAACCAGTTCAGCGTTGCGCACGGGTCAGCGCCGGGTAGGCAGGTGGCTGCGTCCAAAGGGCCTTTGGGGTATAATTCCAGCATCATCGCAGGCATTGCGACCTGCCTTTCCCCCTCCAGCCATCCGGTCAGCGCTGAAAGGGGGCGGCTGTGCCAATGCGGGTAAATCAGCAATTCATCGGCATCGGCCACAACGCACCAATGCCCGTTGCCATGGCGCAGCATCAGCCATGTGACCCAATCCATCCCGAAACGCGCGTGTTTGTAGCTGGCTTGCGTGGCGTACACTGTCGTATCGGGCTGGGCGAGGATCGTCTCGCGCGTGCCGTCAGTGCTGCCATTGTCGATAAAGATGAAATGTTGCACCCCAAGGCGGCGGTAATGGTGCAAAAACCAGTCTATACGCTCGGCTTCGTTGCGAAGGGTACAAAACAGCAAGATATCCTGCTTGCCCCATTGGCCGCGCCGCACACAAGTCAGTTCGCGGGATTTGGCAATCGCGCGCAACCGCAATCGCCTGCGCTTCCAGCGCATGCGAAACTCGAACCAACGGTTCGTCATATGTGGCAATGGTGTGAACATCGCGGCCCTGTGCCACCCCCTGCCCTGAAAATGCCCTGCCACCCCGCAGAAAAGCAAGAGCGCGCGCGCGGCACGCTCTTGCAAAACCTGATTGGGCTGCGCTATTCTGCCGCGCGCCGCTGGGCCACCATCTCGACCAGAAATTCCGACAGCTCCTCGGACAGTTCCGAGCGCGCCAGACCAAAGGCAACCGTGGCCTGCAAGAAACCCGCCTTAGAGCCGCAATCATAGCGCTGCCCGTCAAAGCGGAAGCCATAAACATTCTGCTTCTCTGCAATCTCGCGGGCGATGGCATCTGTCAGTTGAATTTCGCCCCCCACGCCCGGCTCCACCTCATCAAGATGGCGCATCACATCTGGCGACAGGATATAGCGCCCGATCGCGGCCAAATTGGACGGCTGCGTTCCCGCAGGGGGCTTTTCAACCATGCCTTGCATCGGCAAAACCCGACCCAAAGTTGGCGGCACATCCATAATTCCATAGCTTGACGCCTTGTCTGGGGCCACTTCCATGGCCGCAATCATATTGCCGCCAGTGTCCTGATAGGCATCGACCATCTGCTTCAGGCACGGGGTATCGGCTGCGATAACGTCATCCGGCAACAGCACGGCAAAAGGTTCGTCGCCAATCAGATGGCGCGCACACCACACCGCATGCCCCAAACCCAAAGCCTGATGCTGGCGCACATAGGCGATTGCGCCGCTATCCATGTTGGTCGCGTTCAATGTATCAAGCAATGCGGTCTTGCCTTTGGCCCTGAGTGTGGCTTCCAGCTCGGGGGCCCGGTCGAAATAATCTTCCAACGCGCCCTTACCGCGCGAGGTTACAAAAATAAACTCGGTGATCCCTGCTTCGCGCGCTTCATCAATGGCGTATTGAATAAGCGGGCGATCGACCAGCGTCATGATTTCCTTTGGGACTGATTTTGTCGCGGGCAAAAACCGCGTTCCCATACCTGCAACAGGAAAAACTGCTTTTGTAACTTTACGCTTCATGGCTTACTCCAAATGTCTTTTAGGACGAGATCGTCATGATGCTTTAGACAGGTCAATTTGGGCAGGTTTATGGTTAATCATGCGCAAATATGGGCATTTTCAAGAAGATTTGTCCACATTTGGGGCGGAACAAACCGGAACGCACAAGCTGCGCTTAGGCAGGCTGCACCAGCGCAACATCGGGGTGGCGCGCAATGAAGAACGGGTTTTCATAGCCTGATTTGCCGTAATTCAGCGGCAGATGCGTATGAAAATCAAGCACCTCGCCGCCTGCGGCTTGCAAGATGGCATGGCCTGCGGCGGTATCCCATTCCATTGTGCGCCCAAGCCGCGGGTAAAGATCGGCCTCGCCCGCCGCCAGCAGACAAAACTTCAAAGACGATCCGGCAGAGCGCAACTCCGAGACAGGGTAATGGTTGATGTAATCATCCGTCGCCTGATCGCGGTGCGATTTGGAGGCCACGATGACAAGCGCCTCGGGGTCTGGCTTGCGCATGCGCAAATTGCGGATCTGGCCTGTCTGGGCCACGCTGAACGGCCCTTGTTCTTCGACAGCGGTGCCATCGGCAGTGGTATAGAACATGCGCTGCTTTGCAGGGGCATAGACCACACCGCGCACAGGTACGCCGCCTTCAACCAGCGCGATATTCACAGTGAAATCACCACGCCGCTGGACAAATTCCTTGGTTCCATCCAGCGGGTCCACGATGAAAAACCGCGCGGCATCAAGGCTGTGGCTTTCAACCTGTTCTTCGGTCACAAGGGCGATGTCGGGAAACGCGGCCCGCAGACCCGCGCTGATGATCGCATCTGCCGCCTCGTCTGCTTCGGTCAGCGGGCTGGTATCGGCTTTCAGCCGCACGTTGAAATCCGGTTGCTCGTAAATTTCCATGATTCTGTCACCGGCCTGCAAGGCAAGGCTGCGCAAAACCAAGTTTATTGCGTCAAAATCGACATCTGCCATAATGATGACCTTTTTTTGGTGTCCGCATATGACCCATGGTCGGCGGCTTGAATTGAATTGGATGAATTTTTGACATAGCCTGCCGGAAATTTGCGGATAAATCACTTTCGTCTGTTCAACAAGTTGAAAGGCACTTGATGCACGGCAGCACACGGCGCGATTCGATTTTCACCATTTTTTTCACCACATGCGAGCTGATTTTCAATCAGGCCATTCGCAATGTGCGCAAAACGCATGGCAACGCCATCATCGGGTTGATGCTGAATATCGCGCAGACAGTTCTGCTTGTGGCTGTCTTTATGGTGATCTTCATCTTCGCCGGTATGCGTTCTGCGGCCATTCGGGGCGATACACTCATCTACCTGATGAGCGGTGTGTTCTTGTTCATGGTGCATATCAAAGTGCTGTCATCGGTCGCCTCGGCCGAAGGGCCGACATCCACAATGATGAAACACCGGCCCATGAATTCCATCGTCTCGATCGGGGGGGCGGCGCTGGCGGAATTGTATATTCAGGTGTTGTCTGTCGTGGTGATCCTGTTTTTGTATCACGTCATCTGGACCCCAATCGAGATATTCAAACCCGCCGCCGCCTTTGGCATGTTGCTGGCAGTATGGTTCGCAGGGCTTGCGATTGGCGTTGCACTTTATGCGCTGCGGCCATGGGCACCCGAAGCCAGCAAATTGCTGACGCAGTTATTCGCGCGCCTGAACATGGTTGCCTCGGGCAAGTTCTTCCTCGCCAATTCACTGCCAGAGGCGTATTTGCATTACTTCATGTGGAACCCGCTGTTCCATGCCATCGATCAGGCGCGCGGTTTCGCATTCATCAATTACAACCCGATGCATACATCTGCGCTATATCCGGTTTTTTTCGGGCTTGTGGTTCTGTTCTTCGGCATGATGATCGAATCCTACACCCGCAAACAAGCATCCCTCAGTTGGTCCGCCAAACACTGACGCGGGCGGTCAAATCGCCGCGATTTCTTCAACAATGGCACGGGCTGCGGCGCGGGGGTCTTGCGCTTGCCAGACAGGGCGGCCCACAACTATATGATCTGCGCCAGACGCAAGCGCATGCGCTGGTGTGGCGATGCGTTTCTGGTCGCCAGAGGCACTGCCCAAGGGGCGCACGCCGGGCGTGACGATCAGTTTGCCCGCTGCCTGTGGCAGCGCCCGAATGGCGGCCGCTTCCTGCGGGCTGGCGATAACCCCGTCAGCCCCGGCATCCAGGGCGCGCGCTGCGCGTTCAAGCGTCAGTTCGGCCAGATCGCCCGCGCGCATCATTCCGTCATCCAGATCATTCCGGTCAAGCGAGGTCAGCACCGTGACGGCAAGAATTTTCAGCTCCGACCCGCCTGCCCCGTCGCGCGCGGCGCGCACCACATGCGGGTCGCCATGCACGGTCAGGAAATCCAGATCATATTGCGCAATCCCGCGCACAGCTGCCGTGACAGTGGCCCCGATGTCAAAGAATTTCATGTCCAGAAAGATGCGCTTGCCATGTTCCTGTTTCAACTCATTGGCCAAGGCCAGCCCGCCGCCTGTCAACATGCCCAGCCCGATCTTGTAGAAAGACACAGCCTCGCCAAGCTGGCGCGCAAGTTCCAGCCCCGCAAGCGCGTTGGGCACATCAAGGGCAACAATCAGGCGGTCATCGGCTTTGGGCATGACAGTCTCCGCTATTCATGGGTCGGACATGCGCATAGGCCAGAGCGGGCCGCCGCGCAACCGCCCTAATCGAAGAACTCCCGGAACAGGTTGCTGACCAGCATGGTCAGAAGATCCTGATTGACATAGCCGGTGGGGCGCAGATCGAACCGCTCTTGCGCCTGTCCGATGGCGATGCGGGTCTGGTCGTCAAACACGCCATCAATTGGGCCAGTGTCCAGCCCCAGCCGCGCCAGCCTTTGTTCGATCAGCAAGCGTGTCGGCCCTGCCAGCCCAAGCTGCTGTTCTGCCGCACGCGCGCGCGCCAGCGCCGATTGGTCCAGCCCCGGTGGCAGCGTGCTGTCTTCGGATTCAGGTTGCAGCGCACGCGCCCTGCTGCGGGCATTCTCGGCGAACTCGCCCTCTGGCCAGTCCTGAAGATATGCCTCATAGCCTGCGATGGTATTCGCGTTGCGCGCCCGCCGCCATGCAGCCAGATCGCGGGCGCGGGCCGCATCCCGCGCCTCGGCCTCGAACTGGGCCAGCCGGTCTTGGGCAAGACCTGCGAAAATCCCTTCGGGGTAGCGTTCCAGATACCGGCGCAGGCCCGCTTCATCGCCCGCCGCACCTGTTGCCGCCCAGAAATCACGGTCGCTGCGTTCCTCGGCGTCGCGGCGCGCGCGCTCTTCTGCTTCCAACTCCTGGGCGCGGTCCGCGCCCTGCCTTGCAAGGTTGAAAATCTGGTCTTGCGTCAGATAGCCCGTCTCGGACAGATCATTCTGCCGCTGCCATGTTGTGATCGCCCCCCGCGTGCCCGGCCCGAATATGCCATCCACGCCGCGCGTGTCATACCCCAGAACTGTCAGATCATTCTGAATGGCGCGCCGCTCATCGCGCGTCAGCATCAGCGCCTGTTCAATGCGTTCGGGCGAATTGCGGATGCGTTCCAGCGCGGCGCGCGCGCCTTGTGCGTTCTGCCCGTTGGGGAAGGAATCGAGATAGGCTTGATACGCGTCTTCGGTATCGGCCTCTTGCGCAGCGGCAAAGGCGCGAAGATCCGCGCGCGCCGACGGCGCGTAGCCTTCGGGCAGGAAGGGCACCAAAGACGGGATCGCCCCCTCGCCCGTCAGGTTGCGATTGCGGTCAACCACAGATGCAAGCGTTGTGCCGGGGCGCAGGCTTTGGCGCAATCCGGCCAGCACCTGATCGGCGCGCCCGCGCACCACCCCCACACCTTGGGGGGCCATCAGGCGCGGCGGCAGCCCCGCGTCAAGCCCGCTGCCAAAGCCGGTGGTGCTGGTGCTTTCTCCCAGCCAGACCACGGCCCCGTCTGTGGCAAGGGCCGCAATCTCCAGCACGATATCCAGCCGCAGGCCTTGCCCATCGGCCAGCGCCAGCCCCGGCGCGTCAGCGTCACGCCCTACCAGCCAGCCACCACTGCGCGATTGCGCGAAATGCCCTGCCAGAACGACCACCACGCGCTCTGCCCCCTCGCGCATGATCCGTTCATGCATGCCCGCAAGCTGGGCGCGCATCTCTTCGGCATTCAACCCTTCGCCTGCAAAGACATGAAAGCCCATATCCTCCAGCGCGGCACTTGCCGCCGACACGGCCTCTGCCCCCCGCGCGGGGGTGCGCGTGTCATACTCTTGATTGGCCACAACAAGCGCGACATTCGCCGCCTGCGCCTGCACCCCAAGGCACAGCAGAATGATTGGCAGTATTCGACGCATTGTCATGTCCCCCGCAAGTCGCATTCAGCCGGGGTCAGTCGTAGCGGCGCAAATCCTCGATCACCAACCCATCATTGGGCAATGACCCCGGCGGCACCAGTTCGACCAGCCCTTTGAGCTTGAGAGTAGAGAGCACAGTCTCTTCATACAATGCAGGATTTGCCGCGCGGGTCTCGATTTGGACGGTCATCACGTCCTTTTCACCACTGCGCGTGGCAACAACCCGCGCGCGGTGCACTTCGGCGTGACGCGCGACCAGCGCGGCCACCTGTTCGGGGCGCACGAACATGCCCTTGATCTTGGTGGTCTGGTCGGCGCGCCCCATCCAGCCCTTGATGCGCATATTGGTGCGCCCGCAAGGGCTTTGGCCGGGCAACACGGCGCTCAGGTCGCCAGTGGCAAAGCGGATCAGCGGGTAATCGGGGTTCAGCGAGGTCACAACCACCTCGCCCACATCCCCCTCGGGCAGCGGGTCGCCTGTGCCGGGGCGCACAATCTCGACGATGACGCCTTCATCCACGATCATGCCCTCCATCGCGTCGGACTCATACGCGATATTGCCCAGATCGGCCGTGGCGTAGCATTGGCGGCATGAGATGCCGCGATCGGCATAGAAGGCGCGCAAGGACGGGAACAGCGCCCCCCCGCCCACCACCGCCTTGGTGATGGCCAGACGCACACCCATTTCATCGGCTTTCTCGAGGATCATTTTCAGGAAATCGGGCGTTCCGGCATAGGCCGTTGCCCCGACATCGCGCGCGGCAATCACCTGTAATTCCGTCTGGCCAGTCCCTGCGGGCAGCACTGTGGCACCCACTGCGCGGGCAGCATTCTCGAACATCATGCCCGCAGGCACCAGATGGTAAGAGAAACAGTTTTGCACAATATCGCCCTGCCCGATGCCGGACGCATGCAGGAAACGGCCCAAGCGCCACCAGTCATGGCCCACGCGCCCCGGCTCGTAAATCGGGCCGGGGGACTGAAAAACATGCTCGAACCCGTGCAAGGCGGTCGCATTCAGCCCGCCAAAGGGGGGCTGTGCGGCTTGGGCGGCGACAAGGTCCGATTTGCGCAGCACCGGCAGGCGCGCCAAAGCCGCCGGATCGGTGACCAAGGCCGGATCAATTTCGCCCAGATGCGCCGCCATCGCGGGTGCGCCCAACGCGGCGGCCACGGCCTTTGGCAAGGCTTGCGCCATGTCAGATGCACGGGCGTCAGACGTGCGGGTTTCCAAACTGTCGAACGGGGTCATTATTGTGCCCTCTTGGCGGCTGTAAGAATGTCCATCGGCCATGTCAGGCCAGCCAACGCTTGCGGCGGCGGTAAGAGCGGACTTCGCGGAAGCTTTTTCGGCCCTTGTCAGACATACCAAGGTAAAATTCCTTCACATCGGGATTCTCGCGCAAGTCCTTGGCGCTGCCTTCCATAACGATGCGCCCGTTTTCCATGATAAAGCCGGTATGGGCATAGCGCAGTGCGACATTGGTGTTCTGTTCGGCCAGAAGAAAGGTCACGCCCTGTTCGCGGTTCAGCCGCGAAACGATCTCGAAAATCTGTTCAACCAGCTGCGGGGCAAGGCCCATCGAAGGCTCGTCCAGCAAGATCATGGACGGGCGCGACATCAGCGCGCGGCCGATCGCCGTCATCTGCTGCTCGCCGCCCGAAGTGTAGCCCGCCTGGCTTTTGCGGCGCTCTTTCAGGCGGGGGAAATATTCATAGACCAGTTCCAACTCTGCCGCGACCGCCGCGCGCCCGTCGCGCCGCGTATAGGCGCCTGTCAGCAGGTTTTCTTCGACGGTCAGATGCTCGAAGCAATGTCGCCCCTCCATGACCTGCACGACACCGGATTTCACCAGATCCGCCGGGTCCAGCCCGACCATGTTGCGCCCGTCATACAGGATTGTGCCTTTGGTCACTTCGCCGCGTTCAGAGTGGATCAGGTTCGAAATGGCCTTGAGCGTTGTCGATTTGCCCGCGCCATTGCCGCCCAGAAGGGCCGTGATCCCGCCCTTGGGCACATTCAGACTTACGCCTTTCAGCGCAAGAATGACGTGATTGTAGAGCACTTCGATATTGTTGACTTCGAGAAGTGTCGTCTGTGTGGGGCTTGTGTCCAACATCGGTTCAGGCTTTCGCTGTCAGGCTGGGGAAGAGGTCCCGGATCAAGTCCGGGACCGCTGTTGCGCTTAGTTCATGCAGGCCGGGGTCATATTATTCTCGGCTGCAAAGGCGAGGCTGTCTTCCATCGCCATCTCCATGATCATCTCGCGGTCAGGTGCGATCCAGTCGGTGATCAGGTTCCACTCTCCGGCATTGGCATCCCATTGCTGGATCATCGCTTCACCCGAGCCGCCATGGTTTTCGCACGCCACCGAGAAAGCAGGGCCGAAATTCGGCAAGCCCAGTTCGGCCATCAACTCTTCGGTGATTTCCAGATTGGCCATGCCATCGCGCATCATCGCCGGTGTGATCGCGGCAACACCGTGGATTTCCTGCGCTTTCTTCGCCGCCTCTACAGCCAGCATGGCCGCATACATGCCGCGCGAATACAGCACTGTGCCCACCTCGTCGCCGGTGCCTGCATATTTGCCCGTATCGATGACATAGCGCTGCATGTCTTCATAGATCGGGTAATCGGTGCCGGTGCCGTGCATCGCCAGCGCCTTGTAGCCATGCGCGCCTGCGCCCACAGGCCGCACATCCTGCTGCGAGCCGGACCACCACACGCCGATGAAATTCTCCATCGGGAAGCGGATATTGGCGGCTTCCTGAATGGCGGTCGGGTTCATCACGCCCCAGCCCCACATGACCACATAATCGGGCCGTTCGCGCCGGATCTGCAACCACTGGCTGCCCTGTTCCTGACCGGGGCTGTCCACACCGATGGTCAGCAATTCATAGCCGTGCCGTTCTGCCAGATTGGTCAGGGTCGGGATCGGTTCGCGCCCGTAAGCCGAGTTGTGGTAGAGAAGTGCTATCTTCTTCCCCTCCAGGCTGCCGTCATTTTCCGACAGCAGGTAATTGATGATCACACTTGCACCGTCCCAGTAATTGGCGGGGTAGTTGAAGGTCCAGTTGAACACCTCGCCATTGACGGCAGATGTGCGCCCATAGCCCATCGTGTGCATGGGAATGCCGTCTTCCATCGTGCGCGGGATCAGCTGATAGGTGATGCCGGTGGACAAGGGCTGCAAGACCAGCGGGTTGTCACCGCGGATCGACTGGTAGCATTCCACGCCGCGTTCGGTGTTATAAGCGGTTTCGCATTCGGTCTGCCGGATAGGCACCCCGCCGATGCCGCCATCGCGTTCATTGATCAGTGTCAGGTAATCGGAATACCCGTCCGCGAAGGGAATCCCGCCTGCCGCGAACGGCCCTGTGCGGTAGCTGAGTGACGGGAAATGCAGCGTTTCGGCCAAAGTCGGCCCTGCTGCGATCATGGTTGCCGCGAATGTGGCGGCCAGTCTGGTCAGTTTCATCGGTTCTCCTCCCATATGAATGACAAATCGAATTGTTCAGCCTGCCCCCTAGTAGGGGAAAGGCCAGAGTCGCAATTTCTCTTTGATGGTGCGCCACAGGGCCGCGATGCCATGCGGCTCGACGATCAGAAAGACAAGGATCAGCGCGCCAATGATCATCACCTCCAGATGCGCGGCCAGATCGGTGGGCCAGCCCAAACCATTGACCAGCAGCAGTTTCAGAAGCACAGGCCCGATGATCAGAAAGGCCGCACCCGCAAAGGCCCCGAAAATCGACCCAAGGCCCCCGATGATCACCATGAACAGCACAAGGAAGGATTTATCGATCCCGAATGCCTCGCCTGCCTCGGCAGCGCCCAGATAGACCGTGAACAACAGCGCGCCCGAGATGCCCACGAAGAAGGACGACACGGCAAAAGCGGTCAGCTTGGCCATCAGCGGGTTCACCCCGATAATCTCGGCGGCGATGTCCATGTCTCGGATGGCCATCCATTGGCGCCCCAATGATCCGCGCGTCAGGTTGCGCGCAAGCCATGCAGTTGCCACGGTAAACACAAGGCAGATCATATACATCGACACAGCACTTGCGCGCGGACCGGTCACGGCCTGACCAAAGACAAACCGCTCGGGCGCAGAAATCATGCCAGTGGGCGAGTAGTTGTAGAACCATGCTGTGCGGGTAAACAGCCAGATCAGGAAGAACTGCGCCGCCAGCGTCGCCACTGCCAGATAGAACCCCTTGATCCGCAAGGATGGCAGGCCGAACAACACACCCACGGCTGCTGTTACAAACCCGGCCAGAATGATGACAAAGACAATGTTCAATTCTGGAAATGCCGTCATCAGCTTGTAGCTGCCATAGGCCCCCACCGCCATGAACGCGCCTGTCCCAAGCGAAAGCTGCCCGCAATAGCCGATCAGGATATTCAGCCCCAATGCCGCAATCGCATAGATCAGGAAAGGCACGACAATGGAATTGGCCCAGTAATCATTGATGATCAGCGGCATGACCAGAAAGGCAAAGCCAAGGATGAAGTAATAGCCATACCTGTCGAATTTGATCGGAAAGGTCTGGTTGTCGGCGACATAGCTTGTCTTGAAATCGCCCGCTTCACGGTACAGCATATCTTAGACCCTCTCGATAATTCGTTCGCCAAAAAGGCCTTGTGGACGGAACAGCAGGAAGACCAGCGCCAGCATATAGGCAAACCAGTTTTCCGTGGCGCCCCCGATGATGGGGCTCATGAAGAAGTCGAACAGCTTCTCGCCCACACCGATAATCAGCCCGCCCACAATCGCACCGGGGATCGAGGTGAAGCCGCCCAGGATCAGCACTGGCAATGCCTTCAGCGCGATCAGCGACAGCGAGAATTGCACGCCCGATTTAGACCCCCACATGATACCTGCGACCAGTGCAACGATTCCTGCAATCGACCATGTCAGCACCCAGATGAAACGCAGGCTGATGCCAACGGACAAAGCGGCCTGATGGTCGTCAGCTACAGCGCGCAGCGCGCGGCCTTGTTTGGTGTATTGCGAAAACACTGTCAGGGCAGCGACCAGCAGTGCAGCAATACCTGCGGCCCAGATTTCCAGCCGGTCGATATAAAAACCATATCCGAACCACGCGAAGGTCGCATCATCGACCGCCCCCGACATGCCTTTGGGCAGGCCGACATCCAGCGCCTTCACCTCGGCCCCCCACATGATATCGCCCACCCCTTCAAGGAAATAGGCCAGACCGATGGTTGCCATGAACAGGATGATCGGTTCCTGGTTGACCAGATGCTTCAGGATAAACCGTTCCACCAGCACCGCCAGCAGGATCATCACCAGCACAGTGGCAGGAATGGCCAGCAAAGTGGGCATATTCCAGCCGAAATGGTGCAGCCTTGTGCCAAACATCGCGTTGATCAGGTGCGAGAAGGGAATTTGCCCCGACTGGAACCCCACCAGCGTCAGCGCGGCAAACAGCGCCATAACCCCTTGGGCAAAATTGAAAATTCCACTGGCCTTGAAGATCAGCACGAAGCCAAGTGCGACCAGCGCATACATGACCCCTGCGGTCAGGCCGTTCAGCGTGGCCTCCATTGCGAAAAGCAGCGTATCAGACATTGGTTCTGCCCCCTGTCATAACCGACTTATTCATGTGCCACCCCCAGATACGCCTTGATGACATCTTCATTATTGCGCACCTCTTCGGGGGTGCCGTCGCCGATCTTCTTGCCGTAATCCATGACCACCACGCGGTCGGACAGGTCCATCACCACGCCCATGTCATGTTCGATCAGCACTGTTGTGGTGCCGAATTCGTCGTTCACATCCAGAATGAAGCGCGACATGTCTTCTTTCTCTTCGACATTCATGCCGGCCATCGGTTCATCCAGCAGCAGGATAGAGGGTTCTGCCGCCAGTGCGCGCGCCAGCTCGACCCGTTTTTTCAACCCGTAAGGCAGTCGCGCCACAGGAGTTTTGCGGATGTGCTGGATTTCCAGAAAATCGATGATCTTCTCGACCTGTTCGCGGTTGGCATCTTCTTCGCGTTGCGCGCTGCCCCACCACATGGCCTGCTGGAACAGATTGGCTTTCATATGGTGCAACCGGCCCGTCATGATGTTGTCCAGCACGCTCATGCCTTCAAACAGGGCGATATTCTGGAAGGTGCGCGCAATCCCCATGCGCGCCACCTGATAGGGGCGCATTTTCGGGCGCTTGTAGCCCTTGAAGATGACATCGCCTTCTTGCGGGTGGTAAAAGCCCGATATGACATTGAGCATGGACGATTTGCCCGCCCCGTTCGGCCCGATGATCGCGCGGATCTCGCCCCAGCGTATGTCGAAGCTGATATCTTTGATCGCCACCACACCGCCGAACCGCAGGGTGATATTGCGCATCTCCATCGCAACGCCCCCGATCTTGCGGCCATCGGCGGTGACATAGCCTTCGTCTGTTGCAACATCGCGCATTGCGTCCCCCTGCCCGTTCATTCTGCCGCAACCTTGGTTGCAACCTGCCCGAAAACCTTGGCGTCGCGGATTTCCAGCGTTGCCGCCAACTTGCCTTTGCGCCCATCTTCATAGGTGACTTCGGTTTCGGTATAGATACTCGTGCGTTCGCTATAGAGCGCGTCGATCAGGTCGGCGAATTTCTCCTCGACGATGCGGCGGCGCACTTTGCGGGTGCGGGTCATCTCGCCATCATCGGCGTCCAGTTCCTTGTGCAGCACCAAAAAGCGGTGAATCTGGCAGCCCGACAGCATGTCATCTTGCGCGACACTTTCATTCACCGTTTCAACATGTTCTTGGATGGTATCCAAAACCGGCTTGAGGCTGGTCAGTTCCTGATAGCTGGAATAGGCAATATTGTTGCGTTCGGCCCAAGACCCGACTGCGCCAAGATCGATATTGATAAAGGCCACGCAGCGGTCGCGGTTGTTGCCAAAGACCACCGATTCCAGAATGTTGGGATAGAATTTCAGTTTATTTTCAACATATTTGGGGGCGAACATGCCGCCATCGGCCATTTTACCCACATCCTTGGCGCGGTCGATAATGCGCAGATGGCCTGTAGCCTCCTCGAAGAAACCGGCATCGCCTGTGGCGACCCACCCTTCTGGGTCTTTGGTCGAGGCTGTGCTTTCGGCGTTCTTGTAATAACTCTCGAATGTGCCGGGCGAGCGGTAGAACACCTCGCCATTCTCGGCAATGCGCACCTCGACCCCGGGTGAGGGCACGCCAACCGTATCTGACCGCACCTCGCCATCGGGTTGTTGCGTGATGAACACGCTGGCTTCGGTCTGGCCATAAAGCTGTTTGAGGTTGATCCCCAGCGCGCGGTAGAAATCGAAAATTTCCGGCCCGATCGCCTCGCCCGCTGTATAGGCCACGCGGATGCGCCGCAGGCCAAGCGTGTCTTTCAGCGGACCATAGACCAGCAGATTGCCAAGCGCATATTTCAGCTTGTCGCCCGCGCTGACGGGTTTTCCATCCAGCAAACGCGGCCCCACACCGCGCGCAAACTCCATGAAATGGTTGAAAATCCGCCGCTTGATCGGTGACGCATCTTCCATGCGGATCATGACTGTGGTCAGCATCGTTTCAAACACGCGCGGGGGGGCGAAATAATAGGTCGGGCCGATTTCGCGCAGGTCGGTCAGCATGGTCTGCGCCGATTCAGGGCAATTGACGCAAAACCCCGTCCAATAGGCTTGCCCGATGGCAAAGATGAAATCCCCCACCCAGGCCATGGGCAGATAGGCCAGAATTTCATCGCCGGGGCGCAGCCTGTCAAATTCGGACGAGTTTTTGGATGTGACGATGATGTTGCGGTTGCTGAGCACCACGCCCTTGGGCTTGCCGGTTGTGCCCGATGTGTACAGCATGACGCAGGTGTGATCGAGCGTCAGCTCTGCCGTGCGGCGGTCTAACTCGGCCCCCAGCCGCGTCTGTGCCGCGCGCCCTTCGCGCATCGCATCTTGCAGCCAGTTCATATGGGTGTGGTCGTATTTGCGCATGCCGCGCTTGTCGAGATACAGGATTTCTTCGATGCACGGCACAGTTTCCTGCACCTCCAGCACCTTATCGACCTGTTCCTGATCTCCGCAGACCACGAACCGCGCGCCGCAATGGTCCAGCACATAGGCCATTTCTTCGGCAACTGCGTCCTGATACAGCGGCACCGGAATGGCCCCCACCGATTGCGCGGCCACCATTGACCAATACAGCGCCGGACGGTTGCGCCCGATGATGGCGACATAATCGCCGCGCTTCATGCCCAGAACCAAAAACCCCAGCGCCATTGCGCGCACTTCGTCCAGCGTCTGCGCCCAAGTCCAGGACTGCCAAATGCCAAATTCTTTTTCTCGGTAAGCGGTCTGTATGCCAAAGCGTTTGGCATTGCGCGCCAGAAGCGCAGGAATCGAAGTCAGATCATCCAGCGACTGGCTGGTTATGGCCGTGGTGCTCACGGGGCCTCCCTCCTGTTGGCGTCTTCTGCGCTGCGCGACAATGTCGCACCACGCTCTCCCTTGTGCCTATCAGGCGCGGTGATTCTTGCCGCAGTTTTGCGCAATCCTTACGAATTGTAACGCGCGATCTTCGGGGCTTTTCCCGCGCGCAGTCGCAGTCTAGCATTCCCGCGGGCGCAAGGAGCACCGCCATGACATTAACCGAAGAGACGCGCATCAAGCTGATGGGGGCTGGTCTGAACATGATCCAGCAGGCGCTGTCGATCTTTGACAGGGATCTGCGCCTGTCGGTCAGCAACCGCCGCTATCAGGAAATGTTCGAGCTGCCCGATCATCTGGTCCAGCCCGGTGCCGGGTTCGAGGAAACGATCCGTCACATGGTGTCGCGCGGGGAATATGGACAGGTGGATGACGCGGCAGAGGCCGTGCGCGTGCGCGTCGAGGCTGCGCGGGCCTTTGTCCCCCATTATATGGAGCGCGAGCGCGCCAATGGCCGCTGGATCAGCGTGGAGGGCGCGCCCCTGCCGCAGGGCGGCTGGATCACGGTTTATACCGATATTACAGAAGTGAAATTGCAAGAACGCCTGTTGCAAGCCCATTCCGAAGAACTGTCGGGCGAATTGCTGGCCCATACCAAGCGCCTTGCGCAGACAAACCGCGCGCTGGCTGCATCCAATGCCGCATTAGAACAGGCCAAGCGCGAATTGACCGAGATGGAGGCCCGCACCCGCCTGACCGCCGAGATGATGCCGGCCCATATTGCCCATCTCGACCGCAACCTGCGCTATACTTTCTCGAACCGGCGGCTGTCTTCGGTCTTTCCGGGGTTGCCGCAGAACATTGTCGGGCTGACGGTGCAAGACGTTATGGGCACCGTCTATGACAAGATCAGCCAATGGCTGGACCTGACCTTGCAGGGCGAGAATTCGGTCCATGAATTCACCCATGACGCCAGTGGCCGGCGCATCCGTCTGGCGCTGACGCCCGATCAACTCGATGATGGGCCGATCAACGGGATTTACGTCATGTCCATGGACGTGACCGAAGAAACGCAAGCCCGCGCCACACTTGCGCAAACGCGCAAACGCGAATTGGCGGCGCAACTGTCATCGGGGCTGGCGCATGATTTCGGCAATCTGTTGACGATCATCCTTGGGCTGCAAGGCCAGCTTGCGCGGCGCGCGAATTTGCCGCCCGAGATTGCGCAGATCGCGCAATCAACCATTGCCGCCGCACGGCGCGGGGGGGTGCTGCTGGAACGTATTGCCAGTATCTCGGGCCATCGGGAAATGCACCTGAAACCCACCGATCTGGCGGCACTGCTGGAGGATTTGCAGATCATGGCGCGCCCTGCCCTGCCTGCGAGTATTTGCCTGCATGTGACCCAAAGGGATGATCTGCCGCTATTGATGCTGGATCAGGGCGCGTTGCAGGATTCGCTTCTGAACCTGATTTTGAATGCGCGCGATGCTTTGGGCACGCAGCGCGGCGAAATCACACTTTCGGCCCGCCGTGTCAGCGATACATGGCTGGAATTGCGCGTCGCAGATACCGGCGTGGGGTTCAGCGCCACGGCGCTGGAAAAGGCGCTTGACCCGTTCTTCACCACCAAGGGCAGCGAGGGGTCGGGCCTTGGCCTTGCCATGGTCTATGACCAGATCACCCTGTCAGGGGGCACAGTGCGCCTTGCCAATCGCGCCACTGGCGGCGCCGAGGTGACATTGCGCCTGCCCTTCAAACGCGCCGCGCCCAATACCGCCAACAGCGCACCGGAACTGGTGCTTCTGGTCGAGGATACCGACAGTATCCGCGAGAACGTGCGTGAAATGCTGCGTGATCTGGGGCATAATGTGATCGAGGCGGCCAGCCATGACGAAGCGATGGGGCTTTTGGACCTGCCGGGGCTGGGGCTGGTTCTGTCCGATATCAATCTGGTAGGTGCCGGATCAGGGCTGGACCTGTTGCGCGCGTGCCGCGCGCAGGGCATGACACGGTTGCACCTGATGACGGCGCTACCACAGGGCGATGCGCTGCACCGCGAAGCGGCGGGTGAATTTCCGGTTCTTGCCAAGCCCTTTACGCTGCCCGAGTTGCGCGCAGCCCTGGAGACGATTGAATGAGCATTCCCCATATCGCCATTCTGGACGATGAACCCGAAATCCGGCAAGTGTTGTCCACAGCCCTGCAAGAAGCGGGGTTTCACACCACAACCTATGCCCGCGCCACCGAATTCGAGGCAGCACTCAAGCGCATCACCCCCGATGTCTGCCTTGTCGATCTGGGGCTGCCAGACCGTGACGGGCTGGCGCTGGTGCATCGTCTGGCGCTGGAATCGGGGGCGACGATCATCATCATATCTGGCCGCGCACAGGTGCAGGACCGTGTGACGGGGTTGGAACTGGGCGCGGATGACTACATCATCAAACCGTTTGATCCGGCCGAAGTGGTGGCGCGCATTCGGGCGCGCCTGCGCAAGCCCGGCACCCAGCCCGAGGCGCGCAACACCCGCGCGCAGTTCAATGGCTGGACCGCTGAATTTGACCGCTACGTTCTGATCGACAAGGACGCCCGCGAAATTCCCATCAGCCATGCCGAGGGCGAAGTTCTGCGCCTGTTTCTGGACAGCCCCAAACGCCTGATCTCGCGCAACCAGATGCTGGATGCATTGGGGGGCGCAGCGGGCGAGAGTTTCGACCGCGCCATGGATGTGCGCATCTCGCGTCTGCGCACCAAACTGAACGAAGACCCCCGCAACCCGCGTCTGATCAAGACCATCTATGGTGCGGGCTATATTTTTCTGGGCGATGTGACATGGGGATAGGGCGGGGTTGACTGCCGCCGCATTTGGCTTTGTATTTACACGCCCCGCGCTTTTGGCCAAGATATGTATGCGAAACAGCCACTGGAGCAATGATGCGCAAATTTCTGGTCATTCTTGATGACAGCCGCGAATGCCTGAACGCGATGCGCTTTGCCGCGCTGCGCGCGTCGCAAACAGGGGCAAAGGTTCAGATATTGTCGATCATCTCACCCGATGAATTTCAGGGATGGGCCGGTGTCGCCGATCTGATGCGCGCCGAGGCCCGCGAACGAATCGAGGCGCATTTCGAGGTCTTCGCAAAATGGATGCGCGACAGACAAGGGATCGACCCCGAACTGGTCATCCGCGAGGGCGAGCCGGTGGACGAGATTTTGGCCCAGATCACCGAAGATCAGGAGATTGGCATTCTGGTTCTGGGGGCGGGCACCGAAGGGAATTCCCCCGGCCCCCTGGTCACGCAGATGTCGCGCAATTCGGGCAGCCTGCCCATTCCCATTACCATCGTTCCGGGAGAGATGTCGCGCGACAGGCTGGAAGCCATATCGAAAGGGTGAAGCGCGCATGGCGCGCTTCACCTGCCAGTTTTCAGAGCACTCAGCCAGCTTCGCTAAGCATGCGTGCAATTTCGTCTTTCAGCGCCAGCCGCTTGCGCCGCAATTCTGTCTCATGCTGGTCCGAGACAGGTTCAACCAATGTTTCGGCACGATGAATCGCGCGGTTAACCTCGTGATACTGGTCCGAAAGGCGGGCAAAATGCGCGTCTTCCAGCTTCAGCTTGTGCATCTGTTCAACGGCGTGCGGGAATTCTTCGGGCAGTTCGTGCGGGGTGTGCGACATGGGCGACTCCTGTGCTTTTTCCAGTTCTGCGCCCAGTCTATCACCTTGTGCGGTGCGGGCTTTGATCTGGCACAATTCCCACGCGATCACCGCCCGCCATCTGCATCGCCGGACCCTGCATCTGTTTCTGTAATCTCGTCATAACGCATTTTGGTGCGGGCATTCTCGTCGCGCGGGTCGCGGGGTTCCACTTTGGCAAGTGGTGCAGGCTCTCCGCGCAGGGCTTCGGGGTTGCGCAGCCAGATATCGCGCTGTGCAAAGGGTATCTCGATGCCTTCTTCCTTGAACCGCTCTGCAATCTGGTGGCGCAACTCGGTGCGCACAGACAGGCCAAAGCCCACATCACTCAGCACCAGACGCAATTCAAAATCCAGCGAATCGGCGCCGAAATCGACAAAATGCACCTGCGGTTCGGGGTCCAGCAGGGCAAGCGGCTCTCCATCACCGATTTCCTTGAGGATGCGCGCAACCTTGCGTGTGTCCGACCCATAGGCCACGCCCACCGGAATGATGATCCGCCCCAGCGAATTATACCGCGTCCAGTTCGTGACCTTGCCGGAAATCAGATCGGCATTGGGCACAATCACATCCGTGCGGTCAAATGTCTCGATCACGGTCGAGCGCACCGAAATGGTGCGCACAGTGCCCATTGTATCGCCCACCTCGATCCAGTCGCCTTCGGCAACTGGACGTTCGATCAGCAGGATCAGGCCGGAAATGAAATTCGACACGATATTTTGCAGCCCGAAGCCAATGCCGACCGACAGCGCACCTGCCACAATAGCCAGCCCCGACAGGTTTATCCCCGCGGTCGAGATGGCGACCAGCGCGGCCAGCAAAATCCCGACATAGCCAGTGCCGGAAATAATTGCCTTCTGCCCGCCTTTGTCGATCTTGGTTTTTGGCAAAACCGTGCTGTCAAGCGCACCCTGCACCATGCGCGTGGCCAGATAGCCGATCGAGAAGATGACAAAAAAGCTTAACAGATTGGTGGGCGAGATGCGCGTCTCGCCAATGCTGAACCCTTCGCGCAGCACTTGCCACACTTCCAGAAGTTGCGTGGGCCGCACCCCCCAGATAATTGCAAAGACCGGCAGTGACAGCAGCACAAGCCCGAAGCCTATCAGCGCGGGGACCAATGCATCGGGGTCATCTGGCCCGCGATTGGTTACAATGTCATATGTGTCATCTACAAGCTGCGTCAGAAACACCAGCCCGGTTATCAGGCCAAGAGACACCAGCGAAGGGTATAACAACGCCTGCGCGGCCTGCACATAGCCCACGGCGGCTATAAGTGGCGCACCAATGCCGATAATCATTGCCAGCTTGCCGAATACACCCACGATGCGGTCGAAAAAGCGTGTCTCGCCCCCATCTGCGGCAGCAAGGCGGAAATGCATGGACAGCAAGGCCCCAAGACGGAACAGAACCACGCCCGCCAGCACCATCAGCGGAAATGCAATAACGGCGTTTGCGGCGTCAGACTGGCGTGCGGGGTCAAACACAGTGCTGATGATGACATTCAGCCCCATGAACAAACCGGCCAGATTGGCCATGAAACGCCCTTCGCGCCTGCGCGGGGCTGGCAGTTGCAGCGGCGCGCGCCGCGATTCGTGCACTGGAAACAGCTGCCGTCCGGCCCAGCGTGCGGTGAAATACCCGATACCGGCCTGAACCAGCGCACTTGCCAGCGCGGCCCCAATCTCGCCCGTAAGCGAGGTCAGAACCAGTGCTGTCCCCAATGCGACAACTGCGGCCACCGGCACGATGATCTGCGTCAGCGACATGATCTGTGCCAGCACACGCTTGCTTTTCCGGTCTGCCCCCTCGTCCAGCCAACGTCCGACAAGTCGCTCGATCCATGCGCGCCCGCGCATCAGCACGAAGCCCGCAACCAGAAACAATAATCCCACAATTGGCAGGTTGGACCGGAATTCGCGCAGATATGCGGGGTCTTGCAGTGCGCCAGTGACTTGCGTGCCAAAGGTAAAGGCTGTGCCCCAGACTGCATCTGCCGCAGACACCCAATTCACCGGGTTCAGGGGCGAGGGCCAAAGCGTCAGCAATGCCTCTGCCTGCCGTTCGCGCATAATATGGTCTATCTGGCGGACCAAACCATCAGCGCGGCGAAACGCCTCTTGTGCGGCAATGCCCGGGGCTTGCAACTGCGCCAGCTGCTCGTTCAACTCTGCCCGACGGGACGCGACTTCTTCTGCCTCGGTCGCGCCTTCCTCTGGCGGGGGACCAAGCGCGGCGATCTGTTCGCGCAAAGTTGCAATCCGCGTGGAATTCGCATCTTGCGCCGCCAGAAACTGGCTGCGGAACCCGACCAATTCGCCGCGCAAAGTCACCAAATCTTCGTCGGGGGTGAATCGCTGGTCAATCAGCGTCTCGGCACGTTCCGCAAAAGCACGCCATGTTTGATAGTCAGGCGCGGCAGCCTGTTGGCTGGTTTGGGCCTGTGCCCCATGCATCGGCACAAGACATGCGGACCAGACCAGCACAAGTGCCAGCGCAATGGTTTTCAGATGGCGCAACAAACACAAAGGATCAGGCCTCAAAGACATCAGGCAAAGCGCGGGGCTTGGTGTCCAGCCATGCAGGCGCAGGCAAGCCCTTGCTGTGCAGGAATTCTGGGTTGAACAATTTGGACTGGTAGCGCGTGCCATAGTCACACAGGATTGTCACAATCACATGCCCCGGCCCCATTTCGCGCGCCATGCGCATGGCGCCTGCGATATTCACCCCTGACGAACCACCAAGGCACAACCCTTCTTCGGCAAGCAGGTCAAAGACAATCGGCAGCGCCTCTTGATCGGGGATGCGCGCGCAGAAATCCGGCGTGAACCCTTCCAGATTGGCCGTGATCCGCCCCTGCCCGATCCCTTCGGTAATGGACTCGCCTTCCGAGGCGAACTCTCCGGTCGTGTAGAAACTATACAGCGCAGCGCCCATCGGGTCTGCCAGACCGATCTTGACGCCCTTGGGCTGCAACGCCTCTGCCACGCCCGCAAGCGTCCCGCCAGACCCTACAGCGCAGATGAACCCGTCAACCTTGCCATCGGTCTGCGCCCAGATTTCGGGGCCTGTCATCTCGACATGGGCCTGACGGTTGGCCACATTGTCAAACTGGTTGGCCCAGATCGCGCCATTGGGTTCGGTCTGGGCCAAGGCGGCGGCCAGCCGGCCTGAATAGCGCACATAATTGTTGGGGTTGCGGTACGGGGCTGCGGGCACTTCGACCAGTTCCGCACCGGCCAGACGCAGCATGTCTTTCTTTTCCTGACTTTGCGTTTCAGGAATTACGATAACCGTGCGAAAGCCCAAGGACGATCCGACCAGCGCAAGGCCGATGCCGGTATTGCCTGCGGTGCCCTCGACAATCGTGCCGCCCGGGCGCAGCGTGCCGCGTGCGACTGCATCGCGGATGATGTACAGCGCCGCGCGATCCTTGACCGACTGGCCAGGGTTCAGGAACTCTGCCTTGCCCAGTATCTCGCACCCTGTCGCCGCGCTGGCCTTGTTCAGCCGGATTAGCGGCGTGTTGCCAATAGCTTCGGATAGGTTTGCGTGGCGATTCATCTTATACTCCGGTATGACTTAGCGCCAAACTGAAGGAATGCGCCGGAAATTACAATCGCATCCTGACCGCTGAATTGGCGCCTGCCAAAACCGCGGGTCAGATAACCTGCGCGCGTTTCGCAGTTCTTGAATACAGCCACAACCCGAATGTCATCGCAGTCTGGCTGCCAATGAACATCAGCGGGTCAACCGCCATGCCAGCGGGGTTGCCCCCCAGATAGGCCATGCCCGCCCAGACCAGCGCAACCCCTGTCGCCAGCAGGGCAAAGGACAGGATCAGAACCGAGGCCCTGTCCCCCAGCAGCAGCAAAAACGCGCCCAGCAGGCCCAGCCAGATTGCCGCTGTCAGGGCAATGCCCGCCCATTGCGGCATCGCCTCGAACACCCCCGACAGGCCAAGGGGGGCGGGTAGCGAAAAGGCCGCTTCCAGCGCCGAATAGCGCGCAAAGACATATTCAATTGCGTGAACCGCGAACCAGAGCGTTCCGATTACCCCGAAAATTGTCACGAAAAAACTGCGGCGCGTCGCTGCGGGCATAACATACTCCCTCTTTTGTGATCAGATTGCCCTGCCCTGCGCGCAGTGTCCAGCCCCACACCGCATAATCGCGGGCTTTGGGGCCTGTCGAAATCACTTTCGCCATGTGTTCGCCATGTGTCAGGGAAGGGCGCGCCGGTACAGATGCCACGTCGCATGCCCAAGAACCGGCAGGATCACGAACAGCCCCAGAAACAGCGGCAGCATTCCAACGAACAGCAACGCCGCAATCAACCCTGCCCAAATGACCATGGGGCCAAAATTCTTCATGACAACCCCGAAAGAGGTGATCATTGCAGTGATGAAATCCACCTCGCGGTCCAGCAGCAAGGGCAGCGAAATAACTGTCAATGCGAACATGACCGCCGCCATAACCCCGCCAATCGTGCCGCCCACCAGCAACATCATCAGCCCCGGCCCTGACAACAGCATGTCGGTGGTTGAACTGGTGATGGGTTGCAGGCCAAAGAACAGCGCAAAGATGGTGTGTGCAACAAACACCCAGAACATGAAGGCCAGCATGATAACCATGGCCATAGACGGAACCTGACGGTCTTTTTGCGCCAGCACGCAGCCCGCCACTGCAGACCAGCTTAACGCCTCGCCCTGCTCAAGGCGGCGGCTGACTTCATAAAGCCCGGTCGCCGCGAAAGGGGCCAGCAGCGGGAAGCCGACCGCGATCGGAATGAACCACCAGCTTTGCCCCGATGCCAGAAACACTGCATACAGGATCAATCCGCCCAGCACATAGACCAGTGAAAAGGCTATTCCATAGACCGGCGCGCGCATGAAATCGCGCAGCCCTGCTTGCAGGATCACGCGCAAATCACTGACCCCGATTGCTTGTGGTTCGGGTATGTCCGAAGGGGGCAGATGTGCCTGTTGGGTCATTTTGTCGTCCATCCCGTCCTAAGCTGTGCTTTGGGGCAGGTTAGGGCTGCGACAATCTGTCCTGCAAGCAAAATCTTTCCAAAAGGGTGCTTTGGGAGCCGTTAACTATCGGCATTCGCCTCGGCGCGGGATTTGCCCGATACATCCATCGCCAGCGTTGCCGCCATGAACCCGTCAAGCGCGCCGTCCAGAACGCCCTGACTGTCCGATGTTTCGTGGCCCGTGCGCAAGTCCTTCACCATCTGGTAGGGGTGCAGGACATAAGACCGGATCTGGTTGCCCCAGCCCGCATCGCCCTTGGCATCATGGGCGGCTTCAATCGCTTCTGTGCGTTTGCGCAACTCCATTTCATACAGCCGCGATTTCAGCGCGTTCATCGCAATCTCGCGGTTCTGGTGCTGCGATTTCTGGCTGGATGTGGTGACAATGCCGGTGGGAATATGCGTGATCCGCACGGCCGAGTCGGTGGTGTTGACGTGCTGGCCACCCGCCCCCGATGACCGATAGGTGTCGATGCGGATGTCAGACGGGTTGATGTCGATTTCGATATTGTCATCGACCACAGGATAGACCCAGACCGAGCTGAAGGAGGTGTGACGCCGCGCAGACCCGTCAAAAGGCGAGATGCGCACCAGACGGTGAACACCAGATTCCGATTTCAGCCAGCCATAGGCATTATGCCCGCTGATTTTATAGGCGACAGACCGGATACCCGCTTCTTCGCCCGCACTTTCCGACATCATCTCGACAGTGTAGCCCTTTTTCTCGGCCCAGCGGACATACATACGCGCCAGCATCGATGCCCAGTCGCAGCTTTCCGTGCCGCCCGCGCCTGCGTTGATTTCCAAGAACGTATCATTCGAATCGGCCTCGCCGTTCAGCAGCGCTTCCAGCTCTTTCGCGGCGGCCACCTTGCCCAGCTTTGCCAATTCGGCCTCTGCCTCGGCGATGACTTCCGCATCGCCCTCTGCCTCGCCCAGTTCGATCAGGCCCATCTGGTCTTCCAGCTCTTGCGAGATGGAGCGGTGCGTTTCCAGCGCATCCGACAGCATGCGCCGGTCGCGCATCAGCGCTTGCGCGCGCGCGGGATCGTTCCACAGATCGGGGTCTTCGGTCATCGCATCGAATTCTTCCAGCCTGTGGGGTGCCGTCTCGATATCCATTCGCTGGCCCAGCAGGGCCAGAGATTTGCGGATCGCCTCAATCGTGCTGAGCGTCTCGGAGCGCATAGTCATTCACCATAGGTCTGGATGTATTCTGGCCGTGCATAGCGTGGCACGGCACAAGGGGCAAGCGGCTGCGCCGTGGCAGGCATGGTCAGACGGGGCCTTAGTACAATCCGCCGGTCGAGACTGAGCCAAGACTTGCTGGCGCAGAGACAGAGCCGCCGCGCCCTGCATCTTCGCGTTGCAGCGCCTCATAGCTTTCGCCGGGTGCAAAGATCGGCAGGTCTGATCCCAGCGAAAAGCCCCCGTCAATTACTGCGGCCAGACCGAAGATCGGCTCGACCCCTTCGCGGAAGAATTCGGAAATGACATTCGGGCCGGTTGCGTTATCGGCCAGACGCGCGCCGCTGTCGCGGTCGATTTTCAGGAAATAGCCACCCTCTGGCACGCGGAAGCGGCCACCGCCGTATTTCTTGACGGCTTCTTGCATGAATTCATTGAACACAGGCCCGCACATGGTGCCGCCCCCTGCCCCGCGCCCCAGCGGGCGCGGCTGGTCATAGCCGATATAGCAGCCCGCCACGATGTTAGAGGTGTAGCCGACAAACCAGACATCGCGCGCCTCGTTGGTGGTGCCGGTCTTGCCTGCGGCAGGCACAGGCAGGTTGACAGTGCGCGCCGCCGTGCCGCGCTGGACCACGCCTTCCATCATCGAGGTGAGCTGGTAGGCCGTGACCGCATCCATCACCCGCGCGCGGCGCGAGGCGATCCATGGGCTGCGCCCTGCGGGCAAGGCGCGTTCTTCGCAATCCACGCAATTGCGCTGGTCGTGGCGGTAAACCGTCTCGCCCCAGCGGTCTTGCACGCGGTCTACCAAAGTGGGTTCCACCCGCTCGCCCCCGTTGGCAAACATGGCGTAAGCCGCGACCATCCGGAACAATGTCGTTTCCTGCGACCCGAGCGAGGCTGCAAGAAATTGCTGCGCGCGATCGTACACACCGAAGCGTTCAGCATAGCCGCCGACAACATCCATTCCGATTTCCTGCGCCAGTCGCACCGTCATCAGGTTGCGCGACATCTCGATCCCGCGGCGCACTGGTGTGGGGCCGTAGAACTGGTTCGAGGCATTGGTGGGCCGCCAGATGCCTTGGGGGGTGTTCACCTCTATCGGGGCATCCACAATGATGGTGGCAGGGGTGAACCCCGAATCCAGGGCCGCCGCGTAGACAAATGGCTTATAGGCCGATCCGGGCTGGCGCTGCGCCTGTGTTGCCCGGTTGAAGACAGAGTGTTCGTAAGAAAAGCCGCCCTGCATGGAAATCACGCGGCCCGTGTTCACATCCATTGCCATGAACCCGCCCTGCACTTGCGGTATCTGGCGCAAGGACCAGCGGATATGGCTGCCATCGCTGTCTGATGTGACGCGGCGCACATAGACCACATCGCCCACATTCAGATTGTCCGACAGCGACCCGCGCGCCCATGAAATATCCGAGCGCTCGACCACATGGGGGGCGTGGTAATCTGCGTCAACCGCCTCGATCCCCAGCCGCGCGGTATCGGCGCTGACATCCAGCACCACCGCCGGATACCATCTGTTCCCCAAGGTCACGTCGCGCGCCAGTTCCAACTCTGCAAGGGCAGTGCGCCACAGGTCTTCGCTTTGCAGCAATTCCGGCGCAATGGTTTGACCCGAGGTGCGCAACCGTCCCAGCCCGCGATCATATTGTTCCAGCGCGCGTTGCAGGGCGTGGGCTGCATGGACCTGCATCTCTGGGTCGATGGTAGCGCGGATCGACAGGCCGCCTGCGAAAAACTCGTCTTCGCCAAAGCTGCTGGACAGTTGGCGGCGCACCTCATCCGTGAAGTAATCGCGCGAGGGCATGTTGGCGCGCGCGCTCTCGAAATCGCCCGATTGCACAGTCAGCAAGGGCAAAGCGCGCGCGGCATCATGTTCGGCCTGCGAAATGAAGCCGTTGCGCAGCATTTCCCCCAGCACATAGTTGCGGCGCGATACCACGCGGTCGCGGTTGCGCACAGGGTGATAGCTGGAGGGCGCTTGCGGCAAGGCCGCCAGAAACGCCGCTTCATGCAGATCCAGCCCGTCCAGCGTCTTGTTGAAATAGGTCTGGGCGGCGGCAGTCACGCCATAAGAATTCTGGCCAAGGAAAATCTCGTTCAGGTAGAGTTCAAGGATCTGGTCCTTGGTCAAGGTGCCCTCGACCCGGCTGGCAAGGATCAATTCCTTGATCTTACGCTCTCCCGTGCGGTCACCAGACAGCAGAAAGTTTTTCATGACCTGCTGCGTGATGGTGGAGGCACCGCGCACATTCTCGCCCCGAGAGGCAATCGCCTCGTACCCCGCGACTGCGATGGCGCGCGCGTCAAATCCGGTATGGATATAGAAATTGCGGTCTTCGGCAGCGATGAAGGCGTTTTTCACCTGCTCTGGAATATCGTCAATCGGGGTGAACAAGCGCCGCTCCAGCGCGAATTCGTCAATCAAACGCCCTTCGCCGGAATAAATCCGGCTGATCGAAGGCGGCGCATAGCTGGCAAGTTGTTCATGGCTGGGCAGGTCTTGGCTATAATACCAAAACACGCCCCCAATGGCCAGCACACCGACAAACACGGCGGTTATGGCGAAGCTGAACAGCCCGCCAAAGAAAGAGAGAATCGCTCGGAGCACTGAATACCTCGTATGAACACTTGACGGACTATAATGGCTTCTGTGCCATAGGTCAAAAACACGGCGCAGCACAACGCCGTGACACTTCAGCGCCTGCGCAAGCCTTGCAACGCCATGTCGCGTTCGTGCCAGAGTTCCAGCGAGTCCGCCAGCGCCTCGGCCATGCGCAGGGTCCAGTCGGGATCGCGCAGATTGGCCAAGTCACGGGGGCTGGACATAAAGCCCAGCTCGACCAGCGCAGAGGGCATATCGACCGCGCGCAGCACGGTAAATGCGCCGGACTGAATGGGCCTGCGGTGCAACCGCAACCCCGCAGCCCCGACCCCCTCTACCAGCGACTCTGCCAGATCGCGCGCGCGCGGCGCAGTATCTTGCCACGCAACCGACATCAGCACACGCGCAATCTCGTCTGTATTGCCTGTCAGATCGACCCCCGCCAGCATATCGGCGCGGTCATGGCGTTCGGCCAGATAGGCGGCGGAATCGTCGCTTGCCGTGTCGCCCAGCAGATAGATGACAGCCCCGGATGCCAGACCTTCGGGCAAAGCATCGGCATGAAGCGACAAGAACACATCCGCCTGCGCGGCGCGGGCGGCCCTGATCCGGCCATCAAGCGACACGAACACATCTTCGTCCCGCGTCATCGCCACATCAAACAGCCCGCGCCGCACCAGCACTTCGCGCAACTGCCGCGCAAAGGTCAGAACCAGATCCGCCTCGCGGATGCCACCGCGTTCCGCACCCGGATCAAGGCCGCCATGGCCGGGGTCCAGCATCACCACAGGTTTGCGCCGCGCCACAGGGGCCGCTGGTGCCGGTGCCGCTTCGGGGTGCAGGAATGCGCCACCGCTTAACACGGCGAAGCGCCCCTCATCCTGCGCCGCGCGCTCGAAGGCGTCCAGATCCATCCGGACAAGCTGCACCGAAATAACGGCCTGCCCTGTGCTGGCATCAATGCGTTGCTCGGAACTGGCAAGGCCGAAAGGCGCCCCCATATCCAGTACCAGACGCGACCAGCCGTCAGGCAACTGGCCCTGACGCAAGGCCCTGACATGGCTGCGCGGCACCTGCGCGCCCAGATCGACCCCCGCCCAATCCAAAGTGTTGAAATCCATCACCAGCCGTGGCGGCCCTGCCAGCACCCGCAGCCGGTACGGCACAGGCTGACTTATCACCAGTTCAAGGCTGAGTGCGTTTTGACTGGCGCGGATGGCGCTGCCCGTTTCCAACACGCGCGCCTGCGCGCCCAGCCCGTTTTGCGCGCCCCCCGTTTGGGCAGACAGCAGAATCAGCACCACGACTCCAGACATCACCCACAGCGCATGCTGCCACCCTGCCCTGATACGCACAACACACCTTCTCTGACCCAACAGCGTTTCCCTTACACACCACACCCGCAGCAGAAAACCATGCGGCACCAAAATAAACTTCAGAAAAGCAATCACTTTTGTGAAATTGCACATTGTCATGGCTGAAAGGGTTGATTCCCGCTCACGCACAAGCTTTATAAGGCGCAACATATACCGGCTGCCGACCCATCGGCCAAGGCGGTGCCAAGGTAGATACAGGAGCTTTCAAATGACTTTGCCGCTGACTGACTCTGCGCTGATCGGAACCTGCCTTGCAGCCTCCGCACTCGGGCTTATTGTTCTGACTTCCTCTGGTAGCAACGGGCAGACCACGGATGTGGGCGAGCAGGCACCGGCTGCGCAGGTCGAGGCACAAACCACACCGCAGGAAGATGTCTTGGCCCAGCTTGGCGCAAGCCCCGCCCCCGAGACAGTGCGTGTGGATGCCGAATTCGGCGAACAGGTGCGCAGCTACCTGCTGCAAAACCCCGAAGTGATTTTTGAAGCCGTCGCCGCCTTTGAGCAGCGCAGTGCCCAAGCGCAGGCCGATATGGACCGCGCCATCCTTGATGCAAATGTGGAAGCCCTGTTCAATGACCCGAATTCATGGGTAGGCGGCAACCCCGAAGGCGACATCGCATTGGTCGAATTTCTGGATTATCGCTGCGGTTTTTGCAAACGCGCGCATGACGAACTGCTGGAACTGCTGGAAGCCGATTCCGGTATCCGCCTGATCGTCAAGGAATTCCCGATCCTTGGGCCGGAATCAGAGCTGGCATCGCGCTTTGCCATTGCCACACTGCGCCTTGGCGGGGATGACATGTATCAGCAGGTGAATGACACGCTGATCCGCCATGACGGGCCGGTTACACCGGAATATCTGGACGAACTGGCACAGGTGCTGGGGCTGGAGTTTGACGCGGTCGTGGCTGAAATGGAAAGCGAAGCCGTCAGCACCATACTGGCCGAAAACCGCGCTTTGGCGCAGCGCTTGCAAATTAGCGGAACACCCACTTTCGTCATGGAGACAGAGATGATCCGTGGCTATGTGGAAGCCGATGTGCTGCTTGAACTGGCCGAGTCGCTGCGGAACTGAGCCTAGACGCAACAGCACTGCCCTATGCCCATCTGTGCGACAGATGGGCATTTTCTTTTGGGGTATCGCCTCGAAAACTCCCTCGCCCTGCCAGTCGCGCACCGGCGGGGATACCCCCATGTCAGGCCAAATGCCGTTCAAACCACCGGCACCTTATTTTCTTTGTGCTTGACCTTGTCGTGCATTGCTATGAGTTTGCGCAAAAGCCAGAGCAGGACAGCCACGCACATGACCGGCCACACGCCCCCTTTTGCCGCCTTTGAATGGATGATCGCATGGCGGTATCTGCGCGCGCGCCGTGCCGAAGGTGGCGTCAGTGCCATGACCATCATCTCTTTTCTGGGCATCATGCTGGCCGTATTCGCGCTGATTGCAACCTTGTCGGTGCGCTCGGGGTTTCGGGCAGAGTTTGTTGACACCATCCTTGGCGCGAATGCGCATGTCACGATCTATTCCTCGGTCCATGTCGATGACAGCGGCCGCACAAGCCGCATTATCGACGATTACGAAGAGATGGCAGAACGCCTGTCCGCCGTGCGCGGGGTTACTCGGGTTGCGCCCCTGATCCGTGGTCAGGTCATGGCCTCGGCGCATGGGCGTAACACAGGGGTCGAGGTTTTCGGCATCTCGCAAGAGAACCTGCTGACCATCCCGCGCATTGCCGACCCCGAGGCAGCCTTGGGCGATATTTCCCGCTTCAATGACGGGGTTGCCATAGGCTCTGGTGTGGCGCGTGAACTCAATATCTCGCTGGGCGACTCGATCCGCGTTATCTCGCCAGATGGCGCGCGCACAGCCTTTGGCACCAGCCCGCGCATTTCGGCCTATGAGGTGGTCTATATCTTCACCGCAGGGCGCTATGACATTGACCGGACGCGGCTATATATGCCCTTTGGCGAAGCGCAGACCTATTTCAACCGCGACGGTGTTGCCGATGAAATGGAAGTCATGGTCGCCAATCCCGACCAGATCGACACCATGCGCATGGACCTGTTGCGCGCGGGCGGGGAGCGCGCAATGCTCTGGACATGGCGCGACAGCGCGGGCGCATTCCTGCGCGCGCTGGATGTGGAAGATAACGTCATGTTCGTGATCCTGTCGATCCTTGTGCTGATCGCCGCGATGAATATCATCTCGGGGCTGATCATGCTGGTCAAGAACAAGGGCCGCGACATCGGCATCCTGCGCACAATGGGGCTAAGCGAAGGGTCGGTTTTGCGGGTGTTCTTCATCTGCGGGGCCAGTGTGGGGGTTTTGGGCACGATTACAGGCGTCATTCTGGGCTGCCTGTTCGCGCTGTATATCGACCCGATTTTCAGTCTGGTGAATTATGTCTCTGGCGGGGGGGTCTGGGACCCGTCGATCCGTGGCATCTATAACCTACCGGCGGAATTGCGGCTGGCGGATGTGCTGAAAGCGGTCGGGCTGTCGCTGTCGCTGTCTTTCATCGTGACGATTTTCCCCGCGCGCCGCGCCGCGCGGATGAACCCTGTAGAGGCGTTGCGCTATGAATGACTGTGCCCTGTCGCTTCAATCCATTTCAAAAACCTACAACGCGGGAAAACCGAACGAGGTGCAGGTCCTGCGCGAGGCGTCGCTGCGTATCGACCGCGGCGAGATTGTCGCGCTGGTGGCCCCGTCCGGTGCGGGTAAATCCACGCTTTTGCATATTGCTGGGCTTCTGGACACGCCCGATTCCGGCTCGGTTCTGATAGACGATGCCGATATGACACGGCTGGGCGACCGCGCGCGCACAGCCGCGCGGCGCGGTCAGGTGGGGTTTGTCTACCAGTTCCACCATCTGCTGCCGGAATTCACCGCGCTGGAAAACGTGGTTCTGCCGCAACTTGCCAATGCGGTTCCTGCCAGCAAAGCGGAAAGCCGCGCGCGCGACCTGCTGGCGCGCGTGGGGATCGAGGCGCGCGCCGAGCATCGCCCCGCCGCCCTATCGGGCGGCGAGCAGCAGCGCGTGGCCTTCTGCCGTGCGCTGGCCAATGAACCCAGCCTGCTTCTGGCCGATGAACCGACCGGCAATCTGGACCCAGCCACCTCGGATCAGGTTTTTGCAGCCCTTATGGCGCTGGTGCGCGACACAGGGCTGTCCGCGCTGATTGCCACGCATAATATGGAACTTGCGCGCCGCATGGACCGTGTTGTCCGCCTGCAAGACGGGCAGATCACCGCCGCCTGAGTGCGGGGACTTACCCTTGCAGATGTCGTAATCCTTGCGTCACATCGGTGCGCAAGGCCAAGCGCAGCGCCGCATCATCGCCTGCGCGCAGCGCTTCCAGTATCAGCCGGTGATGGGGCGGCGCTGTGGTGCGGCGCAGCCGCGTATAGAGCGCGCGCATGGTGGGGCCAAGCTGTAGCCACACAGTTTCCAACAACCCCAGCATGGCAGGGCTTTGGGCGCGCAAATATAATGTGCGGTGAAATTCCAGATTGGTTCGGATATATTCCACAGGGTCTTGCCGGTGGATCGCGCGGGCATTGGCCTCGTTTATCGTTTCCATCCGGTCGATCAGCGCCAGATGCGCGCGCCGCAGCGCGCGGCTGCCCAATTCGGGTTCCAGCAACGCGCGGATCTGGGCCAGTTCCTCGATCCGGTCATTGGTCAGTTCCGGCGTTGTCACCCGCCCCGAGGCTGACAGCGACAGCGCCCCTTCGGCCGTCAGGCGGCGCAGCGCTTCGCGCGCAGGCGTCATGCTGACGCCAAAAGCCTTGCCAATGCCGCGCAAGGTCAGTGCCTGACCGGGCGGCAATTCGCCATGCATGACCTGCTGGCGCAGCCCCCGATACACGCGGTCATGTGCCGCCTGCGTGGGCTGCTCGGTTAGAATACCAGGTCGGTTTGTCAAATCGCGCATCGCAAATGCTGGCCATAAATTTAGGGATTGGTCAATTCCCTTCCGCATGCATAGCGCCGCCTAAGACCAAAGTTCATGCGACCAAAGCCTTCTTTCACAACGCGCCCCGATCGCCTACCCTGCATCACCACACATATTGCCCAGAAAGGTCACGCCATGCAGATGTCCGATGAACGCCAGATCGCGGCCCCGCCCGCAACTGTCTGGACAGCCCTGTTTGATCCAGACGTGCTGAAAGCCTGCGTTCCCGGTTGTCAGGAACTCAGCGGTTCGGCCTCTGAGGGGTATGAGGCCGTGGTCGTGCAAAAAGTTGGCCCTGTGAAAGCCACGTTCAAAGGCATCGTGACGATGAAGGACGTGATTGAGGGGGAAAGCTGCACCTTGTCGGGCGAAGGCAAGGGCGGTGCGGCAGGCTTTGCCAAAGGGGACGCCCATGTGCGCCTGACCCCTGCCGAGAATGGCGGCACATTGCTGAGTTATGAGGTGGATGCCAAGGTCGGTGGCAAGCTGGCACAGCTTGGCAGCCGCATCGTAGACGGGTTTGCGCGCCGCATGGCAGGCGAGTTTTTCGACAGGTTTCAGGCAGAAATCGAAGGGCCACCCCCTGCGGAGGGCCAGGAAACCACCCCCCCCGCCGAAGCCACGCCCCCACCCCCCGACGAGGCGCCACAAAAGAAAAGCTGGATCAAGCGGGTCTTAGGCTGAATACTTGCATCAGCCCCCATGCATCGGTAAACATTTATTACCAATTTTAGGGGGAGAGCCTGCATGCCCGTCATCACCAATATCGAGGATCTGCGCCGTATCTATGAACGGCGCACCCCGCGTATGTTCTATGACTACGCGGAATCGGGCAGTTGGACGGAACAAACCTTTCGAGAGAACACCTCAGACTTCTCGCATATCCGCCTGAAACAGCGCGTCGCGGTCGATATGTCGGGCCGGTCCACCAAGTCGCAGATGATTGGCGAAGATGTTGCCATGCCTGTAGCGCTTGCCCCTGTCGGGCTGACAGGCATGCAATCCGCCGATGGCGAGATCAAGGCGGCGCGCGCCGCCGAGAAATTCGGCGTGCCCTACACTTTGTCCACCATGTCGATCTGCTCGATCGAGGATGTGGCGGCACATACAACAAAGCCTTTCTGGTTTCAGGTTTACACGCTGAAAGATGATGATTTCATGCGCCGCCTGTTCGAACGCGCGCATGAAGCCAAGTGTTCTGCCATTGTGGTTACGGTTGATCTGCAAGTGCTGGGCCAGCGCCATAAAGATTTGAAAAACGGCCTGTCCGCGCCGCCCAAGCTGACCGCGAAATCCATCGCCAATATGATGACAAAAATCCCTTGGGGGCTGGAGATGCTGGGCACCAAGCGCCGCTTCTTCGGCAATATCGTGGGCCATGCCAAAGGCGTCAGCGACCCCTCCTCGCTGTCCACATGGACCGCCGAGGCCTTTGACCCAGCGCTGAACTGGGACCGGATCGCGCAGTTCAAGGAATGGTGGGGCGGCAAGGTCATCGTCAAGGGGATCATGGAGCCGGAAGATGCCCGCCGCGCCGCAGATATTGGTGCAGATGCGATTGTCGTGTCCAACCACGGGGGCCGCCAACTGGATGGCGCTGTCAGTTCAATCCGTATGCTGCCCTCGATTGTCGATGCAGTGGGCAAGGATGTCGAAATCCACCTCGATAGCGGCATCCGCACAGGACAGGATGTGCTGAAGGCTTTGGCCTTGGGGGCGAAAGGCACCTATATCGGGCGCGCCTATACCTACGGCTTGGGCGCGATGGGCCAAGCAGGCGTCACCAAGGCGCTGGAAGTCATCCACAAGGAACTCGACGTCACCATGGCGCTGTGCGGCGAGACCGATGTCAAAAACCTTGGGCCACAAAACCTGTATGTTCCAAAGGGCTACGGTGACCCAACTGTAAAGTTGTAACCGCTTCCCCCCCCCCGCGCCAGCACATATGCAGGCGCGGGGGCACTACACGCACCCCGGCCCACGCCGGCGCGCTCATGCCACGAATTTTCTGAAAACTTGGCGCACCGTGGCGGTAGAAGATGAGAACTGGAAAGTTGTTTTGAATCGGTAGGTTGGCGTTCATTGACATTAGCTTTTGGGGGGCCAAGTTAGGTACACCTCCCAAATCTCTTTGTGCTTCTCTATCATACATTTATTATAAGCATAAAATCTAAACTGTGCCCCTAGAGCGCCCAAATATTGAACCGCCATGGCCCCAAGGCTGCGATAGGCCCCAAGTACCGGTTGATCTGCGCCGCTCATCGGCAGGGCGGGCAAGTAGTTCGCGCGCCGTCCTGCGACATTCGCCATTTGCCCAATGGGCAAAAGTGTCATGGCGTCAGAACCAGAGGCGAACAGCGCCTCCAACCATGGGCCAGGGCGTTGGGCGAACAAATCCACTGCAATCAGGCGCGCAATCGGGTAATTCTGACGGTAATGGTAGGCAGCACAGTCGGTCAGGATTGCTTCTGACAAATGCCCCAGATCCTCGCCCAGATACCTTGTATTGTGCGAATGCCACACGTCGAGCAAAGCAGGCAGAAGGCTTGCTGGACCATAGCGGTGGAGATAGGCCATCAAACATAACTCACCCAGGAATGCACAGACCTCACGCGCCAAGGGTGGCATTTTGTTGCTTTGCGAAAGATTGATCTGCAGTGCGTGCGAAACTTCATGCATCAGGTGCATCAAGCTCTCGGCATCATTCTTCCAAGCCATACTCACGGTTGGATAGCGGCCGTGGCCATGGTCGATGACGTGGGGTGGTTGGCTGTCATCGGTTGGGACGGCAAACACAATTTCGGCGAGCGCTGCTTTGACTGAAGCACTTTCATGAAACGCGCCAAGCACAGCGGGCTGAACGATCGCAAGGAAAGCCGCGTGCTGATCGTCGCTGGCATTCCGTCCTATGTCAGGGATTTCTGGCATAGGAAAAGCTGGCATCGCCCGTAGTTCCGACACGCGATAGGCAGAGATTATGTCCTGAAGAAATTCATGGTTTAGTCCGTGTAGCGCCAGTCATTCCGAAACCTGATACAAGGTAATTTTCACTCAAAATTTGTCTTGTTCAAAACGCCCAAAGGTTGTGCGAAAGTTTTTGCAGAACTGTCAAGGCACAATCTTCACCAAGAATTTACATTATAACTTTCATATATTTGATTTTAACTTCCACTCGCCCGCCAAAAAAATAGGATTGTAAACAAACAATAAAAAGTTATACCGTTGACTTCATGTTGGTTTCCCGGCTGTCGTCGCCAGTTTTTCTGACGTTAACCCTGATTATTTCGAACATTTCATTTCCGCTTTGAGTTGCATGCATGACCCGTTTCCGAACATGGTTGACTGTGGGGGCGATAGGCTTCACGGGCCTTGCCTTGTTGGCGTACCAAACGAGCGTATCGATCAACGCGATCGCTTTCCACATCACCCCCACCGACACGACAGGCCGCGCCGAGGTGATCTTGCGCATTGCGCGCCCCTTTGACCCCGATGAGCAGGTGGGGCTCGCGCATTACGCCGAGCATCTGGCGTGGTACAGCGCCATTGGCGAGGATGCCCGAGGGCCTGACCGGCATTCGGGCGCGTGGACCAGCCACCGTGCGGTTTTCTACAGCCTGTCAGGCAAGCCCGAAGACCTGCCCCAACTGACCGCGACGCTGGCGCGGGTCTTTGATCCGATTACGCTTGAGGCGCGCTTTGCCGAAGAAGAGCGCGAGATCATCCAGCGCGAATATCAGGCCATGTTTGCCAATGATATCAGCCGCCGCGCGGATGAGGCGCTCTCGGCCGTGCTGCATGAGGGCACGCTCTTGGCCTCTTCGGTCATCGGAACGCCTGCGCAGATTCATGCGCTGGACTATGACGCCGCGCGCGTCTGGCACCGTGCGACACACCGACCAGAAAACGCCGTGTTCATCTTTCGCGGCGATGTCGGGCGCTTGCAGATCTGGCGCGCGCTGATCGGCTTGCGGCTGGAGCGCGGGCATTCGGACCCTGTGACGTTTCATTATCAGATGGGGCCAGAGATCACGCATCTGGTGGATTTCCCCGATGACAGCGCCGCACCGCGCATGATCTGGCGGCGGGTGGTAGTGCTGGACGCGCCCATCCAGTTCGATCTGCTGGAAGCGCGGCTGGACCATCTGCGCGCCATGCTCGACACCAATTTGCCCGGCGGGCTGGCAGGGCCGTTGCGCTTTGATGCCCGCATCGCACGCGAATTCCGGATCGATCTCTATCCGATAGACGCCCAGCATATCGAGCTGCGTTTTCACGCCAGCCCCGATACAGGCACCAGCCTGCCAGAGCTGCGCGCCGCGTTTGAGGCCACGCTGGCCGATATTGCCGCCAGTGGAATCCCTGCGCCGACATACCAGCGCGTCATGGCACGAATGGACCGCTATTGGCCCGACTGGGGCGACCATGACAAAACCCGCCGCTGGATGGCCGATTACACAACTGATCGTGTTTTGGCGCTGCGCGAGCCACAATCCAAGCGCGTGCTGCAAGAGATCCCGCCACAAATCACCCGCGAAAGCCTGAACACCCTTCTTGCCGCGCTGCCCCAAAGCGGTCGCACGGCCATTGCCTTCATTGCCCCACAGGAGTTTTTGGAATGATCCGTTTTGCCCTTGCCCTGCCGCTAGTCTTTGGCCTGTCATTTTGCGACAGCGACCAGCAGCCCACAGCCTCGGACCATACCAGCCCGAATGGCATGCCCTACCGCCTGATCCAGATGCCGGGCAATGAGTATGCCGCCATTATTGCCGCATGGCCCCATGACTGGATCTGGGCCGAGGGCCGCAACCCGGCCACATCATATATTGGGGCACAGCTTATCCTCGCTGGCGGGGCCGAGGGCTATCCGGCAGGTGAGGTGGTAGAGCGGTTTGCCGATATGGATGCCAATGGCGAATTGCCTGTCACGGCTGACCACCTTTACGGCATGCTTGCCGCCAAGAAAGGTGACTGGCCAGAGGCTATCGCCATCGCCAATGCCCATCTGGCCCGGCCCAGTTTTGACCCCGACTGGTTCGCCCGCATTCGCACAGGCTTCGCCCAGAACATGGCAGAGGCGCAATCCCAGCCCACGCAACAGGGATTTGACGCCTTGCGTTGGGCGATCATCGGGGATCACCCGCTGCGCGCCATGTTGTCGCTTGATGACGCAGAAGCCTTCGCAAACCTGTCGCTGGAGGATCTGCGTGCCTGGCACAGTGCCACTGTCACCGCACAGCCCGAGGCAGTGGTGATCACTGGCGACATCACGCCCGAGCAAGCTGGCGCAGGGCTTGACGCACTTCTGGCCGGGCTGCCGGAAGGGGAGTCTCAGATGCGCGCGATCGTGCTGGACTATCACCCGCGCCAGATCCTGTTGCACCTGCCGGATAGCGAAGATGCGCATCTGACCTTCATCGCGCCCCTGCCTGCCACGCGCCTCGGCGGGGATCTGGAAGACCTGATCCTTGCCACGGCGCTTGGCGGCGGAGAGGACAGCGTGCTGTTTGCCTCTGTGCGCGACGGGCTGCGCGCCAGCTACAGCTTCAACGCCGGACTCGGCAATTACACACGCGAAAACCGCTTTCTGTTCATGACTGGCGCTCTGGAGGCTGCCAAACTGGCCGATGCCGTGGATGTGGTGCGCGATGCTTACGCGGGCTTTCGTGACAAAGGCCCTGACGGGGATATCAAGGACCGCGTTGCGCCGCTGCGGGAGTCATTTGAGCAAACGCGCAACTACGTCATGAATCAGGGCCATATGGAGCTGGAAACGACTTTGGACGCGTTCGCCACCGGCCATTCGCTAACCATGCTGGAGATGCTCAATAGCCTGCCCGCCACCGACCTGCGCAACCGCCTGCAAGGCCACTGGCCCGAGGCGCAGGATTTCGTGATCATGGCCGTATCACCTGACGCAGATGCCCTGCCTGGCGCTTGTGTCATCACCCGTCCGGAAGACGCGAAGGATTGCTGAGATGATGCAGGCAAAAACCGGCGCTTTTGTCTTCATCCGCGCCCTGGCGCTGGTCTGACAGTATCGCAGTTTCGCGCTGCGGGTCTGCCTGCCGATCTATCTGCTGGCCTTCGCCATCGACACATGGATACGCGTGCAGGTCATGGGTGAAATCACGCGCGGCCCGCTGCAATGGCATACGAATGATCCCTATGTCGGAGCGCCTGAAAATGGGGCGTCGCTGTCACAGATCCTGACCATCTGGGCAGTTTGGATCTCAAGCCTGATCACAATCGCAATCCTCTGGCACCGTCATGTTCTGGACGCGCATGGGGTTGGGCCAATCGCACCTTTGGGGTTGCGCCAGCCCTTGGCCTATCTGGGCAAATTACTGGGCGCATGGAGTTTGATCATAATCCCATTTGGCCTGATCTCCGGCATTGCGCTGGCTATCATCATGCCGGGCCTCTTCCATAGCGTCGAAAGCGCAGCCAGCTTTTCGCCCGCTGGGATTGCGATCTTCACCGCGCTCGGCATCGTCATGGGCTGGGGAATTATGCGCCTCAGCCTTGCGCTGCCGGAAACCGCAATCGGGCAACCCGGCTCAATCTTTGAGAGTTGGCGCAAGACATCCCCACTTTCCGGCGCTTTGTGGATTACAGCTGCGCTCGAGATGGGTTTGTTTACCGCCATCTCGTATCTGGGCGACACTGTGGCAGCGCTTGACATTCGTCTGGCCTATCTAGTCGAAAACCTCGGATGGTTCATCCCTGCCATTGTCGGGATTGCCATCCTGACCCTGCTCTATGAGCATCTGTATCACGGACGCCCTCTGCGCGATGACGGAGCATCATCTGAATAGATCGTCATCCGCCAGATCCAGAACGGCCTGTGCAACTGTCATGTGGCGGTCGGTCGTGCCAGCGTCGGGCAGGCCCATCGCGGCCTCGGCCTGACGCAGCACGGCGCAAATCACCTCGCGTCCGTTGCCATTCACAGCAGCCGAATAGGCGCGCATCAGGTAACTGTCATACTCATCCGCCATGGCTTCGCCCTCCTGCCATGCCGCGCACAGGCCCAGCGGATCCCAAAGGTGAAAGCCGATGTCGCGCAGAGCGGGCAGCAGATGGCGCATATCGGGCCTGTTCATCTGCGCCCCACGATATGGAAATCATGGATGACCCCATCAGGCATGCGCGCCAGCACTTCAGTGGCGTCTGCGACCGGCCCTGCCTCACAGCGCGCGACCACATCGGGGGCAGGTCCGGCGTCTCTGTTGCGGAAGTGATGCATCAGACCCAGCCGAGAAAGTCCCAGCCCTTCGCCAAGCACAATCATCAGCGTAATCCAATAGGCTGCATCCTCTTTCGGATGAGAACGCGGGGGGCGGTCGCGGTGCTTGTCGGCCATGGCGCGCGCGATCCGCGCCTCGGACCAGCCCTTGCGGCGGTAGCGCGCCAGATCGGCAGCGCGCGCCGCGTCAGGGTCGGTGCTGTGCCACAGCGCATTGCCAAGAAACGTGCCGCAGTCACAAGGCGGGCGGAGAAGCAGATATTCCCGCTCATCCCGTGCCAGATGCGGGCGAAGGCTGGGGGTATCGTCGCGCTCGGCACGGCGGGCGCAGCCGCGCTGGTCCAGCGTGGCGAGGATGGCGTTGATGCGCGCAAGATCATCGCTCGCCGCGATCAGTGTGATGAAGGTACACATCGCATCACCCCCCGCGCCAATGTCGTTCAAGCCAGCGGCTGACGCGCAGGCCGATGACGATGGCAATGGCCAGCCCCAACCCATTGCGCAGGTCGCGGGCGAGGCTGTCTTCTGGCAGGGGGATCAGCCGAGCGAGGCCGAAGAGAATGACCCATGTGAAAAGCCCCGTCAGCACCATGACGACCCCAATATCCAGCACAAAGCGCGGGATTTTTCTGTCCAGATTGCTCATGTCACTTGATCCCAGAGCGCAATTCTATCTGTCGCGCCCATCAGGATCGCCATGAGCACGGTATTCCAGCCCTCTGGCGTGCTTGAGTTGGTCACGCCGAAACGATGCTCAAGTTTGGCCAGCATATCCGGTTCAGGGTCCCAAGTGCTACACCGAAACGTAACATCGCGGGGCAATTCGACCAGAGCCACGCTCTGCGCAAGTAGACGCACGGCAAAGGGTGTATGCCAGACAAGGATCGGCTGGCGATAGCGCTTCGGCGCCGCACGCAGCTGATCCGGGCTCGCAGGCTGATCTGTGACCAGAGTGCTGATATCGAGCAGAACAGTGCCCATCCGGTCACTGCCGACATAAATCGCATGGCCGAACCGCCCATCGGGCAAATCAAAAGCAAAGCCGTGACCGGGCTTGATGCCGGTGCGCTTGGTCAACCTCTGGGACAGGATATCAAGCCCCTTGCCGCCGTCCTCGGGGTCTTCGCCTAGCCATTCCCCATGCCCGTCATAGTCGACGCCATGGACCGTAGCGAGGGCTTTGATCCGTGCGATGGCGTCATCAAAGTCGTCTTCCGCGCCAAGCTCTTCGCGCAGGACAAGCCCGCCGCTGATGTCACGGCTGGTCAGCCCATCGCCTTAATCTCACGATGCAAACGACGTGCTGACAGGCCTGGAAAGGCTTCAAGCCGATCTGACAAATATGATTGAAATCGCTCAGCCAGCCGGGCGCCTGGTTCTCGTGGTCCATAGATCGGCGCCTCAAGGCCCCGATCCAGATACTTCCTGACCGTCTTGCGGTCCAACCCTGTCTGTCGCGCAATCGCACTGACACCAAGGCCTTGTCGCTTCAATTCCAAGATCACAACGATCTCCCTCAGTCTAACCACCTGCAAGCCTTTCCCTTGGCATTCACAGGGGGAATTATGCGCGACTGATGTTCAGGGGGGCATGCCCCCCTGAACATCAGCGTCTGCGCGAAACTGGGGAAATTTCATCCAGCGCTTTTGGGGAGATTACATCCAGCACTCACATTCAGCGGCACCAGCGTCAGCCCCGCGGCATCCTGCGCGTAGCTGTCCCAGGCTGGCGTGGCACCCTTGGCGTGGTAGAACATGTCGCCACGCTTTAAGACGAAGTTATGCTCGTTCCAGATGCGCGCGCACGCCTCAGCGCGCGTGGCCTCGACCACGACCTGATGCAGCGCGTTATGGTTGGCCTTGGTCCAGCGGCGCAAGAGTTGCAGTGCGTCCCAATAGGCCAGCCCCTCGTTACTATCGGCCGGGATCCATGCTTTCTGCTTCAGCGTCGCGGGGGAAAGCGCCTTGCGGAAACTCTCGGCTACTTGCATTCCCGCCTTATACAGCAACCCGCCCGGCCCGCGCGAGCCGTGATGCGTGACCATCGCCACGCGCGCCGAGGCGACCGAGCGCGATCTTGACCGCAAAACCGGTTTCAACACGGATGCCCAAGCCGCCTATCTGCGCTTCGCCGCCGACCCGAACACGCTTTGGCCCGGCAATCTACGCGATCTGCGCGCCTCGGCCCACCGCATGGCGACGCTCGCCGAACGAGGACGCATCACCCTGCCGATGGTGCAGGCCGAAATCTCGCGCTTGCGCGCACAATGGGCCGCCGCGCGCCAGGATGCTGACGCAGCCCTTCTGGCGGATGTCCTGCAGGACCCGGATGCGCTGGACGAATTCGACCGCGTACAACTGGCCGCTGTACTGCGCGCTTGCCGTGAGTGCACCAGTCTGTCGGCAGCAGGGCGTCGACTGTTTGCAACCTCGCGCCAAGGCAAGGCCAGCCAAAATGACGCTGACAGGCTGCGCAAATATCTGGGGCGTTTCGGGCTGGATTGGGTAAAAATCCAGATATGCTGACTTGCCTCCCGACATGTCCGTCAACACAAAAAACATGCGAAATAAAATATGGCGCGCCGTGGCGGTAGAAGATGAGAACTGGAAAGTGGTCTTGATGCGGTACGTGAGATTGCAGAAATTTGGTTGAGTGCCACCCAGCTGCGAGATCATCGCCGAGAAGGTCGACTTGCCTCGAGCCGCCCGAAATCGGCCGAGAGCGAAAACCCCGAGCTGGTCGACCGCGACGACGAGATCCCGTTCTGAGAACGGGGTCTCCCCCTCGGGCCCGGCGGGGAAACCAGCCGGGTTTCCCCGGCTCTAACCGAACCGGACCTTTCTGATTGGCGCGGCAGCTTCTAACTCTTGCGCCGGAAACCACTAATGCTGCGTGACGAATAAATGTCTGGCGTGCGGAACCTGCTGGTTTTTTGGCAGATTGGTCAACTGCAAACACTGGGCTTTATCTTCCAACCGGGAACTGTAAAGCTTCCGAGGAAGGCACGTGGCCGGATGGCCCGATTGGGGCGCTTGGATTTTGCGAACAATAAGGCGGATCGGCCCTTCTTGACTGGAGCGTACGGTTGGTTATCAACTTGTTAACTTCATTGGAGGAAGCTTTGTTTGAATTTCTCCTATGCGCAGGCTCCCATGATCGTCGATCAACACATCTACAGAAAAGCCTTTCAGGAATACCTGAGAAAAGGCACGCCGATTATGTGGTCGATCAAGCAAGAGCGACCAACAACGCATTACATCTGGCGAACATGCCGCGACGGCAAAGTCCGCTCATCCCATGTAGAACGGGAAGGACAGGTTTTCTCATGGGATGACCCGCCTGAAGGTGGGCATCCAGGCGAAGACTACAACTGCCGTTGCACAGCTGGGCCATTTTTTGATGAAGTGTCTGAGTATATTGAACTTTCTATAGACGGGATTGGCACAAAGTCAGGTTGGGACAACAACGACTTCGTAAACCATTATTTCAATGGACGAGGGCGGGGTGTCACTCTCCCCGAGATTGGGCATAGCCGTAAGATTATAGAAGCGTTCATTGACCTTCGCGGAGAAGCAATCAAACAGCAAACTGCTCGTGCTGCCAGAACTTCACGTTCGGGCAGTGTTTCCTACAATTTCGTGAACACCTACGACATGACGGGCGTGGTGTTTGCCATCGCCGATACGACGATAGGAGGGTCGTTTTCTGGACAAAGCTCCGAGAAAAACGGCATCCTAACGATTGAAGGTGATTTAGATTTCTATCTGGATGACGAATTCACCGATCCCTTGGATATTGGGATCGAGGTTGACGATTACAGCCCCGGCAGCATCTTGTACGATAACATTCACAAGCCATTGCATGACGACCTACGTGGACGGGTCGGCTTGCCATCCAATGGTCGTCAGCGATTGGGCGTTCGCGAAGGTGTGCCTTACTCCATAACAGGCCAGTGGTCGGGAAGCTTGGAAGGTCAGATTTATGCTGATCCAGCTAGAATTCGATATAGATAATGCACAAGATTCTTGTTGCGCTACTGACTATCTCATTAGGTCTTCTGAGCCTTGTGGGCATCCCTGTCTTCACCTTGGCAGGTTTGTATTCACTTAAATTCGGGGACTGTGTCCGTCTTCCCAATGGCACTGAAATTGGATATGAAGCCTATATCGATTTCAGTCGCCCGTACTTCAAACCTGTCATAGTAATTCGGGAACCCGATGGACGTGCCATCGGCCAGGAAGTTTTTCCGATTCATATCACCGAAAAGGCAGTATTTGGCTCAGCTTGGATTAAGTATGAGAACGCAAGCCCGGATTTTCAATTTATCTGGACGCAAGAAACAGGCGTGGTCAAAGAAATCGAAAAGCCAGACCTGTATCACACGCTGTCACAAGATCTTGGGGAAACTTACTTTGGTGCCTCAAAAGATATGAACGTCAATACTCTATGGATTTTCAACCAACTAAAAAAACAAGGCCGATTTATAAGCGACCAGTGTTACACGAAGTTGTTTACTTGGTGAATTTCTCGCTATTACGTAATTTTTTCGGCAGAACTGTGAAGCCTCTGTTAGGGGCGTTTTGTGATCAATGTCAGGTCTGCTTGTACCTGATCGTCGCCAGAGACAATCTGCTATTCACTTTTGACTGGCGTGCGACCGGTTTGTCCGCAAGGAGGCGGTTCGTGGCGTCAGTCCCGAACGTCTGCAATCGAGGCATGGTTTCAAGAGTGAGAGCAGGGTTGGTTCCTTTGCGACGGGTTGAGGGCTGGGAGAGTGGCTCCCTGCGCCCGTCGCGGGAGATAGCCGATGGGCGTTGTAGAAGTTCTGGATCCGGTACAGCCGACGCGGGCTGGTGGCGGATCGGTGGATGTGAGCCGGGGTGAGCGGAACGGGCGGGTGTCGTCCGATTTTTTCAGCCGGCCCGATGACGCGCGGTATCTGTCGCTCGACGATCTCTGGCCTAATGTGCAGGGCAGCCCCATAGAGCGGCCCGGAATTGCCCCTGCAAACGCGCACCACAAACAAACAGGTCTCGCGCAGGAGACACATGAAAAAATATGCGAAATAAAAGTAAGCATCCGCCGAGGGCC
>NZ_MEHT01000016.1 GCF_001870675.1 Roseinatronobacter thiooxidans | reverse complement strand
GCAAGGGTGCCGCGTGACGCGTCGGGCGGAAAGCCGCCTGTGTTGTCGCGGCGCTGCACCTGCAGACACTCGCGAAAGCGGCCAGTTAACATACCTCTCCCGTTGACTGAGAATGCGCAGAGCCCTACGTCAGGAACTGCTGTTGTATGCGTGATGCACAACTCGACATGACGAGCTTTGACGTGCGCGCAGAAACGGGCCGAAAAGTATACGACATGTAGGCGCTTTGTGCAGTGCGGGCTCTGCCATATGAATGGTCTCGACCATTCAAATGCCTAACCAAAGCAACCTGCACGGTTATTTGCGCCTTCGCATAGATGTTGCGCAAATGCGTTGGGACAGTTGCTATGCTGTTGCCGGTCCGCGCGACAATATCGGCAGTGTCGCTTCCTTCGCGGATCATTGTGCATATCCGCACCTCTGCCGCTGTCAGTTTCTAGGGGTTTGCCGGTGATAGTGGCGCATCCTTGTTCTGGCCGTCTGAACGCGGGATGGTTTTGGGGCTGCGCGCAACCAACTGGACACCCGTCCCCTGGGCCTTCGTCCCCAAGCTTTCGCGCAAACTGATGCGAGCAGCGCGTAATCGGTCCGCAGCCGACCTCTGGTTTCAACAAAGCTGTAGATTTCCATCTCGTCGATCGTGCGGCCTTGGCGCCCCACAAGGACAAGACCTGCCTTGCGAAAGCCCCTATCCTCCATCCAGAGCCGCGCGCGCGTGTCCAAACTGTCGCACCGCGGCGGGTCCAGCTCGCTCAGCGTCCATAATGTGCCCAGCTGCACATAGCGCAGATCCTCTGGCACCAGTGTCTGATCAAGTTCCCTGATCAAGGGGCGGCACGCGGACCAAAGGTCGAAGTCAACTGTGGCAATTGTCTGGCGCCGCCCGCTGTCAAGACACATCCGGTACGTATGCACCACACGGGCTTGGGCCAGCGCGGAAAAATCACTCTGGCCGCGCGCAATCCGTTTGATGTGTGCAAAGCCTCGGTCAGCTGCATCCCGAAACGTGCGAAATGTTTCAAATCGACGGAATAAGGCAGTGCGGGGCGTTCTGATCGATATGTGGACACTGACATTCAAATGCCCTTTGCGTGCGTATTGAAATTTTTCTGCTCGCAGCCATGGTTCCTAGACCGTTTAGGCACTCGGTTCACTCCCGCCAGCAAGGGCAAGAGTTGTCGTGCAAGGGCGGTGCCGACAGACGAAAACACCAACACATCATTTATAAAAATCCACCCGTGCGGATGATCGAACCCGGCCGATCTGATTGAAATGAAATGTTATAAAAGCCTAAGTTCCTGTTTTGCTACCGAAAGGTGCGAAAAATAATCTCTGCCAAGAATGGGGTCAACGGGAGGCGGCGCTCTGCGTTGCCGCGTTGACCGCGTGCCGGTGCGCGTGGCTTTACCTGCGGGGTAGGGGGGCGCAAGGGGTTTGGGCTGTAGGCGCCGCTCGGTCTTCGTTCCCGGGAATATGACGAGCGCTATTGCCCCACTGAGCAGCGAGAAGCCAGGCCGGATCAGCGCGCTATCCGGGGTGGGCGTCGTGTTGCGAGCTGCAAACCCATGAGCGGAGAATCGCCTGATGGGGCAGGGACCTATGCGACTCGTATCTGGGTGCGGGCGCTTGAGTTCTAGTATTTTATACACGCTAAGGTTGTTTTTTTGTCTCGATAAACAATTCCTATGCGTTTTTTCTCATCCATCGTGACGATGTGGGGCGGGCGGGATGCCGCTAACCTTATCTGTATTCGGGGCAGATTGCTTCCGAACGCCGCCCCCCGGCACGCCCCGGGGCAGTTTGAACCGGACCCCAGCTTTACCCCGGGGCCATGAAACCTGAAATGGAGTACAGATATGAAAACACTTCTCAAGAAATTCGTCCGCTGCGAAAGCGGTGCTGCGTTGGTGGAATACGGGATCGCGCTGCTGGTTGTTATTCTCGTTGGCACAGGTGCGCTGCTCCTTGTTGCTCAGGATACATCAGCGCTCTTTACCGGAGCAGAGACCGCGACAGGTGCGGCTCGCGCGGGTGCCGCTGCAGTCGACGGCAGTGGCGTCACTGCGCGGTAAGGCGATTAATACTGTAGAACATCAGTCACCCGGCCCACCGCCGGGTGACCACCCCATCCCCCACCTCCCACCGGAGCCTGTCCCATGCGCCTCTCTTCCATCCTCATGGCCCTTGTCGGTCTCGGCGTTGCCGGTGGCTCGGCCCAACTGGCGCGCGAAATGATCATGGCGCCGCAAGCCGAAGCCAATGCCGAACGCGCCGCCTCGATGGTGCAGATCGTCACCGCCGCCAGCGAGATCAATCGCGGCGATATTATCCAGCACCACATGCTGCGTATCACGCCATGGCCGCGCGATGCGGTGCCCACAGGTGCCTTTCTGGACCGCGAAGCCCTTTTGCCCGCCAGCGGGCAGGAACCCCGCCGCGCCAGCCGCAGCATGGTGCCGGGCGAAGTGATCCTGAGCGGTAAAGTGTCCGATTTCGGGGGCCGCGTGACAATTTCACAAACGCTTAGCCCCAATAGCCGCGCCGTGGCGATCCGTGTCGATGACGTAACTTCAGTCGGGGGGTTTGTGACCCCCGGCGATTATGTCGATCTGCTGCTGACCCGCACGGTGCGCGATGAACTGGTGACTGACACGATCCTGCGCAATATCCGCGTGATCGGGGTTGACCAGATGTCGGATGAATTGCGAGACGACCCGCGCGTGGCCCGCACTGTCACCGTCGAGGTGACCGCCGAACAAGGGCAGGTTCTGGCCCTCAGCCAGCGCGCGGGCACCCTAAGCCTTGCGCTGCGCACCGCCGATACAGATGACACCCTGCCGGTCGAGCGGTTGCGGCTGAGTGATCTGCTGCCGGAAATGCCCAAACCCGTAGAGATGGAACCCGCTCTGGAAGAGGTTGTGGCCGAAGCCCCCGCCCCGCCACCTGCCCCTCGCGCCAGAACTGTCATTTTGAACCGTGGCACCAGCGAAAGGCAGGAAATCACCCTGCGCTAAGCGGCCCCGCCCATTCGGAATATACCCCTCACGGAGGATGCCATGTCCCAAGACCGCCCCCCCCTCGCGCTGCCTGCCCGCCCCAAGCGCGCTTTCACCCGCGACGAGGACGGGGGCATCCTAGTCTTCTGGGCGCTGTTTCTGGCCGTGGCCTTCGGCTTTGCGGCGCTGACCTTCGACATTGGCCGCGTCGCCAACACCCAATCCGAGCTGCAATCCTTCGCCGACCAGGTGGCTTTGGCTGCTGCGGGCGAACTGGATGGCCGTTCCGGCGCGATTACCCGCGCAACCGCGGCGGCAAACGGATTGATCAGCCGCAGCCAAACCTTTGGCGATGGGGGCGCGATGATGAGCGGGCAAGGGGCATATACGCTAACTTTCCTGTCAGCCCTGCCCGCAGATGACCGCGACCCCGCCACGGCCACAACAACCGACCCCACACGCGCGCGCTTCGTGCAAGTGAGCGTGAACCAGCGCAATGTGCAAACCCCGTTCGCGGCGATCAACGCCACGCTGGTCGGTCGGGCTGGCGCAAATGCCCAAGCGCAAGTGGGTGCCACCGCTGTGGCCGGTGCCGCAGCCTATGCCTGTGATATTACGCCACTGTTTTTCTGCATTCCCTCAGGATGGAGCGCATCGGCCAATACCGGCCAGCAAATCCTTCTGCGCACGGGCGGAAAAGAGCCAAAAAACAAAGACGATGAACAGGACAGAACAAAAGCATTCTGGCAGCCCGGTAATTTCGGCTTTCTTGACCCGGCCTCGTTGGACGTAGACCCCGATGGTGCTTGCAGCAATCAGTCAGGGGCAAATTTGTATCGCTGCCTCGTAGGTGCCGAAAGCGCGATCACCCAGTGCATCCGCACTGATGCAGGGGTCGACACGCTGACAGGCCAACGTCAGGGCCTTGCGAGAGCATTTAATACCCGCTTTGACATATACGCAGGGGCGTTGAATTCCCAGCAGAACAACCCGTTTTATCGCCCTGCACCAAATGTCCTCTCCGACATCTGGGAACCAAGCAGTGGCAAGGCCAGTGTGGATGCACCAAGCCTGCCCAGGGACATTTGTATTGAAGCCGGAACCTGCCGGTTCGGAAATAATGACTGGGATCGCACTGGCCTGAACAGTTATCTTGCGCTTTACCATAATAACGAGTGGCCGTTGCAAGGCGACCCGAATGCACAGGATCGGCCGTCTCGTGACAAAATGACCCGCTATGACCTGTACCTAGCCGAAATTGACACGGCACGGGCACGGATGAATGATGACTGGCCCCTGACAGCTGCCGGATATGAGGGTGTCGGCCTGCCGGGAAACCACAGGGATGCAAAAACCCCGGCCCAGCGCGCGCTGTTGGACCCCGCGCGCCGGACGATCATCGCTGCGGCAGTCGACTGCGAGTCAGATGAATTTACAGGAAAGAGCAAAGTAACGCCGCTGGAATATGTCCGAGTTTTCATGACCGAGCCGGTTCAGGAGATGGGTGGCGACGGAAATGGTGACATCCTTGTCGAGGTGGTGGAATCTGTCGGCGGTGTTGGAAGCGGGTCAGGGGCTGCGTCCGGCATCTACCGCGAAGTCATCCAGTTGTATCGGTGAGCCAGATGCGCGCGCTTTATCCCCATATCCGCAAATTCCGCCGCAGCCAGTCCGGTGCCGCGCTGGTGGAGTTTGGCATCAGCCTGCCGCTGATCCTGATCCTCGCCTTCGGAATGATCGAGTCGATGCGTCTGCTGTGGTCGTTTCAGGCTGCTGTCGCCGGGGTTCGTGACGCGACACGCTATGTCGCGCGCACAGAGCGCGACAACATTTGCATACCGTCAACCGGAACGCTTGATATCTCAGACGCAGATCTTGTCCGCATGGTCACCACCTCGATCAATGGCGGCGCCATATTCCCCGCTGGTATAACCGTGACCGGAGTGACGGCGACACTCAACTGTACCAATACAAAAACAACTCCGTTTAATGTTGAGCTGAGGCAGGCTGTCGTGCCGGTTGTGACGGTCACGGCCAACCTGACCATGCAATTCCCCATGACGGCTGTGTTCCGGCTGGCGGGCGGTGACGGGTGGGGCACGATCAACACCTCTGTTGTTGAGCAAGCAAGGATTTACGGCCTATGACCCCGCGCCCCCGCCCCCATCGCTGCCCTTATCCGGTTCGCCGTTTCCTGCGCGCGGAATCCGGTGCAGGGCTTGTTGAATATTCGTTGGTGATCTTGCTGTTCCTTGTGCTGCTGTTTGGGATCATCGATTTCGGGCGGCTGGGCTTCGCCATAGTCAGCGCAAATAAAGCCAACCAGATTGCCGCGCGCATTGCCGCTGTGCGCGACCCGGTTTGCCCCGGGGTGCCCACGACCAATGAGCGCGGCACGACCACAAGCGCCAATTTTGGAACCCTGTGTCGTGCCGGAACAGGCATCTGCGCGACGCGTCCCGAGCTGACCTGCCCCGGTGACGCCAGTCATCCCACTGCGGCAGAAATCTTCAACGCCATCCGGCCCCTGATGCCGCCAAATACCGGAATTGAGGATATTCGTTTCCGCTACACGCATGACCCGAACCTCGGGTTTCTGGGGGGGCCGTATATCCCGATGGTCACGGTCGAGTTTGCAGAGGTCGATTTCAACTTCGTTGTGCCGCTCTGGGGGAATGCCACAAACATCACTCTGCCGAGCATGAGCGTCTCATTGCCCGGCGAAGACATGAAGAACGGATTGTGAAGCGCCAGAATACGCGTGGTCATTTGGATTTACGAAAGGAAAGATACTATGAATGTCACTTACGTATTCCAGTCTTCCGAAAAGGCATCGGCAGGCAAGAATGGGGACGCCGCACCGTTGGGCGATATCTTGCCGTCATGCGAGGTCATGAAAGACCGACTGGAACATGTGGAAGAGAATGACGCATCGACTAGGCCCGCGGACTTGAAGCCACCGCCTGACCCGAGTGAACCGCCGCTTTTGCTGCGCGATCAGGCGCGCTCGTTCGATGCCTCGGTGCAGAAATATCCGGACGATGCGTCCGCCGCCGCTTCGGTAATTGCCTTAAACGACACACCTGCACCTGCACCAGAAACGGCAACATACGGGGCGCCGGCAGTGCAGAAACACAATTTACCAGTGACATGGGTGCCTCCCAACAGCAGGTTGATCCTTGTCGCGCGCTCGCGTGGTGGAATGGGCGCTACTTCACTGGCCGTAAACCTTGCGATTGAGCTTCAGGACCGGCGTGGCCTGTTTTCCGCATCACCGCAGCGACGGGTCGCGCTGGTGGATCTTGATCTCCAGTTTGGCACTGCGGGCAGCATTCTCGACGTCGAAGATCGCGGTGGCCTGCTGGCACTGGCGAGGATGGCAGATGAACCAGATGCGCAAGCGGTTCGCAACGCCCTTATAACGCATCAAAGCGGGCTGAAAATACTTCCTGCGCCGCAAAAAGCTATTCCGCTGGACGCGCTTGATGGACTGCGTGTCGGGGCGATCATCGACGGGCTAATGGCGCAAAACGATTATGTTGTGGTCGATCTACCACCAGCGCTTGTCTATTGGCTGGAGCCTTTGCTGCAGCGTGCGGATCGACTTTTGATGATTACCGACCTTGCAGTCCCATCTGTGACCAGCGCCCGAAGACTTATTGATCTGATGCGCGAAGACAACCCAGAGCTGAAAGTCGATATCGTCGTCTCACGAGAGCGTAAGCCTCTTTTTCAACGCGAGTTGCACCGGAATGTCGCCAGCGCTCTTGGAGGGTCGCTGCGCCACTGGTTACCTGATGAAACAAGGCTGTCTCGGCAGGCGCTCGACCGGGGTGAACCATTGGTAGAAATGTCGCCGCGCTGTCCATGGTCGCGCGCGGTGCGGATCCTCGCACGCGACATAGAACTGTCTGTCAAAGCTCCGAATATTGGCAAAAAGGATCAGGTATAATGTTTAAAGAGTTCGATTTGCAGCGGCGCCGAGAAAAGGTCCGTCACAAGCCTGTTCCAAATGGCGTTATGGCCGCATCGCCCGGAACTGCGGATAAACGCAAGCAGGACATCTCTTTACAGGCTTCGCTGCCAGAGCCTGAAAGCATATTCACCGCGATTGATGACACCTTGCGCGCGCATCTCGATCTCAAGTCTCGCCTGCATGAGGAAATTTTGGGGCGTGTCAATCTCGCTGTGCTGGACCGGGTCGAGCGTTCCGCGCTCAAGCGTGAGATTGCAGGGCTGGTCAATGATTTTCTTGCAAGCGAAAACCATCCCATGCGTGCCGATGACGCCGATATCCTGACGGAAGAGTTGATTGATGAGGTGCTGGGGCTCGGCCCGTTAGAGCCTCTGCTTGCAGACCCAAGTGTCGCCGACGTTTTGGTAAACTCGCACAAAAATGTGTACGTAGAGCGCTATGGCAAGCTTGAAAAAGTGCCAGTTCAGTTCCGGGATGAGCGTCATCTGATGCGGATCATCGACAAGATTGTAAGTGGTATTGGCCGAAGGGTCGATGAAAGCCAGCCTTGGGTAGATGCACGGCTCAAGGATGGCAGTCGTGTCAACGCGATTGTGCGTCCTTGTGCTATCGACGGCCCCACGCTCTCGATCCGGAAATTCTCGCGCGACCCGCTGACACTCGACCGTCTGGTAGAAACTGGGACGCTGACGCCCAGTTCCAAAGAGTTGCTGCGCGGGCTGGTCGAGGCACGGGTGAACCTGCTTATCTCTGGCGGGACAGGTTCGGGCAAGACAACCATGCTGAATGCATTGTCAGCCTTTATCGATCCGACACAGCGCATTGTCACCATCGAGGATGCCGCCGAACTTCAGCTTAAACAGGATCACGTTGTTCGCTTGGAGACGCGCCCGGCAAGCATCGAAGGATCATCCGCTATCACCCAGCGCGACCTTGTGCGAAATGCATTACGGATGCGCCCCGACCGGATCATCGTTGGTGAGGTGCGTGGGTCTGAAGCCTTCGATATGCTTCAGGCGATGAATACCGGGCACGATGGGTCGATGACCACAATCCATGCAAACACTGCGCGGGATGCACTTTCTCGGCTCGAGCAGATGGTCGTGATCATGGGGGGAGAAATACCGATCTCGGCGGTGCGGCGGCAGGTCGCTTCTGGCTTGGAAATCGTTTTGCAACTCGCGCGTCTTGCCGATGGTCGGCGCCGGATCATGTCGATTTCCGAGATCACTGGCATGGAAGGCGATGTCATCACCATGCAGGATATTTTCCAGTTCAAACAGCGCGGCCGGGCAGAAAATGGTGATGTGATCGGCGAATTCGTAGCGACTGGCATCAGACCAAAATGCGCTGAACGCCTGTTGGAATCTGGCGTGAACATTTCATCAGATGCCTTTATGGCAGGAGGATAGGCGCATGGCAGATTTTCTTTCTCGCATAGATCCCAACCTGCTTTTGTTTATCGGGATATTCATCGGGGTGCTTCTTCTGGTAGAAGGCATACGGCAGGTTTTATCACGCCGCGAAACGACAACAGAGGCGCGATCAAGGCGGATGAAGATGGTTTGCGCAGGCACCAGCCAAGCCGAACGGCTCGCGATTCTGGCTCCTAAACGCCATTCCAACGGTTCGCTGCAAGGATTCATGTTGCAAGGCTTGCTGCTCGATGCAGGTTTGCCACCGCGCCCATGGCTTTTCGCTGGTGCTGCTGTCTTGTCAGCGGCCCTCATCGCGGTGGCTTTCAAAGCCGTGATCGGACTGTTTCAGGCAATTGCCCTCGCTGTCGCAATTTGCATTGTGTTGCCGTTTCTTCTGCTCAGGGCCGCCCGAACCAAGCGCCGCAACGCGCTGGTGGCCCAACTTCCTGACGCGCTTGATTTGATGGCACGCGGCTTGAAGGCAGGGCACCCGTTGAACACATCAATCGCCACCGTCGCAGACACCATGCCCGACCCGATCGGGTCGGAATTTGGCATTATTGTCGACCAGGTCAGCTATGGCGATGACGTGGTGACAGCGGTGCGCAAACTGGCAGAGCGCGTACCGACAGAAGATTTTCAGTACCTTGCGGCAAGCATTTCTATCCAGCACGGAACCGGCGGCAATCTGGGTCAGGTTTTGAATGTCCTAGCCCAGGTCATTCGTGGGCGTGTCATGATGCGGCGCAAAATCAAGGCGATGTCCGCCGAAGGAAGGATCTCGGCCATGATCCTCTCGGGGCTGCCCTTTGTGATCTTCGGTCTGAACTCGATCATCACGCCAGAATATTATGGCGGCGTGATGGACTATCCGCTGTTCATTCCGCTCGCGGTGGCGGCGGTGGGTCTTGTCATACTCAATGCATTGATCCTGTTCAAACTCGTCAATTTTCGAATCTAGCTGCAAAGGAATTGGGTCATGCTTGCCACAATCAATCAAATTGCAGAAAACTTCGGGGCCGATCCCCGCCATATCGCGCTGGCTGGATTGCTGATCGGAACATTTCTGGTCTTCCTTGCGATCGTGTCCACGATGCGAGGGAAAAGTACAAATCAGATATCACGGCGTTTGCAGGCGATAGATGCGCCCGCAGATATCATGATCGAACCAGAGCGTGATCCCAACGGCTTTGGCAAAGCTTTCATGCCGACCAAGAAGGCGGAACGCAACAAGTTGCGCCGCGATCTTGCGGATGCAGGGTTTGACGGGCCGAATGCGGTACTCCTCTACTTCACATTGCGGACCGGCGTGGGACTCCTCCTGCCGGTGTTGCTGACTGCTATTGTTATTCTGCGCGAGTCGTTACCTCTTCCTGATGCAATCAGAGGGCAGTTGGGGGAAGTGGACTCCGCCCAACTTCTGATCGGCTGTGCGATATTCATTCTGGTCGGCTTTTTCAGTCCCGCCATCTGGTTATCGGCGCGGGCAGCCGAGCGGCGCGACAGAATAGAAAAATCCTTTCCAAATGCGCTGGACCTGATCCAGATATCAGTTGAGTCTGGGCTTGGCTTTGATGCGGCACTTGCCCGCGTAGCGGATGAATTGTCCATGGCAGCCCCAGATCTTAGCGCCAATTTCAAAGTTGCACAGCAGGAGATTTATGCCGGGCAGGATCGTGAAAAGGCGTATCAGGCGATGGCTGAGCGGCTGATGATCAGCGAGGCGCATGCCTTTGTGAATGTGGTGCTACAGTCTTTTCGGTTCGGTACAAGCCTCAGCCAAGCCCTGCTTGCTTACTCCCGTGAAATGCGCCAACGGCGTGAAATTGCGGCGCAGGAAAAGGCGAACAAGCTGCCGGTATACATGTCGGCAGTTATGGCTGGCCTAATGATGCCAGCCCTATTGATTGTGACGATTGGACCGGTTGTGCTACGCTACATTGAGGGCTTTTAGCGAGAGGGATGCCGTGACTGGGCTGGCTTGGGCTGCGCGCAATTGTGGTGGGCAGCCAGCTGTCAAACATGCTGGCGCACAAACCCAAGATGAAGGTCTTGGTTGCACAACCTAACAAGATGGCCCGGTTGATCTGGTGATGGTTACAAAGAACGAGGGCTGACTCTTTACAAAGCCTCGGCTCCGGCGGTCGTGACATGATGCTTACATCGAACCGGTAGCGACCTGGGCAACACCACGACCGGCCGCATTGAGGCCTCCCTCCTGAAATATGCCGCGCCGGGCCTGCACGACTGCTTCAGGAATTCCGCGTGATAGGCCGGCTGAACCGCCCCGGTTTACCGGAGGGCAAAACTCTCGGAGAATTGTCCTCCGGTAAACCCGGGGCGTGTGTGGATGCCCCCTATTTGGCAAGCGTTATCTTC
>NZ_MEHT01000002.1 GCF_001870675.1 Roseinatronobacter thiooxidans | reverse complement strand
GGCATCCACCGCATCAGTTCATGGCGTGTAGCGCGTCAGCGGGTTGATCCGGTCCCCGGATCGGTGTGCTCTTCCAGATTTCGAGATGCTCCTTTCACCAGGCGCGCTTGTCTAGGCCCCGTTTCCAGGCGCCGGGCCGGCAGAAGGCGTGGGCCGTCCCCGGTGCGGTGCTGGTCAAGTGGAACACCGAGAATGAGCTCAGGCATCATCCTTTCCGAAACCGCTTGATTTCAGGGTAGCGCCAGATCTCATCGGCCTGAATGAACCGGATCAAGCGGAACGAAAAGGACCGTCAGATCAGGGCGCTCCGCCCGAAACCAGCCTCATCTGGCAGGCCCTATCAGTTCCAGCGGCGGCCCAGTTAGGCCGCCGCCCGTTCATAGGAAAATCAATGGTTACGCGGGGGTGGAAGAAAAAGACTGGTAAAGTGGAACCATTTTTGCCCGGAATGGCAAAAAATTCCGGGATTTTTCAACACTCGGTTCTCGCGCAGTGTGAGATCAGCCGCATTTCGAGTGTCCACATGCGCGGCAGGTCATGCATCCCTCGATCATTGCCAGTTCATACGCCCCGCATGCAGGACAGGCCCGACCGCGCGGGGCATCCCCGACTGCAAGCTTCGCCGCTTCGGGATCGGATTTCAGCCCCAACCCCTCGCCCGCGATAAAGCCAATGCGGATGAGATGCTGTTCAATCACCCCGCCGATTGCAGCAAGGATCGAGGGAATGTAACGGCCTTCAACCCATGCCCCGCCACGCGGGTCGAACACCGCTTTCAGTTCTTCGACCACAAAAGACACATCGCCCCCCCGCCGGAACACGGCCGAGATCATGCGTGTCAGCGCAACAGTCCAGGCGAAATGCTCCATGTTCTTGGAATTGATGAAAATCTCGAAAGGCCGGCGATGGTTGTTGATGACCGTATCGTTGATCGTCACATAAATTGCATGTTCAGAGCCGGGCCATTTCAGCTTGTAGGTATGCCCCTCCAGGGCTTCGGGCCTGTCAAACGGGGTTGAGAGGTAGACCACATCTGCCCCGGTATCGATCTGCGGCGCGGCGTCACTTGCCACGGGCACAGACAGCACCGATCCGGTTACGTCATTGGGCCGGTAGGTTGTGCAGCCTTTGCAGCCCATATCCCATGCGGCCATATAGACATCCTTGAAATCGTCAAAGCAGATGTCTTCGGGGCAGTTGATGGTCTTGGAGATAGAACTGTCGACCCATTTCTGCGCTGCTGCCTGCATGCGCACATGATCGAGCGGAGCCAAAGTCTGCGCATTGACGAAATATTCCGGCAGGGGTGCATCCCCGTGCATGTCGCGCCACATCCGCACGGCGTAATCCTCGACGGTTTCTTCCGTGCGTGATCCGTCTTTTTGCAAAACCTTGCGGGTATATTCATAGGCAAAGACAGGCTCGATGCCGGAACTGACATTGCCGGCATACAGACTGATAGTCCCTGTCGGCGCGATCGAGGTCAGAAGCGCATTGCGTATGCCATGCGTGCGGATCGCCTCGCGCACATCCGCATCCATGGCGCGCATATTGCCGGAACTTAGGAAAGCATCGGCGTCGAATAAGGGAAATGCCCCCTTCTCGCGCGCCAGATCGACACTTGCCAGATAGGCGGAACGCGCGATGGCGTGCATCCAGGCATCCAGCTGCGCCACGGCGGCATCGGACCCGTAGCGCAACCCGACCATCAACAGCGCATCCGCCAGCCCTGTCACCCCCAGACCGATGCGGCGTTTGGCGCGCGCTTCCTGCGCCTGCGCGTCCAGCGGAAAGCGGCTGGCATCAACCACATTGTCCATCATGCGCACGGCCACGCGCACAAGGTCATCCAAGGCCGCCTTATCCAGCGCGGCCCCGTCCCCAAACGGGTTTGCAACCAAACGCGCCAGATTGACCGAGCCCAGCAAACACGCCCCATAGGGCGGCAAGGGCTGCTCGCCGCAAGGGTTGGTCGCGGCAATCGTCTCGCAATAATTCAGGTTATTGGCAGCATTGATCCGGTCAATGAAAATCACACCCGGTTCGGCATAATCATAGGTCGCGCGCATGATCCGGTTCCACAGATCCCGCGCCTGAAGCGTGCGATAAACCCGCCCGTCAAATTCCAGATCCCACGGCCCATCAAGTTTTACGGCATCCATGAACGCGTCTGTTACCAAGACCGACAGGTTGAACATCCGAAGGCGCGCGGCATCTTGCTTGGCGGTGATGAAATCCTCGATATCGGGGTGATCACAGCGCATTGTTGCCATCATGGCCCCCCGGCGCGACCCGGCCGACATGATCGTCCGGCACATGGCATCCCACACATCCATAAAGGACAGCGGGCCAGACGCATCGGCAGACACACCTTTGACAGGCGCGCCCTTGGGGCGGATCGTGCTGAAATCATAGCCGATCCCGCCCCCCTGCTGCATTGTCAGCGCCGCCTCGCGCAGCATCTCGAAAATACCCCCCATATTGTCAGGGATCGTCCCCATGACAAAACAGTTGAACAGCGTCACAGATCTGCCTGTGCCCGCCCCTGCTGTAATCCGCCCAGCGGGAAGGAATTTGAAATCTTCCAGTACGGCATAGAATCGGTCTTCCCAGACCGCCTGATCTTCCTCGACCGAGGCCAGATCACGCGCGATTCTGCGCCATGTATCTTCAACGCTTTCATCCAAAACCGCACCGGCGGCGTCTTTCAGCCGGTATTTCATGTCCCAGATCTGTTCGGCAATGGGGGCAGCAAATCGGGTCATGGCGTGGCATCCTTTGGGGTATATCTTGGGAGAGGCCACAAGATAAGCGCGGCCTTCGTCGGGGTCAACGCCTTAACCCCTCTTGCCGCCACGCGCATCTGCGCTAGAAGACAAACCATGAGCAACACAATCCATCTGATAAAACTTTGCGTTGGCGCCGAGCAGGTCGAAGACCTGATCGCATGGCAGCAATCTAACCGCGCCAGGGGTGCTGACGGGCTGCCGCGCCATGTGACGCGCATGCGCCCCAAGCGGGTTGAAGACATCCTCAATGGCGGATCACTCTATTGGGTGTTCAAGGGGGCGGTGCTTGCGCGCCAGCGCATTCTGCGCCTTGATGAGGTAACTGGGGTAGACGGTCTGTTGCGCTGTGCCATCGTGCTTGACCCCGAAATCATCCGCACCGCTTCGGCCACCAAACGCCCCTTTCAGGGCTGGCGCTACCTCAAACCCGAAGATGCGCCCCCAGACCTGCCCAAAGCGCGCAAGGGCGATGATACGCTGCCGCCCGAACTGGACGCGGCCCTTGCTGATCTGGGTTTACAGTAAGCAGGCATTTTCTTGCCAGAAATACTCAATCCAACAGGCCCGCTTGGTGGGGCGGTGCCCGTGTCAGCCCAGACGCTGCATCACGGGAAACGTCTCCAGCAACCACCACGAAAAGGCAGAGAACGCGCCTGTCAGCAGCGCCACCCCGACAAGAATCAGCATAACCCCCATGACTTTCTCGATCACCGCCATATGCCGCTTCAGCCGCGTCATCAGCCCCATCGAGCGTTGCACAAAAATCGCGGCCAGCAGGAATGGCAGGCCCAGACCCAGCGCATAGACACCAAGCATCGCAGTGCCACGGGTGACAGTGGCATCGGTGGCCGCAAGCGTCAGGATCGCGCCCAGAACAGGGCCAATGCAGGGCGTCCAGCCAAAGGCAAAGGCCAGCCCCAACACATAAGCCCCGAAGGCGGAACCGCCACGGTCGCCTGCGTCGATGCGTGCCTCGCGCATCAGGAACGGAATCCGAAATACACCCAGAAAATGCAGGCCAAAGACAATCACCACCCCGCCTGCGATCTGGCCAAACAATTCGGCATTTCGCAAAAACAAATGTCCCATAGTCGAGGCAGTGAACCCCAGCAGCAAGAACACTGTCGACAGGCCCATGAAGAAAAACAGCGCAGGCAGAATGGCGCGGCGGCTGGCGCGGCCCTCTTCTGTCAGCTCTTGCATGGAAATTCCGCCCATATAGGCCAGATAGGGGGGCACAATCGGCAGCACACAGGGTGACAGGAACGACAAGACCCCTGCCCCGAACGCGATCATAAGCGCGGCCACAAGACCTGCATCGAACACATCTATCCCGAACATGACCCTGCCTTTTTATTGGTGACTTGCCAACAGATACGCGTCTGGGGCGCTGCGGTCACCCGGTGACCTGTCACTTTCGCGTGCCATGTGAAAACATGTCGCAAGTGAAAAAGGGCGGGCCATGCACAGATGGCCCGCCCGATAGGCATCAGCGTGCGGACCACCAGCCGCTGCGCTTTTTCTCTGGCTTGGCGGGGGGCGCGGCAACCTCGCTTACAGGTGCCTCTGCCACCGGCGCGGATGTGTCAGGCGCGGGCACAGGGGCCTCTTCCTGCACAGGTGCCACGGCATCCCCGACCACAGCATCCTGCGCGACAGGTGCCGCCTCGGTCTGGGGCGCGTCTGGCGTCTGTTCAGCCACAATGGCAGGCTCTGGCGCAGCAACCGCCACAGGCGTGTCAGACCTGTCCACAGAAGCGCTTTCAGGCGCTACGGGTGCGGCGTCTGCGGTTTGCTCGGCACTCTCGCCCTCGGCCACAGGCTTTTTCTTCGCCGCAGGCTTGCGCCGTGTGCGCTTGGGCTTTGCGGGTGCGGCCTCGGCCTGTGCTTCGGCACCCTCTGATGCGCCCGCATCCACGGCTTGCGCTGGCTGTTCTGCGGTGTCGGTGCGCAGCTCTTCAGTCTTGGCGGCGGTTTTCTTGGACCGGCTGCGTGTCGCGCGCTTTGGTTTCGCGGGCGGGGTTTCTTCCGCAGCCTCTGGCGCTGGCACCTCGGCGGGGGTGTCAGCTTCTACCGCAGGCGGGGTATCTTCGCTTTCAGCAGGGGCGTCATCACCCTCTTGCTGCGCGTCGCTCTCGGTCTCTTGTGCGCCGTCATTGTCATCGGCACCGTTCTGGCCACCGCCACGCCTGCGCCTGCGCCGCCGCCGCTTTTTGCGCGGCTGGGTATCGGCCTCGGCCACTTCTTCAGCCTGTGTTTCCTCAACCTGCTCTTCGACCAGATCCTCTTCTTCTTCCAGGTCGGGCATCAGAGTGGTGCTGATTGACACAACATCAGCGGGCGGTGTCGGAACGCGGGTCGCGGTCTTGAATTTCTCGATCTCGAAATCGGGGCTGACCATATGCGGGTCAGCTTCCAGCCGGACGGCCATGCCATAACGCGCTTCAATCTGTGCCAGATGCTCGCGCTTGAAATTGATGATGAAATTCACCACCGCCGCAGGCGCACGCACCAGCACTTCGCGCGAACGCCCGCGCGTGCCTTCTTCCTCGATCTGGCGCAGCACGGTCAGGCCCATGCTGTCATCAGACCGGATCAGACCAGTTCCATGGCAATGCGGGCAAGGCTGCGTCGTGGCTTCCAGCATGCCGGGGCGCAGACGCTGGCGCGACATTTCCAACAGGCCAAAGCCCGAGATGCGCCCCACCTGAATGCGCGCGCGGTCATGCTTGAGCTTGTCTTTCAGCATCTTCTCGACAGACGCGTTATTCTTGCGCTCTTCCATGTCGATGAAGTCGATGACGATCAACCCTGCCAGATCGCGCAGGCGCAACTGGCGCGCAATCTCGGCGGCCGCTTCCATATTGGTCTTGAGCGCCGTCTCCTCGATCGAGCCTTCGCGGGTGGCGCGGCCAGAGTTGATGTCGATGGCGACAAGCGCTTCGGTAATCCCGATAACGATATACCCGCCCGAGGGCAGTTGCACAGTCGGGTTGAACATCGCTGCCAGATAGCTTTCGACCTGATAGCGGGCGAATAGCGGCATCTGTTCCTGATACAGCTTCACGTTCTTGGCGTGGGACGGCATGATCATCTTCATGAAGTCCTTGGCAACGCGGTAGCCCGCCTCGCCCTCGACCAGAACTTCATCGATATTCTTGCTATACAGATCGCGGATCGTGCGCTTGATCAGATCGCCTTCCTCGTAGATCGGGGTTGGCGCGATGGATTTCAGCGTCAGATCGCGGATCTGTTCCCACAGGCGCAGCAGATATTCGTAATCGCGCTTGATCTCGGCCTTGGTGCGGTTGGCACCTGCGGTCCGGATAATCAGCCCTGCCCCTTCGGGCACCAGAATTTCGTTTGCAATCGCCTTGAGTTTCTGGCGGTCAGCGGCATTTGTGATCTTGCGACTAATGCCGCCGCCGCGCGCAGTGTTGGGCATAAGCACGCAATAGCGGCCCGCCAAGGACAGGTAGGTTGTCAGGGCAGCGCCCTTATTGCCGCGCTCTTCCTTGACCACTTGCACCAGCATGATCTGGCGCACCTTGATGACTTCCTGAATTTTGTAGCGGCGCATGCGCGGCTTGCGGCGCGGGCGCACCTCTTCGCTGGCATCCCCGTCCGAAACAGCCTCGATCCGGTCATCAATCTCGGTCGCGTGATCTGCGGCGCGGTAGGGTTCGTCCTGATCGCCCTCTGCGGATTTCACATCTTCGGCCGCCAAGGTCGCGCTGTCATCTGGCACAACGACTTCGGCCACAGCCGCGTCGGCGACGGGTGCCTCTGGTGTGTCTGTGACCAGAGCATCATCATCGCCATCAGTCTCGACGATATCCATGCCCGAAATTTCGCGCTTTTCCACCTGATCGGGGGATTTGCTGCGTTCCGGCTTCGCATCCTGTCTGCGCCGGTTGGAACTGCGCTGCACACCTTTGCGGGCTTTGGGGGCGGCATCTGTGCCCTCATCCTCATCCGCATCAGCGGCAAGTGCGCGTTCTTCTTCCAGAAGGGCCGCGCGGTCTGCTGCGGGAATCTGGTAATAATCCGGGTGAATTTCGTTAAAGGCAAGAAACCCGTGGCGATTGCCGCCATAATCTACAAACGCCGCCTGCAACGAGGGTTCGACCCGTGTTACTTTGGCAAGGTAGATATTTCCTGCAAGCTGTCGCCTGCTGGCGGTTTCAAAATCAAATTCCTCGACCTTGGTTCCATCGACCACCACAACGCGGGTTTCTTCCGCGTGGGTGGCATCTATTAACATTTTCTGAGCCATGTATGTCCAATGCGCGCCAGCTTGCAGGTTGCGCGCCGGTCCCGTGCCGTTGGGCATGGGCGGGCGGCGTTACACGTGTAGCGGCGTGACTTGTCTGTGCGGGGAACAGCAAGGCCCGCTTTATAGCCGCAAGTGCGCCCACAAGGCATGACCTTGGCGGGGCGACGGGCAATATGCGTGCGACAGCTGTCATCGCGTTTCCTGTTTTGCCGCAATGGTGCGGCGTGGTTCGTGTCTTGCCCGGTCGTCATTTCTGAGAACACGGACTCCAAAGCCTTGCGGCCGATCCATCTGCCTGGGGGCGATGCGGTATGTCACCAGCGCGCCAGTCTGCCCATGCAGCGAAATTCGTTCGGATACATCCTGTTGCTCAGGACGTATCTTTACATGTTCACAATAAGGGGGAATGGCAGGCAAATACAATCAGATTTTGCATACCATGTCCTCTCCCGCATGCTTTCAGGAATAATGCCGGTTTTATTGTCTGTTTTCAGACCCGGCCAAAGGCGCGGCGAGTGATAAATCCCACGAACCCACGCGCCGCTTAGACATAATCCGATCTGACCAGACCATATTTCGCCATTTTCTCGTTCAGGGTGCGCCGTGGCAGACGCAATTCTTCCATCACCAATGTGATCGAGCCTTTGTGGCGGCGCATGGTGTTGTCGATCAACATGCGCTCGAACGCCTCGACATGGTCTTTCAGCGGCTTGCCTTCGGTCGTCATCATCTCGCCCGTGGCCTCGTTATCGGCCATGATAAGCGACATCAGCCCGCCTTCCTCTCGGCGGCTTTGCAGGGCGGCGCGTTCGGCTATGTTGACCAATTGGCGCACATTTCCGGGCCACGGTGCCTGCAACAGCTGCGCTGCTTCCGGCATCGACAATTCCGGAACAGCACAGCCATATTCATCGGCGAAGCGATCCAGATACGTGTTGAACAAAGACAAGATATCCTCGCCCCGCATCCGCAGCGGCGGCAGCGTCACCTTATGCGCAGACAGCCGGTAGAACAGGTCAGGGCGCAAAGCATCTTCAATGGTCTGGTCGGCGCGGTGGGTGTTGCATACGGCCACAATCCGGGTCTCCGGCGGGGTGCCCAGATCGTTGATCAGACCCAGCAAGCGCGCCTGCATCGGTTCTGACAGGCTTTCGACATCTTCCAGCACCAGCGTGCCGCCGCGCCCCTCTTCGACCAAAGGTTTGCCCACACTGTCATCAGATGTGCCAAACAGGCGCGCGGTCAGCACGTCATCTGACAGGCCAGCGCAACTGATGGAAACCAGCTTGCGCGACGCGCGCGGGCCGACCGCGTGCAAGGCATGGGCCACAAGCGTCTTGCCGGTTCCGGTTTCGCCATCTACCAGCACATGCCCGTCCGCCTGCCCGATATCGAGGATATCTTCGCGAAGACGCTGCATCACCTCGGACGCGCCGACAAGGCGACGCATGATCGTGGTGCCATCGGACAATTCATTGCGCAGCGCGCGGGCTTCCAGCGCAAGGCTGCGTTTTTTCACGGCCTTCTCGGCCAGCGCCATCATTTTTTCGGGGTTAAACGGCTTTTCCAGAAAATCAAACGCGCCAAGGCGCATCGCCTCGACCGCGATGGGAACATCGCCGTGGCCGGTAATCATGATAACTGGGATCGTGCTGTCCATGGCGACAAGGCGCTTTAGCAAGGACATGCCGTCCAGATTGGGCATGCGGATATCTGTGATAACAACGCCGGGGAAATCTGCGCCAATCGCTGCCAGCGCCTCTTGCCCGTCGGCATAGGTTTCGGTCGTGAAACCCGAAAGTGCCAGCCACTGACTGATAGACTGGCGCATATCCTGCTCATCATCGACGATGGCCACACGCATCTGACGGCTCATACTGGTGTTCCCTTATGTGGTGTCTGCCCCTGTTGAAACCGTTTGCGCAGGACACGCAAGATCAGGTCAGGCACGTTGGCGTTACTCAGCCGCATCACGATGCACCCCTTCGCGGGGAAATTCCACCTCGAACACGGCACCACCATCCGGCCCGTTCAACGCGGTCAGGCGCCCGCCATGATCATTCACGATTCCAGATGAAATTGCCAGCCCCAGCCCAACGCCCATTCCGGCCGGTTTGGTCGTGTAAAACGGCTCGAACAGGCTGTCGATATTTTCGATCCCCTGCCCGTTATCGCGCACTGTCAGCTTGGCGGTTTCGCCCTGACTGATGATGATGTCAATTTGCGGGCTGTTCACACCGCGCGTCGCATCCACCGCATTGCGCACAAGGTTCAGAATGACCTGTTCAACCCTGACAGTGTCGCCACGGATAATGACAGGGTTGGGCGGCACGGTGCGCACCACCAACACCCGACTGTCGCGCAACATCGGCTCCATCATGGTCAGCGCATCTGCCAGACAGGTGCGCAGGTCGATGGGGGCAAAAGCCTCTCCCCCCTTGCGGGCAAAGGATTTCAGCGTTCGCGCAATCGCGCCCATCCGGTCGATCAGATCATCAATCCGCTGGAAAGAGGCCAGCGCCTCTTCCGAGCGTTTGCTTTTCAACAGCAAGCGCGCCCCCGCCAGATAGGTTTTCATCGCGGCCAAGGGTTGGTTCAACTCATGACTGACCGAAGCCGACATTTCCCCCAAACTGGCCAGCTTGGACGATTGCGCCAGCGTCTGTTCGGCAACGGCAAGATCTTTCTGCACCCGCACCCGCGCCGCAATCTCGCGCTGAAGCCGCGCATTCAGCGCGCGCAATTCTTCCGATTCCTGCTGGAACACTGCCGATTGTGACCATGCGCGACGGCTGACAATGTAGAACACCAGCGCCAGCAACAGTGCAAAGCCCGTCAGCAACAGCGCAAGCGCTGCATTGACGCTTTCGCGCACAGAATCGTAGCGCGTGAAACTGACCAGACGCCAGCCACGAAACGGCACCCTGATTTCGGATTGCAAGACCGCCTCGCCGCGCACGAAAGCATCGGGCGGGCTTTGCGCCCAATCGGCTGTCACCCGCAGCGCGCGCGCAATGGCCGATGGCGCATCACGCAGCGCCAAAGCTTCCTCCAGCGACCGGCCCCGCCAGCGCGGTTCAGTTGCCAGAATGATCCGGCCGCTGGAATCCATCAGCGCCACAGCATCCGCAAACCCGGCCCAGCTGCGTTCAAATTTGGTCAGATCCGCGCCGACAATCACCACGCCAATCACTTCGCTGCCCTGCCGCACAGGGCGGGCAAAGGAAAAGCCGAAGCCCCCGCTTTCCAGTTCCTGCACCAGAAAGGCAGTGTCGCTGCTGCGCCGCGCCTCGACAAAGGCGGCATCGGCACTGCGGCTTTTGCCCAGATGGTTGCGATCGGTCGCGGCGACAACACGGCCTGTATTGTCCAGCAATTCAATGGTCGCCGCGCCAATCTCGGATTGCAGGTCGATCAGCCGCTGGGAGGTGGTCGCAAAATTGGCCTCTCGCAGCGCCGAGATCAGGTCTGGGTCACGCGCCAGCAACAAGGGCACAACCGAATTGCGCTGAAGTTCAGATTGGATATTGCCGGAATACAGCACCAGCCGCAATTCGGCGCGATTGCGCGTCGATTCGGTGAAACTCTCGGACAGAAACGCGTTCAGAAACCATGTGCTGACAAATGCCACGGCGACCAATACAACCACCACCGCGCGCCCCCATAAAGGGACGCCCAGAATGCTGCTGCGGCGGTTGTCAAGATCGGGCGGGCTAACCATGCGGCGCAGGATACGGGCTTTCCTTGCCTCGCTCAAGCGTGGCGCGATGCGGCTTTGATTATGCGGGCGCAAAAGCGCCGATCAGCCCGTCGAACATGCGCCGCCCGTCCGTGCTGCCGTGGATGGGCGCAAAGGCGCGTTCAGGATGCGGCATCATGCCCAAGACGCGCCGGTTGGCCGAGACAATGCCTGCAATGTCATTCATCGACCCGTTGGGGTTGTCGGCATAGCGAAAGGCCACGCGCCCTTCGGCATTCAGCTGGGCGATAGTCTCGGGGTCGGCTGTGTAATTGCCATCATGATGCGCAATCGGCAATGTGATCGTAGCGCCCTGTTCATAGGCGGCAGTGAACGGCGTATCCGATGCCTCGACCCGCAGGCCAACAGGTTTGCAGATATATTTCAGCTTCGCATTGCGCAGCAATGCGCCGGGCAAAAGGCCCATTTCCAGCAAGACCTGAAACCCGTTGCAAATGCCCAGAACATGGCCGCCGCGTTCGGCAAAGCCTGTCACCGCCTGCGCGATCGGAGAGCGCGCAGCGATTGCCCCGCAGCGCAGATAGTCACCAAAGCTGAAACCGCCCGGAATGCCCACAATATCAATGCCATCGGGCAGGCTGGTATCTTTGTGCCACACGCGTGTGACCTGTGCGCCTGCCTGCTCGAAGGCAACAGCAAGGTCGCGGTCACAGTTTGATCCGGGAAAGGTAATGACAGCGGCTTTCATCGCGCAAGGCTCCGTCTGGGCTTGGTTTTCCTGCCCTTTAGCGCGATTGCACGTCCGGCGCAAAGAGAAAGCGGCACGCTCACGCCATGAAATCCGCAATCACAGCCACACCGGGCGCCATTGGCCCGTCAAAGGCCGCAAGTTCACCCCCTGCCTGCGACAACCCCACTTCGCGCGCGATCATGGGTGTGAAATCCACCAGCCCGCCTGCGATCATTCCCAGAAGCGAGGGGTATTTATGCGCAGGCATGCCGCGTGTGCCGTAGATGGCCAAGTTTTTCTGATAGACCACGCTCATGTCGATTTCCATACGCGCGGTATGGCCCACTGGCATGCCCACCTGCACATGCCGCCCCAAGGGCCGCAAACACCGGAGCGAGGCGTTGGTGGTCTGGGCAATGCCCAGGGCCTCGACCGAGACATGCGCGCCGCCCCCTGTCAGATCGCGGATGGCCTGCGCCACATCGCCGTTGCGCGCATCAAGCGCGGCCTCTGCCCCAAGGGCGCGGGCATGGTGCAGCTTTTCGGGCACAATATCGACCACCACCACCCGCGCGCCCAAGGCGCGGCCCAGAATAAGCGTGGCAAGCCCGATGCCGCCTGTGCCATGCACCGCCAGCCATTCACCGGGGCGCAATGCGGCGCGGTCGGTCAGCGCATGAAAGGCCGTTGTCACGCGGCACCCAAGCCCTGCCGCCAGCACGGGTGACATTCCGTCGGGCAGGCGCGCAAGGTTATGGGCATGGGGCACGCCGATATATTCGGCAAAAGCGCCCGGCTCGGTAAAGCCCGGCAAGCGCTGGTCAGGGCAGGTATTCGAGACGCCAGAGCGGCAGGCCGGGCATGTGCCACAAGCCAGAATGAACGGCGCGATCACCTTGTCGCCCACCACCCAGCCGCTGCGCGCGCCCGCCGCGACCACTTCGCCGCAATATTCATGCCCCGGAATCTGCCCCGGTTTGACGCGCGGATGCTCGCCCACCCACCCGTGCCAGTCCGAGCGGCAGATACCACAGGCCAGCGTGCGCAGAACCACGCCATCGTCTTCGCAAACAGGGTCTGCAACAGTTTCGATGCTGAGATCTTGGTGATATTGGCGAAGTACGGCTGCGCGCATGAGTGTCTTCCTGACTGCCCGATTTCAGCGCAAGCTGCCCGCAAAGGCGGGCCGCGTCAAGCAATGCCACTCACGCCCCGTAAGGCACCCAGATGGTTTTGATCTGGGTCGCGGCCTGCAAGAAGCTGCGCCCTTGTCCCAATGGGTCAGGCACCTGCCACACGGGCTTGAGGTTGCCCGCACTTTCGCGCGCGACCAGTTCGGCCAGTGCAGGCTGCGCGCACCACAGCGCCGCCACATCGTCATGCCCAGAGAGCGTCTGCGCCAGATCGGCCACCGGCCCCGAGACGATATTGATGACACCTGCGGGAATATCGGAACAGGCCAGCACCTGCGCCAGTTCCAGTGCCGCCAAGGGGCGTGATTGTGACGGGGTCGCCACCACGCGGTTGCCCAGTGCGATGGCTGGCAGCACAAGCGACAGGAAGCCCAAAAGCGGGGCCTCTTCGCCGCAGACAAGCCCCATGACGCCAAAAGCTTCGTTCATGGCAAGGGTGATATGGGCGCTTTGCGTGTCATGTACATGCGCATCGAACTTGTCGGCCCATGCGGCGTAGTAGAAAGCGCGCGCAATGCTGGCCTCGATCTCGGAAAGCGGTGCGAAAGCGCGCAGGCTGTCCGCGCGCGCGGCAAGGTTTTCGCCCAGAAAATATAGCACTTGCGCCCGCTGGTGGCCGCTTATCGCGGTCCATGCGCTGGCTTTATGCGCCGCCTCGACCGCGTTGCGAATGTCCTTGCGGCTGCCAAGGGGCGCATGCCCCTGCACCGCGCCATCCACCAGCACGGTATAGCTTTGGCCCGCATCCGCGCGTTTCTGCGCGCCGCCGATATAAAGTTTATGCGTCCGGTCCAGCCCAGAGACAGGCGCCGCCTGCGGCAGCGGGGCGAGAGGCCCCGGCGCGGGGGCCGGGGCTATGATGCGCATGGGCCTGAGATAGGCCCCCATGCCAGAACGCGCGCCTTCGCGGCCAAAGCCGCTCTCGCGCATCCCGCCAAACGGGGCATTCGCGTCAAACAGATTGGTCGCGTTGATCCACACGACCCCCGCCTTGACCCGCGCGGCAATATCCATCGCCAATGTCAGGTTCTCGGACCAGATCGAGGCGGCCAGCCCGTAGCGGGTGGTATTGGCCAGTTCCACGGCCTCTTCCGGGGTGCGGAATGTCATGAGCACCGCAACTGGACCGAAGATTTCTTCGCTGACACAAGGGTTTGCGGGCGACACCTGAACCATCAGCGCTGGCGGGAAAAAGCACCCCTCGGGTGCGCGTCCCTGATACAGGACGCCCCCTGCGGCCTGCCCCTGCGCGACAAGCTCACGGATGCGCGCCAGCTGGCGCGGATGCACGATTGCGCCGATATCGGTGGATTTGTCCAGCGGCTCGCCCACACGCAAGCTGTCCATGCGCGCGCGCAGTTTTGCTTCAAACTGCGCGGCCACCGCCTCGGCCACCAGAATGCGCGATCCTGCGCAACACACCTCGCCCTGATTGAACCAGATCGCATCGACCACCCCTTCAACCGCGGCATCCAGATCGGCATCGGCGAAGACGATGAAGGGCGACTTGCCGCCCAGTTCCAATGTCAGCGCCTTGCCACTGCCCGCTGTTGCGCGCCGGATTTCACGGCCCACATTGGTTGATCCGGTGAAGGCGATTTTATCCACGCCCGAATGCGCGACAAGGGCCGCACCTGTTGTGCCATCGCCTGTTACGATATTCACCACGCCTGCGGGCAAGCCTGCCTCGATGCAGATTTCGGCAAACAAAAGCGCTGTCAGGGGCGTGTATTCTGCCGGTTTCAGCACCACAGTATTGCCCGCCGCCAAGGCGGGCGCGATCTTCCATGCCAGCATCAGCAGCGGAAAGTTCCACGGGATGATCTGCCCGCAAACCCCATGCGGCCCCTGCCCCACAAATTCCTCGGCCCCCAATTCGGCCCAGCCCGCATGGTGGTAGAAATGCCGCACCGCCAAGGGCACGTCTATATCGCGCGCCTCCCGCAAGGGTTTGCCATTGTCGAGGGTTTCCAGCACAGCAAACAGACGCTCGCGTTTCTGGATCTGGCGCGCAATGGCATAGAGGTGGCGGGCGCGCGCATGGCCTGACAGGCCGGACCACGCGGGAAAGGCTGCGCGCGCAGCACTTACAGCGGCGTCAACATCCTGCGCTGTGCCTTGTGTGACTTGCGCCAGAACTTCGTCGCGGGCGGGGTTGCGGCTGTCAAACAACGCGCCCGGCGCAGTGAACTGGCCGTTTATGAAATGCCCGAATGGCCCGTGCGCCAGCCAGTCGCGGGCGATGGCGTCACTTTCCAAGGCGGGGCCATAGTCCATGGTGTCCAGAATCTCCGTTACAGTTGGCATGACTGTTCCCTTTAGGCGAGCGCGTGGCGGTGATGGGCAGCATACCGGCCCGTCACATAGTGAGAAAGCTGGCGCTCGATATCCGCCAGCATGGACGACGCACCCAGCCGGAACAGGCTGGGGCGCAGCCAGTCGCGCCCCAACTCCTCGCGCATCAAGACCTGCCAGTTCAGCGCGTCCTTGGCGGTTTTCATGCCGCCTGCGGGCTTGAATCCCACAATATGGCCGGTCGCGGCGCGGTAATCGCGGATGGCGCGGCACATGGTCAGGCCCACAGGCATGGTCGCATTCACCCCTTCCTTGCCGGTTGAGGTTTTGATGAAATCCGCCCCCGCCTGCATCGCCACGCATGACGCGGCATAGACGTTCGAGAGAGTGACCAGATCGCCAGTGGCCAGAATGGCCTTGAGATGCGCTGTGCCGCAAGCCGCGCGCATGGCGGCAACCTCGTCATACAGCGCCGACCAGTTGCCCCCCAGAACATGCGCGCGGGTGATCACGATGTCGATTTCCTGCGCGCCCTGATCGACAGCATAGCGGATTTCGGCAAGGCGCAAATCCAGCGGCATAAGCCCCGCAGGAAAGCCGGTTGCGACCGAGGCGACAGGTATCCCCGACCCTTCCAGCGCGGCCACAGCGGTGCTGACCAGAGTGGGATAGACACACACAGCCCCTGTCTGCGGCATCGCCCCCAGCCCCAGCCCCGCGACAATTTCATCTGCCAATGGCCTGCGCGCCTTGGCGCATAGCCGCCGCACGCGGTCTGGCGTGTCGTCGCCTGCAAGGGTTGTCAGGTCCATACAGGCAATGGCATTGACCAGCCACGCAGCCTGATATGGCCCCTTAACGGAGCGGCGCGCAATCAGGCTGGCCGCGCGGCGGTTGCTTGCGGGGCGGTTCACAGCAATGAAGCTGTCGCAATCAAGGGCAGTTCCGGGGTTGTGGGGATGGGTCATGCAGTCCACTCTGGCAGATGTCAGGGCAGTATGGGCATGCCGGAACGGCGAGGCAATCCCTGTTTCAAATTCATGTGCTGCCCATGCAAGATGATGTTGACGAAACTCGTCGGGTATAATAACTGACTATATCAGTAGGAATTGAGCGGCGCGCCGCGAAAGGGAAACGCCAGAGCGGCGTTGTACCGGGGTCCTGTTCCTGCATATTCTTAACATGACCCGATGAGGTAAACCATGAACTTTCTACGAAATTCCGTCATTGCACTTGCCGCCCTTGCCGCCACACCGACGCTGGCAGACCTGACGCTGTATTCAGGCCGTGGTGAAACGCTTGTTGCCCCGATCATCGAGCGTTTCACAGCAGAAACCGGCATCAATGTTGCTGTGCGCTATGGCGGCACGGCGGAACTGACCATTCTTCTGCAAGAAGAAGGCGACCGCACACCTGCGGACCTGTTCTGGGCGCAGGATGTGACCGCGCTTGGCATGCTCAAGCCCATGTTCGCCCAGATGCCCAGCGAGACGCTGGACAAGGTCGAACCCGTCTACCGCGATGCCGATGGCCGCTGGATTGGGGTGTCTGGCCGTTCCAGACTGATCATTTACTCGCCCGAACGACTGTCCGAGGATGAGTTGCCATCGACAATGGCAGAGCTGACAGACGAGCGGTTTCGCGGGCGCATGGCGCTAACGCCGACCAACGGCTCTTTCGTGGCGCATGTTGCTGCCTTGCGCGAGGCCACCAGCGATGAATTCGCGCTGGAATGGTTGCAAGGGCTGGCCGCGAATGACCCGATCATCGTGCGCAACAACACTGCCGGCTATCAGGCCATTGCCGATGGCGAAGCCGATATCATGCTGACCAACAACTACTATCTGGGCCGGTTTCTGGCCGCTGACGCCGATTTCCCTGTGGCGCAAACCACCTTTGAAGCCGGTGATCTGGGCAACCTGATGATGGTGGCAGGTATTGGCGTCATGGAAGGCAGCGCACATATGGATGACGCCGTGGCCTTGGTGAACTTCCTGCTTGGCCAGACCGCGCAACAGTATTTCACTGGCAGCGTGTTTGAATTCCCCGTCACAGGCGAAGGAATTGTGCCGGTCCAAGGGCGCGGCCTGACATTCGAGCAGGCGACAGAGGCTGCACCAGAGTTTGACCTTAACCTGATCGTTGATATGGAAGGCACTCTGGACCTTATCCGCGAATCGGGGCTGATTTGACACTTGTTGACCTGATACCGGGCCGCCGCCTACCGGCGGCCCGTGTGCTGTTTTCGGCACTGGGCCTCGGGATCGGGGCCTTGATGCTATTGCCGATCTATTACCTGCTGTTGCGCGCCTTTCAGGCCGATTTGCCAACAGTCTGGGCCTTGTTGACGCGCCCGCGTACTGGGCAACTTCTGATCAATACCTTTTTACTGACAGCCTGTGTGCTGGCGCTGTCCACGGTTATTGCCTTGCCGCTGGCATGGCTGGTCAGCCGCACCGACCTGCCGGGGCGGCGTGTAATCAATGTGCTGGCAGTGTTGCCGCTGGCGGTGCCGGGCTATGTGATGGCCTATGCGCTGATTGGCCTGTCGGGAAATTACGGGTTTCTTAATCAGGTGTTTGGCGTAACCATCCCGCGCATGCAGGGGCTTTGGGGCGCATCCCTTGCGCTGGCGCTGTATTGTTTTCCCTATCTTTACCTGAACCTGCGCGCAGCCTTTGCAGGGCTTGATCAAGGGTTGGAAGAAAGCGCGCGCGCTTTGGGTTGTGGCCCGAAAGAAGTGTTTGCCCGCGTCACCCTGCCCCATCTTCTGCCTGCGCTGATGGCGGGGTGGCTGGTGATCGGCCTTTATGTGATCGGTGATTTCGGCGCGGTCGCGCTGATGCGCTATGAGGCGTTTTCTTTTGTGATCTACCAGCAATACACCGCCGCCTTTGACCGGCTTTATGCGTCATGGCTGGCGCTGATACTGATCGCAATCGCGCTATCCGTGGTCTGGTGGGAAAGCCGCCTGCGCGAGGGCGCAAGCTATGCGCGCACCGGCTCTGGCAGTGGCACGGGGTCCAAGCGGCTGGCCTTGGGCTGGGGTGGTCGGTTCGCGGGCTGGAGTTTTTCTGGCGTGGTCGTGCTTGTCTCGTTGGGCCTGCCAGTCGCGGTGCTGGGTTTCTGGATGACGCGCTCGCCCATCGGCCCTGTGCTGCAACCGCTGTTCAACAGTTTCATGCAATCGCTGTCAGTCGCTGTGCCATCCGCGCTGATGGCCGCGCTGATGGCGTTGCCTGTGGCGGTGCTGGCCGTGCGCTACCCCTCGCGGCTTTCCACGCTGATCAACCGGCTGGCCTTCGTGGGCTATGCCATTCCGGCGCTGGCCTTTGCGCTGGCATTCGTGTTTTTCTCACTCCAAGGCGCGCGCTGGTTGTACCAGACGCATACATTGCTGATCACGGTCTATGCGCTCAGCTTCCTTGCGCTGGCAATCGGGCCGATCCGCTCGGCCTTTTACCAGACACGCCCCTCGATAGAGGAATCGGCCCGCGCGCTGGGGCATGGCCCGTTCTCGGTGTTCTGGCGCGTCACGCTGCCGTCCATCAGACCCGGCGTTGTTGCAGGCATGGTGCTGGTCTTTGTGATTGCCATGAAGGAATTGCCAATCGCCTTCCTTCTGGCCCCGACAGGTTTCAGGCCGCTGTCGATCACCATGTTCTCGCGCACGTCCGAAGGTATGCTGGTCGAGGCCGCACCCTATGCCGCAGCCATCATGGTGTTTTCCGCAATTTTTGTGGGCTTCGTGTTGCGTCATGACAAGAAGGCAGGATAAATCACCCTTATGAATGACATGACCCCGCGCCCCAAGATCCTTAGCTTCAAAATGCCCGCCGATGCCTCGCCGCTCGGATTTCGGGCAAAGCCGACGAAGATATTGCTAAGCGTCGAGAAGTTGCGCAAACAATTCACCAAGGGCGAGGCTGCGGCAGTCGAGCGTGTCAGCTTTGATCTGGGCGAGGGTGAGATGCTGGCGCTGCTTGGCCCCTCTGGCTGCGGCAAGACCACGACTTTGCGCATGATCGGCGGGTTTGAAACCCCAGATGACGGGCGCATTGCATTGAACGGGCGCGACATTACCCATTTGCCACCAGAGGCGCGCGGAATCGGCTTTGTGTTTCAGGATTATGCCCTGTTCCCGCATCTGAGTGTTCTGGACAATGTGAAATTCGGCCTGCGCAAACTTTCCCGCCCGCAGGCAGAGGCGCGCGCGCGCGAAATGCTGGCGCTGGTCGGGCTAGAAGCACTTGGCGCCCGCAAGCCGCACGAATTGTCCGGCGGGCAGCAACAGCGCGTGGCCTTGGCGCGCACTTTGGCAGTGGCCCCGCCGCTGGTGCTGCTGGACGAGCCGTTTTCCAACCTTGACGCCGCAATGCGGGTCGAGACGCGGCAGGAAGTGCGCAAATTGCTGAAAGCGGCAGGCTCTGCGGCAATTCTGGTCACCCATGATCAGGAAGAAGCCATGGCCGTGGCAGACCGGATCGCCGTGATGGAAAAAGGCCGCGTCATCCAGATCGGCACTCCGGACGAGATTTACCGCAACCCCGTCTCTGCCTTTGTCGCGTCCTTTCTGGGGCGCTCCAACATCCTTGCAGGCACTGCCTCTGGGATGGAGGTCAAGACCGAGTTCGGCACCCTGCCCTTGTCGCGCGCAGCGAATGGGGCGGTGTCGCTGTCGGTGCGGCCAGAGCAGATTATGCTGGAAGCAGACCCGGATGGCCCTGCCTCGGTCGTCGGGCGCGAATTTCGAGGGCATGACCAGCTCTACTGGGTGCAAGAGGGCGAGCGCTGCATGCTTGTCATCTCTGGCGCGGGCGCAATGATCGATGTGGGCGCGCGGGTGCGGCTGCGTATTTGCGATTGCGTCGTGCCATTGGCCTAACTCATCTGCGCCACGGGCTGGGGCGAAAGCGGCTTTTGCGCCCTGCTTTCGGAATGTCGGATTTCACAAAGCGATACTGGGCCTCGGCATGCGGGGGCTGGCCTGCGCAGCGTGCCCAAAACCCCCGCCCGCCCATGCGCAACCATAGCGGCACACACAGGATCACACCTGCGATAAACCCGCCCGCATGCGCCCAATAGGCAACGCCCCCTGCATCTGCGGGCGTGCTTAGCCCGCCCAACAACTGGAACACGAACCAACTGCCCAGCACCAGCCATGCGGGAACAGGGATGACGCGGAAGATGATGATCAGGAACAAGAACATATCAACGCGCGCGCGCGGGTAGAACAGGAAATACCCCCCCAGCACGCCCGCAATCGCCCCCGATGCGCCCACCATCGGAATCATCGAAGCGGGTTCGGTTGCATATTGCAACCCTGCCGCCGCCAACCCGCAGACCAGATAGAAGATCAGGAATTTCCAATGCCCCCAGATTTCTTCCATATTGTCGCCAAAGATCCACAGAAAAAGCATATTCGCGCCCAGATGCAGCAAATCGCCATGCAAAAACTGGTGCGAAATAAGCGTGGCGTAGCCCTCGCCATATGTCAGGCGCGCGGGCAGCATGCCCCATTCAAGGAAAAACCGGCTTAGCGCGTATTCATCTGCGAATAACGGAAAATACAGCGCAAAGACCACCACATTTGCCGCCAGCAACGCATAGGTCACATAGGGGCGCTGGCTGGAGGGGTTGTGGTCACGGATGGGGATTAGCATGGGCGGGTGCTTTTCAACAAAAACGGCGCCCAGAAATGCTTTCTTGGGCGCCGTTGTGAAGCCGTAAGTCTAGGGCTGCACGCCTTATTCGGCGGTCAGCAAGGGCGGTTTATTGCCAGTGATCCGCTTTGCATCTGGTCCGTCGATGGTCAGTGCAATGGCACCGTCACGGACATGCACATGCACAACCCCACCTTTGGCAAGCTTGCCAAACAACAACTCCTCGGCCAGCGGTTTCTTGATGTATTCCTGGATCACACGCGCCAGAGGCCGCGCGCCCATCTTGTCATCATAGCCCTTCTCGCCCAGCCAAGCTGCTGCTTCCTCGCTCAGATCAATCGTGACATTGCGGTCCATCAACTGCGCTTCAAGTTGCAGCACAAATTTCTCGACCACACGGTTGATCACTGTTCTTGGCAGCGGTGCAAAGCTGATGACCGCATCCAGACGGTTGCGGAATTCGGGTGTGAAGGTCCGCTCGATCGCGGCGGTATCCTCGCCCTCGCGCCGGTCACGGCCAAAGCCGATCGCCGCTTTCGCCTGCTCTGTCGCGCCCGCGTTCGAGGTCATGATCAAAATGACATTGCGGAAGTTCACGGTGCGTCCGTTATGGTCGGTCAGCTGGCCATGGTCCATGACTTGCAGCAGGATGTTATACACATCCGGATGCGCCTTTTCCATTTCATCCAGCAGCAGAACACAATGCGGATGCTGGTCCACACCATCTGTCAGCAACCCGCCCTGATCGAACCCCACATATCCGGGAGGGGCACCGATAAGGCGGCTGACCGCGTGTTTTTCCATGTATTCGGACATGTCGAACCGCAGCAATTCCACCCCTAGCGAATCTGCCAATTGCTTGGCGACTTCGGTTTTGCCAACACCTGTAGGCCCTGCAAACAGGTAGTTGCCAATGGGCTTTTCAGGCTCTCGCAGGCCCGCGCGCGCCAGTTTGATGGCAGATGACAAGGCCACGATTGCCTGATCCTGACCGAAGACCACCCGCTTGAGGCTGGCTTCCAGATCGCGCAGCACTTCCGAATCGTCCTTGGACACGCTTTTGGGCGGGATACGGGCGATTTTGGCAACAACCGCCTCGATCTCTTTCGGGCCGATGGTTTTGCGCCGCTTCGATTCCGACACCAGATGCTGTGCGGCACCCGCCTCGTCGATCACGTCAATCGCCTTGTCGGGCAATTTGCGGTCGTTGATGTAGCGCGCAGACAGTTCTACCGCGATCTTGATCGCGTCATTGGTATAACGAATATCGTGATGTTCCTCGAAATAGGGCTTAAGGCCCATCAGGATTTTGATCGAATCCTCAACTGTCGGTTCCACCACGTCAATTTTCTGGAAACGCCGCGACAAGGCGCGGTCTTTCTCGAAATGCTGGCGGAATTCCTTATAAGTCGTGGACCCCATGCAGCGCAGTTTGCCACCCTGAAGCGCGGGCTTCAGCAGGTTGGATGCATCCATCGCGCCGCCAGATGTGGCCCCTGCCCCGATCACTGTGTGGATTTCGTCAATGAACAGCACCGCATCGGGGTGATCTTCAAGTTCCTGCACCACGGATTTCAGACGCTCTTCAAAATCGCCCCTATAGCGCGTGCCAGCCAGAAGCGCGCCCATGTCGAGCGAGAAGATCGTGGAATGGGCCAAAATCTCGGGCGTTTGCCCTTCAACGATCTTTTTCGCCAAACCTTCGGCAATCGCGGTTTTGCCCACGCCCGGGTCCCCCACCAGCAGCGGGTTGTTCTTGCGGCGGCGGCATAGAACCTGAATGCAACGCTCTACTTCCGAGGCGCGCCCGATCAGCGGGTCTACTTCGCCTTTGCGCGCTTTCGCGTTCAGATCGACGCAATATTTGCCAAGGGCGGTTTCCTTGGATTTGTCTTCGGGCTTGGCTTGCTCTGCCTCTTCCTCATCTGCGCCAGAGACAGGGCGGCTTTCGGAATATTGCGAATTTTTGGCCACGCCATGCGCGATGAAGTTCACCGCATCATACCGCGTCATGTCCTGTTCTTGCAGGAAATAGGCCGCGTTCGATTCGCGCTCGGCAAAGATTGCAACCAGCACATTTGCGCCTGTCACTTCGTTGCGGCCGGAGCTTTGCACATGGATCGCCGCGCGCTGGATCACGCGCTGGAAGGCGGCTGTCGGCACCGCTTCGGACCCTTCGATATCTGTCACCAGCGAGGCAAGTTCTTCTTCGACAAAGTCGAGCAAAGTCTTGCGCAACCCGTCAAGATCGACATTGCAGGCCAGCATCACGCGACTTGCATCAGGCTCATCAATCAATGAGAGCAACAGATGCTCAAGCGTTGCAAATTCGTGCCGGCGGGCATTGGCCAATGCCAAGGCACCGTGGATGGATTGTTCGAGTGTTGTCGAAAAGCTTGGCACGTCAGACGCTCCTGTTTCTAATGGTCACCGGGATCACCGGCTTCCGGTATCGCCTCATAGTCTTAAACTTCGGTTTTATTCGTCAACCTTCAAGACTTATTTCGTAAACTTTGCCCTATCACCCGTGATCTGGCAATTTTTATTATAAAATGCCCATGTGCTGGTCGCCTAGAACCTGTCTTTCAGGTCTCGCAGATAGGCAAACATTTCAAGATCGGTGCTGGTCTCGCGGTCATGTCTGGATTTGAGGTAGCTTTGCCGGGCGCGAAGAAAAGGGTTTGTGGCCTTTTCCTGTGCGAGAGTGGCCACAGCCATCGGCTGCCCTTCGGCGCGGGCTGCTTCCAGCGCGGTCAGCCGGTCATGCAAAGCGGCATTGTCGGGGTCCACACTCAGCGCGAAAGCACCATTGCCTTTGATATAATCGTGGCCCGAGCAGATGCGCGTCTCATCGGGCAGTGCCATCAGTTTGGTCAGACTGTCCCACATTTGCGCAGCGCTTCCCTCAAACAAGCGCCCGCAACCCAAGGCCATCAGACTGTCAGCGGTGAAAACAAGGTGGCTGTCCGGGAAATGAAACGCGATATGGCCGACTGTATGGCCCGGCACGTCAATCACTTGCCCAAGCGCGCCCCCCACTGCCACGCTGTCGCCTTCGCTAAGGCCGTGATCAAGCGGTGGCAGGCGGTGGCGATCCGCATTTGCCCCCCAAACCGAGGCGCCGGTTGCAGCGCGCAGCGATTCCACACCGCCAATGTGGTCGTCATGGTGATGCGTGATCAGAATGTCCGTCAGCGTCCAGCCAGACTGCGCCAAAGCCCGCAGCACAGGTTCGGCTTCGGGCACATCGACCACAGCTGTGCGCCCGCTGGCGGGATCATGGATCAGATAGGCATAATTGTCGCGCAGGCAGGGGACGGCCTTTAGCGTCAGGGGCATGGTGTTTTCCTTGCATTTCCGTCTTATATGGTCAGTGTGAGGTAAGACGCGACATGGCGCAACCCTTCGAATACGCGAGACAGAATGCATCAAGACGTCTGCTTCCTGCGTGATTTCTATTATTCGAGCGCGCTTGGGCGCGCCGCACAAAAGGCCATGCGCGACCGTTTGAGCGCCTGCTGGCCCTCGGTGGCGGGGCTGTCTGTGGCAGGGTTCGGCTTTGCCGCCCCGCTCTTGCGCCCCTGCCTGCAAGATGCGCGCCGCGTGATTGCGCTAATGCCTGCGCAGCAAGGTGTGATGCACTGGCCCGCAGAGGCCGCAAACCATTCGGTACTTGTCGAAGAAACGAACTGGCCCATTGCCAGCGACAGCATCGACCGTCTGGTGGTGCTGCACGGGATAGAAACATCCGACCGTCCTGCCGCCTTGATGGAAGAAGCCGCGCGCGTGACAAAGATCGGTGCCAAAGTCGTGTTGATTTTGCCCAACCGCTCCGGGCTTTGGGCGCGCCGCGATGGAACACCGTTTGCCTTGGGGCGGCCCTATTCTTTGGGTCAGGTCGAAACGCTGCTGGTCGAGCATGGATTCGCAGTCGAAAACCACTCTGCCGCGCTGTTCTTTCCACCAAGGGACCGCGCAACTTGGCTGCGCTGGGCCATGGTGATGGAAAACATGGGCCAGAAACTTTCACGCTATCACGCAGGCGGCGTCCTGCTGGTCGAAGCGATGCGCGTGGCCGATGCCCCCCGCCCCAGCGGGCTGAGCGTGCGCGAGCGCAAACCCTTGCGCATTCTGGACCCTGTGCGCGCGGGCGGAACCCAGCCAGCATGGCGCGGGAAACCCAACCAGTCTAGCGCCCCCGCGGCCAAAACATGGGCCGAGGAATCATCATTGCCGGCGCGGCGATAATCTGTCGGATCATGTGCGGCAATTTCGCGCGCCGTCGCAGCTTTGGCGCTGATAGCGCAACCTTGTGGCAGATTGTCGCAATACATATCTCATTATTTCGTGCCTTTCTCACAATGGCGCGACCTTGACGGTTGCAGCATAAAAAACCCTCTGCTAAACCCCCCTCGATTTCACATGCCGCGTCTAGGTTAGCATTCATGATATCGGGCCGACGCGAGGTCCGGTAAAAACAGATGGAAGGATGGACGTGTCCGAACCAGCTTCGATCTCCACTGGCATTGCAAAACGCTATGCCACGGCAGTGTTTGAACTCTCCAAAGAGTCCAAATCTCTCAAATCTCTGGAAGCAGATGTTGATGCGCTGGAAGGCGCGCTGACACAAAGTGCTGATTTGCGCAATTTGTTGGTGTCGCCAGTATATTCCCGCGATCAGGTTGCACAGGCCATCACCGCAGTTGCGGCCAAGATGAACCTGTCCCAAACCGTCAGCGGCGCTTTGGGGCTGATGGCGTCAAAGCGGCGGCTTTTTGCGCTGCCGCATATGCTTGTCGCACTTGGTGACATGCTTGCAGCCGAAAAAGGGGAAGTGACAGCGGAAGTAGCCTCTGCAAGGCCGCTGACCCCTGCACAGGAACAAGACCTCGTCAAAACGCTGAAAGCGCGTATTGGTAAGGAAATCAAATTAAAGTCGACCGTCGATACAACGCTGATTGGCGGTCTTGTCATCAAGGTGGGCTCGCAAATGATCGACACGTCGATCCGTGCGCAGCTCGCGGCCCTCCAGAACAGTATGAAAGAGGTCGGATAAATGGGTATCCAAGCAGCTGAGATCTCTGCGATCCTGAAAGAGCAGATCAAGAACTTCGGTCAGGATGTGGAAGTTGCAGAAATTGGCCGTGTGCTGTCCGTCGGTGACGGGATTGCGCGTGTGCACGGGCTGGACAATGTTCAGGCCGGTGAAATGGTTGAATTCCCCGGCGGCATTCGCGGCATGGCGCTGAACCTTGAAGCAGACAATGTCGGTATCGTTATTTTTGGCGATGACCGCGGCATCAAGGAAGGCGATACCGTCAAGCGCACCAAGTCCATCGTGGACGTGCCTGTAGGTGACGAATTGCTGGGCCGTGTTGTCGACGGTCTGGGCAACCCGATTGATGGCAAGGGTGCGATCAACACATCCAAGCGCTCGGTCGCCGATGTGAAGGCCCCCGGCATCATCCCGCGGAAATCCGTGCATGAACCGATGGCAACCGGCCTGAAATCGGTGGATGCGATGATCCCGATTGGCCGTGGCCAGCGCGAATTGATCATTGGTGACCGCCAGACCGGCAAAACCGCTGTGGCGCTTGACACGATCCTGAACCAGAAAAGCTACAACGAAGCTGCTGGCGATGATGAAAGCAAGAAGCTGTATTGCGTCTATGTTGCGATCGGGCAGAAGCGCTCGACCGTGGCGCAGCTGGTGAAGAAGCTGGAAGAAACCGGCGCGATTGAATACACAATCATCGTGGCGGCAACAGCATCCGACCCTGCCCCCATGCAGTTCCTTGCGCCCTATGCCGCAACCGCAATGGCCGAACATTTCCGTGACAATGGCCGCCATGCGCTGATCATCTATGATGACCTCTCCAAGCAGGCCGTGGCCTACCGCCAGATGTCACTGCTGCTGCGCCGCCCACCCGGCCGCGAAGCTTATCCCGGCGACGTGTTCTATCTTCACTCTCGTTTGCTGGAGCGTTCGGCAAAACTGAACGAAGATCACGGCGCAGGCTCTCTGACGGCGCTGCCGATCATCGAAACACAGGGCGGCGACGTGTCGGCCTTTATTCCGACAAACGTGATCTCGATCACAGATGGTCAGATATTCCTTGAAACCGAACTGTTCTATCAGGGTATTCGCCCCGCTGTTAACACGGGTCTGTCCGTGTCGCGGGTTGGCTCTTCGGCGCAAACAGATGCGATGAAGTCGGTTGCTGGTCCGGTGAAGCTGGAACTCGCGCAGTACCGCGAAATGGCGGCATTCGCACAGTTCGGCTCTGACCTCGACGCCTCTACCCAGAAGCTGCTGAACCGTGGCGCGCGTCTGACCGAACTGATGAAGCAAGGCCAGTATTCGCCCATGACCAATGCCGAGATTGTCTGCGTGATCTTTGCAGGCACCCAAGGTTATCTGGACAAGGTTGCCGTCAAGGATGTGGGCCGCTTCGAAAAGGGTCTGCTGGCGCATCTGCGTGGCCGCCACAAGGCGCTGCTCGATGACATGACCGTCAATGACCGCAAGGTGAAGGGCGAGTTGGAAGAGAAAATTCGCGCTGCTCTGGATGAATTCGCGAAAGACTTCGCCTGAGGGCGATGAGAGGACGAGCGTATGCCTAGCCTCAAGGACCTGAAAAACCGGATCGCGAGCGTCAAATCGACGCGCAAGATCACGAAAGCCATGCAGATGGTCGCGGCGGCGAAACTTCGCCGCGCCCAGGATGCGGCGGAAGCCGCGCGCCCCTATGCCGATAAAATGGCCGATGTGGTCAATGGTCTGGCGGCCTCGGTCGCCGGATCAGAGACTGCGCCAAAGCTTCTTGCAGGCACCGGCAGCGATCAGACCCACCTTCTGGTGGTGATGACCGCTGAACGCGGCCTGTGCGGTGGCTTCAACTCTTCGATCGTGAAAATCGCGCGTTACCGCGCCGAGAAACTGATCAAAGAGGGCAAAACCGTCAAAATCCTGACAGTCGGCAAGAAGGGCCGCGAACAGCTGAAGCGGGATCTGTCTGCACATATGGTCGATCATGTCGACCTGAGTGATGTCAAACGCGTTGGCTTCGAGAATGCGTCCGATATCTCGAAAAAAGTGCTGGAAATGTTCGACGCAGGCGAATTCGATGTGGCGACGATCTTCTACAGCCGCTTCGAGTCGGTGATCAGCCAAGTCCCGACGCCACAGCAAATCATCCCTGCTGTGGTGCCGGAAGATGCACAAACCGATGCGCTATATGAATACGAGCCATCGGAAGAGGCCATTCTTGAAGACTTGCTGCCAAGATCGGTGACAACACAGATTTTCACTGCTCTGCTGGAAAATGCTGCCTCGGAACAAGGTGCGCGCATGTCCGCGATGGACAACGCCACGCGCAACGCGGGCGACATGATCGACAAGCTGACAACGGTTTACAACCGCTCGCGTCAGGCTGCGATCACCAAAGAGCTTATCGAGATCATTTCGGGCGCCGAGGCGCTCTGACGAAACCGGAGAGATAGACAATGGCTTCAAAAGGCAAAATCACACAGGTGATCGGCGCCGTGGTGGATGTGCAGTTCGACGGCGAGCTGCCCCCCATCCTGAACGCGCTGGAGACTGATAATAACGGCAAGCGTCTGGTGCTGGAAGTGGCCCAGCACCTTGGCGAAAGCACTGTGCGCACCATCGCCATGGACGCGACCGAAGGTCTGGTCCGCGGTCAGGAAGTGCGCGACACAGGCGAGCCGATCATGGTTCCCGTGGGCGACGCAACCCTTGGCCGCATCCTGAACGTCGTGGGCGAGCCTGTGGACGAAGGCGCACCGATTGAAGCGACAGAGCGTCGCGCAATCCACCAGCCTGCACCCGGCTTTGCAGCACAATCCACGGAATCGGAAATTCTGGTAACCGGCATCAAGGTCATCGACCTGCTGGCCCCCTATTCCAAAGGCGGCAAGATCGGCCTGTTCGGTGGTGCTGGTGTGGGCAAAACCGTGTTGATCATGGAATTGATCAACAACATCGCCAAAGTGCATTCGGGCTACTCGGTTTTCGCCGGTGTGGGCGAGCGCACACGCGAAGGCAACGACCTGTATCACGAGATGATGGAATCGGGCGTTATCAATATCGACAACCTGTCAGAGTCCAAAGTGGCACTGGTTTACGGCCAGATGAACGAGCCTCCCGGTGCGCGTGCACGCGTGGCACTGACCGGCCTGACACTGGCCGAGCAGTTCCGCGACCAGTCGGGCACAGACGTTCTGTTCTTCGTTGACAACATCTTCCGCTTCACACAGGCGGGTTCGGAAGTGTCGGCACTTCTGGGCCGTATTCCTTCGGCTGTGGGCTACCAGCCCACACTGGCCACCGACATGGGCCAGTTGCAGGAACGCATCACCTCGACCAAGGCAGGCTCGATCACCTCGGTGCAGGCGATTTACGTTCCTGCGGATGACTTGACCGACCCTGCGCCTGCGACATCCTTCGCCCACCTTGACGCAACCACTGTTCTGTCGCGTGCGATTTCGGAACTGGGCATCTACCCCGCTGTGGACCCGCTCGATTCCAACTCGCGCCTGATGGATGCGACCTATATCGGGGAAGAGCATTATCAGGTAGCCCGCGATGTGCAGGGTATCTTGCAGCGCTATAAATCGCTTCAGGATATCATCGCCATCCTTGGCATGGACGAACTGAGCGAAGACGACAAGCTGACTGTGGCACGCGCGCGGAAAATCCAGCGCTTCCTGTCGCAGCCTTTCGACGTGGCCAAGGTCTTCACCGGCTCTGACGGAATTCAGGTTCCGCTGGAGAAAACCATCGCATCGTTCAAGGCCGTGGTTGCTGGCGAATATGACCATCTGCCCGAAGGTGCCTTCTACATGGTGGGTGACATCGACGACGTGATCGCAAAAGCCGCGAAGATGGCAGCAGCGGCCTGAGGAGGGTCTAATGGCTGAGATGATGCAATTCGACCTGGTCAGCCCCGAGCGCAAACTTGCCTCGGGCCAGGTGCGCGCAGTCCAGATTCCGGGTGCGGATGGTGATCTGACGGCCATGAGCGATCATGCCGCGACCATCACCACATTGCGCCCCGGTGTTCTGACGTCTGAAGGGCCAGAGGGCAACACACGCTATGTCGTGACCGGCGGCTTTGCCGAGATCACACCGCAAGGCACATCCGTGCTGGCAGAGCGTGCCTTCCCTGCCAATGCCGAAGGGCGCGCAGCGCTGGACGTGATCTTGCAGGAGATGCGCACGAAAGCGGCCAACAGCTCTGGCGCGGACAAGGACGCGCTGGACAAAGCGGCAGATGATCTGGAACGCGCAATCTCGTCTATCGCCTGACGCGGTTCAAACGATAAATATCAGCCCCGGTTCAGCCTCTGGACCGGGGCTTTTTTGTGCCAAGTCACGCAGAAACCGCGCGCCGCATATGGCGGCAATAGACACGGATCATCGTAAGCATCCGCCGAGGGC
>NZ_MEHT01000015.1 GCF_001870675.1 Roseinatronobacter thiooxidans | reverse complement strand
AAAATCATCGAGTAATCAAGCAGGTCGGATGCGTGGAACACCACGCATCCTCCCTTCTGAAGGAACAGCAAGATGCAAGGTCAGAATATCCGCATTCGGCTAAAGGCCTTCGATTACCGCGTACTGGATGCCAGCACGCAGGAAATCGTGAACACGGCCAAACGCACGGGTGCACAGGTGCGCGGACCGATCCCGCTGCCGAACAAGATTGAAAAGTTTACGGTTCTGCGTGGTCCGCATATCGACAAGAAGTCGCGCGACCAGTGGGAAATCCGCACGCATAAACGCCTTCTCGATATCGTCGATCCAACCCCCCAGACTGTGGACGCGCTGATGAAGCTCGACCTCGCTGCGGGTGTTGATGTCGAGATCAAAGTTTAAGGAGCCAGGACAATGCGCTCTGGAGTTATCGCAAAGAAGCTGGGCATGACCCGGTTGTTCATGGAGGACGGGCGGCAAGTTCCCGTGACTGTCCTTCAGCTGGACGGGTTGCAGGTTGTGGCCCAACGCACTGCGGACAAGGACGGCTACACCGCTGTCCAGCTTGGCGCAGGTGCTGCAAAGGCAAAGCGCGTGCCCGCACCAATGCGTGGGCATTTCGCAAAGGCCAATGTTGCGCCCAAGCGCAAGCTGGCCGAGTTCCGCGTCAGTGCCGAGAACCTGATCGAAGTCGGTGAAGAAATCACGGCTGACCATTATTTTGAAGGTCAGTTTGTCGATGTCGCCGGCACCTCGATCGGTAAGGGTTTTGCAGGGGCAATGAAGCGCCACAACTTCGGCGGCCTTCGGGCGTCGCATGGTGTGTCGATCAGCCACCGCTCGCACGGCTCGACCGGGCAGTGTCAGGACCCTGGCAAGGTGTTCAAAGGCAAGAAAATGGCTGGTCACATGGGTGCTGCCCGCGTGACAACGCAGAACCTTCAGGTCGTCAAGACCGACAGCGACCGCGGCCTGATCATGGTCAAGGGTGCTGTGCCGGGTTCTCGTGGGGGTTGGGTGACGATCAAGGATGCGGTGAAAAAGCCCTTCCCTGAAAACGCCATTCTGCCTGCTGCGCTGAGATCCGCCGCTGACGCTGCGCGCAAGGCTGCTGAGGAAGCTGCCGCTGCTGCTGCTGCCGAGGAAGAAGCCGCACGTCAGGCTGCGCTGGAAGCTGAAGCCGCCGAGCAGGAAGCTGCTCTGGAACAGGCCGAAGCTTCTATCGAAGCCGATAAGAAGGAAGGCGAGTGAGATGAAACTCGACGTTGTCAATCTACAGGCAGGCAATGCCGGCGAGATCGAGCTGAACGAGGCCATCTTTGGCCTTGAGCCGCGCGCCGACATCCTGCACCGCGTGGTGCGCTGGCAGCGGGCGAAAGCCCAGGCTGGCACTCACAAGGTCAAGACCCGCTCGGAAACCAGCTACTCGACCAAGAAGATCTACCGCCAGAAGGGCACAGGTGGCGCACGCCATGGTGACCGGAATGCGCCGATCTTCCGCAAAGGTGGTGTCTACAAGGGGCCAACCCCGCGCAGCCACGCTTTTGATCTGCCCAAGAAAGTCCGTGCGCTGGGTTTGCGCATGGCGCTTTCGGCGAAAGCAGGCAGCGGCAAGCTGATCGTTCTGGACACAACAGAGATGGCGGAAGCCAAGACCTCTGTTCTGGCAAAGGCGGCCAAGGAGCTGGGCTGGAAAAAGGCGCTGATCATCGACGGGGCAGAGGTGAACGAGAATTTCGCCCGCGCCGCACGCAACCTTGAAGGGGTTGATGTGTTGTCGTCGATGGGGGCCAATGTTTATGACATCCTGCGCCGTGACACTCTGGTGATCACACGCGCCGGACTTGAAGCACTGGAGGCTCGGTTAGCATGAGCGCACAGGCGAAGCATTACGACGTGATCCGCAAGCCGGTCATCACCGAGAAGGCCACGATGGTTTCTGAAGCCAATGCCGTGGTGTTCGAAGTGGCGATCGACGCGAACAAGCCCCAGATCAAGGATGCTGTTGAAGCGATCTTTGGTGTGAAGGTCAAAGCGGTGAACACGACCATTACCAAAGGCAAGGTCAAGCGGTTCAAGGGCATGCCCGGACGCCGCAAGGACGTAAAGAAAGCATATGTCACCCTCGAAGAGGGAAATGCTATCGACGTCTCGACAGGGCTTTGATAAAGGACTGAACGACTCAGCGGCCCCGTTGTATTCGGGGCCGCTGGTTATTTGGCGTTATCGCGCCGGATTGACTGAAACCGGACCAATTGGTCCAGAGCACACGGAAGACAGAAAGCATGGCACTCAAGTCGTATAAACCGACGACGCCTGGCCAGCGTGGGCTGGTTCTGATCGACCGTTCGGAGCTTTGGAAAGGTCGCCCGGTCAAGGCCCTCACAGAAGGCTTGACCAAATCGGGTGGTCGGAACAACACCGGACGGATCACTGCACGCCGCATCGGCGGTGGCGCAAAGCGTCTTTATCGCATCGTGGATTTCAAGCGCTCGAAGCTTGACGTTCCGGCTGTTGTGGAGCGGATCGAATATGACCCGAACCGCACCGCCTTTATCGCCCTGATCAAATATGAAGATGGCGAGCAGGCCTATATTCTGGCCCCTCAGCGTCTGGCGATTGGTGACAAGGTCATCGCGTCCGCGAAAGCAGACGTAAAGCCCGGCAATGCAATGCCCTTCTCGGGCATGCCCATCGGGACGATCGTACACAATATCGAAATGAAGCCCGGCAAGGGCGGCCAGATCGCGCGCGCCGCAGGCACCTATGCGCAGTTCGTAGGTCGCGATGGCGGCTATGCACAGATCCGCTTGTCTTCGGGCGAGTTGCGTCTGGTGCGTCAGGAATGTTTCGCAACTGTGGGCGCTGTGTCCAACCCCGACAATTCCAACCAGAATTTCGGCAAGGCTGGTCGCACACGTCATCAGGGCAAACGTCCATCGGTTCGCGGTGTCGCAATGAACCCGATCGATCACCCGCATGGTGGTGGTGAAGGTCGGACCTCGGGTGGCCGTACGCCGGTTACACCTTGGGGTAAAGACACCAAGGGTCGCAAGACGCGCTCGAACAAGCAGACCGATCAGTATATTCTGCGGTCACGTCACGCGAAGAAGAAGGGTCGCTAATCCATGGCACGTTCAGTTTGGAAGGGCCCTTTCGTTGACGCTTACGTCTTGAAAAAGGCGGAGAAGTCGCGCGAGTCGGGTCGCAATGAAGTTATCAAAATCTGGTCACGCCGTTCGACCATTCTGCCCCAGTTCGTGGGGCTGACATTCGGTGTGTACAATGGCAAGAAGCATATTCCTGTCAATGTGACCGAGGACATGATCGGCCAGAAGTTCGGTGAGTATTCGCCGACGCGGACCTATTACGGTCACGCAGCCGACAAAAAAGCGAAACGGAAATAAGCCATGGGTAAAGAGACAAATCCGCGCCGCGTGGCCGAAAACGAGGCCATGGCCAAGACACGCATGCTGCGCACATCGCCGCAGAAGCTGAACCTTGTCGCGGCCATGATCCGCGGCAAGAAGGTGGACAAGGCCCTGACGGACCTGACCTTCTCGAAAAAGCGCATTGCAGGCGACGTCAAGAAATGCCTGCAATCGGCGATTGCCAATGCTGAAAACAACCACGGGCTGGACGTTGACGGTCTGGTTGTCGCGGAAGCTTGGGTTGGCAAGAACCTTGTCATGAAGCGCGGTCGTCCGCGTGCGCGTGGCCGGTTCGGCAAGATCATGAAGCCGTTTTCAGAGCTGACCATCAAGGTTCGCCAGGTCGAGGAGCAAGCATAATGGGTCAGAAGGTCAATCCGATTGGCATGCGCCTACAGGTTAACCGTACCTGGGACAGCCGCTGGTTCGCTGAAAGCAAAGACTATGGCAATCTGCTGCTCGAGGATCTGAAGATCCGCGACTTCATCAATGAAGAATGCAAGCAGGCTGGCATCAGCCGTGTGATCATCGAGCGTCCGCACAAGAAATGCCGCGTCACGATCCACACAGCACGCCCCGGTGTGATCATTGGCAAGAAAGGCGCGGATATCGAGACGCTGCGCAAGAAGCTTGCCAACCTCACCGATTCGGACCTGCACCTCAACATCGTTGAAGTGCGCAAGCCCGAGCTGGACGCACAGCTGGTTGCTGAAAGCATCTGCCAGCAGCTGGAGCGCCGTGTCAGCTTCCGCCGTGCGATGAAGCGTTCGGTTCAGAACGCAATGCGCATGGGCGCGCTTGGCATCCGTGTCAATCTGGCCGGTCGTCTGGGCGGTGCAGAAATTGCGCGGACAGAATGGTACCGTGAGGGTCGCGTTCCGCTGCACACGCTGCGCGCAGATATCGACCACGCGCATTCCGAGGCGAAAACCGCCTACGGGATCATCGGTGTCAAGGTCTGGATCTTCAAGGGCGAGATCATGGAACATGATCCACAAGCCCGTGACCGCCGGCATCAGGAACTTCAGGACAGTGGCGGCGCTCAGCGCCCGCGTCGCTGATCCGACTGAAGGAGAGACACCATGTTGCAACCAAAACGGACGAAGTTCCGCAAACAGCACAAAGGCCGCATTCATGGCGAAGCAAAGGGCGGGTTTGACCTGAACTTTGGCAGCTATGGGCTGAAAGCGATCGAGCCAGAGCGTATCACTGCGCGCCAGATCGAAGCTGCACGCCGTGCCATGACGCGCCACATGAAGCGTCAGGGCCGTGTGTGGATCCGCATCTTCCCTGATGTGCCTGTCACATCGAAGCCCACCGAAGTGCGGATGGGTAAAGGTAAAGGTTCGGTCGATTTCTGGGCGGCCAAGGTCAAGCCCGGTCGCGTGATGTTCGAGATTGATGGCGTGAATGACGCCACAGCCCGCGAAGCATTGCGTCTGGCCGCGATGAAGCTGCCTATCAAGACCCGCGTCGTTGCACGCGAAGACTGGTAAGCACGACGCGCCTGTTAAAATCCTATGTCCCGGCCTGATACAGGTCGGGACATATTCTTTTCGGCAAGATGCTTGCCATTCGGGCGTATCCGGCCTATAGGACGCGCTCATCCATCTCCGCTGGGAATCAGGGTGACCCTTTTACGGGGGGCTCTCCAGTGAATGTTGACTGAAGGAAAAGGCCATGAACGCCGAAGAACTGCGTAACAAAACACCGGATCAGCTGCGTGACGAACTGGTGTCGCTGAAGAAGGAGGCGTTTAACCTGCGCTTCCAAAAGGCGACGAACCAGCTGGACAACACAGCGCGCATCCGCAAAGTCCGTCGTGACGCTGCCCGCGTATCGACGATCCTCAACGAAAAAGCCCGCGTCGCGGCGGCGAATTAAGGAGCCAGGCCATGCCCAAACGCATTTTGCAAGGCAAGGTGACGAGCGATAAGAATGAACAGACCGTAACGGTTCTGGTCGAGCGCCGCTTCACGCACCCGATGATGAAGAAAACGGTTCGTAGCACGAAGAAATATCGCGCGCATGATCCGCTGAACCAGTTCAAGGTTGGTGACACTGTTCGCATCGTCGAATGTGCGCCTATCTCGAAAACCAAACGCTGGGAAGTTCTGGTCGACGCGCAAGCGTAAACTAGGGCTTTTCAGTCTTATCGAAACCCTGGGCATGATGCCCAAAGGTCGGGAGAAACCTAATGATCCAGATGCAGACCAATCTGGATGTAGCTGATAACTCTGGCGCACGCCGGGTTCAGTGCATCAAGGTCCTCGGTGGGTCCAAGCGGCGCTATGCGTCCGTGGGCGACATCATCGTTGTATCGGTCAAGGAAGCAATTCCTAAAGGCCGTGTGAAAAAAGGCGACGTGCGTAAAGCTGTCGTCGTGCGTACCGCAAAAGAAGTGCGGCGCGAAGATGGCACCGCCATCCGTTTCGACCGCAATGCGGCCGTCATCCTGAATAACGCTGGCGAGCCTGTCGGTACCCGTATCTTCGGGCCGGTTGTGCGCGAGCTGCGCGCGAAGAACTTCATGAAGATCATCTCGCTCGCGCCGGAGGTGCTGTAATGGCTGCAAAACTCAAAAAAGGTGACAAGGTCATCGTTCTTGCAGGCAAGGACAAAGGCAAGACAGGCGAGATTGATCGCGTCATGCCTGCCGATAACAAGGCTGTTGTGAACGGCATCAACATCTCGATCCGTCACACCAAGCAGTCCCAGCAAAGCCAGGGTGGCCGTTTGCCACAGGCAATGCCCATCGCGCTGTCGAACCTCGCTCTGGTCGATGGCAATGGCAAGGCAACGCGCGTCGGCTTCCGCATGGAAGACGACAAGAAAGTGCGTTACGCCAAGACAACCGGGGAGGCGATCTGATGCTTGACGTCGCAAACTACACGCCTCGTTTGCGGACCGTCTACAAAGACGTTGTTCGCCCGGCGATGAAAGAAGAATTCGGCTACAAGAACGACATGATGATCCCGAAGCTCGATAAAATCGTGCTGAACATGGGCATCGGTGAAGCCGTAAAAGACAGCAAGAAGATCAAATCGGCACAGGCCGATCTGACCGCAATTGCTGGCCAGAAAGCCGTGATCACCAAGGCACGCAACTCGATCGCCGGTTTCCGCGTTCGGGAAGAAATGCCGCTGGGTGTGAAAGTCACCCTGCGCGGTGAGCGGATGTATGAATTCCTTGACCGTCTGATCACTGTCGCCCTGCCGCGCGTGCGCGACTTCCGCGGTGTGAAAGGCTCGTCTTTTGATGGCAATGGCAACTATGCCATGGGCATCAAGGAACATATCGTTTTCCCCGAGATCAACTTCGACCAGATCGATGAGATGTGGGGGATGGACGTGATCATCTGCACCACCGCGAAGACCGACGCGGAAGCCAAGGCGCTGTTGAAAGCTTTCAACATGCCCTTCACAAGCTGACGCGAGAGGGAGAGATCAAATGGCTAAAAAAGCAATGGTCGAACGCGAGAAGAAGCGCCAGAAGCTGGTGGCGAAATACGCCACAAAGCGTGCTGAGCTGAAAGCTATCGCCGCCGACGCCGAACGCCCGATGGAAGAACGGTTCAAGGCGAACCTGAAACTGGCACAGCTGCCGCGCAACTCGTCCGAGACGCGCTTGCACAACCGCTGCCAGCTGACAGGCCGTCCGAAAGCGTACTATCGCAAACTGAAACTTTCGCGGATCGCGTTGCGTGATCTGGCCTCCAAGGGTCAGATTCCGGGCATGGTCAAGTCGAGCTGGTAAGGAGATCGCAAAATGATGAACGATCCTCTCGGCGATATGCTGACCCGTATTCGCAACGCGCAGATGCGCGGCAAATCCACTGTCCGCACACCGGCCTCCAAGCTTCGCGCCTGGGTTCTGGATGTGCTGAAAGACGAAGGCTACATCCGTGGCTACGAGCATGCGACTTCGGACGCTGGTCACCCCGAACTGGAAATCTCGCTGAAATATGCAGATGGCCAGCCAGTGATCCGCGAACTCAAGCGTATCTCAACCCCCGGTCGCCGCGTCTATTCCGGTGTTCGTGAAATTCCACAGATCCGCAACGGTCTTGGTATTTCGGTGGTCTCGACACCCAAGGGTGTCATGTCCGACGCAAGCGCACGCGCAGCCAATGTTGGTGGCGAAGTGCTCTGCCGTGTATTCTGAGGAGGGCTGAGATGTCTCGTATTGGCAAAAAGCCTGTCGAACTGCCATCAAGCGTTTCGGCTCAGGTTAAAGGGCAGACCATCGAGGTCAAAGGTCCAAAAGGCACCCGCAGCTTCACCGCAGGTGACGATGTGGATATCATCCTTGAAGGCAATGTGGTCTCGATCAAGCCGCGTGGCCTGTCCAAGCGTGCGCGCCAGCAGTGGGGCATGACCCGCTCGATGGTGGCGAATCTTGCACAGGGCGTGACAGACGGGTTCAAGAAAGAACTTGAACTGGTCGGCGTTGGTTACCGTGCTGCGATGCAGGGCAAAGACCTGAAACTGTCGCTGGGTTACAGCCACGAAGTGATCTTCACAGTGCCCGAGGGCATTTCTGTTACGGTTCCGAAACAGACCGAGATCATTGTCGAGGGCATGGACCAGCAGGCCGTTGGCGAATGTGCTGCAAATATCCGCAAGTGGCGTGCGCCCGAGCCTTACAAAGGCAAGGGTATCCGCTACAAGGACGAATATATCTTCCGTAAGGAAGGCAAGAAGAAGTAAGGGCGCGACAGATGGCGAACACAAAGCAAAAGCTGTTCCAGAAACGCCGCTTGCGCGTACGGAACAAGATCAAGAAAACGGCCAACGGGCGTCCGCGCCTTTCGGTTCACCGTTCCAACAAGAACATCAGCGTTCAGCTGATCGACGATGCGAACGGCGTAACACTGGCCTCGGCCTCGACGCTCGAAAAGGATTTCGGGTTGGTGGGCATCAACAACAAGGACGCTGCCACCAAGATTGGCGCCGCGATTGCCGAACGTGCGAAAGCCGCCGGCGTCGAGGAATGCTATTTCGACCGCGGTGGATTTCACTTTCACGGGAAGGTAAAGGCTTTGGCCGATGCAGCCCGTGAAGGCGGCCTGAAGTTCTGAGGAGACGATTATGGCAGAAAGAGAAAACCGCCGGGACCGCCGCGAGCGCGACGAAAACCCGGAATTCGCCGATCGTCTGGTCGCGATCAACCGCGTGTCGAAAACCGTAAAAGGCGGCAAACGCTTCGGCTTTGCAGCACTTGTTGTGGTTGGCGACCAGCGCGGGCGTGTGGGCTTCGGCAAGGGCAAGGCGAAAGAAGTGCCCGAGGCGATCCGCAAGGCAACCGAGCAGGCCAAGCGCCAGATGATCCGTGTGCCGCTGCGCGATGGCCGTACGCTGCATCATGACATCGAAGGGCGTCATGGCGCGGGCAAGGTGATCATGCGCACAGCCGTACCGGGGACTGGCATCATTGCCGGTGGTCCAATGCGTGCCGTGTTCGAGATGCTGGGCTTGCAGGATGTGGTGGCAAAGTCGCAAGGCAGCCAGAACCCCTATAATATGGTTCGGGCAACTTTTGACGCGCTGCGCGCATCGTCCAGCCCTCGTCAGGTGGCACAGCGTCGTGGCAAGAAGGTTGCGGATATTCTGCGCAAACCCGAAGCCGAAACAGTCGACGCATAAGGGGAGCACAGAATCATGGCAAAAACCATCGTGGTCAAACAGATCGGCTCGCCGATCCGTCGCCCCGCAGTCCAGCGCGCAACCCTGAAGGGGTTGGGGCTGAACAAAATGCACCGTACACGCGAACTGGAAGATACACCTTCCGTGCGCGGCATGGTCAACTCGATCTCGCATATGGTGCAGATCATTGAAGAGCGCGGCTGAATAGAATAATTCCAGCGGCCCCGGACTTGATCCGGGGCCTCTTGTCCGACATTTACAACGCCGCGTTGCCCTGATCCGTCGCTGGCAGGGTGTTCCGGCAAAAGGAGAAGCGACATGAAACTGAATGAACTTCGTGACAATGCAGGCGCCACCAAAAAGCGCATGCGCGTTGGTCGCGGTCCCGGCTCTGGCAAGGGCAAAATGGGTGGCCGCGGGATCAAGGGTCAGAACTCGCGTTCTGGTGTGGCGATCAAGTCCTACGAAGGCGGTCAGATGCCTTTGTACATGCGTCTGCCAAAGCGTGGCTTCAACAAGCCAAACCGCAAGGCTTTTGCTGTCGTCAACCTTGGCCTGATCGAGAAATTCATCACCGAAGGCAAGCTGGACGCCAGCAACCTCATCACCGAAGATGCGCTGATCGCATCCGGTCTGGTGCGTCGCAAGCTGGATGGCGTGCGCGTTCTGGCGAAGGGCGAGATCACGACGAAAGTTTCCTTGCAGGTCACTGGTGCCTCGAAATCAGCGGTTGATGCTGTAGAAAAAGCTGGCGGTTCTATCGAGATCCTCGCTCCTGTGGCGAAAAAGGAAGAGGCGGCAGCCGAATAATGGTTGTGAGCGGCGTCTTCGCCGCTTACATCATCCGCATACGGGATTTCGCGCCGCCGACCGTACCCCGGTTTGGCGGCGCTGACATGACAGAGAGAGACGCGCATGGCATCTGCTTCTGATTCACTTGCGACCAACACTGGGTGGGGCGCGCTGGCGAAAGCCACGGATTTGCGCCGCCGCATCTTTTTTGCGCTCGGGCTTCTGATTGTTTATCGAATCGGGACATATATTCCTGTGCCGGGCATCGATGGTCTGGCACTGCGTGAATTTATGGATGAGGCAGCGGCCGGTATCGGTGGCATGCTCAACATGTTCACAGGCGGCGCAATCAGCCGCATGGGTATTTTTGCCCTTGGCATCATGCCCTATATTTCCGCAGCCATTATCGTGCAGTTGGTTGGTGCCATGTACGAGCCTTGGAAACAGCTCAAGAAAGAAGGCGAGATGGGGCGGCGCAAGCTGAACCAGTATACGCGCTATCTGACTGTTATTCTGGCGACGGGCCAATCTTACGGGCTTGCCGTGTCGTTGGAAGCGGGCGATCTTGCAACCGATCCGGGCTGGTTTTTCCGCTCGGCTGTGGTGATTACGCTTGTGGGCGGCACCATGTTCCTGATGTGGCTGGGCGAGCAGATCACCGAGCGCGGCATCGGCAACGGTATCTCGTTGATCATCTTTGTGGGCATCATCGCCGAATTGCCAGCGGCACTTGCGCAATTCCTCAGCCAGGGACGGACTGGTGACATCTCTCCCGCAGTGATCGTCGGGGTTATCATTATGGTGATTGCGGTGATCGCCTTCGTGGTGTTCATGGAACGCGCGATCCGCAAGATCACCATTCAATACCCGCGGCGTCAGGTTGGTATGAAAGTGTTTGACGGCGGTGCGTCGCATCTGCCGATCAAGGTGAACCCCGCCAATGTGATTCCCGCCATCTTCGCGTCATCGCTGTTGCTGTTGCCGACCACGGTCGCGACCTTCTCTGGCAATTCGCAAAGCGAATTTATGGCGACGGTGCTGGCCTATTTCGGGCCGGGGCAGCCTGCCTATCTGGCATTCTTCACGGCGATGATCATCTTTTTCACATTCTTCTACACCACGAATGTGGCCTTCAAGACCGAAGATGTGGCCGATAACCTGAAAAACCAGAACGGGTTTATTCCCGGTATTCGTCCGGGCAAGCGCACTGAAGAGTATCTGGACTATGTGGTCCACCGGATTGTCACTGTCGGCGCGATCTATCTGGCGGCTGTGTGTTTGCTTCCCGAAATCCTGCGCGGCCAGCTTGCCATCCCGTTCTATTTTGGCGGTACTTCGGTTCTGATTGTTGTGTCGGTGACGATGGACACGATCAACCGTGTTCAGTCGCATCTAGTCGCGCATCAGTATGAGGGGCTTTTGGAGAAGTCGCAGCTTCGCGGCAAGGGCCGCAAAAAGGGGCCAGCGGGCAAACCAAAAGCACCCGCGCGCCGCTGATATATGCACTGGGTGCAGGGGGGATGCGCGTAAATTCGCGCGTATCTCTCCCCAAAGCCTGCGGTAACCGCGACGTGTGATAAAACGCTGTCTGATCCTATTGACGTTATGACGAAAAAGACTTACCCGCAAATCTCGACTGACGAATCGCGCCTCGTATTCGGGGCGTGATTTGTTTTTGATGCACGCGGGCATTCGGCCCGTGTTGTGAAAAAAGGTTCTGGTATTACGGAACCGCAACGAAAGGAAGCACCCGCGTGGCACGTATTGCTGGCGTAAACATCCCGACAGGAAAGCGCGTTCCCATCGCGTTGACCTATATCCACGGCATCGGCCCCAGAGCGGCCGAGGAGATTTGCACTTCGGTGGGCATCGACCTGACGCGCCGCGTCAACGAGCTGTCGGACAGCGAGATCCTGTCCATCCGTGAACATATCGACGCGAATTTCACAGTTGAAGGCGATTTGCGCCGCGAAGTCCAGATGAACATCAAAAGCATGATGGACATGGGGTCTTACCGTGGTCTGCGTCATCGTCGCAACCTTCCCGTGCGCGGACAGCGCACACATACCAATGCGCGCACGCGCAAAGGTCCGGCGAAAGCAATCGCCGGCAAGAAGAAGTAAGGGGAGGTTTGAACGATGGCTCGTGAAAAGACTCGCGTCAAACGCAAAGTCCGCAAGAATATTGCTGCTGGTGTTGCCCATGTGAACTCCAGCTTCAACAACACCAAAATCCTGATCTCGGATGTGCAGGGCAACGCCATTTCTTGGTCGTCTGCTGGCACAATGGGGTTCAAAGGGTCGCGTAAATCGACACCTTATGCCGCCCAGCTTGCTGCCGAAGATGCAGGCAAGAAGGCGCAGGAACATGGCGTCAAGACATTGGAAGTCGAAGTGCAAGGCCCCGGTTCGGGCCGTGAATCTGCGCTGCGCGCCTTGGCTGCTGCCGGTTTCAACATCACGTCTATCCGCGATGTGACACCAATGGCCCATAATGGCTGCCGCCCGCCAAAGCGGCGTCGCGTCTGATTTCTGTATACCCTTGGTCAGGCCGCGTGATTTTCGCGGTCTGGCTTTGTCATTTTTGAACCTCGGGCGTTGCCGCGTTACGGACATGGCGCAGCAACAGGAATGGAGGCGACACGCATGATCCATAAAAATTGGCAAGAATTGATCAAGCCCACGCAACTGGAAGTCAAGCCAGGTGCTGACCCTATGCGTCAGGCAACAGTCATTGCAGAACCGCTGGAACGCGGCTTTGGTCTGACCCTTGGCAACGCGCTGCGTCGCGTGCTGATGTCGTCGCTTCAGGGCGCGGCCATCACCTCTGTCCAGATTGACAATGTGCTGCACGAATTCTCTTCCGTGCCGGGCGTGCGCGAAGATGTGACAGATATTGTTCTGAACCTGAAAACCGTGTCCCTGCGCATGGATGTCGAAGGGCCAAAACGCCTGTCGATTTCCGCACAAGGGCCGGGCGTTGTGACTGCGGGTGATATTCAGACATCTGCGGGCATCGAGGTTCTGAACCGCGATCAGGTCATCTGTCACCTTGACGATGGCGCGTCGGTCTACATGGAACTGACGGTGAATACCGGCAAGGGCTATGTCTCGGCCGACAAGAACCGGCCCGAAGATGCGCCCATCGGTCTGATTCCGATCGACGCCATTTTCTCGCCTGTCAAGAAAACCAGCTACGAAGTTCAGCCCACCCGCGAAGGGCAGGTTCTGGATTATGATAAGCTGACCATGAAAGTGGAAACTGACGGTTCTGTCAGTGCAGAAGATGCTGTCGCATTCGCGGCGCGCATTCTGCAAGACCAGCTGCAAATCTTCGTCAATTTCGACGAGCCTGAATCGGCTGGCTCGAAAGATGATGATGACGGTCTGGAATTCAACCCGCTGCTGCTGAAGAAAGTAGACGAGTTGGAACTGTCGGTCCGTTCGGCCAACTGCCTGAAGAACGACAATATCGTGTATATTGGCGATCTGATTCAGAAGACCGAAGCAGAAATGCTGCGCACACCGAATTTCGGCCGCAAATCGCTGAACGAGATCAAGGAAGTGCTGTCTGGTATGGGCTTGCACCTTGGCATGGATGTCGAGGAATGGCCGCCAGAGAATATCGACGACCTTGCCAAGCGGTTCGAAGACCAGTTCTAAGATTTGCAGGGCGGGTCAACCACCCGCCCTGCCTACGACCGGGCACATGCCCCAAGGAGAGCCGAGGTCACGCAGCCTAGGCCAGACAAAGTAAAAATGACGTTAAAGGAGAAATGACATGCGTCACGCCAGAGGATACCGCCGCCTGAACCGCACACATGAGCACCGCAAGGCGCTGTGGGCGAATATGTCGGGCTCGCTCATTGAACATGAGCAGATCAAGACCACCCTGCCCAAAGCCAAGGAACTGCGCCCGATCATCGAAAAGCTGATCACGCTGGCCAAGCGCGGCGACCTGCATGCACGCCGTCAGGCCGCATCGCAGCTGAAGCAGGACATGTATGTTGCCAAGCTGTTTGACGTGCTTGGCCCCCGCTACAAAGACCGTCAGGGCGGCTATGTGCGCATTCTGAAAGCCGGTTTCCGGTATGGCGACATGGCGCCAATGGCGATCATCGAATTTGTTGACCGTGACGTGACTGCCAAAGGCGCTGCCGATCTGGCCCGTCTGGAAGCAGAAGCAGCCGAAGCCTAAGTTTCGCAGCACAGCGTTAAGCAAAGGCCCGCACATCTTGTGCGGGCCTTTTGCATTGAACTTGGCGCTGGCCGTTTCCTATATTGCGCAAGCTGTAAGAGGGAGTTTTGCATATGCGTCCTGTCACCCTGATTGCGTTTTGTGCGGCCTTGGCTTGGGCAATCCCTGCGCGGGCCGAGACGGTGCCAAACTCGCTGGCCGAAGTGCAACTCAGTTTTGGGCCGGTCGTGCGCCATGCCGCGCCCGCTGTGGTCAATATCTATGCGCAGCGTGTTGTTGCGCAGCGCGCTAGCCCGTTTGCGAATGATCCCTTCTTTGGCGATCTGTTTCGCAATTTCGGGCAGGTCACCCCGCGGGTACAAAACGCGCTGGGGTCGGGGGTTATTCTGTCCGAGGATGGGATTGTCGTGTCAAACTTCCATGTTGTGGGCAATGCGACCGAGATCAGGGTCGTGCTGAATGACCGCCGCGAATATGACGCCGAAATCATCCTGACAGATGAAGAAAGCGATCTGGCGGTGCTGCGGTTGCGCGGGGCATCCGGCTTGCCAAACCTGCACTTCGCGGATTCTGACGCCGCCGAAGTGGGTGATCTGGTTCTGGCCATCGGCAACCCGTTCGGGGTGGGGCAGACAGTGTCCAGCGGCATCATCTCGGGGCTGGCGCGGTCGGGTATCGCGGTGGGGTCGGGCAGGGGGTATTTCATCCAGACCGATGCGCCGATCAATCCGGGCAATTCCGGCGGTGCGCTGGTCGATATGCAGGGGCGGCTGGTGGGGGTGAACACCGCGATCATCTCGCGCTCGGGGGCGTCGCATGGCATTGGCTTTGCGATACCGGCCAATCTGGTCGCGGCAGTGGTTGAACAGGCGCGCGCGGGGCAATCCAGTTTTCAGCGGCCTTGGGCGGGCGTGACGGCACAGGCGGTCGATGCGGCGCTGGCCGATGCTTTCGGGCAAACCGCCCCCGAAGGGGTGATCCTGCTGGAAATGCACCCAGACAGCCCGCTTGCCAAAGCGGGGCTGCTGCGCGGCGATGTGGTCCTGAGCGTCGATGGTGCTGCGGTCAACTCGGCCCCCGAGATGATGTTCCGCCTGTCGGTGCAGGGGCTTGGTGCGCAATCGGACCTGACCTACCGGCGCGGCGATCAGGTGACGACCACCCAGATTGCCCTGATCGCAGCACCCGATAGCCCCGACCGTCAGGCGCGATATGTGGACGGACGCTCTGCCCTGCGGGGGCTGTCTGTCGCGCGGATCAATCCGGCGGTGATTTCCGAATACAACCTTGCGCCAGAGGCAGAGGGGATCATCGTCACCGGGCTGGAACAATTTGCCGCCCGTACCGGCCTGCGCAGGGGGGATATTCTGCTAGCGATAAATGGCGCGGCCATCACTTCGACCGAGGATGTGGTGCAGCTGGCGCGCGAACAGACGCGCACATGGTTGATCGAGGTTTTGCGCGACGGGCGGCGCGTGGCCCTGCGCTTCCGGTTGTGATGCGCCTTTCGCACGCGCCGCAACAGGGATAGACTGCATATATGGCTGACCTGTTCGACACCCAAGACACTGCGCCCGACAGCGCGCCCCGTCCGCTTGCGGACAGGTTGCGCCCGCGCAGCCTGCGCGATGTGATCGGGCAGGACAAAGTGTTGCGCGATGACGGGCCGTTGGGGGCAATGCTGGCCAGTGGGCAGATCGCCTCTCTCATCCTGTGGGGGCCGCCGGGGGTGGGCAAGACAACCATCGCGCGGTTGCTGGCGGATGAAACCGCGCTGCATTTCACACAACTCAGCGCGATTTTCACAGGCGTGCCGGAGTTGCGCAAGGTGTTCGAGCAGGCGAAACTGCGTCGCCAGAACGGGCGCGGCACATTGTTATTCGTGGATGAGATTCACCGCTTCAACAAGTCGCAGCAAGACAGTTTCCTGCCCCATATGGAAGATGGCACCATCATTCTGGTGGGGGCGACCACTGAAAACCCGTCATTCGAGTTGAACGCGGCACTTTTGTCGCGTGCGCAGGTGATCGTGCTGGAGCGGTTCAGTCTGGCCGATCTTGAACTTCTGGCCCAACGCGCCGAACAGGATTTTGGCCGCGCGTTGCCGCTGGACGGCCCCGCGCGCGAGGCGCTGCTGGACATGGCCGATGGCGACGGGCGCGCGGCGCTGAACCTGATCGAGCAGGTGATGGGCTGGGGGCTGAGCGGAAAGCTGAACAGCGCCGATCTGTCCAAACGCCTGATGCGGCGCGCGGCGCAATACGACAAATCGGGGGATGCGCATTACAACCTGATCTCGGCGCTGCACAAATCCGTGCGCGGGTCGGACCCCGATGCCGCACTTTACTGGTTCGCACGCATGATAGAGGGGGGCGAAGACCCCCGCTATCTGGCGCGCCGCCTGACGCGGATGGCAGTTGAAGATATCGGCCTTGCAGACCCGCAGGCGCAAGCTGTCTGTCTGGAAGCGTGGCAGAGTTACGAGCGCTTGGGCAGCCCCGAGGGGGATCTGGCGCTGGCGCAGGCGGTCAGCTACCTCGCCCTCGCACCCAAGTCGAATGCGGGCTATGTGGCGTGGAAAGCCGCGCTGAAACTGGCAAAGCAAACCGGCTCGCTGCCCCCGCCCAAGCATATTCTGAATGCGCCCACGAAGCTAATGAAAGACCAGGGCTACGGGGCGGGCTATGATTACGACCATGACGCCGAGGACGGATTTTCAGGGCAGGATTATTTTCCCGAAGGGGTTAAGCGCCCGGTGCTGTACCAGCCGCGCGAGCGCGGATTCGAGCGGGAATTGGCCAAGCGGCTGGCCTATTTCGCCAAATTGCGGGCCAAGCGCGGCGGCTAACCCCGGGGGCTGCCGCCCCCGGACCCCCGCGAGTATTTGGAGCAAGAAAATGTCAGATTGGCTGTCTGCCTGCGGTTGCGTCTTGCATCCGGTTGACATCGGGGGGCTGGCAGGGAAAGGAAGATGTGAAAAGCGGGGATGAAGATGAGTAAAGTGCAGGTTGTGCAAGTGGGGCCGGAAGAGGGCGAGCAGCGGCTGGATCGCTGGCTGAAGCGCCAGTTTCCGCAAATCACGCAAGGGCTGATCGAGAAGGCCTGCCGCAAGGGCGATATTCGCGTGGATGGCGCGCGGGTCAAGGCGTCAAGCCGGATCGAGGCCGGACAGCAGGTGCGCGTCCCGCCCCTGCCTGAAAGCATGCCCGCCTTGGCAGAGCCCAAATCCAAGATCAGCGCCAGTGATGCGCGGATGATTCAGGCCGCCGTGATGTGGAAAGACCAGCATATCATCGCGCTGAACAAACCGACGGGCCTGCCGAGTCAGGGCGGCAGCGGGCAGGGCAACCGGCATGTTGACGGGCTGACCGAGGCGCTGATGTTTGACTATAAGGAACGCCCTGTGCTGGTGCACCGGCTGGACAAGGACACTTCTGGCGTGTTGCTGCTGGCGCGCACCCCGCGCGTGGCGCGTAGGCTGGCCGAAGCGTTTCGCCACCGCGAGACGCGCAAGATCTACTGGGCACTGGTGGCCGGTGTGCCGCAACCTTTGAAGGGCACGATCAAATACGGGCTGGTCAAGGCCGGTGGACGGGGGGGCAATGAGAAGATGCACTGCATCCACCCTGCCGAAGTCGACAAGGTCGAAGGGGCCAAGCGCGCGACCACCGATTTCGCCGTGTTGGAGCGGCTGGGCGGGCGCGCGGCTTGGGTGGCCCTGTCGCCGATCACGGGCCGCACACACCAGTTGCGCGCGCATATGGCCGAGATGGGCCATCCGATTATGGGGGATGGCAAATATGGCGGATCAGCGCAGGAAAACCTTGGCGATGGCTGGGGCGCGGGGATTGGCGGCGAGGTGAGCCGCAAGCTGCATCTGCATGCGCGGTCCTTGCGGGTAGAGCACCCTGTGACAGGCGCGATGCTGGAGCTGACAGCCCCATTGCCCGACCATATGGCCGAGAGCTGGAAGCTGTTTGGCTGGGATGCACGCGATGTGCCTGCCGACCCGTTTGAGGGGGAAAGCTGATCTTGCGTCTGGTCGTGTTTGATGTGGATGGCACGCTTGTGGACAGTCAGGCGCATATTCTGGCCGCGATGGCGCAGGCCTTTGGCGGGCTGGGGCTGGCAGCGCCGGACCGTGCCGCAGTGCTGGAGATTGTGGGCCTGTCACTGCCACAAGCCATGGCGCGGCTGGTGCCTGCACTAAGTGCGCCAGAGCGGGACCAGTTGGTGGCGGGCTATAAGGACGCATATTCGGGCATGCGCGCGCAGACCCTGTCGCCGCTATACCCCGGTGCGGCCGCGATGCTGGAGGCGTTGGCGCGCGACCCGTCCCTGCACTTGGGCATTGCGACCGGCAAATCACGGCGCGGCCTGCTGCACCTGATGGCCGCGCATGGATGGGAGGGGCGGTTTGTCACGATGCAGGTGGCCGATGACCACCCGTCAAAACCGCACCCGTCCATGTTGCAGGCCTGTCTGCGCGAAACGGGCATCGCGCCGCAACATGCGGTGATGGTGGGCGATACGGTCTATGACATGGAGATGGCGCGGGCGGCGGGCTTGCACGGCGTGGGCGTCAGTTGGGGCTATCACCATGCCAGCCGGCTGGGGCCGCGCGTGATAGACCGCTTTGAGGCATTGCCCGCAGAACTTGCGGATATCTGGGATGAGAGGGCAGCATGAGCGGTTGGGTGAAAAAGCGGTTCTGGGCGCAGGCCGAGGTTTGCGCGACCGAAGGCGGGTTCACCGTCACGCTGGACGGGCGCGCGGTCAAGACGCCGGGCAAGGCGGCGCTGGTGGTGCCGAATGCGGCCGTGGCGCAGTTGATTGCTGCAGAGTTTCAGGCGCAGGACAAAGTGCTGGACCCAGAGACAATGCCTGTCACCCGCGCGGCAAATTCGGCCATCGACAAGGTGCAGGTTGCAACATCAGAGGTGACAGAGCTGATCACCGCCTATGGTGACAGCGATCTGGTGTGTTACCGCGCCGAGGCGCCAGAGGGGCTTGTCGCGCGCGAGGCGCAGGCTTGGGACCCGCTGGTGGACTGGGCAGCGCACCGCTATGGCCTGCGCCCTGTCGTACGCACAGGCATTGTCCACACGCCCCAGCCGCCTGCCTTGCTGGCAAGCCTGCGCGCGGATGTCGAGCGGCTGAGCGTGTTCGAACTGACCGCTTTTCATGATCTGGTGTCGATGACAGGTTCGCTGATTATCGGTTTGGCCGTGCTGGACCGTTTCGCCCCGCCAGAGGCATTGTGGGACGCCTCTCGCATTGATGAGGATTGGCAGGCCGAGCAATGGGGCAGCGACGAGATTGCCGAAGCCCTGACACAGGCGCGCAGGCAAAGCTTTCTGGATGCCGCGCGCCTGTATTTCACGTTGCAGGCATGAGTTATTCCAACTCTCTCGGGACCACGAAATCCAGTGCGGTGCCAGTGTCGTAATCCACGGCGGCCCAGTTTTCAGCGTCAAATTCTGCAACCAGTGTGGCGCAGGTCGGGTATTGGTTGAACGCGGGATGCGTGACGCGCTGGCGCAGCAGCATGGCGGCCAGCGCGGCAATGCCGGGGTTATGGCCGATCATCAGGACAGTCGGCGCCTTGGCCGTGCGCAAGGCGCGCAGCATCACATCGGGGCAGGCGTGATAAAGCGCGGGTTCAAACCGCACAGGCATCTGTGGCAACTGGGTGCTGAGCAGCGCGAATGTTTCGCGCGTGCGGGTCGCATCGGATACCAGCGCGTCTTGCGGCAGATAGCCTTTGTCTGCCATCCAGCGCCCGATCAGGGGCGCGGCGCGCGTGCCGCGCGGGTTTAATCGGCGCTGGTGGTCGGTTTCCAACGGGTTGTCCCAGTCGGATTTTGCATGGCGGGTCAGGATCAGGCGCAGGGTCATGTGTGAAAATGCCTCATGTGAAATGCAGATTGGTCAGGGTCGCGGCCATAGGCGTGAGAGAGGGGGCAGGCCGCGCGCACAGCGCAACCGCCGGTCATGCAGGCTTGCCCCGCGGGCTGGTCCAGATAGGCATGGCAGGCAGCCGTGTCATAGCCTGTCTGCGTCAGGGCGCGGGCCGGGCAGGCGGTGACGCAGGGCTGCGCGCAAGTGGTGCAGGGGCTTTGCGCGGCGGGGGGTGGGGGCAAGTCCAGCCGCTGGGCAAAGCCAAGCGCGCCGCGATAGGACAGCCACAGCCCTGCCGTATCATGCACCAGAAACTGCACAGGCGAGGGCCAGGCGCGCCCGCTGGCCTTGGCCCATGTATAGAACGGGTGCGGCGGGGTGGTGCCGAAGGGGTAGAACGCACACGCGCCAAGCCTGCCCGCCAGCGCGTCGAGGATGCGGCGGGACCATCTGTCCATAGGGTCTGGCAGGGTATCGCGGTATTCGGGGCTTTGCGTGAAGCTGGCCCAGAAGCCCGGCTCTTGCGGGCCGAGCAGAACCAGCGTTTCAACACCTTCGGGCACTGGGGCGGCCCCTTTGTGGAACGCGCCCAGAACTGCCAGCGCGTGGGGCCGTGCCAGATTGGAAATCTGGTCAAGCCCCGCCATGCGCCTAGCCTTTTGGTGTGATTTGCGGCGCGCTGTTGCGGATGATGCTGCCAGCACCATGGTCCGTGAACAGTTCCAGCAGGCAGGCATTGGGCGCGCGGCCATCCAGGATGACCACAGCGCGCACACCCCCTTCAATGGCCGCAAGCGCGGTTTCGGTTTTCGGGATCATGCCGCCTGCGATCACACCTGCCTCTGTCAACTCGCGCACATGGGCGGGAGAGAGTTGGGTGACGACTTCGCCGCTGGCATTCTTGACGCCGGAGACATCCGTCAGCAGCAACAGGCGGTCTGCTTTCAGCGCGCCAGCGATGGCACCTGCGGCGGTGTCGCCGTTAATATTATATGTCTCGCCCTGACGGCCCATGCCCAAGGGTGCAATCACGGGAATAAAGCCGCCCGTGAACAGATGGTGCAGCAGATCGGTATTCACCGCGACGGGGCGGCCAACAAGGCCCAGTTCGGGGTCGTCCGCTTCGCAGGTGACCATGCCGCCATCTTTGCCCGACAGGCCCACCGCGCGCCCGCCTTCATCCTGTATGGCCTGCACAATGCGTTTGTTCACGGCACCGGACAAGACCATCTCGACCACTTCCATGGTGGCCGCGTCGGTCACGCGCTTGCCGCGCACGAAATCGGACTGGATGTTCAGTTTGCCCAGCATTTCGTTAATCATCGGCCCGCCGCCATGCACGATGACGGGGTTTACGCCAACCTGACGCATCAGCACCACATCGCGCGCGAAACTGGCCATTTCTTCGGCGTCACCCATAGCATGACCGCCGAATTTGATGACGACAATCGCGCCAGCGTAGCGTTGCAGATAAGGAAGCGCCTCGGACAATGTCCGGGCGGTGGCAAACCAGTCCTGAGTCATGGGGCGTTGCTTCTTCATTTAGGTCAGTCCAGCGATGATCGCGCGCAAGGTGGGAATGCCCGCGCCCTTTTCGGACGAGGTCACGACAAGTTCGGGATATGCGGCCGGATGCTTGGCAAGGGCGGCGCGCACTTGGGCAAGGGTTTTGTCCTGCTCGGCGGTGCTGAGTTTGTCGGCCTTGGTCAGCACCACCTGAAAGGTGACCGCCGATTGGTTCAGCAGCTTCATGATTTCGGCGTCCACGTCCTTCACGCCGTGGCGCATATCGACCAGCAGAAAGGCGCGGCGCAGGTTGGCGCGGCCTGACAGATAGGCTTTCAGCAGGCGTTGCCACTTCTCGACCACGGGCAGGGGGGCTTTGGCAAAGCCATAGCCCGGAAGGTCCACCAGATAGTGGCTGTCGCCTGCGGTGAAATAGTTGATTTCCTGAGTGCGCCCCGGTGTGTTCGAGGTGCGCGCAATCGCGCGGCGGCCTGTCAGCGCATTTATCAGGCTGGATTTGCCCACGTTCGAGCGGCCCGCAAAACAGACTTCCAGCCGGTCGGCAGGGGGCAGGCCATCCATGGCCACCACACCCTTGAGGAACTCCACCTCGCTGGTCAGCAGCTTGCGCCCTGCCTCCAGTGCAAGGGCGTCGGGGTCTTCGACAATGGGAAACGGCAGCGTGGTCATGGTAAAATCTCCACCGGGTCGCCTGCGCGGATTGCGCCGGATTGGGTGACAACGGCATATACACCGAAATCGGTGTGGTCATAGGCCTGTTCGAGGGCGTCAAGCGTATTGACGTCAATCTTGCCGGTTGCGCAATCCACCATCGTCGCGCGGCACCGTGTGATGCGTTCTACTATTTTCAGTTTTGCCGCGCCGATTTGCAAGTTTCGGCCAAGCAGATCGAATTCTTCCCAAGGAACCAGCCCGTCCAGCCACAGATTGCCGCGCCAGCGGTCCAACCCCAGATCGCGCCCAAGCCGCGCGCCCAGCACGCGGTTCGAGGCCATGTTCAGGATCGACACCGACTCGAAATCTGAATCGGTCATGCCACGGCCGGCACTGACAAGGCGCTCAGGCTGGGCGCGCCCCCCCACCATCAGCGGGCGCAGCCAGTCAAGAAAGGCATGCTGCCCTGCGCTGTCATCGGGGGCAAATTGTATCGCGGGCCGGTCGGGGTGGGTCAGGGTGATCTGGCCGGTCATTTCGTCAAACTGGCACTGGATCGCCTGCAAGGTGGGGGTTTTGGCCCCGCGGGTGAAGTTCATGCAGGCGTTCCAGCCGGGCAACAGGGCCGCCGCTTCGTGTGCGACGGCCCAATGCCGGTCATAGGGCAGGCAGCGCCCTTCGGTCAGGGGGACCACAGGCAACTCTTCGCGCCCATGCGCCTTGATGGGATGGCGGAAGATATGCGCAAGCCGCCACCCCACGGGCCTAGCCCTTTTTCTTCTTCTTGACGCCGATATTGCCAAGCAGGTCTGGCCGGCTGCCATTCATCGCCATGATCGAATATTGCTGTGTAAAGGTGATGACGTTGTTCGCAATCCAGTACAGCACCAGACCCGAGGCAAACCAACCCAGCATGAACATGAAGATCCAAGGCATCCATGTCATGACGGCCTGCTGGATCGGTTCGGTGGGCGTTGGGTTCAGCTTCATCTGCAACCACATCGACACACCCAGCATGATCGGCAGAATACCGATAAAGATCATCGCAAGAATGCTGTCGGGGTGGGGTGCAGCCCATGGCAGCAACCCGAACAGGTTCATGATCGAGGTGGGGTCAGGCGCCGAGAGGTCGTTGAACACGCCGAACCATGGCGCGTGCCGCAATTCCAGCGTGACGAAGATCACCTTATACAGCGAGAAGAAAATCGGAATCTGCAACAGGATCGGCAGGCAGCCCGCAGCGGGGTTGACCTTCTTCTCCTTATACAGCTTCATCATTTCCTGCTGCATTTTCTGCTTGTCGTCGCCCGCACGGTCCTTGATGGCCAGCATGTCGGGTTGCAGTTCTTTCATCTTGGCCATGCTGACATAGGATTTCCACGCCAGCGGCAGCAAGATGGCCTTGATCAGCAGTGTCAGAGTGACGATCGACCAGCCCATATTGCCGATAATGCCATTGATGAAATACAGCGTGGCGAAAATCGGCTTGGTCAGGAAGAAGAACCAGCCCCAGTCGATGGCGTCGATAAAGCGCTCGATGCCCAGGTCACGCTCGTAATTGCGGATGACGGTCCATTCCTTGGCACCCGCAAACAGCATGGTCTGGACTTGATCGCTTTCGCCCGGCCCGACTGTCAGTGTGGGCAGGTCTGCGCGGGTCTGGTACACATCGCGCGCAGGAATATAGCGCGAAACAGCCGAAAAGGGCTGTCCGGGCTGCGGGATCAGCATGGCCATCCAGTATTTGTCGGAAATGCCAAGCCAGCCGTTTTCAGCCACTTCTGTGACGCGGGCGTTGGTGTTTTCACGCTCGCTGACACGGAAATCGCGCACGGCCTTGTATTTGTCTTCATTCAGGCGGCCATCTGCAACCTCGATAAACCCTTCATGACTGATGAAGAAATTTTCAAGGTCGCTTGGTTCGCCATGCCGCGAGAGCAGGCCATAAGGGGCCATGCGCGCGGTTGTGTCGCTGGTATTCTCGACCCCTTGGGTGACGGTGAACATATAGTTCTCGTCAATCTCGAAGCGCTGGGTAAAGCGCAGGCCGGTGTCATTTGTCCATGCCAGTGTGACAGGCAGGCCCGGCGAAAGGTTGGTGCCTTCGACCAATTCCCAAGGGGTATTGGCACCGGGCACGTCATCCCAGCCCATGTCGCGGCCGGGGCGCCAGCCATATAGCGCATAAAACGCTTCGTTCTGGTCCTCTGGCATAAGAAGCTGAACGATGCTTGCGCCGGGATCGACTGTTTCGCGGTAATCCTTCAGCGACAGATCATCAATCCGGCCACCACGCAGGTTGATGGAGCCTGTCAGGCGGGGCGTATCGATTTCGATGCGGGGCAGTTCCTCATCGAGTTCGACCTGCTCGGCCTCGGCCATGGATTGCGCCTCTCCGCCTGCCGCGATGGGCAGTTCGGTCACATCGGCTGTGTCGCGCGGTGCGGGTTCGGGGGGTGGGAACATCCACATCCAGACCACGAGCACCATGAGGCTTAGGGCGAAAGCCATAAGCAGATTGCGGTTCTGTTCATCCATGAGAAGGCCGTATCCTGTCACATCTGGGGTCGCGCCCGGTTCAACAGAAGCCCCGCCCAAAGGTCAAGCGATTTTCCCCTGAATTCGGACGGCGCGTCATCACATCGCGTCTAAAACCGGTGGCGTTTGAAGGTCCGTATCAGTCCGCAGCGCAGTTGCAAGGGAAAGAAAATCAAAAAGCTGCGGATCTGGCATATGCGAGGGGCGAATATTCATCAGGGCACGAAACATGATGTTGCGCCGGCCCGGCATGCGTTTTTCCCACTCGTTCAGCAGCGCCTTGACCTGCATACGCTGCAATCCGTCCTGACTGCCGCACAGATCGCAGGGGATGATGGGGTAGTTCATGGCGCGGGCAAAACGGTCGCAATCTTCCTCGGGCACAAAGGCGAGGGGGCGATAGACAAACAGATCGCCATCTTCATTTACCAGTTTGGGCGGCATCGTGGCCAATCGCCCGCCGTGAAACAAATTCATGAAGAAAGTTTCCAGCAGATCATCCCGATGATGGCCCAGCACCACAGCCGAACACCCTTCTTCGCGGGCGATTCGGTACAGGTTTCCGCGTCGCAGCCGTGAACACAGCGCGCAATAGGTGCGCCCTTGCGGCACCTTGTCCATGACAATGGAATAGGTGTCCCGATACTCGATCCGGTGCGGCACCTGCATGCGGGTCAGAAACTCTGGCAGCACCGTTGCCGGAAAGCCGGGCTGGCCCTGATCCAGATTGCAGGCCAGCAATTCCACCGGCAAAAGGCCACGCCATTTCAGTTCGATCAGCGCGGCCAGCAGGGTGTAGCTGTCCTTGCCACCAGACAGGCAGACCAGCCAGCGTGCGCCGGGCTGGATCATGCCATATTGGTCAATCGCCGCGCGGGTTTCGCGGATGATGCGCTTGCGCAGCTTACGAAATTCGGTGCTGTCGGGGGCAGCTTGCAGGATCGGCGGGATATCTGATGTCTCATCAAGCATGCAGCATCACCTTTCGTCGCAATCGGGGCGTGTTTTCTGGTCCGCCTGTGGTGCCGGAACCGGATCGTAACCGGAACTGCCCCAAGGATGGCACCGTCCGATCCGGCGGGCGGCAAGCCAGCTGCCTTTCAGCGCGCCGTGCCGTTCCAACGCGTCCATCGCATAGGCCGAACAGGTGGGCTGAAACCGGCATGCATGCCCCACCCATGGGCTGAACACGATCCGGTAAAACCGCACCGGCAAAGAGACAACCCATGCAAAAGGGGTCATGTCGCGCCCCCATGCAGCTTGGTCAGCGCGCGTTCAAGGTCTGCGCACATATCGGCGAAATTGTGATGCGCGGTCGCGTCAGGGCGGCCCACAAGCACATAATCCCACCCCGCGCGCCCGTGACGCGGCAGGACATGGCGCGCGACTTCGCGCAAGCGCCGTTTGGCGCGGTTGCGTGCAACAGCATTCCCAAGTTTCTTTGAACAGGTGAAGCCCACGCGCAAACCTTCGCGCGCGTCCGTGTCGCGCTGGCGGGCCTGTAGCAGGAAGGCCGGGCAGGGCAGGCGCCTTGCCTTGGCCGCGCGCAGGAAATCCGCACGTTTCTTCAGCGTTTCGGGCGTCAGACATGACAAATCCGCCGACACATCTGCGGGTTCGGCATTTGGCCTTACCACATCTGCAACCGGCGGTTTCATCTTGCTCACCATTGGCCCGCTATCGCAGGCCATATGCTTATGCTGACAGCTTCTTGCGGCCAATGCGGCGGCGTGCGTTCAGAATTTTCTGACCGGCTTTGGTTGCCATGCGTGCGCGAAAGCCGTGGCGGCGCTTGCGTACCAGATTGCTGGGCTGATAGGTGCGTTTCATCGCTCCGTTCCTTACATTCGGGCAACCGCAGATCCTGCCGGATTCGGCCCCCAGTCCTAATTCAGGCTCGCCGAATACGCGGCACAGGGGCGTAAGTCAATTCTCTAATCTGCGAAAAGGGCGGGTCTTGTGCTGGATCATGCAGAAAACTGTAACAATTCCCGCAGATACCCTCGCATGTCATCAAGGCCGCGTGATAATGCAAGAAAATGCGTAACACTTGGGGCGTGCTGACGTAATCCGGCATGTGACAGCCAAAAAAGGACAGTATCGCGTGACCCAGCCCCAGCTTCCAATCGCGCAATGGCGCCAGCGCCTGCCAATTATCATTATCCTGCTTGTCGCCATCCTTGGCGCTGTGGTGTTGCGCGAATATCTGTCCTTTGACGCATTGCGCGACAACCGTGCCGCGCTGATCGCCTTTCGGGACAGCAATTATCTGCTGACAGCGGCGGCTTTTGTGCTGGCCTATATCGCCATTGTCAGCTTTTCGCTGCCCGGTGCAACAGCGGCCACGCTGACAGGGGGGTTCCTGTTCGGCGTATTTCCGGGGGCTGCGTTCAACATTATTGCCGCGACAATCGGCGCGGTGCTGATCTTTCTTGCGGTGCGCGCGGGGTTTGGCCGGTCGATGGCCGCCAAGATCGATGCCAGCGACGGGCGTGTAAAGCGGATGACGCAGGCGATTCGCGCAAATGAATTTCCGGTGCTGTTCTCGCTGCGGCTGATGCCGGTGCTGCCGTTTTTCGTGATGAATGTGATTCCTGCCTTGATTGGGGTGCGCATTTCGGTTTTTGCGGCCACAACTTTTCTGGGCATCATGCCGGGTGGCATTATCTATACTTGGGTTGGCGCTGGACTGGGCGATGTGTTTGCCCGCGATGAAACGCCCGATCTGGGCATTATCTTCGAGCCGCATATTCTGGGGCCGCTGCTGGGGCTGGCGGCTTTGTCGTTGCTGCCCACAATCCTGAAATCCCTACGTGGCAAGGAGCGTGACGTATGAGCCGGATCAAGACGGATATTTGTGTTATCGGCGGCGGCTCTGGCGGGTTGTCGGTTGCGGCGGGGGCGGTGCAGATGGGCGCGCGTGTCGTGCTGATTGAAGGGCACAAAATGGGGGGGGATTGCCTGAATTACGGCTGCGTCCCGTCCAAGGCGTTGTTGTCGCAGGCCAAGGCGGTCAAGGCGCGCGGCGACACACCGCGCGCGGAAGATTTCCGCGCCGCAATGGCGCATGTAAAATCCACCATCGCCACGATCGAGCCGCATGATTCGGTTGAACGCTTTGAGGGGCTTGGCGTGCAGGTCATACAGGGGTTTGCCCGTTTCACTGGCCCCGACACTGTGACTGTGGGGGATGTGACAATCTCTGCGCGGCGCTTTGTGGTGGCGACCGGGTCGCGTGCCTTTATCCCCCCGATCAAGGGGTTGGAGGATGTCCCCTATATGACCAATGAAACCCTGTTCACGCAGGCAGATTGCCCCGGCCATCTGCTGGTCATTGGCGCTGGTCCCATCGGGCTGGAAATGGCGCAAGCGCATAAGCGCCTTGGCGCGCGGGTCACGGTGATTGAAGGGGCCGCAGCCCTTGGCCGCGATGACCCAGAGGCGGCCGCTGTGGTGCTGGAGCATTTGCGCAGCGAGGGGATCGAGATTGTCGAGCAGGCGCAGGTTGAACAGGTCTCTGGCCGCGCAGGCGCGATTGAAGTGCAGGTCAAGGGCGGCACGATCTTTGTGGGAACGCATCTGCTGGTGGCTGTCGGGCGTGCGCCCAATGTCGAAAAGCTGGATCTGGACAAGGCAGGCATTCGCCACACCCGTGCAGGCATTACCGTCGATGCAAGGTTGCGCAGCACCAACAGGCGCGTCCATGCGATTGGCGATGTGGCAGGGCAGGGTCAATTCACCCATCTGGCGGGCTATCACGCGGGCGTGGTTATCCGTTCTGTGGTATTGGGTTTGCCTGCGAAAGCGCGACATGACCATATTCCCCATGTCACCTTTACCGACCCCGAACTGGCCCATATCGGCCTGAGTGAAGCGGATGCGCGCAAGCGCTATGGCGGCGCACTCAGCGTGCATAAAGTGGGCTATGACCAGATCGACCGCGCGCAGGCCGAGGGGCAGACCACAGGGTTCATCAAGCTGATGGCGGTTCGTGGGCGGCCTGTGGGCGTCACGATTGTTGGCGCGCAGGCGGGCGAGGTGATCGCCCCCTATGCGCTGGCCATGGCCAACAGCCTCAAGCTTGGCGCCATTGCGGGCACAGTCTTGCCTTACCCAACTTTGGCGGAAATCGGCAAACGCGCAGCAGGGGCCTATTTTTCACCCAAACTCTTTGATAGCATAAACGTGAAGCGCTTTGTCGGGATGGTTCAGAGGTGGTTGCCCTGACCAGCATGCGCTAGGTAAGGGTATGATCTCGAATAGTTTGTCAGCGCGATTTCTTTGGCTTGTCGTCATCTTCGTGATGCTGGCCGAAGTGTTGATTTTTGTCCCCTCGGTGTCACGCTATCGTGAAGAGTACCTTCTGGCACGGCTGGAGCGTGCGCAAATCGCGTCGCTTGCGCTTCTTGCCTCTGACGGGTCCATCGCAGGGGAGTTGGCGGGCGAGTTGCTGGAGAATGCGGGCGTCTATAACGTGGTGCTGCGCCGCGATGCTGTGCGCGAACTTATCTTATCCTCGCCTATACCGGGGCAGATCGATGCGACATATGACCTGCGCGGTGCCAATGCCTTTGCGCTGATGCGCGATGCGCTGGACGAGATGCGCCGCAACGAGGGGCGGATCATTCGGGTTATCGGCGATCCTGTGCGACAGGCCGGTTTGCTGATTGAAATCACGCTGGATACGGAAAATCTGCAAGCCGGATTGTGGGAATATGGCAAGCGTATCTTGCTGCTTACCTTGCTGATTTCAGGGATCACGGCGCTGTTGCTGTATCTTTCCATTCAGGCTTTTGTCGTGGCACCGATGCGGCGGGTGATCCGGTCTATGTCGGCTTATGCAGAGGCACCGCAAGATGCCAACCGCATTATCGTGCCCCGATCCACCATCCGCGAGATCCGCGAGGCGGAAGAGGCGCTGAACCAGATGCAGACCGACCTGACAGGGCTGTTGCGGCAGAAAAACCGGCTTGTGCAACTGGGCGGGTCGGTCGCGCGGATCAGCCATGACCTGCGCAATATGCTGACAACCGCATCCATGCTGGCCGACCGGATGGAGTTGAGCAAAGACCCCAGCGTCCAGCGTGCCGCGCCCAAGCTTGTCGGCTCGTTGTCGCGGGCGATCAACCTGTGCGAATCCACGCTGGCCTTTGGCAAAGCAGAAGAGGCGCCGCCAAAACTTGCACGACTGCCCCTCGGGGCATTGGTTGAAGATGTTGTGGAGAACGAGAAACTGGCCGTTGCCGACAGTGCCGAGATCACATTCCTGACCGATCTGCCTGCCGATCTGCATGTCCATGCCGATGGCGAGCAGTTGTTTCGCGTTCTGAGCAATCTGGTGCGCAATGCGCGTCAGGCCCTTGAGGCCACCAAACAACCCGGCGTGATCGAGATACTGGCAAAGCGCGCGCAACAGGACGGAAAGCCCGGCGTTGCAATCCGGGTGGGCGATTCGGGGCCGGGCCTGCCACCCAAGGCACGCGAGCACCTGTTCGAGGCGTTTCAGGGCGGCGCGCGCAAAGGCGGTGTCGGGCTGGGGCTGGCGATTGCAGCAGAACTGGTGCGCGGGCATGGTGGCGTGCTGGAGTTGATCCGCTCAGATGCCGAAGGAACAGAGTTTCGCATCTGGCTTCCCTGCGAGGTTTGAATTTTTCCGCCGGATTTGCAAATTCGTTTTGAAAGTCCCCTTGCAAAGGACGGGGCAGGGGGGTATGTCGCCCTCAACGCGCCCGTAGCTCAGCTGGATAGAGCACCAGACTACGAATCTGGGGGTCAGAGGTTCGAATCCTTTCGGGCGCGCCATACATATTATTGTTTTCTTTCATTTTTCCGCTTTGGTGCGGCTCGCGCTGCATTTGTGGTTTGCAAAAGCTGTTGCCGTTGCGTTCTCGAAGTGGTGAATCGCTGTCTGTGACAGCGCTTCAGTTCTGGCGAGATATTTTTCCAGAATACGGTGTGCTGATTGCAGGGAGTGGCCGGTGATCGATACAATCTGAGGGACTGGACAGCCCGCTTCAGAAAGCAACGTTACCGCCGTGCCGCGCAGATCGCGAAATTCCAGTCGCTCGGACTTGTCCACATTATACAGGCCGCATGCCTTCATGTGTGCAGTCCATGCCTTGCCCATGGCCTTGTCGTCGCGTTCGGCACTCTATGGCCTGCCATCAGGGCGGGTCAGAATGTAGGGGCCAACACGCTGCATTGCGTCCAGCATGCGCTTGAGTGCCTGAATGCAGGGAACCAGCACGCGCCGCTTGCTTTTGTTCTGGCGCAGGCTGATCTTTATGCCGTCATAGTCAGACCAGCGCAGGCGGATCATGCACCAGCTCCCACGCGTCCATGCGCATGATGATCTTGTCGCCCGCCATGGCAATAAGGGTTGCAGCGGATGCCGCCACGACCTCGACCTCGACAGTGGCAAAGCCTTTGTAATCTTTCAGGATATGGTAAATCACCTGACCCTCGGACGCGATGCCGCCGCCTGAGTGGAAGCCCTTGATCAGGTTCTTGGCCGGCTGGAGAAGGGTGAGATCAGCGCCATTGAGGCGGTTGATGAACTGCTGGCCGAAGAACTCAGCCTTAGAGAGAACCGCAGAATTGGTGTCTTGCTGCGTGCCTGATGCCTGTTAAAACGCTGGAGAGCTTCGACTTCTCGTTTCAGCCCTCACTGGATCGCCACAGGATCATGGGGCTGGGGCCGGCCATTTGAGCGCAGTTGCCTTCATAGCCGCGATTGGAGACACTAAGGCTTTCCCGTCCGGCCGCACGGCAGCGGCCTGGATCGGCTTGACCCCACGACGATATCAGTCAGACGAGATCAACATGTAGGGTCGGATTTCGCGCCACGGGGACAAGCTACTCCGCACATATCTCTACGAGGCTGCTGCCCACATGCTGATCCGTGCCAAGACGGACAGCGCCCTGAAGAAGTGGGGTATGGCGCCTTGGGAAAAGATTGGGTTCAAACGCGCAAATGTGATGGTCGCAAGAAAACTGGCTGTGACGTTGTTTGCCATGCTGTACACTGGCAAGCTGTTTGAAGCCGATGCCCGACCGCGAAAACTACCTTTACCCCGGACAGGCGGACAAACCACAGACGTTCAGGAATCCAGAAAACCAAAAACGTCGCCCACTTTGGCGCCGTTACGAAGAAGAAATGCTTGACCCAAAGGCTTCGATTAGAAAACCCCGTCTCATCAATCACAAGGACGCCATCCGGATCGGTGAGCGCATCGACAGCATAGTTACGCACCTGCTCGCACAGGCCATCTGCGGGCCAACGTGATCGACCCAGCAAGGACGGACTACGATAGGGTCGGGCCAGCCCGGCTTCTTCGGCCAGCATCCACCCTGTCTTGCACTCCGCACCTGACAGCAACCCATCACTGAGTGCGCCCGCCGAAAGCTGCTGCTCTGAGCGCTTGAACGCAGGCCCGACAAATGCCCACAGGTCATCAAGCGCCCTGCGCTAATTTCCAAAGCTTCCAGCCCAATCCAATACAGACATGCGCATCACTCCAATCCAATGGCGCAACTGAATCAGAACTCAACACAATACGCTACTGTAGATCAGGCATACAGGCCAGCAGTGCGGGCGCGCAGCCGGATCAGCGCAAGGACTGTGTCGATGGTGGGGGTTGGCGTCTGGGTCAAGTGCCCCAGTTCCTGCACCGCACTGACCAATGCATCTATTTCCATCGGGCGACCGGCGTCCAAGTCTTGCAACATCGAGGTGCGATGCGCCCCGACTGCGGCCCCCCCATCAATGCGTTTATCGACATCGATGGGGAATTTCACGCCCAGTTTTTCGGCGATTTCCTGCGCTTCAAGCATCATGGCACGCGCAACAGCGCGGGTGCCGGTATCGGTACACAGCACGTCCAGCGTTGCATGGGTCAGCGCCGAGATGGGGTTGAAAGACAGGTTCCCCCAAAGCTTGACCCAAATCTCGTCGCGGATTTTCGGGCGCACGGGGGCGCGCAGCCCTGCATCTTGCAGGGCTTGCGACAATTTTTGTGCGCGCTCGGATTTCTGGCCTGACGGTTCTCCCAATGAAAAACGATTGCCTTCGATATGACGGATCGTTCCCGGCTCTGCCACCTCTGCCGCCGGATAGACAACGCACCCCAAGACGCGTTCCGGCCCAAAGCCGCGCCATTGTGCGCCATCTGGATCGACCGAGTTGAGTTGCTTGTCCGCAAGAGGCCCCTCAAGCCCGTGAAAATACCACCACGGCACACCATTGACGCCCGAAACGATTGTTGTGCCTGCGCCGATCAGTGGCTTCATCTGATCAACAACAGGGGGCACGGAATGGGCCTTGAGCGTGATGATGACATAATCCTGATGGCCCAGTTCGCGCGGATCGTCCGACACGGTTACCGGCACAGTGAAGCTGCCCTCTTCTTCGATCAGGGTCAGGCCCTTGTCGCGCATCGCGGCCAGATGGGGGCCGCGCGCAACTAGGCTGACATCGGCACCGGCCTTGGCCAGTTTCGCACCCATATAGCCGCCGATGGCACCGGCGCCGAATATGCAAATTTTCATGCTTTCATGCCTCCGTCACCAGACCCAGTTTTTCGGCAAGGCCAATGCGCTGCAATTTGCCTGTCGCACCTTTGGGAATTTCCTCAAGGATCACAACCTTGCGCGGCACTTTGAAATCTGCAAGCCGCGTTGCGGCAAAATCGCGGATTTCGCGCTCTGTGCCTGTCGCACCCTCGCGCAAGACAACGGCTGCGGCCACGTCTTCGCCCAGCTTGGGGTGGGGCAGGGCAAATGTGACCACCTGAACCACCGAAGGATGATCCATCAGCACTGCATCCACTTCCAGAGGGCTGATCTTCTCGCCCCCGCGATTGATGATTTCTTTCAGCCGCCCTGTCAGGTTCAGATACCCTTCCGGATCGAAGGTGCCCTGATCGCCAGTGCGGAACCAGCGCTTTCCATCGGCTTCAAAGAAGTTTTTGCGGTTGGCGTCTTCATTTGCCTCATATCCGGGGGTGACATTGGGGCCAGAGATGACCACCTCGCCAGTGGCATCCATTGGCAAAAGGGTGTCTTCCACCTCATGGGCGATGCGCACTTCGGGGCCACCGGCAACGCCAACGGACCCCGGTTTTTGCGCGCGTGGCGGCAAGGGGTTGGTGGTCATCTGGTGCGCGGCTTCGGTCATGCCATAGCTTTCGATGACGGGGCAGGCGAATGTCTTGGACAGCTGCACCATGACTTGCGGCGGCAGCGAGGCGGATGACGACCGGATCAGGCGAAGCTGAAGGCGGCCCAATATGTCGGAGTTGCGTTCGGCGCGGGTCAGAATAGCCTGATGCATGGTCGGCACAGCAGTGTACCATGTCGGGCGCGCGGTATCGAGCCAGCCAAAGAAGCGCAGCGCATCAAAGCCCGGTGCGCACCAGATCGACGCGCCAGCAGCGAGGCTGGAAGAGACAGCGGCCACAAGCCCGTGGATGTGAAACAGGGGCATGACATTCAGGCACCGATCTGCGGGCGTCAGCGCCAGCGAAGTGCCGATATGGTGGGCCGAGGCTGCAATGTTGCGCTGCAAAAGCGGCACAATCTTGGGCCGAGAGGTGGTGCCCGATGTGTGCAGGATCAGGGCAATATCGTCCGGCCCTGCCATGGCTGTGTCCGGCGTGCCTGTGGCCTGCCCCTCTGCAACCAGTGTAAAACTGCCTGCGGGCTGTGCCGGATCGAACCCCAGTCGCAAGATCACAAGGCCATGGCGGCCTGCGGCCTCTAATGCGGGGCCGTCATAGCCTTCGGGCAGGACAATCGCCTTGGCTTTCAAGTCCTGAAGGTAGAAGTCGAATTCATCCACGCGGTAAGACGGGTTAAGCGGGGCCGTCACGGCACCCTGCGCGATGGTCACAAAGGCCGAGGCCATCTCTGGCCCGTTTGGCAGCACAATCGCCACGCGGTCGCCCCGGCCAATGCCTGCGCCATGCAAAGCGGCCAATGTCTGCTCTGTCAGCGCGCGCAATCCACCATGAGTAAGCCAGGGGCGCTCTGGTGCACCAAGGGCGGGCGCATCAGCGGGATGTGGCGCCAACAATGCGTGCAGGGTATTCGACATGGTAATTCCTTCTCAAGATTTGCAGGTAGGGTCACGCGGAAACAGGGTTAGCCAGATTGCACTGCGTGACGGTGTTTTCGCAGTTTCGCAGCAAGTGGCAGCAGGAAAAAGACGCAGGCCAAAGCAATGAACATGCCCGAAAGCGGACGGGTGACGAACGTTGTGACATCCCCTTGCGCGGCGATCAATGCCTGACGAAAGCTTTGTTCCATGACAGGCCCAAGAACAAGGGCCAGCACAAGCGGTGCCATGGGATAGTCGGCCTTGCGCAGCAGATAGCCCGCAATCCCGAATATCAGGATCAGCCAGACATCATGCATGCGCTGGTCTGGCGCAAAGCCGCCCACAATGCACAGCACCAAGACCATCGTACACAGCACCGAGAAGGGCATTCTCAGCGCCCAGACGAAAAGCGGGATAAGTGCAAGATTGATCAGAACTGCCGCCAGATTTGCAGTATAGAGCGATGAAATCAGCCCCCAGACAAAATCCGGTTGTTCGGAAAACAGCATCGGCCCGGGCATCAGCCCCCACATGACCATGCCACCCAGCAACAGCGCAGTCGTCGGAGAGCCGGGAATACCAAGCGACAGCATGGGCAACAAAGAGCCGGTCGAGGCTGCGTTATTCGCCGTTTCAGGTGCGACCACGCCCTCGATATTGCCCTTGCCGAAGGTTTCGGGGTTTTTCGAGGTGCTTTTGGCAATGCCATAGGCCATCAGAGAGGCAGGCGTTGCCCCTGCGGCAGGCAGCATGCCGACAAAGAACCCCATGACCGAACCGAATGTCATTGTTTTCCAAGTGCGTGCAAGGGTGACAATCGCAGAACGCAGTTCGGCATATGTCACTTTGGCGGCGGTCACTGTGGGGGCAATGCGCGACCGCTCCAGCGTCCAGAGCACTTCGCCAATGCCATAAACGCCAATGGCCAGCACAAGGAAAGAGATGCCCGCATAAAACCCCGGCATGTCGAAGAACACCAGCCGTGGCTGGCCGGTAATCAGGTCCAGCCCGACCGTGGACAGGACCAGCCCAAGGCAGATCATGGCGATTGTTTTTAACGCATCATCCCCGCCCAGCCCCACAAAAGTGGTAAAGGCCAGAAGCACCAGCGCAAAATTTTCTGCTGGCCCGAATTTCAGGGCAAAATCTGCCAAGGGTGCGGCAAAGATTGTGAACAGGATGACCGAAATTGTTCCACCGACAAAGGATGCGCCCGCCGCTGCAATCAGCGCCAGCCCGGCCTTGCCTTGCTGTGCCATGGGGCGTCCGTCAAATGTGGTGGCGACCGCCGTGGACGATCCGGGAATGCCAAGCAGGATCGAACTGATCGCCCCGCCATACATTGCACCATAGTAAAGTGCGGCCAGAAAGATGATTGCGGATGCTGGCGGCACGATGAAGGTCAGGGGCAGCACGATTGCCACGCCATTCACAGACCCAAGGCCCGGCATGGCGCCGATGAATAGCCCAAGCGTTACCCCGACAATCACGATGCCGATATTCAGCGGCATCAGCGATGTAGCAAAGCCTTGGCCAAGAAGGGACAGAATTTCCATATGTGCGCGCCTTCAGAAGAACATGGCGTAAAGCGGGAAGAACAGCGGCTCTGTGATTCCCTTTGGCAGCAAGATCAGCAAAGCCACTTCAAAAAAGAAGAACAGTGCGACCGGCGTGATCAGCGTCAAGGACAAGGTGACCGGCCAGCCATTTCTGCCGTAAAAGCGCAAATACCAAAACATGAACAACGGAATAGCCAGATATGCGCCAATGATGGGCATCAGGAAAATCGTCAGGCCCAATGCCAGTGTGACCGCCAGCACAGGCCCCAGCATTCCCGGTTCAAAAAATGGCTTCAGGTCTTCTGGCCTGACCCCCGCCAGCAGCGAGCGCATGAAAATGCCTGCCGCAGCAAGAAACATGATCGCGGATAGCCAAAAGGGGAATGCGCCCCCGCCCGGCCCGCGGGCACCGTCCCAGCCGATCGGCAACGCGGTCGCGTGCCACATCAGATAGGCCGCAAACGCCATCAGGGCGGCAGCGATCAGGGTGTCTGGTTTTGTCAGGGTCTTGAGCATGTGGGCGGTCTCCGTTCAGGGGCAACACGACACCGGATGCGGCACATGGCAGCATCCGGTGCGTGCAATTACTGCGATAGGGGCAGGTGCTTAGGAGGGTTGCTCAATCGAGGCGAGAAGGTCACGATGCAAATCGCGCTCTTGCAGGAAATACGCCTGAAGCGCGTCGCCCGATAGAAAATCGGTCAGCAACGCTTGCTCTGTCGCATAGCTTTGCCATGCTTCGGTCTGGCTGAGGGCCTCTAGCAGGTCGATGTAATAGGCCTGCTGCGCTTCGGTAATGCCCGCCGGTGCCACAAAGCTGCGCTGCATGTAATATTCCAGCGGATAGCCCAATTCAGCGAATGTCTGCACATCGGGCATGCTTTCAAGGCGCTCGCCTGTCAAAAGCGCAATCGGGCGCACGCGGCCAGCCTGCCAGAAGCTCATGGCTTCGGACGGGTTGTTGACCGTTGCATCGATATGCCCACCGGCAAGTTGTGTCGCCACCTCGCCGCCGCCGCCCATTGGCACATAGGTGTGGCGAATGCCAAACTCGCGCTCTAGCAATGCGGTTACAAGGCTGTCTTCCTGCCCGGACCCTGTCCCGCCCATGCGCCATGCGCCATCTGCGGCTTTGACAGCCTCGATATACTGGTCGAGCGTTTCAATCCCGCTGTCGACATTGACCCAAAGCGCGAATGTATCAACTGCCATGCGGGCGATCGGGGTGAATTCTTCGATATCCACGCCAATATCTGTCTGGAGTGGGGTGGTGAAATAGCTGTTCAGCGTGGCCATGATGATATGCGGGTTGGCAGCATTGTCTTTCACATAGCGCAGGGCTTCTGCCCCTGAACCGCCGCCTTTGTTCACAGGCATGAAGGGCATGCGCGCCAAGCCTTCTTGCTGGATGATCGACTGGAACAGACGGGCAAGCCGGTCTGCACCCCCGCCTTGCCCTGCCATGATCACCATCTCGACGGGGCGGTTGGGTTGCCAATCTGCCGCAGATGCGGGCATGGCAGTGGTCAGGGCTGCTGCGGCAGCAAGGCCAAAAACTGTCCGGCGTGCTAAAGTGATAGTCATGGTGTTTATCTCCTCCCAAAGATCCTGATGTGAAAGAATATTCCCGAATCAGGTTACCATACGAAATATTGTGACTTTGCCTGATCTCCAATAATTTTCGCGTCACAATGTAAGCCTTGTCATTAACAAAAAATTAGATGAGTAATTTTTGTTAATGTTTGATGGTAACTTTTGTTTAAAAAATGCTGCCAAGTGGTAGAACTCCTCTCGCCTAGTGGTCTGTGAACGTGCTAGCGTTTTGGCGGGTAACTGTTTTGTGACCGTGACATTGCAAAGGGAGGAAGCGTTGCATGCCACTTAAAAGTATTCTGGTGGCCTTTTCGGGGGATGTTGCCAGCTGTAGCGCTTTGCAACTCGCCCTTTCTTTACAGATGCGTCACAGCGCATATGTTACAGGCGTTGTCTGGCACGGGCCGCTGCCACTGGAAAGCCGACACCGCGCTTTTCTAAGCAAAGACGTCGCATCTATGCTGACCGGGCGCGAGGATGAGGCAGCACAGCGTATCGGCGCAGAGTTCACCAAGCGGGTCGCGGCCTCTGGCATGCCAGACAAGGCCAGCTTCATTGATTTGCATGAGGTAGAGACTTTCAGCTTGCCGCAGCAGGCGCGCGCCTATGATCTGGTAGTGATGACACGTCACGCCGCCGAAGTCGGGCGCGAACATGCCGAAGTGCGCCCCGATGTTGTCGCGCTGCGCAGCGGCAGGCCCGTTATCACTGTGCCAGATGATTTTGCCGGTCAGGTGCCAGAACATATTGTGCTGGCTTGGGATGGCAAACGCGCAGCTGCGCGCGCCTTGGGCGATATGCTGAACCTGATGCCTGACATACAGAAAGTCACAGTTGTCAGCGTGGCAAAGCAGCCAGAACCCAAAGCCGAAGCCGGCGATGACGTGATCGCCTATCTGGGGCGACACGGGATCGAAGCGCAATGGCTGCATCGTGACGCAGGGCGGCGGCGCATTACGCATACGCTGCTTGATGTCTGCGCCGAAGTGGGGGCTGATATGCTTTCGATGGGGGCCTATGAGCATAGCAAATTCACCGAAGATTTGCTGGGGGGCGTCACCCGTGACATTCTGACAGATGCGCGCTTGCCTGTGATGATGTCCCATTAACGCAGATCGCGCTGGCAGTGCCAAAGCGTCAGGCTTGCGCGCGGCGATACGCTGTCGGCGCGCGCAAGGTTGCCGATTTAGCCTGTTAGCTGTCAGATCCGATGCCGCAACCGCCCTTTTACGCGGCGTCTTGGGTCATGTCCCTGTCAGGTGGAAGTTTTTATAGCTTGCCATAAGATCGTTGAACTTCCCGCCCTGCACTGCGACATGCGTTCTTAAGGCTGCGGCAACGTCATCTTCACTGCCCTGTTCAAGCGCGTTCAGAATGATCCGGTGTTCTGACAGCGATTGTTGCAAGCGTCCGCGCACCCGCAGTTGCAACCTGCGAAACGGCTTCAGCCTGCGGTGCAGCTGCTTGGCCTGATCTGCCAGAAACCCGTTCCCCGATGCTTTGTAGAGCAGGTGATGGAACTTCTCATTCTCGGCGTAATATCTGTCAGAATCGTTGCGCGCCGCCGCATCTTCACAGGCGGTGACTGTTTTGCATAAATCGGCAAGGTCTTGCGTCGTGACGCGCCGTGCCGCCAACCTGCCACAAAAGGCTTCCAATTCGGCCATGACCTCGAACATCTCGATCATTTCGCCCAAGTCGGGGTGGCGAACAAAGGCACCGCGATGCGGCACCAGTTCCAGCAGGCCGGACGCGGCCAGACTTTGAAAGGCCTCTCGTAACGGGGTTCGAGAGCATCCGAACTGTTCGGACAGCGACGTTTCATCCAGCCGCTCTCCGTTCACCAGATCACCGGTGACAATCATTTGCTCTAGCGCCTCTCGGACGCTGTCGGCTCTGCGCGATGACATTGCTTTATTGTCCTGAACTGCCTGACAATCGTCATAGTATACCATTGTGTATTTCGCAAATCTATTATTGTATACAAAAATATTGACTTTGTATTAAAGATATCTTTTTATGTATTTACATTGTTGAGGAGCAATGCACGAATGCAAGGGCAGGAAATGCCTTCGCCCAACCTTCAGGGAGGAATAGATGAGAATTTTATCGCTAGCTGCTGCGTCTGTATTGGCAATGACATCATTCATCGGGGCGCAGAGCGCAGAGGCGCAACAGCTTCGCCTGTCGCACCAGTGGTCTACGGCGGATCTGCGTCATCAGGTTGCACAAATGATTGCGGATGATCTGGACGCGGCGGATGTTGGTCTGTCGATCAGGATTTTCCCATCTGCCTCGCTTTTTTCTGCGACAGAACAGTATCAGCCCGTCAGCCGTGGCCAGCTTGATATGACGGTCTATCCGCTGTCCTATGCGGGCGGTCAGCGGCCGGAGTTTAACCTGACGCTGATGCCCGGCCTTGTGCGCAACCACGATCACGGCGCGCGCCTGAACGATTCCCCCTTCATGGAGCGGCTGGAAGAGCTGATGGCGGAAGATGACGTCATGGTTCTGGTGCATGGCTATCTGGCGGGCGGTTTCGCGGCCAAGGGCGAATGCATCACCCGGCCAGAGCATATGGCGGGCCGCAACGTGCGCGCCGCAGGGCGCGCCTTTGAACAGATGCTGGCTGCGGCAGGGGCGTCCATCTCGTCCATGGCATCTTCCGAAATCTATAACGGCATGCAGACCGGCGTTCTGGATGCGGTGAACACCTCGTCTTCGTCTTTCGTGTCGTTCCGCCTGTATGAGCAGGTTGATTGCTACACACCTGCTGGCGATATTGCCCTTTGGTTCATGTATCAGCCCTTGCTGATGAACAAATCAACCTTCGACGGGCTGAGCGCGGAACAGCAAGAGGTGCTTCTGGCCGCCGCGGCAAAGGCAGAGGAATGGTATCTGGAGCAGGCCAAGCTGGATGATGTCCGCTCGGTCGATGTGTACCGCGAGAATGGCGTCCAGATTGCCGAAATGACCGTCGAGGATTTCGAGGCATGGCGCACTCTGGCGATGGAATCGGCCTATGCGTCCTTCGTGGATCAGGTTCCAAACGGACAGGAACTGCTGGATATGGCGTTCGAGGTCGAATGATCCGCCACTAACCATGGGCGCGGCAAAGGCCGCGCCCGTCTTCCCTTCCCACAGATTATCAGGAGTCATGCCACATGGCCTTGACGACCGTTGACGCCGGATGGCGACGCGGCGCAGATTTCCTTGTCCGCGGCATCGGGGGTATCTCGATCCTGTGCGGCTGGATTGCTGCGTCCATGATCCTTGCCTCAGTCTTCATCACCTGCCAGATGATTTTCGTGCGCTTCGTGCTGCGCCAGTCCACCATCTGGCAAACAGAAACCGTGATCTATCTGATGATCGCCGCCACAATGCTGGGTCTGCCCTATGTCCAGAAACTGCGCGGGCATGTGAATGTGGACCTGTTGCCGCTGTGGCTGCGCCCTGTGCCGCGCAAGCTGCTGGCGGTTGTGGTGCTGCTTTCGGGTATCGTGGTTCTGGGCATCATGGGGTTTTATGCGTTCGAACATTGGTATCTGGCGTTCCAGCGCGGTTGGCGGTCGTCCAGCGTCTGGGGGCCACCCTTATGGATACCCTATCTGGCCATGCCGCTGGGCTTTGCGCTTTTCATCCTGCAATTGCTGGCAGACCTTCTTGCGCTGCTGATTGGCCGCGACACCGCTTTCGGACTGGAGGCTGACTGATGGACCCGCTTGTTCTTGGCGCACTTGTTGCTTTTGTCACCATTGCGGTGCTGTTTTCCGGCGTCTCGGTCGCAACTGGCCTGCTGATCGTCTCGGGGGTGTTTCTTGCCCTGTTCGAGGGGATGTGGGCACTAGAGCTGATGCCGGAGAAATTCTTTGGCAAGCTGAATTCCTTTGCCCTGCTGTCGATCCCGATGTTCATCATCATGGGGTCTGCCATCTCGTCCACGCGGGCGGGTGCGGACCTGTATGAAGCGCTAGAGCGGTGGCTGACCCGCGTGCCCGGTGGGCTTGTCATGTCCAATCTCGGGGCCTGTGCGCTGTTTTCGGCCATGTCAGGGTCTAGCCCTGCCACATGCGCGGCAATCGGCAAGATGGGCATTCCAGAGATGCGCAAGCGCGGCTACCCGGAAGAGGTGGCGGCAGGCTCTATCGCGGCAGGCGGCACGCTGGGCATTCTGATCCCGCCCTCGGTGACAATGATCGTCTACGGCATTGCGACCGAAACTTCTATCGGGCGGCTGTTTCTGGCAGGGGTCATGCCGGGGCTGTTGCTGGTGTCGTTGTTCATGGCGTGGTCGGTCTGGTCCACATGGCGCAACACCGGCCTGTCGGTCATGTCGGCGCGCAGCTATTCCTTGCGCGAGAAGCTGGAAATCCTGCCGCGCGTGGTGCCGTTCCTGCTGGTGATCGTGGGTGTGCTCTATGCCATGTATGGCGGCATCGCCACCCCTTCGGAAACGGCGGCAGTGGGCGCGCTGTTGTGTCTGCTGATGGCGATTGTCATCTATCGCATGTGGTCGCCGAAATCCTTGTGGGTGGTGCTGCGCGATTCAACGCGGGAATCGGTGATGATCCTGTTCATCATCGGGGCTGCAGGCGTGTTCAGCTATATGCTGTCGTCGCTGTTCATTACACAATCCATTGCGATGTGGATTTCCGATCTGGATGTGAACCGCTGGGTCTTGTTGGGGGCGGTCAATGTCTTCTTGCTGATTGCGGGATTCTTTCTGCCGCCGGTTGCGGTGATCCTGATGGCCGCGCCGATCCTGCTGCCGATCATTCTGGCGGCGGAATTCGACCCGTATTGGTTCGCGGTCATTCTGACGATCAATATGGAAATCGGCCTGATCTCGCCGCCTGTGGGGCTGAACCTGTATGTCATCAGTTCCATCGCGCCCGATATCAAGCTGAAAACCATCCTCAAGGGGTCTATGCCTTATGTCGGCTGTATGGTTCTGGCTATCCTGATCTTGTGTGTCTTCCCCGGAATTGCCACATGGTTGCCAGATCTGGTCATGGGGCCGGTAAGATGACACGCACAGGCTATCTCGGGGATCTTCTCAGCCAGTTGACGGAACGCCGCTTCGTGCCCTTGCGCGCAGTGTCCGACAAGCCGCTGCGCGAGATGTGCGCGGCACTGATCGCGGGCGAGGGCGAGGTTTCGACCATGCGCCTTGCGCGCGAGATACTGGCCTCTTATGCGCGGCTGCATGATGCGGGCAAGCGCGAATTCTTCGCGCTTCTGGCCGAAGATTATGACATCACCCCCGACGCCGTCACACAGGCCGCGCTGCGATATGGCGAGGACCGCGACGCCACAACCTTGCGCTGGCTGCTGCAAGCGGCAGAGCCAAAGCGCCAAAGCCTGTTGCGCCGGTTGAACCACGCGCCCGGTGCCACGGGTGAATTGGTGCGCATGCGCCGCGACCTGTTGCGCCTGCTGCCCGAGATGCGCGAGTTGGCGCGGGTTGATCTGGATTTCGCGCATCTGTTCCAGTCCTGGTTCAATCGCGGGTTTCTGGTGCTGAAACAGGTGACATGGGAAAGCCCCGCGCGGCTTTTGGAAAAGATCATCGAATATGAAGCTGTCCATGCGATTGGCGATTGGGAAGCGCTGCGCGCCCGCGTAGACCCAAAGGACAGGCGCTGTTTTGCCTTCCTGCACCCCGCCATGCCGGACGAGCCGCTGATCTTCGTCGAGGTGGCGCTGACAAAGGGCATACCCAATTCGGTGCAGGGCCTGCTTGCCCCGGATCGCACCCATCTGGATGCGGCACAGGCCGATACGGCGACTTTCTATTCCATTTCAAACTGTCAGGTCGGCTTGAAAGGCATCAGCTTCGGCAACTCGCTGATCAAGCAGGTGGTCGCGCTGTTGCAGCAGGAATTTCCGCATCTGCGCAATTTCGTAACCCTGTCGCCCATTCCGGGGCTTGTGCCATGGCTGCACGAGATGGCCGCGGCAGGCGAGGCTGCGGCGCAGTCCTGCCTTGATGCCGATCATGGGGCCGACAAGGCCGCCGCGCAAAACTTGCGCGCCCTTGCCGCGCGCTATCTGCTGGAAACCAAGGACAGCAATGGCCGCCCCCGCGACCCTGTCGCGCGCTTTCACCTGCATAATGGCGCATTGGTCCATGAAATTCATGCGCAGGCAGATATGTCCGCGCGCGGCCTCAAGCAGTCATTCGGTGCAATGGTGAATTACCTGTATGACCTTGAACATGTCGAAGCCTACCATGAAAGCTATGCTGCCCAGCATAAAATCGTCAGCACCCGCAGCGTGCGCCAACTGGCGCGCGTCAAGGCCGAGTGACTAGAACGGTGCAGCACACCATGCACGAGAAGGAGTTTTGTTTGATGGAAAACCCCCTTTATGACGCGTTATTTGCGCCTCTTGCGGGATCTGATCTTCCATTTCTGTATCTGGAAGACGGAACAACGCTAAGCGGGGACGCGTTTCATCGCAGGGTTGGGCGCTATGCCAATGCGCTTGGCGTGGCAGGCGTCAGCGCAGGCGCGCGCGTGGTCGTTCAGGCCACGAAAAGCCCCCATATGCTGGCCGTCTACGGGGCTGCGGTGACAGCGGGCGCAGTCTTTCTGCCCTTGAACACCGCCTATACAGCGCAAGAGCTGGAATATTTCGTCGCCGATTGCGGGGCGACGCTGTTGCTGGTGGACCCCGCGCAGGCTGCGGCACTGGCACCTTTGGCGGCAAAACTTGGCGTGCGGCTGGAAACATTGGGCGAGGGGGGCAGTTTCGATGCCATCGCCGAAGGCTGTGCCGACAGTTTTACGGCAGTGCCGCGCACCGAAGATGATCTGACTGCGTTGCTGTATACTTCCGGCACCACGGGGCGGTCCAAGGGGGCGATGCTGACCCAGCGCAACCTGCTGTCCAATGCGCAAGCGCTGGTGGATCTGTGGCAATTCACCCCCGATGACGTGCTGTTGCATGCGCTGCCGATTTTTCACACGCATGGCCTGTTCGTGGCCAGCAATGTGGTGCTGCTGGCGCGTGCGCGCATGATCTTTCTGCCGAAATTCGACATTGAACAGGTCTTCGCCTTTCTTCCCCAAGCGACAACGATGATGGGTGTGCCGACCTTCTATACCCGCCTGCTGGACGACCCGCGCCTAAGCCGCGAGACGGTGGGCCATATGCGCCTGTTCGTGTCCGGTTCTGCCCCGCTTTTGTCGGAAACACATGTGGCATGGTCCGACCGCACAGGGCATGCAATTCTGGAACGCTACGGCATGACCGAAACCAATATGCTGACATCGAACCCCTATGAGGGCGCGCGCCGCGCGGGCACAGTCGGCAAGCCCCTGCCGGGGGTAGAGTTGCGCATTGCCGACCCCGACACAGGGGCAGAGCTGGCGCAGGGTGAAACCGGCATGATCGAAGTGCGCGGCCCGAATGTATTCAAAGGCTATTGGCAAATGCCCGAGAAAACCGCCGCAGAATTCCGCGAAGACGGGTTTTTCATGACGGGTGATCTGGGGCTGATCGACGATCAGGGCTACGTCAACATTGTGGGCCGCGCCAAGGATCTGATCATCTCGGGCGGGTATAACGTTTACCCCAAGGAAGTCGAACTGGTGCTGGATGACATGCCCCATGTGCTGGAAAGTGCCGTCATCGGCCTGCCGCACCCCGATTTCGGCGAGGCGGTGGTTGCTGTTCTGGCGGCAAACGGGCATGCGCCAGATATCGCGCAGATAGAACAGGCATTGCGCGACAAGCTGGCGCGCTACAAGCAACCCAAAGCCTATATTGTCTTGCCGGAACTGCCCCGCAACACCATGGGCAAAGTGCAGAAAGCCGCGCTGCGCAAACAATATGAAACCAAGTTCAAGGAGACAGCCCAGTGAGCACCGCGAGAACCGTTATTTTTGAAGCACCCGGCGGGCCAGAGGTGATGAAACTCGTCCAGCGTCCTGTTGGCGATCCGGGGCCGGGCGAGGTGCGCATCAGGCACCATGCCTGCGGGTTGAACTTTATCGACATCTATCAGCGCTCTGGCGTCTACCCGCTGCCATTGCCGCACGCGCTTGGTATGGAAGGGGCCGGTATTGTCGAGGCTGTGGGCGAGGGGGTGACACATCTGGCGGCGGGGGACCGCGTGGCCTATGCTGCGGCCCCCCCCGGTGCGTATTGTGATGCACGGGTGATGAAGGCCGCGCAGGTCTGCCGCTTGCCCGACAGTATCGACTTTCGCACGGGTGCCGCGATGATGTTGCAAGGGCTGACAGTCGAATATCTGTTCAACCGCACGGTTCCCCTAAAGGCCGGTGACACTGTGCTGTTCCATGCCGCGGCAGGGGGTGTTGGGCTGATTGCGTGCCAATGGGCGCGCGCGCTGGGTATCCGGCTGATCGGCACCGCAGGCACGGACGAGAAATGCGCCCTTGCCCGCGAATATGGCGCGGCAGAGGTCATCAATTACGAGCGCGAGGATTTCGTGGCCCGTGTGCGCGATCTGACAGATGGGCGCGGGGTTGATGCTGTGATGGACTCCATCGGCAAGGCCACGTTCGAGGGGTCGCTTGATTGTTTGCGCCCTGTCGGCATGATGATCAGCTTTGGCAATGCCTCCGGCAAGGTGCCCCCGTTCGATCTGGGCATTCTGGGCGCGAAAGGGTGCTTGCAACTGACACGGCCCACGCTGTTCATGCATATCGCGCAGCAGGAAAAGTGCCAAAGCATGGCGGCGCATCTGTTCGAGATGGTGGAGAGTGGCAAGGTCAAAATCCGCATCGGGCAGGAATTCGCGCTGGAGGATGTGGCAGAAGCGCATCGCCAGATGGAAGCGCGCACAACAACCGGCAGCTCGGTCCTGACCGTCTGACGCGTGCCGAATGTCGCGTGCTGCGCTTGTGGGATATAGCGCTAAAAGGCACGCGGCATTTTCCGGCGCTGCCCTGCGCCTGAATGCACAAACCGCAGGGCTTGGGTTGGTCTTTGGCCATGCGGTGAAAACCTGCGACACAACCGCGTTCGCGCGCGGTTGTGGGGGGCATTGGCATGGATCAGACCCCGAAATGGGGTGCGTGCTCTCTTTAGAATTAAGGGGCGAAAAGGTTAGCGCAAACATGTAATTTTTCGCTTGAATTTCCGGTTCCAGCATACAGAACCAGTCCTCTGCGGTTTGGCTTTGACCGGCCGCTTCAATAATCCAACAGGGAGTGACAAGATGACTTTTACCCGGATCGCCGCACTTGCGGCCACAACTGCGCTGACCGCGACTGCGGCCTTTGCCCAAGACGACCGCGCAGGCTGGCCCTCTAGCTTCACTGTAGGCACAGCCTCGCAGGGCGGTACCTTCTTCGTCTATGGTGCCGGATGGGCAAATCTTGTCGCGGACGAGCTGGGCATTTCCGGCGGCGCAGAAGTCACTGGCGGCCCCATGCAGAACATGTCGCTGGTGCACACCGGCGAGGCACAGTTCGGCCTGACAACGATGGGCCCTGCGGCGGAATCGCTGGCAGGCACCAACCCGATCGCGCCCGGTCTGCAAATGACCAATGCCTGCGCGATGTTCCCCATGTACCAGACGCCTTTCTCGGTGACAGTGCTGTCCTCGACAGGGATTGAAGATATCGCAGATATCCCAGCGGGCGCACGCATCGGTTTTGGCCCCGCAGGGTCCAGCTCTGACACCTATTTCCCATTGATGCTGGAAGCGCTTGGCGTGGAATTCGAGCGCCGCAATGGCGGGTGGGATGATCTGGGCGGCCAGTTGCAGGACGGGTTGCTGGACGTTATCGCCTTTGCAGCCGGTGTGCCCATTCCGACAGTGTCGCAGCTTGAAGTTCAGACCGACGTGAACATCATCGAGTTCACCGAAGAAGAGCAGGCAACGATCATCGCGCAATTCCCTGTCGCGGCGTTCGATATTCCTGTCGAAACCTACAGCACCCTGACCGCGCCCGCGCGCTCGGTTGCGATGTGGAACTTTGCCATCGCAAATTGCGACCTGCCCGAAAGCTTCGTCTATGCGGTCACCGACATCATCATGTCCGACAATGCGCGTATGGTGAACATCCACTCTTCGGCTTCGGAAACCCTGCCCGAGCATTGGGACAAGAACACCTCGCTGATGTGGCACCCCGGCGCGGCGCGCTGGTTCATCGAGAATGCTGGCGCGGAAATCGGCGCTGACATGATCCACGGCGGCTAAAAGTGTCGGGGGGCGCAATGTCGCCCCCTTGTCCGAACAACAGGGGCGCTGCATCGCAACAGGCGGTGCAGCGCCTTCGGCCTTATCCCGAATATGGGCAAATCTGCGCCCTTGGCGGGGGATAACAGATGGAAACGCAGTCATGACAGACCAGACCAGCCACGCCGCCCTTCCCGGTCGCAAGAATTCCGATCCTGACCAGACCGAAGAGTTGGTGATTGCAGAAGGCGTCGATGAAGAGCCTGTCGAGGGCAACCGCCGCCTGTTTGCGGGCCGCGCCTACACAGTTATCGCCGCGCTTGCCTTTCTGTATGCCGCTTTCCATATGGCGGCGCTGAATGGACTGTCGATCAGCGGTACCATTGCATCCCCTTGGTCGATTCAGGCCAACTGGCAGGAACGTCAGGCGCAGCAAGGCTTTGACGCGTTGCTGACAGCGACCGGCCCCGCCGCCGAAGGGTTCACCGGCACCAGCATGCGCCGCCTGCTTGCGCTGGCCGAAGAAACTGCGGCCACTGCCCCCAATGGCGACGAAATTCGCGCGCTCGCCGCCGAGATTTCAGAGCGCCGCGAACGGGCAGCAGATCTGCGCCGCACCGCCCGCGAGGTCAAGGCCACATGGTCTGCCCGCTTCCCCTTCCTGCCCACCCTGCCGATGGAGCCGTGGAACTTTCGCACAGTCCACATCGCGGGCGCGCTGGTGCTGGGTTTTCTGATGTTTGCGCCGCATAATTTTGCATCGGCGGGCGCGGTCGTGCGCCAAAACCGCACCGTCACCCTTATCGCGGCATTCCTTGCCATTCCTGCACTGGTCGCAGGTGCCACCACTTTGTCCATCATCCAGTTTCTGAATTCGGGGCAGGTGATGGAGATGGGGGGCAGGGTTTTGTGGATGTCGATGCGCGACATCCCCGAGAATTTCGCTATCTATGACTGGGTGTACGCGCGTGAAATCTGGTGGTTCGGCCTGCCGCTTCTGGTTGCCACCTTCGGGGCCATCGTGACCGGCTGGTTCGAGCGGCGCGACCGCGCCGAGTTCAGCGCCTCTGACATCGTGCTGGGGCTGTGTGCCGTTATTGTGGCGATGTATCTGATCCCGATCTATGGCACAGCGGCGCGCAACGCCGTTGGCACGCCGCAAGTGCCCATTGGCGTGGCCTTTGCCGCAACCGCTGGCACTGCGCTTATTCTGGAACTGACACGCCGTGTCGCGGGCATGGCGCTTGTGGTGATTGCGGGCATTTTCCTTGCCTATACGTTTACGGCGCATCTTCTGCCCTCGATCCTGCGCGTGGCCCAGCCCTATACATGGCAGCGCTTTTTCGGCACTGTCTATTCAGATGTGGGGATATTGGGCACCACGACATCGGTATCCTCGACCTATATCATTCTGTTCATCATCTTTGCGGCCTTCTTGCAGGCGTCCAAAGTGGGTGATTATTTCGTCAATTTCGCCTTTGCCATGGCAGGGCGCGCGCGCGGCGGGCCTGCCAAGGTTGCGATTTTTGCCAGCGGCCTGATGGGCATGATCAATGGCACATCGGCGGGCAATGTGGTTGCGACAGGGTCGCTGACCATTCCGCTGATGAAAAAGGTGGGCTACGAGAAAAAGACCGCAGGCGCGGTCGAGGCGGCTGCCTCGACAGGCGGGCAGATCATGCCGCCCATCATGGGGGCGGGTGCGTTCATCATGGCCGAGGTGACGGGCATTCCCTACACCGAAATCGCCGCCGCCGCGATCATCCCTGCGATCCTATATTTCGTGTCGATCTATTTCATGGTCGATTTCGAGGCCGCGAAACTGGGTATGCGCGGAATGCGCGAAGATGAACTGCCCAAAATTGCGCGCCTTATCCGGCAGGTCTATCTGTTCATCCCGATCATCATTCTGATTGTCGCGCTGTTCATGGGCTATTCCGTTATCAGGGCAGGCACCTTGGCGACAGTTGCGGCAGCCGTGGTCAGTTGGCTGACCCCGCATCGCATGGGGCTGCGCGCCATCATCAAGGCGTTCGAGATTGCGGGCATCATGTCGATCCAGATCATCGCGGTCTGTGCGGCGGCAGGCATTATCGTGGGCGTCATCTCGCTGACAGGGGTGGGCGCGCGCTTCTCGAACCTGCTGCTTGACCTTGCGGGCGTCAGCCAGCTGCTGGCGCTGTTCTTTGCCATGTGCATCGCCATCATGCTTGGTATGGGCATGCCCACGACTGCGGCCTATGCGGTGGCCGCCGCTGTGGTTGCGCCGGGGCTTGTCAATCTGGGCATCCCGCTTTTGACGGCACATTTCTTTGTGTTCTACTTTGCGGTGGTGTCGGCCATCACGCCGCCTGTGGCACTGGCAAGTTATGCTGCGGCGGGGATTTCCGGGTCAAACCCGATGGAAACTTCGGTTGCATCCTTCAAGATCGGGATCGCGGCCTTCATCGTGCCGTTCATGTTCTTTTACAATTCGGCGCTGCTGATGGATGGCACATGGGTTGAAGTGACCCAAGCCGCAACGACAGCGACCTTCGGGGTGTTCCTGCTTTCAGCGGGTGTACAGGGCTGGTTCATGGGCAGGCGTCCGGTCTGGTTCTTGCGCGTGGCGCTGATCCTTGCGGCGCTGTTCATGATCGAGGGGGGGCTTGTCACCGATGTGGTAGGCGTGGGCAGCGCGGTCGCAATCTTCTTGATCCAGCGCATCATCAATCCCAAAGAGGGCACTGTCATTCCCGCGCGCGGCGCAGACTGACAAGGGCCAAAGCGCGCAAAGGGGGATGCCCGCGCGCCTTGGCTGTGGCCGGAACCGTCGGGAACTGCGCCTTGTGCTCGTACCCCAGCGGGGCATCATGGCGCTTGGCTTGACGGTTGGCCTTGCTGCGGGGCAGGGGGGATGGCCGCCTCGAGATGCAGGCTTGCGCGCATCTCGACCGTTAGCGTCAGCGCGATTAGCCCTGCAATCGCGGTCTGGCCCAACCGCCAGCTGGTGGCTGTGCTGCCCAGCGCTTTTGGCACAGCATGGCCCAGCCTGCGCGCCGCGCGGCGTCTGGCCGTCATGATGCTGCCCACCCTTGCGCCAAACGCCCGAAATGGCGCGGTCAGATGTGAAACAAATAGCGCGGGGCCGATCCGCTGCGCATAGGCATAAACCGCCACGCCAGAGGCCAGCGCCCCACCCAACGCCACAGGCCAGAAGGCACCTGACGCCCCCTCAAGGATCGGGCTGGCAAGTGTTTGGGCCAGAAGGGGCCAGACAAGGGGCAGGCCCAGCGACGCAGCCGCCAGCGCAAGGAATGGCAGCAAGACCCCCTCTGGCGTGATCGGGTGTGGTGTTTTGGGCGGGTGCAGCCAGAGCAGCGCAACATAGCGCGCCATCAGCAGGGTGGTTGCCACGCCTGACAAGGTCAAAGCCACACGCAGCCACGGCAGCCAGACCGATGACCCCGCCGCAAGGGCGGCTTTCAGCGCCTCTTTGCCCAAGCTGCCTGAACTGGCAGGCACCCCCGCCAGCACGCATGCAGGCAAAAGCAGCGCCAGTGTGACTGCCAGCTTCCCTGCAAACCCGCTTTGCGCCGCAAAGGCCCCTGTGCCCAGAAACAAGGCCCCTTTGGCCAGTGCGTGATGCGCGGCCAGAAACACCAGCACAGGCAGAATAGCGGCCCATGCTGCGGGCACCATCAGCCCCGCACCCAAGCCCAGCGCCATAATCCCCATCTGGCTGACGCTGGAATATCCGAGAGTGGCCTTGGGGTTGGATTGCTGTACCCCAAGCAAGAGCGCGGCAAATATCGTGACCATGCCTGCCGCCATCAGCACGGTGCCGTGATCGGCATAGGCCACGTTCCCCAGCGGCAAAACTGCCATCATGCCAAACAGCCCTGCCTTGATCATCGCCCCCGACAGCACAGCGCTGGCGGGCACAGGGGCGGCGCCATGCGCAGGCGGCAACCAGAAATGCAGCGGCATGATGCCCAGCTTGACGCCAAAGCCGACAATCAGCAGCGACACCGCCATGTCCGGCAGCTCGGTCCCGCGCAGATCGGCCAGCAGGAACGACCCCGCCTGCGCTGCGCCCAGCGCCAGCCCTGCAAACAGCGCCAACTCTCCCAGTATGACGAAGCTGATATAGAGCCGCGCCGCCCCTTGCGCCTGCGCCTCGCGGTTGTGCAAAACCAGCCCGTAAGATGCAAAGCTCATCAGCGCGAAGAAGGCGTAGAAGCTTAGCGCGTCCTGCGCCAGCAGCAGCCCCAGATTGCCGGTCTGCGCCAATAGGAACATAACCCCGAAGCTGGTGGCGCGCGGGTCGTCGCGCATCCAGTGGCGCGCGCTGGCCCCTGCCGCGCACCATAACAGGCCGGTGAAAATCACGAACAGGCGCGACACGTCATTCAGGCCCAGATGCAGGCCCAAGATCAGCCAGTCGGCCTGCGCGTTCAATGGCAACTCGGCCAGCAGCGCCAGCGCCAGCGCGGGCAAAGGGGCAAAGGGGATCATCCGCCAGACCAAAGCGCGCCCCTGCGGCACTGTCAGCGACAGGGCCAGCACCATGGGCAGTCCAAATGCTGTCAGGAAGGGAAAAAGGGACATAGGCTTACTCCTGATACTCGATGGCGACGATGAAGCGCGTCCATTCCAGCGGGCTGAAAGGCGCATTGGCAAAGCCCCCCGCGACCAGCACCAGCACCGCTGTGGTGACCGGCGGCGCGGCCAGCATCCAGCCAATGCGCGGGCGGCCCGGTGCGCCTGCCCCCTCTGGGGCGGCGTCGCGGAACCATGCGCGGTGCAGCATGGGCAGGAAATAGATCGCATTCAGCAGGCTGGACCCCAGCAGCAGCGCAATTACCCAAGCCTGCCCTGCCGCAAGCCCGCCTTGGGCCAGATACCATTTGCTGACAAAGCCAGCCAAAGGCGGCAGCCCGATCATGGCAAGTGCGGCAAGGGTAAAGGCCAGCATCGTGCCGGGCATCGCGCGGCCCACCCCGTCCATCTGGCTGACGCGCTTGACCCCCAGCCCCTCGGCCAGATTGCCTGCGGCCATGAACATGGTGATTTTCATCAACCCCTGATGGATCAGATGCGCGAGCGCGCCCACAGCGGCGATGGGGCTGGCCAGCGCCACGCCCAGCGTGATGTAGCTGACCTGTGACACGGTCGAATAGGCCAGCCGCTTCTTGATGTCATCCTGCGTGATCGCGCGCAGCGAGCCATAGAGGATCGTGACTGCCGCCAGCATCGCCAATGGCGCGGTCACGCCCAAAGCCTGCGCGGTTTCAATCCCGAATACCTCATAGACCACGCGCATGATCCCGAACGCACCCGCTTTCACCACGGCCACCGCATGCAGCAGCGCCGAGACCGGCGCAGGGGCCACCATCGCTATTGGCAACCATGCGTGGAAGGGAACCAGCGCGGCCTTGACCCCCAGCGCGCCGATCAGCACTACGAACAGCGCCTGCGCCGCGCGCGGGTTTTGCGCCACCACATCGGCCAGAACGCCACCGGGCACGAAATCCGTGGTGCCAGCCAGCACCCACAGGCCCAGTGTGCCCAAAAGCAGCACCAGCCCGCCTGCCAGTGTGTAAATCAGGTAAATGCGCCCTGCGCGCAACGCCTCGGCATTGCCGCGATGGATGACCAGCGGGTAAGTCGCCAGCGTCAGCAACTCATAGAACAGCAAAAAGGTGAACAGGTTGCCCGACATGGCAATGCCCACAGTTGCGGCCACGCATAGGCTGAAGAACCCGAAGAACCGCGCGCGATGGGGGCCATGTTCCAGATAGCCTACGGAATAGACTGTAGTGATCAGCCACAGCACCGCCGAAAGCGCAATGAACAGGATCGCCAGCGGATCGGCCTGCAGTTTGAACTCCAGCCCCGGCAGAACCTCGAAGCGCAGATCATAAATTACGCCTTGCGCAACCTTCAGGCTCAGCCATGCCACCAAGGCCAGTTTCACCCCCGCCATGCCAAGGTTGATGGCCGTGCGCAGCCGCGCCGCGCGCTCTGGCAGGGCGAATAGAACAGGGGAAGCCAGAAGCGAGGTCAGCAGAATGAACAGGGGAAGAAGGGGGGCATCCGTCATTGTGCCACTCCGAAAGGATAACCGATTTCGATGAAACTCAGCAGGGGCGCGGCCATCAGCCCAAGGCCGATGGCGGCAAGCGCCAGTGTCAGGGGCGCTGCATCGGCCAAGGCCCAGCCCTGATGCTCGCCCACGGGCGCGCGCACGCGGTCAAAGCGCAGAAATGCTGTCAGCACGCGGCTGAAATAGGCCACTGACAGCAGCGTGCCGGCCATTGTGACGGCCACCCAATGCCAATAGCCCGCTGCCATGGCCCCTTCCATCAAGGACCATTTGCCAATGAAGCCCAAGGACGGCGGCAACCCGATCAGACTGATCGCGGCCAGCGCGAAGGTGAATTGCGCCAGTGTGGGCCGGATGGGCGCGCGGTCCAGATCGCGGATCACGTCATGGCCGATCTCGTCCTTGATCCGCCCTGCGGCCAGAAACATCGCAGCCTTGGCCACGCCATGTGCAAGGATGAGCAGTGCGGCGGCCTTCCAGCTTTCGGTCAAGCCCATCTCGCCCGCGCGCGCGAAGGCGACAAAAATCAGCCCGATCTGCGCGACAGTGGACCATGCGACCAGCAGTTTCAGCCGTTCGGCCCGCAATGCCTGAATGCCGCCCCAGATCACAGCACCCGCGCCCATCAGCCCCACCAATGTCAGCAGGGTTTCCGACGGGAACGGCATATATTGCGCCAGCCGCAGCACAATATAGAGGGCTGCTTTCACCACCAGTCCCGACAGCAGCGCACTTGCGGGCGCGGTCGCGTTGGCATGCGCCGCAGGCAGCCAGAAATGCAGCGGGAACAGCGCGATCTTCAGCGCCAGCCCCACAAACATCAGTGCCATAGCGGCAATCAGCGAACCCGACACCTCGGCGCCCGCCAGCCCCGCGAAATCCAGCCGTCCAAGGTGCAGATAGACGAACCCCACCCCCATCAGGAACAAAAGCGCGCCCAGGATCGAGGCATACATATATTCAAGCCCCGCGCGCAACGCGTCCCGCGTCCCGTTCAGGACCGTCAGGCCCACAGCGGCCAGCGCGATTACCTCGATCATGACATAAAGGTTGAAAAGATCGGTGCTCAGATACACGCCATTCATACCTGTCAGCAGCAAAAGCCACAGCGGCCAGAAATACTGCCGCTGGCGCGCCGCATCCTTCAGGCTGTCCAGCGCGGCAATGCTGACCAGAAAGCCCACCGCACTGGTCAGCGCCAGCATGGCCACGCTCAGCCCGTCAGCGCGCAGGTCAATGCCCAAAGGCGCGCCCCAGCCGCCAAGCGGCAGCATCACCGCGCCCTTTGCCCACACATCACGGGCAAGCCAGATTACTGCGCCAGTTGTCGCGGCCAGTGTTGCCAGCCCGATGGACCACGCCGCGCGGGGTGCGATGAAAGCGGCAATCGCGCCGAACAGCGGCAGGAAAATCGCAAGGATCATGGGCGAGAGTTCAACGCTCATCGTCAGCCTCCAGACTTTGCAAGCGGCGGATCAGGGCAAGGGCCACAGCGGTTGCGCTGACCATCACGACGATGCCGGTGATCACCAGCGCATGTGGCACAGGGTCGGGCGTGGCAGGGGGCGTGCGCCATGCGCCCACGACCAGCAGAAACCCCGCGCCGACCGAGCACAGCTTCAATGCCAGCACGCGGCGCAGCCTGTCTTGTGCACACAGCGCGCCCACCAGCCCGATGCCGAAGACGGCAACCCCACAGAGTCCATAAATCAAATCAGGTGTCATCGCGGCCCCCTTTGGTTTGCGCGACAGGCTCGCGCCCGTGAAACAGCGCGGCCAGCGTCACGGCGATGGAAATCGTTACCATCCCTTCGATTAACAAAATCAGGGTCTTGGCATGTTCCAGCGGGTATTCAAACGCCACGCGGCCCCCGCTTGCGACCAGCAGCGCCACCAGCGCAAAGACGCCTGTGCCAAGAACGAAGGCCCCGCGCGCGATGCCGCGATGGGTGGGCTGCGGCACATAGGCCCGCGTCAGCAGCAGCAAAAGCCCCACCGCCGCCAGCACGGCCCCGCCCTGAAACGCGCCGCCCGGTGCCTCGGCGCCCACCCATAGCAGATAGGTGCCGACCACGACCGTTGCGGGCAGGGCAAGGCGTGCGAAGCCCTGCCACACCTCGCCCAAGACAGGCGCGGGCGCGTCCGACACCCCGCGCTCGATCTGCCAGACGGCAACCACGGCGGCCAGCAGAACGACCACTTCCATCAAGGTGTCATAGGCGCGGAAATTCAGCAAAACGCCGGTCACAGGGTGGTCCACACCACTCCGGGGCATCGCCTCGGCCACCAGCGCATCGAAGCCCGGCCCGGCCGCAGGTGCGCCCAGATAGGCCACGGCCAGCCCCAATGTGATCAGCCCGCAAAATATGGCATTGGCCAGTGTCACACCTATTGGCACAGGGGTTAGGGGCGTTACCCCATATGCTGCTTGCTGGCCCAGCGTCCCCGAGACATAGCGCAGGTGGTGAAGTGTTTTCAGCAGCAGCGCGCCTGTCACGCCTGCGCCAATCGCGGCTTCCGCCAAGGCCACATCGGGGGCAGACAGCCGCACCCAAGCCAGCGCCGATAGCAGGCCAAACACCACGAACAAAACGATCATGGCGAACAGGTCACGCACGCTGAGCGCGGCGACCGCAAGTGCCACGATGGCCAGCGCCAGCGCCACATCAAAGATCACCAGCGGGTCAGTCATGGCGCACCCCGTGCCGCGCGTAGCGGGCGATCAGATGGCCGCAAGTGGCGCTGGCCACCGCGACAAAGAACCAGACCAGCGCGATGCGGAACACCGCCCCCGCTGTGCCTGCCAGCAGCGCCACGCCAACGGCAATCAGCGCCAGCCCCAGCCCATCGGCCTTGGTCAGCGCGTGCAGCCGGCAGAAGATATCGGGAAAGCGCAGCAAGCCAACAGTGCCCGCGACGAAAAACAAGGTGCCAAGTGCGATAAAGGCAGCGGCGGCAATCTCCAGCATCAGCGTACCCCCCGAGAGGCGAGCACCACAAAGCCAACCAGCGTGACAGCCGCCAGCAGCGCAAAGACCATTGCAACATCCAGAAGCGCGGGCATTTGCATCAGCTGCGACAGCACCAGCAAAATCGCGACAGCCGCCGTGCCGAACAGTTGCGCCGCCAACATGCGTTCAGCGGGCGCAGGGCCGCGAAAGACGCGGATCAACCCTGCAAGGATGGACAGCAGCAATGCGATCAGGGTCAGGGACAGGAAAGTGTTCATATCGAATGCTCCGTAGGGTGTGGCAGGGCGAATAACGCGCGGATGCGGGCGTCAAGATCAGCCAGCGCGGGGGCGAGATCGGTGCGGGCGTCCAGCAGATGGACGATCAGCGTGTCGCCCATAACCTCGGCCGATAGGGTGCCGGGCAGAAGCGTGATCGTGTTGATGAACATGACCCGCGGCGCGCCCTGCGGCAGGGTTAGCGGATAGGGGCGAAAGCAGGGGCGCAACCCCATTGCGGGCGCAAACGCGCGCAGCGCGACATCGACAGCACCCCGCACCGATTGCACTGCAAACCACAGCGCGAAAACCAGCGCCCCGCGTAAGGACAAACGCCAGTGCGGCGGATGGGGAAACAGAAACGCAATGGCAGCGCCCAGCACCACAGCAGGGATGCCAAAAACCAGCGCATCTGCCCGCCAATCTGTCAACGCGCCCCAGAGCACCGACAGCACCAGCATTGATAGCAGGCACCGCCGCACAATATGCAGGCGCTTGGGCGTGTTGTCGGGGCGTATCGCGGGCACGACTTGTGCCGCATCGGGCGGGGGTGAAACTTGCCCGTCAGCAAGCGTCAGAGAGTGCACCCGCGCAGACGCGGTCAGGCGCAAGGGAGTGGTCGCGCGCATCAGTCTATTTCCGGGCAGCCTTGGTGGCGTTCTTTTCCCTGACATGGGCGGGGAAGGGGCTGCCTGTCCGTTCCATCCGGCACGCCATGTCAGGGCTGCGCAGGGTCTGTCTGCGCTGTTGGCCAAAGAACGCCCCAGCCCGGCGTTTCATCCCTGCTTAGGCAAAAAATCGACAGCGACACTGACTTTTTTCCGGCGCGGCCCAAGGCGGGGCAGGACAGTCGGAAACCCCACTTCACTGAGTGGTGACCTGTGGATGAAACCCCGCCCACGGGCGTTAGTGGCATATCAACAACAGGAGGAAGCCATGAACATGACCTCAACCACCCAGCCGCAAACTATCCGCGCGCGCCTGCGCAAGGATGGGTTGATCAGCCTTTGGGGGCGGCTGCGGCACCGCCAACCGGATGCATATGAGGCTTGGCTGCAAGAGCGTGACATGACCATTATCACCGCAACCCTGATGCGCCTGTCCGAGGGGCAGTTGAACCGGCTGGGCCTGTCGCATAAAACGCTGGCGCTCGATGTCGAGGATCTGGCGCTGCGTGCGCAGCGTGACGCCGAGATTTGTAGGGAAGTGTTGGCGCTGGTCACAGATGATGCGCCTGAGGGCCATGCTATTGCGGCGGAATAAAATGCCCCTCATCCGTTGGAAAAGCCGGGCCATACTGCCCGGCTTTTTCATGCCCCGCAAAGCTGGGGTTGCCCAGTCCAGATGTCAGAACATGAAATATGGCAGTCAGACCCCGATCCGATTGCCATATGCTTTGCGGGTGCAGGTTTCTGGAAACACCATTCACCGCGTTGCCCGAATGACGCGCGATATTTCGTCCAGTTGCAGGATCGCGCGCTTGAGGTAGAACCCTTGCAGATGCAGGTGATTGGCCAGAAAGCTGCTGGCGCCAGAGCTGTTCAGCACGACAAGTGGTTTTTGTTGTGACGCCTCGCGCAGGCTGTCCAGCGCCTGAAGCCAGACACGCGTTAACCCCTGTGCTGTGATGACATTTTCAAAATCGCGCCCCAATTCGCGCAGCAACAGATAAGACGCATAGGCCATGCCCTTGTTCAGATAAAATATATCATCGGCAACTGTGTCCAGAATGAAGCCATCGGCGCTGACATGCTCATCTACGATTGCGGCGCGTGACCCCAGTTCGCTGGCCATCCGCTCGACCGTCATGGCCAATGCATCTGCGCGGGTTTCAAAAATCGCCAATCCGCGCGCGACCCGCGTGTTATAGGCCCGCAAGGCGCGGGCGGCGGCTTCATACTGTGTTTCGGCAGGCTGGACAGGCAGAAAGGATTGATCAAGATCGAAAATCCACACATCGGTGGGGAATTGCAGCAGCCCGCTTGCGCGTTCCAGATCGCTGTCAATCGCGGATGATCCGCGCAACCGCCCGATCTGGTTTTCCAGTTCCAGCGTGAACCGGCTGATTGCGCGCATCATGCCGCGCTGGAAATTTGGCATATTGTCATGGAATGCAGTGGGAAAGAAAATCGGGTCATTCGCGGTCCAGCGATGGGTGACCACTTCGCGGGTGATCAACGCCTCGGCCATGTTCACGGCATGGCTACCCCCCTCGACGGGGGCAGGGGGCGTGAAATCCAGATTGGCGTCAATCCGGTGCATCAAATTGCCGATCACGCCGAAATACAGCACGAAAGCAGCGGCAAGCATCCACAAACTCCGCTTGAGGATGACGCGCGGTCGTGTTCCGAAGACAAGCCCCGGAAGCGAGATTTCCGGCCTTTTGGCCGGAACTTGTGGCCGAATGATCAGGTCATTGCCCATTGCACCCCTCCTGTAACTGGGCAGCAGGGCAACGCCCGCGTGCTGCACTTTCACCCCTACTAACGCGGTCAGGGGCGGTTTAATCCGCCCTGCACCAAAGAGTTTTTTGAAGCAGATCATTTTTTTTGGGATGAATTCGCCGTGTCGCGCGTATGTGGACAAACCGAAACCGGAGGGCGCATTGTGAGTCTGAAAGCTGAAGTGACACTGCACACGGCCAGTTTGCGCCGTTATGCGCTGGTTCTGACCCGCGATGCGACAGCGGCAGATGATCTGGTGCAGGAAACGCTGCTCAAAGCCATCGACAAGGCCGATACATGGCAACCGGGCACCAACCTGCGCCCGTGGTTGTTTCGGATCATGCACAACACCCATATCAGCGAGTTGCGCCGGTTGAAAACCCGCAGCGATGCCGCGCCGGATTTGCCTGAACCTGTGGTCCCCGACCACCAGCATACGCAGCTTGAATTGAAGCAGGTGCTACAAGCGCTGGATCAATTGCCAGAGGCACAGCGCAACCCCATCATCCTGATTGCCTTGCGCGAAATGTCTTATGCCGAGGCCGCGCGCGCGCTTGATGTGCCGCTGGGCACTTTCATGTCGCGGCTGGGGCGCGGGCGCGAAGCGCTGCGGCAGATCGTATCGGGGTTGGGCAAGGGCAAGCTGGCGGTGCTGAGACGGAAAGGAAACATCTGATGACCCAAGAAACACCATCTGAACAAAACCTTGGTCTGGATGATGAGCTGATGGCCTATGTCGATGGCCATCTGCCCCCCGAGAGGATGGCCGAGGTCGAGGCCCGTCTTGCCCGCGACCCAGAGGCCCGCGCGGCCACTGCAAGCTGGCGTCATAATGACAATCTGATCCGGCAGATGGCGCAAACTGCAGATGACCTGCCCGCAAATATGCGTCTTGCCGCGCTGGAGCGTGAACTGGCCGCGAAATTGCAAGCGCGCAAGCGCCGCGCGTTCGTGTTGGGGCCGGCCCTTGGCCGGATCGCGGCAAGCGTGCTGATCTTTGCCGCAGGTTGGGGCGCGCATGGGTTTTTCGGTTCCGCGTCGCAAATTGCGGGGGCGGATTATCCGCAATTCGTCTCTGCCACCATGACCGGACATCAGGCGCGTCAGCAAGCCGCTGTGCAACAGGCCGAGTTTCGACCGGACGAGATGGACATGGCGCTGGACTGGATGTCGGCGCAAATGCAACGCAAGATCGACAGCCCCAAGCTGGAGCGCTTGGGCTATGAGGTGGAAAGCGCGCGGTTGTTGGCCAGCGAAAGCGGGCCATTGGCAATCTTTCATTACCGCGACGGCGAAGGGCAGCGGGTAACCGTCTCTATCACCCCGCATGCGCCGGATCAGGCCGAGTACAAGCTGCGGGTTGTGCGTCTGGAACAAGACAGCATGGCCTATTGGACAGATGCGGGGCTGGATTATTCGGTCATTGGCGATGTGGACCTTGGCCGGATCACCACCCTTGCAGCGGCGGTGCGGGATTGAGTGGCCTGCCTGCCACGCACGCAATCAGCGCAAGCCGCGCATGCGGCCTGACCTGCGCTGCAAATCCTCGACATAGGAACGCATCAGGACAGAAATCAGCACCATAAACCGTGACGCATCCGCGATTGTGGGGGCAGCATCCTTGCGGATGCTGCTGAACATCTGCTGCGGGCAAGGTTCGCTGCTTTGGGCCACCCAGAGTTTTCGCCACCGCCACGCCGTCACAGCATGTGACAAAAGCAAAAAGCCCTGCCAAGCCGCCTTTTCGGTGCGCGTGTCATGTGGCCGCTTGCTGCGCCTAAGGGCGGTGGCGGCTGCGGGCCTCAACCTCGACCTGTTCTGCCAGACTTTCAAGGGAGTCATACAAAAGCTGCAACAGATATGCCGGATTGTGGACATAGCCGCCGGGGTCTTTCTTGACGACCTGATAATTATAGGCGGCCTTCAGCAGACGGGGCGTCCAGCTTTGATAACGATTGTCCCTGACGGCTTCGCTGTCGTCAATCTGCCCGTCGCCATCTGTATCGATGAAGAAATACGGGTTCCTGCCGCTGGCATAGCCGATGGGCGTGCCTGCAACCGACACTGCATAGGACTGGATCGCGGTATAGAGCTGGTCTTGCAGCCCGATGATTTCGGCATGGATGCCTTTGGAATTGTCGCCATCGCCATCAAAATCCTGATGGCGGGTGCGGATGTCGCGGACATCCTGAACCCCGCGATGGCAGGACAGGCAGCCTTCTTCCTGCACCTGTGTGGTATGGGCGTCATGACAGGCGATGCAGGTATCTGCCCCCGGAACATGCCGGAACTGTCCTGCATAGCTTTTGCCTTGGTAATGGAACCCCGCGCGGCCATCGCCCCCGTGCATAACCGCCGCAGCTACGCCGTAATGGATATTGATGAATTGCAGATCAGCCGAGACAGTATCTTCACCCAGCCCCTCTGTCGCATCCCTTACCGCATCCCCAGAGGCGCGGCCGGAATGGCAGATCGTGCAGGTCGCATTCATGCCCAGACCATGGACAGCAACCCCCGAAGGCAGTTCAGCACTCTCCAGCGCATGGGCTGTGGCTGTATGGCACGCCGCGCAGCCGATAACCGCATTGATTGCCGCTGGATGGTTTACCACGCCCGCTTCGCTGCCATCGGCCCCGATATAGTCCAGAAAGCCCGGCTCTGAATGGCAGGCGGCGCAGTTTTCCGGCACGCTGCCCCGTTCATTCCAATAGGTGAACGAGCGTGAATTGTGATCTGCATGTGGGGATGCCAGCCAAGTATCGATGGCTTTGGCAAGCGCCTCCATGTCAAACTCGTCCGTGGCACTGGCAGGCGGTGCAAGACTTGCGATCATAACACCCGCCAAGAGAGCCGCGACCAGACGCAGCAGGCGGAACTGTCCCAAGGTCATTCCTCCTTTTTCGGCAATTGAGATGTGAAGTATCGCACAGACAGTCTGGCGCGACATTGACTCAGATCATGGCCTGTTTCTGAAACCGCCCGATGATTGGAGGGACCATATCCAAGACCCGAAAGGAGCAGCGTGGCCCAGCCCGATCCCGCCCCAATTCCGAAAACCCGACAGCTTGGCGGCAAGGCGCTTGCCGCGATATATCTGGCCGTGGCGTTGCTGCCGCTTGCGCTGGCGCTTGGGCGGCAGGTTGTCCCGCTGGACCCGTGGGAGCGGCTGGGGGCTGGTGTGGGGCTGGTTGCGCTGACGGCCATGGCGGTGCAATTCGTGACATCGGGGCGGTTCGGAATTGTCTCGGGGCGGCTTGGGATTGATCAGATCATGGGCTTTCACAAGATCGCCGCATGGTGGGTGCTGCTTGGCCTGCTGCTGCATCCGCTGTTCTATGTGCTGCCAACATGGGCGGATGACCCCGCCCGCGGCCTGTTGCGCTTGCACGCCTATGTGACGCTGCCACATTACCGCAGCGGTGTTGTTTCGCTGGCAGCGCTTGCGTTGCTGGTGCTTACCTCCAGCTTGCGTGAACGCCTGCCCCTGACATACGAGATGTGGCGCGCAAGCCATGTGGTGCTGGCCATAACCGCTGCCGCCACCGGCCTGCATCATGCCGTGACAGTGGGGCGGTTCAGCGCTTTGGGGGCGGTGCATGCGTGGTGGTGGGCGGTGGCAGGCGCGCTGGCCCTTGTCATGGCCACGCTGTATGGCTGGCGCTGGCTGGCGCTGCACAGATACCCGTGGCGGCTGCACGCCGTCGAAAAACGCGCCGACCGCATATGGGAGTTGGACATACAGCCCGCACAAGGCACGCCCGATCTGCGCTTTGACGCCGGACAATTCGTCTGGATGACAGTGGGCGCAAAGCGGTTTCCGCTGTTCGACCATCCGTTTTCCATCGCAAGCGCGCCCGCGCAGCCGGGCCTTAGCCTGATCATCAAGGAAGCGGGCGATTTCACAGGGCAGATCGGCACATTGGCACCGGGCACGCCCGTTGGCATTGATGGCCCTTATGGCGAATTCTCGCTCGACAATCACCCCGCCTGCGCAGTGGTGCTGGTGGCGGGCGGGGCGGGCATTGGGCCGATCATGGGTTTGCTGCGCGAGTTGGTGCTGCGCAAAGACAAGCGGCCCATACGGCTGGCCTATGCTGTCGGCCAGAAGGATAATTTTGCCTGCCTTGATGAAATTGAACAGGCGCAATCCGTTCTGGATTTGCAGATTATGCTGCTATGCGAGCAGGATGATGACGGCTTCGACGGAGAGATCGGGCACCTTGACCACAAGCGGCTGGCGCAGGTGACCGAAGGGCTGGATAAATCCCGCACTGTCGCCATGATGTGCGGGCCGGGGCCAATGCTGGTTGCCGTCTCGGACATGCTGCTGGACATCGGACTTGACATGACGCGCATCGTTTATGAGCGCTTTGACTACGCGTCTGGCGCAACCTCGCGTCAGGACCGCAAACGCATGGCGCAACTTTTATCTGTGGGCGCGGGGCTGGTGGCAGGGATTGGCGTGTTTATGGCTGTTGCGCTGCTATAGGCCACACACCACGATTGCGCCAGTTCCATAGAAAGATCCGCAAGCAGCTTTCGCCCGATTGTGCAAAAATATGGGTGCGCCTCGAAGCGGGACAGGCTAAGGTTGAGTAAGCGCCAAAAACAAAGGTTGTCGATATGATAACTCTGTTATCCCATCGCCCCACCACAGCCGATTTCTATCGTGTGGATGTCAGTTATAATCTGTTTGGTGAATATACGGTCATCCGGGCATGGGGCAGACGGGGCAAAGCAGGCCGCCATATGATCGCGTGGTTTTCCAACCTGCGCGAGGCGGCTGTTGCGGCGGATCGCTGGCACCGCAGGGCATGCGCCAGAGGATACGCGCCCAGCGAAAGCAGATATTTCGACGCGGCCTAAGCGGGCCTGTCGGGCTGTGACATACCGCATAACGCGAATGCGCTGGCCTGATGCGTACAGCCAGCCGGATGGGGGGCGACCGGCAAGGCGCGCGGGCAAGATTGTCTTGTCACAATCGGCGTGTAGGGTGAAACTATGGCATGTCTCGCATCTGGCAGCGCCTCGGATGTGACTAGAACCACGAAACATTTTGACGGAGGACACCATGTCCGAGACGCGCGACACGCAAGACCTGATTGAAAACCGCACGTTGGAAGAATTGTCCATCGGAGAAAGTGCCGAAATGGTGCGGGTGCTGGAGCAATCCGATATCGAGTTGTTCGCTGTCATGTCGGGCGATGTGAACCCGGCCCATCTGGATGCGGCCTATGCCAATGGCACAGCCCTGCACCATGTCATTGCGCATGGCATGTGGGGGGGCGCGCTGATTTCGGCAGTGCTGGGCACGCGGCTGCCGGGGCCGGGCACGATTTATGTGGATCAATCGCTGCATTTCCGGCGTCCGGTTGCGATAGGCGACACGATAACCGTGCGTGTCACGGTGGCGCAGATCGATCTGGACAGCGGACAGGTCACGCTGGATTGCCTGTGTCGTAACCAGCATGGCAAGGTGGCAATCGAGGGGCAGGCCCAAGTGCTGGCCCCCCGCCAGAAGGTCAGATGCGCAGTGACGGCCCTGCCCATGGTGCGCATGCATATGCCGGGCGCGCGGTTCGGTGCCTTGGTGGATCAGGCGCGCAGCTTGCCGCCATTGGCAACCGCAGTTGTACACCCGTGCGACGCGCTTAGTCTGACAGGCGCGCTGCAAGCGCAATCTGCCGGATTGATCGACCCTTATTGGGTGGGACCGATTGCGCGTATCATCGCCACTGCGACAGAGGCAGGCGTCACGCTGGACCCAGGCAGGATTATCGATGCGCCCCACAGCCATGGTGCGGCTGAAGCTGCGGTTGCACTGGTGCGCGCTGGGCAGGTGCATGCGTTGATGAAAGGCAAGCTGCATACTGATGAATTGCTGGAGGCCGTTTTGCACCGCACTCTTGGGTTGCGCACCGAACGTAGGCTTAGCCATGTTTTTGCGCTGGATGTGCCCGATCATGACCGCATGTTGTTCATCACCGATGCCGCAATCAACATCGCCCCCGACCTGACAACCTTGGCCGATATCGTGCAAAATGCACTGGATCTGGCCATCGCGCTGGGCATAGAGACACCCCGTGCCGCCCTGCTGTCTGCTGTCGAGACAGTGACGGCAAAACTGCCTTCGACCCTGCTTGCGGCTGCGATTTGCAAAATGCATGATCGCGGGCAGATCACGGGCGGGCTGGTGGATGGGCCGCTGGCCTTTGACAATGCCATCTCGCCCATGGCGGTCGCGGCCAAGGGCATTGTCTCTGAGGTGGCGGGGCGCGCGGATATACTTGTGGCGCCCAATCTTGAAAGCGGCAACATGATTGCCAAACAGCTTATTCATCTGGCCCGCGCCGAGTCTGCTGGCGTGGCGCTTGGCGCAAGTGTGCCCATCATTCTGACCAGCCGTTCCGATAGCGCGGCCGCGCGCCTTGCGTCATGTGCGCTGGCGCGCCTGCTGGCAGCGGCCAGCCAAAAGGGCGCGGTGTGATGCGGCGCGCGCTTCTGGTTCTCAACACCGGCTCTTCCAGCATCAAATTCGCTGTGCATGATGCCGAAAGCGCCGCACGCCTTGCCGATGGCGCGATCGAGGGGATCGGGCGCGCCGCAGACCTGACGCTGCGCCATGCGGGCGCAACGCATCGCCAGCCTGTCGAAGGGGGGCATCTGGCCGATACCGGCGCGCTGCTTGAATGGCTGTTGCAGCGCCTATGCGACGAGCTTGGCCCCATGGCGGTGACTGCGGCAGGGCACCGCGTGGTGCATGGCGGCCAGCAATTCCGCGGCCCTGTGGTGGTGACAGCTGCTGTGATGCAGGCCCTTCAGGCATTGTGCCCGCTGGCCCCGGGCCACCAGCCCCATAATCTTGCGGGCATCCGCGCGGTCGCCGCGCGCTGGCCCGATTCTGCCCAGATTGCATGTTTTGACACGGCATTTCACCAGACCCGCCCGCGCGTGGCACAGATTTTTGCCGTGCCGCGCGCCTTGTCGGACGAAGGCATCTTGCGCTACGGGTTTCATGGCCTGTCATTTGACCATATCGCAGGGCGTCTGGCAGAGGTGTTGGGCGACAAGGTGGCACAAGGCAAAGTCATCGTGGCGCATCTGGGCAGCGGGGCCAGCCTGTGCGCCATGCAAAACGGCAAAAGCATCGACACGACAATGGGCTTTACCGCGCTGGATGGGCTGATGATGGGCACGCGTTGCGGGCAGATCGATCCGGGGGTGTTGCTGCATCTGATGCGGGAAAAGGGGCTGGATGGCCCCGCGTTGGAAACCCTTCTGGGGCGGGAAAGCGGCCTTCTGGGGGTGTCGGGCATCAGTGCCGATATGCGCGACCTTCTTGACAGCCCCGCACCCCAAGCCGCCGAGGCTGTTGCGCTTTTCGTGCATATGATCCTGCGCCAGATTGGCGCGTTGACAGCCTCGCTTGGTGGGCTGGATGGGCTGGTCTTCACCGCCGGCATTGGCGAGCGGTCGGCGGCCATCCGTATGCAGGTTATGGCGGGCTTGGACTGGTTGGGGCTGGTGCCGGACGAAGACGCCAACCGCGCGCATGGCCCGCTGATTTCAGCACCGCGCAGCGCAGTGGCCGCCGCAATGATCCCGACAGATGAAGAAGCCGTAATCCTGCGCGCGGTTCTTGCCCTGCGGGGCTAAGCGCGCAGCCGGGCTTTGGGCGCGCGCTGCTTATGTGTGCAGCCCCCGCATTGCCCAATTCTTAAGCGCCGCAGCAAAAACGGCAAATTTTCAGAAATCTTGCGCGCATGGCCCGGATAATCTTTGAAATCCGGAAAAGATCAGGGTAACACTTAAGTGATTTCGATGCAGCGAGGGTGACTCGACTGCGTTAAAAACGTGTTCAGTTTGGCCATCTCCCGTGTTTTCTTTGGGGGGAAACCTATTTCAAATTTATTGAGGGCGCTGCATGAATATTCGTTTTCCAGAGCAATTTGATCAAAATGAAATTGAACACAAGGCAGCATCCGGTATTACCAGCCAGCAGCTGTTTTGGCAGATTGACCGCGCGATAGAACGTGATGGTTTGGTCCTGCCAAAGGATCGCGCTGAGAAGAACTCTTTTGTTCGCAGCTGGTTAAAGCGCAATCAAAAGCGGGTGAAGGTTAGCTTGCTAGGTGGGTTGCTGGTGTTGCCGCTGGCCGCGCAGGCACAAGACGCCGATGGCACAGTGGACCTGTCCAGCCTTGAAAATGTGCGCAGCGCAGAGGTTCTGGAAAATGGCAATATCCGCGTCACCCTGACAAACGGGACAACGATGGAAATTGCGGCATCGGCTGCACAGGTGCTGGCGGATGGCTCGATTCTCGTCTCTGCCGCATCTGCGGCACAGATTGCGGGCGCAGCAGGTGCCGCTGCGACTGTGTCTTCCGGCATGGCGATTGCCCTTGGTGGCGGGGCTTTGGCTTTGGCCGGTGCGTCTGCGGGCGGCGGCGGCAGCGACGGCCCCACATTTTTGACAAAGAACATCCGCGTTCTGGACGGCCCGCTTGAAAACGCTTTGGTGTTCTACGATGCGAATGGCGATAATATCCCTCAAATGGCGGAGTTTCTGGGCCTGACCGATGACAACGGCGCAGCGGAAGTCAGATATACACCCACCGAGAACGGCAGTTTCATCGTCATATCGGCCCCTGTCAACGCCGGGCGCGCCGATGATTTCGGGTGGACGCAAGCTTTTATCGACGGCGATAATATTGCCGAGGCTGATCTAAGCTTAGTTGTCACCCGCGACGTCGTCACGCAGAACAGATTTCAGATTTCGCTTGCGGGCAGGGATACAGGGGCGTCCGACCAGATCATCTCGCCCATATCGACCCTTATCAGTAATGGTGCCGATGAAGCGGCGTTGAAGCGCGCGCTGGGGTTGCCCGAAGATCTGGACTTGGCAACGTTTGACTATATCGCCGGGTTGGGTTCAGAGGGGGCGGCGCAGGACGCGGCGCGAAAGCTGGCTGCGGCCAATGTGAGTATTGCCAAGACGATTGAAGCCGCTGTTGCGGCCAATCAGGCAAGTTCGACTGAACCCCTGTCGTTAAGCAGGATCAAGGAAATATCCGAATCTGCGGCAAATGACGCCGCGCGGGTTATAAACTCGCTTCCGGCAGACACACCCTTGGAAGATATCGCTGCAATCTCCTCTGCTGTGATTTCTGCGCGGCAGCTTAATCCAGACATTAGCGCAGATGACCTGATCGCACGGATAAACACTGCCGTGAGTGGCGGGCAATCAGCCGCAGAGGCGGTTGCGACTGTCATGCAGGAAGAGGTGACCGAGGGACGACTAACCCAATCTCAGGCCAGTGCGGTACGCAGCACCAGTGAAGCGCAAGCTCAAGGCGCTCAAAAGATCGCAGAACTATTTGCCGATGCAGATGGCAACAGTATTGGCGACGCATCCTTCCGCGAGCAGCTGGATAAGATAGAAGATGACATTGCGGGTGAGTCGGCCAACGCGGTCAATCAGAACATTCTTGGCATAAATATCCCACGGATCGTGGCAGAATTTGAGATTGGCGGCGAAGACCAGCCAGATGTGATTAAGGGGAACTTGCTGGAAGGTGTGACCTTCACAGACAGTGGCAGCGGGCTATCTTCCACGGCATCTGTGTTTTCGGTCAATGGCACCGAAGTGCCGGATATCTTGACCGGCAGTGGCGATGGTTTGAATTTTGTCATCAGTACGGCTGACTGGAACACCCCTGTGCGGACAGTCTCGATCGCTGGTGCGAATGGCGTGGCCGAATTTCTGGACCTGACAGGTGTCGTTTTCCCATCGTCACAGCCAAGCCCGCAGTTCAATTTCGCTATGGGTGCAACTGCTGGTTCCGCCATTAAAACCGAAGTCACGGTAGCTGCAGGTGATACAATCGAATTCGACTATCAGTTCGGGTCTTTCGATTATGTGCCGTGGATCGATTATTCTTTCTTTACAGTCAAAGCGACAGATGGCGGCACGGCAGCCGAGCAAAGCGGCATTGTTCTGCGCAACACCGCATTTGATGGCCCGCAAGACGTGCTGAACCTGAAAGGACCGCGTCCATTTGGCGAGGCAGGCCGCTGGCGCTTGGGGGAAGAGCTGACATACAGCTACACTTTTGAACAGGCGGGCACATTTACGATTGGTATTGGTGCAACAGATGTGGGCGACAGGATTGTAGATTCTGTCCTATACGCATCCGACGTGCGGCTGAACAAAGGTGGGACTGTCCAGCTTTTGTCAGAGTTCGACACGATCGGGAATGTGCAATCTTACGGCGAGGTGAACACCGACATCTCTGCTTTGGTTGTGACCGGCAAATATGGTCTTTTGGTCGTGACCAAGGGTGGTGATTATATCTACCAGCCCGGCGGCGAAAACGCCGACCCCATACCGGAAGGGGCCACTGTTACAGATGATTTTACATTCACGATCCGGACAGCAAATGGGCAGCTTGCGTCGCAAACAATCTCGATCCAGCTGAACGAGTTTCAGGAAGCAGTTGGGCCAACTGATCCGGTTGATCCTGTCGATCCAACTGATCCGACCGATCCAACTGAGCCGGAAGACTTCATCGCCACAAACCTGACGACGAATACGCAGTACACCACGCTTGCAGATGCCGTGGAACAAGCAAATGCGGGCGATGAAATCAGCATCATTTCCGGCACGTTTGACGAAAATATCGTCATAAACAAAGCTATCACCTTGTCGGGTGCAAATGCAGGCATTTCGGCAAAATTCGTGACCGACGGCACGCCCGATACCACAGCCATTGGCAACGCGGTCAGCGGGGATGCAGATGCCGGTGGGCGCGGCGCCGAGACAGTGCTGACGGGCAAGATAACTGTCGCAAGCGCGAATGTCGTGATCGACGGTGTGCGCATGGACTCTGACGCGCCGCTAGACTGGGATATGACAGCTCTCGACACTGGCGCGCTGGACGGGTTCAAGCTTTTGAATTCGATCGTCACGGGGTATACGGCCGATGGTTCCCCGACATTCAACCCCGATGCGACAGCCGCGCGCGGCACTTATGCGGGCGAAACTGTAGCAAATGACTGGCAGATTTCGGGCAACCTGTTCGGGGGCGTGACATCTGGCAATTCGGGTGCGCTGTATATCAGCGGCGTTTCGGAGTTGGACCTTTCGGATAACCTGTTCTGGCGCCCAAGCGCGGGGCATTTGTATCTGTCCTCTCTGGAAGATGCCGAAATCGCAGATAACTTCTTCTTCCATGGCCTGCATGCAGGCGGGACAAATTTTGACGGGTTGTTGGGCGAAGATGGTGGCCTTTCGGTCGGGTATGGCGGCACTGGCTACGGGTATGGGGACGACGATACCGGCAGCCTGGCATTCGGGCGGAACTTCTGGATAGAATTGAAGGGCCTGAATGATGGCGTGGCGATTACCGGAAATGACGGCCAGTTCAACAGCGGCGGTATCCAGCTGTTTGGTGAAGCAAGCACGGCTTATAATTTTGCAAATGTCACCATTTCGGACAACACCTTCCGCGATTTTGTGAACGCTGCGCCCAATGGTCTGGCGAATGGCAAATCCGGTTTCATGGGCGCGGTCAGCGTGTCGATTGACAATGGCCAGTCAGAGGGGATTAGCATTACCTCGAACACCATCACTGTCGCCGCAGACCAGATATTCAGCGTCAATGACCTGCCTGCGCTGATCCAGCTTCAGGGCTTTTTGGATGGCGTTACAACTGTCTCGGATAACAGCCTGTCTTGGGTGGCGGCATCCAGCGCGGAAATTCTGGACGGGCTGCAAGCGCTGGGTGTCGCAGCCAGTACCTATAGCAATCCGTTGATCGGGTTGCGGCTGGTTGGTGGACTGGATGGAAATGTCGTCATTCAGGAAAACGATTTCAGTGCTGATAACGCAATCACGCTAAACCTGCGCGGGCTTGAAATTGATGGAGATGTCCCCGGATTTGGTGAACTGTCAGCCCAGATTGAAATCGGTGGGGCGGGGGATGCCGCAAATTCCTTTACCGGCTTTGATGTTGACGTCTTTGTGGCAAGTTTAGCAGACTCGTTTAACCCGAATAATCTGCTGCTGGTGGGTAGCGGTGCCGGAATAGTCGGGACGGTCTATGACGGCGCGTTTAAATTCCTGAAATTTGGTGACGATGCGGAGAATACCCTGATGGCCAGTGGCGCAGGGGATATTCTTTATGGTGGCCTTGGGGATGACACATTGGATCTGTCTGCGGGTGGTTCCAATATTGTTTTGTTAAACAGCATAGCAGCCGAGAACGGGACGGATACCATTGTTGGCTTTGTTCTGGGCGATGGTCCGGGTGCAGATGTGATCGAGCTTTTGCCGGTTTCCGGTTTGCGCGGCTATGATTGGCAATTGGTCAGCGCGGGCGATTTGATAGGTGATGATGTGGGTTTCTTGGTTTACACCACAGCACTGTCGAATTTAACGGAGATAATGGACCCCGAATCTTATATCTTTGACGGTCCGGCACTGGGGGATGATCCGTTTTTCATTCTTGCAACCTATGACGGAATTACCGTGCTGAACAGGTTTGACACATCCGCGGCCACGTCCATAGAAGAGATCAGTGTAGAGACATTGGCTGTTTTCACGGGTTTGGGCAACCTGTCCCAATTCACCACTGCAAATCTGGGATTTTTTGATCCCTATATGGGCGTGTGATAGGAAAATAGGGCGCGGGTACAGGGCAGCTGTACTTGCGCCCCTTGAATTTCATCAGACGGTAAAAAGTGATTTATGCTACAAAAAGCCTCCAGATTACATCGCACCCCCGCCCGACTTATATCGCGTCTCTCAAGCATCTGTGCCGCTGTTTTAGTCTTTGCATCCCCGCTGCATGCACAGGATGCAGAAAGCTATTTGCGAAACCTGCAACAGCTTGCCGCGCAGCAAAGTGAATTATCTGCGCAGCGCGCAACCACGCCACGTGCGGCAACCATTGGCATAACAGGTGGCTTTGGCCTGCCACATGGCACCATCGGGTTTGGCGCTGCCCTGACCAACCAGCGCGATCGTAGGGCAGGCGGCAATGCCGACGGGTCTGCCGCGATCAGTGCAGGCTTTGGCAATGCGCGCGATTTTGTGGGTGTTGAACTGACGCTTGGCCTTGTCAGCACCGAACTGCCGTGGCGCAGGGTGCAGAATTACGCTGTCCTTGGCGAAGATGGAAACCTGAGCGTTAAGCTGTTTCGGGAATTTCACCATGGAGAGTCTGGCCGTGTCAGCGCATTGGCAATCGGGGCAAGCAATGTTGTGTCCTGGGGCGACCCTTCGCAAATTGCCACAAACTATTTTGTTGCAGGTTCAACAACCTTCTCTGTGCCGTGGTTCAATGGCGATACGCGCCCGAGTGTCGCAACCCTTGGCGCGGGCACGGCTGTAAAAAACCAAGAGCGTGACCCCGGCATATTCGCAGGTGTGGGGCTGGGGTTGAATTCATGGGCATCAGTCGGGTTAAGTTGGGCCGGTGATGAAGCCATTGCGGGTATGACATTTTTCCCCAAAATATCGAACAAGCTGGATTTGCAAATTGGGGTCAGTTACGCAGACATAACGCGCAGGGTGTCATCTGGCCGCGTGAATTTAAGTGTCAGCGTCGTATTTAACGATTTGTACTGAAATTCAGTATAGATGGGCCTGTGCCATTGCCTGACATACTTAGGGATTAAGGCCAAATGACAGATGCAGCAATATGTAAGCAATCTTCGGGTTTTGCAAAATGAGAGGGTTTGATATGCCATTTTTTAATATCCCCCTAAATGGTGTTCCGCGCGCCTGTCTGGCCGCAACCCTTTTTGTCGCAGTCACGCAAGGGGGGGGGTACACCGCTCAGGCGGGGCAGGTTTCGGTTATTCCACCGACAAGCGTTGTTGTGCCGCCAATTCCTGCGCCCACCCCGCCTGCGCCAGTTGCGCCGGCGCTTACACCGACAACGCCTGTGTTTGCCCCTTCCGGTCAGCCCGGCACCCAAACGGTTGGCCTGCCGCCAAGCACTGTGCAGAATGTCCTGTCGGCCAATATTTCGGTGCTCTCGCCAGACCAGACCCGCGAAGCGTTGGGCCTGATTGCAACCATTCTTGACAATCCGGCAGGGCTGTCACGAAACCAGCGCCAGAGCTTGCGCCAACAGCGCAGTGCGCTGGAACGCCAGCTATCGGATTGAAAGCGCGCGCGTGGTACATACACGCGCTGCTGCTGCCTTTTTATGTGAAATATAACATAAGCCGCGCCCGCCCTTGATTGCGGGTGAGGATGGGTGTTACCGTCCAAAGATAGGGATATTTCACATAAGAGGAGATTTGCCATGTCCGAGACACGAAAACTCTCACTCCCGATTGTACAGTTGGCACAGCAGAACGAGGAATTCCGCCAAGTCATCTGGACTGGCGACAAGACGCAACTGGTGCTTATGGCCATTCCAGAAGGCGGCGAGATTGGCGGCGAGGTGCATGAGGGCCATGACCAGTTGCTGTATTTCGTTGCAGGCAGCGGGCTGGCAACGATTGGCAATGTGGAGACCGAAATCCGCGAAGGGGATGTCGGGATCGTGCCATCAGGGACGTATCACAATTTCCGCAACACCGGATCTGGCATGTTGAAGTTGTTTACCACCTATAGCCCGCCCGAACATGCACCGGGAACCGAGCACAGCACCAAGGCAGAGGCAGACTCTGAGGGGTAAACCAGCGTGAGGACGGTTGACACTATCATCATCGGCGCAGGTTCTGCTGGTTTGTCGGCTTTGCGAGAGGTGCGCCGCGCCACCGATGATTTCCTGCTGGTCAATGCAGGGCATTGGGGCACAACTTGTGCCGAGAATGGCTGCATGCCGTCAAAAGCGCTGATCGCGGCGGCGAATGCCCTGCACAGACGTCACACCCTGCCCGCCATCGGCATATGCGGGGCAGAGGTGTTGCGCGCCGATATTTCCGCTGTTCTTGCCCATGTCCGCAGCTTGCGGGACAGGTTCACACAAGGGCCGAAAGCGCTGCCCGCCAAACTGGGCGCGCGCGCCATTTCGGGGCATGCCAAGCTGACAAGTCCGACCAGCATTGTGGTAAATGGCGAGGAAATCGCGGCGCGCGCCATCATTCTGGCCCCGGGCAGTCGCCCGATTGTGCCCGAACCCTGGCGCGCGTTTGGTGACCGGATTCTGACCACTGACACGTTGTTCACGCAAGCAGACCTGCCACACCGCATCGCGGTTATTGGTATGGGGGCAATCGGGGTGGAAATTGCGCAGGCATTGGCGCGGTTGGGGCTGCGGGTTGCGGGGTTTGACACGGCGGACGGGCTTGCAGGCATTGATGATGCGCAGGTTTTGGAAGCCTTCCGCCCGCTGCTGGCACGAGAGGTTTCGCTGCATCTGGGCGCGGCTGCAGACCTGGAAGAATATGGCGGGGCCATCCGCGTGTCGGGGGCGGGGGGCGAATTTGTCGCGGATGCGGTGCTGGCAGCGCTCGGGCGTGCGCCGAATATTGGTGACCTTGGGTTGGAGGCCTTGGGCGTTCCGCTGAATGACAAGGGCATGCCCCAGATCGACCCGACAACGCTGCGTATCGGTGATCTGCCGGTGTTTCTGGCGGGCGATGCCAATGGCTACCGCGCCATTCTGCACGAAGCCGCAGATGAAGGGCATATCGCAGGGCGCAATGCCGCCGCCGATGCACAGGTCCGGCCACATTGCCGCCGCACAGCGCTGTCTGTGGTCTTCGCCTCGCCGCAGATCGCGCGGGTCGGCCCGCCACTGTCCGAGTTGACATCCGGGCAGATTGTCAGCGCACAAACCGATTTCTCGAAACAAGGGCGCGCACGGCTTATGGGCCAGCCCGAAGGGCTGCTGCGGGTGCATGCACAGGCCGAGAGCGGGAAAATTCTTGCTGCGGAAATGTGCATCCCCGGTGCCGAACATATCGCGCATTTGCTTGCACTGGCCATTGAACAGGGGCTGACCGTGTCGCAAATGCTGGCCATGCCGTTTTACCACCCCGCGCTGGAGGAAGGCTTGCGCAGCGCCCTGCGCCAGCTGCAGCGCGAGCTGCCAGACACGCGCGGATCGGATTTGTCGCAATGCGACGATATCGGCTATGACGCGCTGGACTGATACGCCGCGCGCGGGTCATTTGGTTGCGGCCTAGCCCAGTGCCAGCGCCACCATCACCCCGCACCAACAGGCGACAGCGGTCAGACCTGTTCCCCACGCCATATCTGCCGCCACCATCGAAGGGTGCCAATCGCGCATCACTGTCCAGCTGACCAGTTCATAAGTGCCATAGGCAACGCCGCCAAGAATGGCCCCGTGAACAAGCGCCATGACCGGCGCGCCGCTTTGCAGCGCGGGCCAACCTGCAAACCAGATCATGCCGAACAGATACAGCACATAAAACAAAGCCGCAGGCAGCGGGCGGGGGCGGTCAAGCAGTGCCGCGCCCAGATGCCGCGCGAAAAGCGGCTTGATGACTTTTGGCAGCATCACCGCGTCCGCCACCAAGAAGATCAGGGCGACAACAAGGACCAGAACGAATAGCGACATTGCATTTCCTTTTGCGCCAAAGCGTCTGGCCCACCATAATGGCTCCGGCCCACCCAAAGGCAAGGCGCAAGCGGTGTCGCCCATAAAACCTGCGTGTGTTCTTGTGGCTGTTGCCGCATAGAACCAACTGCGGCCCAATCCGTTCCCCCCTTGCCACCGGCCTGCCAATCGCACGGGTTTGCGGCGGCCCACCGTCACGCGCTTATTGCCGGTTCAGGCCAGCGCGCGCAGATTTCGCCAGCGCCTCTGCGAAAGACATTGAATGCGCCAGACCATTGGACTACGAACTTTGCACGATGGTGCCCGATATCTGTCGGGAGAATAGGGAAACCGGTGCACAGAGCCTCTGTTATTCCGGTGCTGCCCCCGCAACTGTAAGCGGTGTATCTTGCGCAAGCCTATGGCCCCAAGGGTTCAGAGATTTGCAAGGATATATCATCCGCAAGCCAGGAGACCTGCCATCATAACCGCAACACCAACCCGGGCGGGGTGTCCGGAGGAGGGCAAATGACGATAGCGCATCCGCGCGCAGGGCGCAGCTGCCACGCCTTTACCCCTGCTGTAACCGGCAGGGAAAGACATGTGTCCAGTCTTGAATGAAACACACCACTGCGCGCTAGGCTGTGCCATCATGGCCCTCGCGCGGTTGTGGGGTATCTGCCAACAGGTGGCGCAATGAGTTGCCCCGCACCCCTGCCCGCAACCCTGACACTGGAACAGGTATCTTGGGGGGCGGGACTGCTGCACCCTGTCAGCCTGACGCTGGCGCGGGGCCGTGTGCTGGGGGTTCTGGGGGCAAATGGTGCGGGCAAATCGACCTTGCTGCGCCTGATTTACCGCTTTCACACACCGAAATCCGGGCGCGTGCTGCTGGATGGCGCAGATATTCACGCCACGCCTGCGCGCAAGGTCGCGCAGCGTGTGGCGGCTGTCTTGCAGGAACAGCCCACGGATTTTGCCCTGACAGTGGCCGAGATTGTCGCCCTTGGTCGCGCGCCACACCGCCGCGCATTGGCCGGCCCCTCTGCGCATGATGCCCATATCGTAGAGCATGCCTTGGACCGGATGAGCCTGCGCGCCTTTGCATCGCGCCCCTTTGGCACCTTGTCAGGGGGCGAGCGGCAGCGCGTCATGGTGGCGCGCGCCTTGGCGCAGGAACCGGGCCTGATCGTGCTGGACGAGCCGACCAACCATCTGGATATTCGCCACCAGCTGGAAGTGCTGCGCCTTGTGCGGGGCTTGGGCGCAACGGTCGTCGCCTCGTTGCACGACCTGAACCTTGTGCGCGGCTTTGCCGATGATGTGCTGGTGCTGAAAGACGGCCAGCCGCTGGCCTTTGGCCCTGTGACGGATGTCCTGACCCCTGATCTGATTGCCCGCGCCTTTGGGGTGCGCGCCCAAGCGCGCGGCCCCGCGCGCTTCGACTTTTCGCTTTTCGATGACATGCAACCGGAGAAACAGGCATGAAATCCCTTCCTCTTGCCCTGCTGGCCACGGCCTTTGCCGCGCCCGCCCTTGCCTACCCTGTGACAGTGCAAAGCTGTGACAGAGAGGTGACCTTCGATGCCGCGCCCGCGCGCGCGGGCTCTCATGATGTGAACCTGACCGAGATGATGCTGGTTCTTGGCCTGACCGACAGGATGGTGGGCTACACGGGCATTTCCGGCTGGAACCGGCTGGATGATGACATCCGCGCAGGGGTCGCCGAGCTGCCGGAACTGGCCGAGCGCTACCCCTCGCGCGAGGTGCTGATCGGCGCTGATCTGGATTTCTGGTTCGCAGGCTGGAATTACGGCATGCGCGTCGGCGGAGAGGTCACGCCAGACACGCTGGCCCCGTTCGGCATTCAGGTCTATGAACTGACAGAAAGCTGCATCCACATCATGCCGCGCGATGCGGTGACGATTGACGATATGTATACCGACATCCGCAATCTGGGCCGCATCTTCGGCGTCGAGGCGCGCGCGGAAGAGCTGATCTCTGGCTGGGAAACCGACTTGGCCCAGATTACAGCGACGATCCCCGATGCCGAACCTGTGCGCGTCTTTGTCTATGACAGTGGCGAGGATACACCCTTTACCGCAGGCCGTCTGGCCATGCCCACGGCCATGATACAGGCCGCAGGCGGGCGCAACATCATGGATGATGTGGACGCAAGCTGGACCCGCGTGGCATGGGAGCCGGTGGTCGAGCGCAACCCCGAACTGGTTATCATCGTGAATTATGGCGATGTCACAGCCGAACAGAAGATCGCCTTCATGAAATCCAACCCCGCCTTTGCCGCGATGGATGCCGTCAGGAATGACCGTTTCGTGGTGCTGGACTATGTCGAGGCGACGCCGGGGCCGCGCAATATCCGCGCGATTGCCACGCTTGCCGAAGCCTTCAGGGCCAGATAGCCGCGCATGCGCACCCTGCCCACCCCTGAAACGGCAGCGCCCGTTCTGGCACCAGCCCCACGCCCGCCGGTATTGGCGCGGCCTGTGCGGCAGGGCTTGTGGGGGGTGGGGCTGGTGGCGCTGGTGCTGTCGCTCTCTGCGGCCGTCAGCATCGGGGCAGTGCCCATTCCGCTGGCCACGGTCTGGGGTGTGATCATCGACAGGGTCGCACCCGGTTTGATCACCCCGGACTGGTCCGCAGGGCGCGCGGCGATTGTCTGGGATATTCGCCTGCCGCGCGCGCTTCTGGCCGCCTTCGTGGGGGCGGGGCTGGCATTGGTGGGGGCCGTGCTGCAAGCGGTGACGCGCAACCCGCTGGCGGACCCGCATCTGCTGGGCATTTCGTCGGGGGCCGCTTTCGGGGCCATTCTGGCATTGCTGCATACCGGCATGTTTCTGGGCGTTGCCACAGTGCCGGCGCTGGCCTTTGCAGGCGCGCTTGGCGCAACATTTCTGGTGCTGTGGGTGGCCAATTTCGCGCAGGCCACCAGCGCCGACCGTCTGGTGCTGACAGGGGTTGCGGTGTCGTTCATCGTCATGGCACTGGCAAATGTGCTGATCTTTCTGGGCGATCCGCGCGCGGCCCATACAGTGGTGTTCTGGATGCTGGGCGGGCTTGGTCTGGCGCAATGGGACCATCTGATCTGGCCTGCGCTTATTCTTTCAGGCGCGGCGCTGTGGTTCCGGGCCGTTGCAGGCGCGCTGAATGCGATGACCATCGGGGATGAAACGGCATCGACCCTTGGCATTCCGGTCGCGCGCTTCCGCCTGAGCTGCTTTGTTGTCGCCGCCCTTGTGACCGGCGTGATGGTCGCCTTTTCCGGTGTGATCGGGTTTGTCGGCCTGATGATCCCGCATATCGTGCGGCTGGTGGTGGGGGGCGACAATGCCCGCGTGCTGCCTGCGGCAATGCTGGTCGGCGCGATCTTTCTGGTCTGGGCGGATATCCTTGCCCGCACGCTGATGCGCCCTGAAGACATGCCCATCGGAATCGTCACAGGGCTGGTCGGGGGGATGTTCTTCATCTGGCTGTTGCGGCGCAAAGCCTAGCGATGCGCCTGTCCCGCACTTGGCCCCGAACTTGGCCCCGAACTGGCCCTGTCGCGGCCAGTGCTGAGCCGCACTTGCAGTCGGGCTGGCCCGTTTTGCCGCGCGGGCGGGCCTTGCGCATCTGTGACCAATCCTTGGTGAACCCACCCATCCGGCTTTGGCCGCACCGCGCATGGGCCAGCCAAATCGCAGCGTCCGGCCTGCGCCTCCGGCGGGGATATTTGGACAAGGATGAATTGCAAGGATCGGCACCGCGCCTCGGGCCAGCGAACTGGGGGAGGCGCGGTGCTTTCACCCTTGGCGGTCATCGGGATCCCTCCCTGTACCGCACAGCCATCATGGCAGGAAAGCGTAAACAAACCCTTATTTCATCCTTGTTAAAATATCCCGGGGGTTTGGGGGCTGGCCCCCAATCGCGGGCAGGGGCCGGGTGCGCCCTGTGTCGGTGGTTTCGTGCAAGATGCCGCTTCCTTGCTTGACTCGTGGCGCTGTTGCGCGCAAGACGGGGGTGCTGGTGCCTGTTCGTGACAGGTGAAAAGGGAATGCGACAAGGTCTGATTGCAAGATCAAACCCCAAGCGCAGCCGCCCCCGCGACCGTGACCGGAGAGGTCGCCCAATGCCACTGGCTTTTGACAAGCCGGGAAGGCGGGCCGACCGACAGGGAAACCTGATATCCGCAAGCCGGGAGACCTGCCAGCGCATAAGCCGCCCCTGTCGGGGCATCGAAACCAGCGGGGTGACTGGCGGTCTTGTATGGGTGCGCGCCTTTGGCCGTCGCCGATGCTGCCTGCAAATCCCCGCCCTTGTATCGCGTGACGGGTGGTTACGCGGGGAGGAAACAGTTTGAACCCCTCTCGCAAGTTTGTCGCGGGTTTGGGTCTGGCATTGGGCGGGTACGTCCTTGTGGCCGGGCTTGTGGCTTTTGCGCTTCCTTCACAGGAGGTGGCACAGCCCGATACTGCCCGCGCAGCAGTGCCCCAGAGCCATGAACATGGCCATTCCCATCTCGATGCCGCTCAGGCAGAGCCGTTGACTGGCCCTTTTGGCGTGCATGGGGACCGCCACCCACAGGCGCCGGTATTTGACACCGCTGCCGATGGCCTGACCGAGCGGCGCCGCCGCTTCATGAGTGCCTTGTCAGGGCATTTCCGCGCGGTTTCTGCCACGTTATTGTCGGATGCGGGCGGCGAGGACATGCTCCAGACCCATGCCGATGCCCTGGCGGGTTTGGGTGCGCAGATTGACCGCTTGTTTGACACACCTTCGCCTGCGCCCGAGGGCGGGAAGGGCGCACTGTCTGCCATCTGGGACCAGCCTGAACTTTTCGCACAATATACGCAGGCCTTCAGCGCCGAGAGCGCGCGCTTTGCCCAGACCGTCCGTGCGGGCGGTGATCTGGTCAATGGCCTGCATGACCTGCGCTATTATTGCGTCGCCTGCCATGCCGATTTCCGGCAACGTTAACACTCTCTCTGAAGGATATGCCCCTATGACACGTTATCTGATCGCCCCCGCCCTGCTTCTGGCCAGCCCTGCCTTTGCGCACCATCCTTTGGGGGGCGATGCCCCGCAAACCGTTCTGCATGGTCTGATCTCTGGTCTGGCCCATCCGGTGATCGGGCCGGACCATCTGGCCTTTGTTGTGCTGATCGGTCTGGCCGCAGCCTTTGCTGGCCGCGCGCTTGCAGGCCCGCTGGCCTTTATCGGGGCCACATTGGCGGGCACTGCCATTTTGCTTGCGGGGGTTACTCTGCCGCTGGCAGAGCTGGTGATCACCGCCAGTGTTGTCATTCTGGGTGCGTTGTTGCTGACGGGCCGCGCTGTCACCGGACCTGTCGCGCTGGCAGGCTTTGCGCTGGCGGGCATTTTCCATGGCTATGCCTACGGGGAAGCTGTCATCGGCGCGACCCCGATGCCGGTTTTTGCCTATCTTGTGGGCTTTGGCACTATCCAGTTTGCGATTGCGGCAGGGGTGGCGGTGTTTGCGGGCAAGATGCTGCGCGAGGGGCATGGCCAGATGCAGGCGCGGCTGGCCGCGGCTGTGTGCATGGGTGTGGGCCTTGCCTTTCTGTTTGAAACCGCCGAGCAGCTGGTTTTCGGCTGATCTGCGCCTTGAGGGGCAGCGCACGCTGCCCCACCTGTTTTCCCGGAGACTTTCATGCACGCTGAACCTGTCGATCTTCTGGTCTGCACCAGTTGCCGCAGCGCCACCCCTGCCAACCCCTTGGCCACGCCAGACCCGGACACGCGCCCCGGCACCCATCTGGTGCGCGCCCTGCAAGACGCGGCCCCGCAAGGGGTGCGCATTGTTGCGGTCGAGTGTCTGTCCAACTGTTCACGCGGCTGCACCATTGCGTTGCGCAAACCCGGTGCCTGGACCTATGTTTATGGCAATCTGACCCCAGAGGTGCATATGGCCACAATCATGGAGGGCGTGGAAAAATACCGTAGCGCCGACGCCGGACTTGTGCCATGGCGCGACCGCCCTGAACATTTCCGCAAGAACTGTATCGCCCGTATCCCGCCGCTGGAGGCCCCCAATGTCTGATCTGTCAAAAACCCCTGTCACCATCGTCACCGGCTTTCTGGGCGCGGGCAAGACCACGCTGATTTCGCATCTGATCCGCAATGCGGGCGGGCGGCGCTTGGCGGTTGTTGTCAACGAATTCGGCACAGTCGGGGTGGATGGCGATATCCTGAAATCCTGCGCCATCCCGGATTGCCCCGCCGAAAATATTTTCGAGCTGTCGAATGGCTGCATCTGCTGCACTGTGGCCGATGATTTCATTCCGACCGTCGAGGCGCTGTTGAAGCTGGACCCAAAGCCCGACCATATCCTGATCGAAACCTCTGGCCTTGCATTGCCCAAACCCTTGCTGAAAGCCTTTGACTGGCCTGCCATCCGCTCGCGCATCACAGTTGATGGTGTGATCGCGTTGGCCGATGCCGAGGCCGTGGCGGCGGGCCGCTTCGCCCCCGATGTGGCCGCTGTCGATGCGCAGCGCGCAGCCGATGACAGCATCGACCATGAAACGCCCCTATCCGAAGTGTTCGAGGATCAGATTGCCTGTGCCGATCTGGTGCTTCTGACCAAGCCTGATCTGGCTGGCCCCGAGGGTGTGGCAAAAGCCCGCGCCGTTATCACCGCCGAGGCATCTCGCCCGCTGCTGATTATCGAAGTGGCCGAAGGGGTGGTCGATCCGGCGGTCCTGCTGGGGCTGGAGGCCGGTGCCGAAGATGATATCGCCGCGCGCCCGTCGCATCATGACGGGCATGACGACCACGAGCATGAGGATTTCGACACGATCATGGTCGAGATGGGCGAGATCACAGACCCCGCCGATCTGGCCGCGCGCATCGCCCATCTGGCCGAAAGCCAGCATATTCTGCGCGTCAAAGGGTATGCCGCCGTCAGTGGCAAGCCCATGCGCCTGTTGGTGCAGGCTGTGGGCGCGCGGGTGCGCCACCAGTTCGACCGCCCTTGGGGCGCGTCGGAGCCGCGTGTCACACGGCTGGTTGTCATTGCAGAGCATGACCATGTGAACGAGGCGGCTATTCGCGCGGCATTGGGGGCCTGATCCGCAATGCATGTCATCTTCCGCGAAAGCCACGGGCTGGACGAGGCCGACACACCCACAGATCTGGGCCAAAGCCCTGCCGATCTGGTGGTGCTGTCGCTGTCGGACAGCGACCTTGGCGCATTCGCGGCGGGATGGCGTGCAGGCGAGGGGCGCTTGCCCACGCTGCGGCTGGCCAATCTGGCTGCGCTGAAACACCCGCTTTCGGTAGACACTTATGTTGACGCCACGCTTGCGGGGGCAAAGGGCATTCTGATCCGGCTGATCGGGGGGGCACCCTATTGGGCATATGGTTTGCAGCAGGTTCAGGCCCTTGCGCAGCAAAAAGGCATTGCGCTGGCGGTGCTGCCCGCCGATGGCCGTGCCGACCCGGCACTGGATGCGGCATCGACCTTGCCTGTTAGCACCCTGCGCCGCTTGCAACACCTATGCGATATGGGCGGCGCGGTGGCGGCGCAGGCGGCATTGCAACAACTGGCGCTGGCGGCGGGGCTGTATGCCCCGCCTGTGCGCGGTGCCCGCGCCTTGGCGCAAGTGGGGGGCTGGCGCCCTGAGGGGGTAAGCTGCCCTGCCGCTTTCGCCCTGAATTCCACCCGCCCGCGTATTGTTGTGGCCTTTTACCGTTCCTACATCGCCGCCGCCGATCTGGACCCGATCCGCGCGCTGACGCAGGCGCTGGAGGCGCGCGGTTTTGACGTTCTGGCGCTGTTTGTCCCCTCGTTGAAAGAGCCGCAGGCGCGCGCATGGGTCAAGCGCTGGGTTCGGGTGCTTGCGCCCAAGGCAGTGGTCAATGCCACGGCCTTTTCCGCGCAGGGCGCGGATGGCGCGGTTCTGGAACTGGCAGGCGTGCCGGTTTTTCAGGTCGCACTTGCCACGAATGAACGGCGCAAATGGGCAGAGGCCGCGCGCGGCCTGTCCCCGGCCGACCTTGCCATGCATGTGGTCCTGCCCGAGGTGGACGGGCGGATGTTCGCAGGCGTTGTCAGCTTCAAGGAATTCACCGACCCTGACCCCGCGCTGCAATTCGCCCGCGCCGAACACCGTGCCGAGTTGCCCCGCATCGACGCGGTGGCCGCGCGCATCGCGGCATGGGTGCGCTTGCAAGACCTGACGCCGCAGGACCGGCGCGTGGCGCTGGTGCTGTCCACCTATCCCGGCAAGGGCTGGAACATGGCCCATGCTGTGGGGCTGGATGCGCTGGAAAGCGCCTGTGCCATTTTGCATGACATAGGCGCACCAAGCCTAGAGGCGCGCAAGCTGGCCGATGCGATGGCGGCAGAGCGCTTGGTCTGGCCGCTTGCGGATTACCGCGCCGCGCTGGCTGGGCTGCCGCAAAACCTGCGCGACGCCCTTTTCAGCGCATGGGGCAGCCCCGAAGATGACCCCGCCTGCCGTGACGGGCATTTCGGTTTTGCAGGGCTGCGCCTTGGGCAGGCCCTTGTTGCGCTGCAACCGGAACGCGGCACCCCTGCGCAGCGCGATGACGAATATCATGACCTCGCGCGCACGCCGCGCCATGCCTATGTCGCCTTCTACCTGTGGTTGCGCGCACAATCCGATGCGCTGGTCCATATTGGTGCGCATGGTACGCTGGAATGGCTGCCCGGCAAATCTGTCGCCCTGTCCGATGCGTGCTGGCCCGAAGCGCTGGTGCGCGATCTGCCCGTGATTTACCCCTTTATCGTGAATGATCCCGGCGAGGCTGCGCAGGCCAAGCGCCGCATCGGCGCTGTGACGCTGGGCCATGTGCCGCCCCCGATGGTTGCGGCAGACACAGGCGCAGGGCTGGCGCATCTGGAGGCGCTGCTGGACGAGTTTTCCAACGCCGACGGGCTGGACCCTGCCCGCCGCGACCGGCTGCAAGACGATATCCGCGCCGAGGCGCAGGCGCTTGGCCTTGGTGCCGAACTGGGGCTGGAGAGCGCGGATTGTCTGGCCGAGGCGATCACCCGTATTGACCGTTTCGTGTGCGATGTGAAGGAAAGCCAGTTCGGCGAAGGGCTGCATATTTTCGGGCGTGGCGATCAGGGCGCGGCAGAGCGTGCGGGGCTGCTGGCGGCCTTGTCGGGGCGGTTTGTGGCCCCCGGCCCGTCCGGCTCTCCGCATCGGGGGCGGGCGGATGTTCTGCCCACAGGGCGCAACATGTTCACCACCGACCCGCGCGCGGTGCCGTCGCGTGCGGCCTATGCGCAAGGCGTCAAGCTGGCGGATGAGCTGGTGCGCCGCCATTTGCAGGACCATGGCGACTGGCCCCGCGCGCTGGTGGTGGACCTGTGGGGCAGCGCCACCATGCGCACGGCGGGCGAGGAATTTGCCATGGCGCTGCATCTGCTGGGCGCGCGGCCTGTCTGGGATGCGGGGTCATCGCGTGTCTCGGGTGTTGAAATCCTGCCGATTGCGGAACTCGACCGGCCGCGACTGGATGTTACCTTGCGCGTCTCTGGCCTGTTCCGCGATGTGTTCCCGCAGCTTGCCACCCTGTTCGGGCAGGCCGTCACGGCGCTGGCCGCGCGCGATGAGGCACCGGATTGGAACCCCTTTGTCGGCCAGGGCGGCGCGCGCGTCTACAGCCCCGCGCCGGGCAGCTACGGCATGGGCATGGGTGCGGCGCTGGAGGATTATTCAGACGCCGCGCGCGCCGATGCAGGGCGCGCATGGCTGGCGGCATCGTCGCATGCGCTCGATACCGGCCAACATGACCCAGACGGGATTGCCGCGCGCGTGGCCGGGGCCGAAGCCTTTGTGCATCTGCAAGACCTGCCCGAAACCGACCTGTTGCTGGCACAGGATTACGCCGCGCATGAGGCAGGCTTTGCCGCAGCGCAAGCCGTGACCGGCGGCAAGGCGGCGCTCTATCATCTCGATGCCACGCGCCCCGACAGCCCCCGCGCGCGGCCCTTGTCCGAAGAAATCGCCCGCGTGGTGCGTGCGCGCGCGGCCAATCCGGTCTGGGTTGCGGGCATGATGCAGCATGGCTTTCGGGGTGGGGCCGAAATTGCGGCCACGCTGGACCATATGGCCGCTTTCGCGCATCTGGCGCAGGCTGTGCCGCCGCAATTGTTCGACCTGTATCATGATGCGACTTTGGGCCGGCCCGAGGTGCGCGCCTTTCTTGCGCGCGAGAACCCGCAGGCGCTGGCCGCGATGGAGGCGCGTTTTGTCGCCTTGCATGCGGCAGGGCTTTGGGCGACACGGCGCAATTCCATACTTGCGGGGCTGGGCGATGGCTGAGATCGAGGTGAAAGGCTGGTGTCCGGGCGCGCTGCGGCCCATGCGCTCGGGCGATGGCTGGGTGGTGCGGGTGCGCCCGCGTCTGGCGCGTCTGACGCGCGCGCAGGCGCTGGGGCTGTGCGATGCGGCGCAAACCTATGGCGCAGGGCTGATCGACCTGACCAACCGCGCCAATCTGCAAATCCGCGGCGTCAGCGATGGCGCGCTTGCGCCCTTGCAAGAGGCGCTTGGGGCACTGGGCCTGCTGGACAGTGACGCAGAACTGGAATCGCGCCGCAATATCCTGATTGCGCCGGACTGGGCCACCGGCGATGACAGCGCGCGGCTGTGGTCGGGGCTTGCTGCGCGGCTGGCCGACTTGCCTGCGCTTCCGCCCAAGATGGGGTTCGCCATAGATGCAGGCGCCGCACCTGTCCTGACGGGGGACCCGGCTGATTTCCGGATCGAGCGCGGGCCAGCCGGGCTGATCCTGCGCGCCGATGGGCGCGCGCAGGGGATGGTGTTGGAACCGGGGCATGAAATCGAGGCGCTGATCCGCTTGTGTCAGTGGTTCATGGAAACAGGGGGCGCACAGGCTGGCCGCATGGCGCGGCATGGTGCCATGTTGCCCGACTGGGCGAGGTGGGACGCAGCGCCCGCCCCCGCGCGGGCGCCTCTGGTCCCTGGCCCCACGGCCGGGGGGCTGGTGCTGGGGGTGGCGTTCGGGCAAATCCCCGCCGCTGATCTGGCGCAGGCCCTAGCGCGGACCGATGCGCAGGCGCTGCGCGTCACGCCGTGGCGCTGCCTTGTGCTGGAAGGGGGGGGCGCGGCCCGCTTGCCCGAAAGCCTGATCACCACACCAGACCACCCCGCCTTGCGCGTCGATGCCTGCGCGGGCGCGCCGCTCTGCCCGCAAGCCAGTGTCGCCACCCGCGCACTGGCGCAGGCCCTTGCGCCCAAAATACGCGGTTCTTTGCATGTATCGGGATGCGCCAAGGGTTGCGCGCGGGCGCGGCCTGCGGATATCACGCTGATCGGGCGCGAAGGGCGCTTTGATCTGGTCATGGACGGGCAGACGGTCGCCACAGCGCTGGATGCAGATGACGTTTTGGCCCGTTTCGGGGGAATTGATGCCATATAGCTATGAAACCGATGGGGCTGCGATCTACCGCCAGTCTTTCGCCACCATCCGCGCCGAGGCCGATCTGGACCGTTTCACACCCGATGAAGAACCCATCGCCGTGCGCATGATCCATGCCGCCGGTATGGTCGGACTGGAGGAATTCACCCATTTCTCGCCCGATTTCGCGCGCGTGGCCCGCGCGGCCCTGCAGGCTGGTGCACCAATCCTGTGCGACGCCTATATGGTGTCCGAAGGGGTGACGCGCCCGCGCCTGCCTGCGCAAAACGAGGTGATCTGCACCCTGCGCGATCCGCGCGTGCCGGATCTGGCGCGCGAAATGGGCAATACCCGCTCTGCCGCCGCACTGGAATTGTGGCGGCCCCATCTGGCGGGGGCGCTGGTGGCCATCGGCAATGCGCCAACTGCCCTGTTTCACCTGCTGAACATGCTCGAAGACCCGTCCTGCCCGCGCCCTGCTGCCATTATCGGCTGCCCTGTGGGCTTTGTGGGCGCGATGGAATCAAAAGACGCACTCTGGCAGGCGCAACCCGTGCCTGCCTGCATCGTCAAGGGCCGTCTGGGCGGCAGCGCGATCACGGTCGCGGCCATCAACGCCATTGCGAGCCGCAAGGAATGAGTGTGGGGACCGTGCATGGGGTGGGCCTGGGCCCCGGCGCGCAAGACCTGATGAGCGTGCGCGCCGACCGCCTTGTGCGCAGCGCGCGCCATGTTGCCTATTTCCGCAAGGCAGGGCGCAGCGGGCAGGCGCGCGCGATTGTCGAGGGCATGCTGCATCCGGATGCAGTTGAAATCCCGATGGAATACCCTGTCACCACAGAAATTCCGCTGTCCGACCCGCGCTATAACGCGGTGCTGTCGGGCTTTTATACTGCCTGCGCGGATCATCTGCTGGCACTGGCGCAAAGCGGGGCAGATGTGGTGGTGCTGTGCGAAGGCGATCCGTTTTTCTACGGCTCTTTCATGCATCTCTATACCCGCCTGAAAGCGGCGGTGCCTGTCGCTGTTGTGCCCGCCATTACCGGCATGTCGGGGGCTTGGACGGCCACAGGCCAGCCCATCACATGGGGCGATGATGTGCTGACCGTGCTGATGGCCACCCTGCCCGAAGATGTGCTGGCCACCAGGATTGCCGCCACCGATGCGCTGGTGGTCATGAAGATCGGGCGCAACCTGTCCAAACTGAAACGCGCCTTGCACGCTGCGGGGCGGCTGGAAGAGGCATGGATCGTCGAATATGCGCAAATGCCGCAGCAGCGCGTGCAACGGCTGAGTGAGGCTGGCGCGGTGACGCCCTATTTCTCGATCGTGCTGATCCATGGACAGGGGCGCAGACCATGAGCGGCTGGGTGGTTGTCGCAGGCCTTGGGCCGGGGGATGAAGCGCTGGTCACACCAGAAGTGCGCAGCGCACTGGCGCAGGCCACTGACGTGGTGGGCTATATTCCCTATGTGGCCCGCATTGCCCCGCGCGACGGGCTGACCCTGCATGCCAGCGACAACCGCGTAGAGCTGGAGCGCGCCGCGCATGCGTTGCACATGGCAGCAGAGGGCCGCCGCGTGGTGGTCGTATCCTCGGGCGATCCGGGCGTGTTCGCCATGGCCTCGGCCCTGTTCGAGGCGCTGGAGGCGGGCAGTGCTGCGTGGCGCGCGCTGGATATCCGCGTGCTGCCCGGCATTACTGCAATGCTGGCCGCGGCCGCAAAGGCAGGCGCGCCGCTGGGCCATGATTTCTGCGCGATCAATCTGAGTGACAACCTCAAGCCCTGGGCCTTGATCGAAAAGCGCCTGCGGCTGGCGGCAGAGGGCGATTTTGCGATGGCCTTCTACAACCCGCGATCCAAATCGCGCCCCGAAGGCTTTGCCCGCGCGCTGGAGATACTGCGCGAGACCTGCGCAGATGCGCGCCCTGTCCTGTTCGCACGCGCGGTCAGCACGCCGCAGGAAGACTTGCGCATTGTGCCCCTGACCGATGCCCTGCCAGAGATGGCAGATATGCGCACAGTGGTGATTGTCGGTTCCAGCCTGACCCGCGTGATCGAAACCCCGCGCGGGCCGATCCTGTATACACCGAGGTCGGTGTGAGTGGCAGGCGGGGGCAAGGGGGGCTGTCTGCCCCCCTCTTGGGCTACGCCCAATTCACCCCCCGAGGATATTTGACCAAGGATGAAAGTGCTGGGTCAGGCAATGAGCCAGTCAATCGCAGCCCGGATGTCGTGGGTCTCGTGGCGTGCGGGAAGGGCGGGGCGGTCGATCATCAAGACCGGCAGGCCAAGGGCGCGCGCGGCAACCAGTTTGGCTTGTGCACCGCTGCCACCGGCATTCTTGGAGACCACGAGTTCGATGCGGTGCTCTCGGATCAATGCTGTGTCCGAGGCCGCGTCAAAAGGGCCTCGGTCAAGGATGATGTGGTGGTCGGGCAGCGGTGGCCGTGCCTCTGGCGGATCGACAAGGCGCAGCAGGTAATGGTGTTGGGGCTGTTGGGCAAAAGCGGCCAGATGCATGCGGCCAAGCGCCAGAAGGATGCGCTGTGGCGGCCCTGTCAGAGCGGCAACCGCGCCCGCAATGTCGGGGACATTGTGCCATCTGTCGCCCCGCTGTGCCGTCCATGGGGGGCGTGTGAGGGCCATCAGGGGCGTGCCCGTCGCCTGTGCTGCATGCAGGGCATTGCGGCTGATCTGGGCGGCAAAAGGGTGGGTCGCATCGATGAGATGCGTGATCGCATGGGCGCGCAGATAGCTGGCAAGCCCTGTCGCACCGCCAAAACCGCCCACGCGCACGGGCACGGGCTGGGGTTTGGGGCGCTCTACCCGCCCGGCATAGCTGAGCGTGGTGGCAAGGCCCGCAGCGGCGAGCGCTGCGACAAGGCGCGTGGCCTCGATCGTGCCGCCAAGGACAAGGATGTTATGCATGGCTGAGGCCCCCTGGCTGACAATCATCGGATTGGGGGAAGATGGCCTGAATGGGCTGTCAGACGCAAGCCGTGAAGCACTGGCGCAGGCCGCGCTGGTGATGGGGGCGGCGCGTCATCTGGCCTTGCTGCCAGATCTGCCTTGCGAGGTGGTGGAATGGCCGGTGCCTTTTGCCGATGGTATTGCGCTGTTGCTGGCGCAACGCGGGCGGCGGGTGGTGATGCTGGCCTCTGGCGATCCGTTCTGGTTCGGGGCGGGCAGCAGTGTTGCGCGGCATCTGGCGCGGCAGGAATGGCGCGCCTTGCCTGCGCCCTCTAGTTTCTCGCAGGTGGCGGCCGCGCTGGGATGGCCGTTGGAGCAGGTCACCTGCCTTGGCCTGCATGCCGCGCCGCTGTCGCGGCTGCGCCCGCATCTGGCGCAAGGCGCGCGGGTTCTGGTGCTGGTGCGCGATGGCGCAGCGGTGGGCGAGGTGGCGGGCTATCTGACCGGCCTTGGCTTCGGGACCAGCACCTTGCATGTCATGGAGGCGCTTGGCGGCCCGCGCGAGAGACTGCGCAGCATGCAGGCGGGGGATTATTCCTTTAGCGATGTGTGCCATCCTGTTGCCGTTGCGCTGGAGGTGGCAGGGGCGGGGCGCGCGCTGCCTGTCGTGGCCGGGCGCGCGGACGGGTTTTTTGACCATGACGGGCAGATCACCAAACAGGCGGTGCGCGCGCTGAGTTTGGCCGCACTTGCGCCGGTGCCGGGCGAGTTGCTGTGGGATATCGGGCTTGGGTCCGGGTCTGTCAGTATTGAGTGGCTGTTGGCCCATCCACGTCTGGAGGCCATCGGGTTCGAGGCCGATCCGGTGCGCGCCGCGCGGGCCCTGCGCAATGCCGCCAGCTTGGGTGTGGACCGTCTGCGCGTGGTTGAAGCCCGCGCGCCTGCGGGGCTGGAGGGCCAGCCCCTGCCCGATGCGGTGTTCATTGGGGGCGGGCTGTCAGACGGGCTTTTGCGCGATTTATGGCGCATTCTGCCGCAAGGGGTACGGGTGGTGGCAAATGCGGTGACGCTGGACTCCGAGGCGCTGCTGGCACAGTGGCACGCGCAGGCAGGCGGCACGCTGACACGGCTGGAGCTGTCAGAGGCAACACCTTTGGGGCGCAAGCGCGGCTGGCGCGCGGCCTATCCGATTGTGCAATGGCGGGTGGTGCGATGATTGTGGCAGGCATTGGCTGCACTTCGCGCGCGACACTGGCAGAGATGCGCGCGCTGCTGGAGGAGATGACGCGCGGCCGCGCACCTGCCAGAATCGCCTGTCTGGAGGGGCGCGCGCATATGCTGGCCCCTTTGGCGCAGGCGCTGGACCTGCCGCTTGTGCCCTTGCCGCGCGCGGCGCTTAGGGGCATATCGACACCCACAATATCGGGGCGTGTGATGGCGGAATTTGGCACAGGCAGCGTGGCCGAAGCCTGCGCCCTTGCAGGCGCGGGCACAGGTGCCGCAATTGTGGCACTGCGGCAAACCAGCGACGCGGGGCAGGCCACCTGCGCGCTGGCAGAAGGGATGACAGAATGACAGTGCATTTTATCGGGGCGGGGCCGGGGGCTGCGGATTTGCTGACCTTGCGCGGGCGCGACCTGATCGCGGCCTGTCCGGTCTGCCTGTATGCGGGGTCGCTGGTGCCAGAAGGGGTACTGGCCCATTGCCCCGAGGGCGCGCGGATCGTGAACACCGCGCCGCTGTCGCTGGACGAGATCATGGCGGAAATCAGCGCGGCCCATGCGCAGGGGCAGGATGTGGCGCGTTTGCATTCGGGGGATGTGTCGATCTGGTCTGCAATGGGCGAGCAGTTGCGCAGGCTGCGGGCGCTGGACATTCCCTATACGGTGACGCCGGGTGTCCCGTCTTTTGCAGCGGCGGCAGCGGCTTTGGGGGCAGAGCTGACCTTGCCGGAACTGGCGCAATCGCTGGTGCTGACCCGTACACCGGGCCGCGCCAGCCGCATGCCCGAGGGCGAGAGTTTGAGCGCCTTTGCCGCCACAGGGGCCACATTGGCAATTCACCTGTCGATCCAGAATCTGGCGCAGGTGGTGGCCGATCTGGTGCCGCATTACGGGCCGGATTGCGCAGTCGCAGTGGTTTGGCGGGCAAGCTGGCCTGACCAGCGCATCATCCGCGGCACGCTTTCGACCATCGAAGCCCAGATTGCAGGCAGCATGGAGCGGACAGCGCTGATCCTTGTGGGCCATGCCCTTGCCGCCGAAGGCTTTGCCGAAAGCGCGCTTTATGCGCCCGATTACGACCGCCGCTTCCGCCCCCAGAGCGCCGACAGCATCTATAAGGACAGCCGCGAATGATACCGGGTTTGATGATTTCCGCGCCTGCCTCGGGGACAGGCAAGACAACTGTTATGCTGGGCCTGTTGCGCGCCTTCTGCGATGCGGGGCTAAGGGTGCAGCCCTTCAAGAGCGGGCCGGACTATATTGATCCCGCCTTTCATCGTGCGGCTGCGGGGCGGGCGTCGTTCAACCTTGACAGTTGGGCGATGGGGGCCGGGTTGATGGATACCATCGCCGCCGAGGCAGGCGGCGCTGATCTGGTCGTGGCCGAAGGCTCGATGGGGTTATATGACGGGGTCGCAACGCGGGGGGCGCTGGGGTTCGGGTCCAGCGCAGAGCTGGCGGCGCGCATGGGCTGGCCTGTGGTGCTGGTGGTCGATGTCTCGGGGCAGGCGCAATCGGCGGCGGCTGTGGCGCTGGGCTTTGCACGTTACCAGCCCGATCTGCCCTTTGCGGGGGTGATCCTGAACCGTGTGGCCAGCCCGCGCCATGAACGGCTGGCGCGGCTGGGCATGGAACGGGCCGGCCTGCGGGTGCTGGGTGCCTTGCCGCGACGCGGGGATCTGAAATTGCCCGAACGCCATCTGGGGCTGGTGCAGGCGGTTGAGCACCCCGACCTTGACGCCGCGATTGCCAGCTATGCCGATTTCCTGCGCGCGCATGTCGATCTGGAGGCACTGCGCGGCGCGGCCGCGGGCGTGCAGACCGGGCCGCCAAGCGCTTTGCCGCGCCCGCCTGCGCAGCGCATCGCGCTGGCGCAGGATGCGGCGTTTTCCTTTACCTACCCGCATTTGCTGGAAGGGTGGCGGCGTGCGGGCGCGCAATTGCTGCCATTCTCGCCCTTGGCGGATGAGGTGCCCGACCCGCAGGCCGATCTGGTCTGGCTGCCCGGCGGCTACCCTGAACTGCATGCCGGACGTCTTGCAGCGGCGGCGCGGTTTCGGCAAGCGCTTGCGCTGCATGCGCAGACGCGGCCTGTTCATGGGGAATGCGGCGGCTATATGGCGCTGGGCGCGGGGTTGATCGACAAAGCGGGCGTGCGCCATCAGATGGCGGGGCTTTTGGGGCTGGTCACAAGCTATGAGAAGCGCAAGATGCATTTGGGCTACCGCGCGGCAGATTTGCTGGCCCCGATGCCCGGATTTGCGGCAGGGGCGCGGCTGCGCGGGCATGAATTCCACTATTCCACCATTCTGGAGCAGCCCGATGCGGCCCTTGCCCGTGTCTGCGACGCCGATGGGCAAGAGGTGCCCGAGACAGGGTCGCGCCGTGGCCATGTCAGTGGCAGTTTCTTTCATCTGATTGCACAGGACGCGCCATGAGATGCGGTTCAAAAGGGGGGCTGTCTGCCCCCCTCTTTGGCCTGCGGCCAAATTCACCCCCCGAGGATATTTTAACAAGGATGAAACGGACATGAGCGGGTTTGTTTCCTTCGTAGGCTCTGGCCCCGGTGACCCCGAATTGATGACGCTGAAAGCCGTGGCGCGGCTGAAGGCGGCGGATGCTGTGTTGTTTGACGATCTGTCTGCGGCGGCGATGCTGGGCCATACGGCACCGGGGGCCGATCTGGTCGCTGTGGGCAAACGCGCGGGCCGCCCTTCGCCCAAGCAGGACCATGTCAGCAGGTTGCTGGTTGATTATGCCGAAACCGGCGCGCGGGTGGTGCGGCTGAAATCGGGTGATCCGGGCCTGTTTGGACGGCTGGAGGAAGAGATTACAGCCTGCCGCGCGGCAGGGGTCGGATTTGAGATCATTCCCGGTGTCAGTTCGGCCAGTGCGGCGGCGGCGGCGGCCGGAATTCCCCTGACACGGCGGCTGAGCGCGCGGCGGGTGCAATTTGTGACAGGCCATGACATTCGCGGGGCCTTGCCCGAAGGGTTGCGTATGGCGGCGCTGGCTGATCCGGATGCGACGACTGTGGTGTTCATGCCCAAGCGCACATTCGCGGAACTGGCGCGCGGCTTGATCGAGGCCGGATTGCCGCCCGATATGCCTGCGCTGCTGGCCGAGAATGTCAGCCACCCCGACCAGCGCCTGACGCGCAGCACTGTGGTGCAACTGGCCGCATCGCTTGAGGCCAGCGCCAGCGCGGCCCCTGCGCTGATCCTGTATGGCCCGCTTGCAGGAGAGGGCGCATGATTGATCTGCATCTTGTGGGTATTGGCACCGGCAATCCCGACCATCTGACGCGGGCGGCCATCAGGGCGCTGAATGGCGCGGATCTGATCTTGCTGCCGCGAAAGGGGACAGAGAAGGCCGATCTGGCCGATCTGCGCCGCCAGATTTGCGATGCGGTGCTGGAACGGCCGGTGCGCGTGGTGGAATTCGATTTGCCGCGCCGTGCGTCGGACCGGCCCTATCTGGGGGCGGTGGCCGAGTGGCATGATGCGATTGCACAATGCTGGTGCGCGGCGGTTGACGCGCATATGCCGCAGGGCGGGCATGTGGCGCTGATGGTCTGGGGCGACCCGTCGCTATATGACAGCAGCCTGCGCATCGCAGAACGGCTGGGCGCGGCGGGCCTGCCGCTGCGCACCCATGTCGTGCCCGGAATTACCAGTTTGCAGGTTCTGACAGCGGCCCATGCCATTCCGCTGAACCGTCTGGGTGCCCCTGTGACCATCACCACAGGCCGGCGACTGCGCGACGGGGGTTGGCCGGACGGGGTGCAGACCCTTGCGGTAATGCTCGATTCCGGCGGGGCGTTCGAGGTGCTGAAGCCTGATGGCCTGCATATCTGGTGGGGGGCCTATGTGGGCATGGCCGAGGAGGTCTTGATCGCGGGCGCGCTGGGCGATGTCGCGGCCGAGATTGTCGAGACGCGGGCACGGCTGCGCGCCGCCCATGGCTGGATCATGGATATCTATCTTTTGCAACGCTTCGACTGATCCGCGCCAAGGCAGCAGTCCTGGCCCCGTTGCCCTATGGGTTGGGCTTCAATGCGGCATGCAATTGCGAAACGGGAATCGTGCCTTCATCCAGATGCAAATCGGTTTCCAAATGCTGCATATGATGCGCCATTTCAGCGCGCGCGCGCCCTTCGTCACGCGCCTCGATCGCGTCGAGAATACGGGCATGTTCGTCCGGCCCGCAGGATTGGGTGGATTGGGGTTGATACATGGCCGTAATCAGGGATGTCCGGATTGTCAGGGTACGCAAGATTTTCATCAACAGATCGGCGCCGGTCAGTTTGGCGATCAGCAAGTGAAACTCGCCCGACAGCCGGATCATCGCCTCGCTGTCCTGCCGGTCATGGGCTGCGCGCTCGGAGGCGACATGGGCGCGCAAGGTGGCAATATGGTCTTGTGTCGCCATTCTGCACAGCCGCGTGACCAGTCTTTGCTCGATGCACAGGCGCGCGGAGAAAGCATCTTGCGCCTCGCCGATGTCCGGTTCTGCGATACAGGCCCCCCGATTGGGCACAAGCGAGACCAGCCCATCCTGTTCCAGAATTGAAAGTGCTTGCCGCACGCGCGCACGGGTCGCCCCGAAGATTTCGGCCAGATCCTCTTCTTTCAGCCGCGCGCCCGGCCGCAACGAACGCTGGACGACAGCCAGCCAGATCCTGTCGCAAATCTGGTTTACAACTTCGTTATGTGTCGCATGCGAGAGCCAGGGCATCTGTTTTTCCTTATTATCTGCGCTGACATACTGTTTTTATCCAGAAAAGACAAAACTGATTCTAATGGGGTCTGCGGTCTGCATTGTTGACAATAAAATTGACAAAATAGCCCAAAGATGGGCATGATGCCCCAACATAACCGGCTGCCGGAGGCGTGACGTGCAAATCTTTGTCTATAATCCCAATTCCAGCGCCGAGATGACAGCGCTGATCGCGCATACCGCACAGGCGGCGGCCAGTGCAGGCTGGCACATTCGCACGCAAGGGGCGCAGCCGCCGGTTCCGCCCAGCATTGAAGGGCACCATGACGAAGCTTTGGCCGTTCCGGCCATGCTTGACGCCTTGCGCCGCGCCGAAGCCGAGGGCGCGCAGGCCCATGTCATTGCCTGTTTTGACGACCCCGGCATTGGGGCCGCGCGCGAGGTGGTGGCCGGTCCCGTGATCGGGATTGCGCAAGCGGCCATGCAGGTGGCCAGCCTGATTGCCAGCCGGTTTTCCGTGGTCACAACCCTGCCGCGCGCCATTCCCATAATCGAGGATCTGGCGCGCAATTATGGCGCGGGTCATTGCTTGCGCCGCGTGCGCGCGGTGGACCTGCCGGTTCTGGCGCTGGAGGCAGACCCCGCGCATGCCCATCACCTGTTGCGGCAGGAAATTCTGGCCGCCAAGACGCAAGACGGGGCGGAAGCCGTTATTCTGGGCTGTGCGGGCATGTCCGAGATGTGCGCGCGCCTGAGCGAGGAGACAGGCATTGCGGTCATAGACGGGGTGCATGCGGCGGTGCGGCTGGCCGGTGCGCTGGCAGGCGGCGGCTACCAGACTGCGAAAACCGGCGCTTATGCGTGGCCGCGCGACAAGTCGCATGACCTGACGCCGGTTGCGCAACTGCGCCGCCCCGCCGGATAAGCGGGCAGGGCACAGTGCCCTATCCTGCATTCTGCAACGCCGTCTTGTCCAGCCGCCGACAGCGTGCCAGATGCCCCGGCGCAATGTCTTGAATGGCAATCGGCTGATTGCGGCACCCTGCATCCGCCAGCGTACAGCGCGGCGCGAAAGGGCAGCCCGCTGGCAGATTGGCCAGATCGGGCGGCGCGCCGGGAATGGCATCAAGCTTCACGCCCTTGACCATCGCATCATGCGCGCGGCTTTTCAGCAGACCCAGCGTATAGGGGTGGCGGGGGCTGCGGATCAGGTCGCGGGCGCTGGCCTGCTCGACAATCTGGCCTGCATACATCACGGCAATCCTGTCCGCGACCTCGATCGCGGCGCCGATGTCATGGGTGACGAACAGAATAGACAGGCCCAGATCGCGCTGCAATTCGCGCAGCAGCAACAAAACCTGTATCTGCACGGTCGCATCCAGCGCGGTGGTGGGTTCATCCGCCAGCAGTAGTTTCGGGCGGCAGGCCAGTGCCAGCGCAATCATCGCGCGTTGGCGCATCCCGCCCGACATCTCATGCGGGTAATTGTCCAGCCGCGATTTCGCCGAAGGGATGCGCACCCGATCAAACAGGTCCAGCGCGCGGGCGCGGGCGTCTTCGCGGCTGATCGTCTCGTGGCGGCGGATCGATTCCACGATCTGGTCGCCCAGTGTATAGACAGGGTCCAGCGCCAAGAGTGGCTCTTGAAAGATCATCGCAGCCTCGCCCCCGCGAAAGGCGGATAGCTGGCGCGCGTTCATGCCCATGACATCGCGCCCGCCGACCAGAATCTGCCCGTCGAGTTTCGAGCGTTTCTCGGGGTTCAGGCGCATGACCGCGCGCATTGTCACGGATTTGCCCGAACCGGATTCGCCAATCAGGGCCACGGCTTCGCCTTCGGCTATATCAAGCGAGACATCGTTGACAGCGCGCACAGGGCGCGTGCCCCCTGTGAAGGTGACGCCAAGATTGCGGATCGACAGGAATGGCGCGGTCATTCTGCGGCCTCTTTGGTGATGGGGGTGATGTAGCCCGACTCCGGGTCATGCGCATGGCAGGCCACAAGGTGTTTGTGCGCACGCTGGGTCAGGGCTGGTTCGCGTTGCGCGCAGACAGACCCCGCGACCGGACAGCGCGTATGGAACCGACACCCCGATGGCGGGTCAATCGGGTTGGGCGGATCGCCTGTCAGCGCAGGTTCCATCGTGCGGTTGTCAGGGTCCATCGAGGGCATGGATGACAGAAGCGCGCGCGAATACGGGTGCAGGGGTGTGGAATAAAGCGCCTCTGAATCGCCGATTTCGGCAACCTTGCCCAGATACATGACCATCACCCTGTCGGATACGAAGCGCACCACATTCAGGTCATGGCTGATGAACACATAGGTCAGACCAAATTCCGCCTTCAGATCGGCCAGCAGGTTCAGCACCTGCGCTTCCACGGATTTGTCCAGCGCCGACACGGCTTCGTCCAGAATGATAACCTTGGGCCGCAAGGCCAGTGCGCGGGCAATATTCACCCGCTGGCGCTGACCGCCCGACAATTCATGCGGATAGCGGCCCGCGAAGCGTGCAGGCTCCAGCCCCACGCGGTTCAGCAGGTCATGGGTGCGCTCCAACGCTTCGCGTGCGGGGGTGCCGTGGACTTTGGCACCAAAGGCGATGTTGTCTTCAATCGTCAGGCGCGGATTCAGCGAGGAGTAGCTGTCCTGAAACACCATCTGCACCTGCCTACGGTATTCCTTCAGCGGCAGTTCGGGGCTGCCCACAAGCTTGCCGTCGAAATACAGCGCGCCGGCGTCAGGGTCGATCAGATGCATCAGCAGCCGCGCCGTGGTGGATTTGCCGCAACCGGATTCGCCCACCACACCCAGCGTTTCGCCCGCGAATACTTCCAGATCAACGCCATCGACGGCGTGGACATTCTTGACTGTGCGGCCAAGAATGCCGCCCTTGATGGGGAAATACTTACGCAGGCCACGCACTGTCAGGATTGCATTTGCTGTGCTCATTGGCGCACCTCCATGGCCGAGCGCAGCCCGTCCGACAGCAGGTTAAAGGAAATCGAGACCAGAAAGATCATCGCACCGGGCAGGGCCGCAACCCATGGCTGCACATAGATCGCTGTGCGCAGGGTGTTCAGCATCAGCCCCCATTCGGGGTTGGGCGGGCGCACGCCAAGGCCCAGAAACGACAGGCCAGAGGCCAGAATCATACTGACCGCGATCAGGGATGTGGCATAGACAAAGATCGGCCCCAGCACATTGCCCAACACATGCACACGCACGATGGTGAAAGCCCCCGCGCCGGACGCCCGCGCGGCCTCGATAAAGTCCGAACTGCGCAGCCGTGTGGTGACCGATTCCGCCACCCGCGCGATGGGCGGGATGAACACAACCGTCAGCGACAACAGCGCATTGCCCAAACCTGCCCCCAGCGCGCCCGAGAGCGCAACCGCCAGAAGCACGGACGGGAAAGCATAGAACACATCGACCGTGCGCATGATCAGCGTGTTGGTCCAGCCACCCGCATAGCCTGCGATAATCCCGATGGCCGAACCGATTATGAAGGCCAGCACAACCGGCGTTACCCCCATCAGCAGCGACAGCCGCCCGCCCCAGATCAGCCGCGAGAGCATGTCGCGGCCCAGTTCATCCGTGCCCAGCAAATGGCCCTCGGTGCCGATGGGTTTCAGCCGGTTGATCAGGCGCCCTTCCAGCGGGTCCATCGGGGCCACCAGCGGCGCGAAAATCGCGGCCAGAAGCAGCAGCAGCAATACAGAGGCGGCGGCCATCGCGGTTTTGTCCCGCACCAGCCGCGCGCCGACATTCTGCCAGTATCCGGCGCTGCGCACGGCGGGAATGACTGGCGTGTTCAAGGTTGCATCAGCCATTTGGGTTACCTCTTGATGCGCGGGTCAAGCGCGCTTTGCATGATATCGACAACCAGATTCAGCACCACAAAGAACAATGCCAGCACAAGGATTGTGCCTTGCAACAGCGGCAGATCACGCTGGAAAATGGCCGAATTCAGCAACATGCCTGTGCCCGGCCAGCTAAAGACCGTTTCGATCAGGATCGACCCGCCCAGCAGATACCCCAGTTGCACGCCCATGACGGCCAGCGCCGTTGGCGCGGCATTCTTGACCACATGCATGAACACGCCGAATTCCGACAGGCCGCGCGCGCGCAGCCCGATGACGAATTCCTGCGCCAGAATTTCCGCAACCAACGCGCGCACTGTGCGCGCGATGATGCCCATTGGGATCACGCTCATGGTGATTGCGGGCAGCACCATATAGCTGAGATGCTCAAGATCGAATTTCCACTGGCTGGACCCGCCCGGCCCTGCGCCTGCGGCAGGCAGCCAGCCCAGCTGCGCCGAGAAGATGATCACCAGCACCATGCCCAGCCAGTAATGCGGGACCGATACGCCGAACACCGCCGCTGCCGATGCGGCCTTGTCCAGTGGCGAGTTGCTGAAATAGCCCGCAACGAAGCCGAAGAAACAACCCAGAACAAAGCCGATGACTGTGGCCACAGAGGCCAGCATCAAAGTGTTGCCCACTGCGCGCATCACTTCGGTTGTCACAGGCCGCCCGGTTGCAATCGAGGTGCCCAGATCGCCTTGCAACGCCCGACCCAGCCACAGGATGAACTGTTCGGGATAGCTGCGGTCAAACCCGTATAGAACGCGCAAGCGGTCCTGCAATTCGACCGAGGCATCGGCAGGCAGGATCGAGATCAGCGGATCACCGGGAGAGATATGGACAAGGGCGAAACACACCACCGACACGCCGAACAGAACGGGTGCGGTGTAGATGATCCGTCGCAGGCTGTAGCCAAGCATGGGGGCGGTCCTTTCGGCAGGGCGAGGAAGCAGGAGGCCCCGGATCAAGTCCGGGGCCGCCGCAGTGATCAGTTCATATCCATCGGTGCAATATCGATGAACCAGCTTTTGGGCTGCACAACGCCGGTCACACGAGAGGACATGGCGCGTGGGCCTGCATCATGCGCCACCCAGACAAATGGCGCTTCTTCGACAATGCGCGCATGCAGACGGGCCAGCGCCGCGTCGCGGGCGTCATCCTCGAAAGTGGTGCGGGCCTCTGCGATCAGGGCATCAAATTCGTCATTGCCGAAATGGCCCCAGTTGTTGGACACAGGCGGGAAGGCCCCTGTCGAGGTGAAGCGCACCATGGCAAAGAATGGGTCCATCGTCGCAAAGGACACATTGATCGCATGCGCGCCATTGGCGGACTCGTCCTTGGCCCCGCGCCGCCAGTTGGTGAACACTGTGTTCCATTCGATCACGTCCAGTTCCACATCGAAGTAGCAATTGCGCAGCGACTGTTGCAGATATTCGTTCATCGGGATCGGCTGCATCTGGCCAGAACCAGAGGCTGATGTCTGCACCTTCACTGTCAGCCGGTTGTCCGCCGAGAAGCCCGCTTCGGACATCAGGCGCTGCGCCTCGTCCAGATCATAGCGGATGTCAAAGGACGGGTTACCCCACCAAGGATGGGTCGGGTCGACTGTGCCTTTGGGAATGCCCATGAAGCCCCCCAGCAGGATCGACAGTTCTTCGCGGTCAAAGCACAGGTTCGCGGCATGGCGCACGCGCTTGTCCAGCCAAGGCGAATCGTCGGCAAAAGACAGCTGCCATGGCCAGACATGTGGCTGCGGGTTGGCATAGATTGTGAAGCCGCGCGATTCGATCTGCGGGATCGCGTCAGGTGCGGGGGCTTCGATCCAGTCGACCTGCCCTGACAGCAAGGCTGCGGTGCGTGCATTGGCTTCGGGCAGCGGCACCAGCACAACGCCATCCAGTTTCGGGGTGCGCTCTGGGTTCCAGTAGTTTGTGTTGGGCGCCAGTTCCAGCCGCTCGCGCGGGGCAAAGGCCGTGACGCGGAACGGGCCGGAACCGGACGGGTCGGCGGCGAATGCGGCCCATGCGGATTCGGCATCGCCTGTTTCTTCAAACTTGGCCTGCCAATGCGCAGGCGAGGCCATGAACAGGTTGGTCAGGTTGATGGGCAGGAAACTGTCGGGTTCAGATGTCGTCAGCTCGACTGTGAACTCATCAATGGCGCGCGCGGACCGCAGTGTTGGCATGCGCGAGGCGGTCACACCAACCTGGCTTGGGTCAAAATGCGGTGCAGATTCATCGAGAACCTTTTGCACGTTCCAGACCACGGCTTCGGCATTGAAAGGGCTGCCATCGTGAAAGGTGACATCGTCGCGCAGGGTGAAGACCCATTTTGTGGTATCTGCGGCATCGACAGCCCAGCTGGTTGCCAGCGATGGAATCACGACCGATGCTTCATCTTCCTTGCTCAGATCCCATGCAGACAGGCTGTCATAGATGGTCATGCCGGTGAAGCGGTTCCCCTCAAAGCCCTGATCGGGCTGACCCAAAGTGCGCGGTATATCAGCAGCCGTCATGCCAATGCGCAAAATCTTGTCTTGCGCCACTGCGCCCCCCGCCAGTGTAAGCACAGAGCTTGCCAGTAGGGCTGAAATTAGATTGGTTTTTGTAAGCGCCATTTACTTTTCCCCTTATGGACCTGCCGATGACCATCGAAGACCCTCGGCGAACTTGGCAACAGTATTGTTGACAATCTGAATTCAGCGCAATTTTTTTGTGTCAGTCAAAGGAAATTTTAAGAAGTTCAGCTGACTGTCGGATGGGTTTATAAATGCCTATAAAATACGCCATGTTGTGCACGGATGCATATTTTTTGTGCGTGATGAGAGGGTAAGGCAGGTTCTGGCGCATTTCGCAGGCCAGCCATAGCCGAAGAATCGTCATAATGCAGCTTCCAGCAGGCCCAGCACGCGGCGCCTGTTCTGATACATGCTGTCTTGAGGGCAGCCAGATAGCGGCTTCAGGCGCTATGAACGCGGGCAAGCGGCGCTATAGCGCATCCCTGTAGAGTTGGTGCAACTCGTGAAAACTTGGAACGCCGTCCACAGGGTATGCGCCGCGCGCGATCAGTTCCTGACGGTGCAGATACAGCACATCCAGCGTCTCGCCTGTGCTGAGATTGGAAAAGTCGCCTGTTGGCGTGTGATGCCCGCGACTGATCGCGGTTATCAAGTAATTGACGCGTGACTCGTGCCAGTTGATGATTTGCTCGGTGCTGGCGGTTGCATAAAGATTTGCACGATTTTCCGCCAGTTCCGCGGTCAGGCCCTGTAAGCGATACGGCAACTCAAGCGCCGTTATACTTGCAGTCTCCAAGACGGACTGAACCTGCGCGCCAAGTGATGTCGTTCCTGTCTGCACCGCCGCGACCGAAGCCACACCCATGCCGACAATGGCCGCAGACAAGACGACCCAATCAACAGTGACAGCGCCAGTTTCGCTTTTTAGAAACTTGTGAAACATCCGCGCCATACTGCCTTTGATTGTTGTGAGAATGGTTCGAGCTAAGCTAGGGTATACCGACCAGCTGAGAAGCTATTTCCAAAATAGGGCATAACGGGTTCAATCTCGGGGCAAAACTAAGATTTCGACGCGCCGTTGCGCCTTTCCCCTTTGCAATGGGCCTGCTGTTTCCGAACGATGAGCTTCCAGCCCAGCACCAAGGGGCTTGCCCCCTCTTGCGCTGGGCCAAGGCAGGCGGTGCCCCGCTGCCATGCAATGCTGCGAAAAGGCGCATGTGACCAACAGTCTTGCTTGATTCCCCCAGAGCGAGCGGCTAATGGGAGCGCGTGCTGGATGGGTGGCCGAGTGGTTTAAGGCTCTGGTCTTGAAAACCAGCGTACGTGAAAGCGTACCGTGGGTTCGAATCCCACCCCATCCGCCACAACGCAGAGTTAATTTAAGAATTTTAGAAAATACTTTCAATAAGTTGATGCTCCTTTTAAGCTTTCTCCGCACATCGCATTCCCTTGAATGCTCGATTTCTTGCTACACATGCGATGGTGTGGGGTGGCGATATGCAGCTGATGATGCGTGGGAAGACATGGCATTTGCGGCGGCGCGTTCCGGCGAAATTTGCGGGAATCGAGCCGCGGCGTGAGGTGTGGGTATCCTTGCAGACCGACTCGCGCCAGCTTGCGGCCCAAAAGGCGCCGGGCGTGTGGGAAAGTCTGGTCTCGGGCTGGGAGGCCCAGCTGGCGGGCAGGTCCGACGACGGGGCCGCGCGGTTTGAGGCCGCGCGCGCGATCGCGGGCAGCCATGGCGTGAGCTACATGCCGATCCGCGATATTGAACAGCTGCCGCTGGAGGCGCTGCTGGCGCGCATTGAGGTTTTGCAACGCCGTGACGGATCGGCGAACCTTGCTGCGGCCCCTGCGGTGCTGGGGGCTGTGGAGGTGCCGTCGATCACCGTGTCGCAGGCCCTAGTGGAATATTGGAAACTGATGCCGGACCGGACCCGTGGCAAAAGCGAGGATCAGAAGCGGCGTTGGGTCAATCCCCGCAAGAAAGCTGTCCGCAACCGGCGCATGGGCCGATCAACGCGCAGTGAAGCTGCGCGTTTGACAGCACATATGCAGCTATTGCACTGCGCAGATGCTCAGCTCTGCGCAGTGCTGACCCTCTCTGTGCCAATAAGCGTGAGACAGACCGGCATCTGTGGCCAGCGGATGCGGGGCCGTTAGCGCGCCACTCATTACGCCATCCGCGCTGTATGTTGTTGAACGGCCCACCCGGCCGCATGCCACGCATGCTCCGCGCCCGTGCGGCTCTGTTTCATGCTATTCTTGTCCGTTTCAGCTACTTTGAAATGCCATGCGACATCGGCAGAAAATTCTATATTTATAACAAAAGCTTAGAATGAACCCCGCCACCAATCAAACGTTCACTTACCTTAACGCGGATTGAAAAGGCGCTTACGCTGAACTTTTCAGCTTATCGAAAAAACTACTTGCGGTGGTGAATTCTGGGGCGTTCAGGTAGACATTTGGCGCAGCATGAATCCAATAAATACGACAGGATAGCTTTTCATGACCGATCCCATAGGCAAGACCGCTCCGCGCAGTCGCGATCCGGAGCGCACACGCGCGCAGTTGATGGACGCGGCTTTGACAGAATTCGGGGATCACGGGTTTCATGGCGCGCGTGTCGACAGGATCACCAAGACAGTCGGCTGCAATGCGAGGCTGTTGTATCACTACTTCGGCAGCAAGGAAAAACTGTATATTGCCGCGTTGGAACACATTTTCACAGACATCCGCGCGCAAGAACGACAGTTGGAACTTGAACGTCTGCCACCGCGCGCCGCAATGGAGCGTCTGGTGGGATTCACCTTCGATTTCTTTGACAGCAACCCGCTTTTTGTAAAAGTTGCGCGTAACGAAAACCTGCTGGAGGGCCGTTATATTGTTCAAACCGAGGCAGTGCGCGCCAGCTCGCAACCTCTCATCGACGCGATCACGAAGATACTAAAACAGGGCTATGCCGAGGGCGCATTTGCCCGCAGTTACGATCCTTTGCAGCTTTATGTCACGATCGTCGCGCTAAGTGCGCATCATCTCAATAATGGCCATACATTCAGCGCGATTTTCGGTGTCGATTTGTTGAGCGTGAAATGGCGGGCGGAACGACGAAGTCACGCGATTGCATTTGTCATGAACGCGTTGGACGCGGTGCCACTGACGCGCTGACGAATCATCCTTTACCCAACAGGAACATGCGTCCCCAAGCGCGGCCCTGGTCACCGGATTTGTTCAAAGTTCGCTAATTTTGCCTGCGCAGATACGCCATAGCGCATAAAAAGCGAGCAAAGCAAAATTAATTCGTCAACTTCTTACTTGAGAGGCTTCTCAAAGCGCCGCGCCCCGTTTTGCTGGGGATATGAACACAATGTTGCATATCACAGACACAGCGAGGGCAGTTCCCAACATGGCATCTGCAACCCATCCCCAACCGGTGCATCCGCGTCCAGCGATTGAGTTGCATGAGACTTCGGTGGTCTTCGGATCGGGCGAGAAGGCTGTAACCGCGCTTACGCCGACGACATTGCGCATGGACCGAGGTGATTTTCTGGCGCTAGTTGGCCCGTCAGGCTGCGGGAAATCGACTATTTTGCGGCTCGTGAGTAATCTGATAAAGCCATCTTCTGGGCAGATCCTGCTTGGCGGGCGCGATGCTGCTGCCAAGGAAATGCGCATCGGCATGGCGTTTCAGAACCCGACCATGCTGCCATGGCTGACGATTGAAAAGAATGTCATGCTGCCGCTCAAGATAGTGGAGCCGTTCAAGCGCAGCTTCCAGCGCGACAAAAAAGGTGCGTATCGTGACCGCGTTCATGCGCTTCTGGCGCAGGTCGGGCTGAAGGATTTTGCCAATCATTTCCCGTGGCAATTGTCCGGGGGCATGTTGCAACGCGCCAATCTGTGCCGCGCGCTGATCCATGATCCTGATCTGCTGCTGCTGGACGAGCCTTTCGGCGCATTGGACCAGTTCACCCGCGAGGAATTGTGGCAAACGCTGCAAGAACTGTATCTTGACCGCAAGCCGACTGTTCTGCTGGTGACGCATGACCTGCGCGAGGCAGGCTTTCTGGCCCGTCGCATCTGCGTGATGAGCGCGCGGCCCGGCCGGATCATCTCCGACAAGGCGGTTACGATGCCGCAGCCGCGCGATATCGGCGTGATCTACACCCCCGAATTCGTCGAGATGACGCAAGGTTTGCGCGAATTGATCGCACAGGTTCGAAAATAGGTCCTGAACCCTATTCAAGGAGAGAGACGCGCATGAATGAGAACATAAAAATCCGGATCATGTCCCTGTCGCTGATCGTCGGTTTCTTTGTGATATGGGAAGTGCTGTGCATCATGCTGGGCGTGTCGGATCTGATTCTGCCGCGCCCCTCTGAAATCGCGGTGACTCTCTGGACACGGTTTCCTGTGCTGTGGCCCCATATCCTTCAGACGCTTTACGCAACGCTGACCGGGTTTTCGCTTGGTGTTATCATTGGCGTCTCCATTGGTGTTCTGATCGGCACATCCCGCGTGGCTTATGGCGTCGCCTACCCGCTGCTTGTCGGCTTTTCGTCTATACCCAAGGTGGCTGTGGTTCCTATTCTGGTTCTGTGGTTCGGGTCCGGTACGACCCCGGCGATCTTGACCGCGATGATCATCTGCGTCTTTCCCATTGTTGTGAATATTTCCACCGGTTTGGCCACTACGGAGCCGGATTTGGAGGATGTGCTGAAGACACTTGGCGCATCGAAGCGTGAGGTGCTCTGGAACGTCGGGCTGCCGCGCACGATGCCCTATTTCTTTGCGTCTCTGAAGGTGGCGATCACGCTATCTTTCGTCGGGGCTGTCCTGTCTGAAACAGTCGCGTCCAATCGCGGCATCGGTAATGTGATGATGACTGCATCGTCCAATTTTCAGGTGTCGCTGGTCTTTGCCGGATTGTTCATTCTCGCCATCATGGGTGTGGCGCTCTACGCCTTTTTCTCGTTTCTTGAAGCCCGCGTAACCGGCTGGGCCACGCGCGGCAAAGATATCGCTGTTACCTGATTGGTGCAGCGCCCAGCAGACCGATCCCTCCACTCGTATAAGGAAATGACTCATGACACCGATATTTAAAGCCGCAACTCTAGCTGTCGTCACAGCATTTGTCCCAGCGCTGGCGACGGCCACGGATATTCGGTTCACGCTGGGTTGGAAAACCCAAGGATCTGATGCGCCCTTCCTGCTGGCGCTCAGCAATGGTTACTTTGCCGAAGAAGGGTTGAACGTCACCATCGACCAAGGCGAGGGATCGGCAGCAACCGTCACGCGCATCATGGGCGGGGCCTATGATGCGGGCTTCGGCGATATCAACGCGATCATCCAGAACGCTGCCCAGCGGCCCGGCGAAGCGCCAGTCATGGTTTACCAACTCTGGAACCGTCCGCCCTTTGCCATCGTGACGCCAAAAAGCGCCGGGATCGAAACCCCTGCCGATTTTGAAGGCAAAACGCTTGGTGGCGCACAAGGCACCCCAACCACACGGCTGTTCCCTGTTTTCGCAGAGATGAACGGCATCGACATCTCGACCATCTCTCAAGAGAGCATGGCCCCCAACCTGCAAGAGCCCATGTTGATCCGGGGTGATATTGACGGGGCATTCGTGTTCACCATTACAAGCTGGTTCAATCTGATCGCCAATCGCCAGAACCCTGCCGAGGATTTCAACTGGTTTCAGTTTGAAGATTACGGGATGGACCTGTATTCCAACGGCCTGATGGTTTCGCGCGGCTTGATTGCGGACAAACCCGAAGCGGTTGCTGGTCTGGTGCGCGCTGTAAACCGGGCCACGCTGGAAGTGGCGACCAATCAGGAAGCGGCGATGGATGCGATCATGGCTTTCGACAATCTGGTGGATCGTGAGAATGAGCGCGCCCGCTTGAATTTCGCATTGACCAACCTGATGAATGCACCCGAAACCGATGAAATCGGGATGGGGGATCTGGTCGATGAGCGCTTGGCGCGGTCGATCGAGATCGTTGCCCAGGGCTATGATCTGGAACGTCTGCCGGAAGCATCGGAAATCTTCGACCGCAGCTTCTTGCCGCCGGTCGAAGCGCGGAGTTTCATCGTCGAGATCAGCGACTAACCTGACCCCGCGCGCCGAGAGCAAAGGTCTTTTCGGCGCGCAAATTTTCAAAAACACAAAAGCCGGTTTGCAAGAATGTGCCCTGCCCAGACGCTTATCCGCGGTGGTCTTGTTCTAGTCGAGAATGACCACTTCGAACAGGTCACTCTTTTGGTGCAGGATGGATCTATTGCCGATATATTTCAAGGTGACGGGCCAGATGACCTGCCCGTAATGGATGCATCGGGCAAAATTGTAATTCCCGGCCTGGTCAATGGTCACACGCATTCGCACGGGGCGTTGGGCCGGGGTGGTGTTCCACAAGACGCGACACTAGAGCAATTTCTGGCTGGTGCCCCTGCCTTGAACGGCACACGCATGACAGAGGATTTGCGCCTGAGTGCGCAGTTATCTGCGGCAGAGATGATCCGCAAAGGCTGCACTTCCTGCTTTGATCTAAGTGTGGAACTGCCAGGCCCATCGGTGGCAGGCTTGCACGCTGTCGCAGACGCCTATTACGGTGCAGGAATGCGCGCAGTTGTGGCGCCTATGATTGCGGACCGCACGATCTACCAAGCGTTGCCCGGATTGCTGGCTGCTTTGCCGGACGAGATGCGGCAGGTGCTTGGGGCGATCACTTTGCCGCCATGGTCCCAGACTTTGGCTGTTTGTGAAGATGCTTTCGCAAGCTGGCCTGTGCCCTTCGACCGTGTGCGGCCGGGTATTGGCCCTGCGATCCCTTTGCACTGCTCTGATGCATTCCTCAGCGCATGTGCCGCCCTTTCAGAGCGGCGCGACATGCCCTTGCAAACCCATCTGGCGGAAACCCGAATGCAACAGGTCGCAGCACAGCAACGTTACGGTACAACATTGACGGCGCATCTGGGCGCACTAGGTATTCTGTCACATCGGTTCAGTGGCGCACATGGGGTCTGGCTTGATCCTGCCGAAGCCCTGCTTCTGGCAAATGCGGGTGCAGGAATTGTCCACAACCCCCTTAGCAACCTTCGACTTGGTTCTGGCATTGCACCGGTCAGGGCGCTGGTCGATGCGGGCGTTGGTCTTGGCGTCGGTACGGATGCCGCCAACACCTCTGATACACAAAACATGTTCGAGGCGATGCGTCTGACCGCGACCTTGTCACGAGCGAACGCCCCGCCGACAAAAAGCTGGGTTACTGCACCCGAGGCGTTCTACATGGCAACCGAAGGCAGCGCGAAAATTCTGGGGTTCGAGCGTGTCGGGCGCATTGCGCGTGGCTGGGCCGCAGACCTGCTGTTTCTGGACCGCGCCTATTGTCACTATGTTCCGTTGCGCGATGTCTTGTCGCAGATCGTGTTCAGTGAAAACGGCGGTGCCCTGCGTGAAGTCATGATTGCGGGTCGCGTCGTCTTTGCTGAGAATAAGGTTCTGACCCTTGACGAGGCTGCTTTGCAGTGCGCCGCGCAGGACGCCGCCCATCGACTGGACGCCGCAAATCACGACACTCGCCTATTCACTGATGCAGCAGGGCTTCTTGTGCGCAGTTTTTGCCATGCGAGCTGCACAGCGCATCCTCTCCCGATCCACTAGAAAGGACATAGAATGGACCAGAAAACAGATCCCCTGATCGAGGCAAAGCAACTTGTGGAAACATATCTGGAACTGTCCATGATTCCCGACCCTGTCGGTGCCTCTGCTTGCCTAAGCCCAGATTTTGAGTTGGTTTTTACCGGCGGTCGGCTGTTCAAGGGCCCGGCGGAAAGTGCAGCGTTCAACGCCAAGAGATATGCTTGGGTTAAAAAACGCTTCTTGCGCACGGATGCCGCGCTTGATGCGGAAACGGGCGATGTGCATGTTTACAATACCGGATACCTGTATGGCGAATGGCATGACGGCACGGGTTTTGAAACCAACCGCTATATGGACAAATTCATCGTCAGGGACGGGAAACTGGTCCGCACAGATGTCTGGAATGACAGTGCAGAAATCCTTCTTTCAAAAGCCGGTTTGGCAGAGGCAGCGCTGTGAGAAAACTGCCCTGTCATAACCGTTACGATTACGTTCCAATCACACGCCGCCCGGATTATAACTGGCCCAACGGCAGTCGATTGGCCGTTTATATCGGCCTTAATCTTGAGCATTTTGCCTTTGGTGAAGGGTTGGGGGCTGAAATAGCGCCGGGTGGTCCGCAACCCGATGTGCTCAATTACGCGTGGCGCGATTATGGCAACCGCGTCGGCGCCTGGCGGATGATGGAGATGTTCGATGCGCTGAACCTGCCGGTCAGCGTGCTCGCCAATAGTGCGATGTATGACTACGCCCCAGAGTTGATGACGGCGTTTCGGGCGCGCGGTGATGAGGTGCTGGGGCATGGGCGCAGCAATTCGGAGCGCCAGAGCATTTTGTCCGCTGATGATGAAGCGCAGCTGATTGCCGAAGCCAGCGCCAAAATCACCGAGCAGGAAGGCACACCGCCCAAAGGATGGTTGTCGCCATGGATTGCAGAAAGCAATGTTACCCCCGATCTGCTGGTTGAGGCAGGCTATGGCTACAGTCTCAACTGGTGCATGGATGACCAGCCAGTCTGGATGCGCACGCGCGCAGGTCGCCTGCTCTCAATCCCCTATCCGCAAGAGGTGAACGACATTCCGTCAATCGTCGCCCGCAAGGATGGCGCCGCACAATTTGCCGATATGATTGTGGATAATTTTGATGAAATGCTGCAGCAAGCACGGTCACAGCCGCTGGTGATGGGCATCGCGCTTCATCCCTATCTTGTCGGCCAACCTTACCGGCTCAGACACTTGCGCCGCGCGCTCAATCACATCGTCACCCATAGCGACCAGATATGGCTGACAAAGGCTGGTGATATCTTTGAGTACTGCAATACCGAAATAAAGGATTTGATTGTCTGAATAGCTGCGGAAAGCATGGATCTGCCTACTCCTGCGAATGATAATCACCATGCGCCCGACGGCCGACTGCTTTGGCCTTAAGCTGCGGATGCAATGCGGCAAGTTCACAGGTGGCCGCCCAACCGGCGAAATCCTCGGTGCCGTCATGACCGGGGATATTCCAGCATGCCGGGTTGCAGGCCCGGTCGGGGTGAACACGGTCCGGTTCAAGCTGTATAATCTGGATCCGATCCGGCTCCGCCCGCCCCGAGTTGTTCAGGAATCCGCCTGAGTTTTCAGTTCGTTCTAAGCCAACAAAGGCCCGCTTCGGCGGGCCTTTGTTCATACATCCTCTACGCCGGGGGGATTATTGGTCCGAATTGGGAGAAGTTTTCCCCCGACGCTCCTATGCGCCCATTGAAAAGAAAAGATTTCTTATCTTGACCGGGAGGAACTATGCTCGCAGGGACAGTTGTTGTCCCTTCTTTCAGATTTCAAAATTTTGTAAGAATTTTCGAAATTGCGGCGAAAAATGAAGCGGGCCGAAATGCCGTTTTATGAAATCCTATCAATCACTTGAGTTGATATCTGTCGGTTGCCGGGCATGTTTCACAACGAAACATCGAAGCGGGTGGAGGTACCGTCCGGCGCGGATAACCGCCGGTCGACCCGCTCGACATCGTTTGTGGCCGCGATGAGGATGACGCCTTCTGTGGCGGATAAACGGTCAAGGAGCGTGCGAAGGCCATTGATGACGCCGATCATGTAGCCAGAAACCAGCTGACCACGCCTATGAAAAGAGTCAATATTGTCCAGAAACCAGACGCAGGGCGCGCCAGCAGACGCACGATCTGCGGAGGCATTCAGCTCGCGTAGAAAGTCACCCTGGTGCCCGTACCGCTGACAATCCGAATAGCTCGTCTTGACGAAGGTTATACCCGCTGTCCCCGCAAGTGCTTGCGCAAGAAGGGTTTTTCTGGTCCCGGGAGGGCCAGCCAACAAGAAAGACTTGGTGACCTCATTCCAATCCAGCCGACCGGCGCGCCACTCCTCAAGATCGCGCACAACCTGGTGCAGCGCCGTAACGGCCTCCGGCTGACCGTATACGTCGCCCAACGTCGGTCCGGTGGAAACTGAAGGGCGCTTGACCACAAACCGGTGAAAGCGGGCAGCTGCCTGATCGGGCGTTTCCGCCGCGAAGATCGGCGTCGGGTGGATCTAGGGCACCAAGGCCAGAACTGCATCCTCCACGCCCTTGCATTGTCCGGCACATGCGGCGGGAGGATTGCGCAATTTGAGAGAAGATTGCAAAGTTGTGGCAAACATCTGGCATATTCACCATTAACTCGGGTAGCAATATGGCATGACACCTGTAATCTCCGGATCATATGTTGCAAGAATAAGGGCCGCGCTGCCATCGCTGCATCCCAGCGAACGGCGGCTGGCGGATACGATTCTGAATTTCCCGGGCGAGATTGCCAGCTATTCTGCAACCGAACTGGCGCAGCTGGCGAATGTCTCGAATGCGACTGTCACGCGCTTTGTGCGGCGGTTGGGGTATGACAGTTTCGATCAGGCCCGCCAAGCAGCGCGCGCCACCCAGCAAGCGGGCGCGGCAGTGTTTCGCGTATCTGCCAGCGATCAGGGGCCAGAGGGCGCATTGATGGCCCAGATTGCGCAGGGGCGCCAGAATGTCGAGAACAGCTTCGCCGCCATTTCGCTGGCTGAAATCGACGATCTGGCCGATGCCATTTTACAGGCCGGACGGGTCTGGATTATCGGTTTTCGGACAGCGCAGGCATTCGCGGTCTATCTGTCTGCGCAAATCGGTCAGATCGTGCCGAATGTGACTGTATTGCCGCAAGCCGGGCAGACACTGGCCGAAAGTCTGGGCAGCATTGCGAAAGATGACGTGGTGATCGTGTTTGCGCTGCGGCGCACCGTGCGCCAATTGCCTGCACTATGCCGCGAATTGGGCAATGGCCCGGCGCGTGCGGCGTTAATCAGCGACGAAACGCACCGGCAAGGGCCTGAAACAGTGCCTGTGGCGGCGGAACTTTCGGCGCAGTGGCGGTTTGTAGTGCAGACAACCGCGCCCGGCCCCTTGTTCAACCACGCCGCCGTTCTGACGCTGTGTCACATCCTTGCCACCCGCGTGCTAGAGCGCTCTGGCCTTGCGGGGCGCAAGCGCCTTTTGGCGATCGAAGCGCTGCATGATTCGCTTGACGAGCTTTGACTGCGGCGCTTTCAAACCGCCCGATCCCTAAGCAATCACTGCCCAAACGCCCAAAAAATTCGTGTTTTTGGGGCAGGCAGACTGAAATTCTCTTGTGAAAAAAACTTTTCGTGTAATCATCAAGCGAAAAAATACTACCGTAGCCTTGCCAGTATCAGGCGCTTCGCCACTTCAACACGAGAGGTAAACCATGTCCTTTTCGCTTCGCATGTCCGTTCTTGCCGCGTCCTTTGCCACGCTGCCCGCATTTGTGCAGGCGCAGGTTCTGCAAATCAATTCTTCGCTGCCCGATGGCAGTTTCGCCCATGCTTTCCTGACCGAGTTCAAAACCCGCGTAGAGGCGGAATTGCCCAGCATGGATGTTCAGATTTTCATGGGCAACACGCTGGGGTCCGAAGAAGATGTGCTTCAGGGCTTGGGTTTTGGTACCCATCACGCATCGCTTTCTGCATCGGCTGTGGTGCAGGTCAATCCGCGTACAGCGGTGTTTGATCTGCCCTATCTGTTTGAAAACCGCGACAAGGTGCAGGAATTCGCAGCCTCGCCCGCGTTTGACATGCTGGCTGAAGGGTTTGCAGGGCGCGGCATCGTGCTGTCTGCACTGTGGGATAACGGCTTTCGCGTCATTACCAATTCGGTGCGTCCCATCGTGACCCCCGAAGACCTGCGCGGGCTGAAAATCCGCACTCCCACCTCGCGCCAGCGGGTGGCCATGTTCAACACATTAGGTGCGAATGCCACGCCGTTGTCATTTGGCGAAGTGTATTCGGGCCTTGATCAGGGTGTGATCGACGGGCAGGAGAACCCCGCCCAGATCGCCGACAGCGCGCGTCTCTATGAGGTGCAAAGCTACATGTCGCTGTCGAACCATGTCTATCTGCCCACTTTCATGCTGTTTGGAGAGACGTGGTTGAACGCCCAGACGCCCGAAGTGCGTGAAACCGTGTTGCGCATCGCGGCAGAGACTGCGCCATGGACCTTCGCTTGGGGCGAGGAAACAGATTCCCGCATTCTGGAAGAACTGGCCGACAAGATCGCCATCAATGAGGTCGATTTTGAAGCCTTTCAAGCCGCAGCCCTGCCGCTGTATGATGATCCGCTGTTCGTGGATGCCATCGGCGCTGACATGATCGCAGTAACGCGTGAAGTCCTTGGCCTAGAGTAAGTGCCTGCGCGGCCTTGCGCCTGTGATCGCAAGGCCGCATCCCATCAATCGCTCGCCCCCGAATGCAGGAGAATGTCATGGACAGTCTCGGAAAAGTCGTGATCTGGCTTGACCGGCTGATGTGCCGCGCGTTGGATCTATTCACGATCATTGTTGCCGGTATCTTGCTGGTTTTGTTGAATTTCGCTGTGTTTTCACGTTTTGTGCTGAATTCTTCCGTGTCATGGGGTGAAGAACTGCCCGCGCATATTCTGGCCATGCTGACCTTCATCGGCGCGGCCTATCTGACCCGCACGAACGAGCATTTGGGTTTTGATTCCTTCGCGCGCTCGCTCAATCTGGGGGTGCAGCGGGTGCTGGCCTGCATCAACCAGATCCTGATGGCGGGCTTTGGTGCGGCACTGTTCTGGTATGGGGGACGCGCGGCGCTGAGTTTCATGGGCCGCACCCTGATTTCTGTCGATCTGCCGATGATCCTGTTTCGCGGCGCTGTGCCTGTGGGCGGCGCGCTGATCGTGCTGATCTGCACTGTCCGGCTGGTCGGTCTGATCATGGGCCGGATCAATCCCGGTGAATTGCTGCCCGAAGGAGACGCGTGATGTTTCTTGCCCCCGGATATATCATCCTGATCCTGCTGATCGGCCTGTTGATGATGGGCGTGCCGATTGCTTTCGTGCTGGGCATTACCGCCACGGTGATGATCTTTCTTGATCCGGCCGTCGTGCCGATGATCATCGGCCTGATCCCCTTTGGCGGCGCGAATAACTACCTGCTGGTTGCTGCACTTCTGTTCATGATCGCGGGCGAGGTGATGAATCAGGGCAAGATCGCGGAAAAGCTGATCGCCTTCGCCTCGTCCCTTGTGGGGCATATCCGGGGCGGGTTGGCACATGTCAACATTCTGACTTCGTTGTTCTTTTCCGAGATTTCGGGCACCGCCACATCGGACGCCGCAGCCATCGGGTCGGTGATGATCCCGCAGATGAAGCGGCGCGGCTATTCGGCGGCCTTTGCGGCGGCTGTCACTTCAACCTCGGCCACGATGGCGATTATCGTGCCGCCCTCGCTGAATCTGATCCTGTATGCCTATGTCGCCAATGCCTCGATTGCAGAACTGTTCGCCGCAGGCATCCTGCCGGGCTTTCTGGTCTGTTTCCTGCTGTTGATGACCGCCTATTTCATCGCTGTCATCAAAGGTTTCCCGACAGAGGGCGCGTTCAGCTTTGCCCGCGTGCTGGACACAGGCAAGGACGCAGCGCTGCCGCTGACCCTGCCGATCCTGATTCTTGTGGGTATTCTGGGCGGTATCTTCACCGCGACAGAGGCAGGCGCGGTTGCGGCGCTCTGGTCCATTGTCATGGCGGTTCTTGTCTACCGCACGCTGAGTTGGGCCAGCTTTGTCGATACGCTGCGCATTGCGGGTAAACGCTCGGCCATGCTGATGTTCATTGTTGCCACATCCACGCTTCTGGGCTGGTATCTGACCAACCAGCGCATTCCGCAGGATATTGCCAACGCCATCCTTGGGATTTCGGAAAACTATTGGGTTGTGTTGCTTGCGATCAATGTGTTTTTCCTGCTGGCGGGCACGATCGTGCATGGCACACCGGCAATCCTGATGCTGGTGCCGATCTTCCTGCCACTGGCCGACCAGTTGGGCATTGATCGGGTGCATTTCGGGCTGATCATTACGCTGAACCTCGGGATTGGCCAGCAGACGCCGCCCGTGGCCTCGGTGGTGCTGATCACCTGCTCGATTGCGAAAATCTCCATCGGGCAGATCATTCCGCCGCTGATGATGTTCATTGGCGCAATGCTGGTGGCGCTGACGCTGGTCAATATCTTTCCGGCGATCTCGCTTTGGTTGCCATCGATCCTTCTGGGGTAGAGCCATGAACCTTCTGATCATAAACCCCAATTCCTCGGCCACGGTCACTGCGCGGATAGATGCTGCCGCACAGGCGGCCCGCCAGCCGGGCGAGCGGATCACCACGATCTGCGCCACCGGCGCGCCCGAGTTGATCGTCACCCCCGAAGATGCCAGCGCGGCAGAACTGGCGGTAACGCAGACCCTTGCCAACTGGCACCAGCCTGTGGACGGGGTGATCCTTGCCTCTTTCGGCGATACGGGACTGGATGCGGTGCGCGCGCAGACGCGCGTTCCAGTGGTGGGCATTGCGCAATCGGCCTATGCGATGGCCTCGGTTCTGGGGCCGCGTATGTCCATTGTCTCTTTCGCGCCAACAATGGCAGAGGCGTTGCGCAAGACAGCACTTGGCTACGGACATGGTGACCGGCTGGCCGCCATGCATATGGTCGAAGGGGCCAGTTGGGATGACCCCGGCGCGATACAGGACCAGCTTGCCCCGCAGTTGCTTGCGCTGTGCCAGAAATCCGCGCGCGAGGATGGCGTCAGCAGCATTGTTCTGGGCGGGGGGCCACTGGCCGGTCTGGCCGCGCGCTTGCAATCCCGGGTTGGGGTTTCGCTGATCGATGGCACCACAGCGGCAATCGCCACACTGCGCGTGGCCCTTGGCGCGGACCCGCACACACAGGCCCCCAGCCACCGCGTTCTGCACGGTTGAGATGACGGGGCAGGCCCGCGCCAGAATGCAGTTTGCGCTGATCTTTGCGGCCCATGCATTGGGGGCAATGTCTGTGCTGTCGGTTCTGACGGCTGGGCCACAACTGACCACCGCGCTGGGGCTGACGCCTGTGCAACTTGGCGGGTTGGCCAGCATTTATTCTGCGGCCCTTGCCGCAGCGTCGCTGCCAGCGGGTTTGGTGACCGATCGCCTTGGCACCCGCGCAGCGCTGACGCTGTCGGCCTTTGGCATTGCCACAGGGCTGGCTGTCACGGCTGCGTCTGGCGGGTTTGCGCAAATGGGTGCGGGCATGGCGCTGTGTGGTGCGGGCTATGGCCTGATCAACCCTGCGGCGGGGCGTGCGATTACATTATGGTTCACGCCACAATGGCGCACCACCTTGCTCAGCCTGAAACAGACAGGTGTGCCAGCAGGTGCTGCATTGGGCAGTCTGACAGCCCTTCTGGGGCCTGTCTGGGGCTGGCAGGCCGGAATAGTTTGTGCGGCCCTGATCGCATTTCTTGCAGGCGGTCTGTTTCTGCTTTTGCTGCCGTCAGAGGGACCGCAGCCAGCACACGCCGCGCCGCGCCGCAATCCCTTGTCCGAAATACTGGCGCTGCCAGACCTTGGCCGCGCCAATCTGGCCGCTGGGCTGACCAACGGCATGCAATTCGCCCTGTGGGCCTATTTGCCAGAGCTTTTGCAGCGCTCTTTCGGGGCGGGGGCTGCCGTGCTTGGGCTATGTCTGGCGGCATTGCATCTGGGCACGTTTCTGGGGCGGGTCGCTTGGGGTGTGCTGACCGACCGGCTGTTGCGCGGTGATCCGGCGCACGGCTTGCGGGTGCTGTGCGCGCTTGCTCTGGCGGGGGTGGGGGCGCTGGGCGCTGTCATGCTGGTGGCAAGCCCTGTTCTGGCTGTTGTGGCCTGTTTTGTGCTGGGCTTTACCATCTGCGCGGCGGTTGGGCTGCATGTTGCCCTGACGGCCCGTATCGCACCTGATCACCTGCTGGGGGGCGCGCTGGGCTATACAATGCTTGTCACCAACCTTGGCGGCGTTGGCGTGCCCATGCTGCTGGGGCTTGTCGTGTCTTTTTCCGGAATTGGCGGTGCAGCGCTGGCGCTTGCCATCTTGGTGGGGCTGGTTTTCGGCTTGCTTAGCAAGCTCGCCTAACCAAGGCGCGCCGCGTGAAAGCGGGCGCGGCGGGTGACATGTCACAAACCGCCCCGCCCGAAGTTAGCCGAGGCCACGCGCATGCGCGCGGCCCCGACAGGGAGGGTTACTCTGTCCAGCGGCGGATCAACTCGTCATAGGCGACGGTCATGGGCGTGCCCTTCTCGTCGTCCAGTGCGGGCCAAGGCGCGCCGGGCTGTTCCAGCCAATAGGCTTCGTCACGCGGCTCGTTCAGCGCGGGGCCGAATTCGCCCTGTACGCCTGCGCGTTCCAGACGGGCCATGACAGCTTCCTGCTGGTCACATAGCGCGTTCATGGCTTCCTGTGCTGTGCGGGCCCCCGAGGACGCATCCCCGATATTCTGCCACCACAGTTGCGCCAGACGCGGGTAATCCGGCACGTTGAAGCCTGTATCGGTCCACAGATCGCGTTCGGGCGAGCGGTAGAATTCCACCAGACCACCCAGACGCGGCGCGCGTTCGGTGAAGCTGTCGTGCTGGATGGTCGATTCACGCACAAAGGTCAGCCCGTAATGCGATTTCGCCACATCCACAGTCTTGGATGCGATGAACTGCGCATACAGCCATGCCGCCTGCGCGCGGTCCACAGGGGTGGATTCCAGCAGCGTGGCAGAGCCTACGTCCTGATAGCCGACCTTCATGCCCTCCTGCCAGTAAGCGCCGTGCGGGCTGGGGGCCATGCGCCATTTGGGCGTGCCATCCTCATTCATCACGGGCAGATCATCGGCAACCATGTCAGCCGTGAAGGCGGTATACCAGAAGATCTGCTGCGCCACATTCCCTTGCGCCGGAACAGGCCCCGCTTCAGAGAAGTTCATGCCATTCGCGGCGGGTGGTGCATAGTTTTGCAGCCAATCGACATATTTCTCGATTGAATAAACCGCAGCCGGGCTGTTGGTGGCCCCGCCGCGCGCCATGCAAGACCCGACAGGCTGGAAGTTGTCATTGACGCGAATGCCCCATTCATCGACCGGAACACCATTGGGCAGGCCAAGGTCGGACGCACCGGCCATGGACAGCCACGCATCGGTAAAGCGCCAGCCCAGCGACGGGTCACGACGCCCGTAATCCATGTGGCCATAGACCGTCTGGCCATCAATCTCGCGGCCCGTGAAGAAGGCGGCAATATCCTCATATGCCGACCAGTTCACAGGAACGCCCAACTCGTAACCGTATTCTTCTTCGAACGCGGCCTTGATTTCGGGATCGTTGAACCAGTCATACCGGAACCAATACAGGTTCGCAAATTGCTGCACCGGCAACTGGTACAGTTTGCCATCCGGGCCGGTGGCCATGCTGATGCCGATGAAATCATCCAGATCAAGGCCGGGGTTGGTGACAGATGCGCCATCGCCCGCCATCCAGTCGGTCAGGTTGCGGGTCTGCTGGTAGCGCCAATGGGTGCCGATCAGGTCTGCGTCATTGATATACATGTCAAAGACGTTTTCGCCGGTCTGCAACTGGGTCTGCAGGCGTTCCACCACATCGCCTTCGGAAATCAGCGTATGGGTCAGGTTGATGCCTGTCATCGCGCTGAAGGCTGGTGCCAGAACATTGGCTTCCCACTCATGGGTGGTCAGGGTTTCGGACACGACATTGATGGTCATGCCACGGAACGGCTCTGCCGCGTCGATAAACCATTGAACTTCGGCTTCCTGCTCCTCTCGTGTCAGGGCCGACATGTCGCCTATATGTTCATCAAGAAACGCGATGGCGGCG
>NZ_MEHT01000014.1 GCF_001870675.1 Roseinatronobacter thiooxidans | reverse complement strand
AGCTCCTGACGCAGCGCGCGCGGGGCGCTCAGGATCGGGTTTGCTGCGGCCTCTAGCATAGGATTGCCCCCGGTCAGCTCCAGCACCCGTTGTTCAAAGCGTCCCTTGGCCACCTGTCCCATCTTCAGCCCGAAGTTGCGCAGCACCCCACGGATTGACAACTCCAGCGATGAAGCCGCTTGCTGGATCGCCTTGCGCGAGGACAACAGCGCACGCATTTCCTGCGCCGACAGGGATTTACAATGCACGGGCCGGAACCAGCCCATCTGCAAGAGCCGGGCGATCCCTTCCGCGTCGCGCCGGTCTGTTTTGATTGGCATCGCCTTCAGCGCACCCTTCACCTGCCGGGTTTCCATCAGAACAGTCGGGAAGCCGGCCTCGGTCAAATGCTGATACAGCCATTGCGATAGGGGCCCAGCCTCAAGGCCCACCGCAACAACGCGCCCCGGCAGTGCGTTCAACATCTTCACCAAATCTTCGGGTTCGCTTGGGGCCGACGTTTCCTTCACCAACTTGCCCTTTTCGGAAAGCCCGCACATCGCGGTGCTTGCCAGAGAGACGTCAAAACCGATATACAGATCCATGTCGTTGTCCTTTCTTGCCCTTTCTTAGGAACGATCTTCGGGCGCGCTTCACAGCACGACCCCGTTGACACGCCGCACAGCGTGCCAAGGGCAACGACACCTCAACAAACCTCGGATTTCAATTCACAACCGTCGTGATTCGCGCCGAGCCCCAATACGGTATCTCAGTCCATTGCGCTGCCGCCGTTGCGATTGCCCGCCGTGCGGCGGGCTTGTCGGAACGGGTCAATTACGTTCACGGCTCTCGTGGGCACCGCAACACCCTCCCCACCCAGAGTGAGTGCCGGAGGCATGTGTGGCGTCAATGGGCCCGGGTCCGAAAGGACCTGGTCGCCCGCGACAGCCAGAGCGCAGAACGGCATACAGCCGGCGCCGCGTTATCCCCCTCGTCATTTTGCCCGCCAGGGCATGAGGGCGGGGATGTGAGGTTGCGAAAGCAACACGCGGCGTGCCCTGTCAGGTCGCGACCTGATCAGGGTATCCAGGGGGCACTGCTTACCCCGGGGTCTGATTACATTCCGTATCTATGATACGAAATGATAAGGCTCAAATAAGCGGTTCTGCGTGGCTTTGGATTGACTGATAAAAAAAGACCTGCAGGCGCTTGAGCAGACGCGTAAAGATGCTGCTGACCTACGCAGGATCTGAATCACAAAACGCCCATACTAAGCGATTCTTGGCCTGAAGCTTTTTCTGGTGGCGTATTTTTGACCTCGGATGAGGGCGCTGCCGGCAGTCCGGATTACGGGGCGTAACTCGACAAGGCCCGCTCTGAACCAAGGTTTTGAACAGTAGCCATTTTTTTCCCGCCCAAGGTATTTTGTCCTCACTAGGCGCGAGGCGACATTGCAAGCCATGGCCCCCTCCCTCACCGAGAGATCCCCAACCCTGGGCGCAGGTGGTCGGGCACCGGGACCGGCAAGCGCCAGGTCACCGTGATCGGCTTTTCGCCTTCCCAGCCCACAAACTCCGGCTGACCGCAGTAGAGGAACGGTGCGGCTTTGCCATTGCGCAGCTTTGCGTTCCGGACGAACAAGTGGATCCGCGCCTGACCGTCGGCGCCTGACAGCATACGCCTGATCTGGCTGTCGCGGCGGGTCTGGGTCTGGCATTGCCATTGCATCCGGTCAGGGCCGAAGAAGTGATCCTCGTAATGGGATCCTGCTGTCAATCCGCCTTTCTTCAGCGTGGTCAGCAGGATCAGGATGTTGTCCAGGCGGACGATGCCGGCGTTCCAGTTTCCGGTGCTGAACCGTGCGCCAAAGAGGGGCGGGATGTCTTCACGCAGGCATTCGCGCCACAGGTCCGGTCCGGCTGCGGTGAAGTCTGCCGGAGGATCGTCAGCTTCATGGTCCGGCATGGTTCCCAGCCGCCACTCGGCCAGTTCGGCCAGCATCGCGGCGGCCTGTCCACCCGGATCGGGCCGGGTCAGGCGCAGGCGGTCACCATCGGCCGACAGGAGCGGCTCGAAGGCCTAGAAGGCGCGCTCGTCCTCGGGCGTCGGGGTGCTGTCGCGCAGGCGGCGGAGCGCTTCCAGCGCGGGCAGGGTGAGGGACCGGTCCCGCTCCACCCGCCGCAGCAGGTCGCCCACAGTAGCCAGCGCCGGCGCGTCCACCGGATCGCCCATGTCACGGAGGAAGTCGAACCAGCCGCCGTGACCGTTGCGCGCGGGATCAAAGCCCATGGCTGCCACCTCGGCCGCCCGGGGACGGCGCCCGTTGCGCAGGTGGAAGTCGCGGTACTGCGCCTCAAGATCCTCCATCCCGGATTTTGGGCGTAGAAGGTCGCACAGGATCTCGATTACCCGTAGGTCATAGGTCACTGAACAGCCCGGCGGCAGGGGCAGCTGCCCGACGACGGCCTGTTCCAACCGCAGCGCCAGGGACCGGTCACCCGGTCCCGCGTCCAGCAGTGCGCGCAGCTTAGTCAGGAACACCCGGTGGTTCCCGATATAGTCGATCACCCGCAACACCTTCCCTTCGACCCGGCGCAGGCCGCGGCCCAGCTGTTGCAGCCACAGGATCACGCTTTCTGTCGGGCGCAGCATCATCACCGTGCCGATCGCGGGCACGTCCACCCCTTCATTGAACAAGTCGACGGCAAAGAGGATGTCGATCTCGCCCCGGCCCAGCTGGTCCAGCGAGGTGGCGCGCGGGGCCGAGCCAGGACCGGAATGGACGGCCACGGCGCGCAGGCCCCGGCCGCGGAAGAAGGCGGCCATGAATTCGGCATGCCGGACCGAACAACAAAAGCCGATCGCCGGGCCCGCGCGGTGGCGGTGGAACTGGTCCAGCGCGTTCTGCGCGCGTGCTTCGGTTGCGAGCGCCGCCTCCAGCGCCTCGGGGTTGAACTGGGCGGATCGCCAGGGCGATCTGGGCATAATTCACCTTATCCGGCACGCCCATGTAGCGGAAGGGGGACAGGAGCCCGGCCTCGATCCCGTCGAACAAGTCGCAGTGATAGACCAGATTGTCGCCACACAGCGCCAGCACGTCGGTTCTGTCCGAACGGTCCGGGGTCGCGGTCAGCCCCAGCAGGAAGCGCGGGGTGAAGTGGTCGAGCAGCCCGCGATAGCTGGCGGAGCTGGCGTGGTGGAATTCGTCGACGCCGATGTAATCGAAGGCGTCCGGCGCGAAGCGGCGCAGGTGGCCGACCCGCCCGATGGTCTGGATCGAGGCGAAAAGGATGTCGGCGCCTTCGTCCTTCTCTGCGCCATCGAAGCGGCCGAACCGGGCCTCGGGCCGGATCCGGCAGAAAGAGGCCATCGCCTGGGTCAGGATCTCATTCCGATGGGCCACGAACAGCACCTTGGCGAAGGCACGGCTGTCGAAGGCGGCCAGCCAGGTCTCGCCCAGCCCTGTGGCCAGCACGACCAGACCTGCCCGGTGCCCGGCGGCGCGCGTGGCGGTCAGCGCCGCCAATGCAGCGCGCTGGATCGTGTGCGGTTCTGGCGGCTGGGCAGGGGCCTCGTCCACGACGATCCGCTGTGCCAGATCGGTCAGGGGCGCGCCCTGCCGCCGGGCGGCATAGACGGCGATCCAGTCCTGGGTCAGCGGGCGGGTCTGGGGATGGGACCAGCGATCATCAAAGGCCCGCGTCACAACATCGGCAGCGCCTTCGGCAGTTCCATTCGACACCGGTGGTCAGCACAGTTCGGGACAGGTTCGAACTGCCGATAATTGCTGCGCCCTGCCGAACCGCCGCCCGGAATAGCCAGGCCTTCGGGTGGAAACTGCCCGGGCCGGTTTCGAACACACGCACCTGCGCGCCGTCCAGGTCGGCCAGGCGATAGAGCGCGGCAGGTTCGGTGACGTCCATATAATCGCCCAGAACCACCCTGAGCCGCCCGCCCCGGTCGAGCAGGTCACGGAACCAGGGCGCGATCAGCTGCCCACCCGAGTCCATCGCGAAGGCCACCGCCAGATCAACGCTGTCCGCCGCATCGATGCCTTGCGCGATCAGCGGCAGCAGCGGATCGGCTGACCCGATGGTCAGGCGCAGGGCCTGCGCGCCGCGCGGTCGCAGGTGGAAATGCCCATGGTCCACTACAACGGTGAACCCGGCCGCCCCGTCGGCCAGTGCTGCACCCAACTGGGCCAGCAACGTGAACTGCTCGGCCGCAGTCAGATCAGCCCAAGCCGCCACATGCCGCAGCGCAGCCAGCGGGCCGGGAAACAGACAGATCGGGCAGTCTGGGTGCGGGTCGGACAAGGGGCCTCCGGGAAACTCCCGCCAGATTAGGGGTTTCCAAGACCATGTCCAGGTGGGTTGGTAATGTTACTTGGACAAACCTGACCATCATGATGAAGATGAAGTTCGGGTGAAGTTAGAGGGGCCAGCCTGTGGGAATGTAAGGGCGCCGTGATTGGGAAGGTAGGCGGCGTGTCGCGACGGCAACTCGGGCGGGCCATGGGGGCCGGGTGTGGAGGATGGCCGGGTCGGCCGGCCTCCGCACCTTGGCCAGAAAAGCGGGGCGGCTCAAGCCGAAGGTGGCAGGCGGGCTGCACGCGGCTGCTGCACCGCTCTGAGGAAAGGCCAGATCAACCAAAAAAAGAACAGGAAAAACAATTCAAAAATGGGGTTCAACAGGTCCAGCAGGCTGCTGGTCGCAGAGATTGATCGGCTACCCAGCGAGAAGGTGATGCGTCAATCCTGCCGCAAAGCTTCGGAACGGGCCGAGGCTTCCTGTTCAAGGCTCTCCGCCGGATTTCCACTGGATTTGTCAAAAGTATCGTGGTGCATCTTTGTCCCTAAATACAATGAAACCAGTCCCTTGCCGGTCATTTGTCATTAATGCGCTTTTGACAAATCCTCCGAAGAACTCACAATCGCCCATTCTTTTGCGGGTGCTGGCTGGTGCAGCTTGACCCAGCCGCCCGATTGACATCGCTGTCGCGCGGATTGCGGGGTTTTCCACATAAATCTGCAGGTCAACCGGCCTGAGATGTCGTTTTTCGGGGTGCTTTGGGTTATTCTGAGCTTGCAAGGGTGCCGGTCGCCCGGGCCATTGTCAGCTCTTCCGCGGGATGATGCCCGCGGCCTTGTCCCAAGTTCTATCGCAAGGAGCAGAGCATGAATGACACTTCGCAGAAGTTTGACACGGGGAGCACGCCGGTGAGTGCGGCCAATGGTCCGGACGATCCCGACCGTATGCAGCAGGGCGTTGGCCCTGAGGCAACGGAACATGATGAACAGGACACCGCGCAGGACGACGGATTTCTGGCCCAGGTCGAAGCCCAGCTTCCACGGGGCTATCAGCTGGATCCGGAAGACAGCCTGATCAAGCGGTACTCTGCGCGGGAGGGCGTGGTCGAGATCTGTCAGCCGTTCTACGTGAAGCATCTGGAGGTAGCGCGTCCGACGCGTCCGGCGCAGTTGGTTGTTGTTTTGCGGACGGCGTCGGGCGCACGCCGTGAGGTGAGCTTGCCCGCCGACGATCTGGGAAAGGGTTCTCCGAAAGGCGTCGCCAAGTTGCGGGGGGTGGGCCTGCGGGTGTTTGCGACAGATACAAAGTTCGCGGACCTTTTGCGGTCGATGGATTATGAAACAGTTGATCCTCCTGTCTTGAGACCTGGATGGGCTTCGTTCGATCCTCCTGTTTATGTCCTCTCCGACGGAGGGGTGCTTTCGCACAAAGACGATCGTGACCGTCTGGCCCTGTCCGGTCCTGTCGTCACGGTCGAGCGGGATGCGCAGGAGCGCTGGACGCGGGAGGTTGCGACAAAGTTGACGGGGAACCCGCTGGCCCTGTTCCTGGTTTGTGCGCAGTTCGCAGGCCCGCTTCTGAAGGTGGTCGGGGCGGAGTCCGCGATCTACAATCTGAGCGCACATACCTCTCAGGCCAAGAGCTTCCTGCTCGAACTGGCGCTTCGCGTCTGGCCGCAGCAGGACTTGCTCAGCTGGACGGCAACACGGGCGAGCCTCGACGACGCCTGCTTGTTGGCAAATGACGGAGCCTTAGGTGCCGATGAGGTGCCGCAGGGCAAGGTCGCCAAGATGGTCCCGCAGGTCTTTGCAATCGTGAACGGGAGCCGCAGGTCTGCGCGGCCGGCTCCGGGCGCGGAGTTCGAACCGTCAAAGCGGCGGGTCATTGTCATCACCTCGTCCGAGCAGCCGTTCTGTGACCAGGCCGTGTCGGAGGCCCGTCGGGCCCAGGGCTCTCTGCCTATAAGTCGGCTGAGGCTTCCTGTTCAGGAAGGCACGTTTGTCCGGCTGTTGGATATCGGTGGACGCGATCATAAGATCTGGCGCAAGGCACATGGGCACACCGACATCCCTGCGATGCTGAGCGCGCTCGACATTGCCTCGCAGGAGACGGCCGGGATCGCGGGCCCCGCCTTCGTGCAGAAGCTGCTCGCTCCGTTGTCATGCAACCAGGGCGACTTACGCGCAGCCTTCGAGACGCAGTCCCGGGAATTGGCGGTGGAACTCGGGATCGATGCGGGGTCCGGGCTGTCGCCGGAAACGCGGGTGATGCGGCATTTCGCGGTGGTGCTGCTGGCCGGGCAACTGGCGGTTCGCTTCGGGCTGCTGCCGCAGACAGTCCAGCAAGTGCGGGCTGCGGTTCTGGAAGCGGCAGACAGCTGGGCGAAGATCCGTGGCCTCGGGCGCCACCGGGTGGACGAGGACCCGTTGGCGACGATCCGGGCCTGGACCTGGCCCCGGCTTGGCAAGGAACTGCGTGAGGTCGATGCCGCACGGCGGCCCGTCGACCGCAAGCCCTGGGGCGCGCGGGGGTGGTTCAACGAAGAGCATTACTTCCTCTTGCGCGAAACCCTGATGGAGTTCGTTCCGCCTGGTGGAACATTCAAGGATCTACGTGAGATCTTGGAGCAGCGCGGCGCTCTGCTGACCGACGATCGCTTACCCAGCAAGCAGATCCGCATGAGCAGCCTGATCGGCCCCGATATCCGGGTCTACCAGCTCTGTCGCGAGGTGATTGATCGGGAAGTCGAGTGCGACGAAGAGGACGAGACGAATGCTGAGTCCGAGCGTTGAGACGTAGACCCGCGAACCCGCCCCTACGAAATGTTTCAAAATTGGACGCCGCCTTGGGTTGGTCGCGACGGTCCTAGCGGCCACCCGGAGGCTAGAAAGTCGTTTTGGCAATCTTCAATATCACTCCTGACATCACGATAAACCTTTTCTCAATTCATAACAGCGTGGTCCGCGCCAGTTGCCTAGGCCGGGACATGATCGGTTGGTAGTTGGATTTGCGGGTTTTTCGACCTCTCACCGCGACGACATCTTGGATTTCTATTGGCCGAAGTGCTCGAACTTCCTGCGACGCAAGGACTGCACTCCGATTATGACACGTCGTTTAATAACCACGAAAGCCAAACCAAGACTATTTGAACGACAGATAACAAAAGTTGAACCGCCCATCCCGGAGTTGGGGTGCCTGTCTGGGGGCGCGCGCGTGCCGCCTGAGTGTGCGGCCATTGCAAGGGCGGGATCTGCGTGTATGGCGTGCAGGGGTGCCTTACAGGCAAGGCCGATACGCCACTCATCCGGACGGTTTTCCTGACCTTGAAATGGGGTGCTCCTGGGGTTGCTTGAAGATGGACCGGAACGAACCTGCGGCGGCTCTTGTGAGGGGGACGATCCACCTTCGAGTTCGGCGGGGCGAAAGAGGGGGCAGGCGGCGGATCCGCCGCAGACTTTGCATTGTACCGCCAAGGGTCCGGTCAGAGGTTCGGCCTTCCTTCAGGACAGGGAAGCCTGTGAAATGCTGATGGGGCTGATGTTCCAGAGGGCGGTTCGTGGGGCAGGACGGGCTGCGTGAGAGCGGGTCCGGGCGTGTCCTATTGGACGCAGCAACATGAATTTGGACGCGGCCAAAGGGCAAATCCGAATTCCAACTCTCTGCGAACAGACGCCTTTTAATGGACTGGCTGTTCAACAATCGCGTTCCCCGCGATATTCGTAACGAAATCGAACGACTTTGCACTTTCGATGATGAAGCTCCATCAGCTACATTCGGGAAGGCCGCAGCATCGGAGAAACCTTCGCAGACGCAGCAACATGCTCGGCCCTTTGCTGACCGCCGCCCTGTCGGGCTGGGTTCACCGAAGCGGCCACTCAAGCACTGCGCCGCATGCGCCCGTAACCCGTCTTGACGCTAACAAATATGAAAGGCACGGACCAGTTCCTGCACCGTTGCACTATGGCCGACGTTGTCAGCGAGCAAAACACACAGTCCAGATCATATGACGCGGCGTCTGATTGCCCCGGCGACCTGTTCGACGGCTATAACTACCACGAGAATAGAAAGAATAATGGTCAACGCTTCGTTGTAGCGAAATAGGTTCATTGCCGAGGTTAGCTCAACCCCTATGCCACCCGCACCGACAAGCCCAAGGACGACTGCAGATCGAACAGCTTTTTCAACCGAGAAGAGCGAGGTAGCGACGAAGGACGGAAAGCATTCAGGCAGGATTGCGCCAGCTACAACGGCAGAGCGCGAGGCGCCAGCTGCACGCAAGGCCATTCCGGGTTTTGGATTGGTCTCCTCAATGCGCTCGGAAAAGAATCGGGCGCAGAAACCTATTGTGTCCATGATGATAGCGAGGATCCCAGCCAGGGGCCCCAGCCCCACAGCGACCACGAAAATCAATGCCCAGATCAGGTCTGGTATCGTGCGCAAGGTAGCGACGATATTCACTGCGATAAGGCGCACTATGGGATGAGGCGTTGTGTTGCGCGCGCACAGCAACGCCATTGGCAGGCTGAGTATCACGCCGAAAGTCACCCCTACCACTGCCATATTCAGCGTCTCGAGCATGGCACGCGCAATCACGTCCAGACGCGCCGTAGACGGGGGAAATGCCATCCCAAGAAAGCGCCCCAAGTTCGAAGTGCCGCGTACCAGTCGGTCTACGGAAATGCCGGCTTGCGTAAATCCTTGAATGAAAAAGGCCAGAAAGACGAGGATCACAACCCAAACGAACAGCGATGGTCGTTCAAAACGAGGCGGCACTCCGTCGGAGGTTCGATCGAGCATCTTCGGCTTCCTTACTTTCTTTCTCGGCACGGGTGCGATCGGCCTCGTAAAGGTCGGCGATCGCATCATCGGTCAGGTCGTTCGGGGCGCCGTCTACCACAATGCGCCCGGATTTAAGGCCAATGATCCGGTTGGCATAGGCGCGGGCAAGGTCGATCTGGTGCAGGACACAGACCACGGTCAGACCACGCTCGCGAACGATATCAAACAACAGGTCCATAACCTCGCGCCCTGCCCTCGGGTCGAGGCTGGCGACAGGCTCATCGGCGAAAACAATTCCGGCTTCTTGCATGAGCATCCGAGCGATAGCAACGCGCTGCTGTTGACCACCTGAGAGTGTGTCGGTGCGCCGTTTTGCGAGATGCGCAAGCCCCACCCGGTCAAGGCAGTGCATTGCTTTGTCGCGTGTTTCAGTCGATGCCGTCAGGGACAGCGCGCCCATCAGGCCATGTGTGCCAAGGCGTCCGAACATCACATTTTGATGGACCGAGAGGTTGCCGACCAGATTGAATTGCTGAAACACTGACCCCACTCGAGAGCGCAGACGTCGCAAGTCACTGCGACGCGCATGCCCAATAGACACATCATCGATCACGATGTCGCCTGCAGTGATCTTCTCAAGCCCCAGCATGCAGCGCAGCAGGGTAGACTTTCCGCACCCGTTCGCGCCAAGCAAAACGACCCCTTCGCCCGAGGCGATGGAAAAATCCACCGCCTCAAGTACGCGGGTACCGTCAGGAAATGTCTTTGCAAGCTGTCTGACGGAGACGTCCATTACTCAGCAATAAGCCCTAGCGCTGCATAGGCTTCACGCACCACCTCGTATGTTGCGTCATCTACCGACACCAGCGACGCGCCGCGATAACGCTCGCGACCTTCGGGGGCGAGGGTGGCGTCGATCAGCGCCTGATCGTTTTCCAGCATGACCCCGCGCAGGAAATCAACACATTCGGTCGAGATGTGAGCGCCCGCAAGAATGAGGTCATCGGGCATCTGTGGCGACTGCTCGAGGATCTTGTATCCTTCACCGGCCATCTCAACGAATTTGTCCCAGTCGCGCACGCCAGTGGCCGTGGCATCCACATCACCCGAGATCAGCGCCTGAAACAAGGTGCCACCAAGGTTGTAGATCGTCACATCGCGGTCGATGTCGATACCAGCCTGAACCAGCATATAGGCCGGGATGATGTGGCCGGTGGTCGAGCCCACATCCTTCATCGAGATCCGCTTGCCGCGCAGATCTGCGAGGCTTTCGAAGCCCGCATCTTCGCGAACAATGAAGACTACATGAAAAAGGTTTGGCGATCCCGGGAGGAATCGAACCCCCAACCTGCCGATTAGAAGTCGGCTGCTCTATCCAGTTGAGCTACGGGACCAGCGTTTGACTTAAAGAATGAAACGTATGCAATTGCAACTGACAAGCTGGGCTACAAAACTAAAAAACTCCCGCAGCGGCGGGAGTTTTTATGATTTCCAACCGTACCAATCAGGCAGCGGTTGCTGCTTTGCCAAGCTCGCGCTTGATTTTCAGCGCATTGGCCGACAGCTCGTCGTCTTTCGCGCGCGCAAGATAGGCGTCAAGGCCGCCACGGTGGTCTACCGAGCGCAGTGCGGCAGAAGACACACGCAGCTTGAAGCTGCGGCCCAGTGCCTCGGACTGAAGCGAGACGTCCTGAAGGTTGGGCAGAAACCGGCGGCGGGTTCTGTTATTGGCGTGGCTTACATTGTTGCCCGTCATCGGGCCTTTTCCGGTCAGTTCGCAGCGGCGCGACATGGGTTTATCCTCGTCTTGAAAGGGGCTGTCGACACAATTTATCCCGACTGCCACAAAGCAAATGGGCACTGCAACGCAGCGCCTCGAAACTCGTCACGCGCTCTTAGGTGGTATCTTGCGTGAGGTCAAGCGATTCCGTGGCCGCATCGCGCGTCATTTCCGGCCAGAGGGTTGCGATTAACGCGGCCGCTGCCTTGGTTGCGGTGGTTTGGCCGGTTTCCACATCATGCGACAGCTTGTTGGCCAGATTGCGGGCGGGTGGGGTTTGCAGCCGCGCCAGCAGGGTTTGTCTGATTTCTTCGTGGAACCAGTGGCGCGCTTGCGCCGCGCGCCGTCCCTGCCAATGGCCGGTTTCGCGCCGCCATGTGATCAGTTCGGAAATGTCAGACCATGCCTTGTCCAGCCCCGATTGTTCCAGTGCCGACACAGTCATGGCCTTGGGGAACCCGTCCGGGTCTTGCGGGCGGCGGCGCAGCAGGCGCAGGGCACCCGCGTAATCGGCGCAGGTGCGGGTGGCGGTTGCTTTCAGGTCGCCATCAGCCTTGTTGACAATGATGATATCAGCCACTTCCATGATGCCACGCTTGACGCCTTGCAACTCGTCGCCGCCCGCAGGGGCCAGCAGCAGCAAAAACACATCCGACAGTTCTGCGACCACGGTTTCCGACTGGCCCACGCCCACTGTCTCGATCAGGACCACGTCGAACCCCGCTGCTTCACACAGGGCCACGGCCTCGCGCGTGCGGCGCGCGACACCGCCCAAGTGGGTTTGGCTGGGGCTTGGGCGGATAAAGGCTTTGGGATGGCGCGAGAGGTATTCCATGCGGGTCTTGTCGCCAAGGATAGAGCCACCTGTGCGCGCGCTGGAGGGATCGACTGCCAGCACGGCCACACGCAGCCCCTGTTCGGCCAGCATAAGCCCGAAACTTTCGATGAAAGTGGATTTGCCAACACCGGGTGTGCCGGACAGCCCGATGCGGATGGATTCGCGCCCCGACCCTGCCAGCCGCTCCAGCAGGTCGGCTGCCTGTGTGCGGTGTTCGGTGCGCGTGCTTTCAACCAGCGTGATCGCGCGGGCCAGCGCGCGGCGGTCGCCAGACAGCACCCCATCGGCCAAGGCTGAAATTTCCATGCGGCCCCTCGTCATTGCGTGGTCCTGTTTGGCCTGTTCGGGGGGCGAATGTCCAGCCCTCAGACGGGCAGGGCGGCGGCTTGTTTCAACTGCTCCATCACGATCTGGCTTTGCACGCGGGCAACTGCGGGGTGTGGCAGCAAGCGGTCATGGATCAATGTGTTCAGCGCAGACAGATCGGCGCACCAGACACGCAGCAGGTAATCTGCCTCGCCCGTCAGGGTCCATGCGTTGACGACCTGCGGCATATCCGCCAGCAACCCTTTGAAACTTTTGGCCCCGTCCGGCGTATGAGTGGCCATTTGCACCTGAACAAAGGCCTGCACCCCAAGGCCGATCTGGGCAGGGTCAAGGCGGGCGCGGTAGCCGGTTATGGTGCCTTGCGATTCCAGCCGCTGGCGTCTGCGCGCAGCCTGACTGGGCGAGAGGTGCACGCGCGCCCCCAACATTTCAGAGGTGAGCATTGCGTTTTCCTGAAGCGCTGCAAGGATTTCGCGGTCTTTCTGATCCAGCATGCGTGTTCTCTGCGTTGTTTCGGCTAAATCCGGCGAAACCATAGCATGAACGCTTTGTATGCGTCCATCTTTGCGCAGAACGCGCATGGCGCGCGCGATATGATGCGCGGCATATTCAGGTTATAGGAGATCATCATGGGACCGTTTCCGCATGCCGCCCCGCGCGCCAGCATCAGCAGCGAAAACCCTGCTGGCACCGATGGGTTTGAATTTGTCGAATTCGCGCATCCAGACCCAGAGGCGCTGCGCGCACAGCTCAGGGCAATGGGCTACACCCGCACTGCCCGCCACCGCCGGCAGGATATCGAACTGTGGCAGCAGGGTGACATCACCTATATTCTGAACAATGACAAAACCAGCCATGCGATGGGGTTCGCCGCCGAACACGGGCCTTGTGCGTCTGCGATGGGCTGGCGGGTGGTCGATGCGCAGCATGCGTTTGATCATGCGGTGGCCCTTGGGGCCAAGCCCTTTACAGGGGCGGGCAAGGTGCTGGATGTGCCTGCCATCATCGGCATTGGCGGGTCGCTGATCTATTTCATCGAAGACTATGGCGATGCACACCCGTATGCAGAGTTTGACTGGCTGTGCGCCCCCAAGCCGCAGGGGGTTGGGTTCTATTATCTCGATCACCTGACGCATAATGTGTTCAAGGGAAACATGGACACATGGTTTGAATTCTACAGCCGTCTGTTCAACTTCCGCGAAATCCGGTTTTTCGATATTGCGGGCAAGTTCACGGGCCTGTTCAGCCGCGCGCTGACCTCGCCCTGCGGGCGGATCAGGATTCCCATCAACGAAGATCGGGGCGAGACGGGGCAGATTGTCGAATACCTCAAGCGCTATAATGGCGAGGGGATTCAGCATATCGCTGTTGGCACTGAAGACATTTATGCCGCGACAGATGCAATTGCCGAACGTGGCATCCGCTTCATGCCCAAACCCCCGCCAAGTTATTACCAGATGAGCCATGACCGCGTTGCAGGCCATTCAGAGCCGGTGGACAAGATGGCCAAGCACGGCATCCTGATCGATGGTGAAGGCGTTATAGATGGGGGTGAGACGAAAATTCTGTTGCAAATCTTCTCGAAAACCATGGTCGGGCCGATTTTCTTTGAATTCATCCAGCGCAAAGGCGACGATGGCTTTGGCGAGGGGAATTTCAAGGCGCTGTTTGAATCGATCGAGGCCGACCAGATTGCGCGCGGGGTGTTGAAAGCGGGCTGACCGGCGCGCGTAAAGGCATGCAATAAACAGAATTGACCGATCGGTCGGTTTATGCAAATCTCTTCTTCGATCTGGGAGGAGAGAAAACCATGACATCACCCGCGACGGTGATCGCGCACCTGCAAGGCGGGGTTCTGGAACTGACCCTGAACCGCCCTGACAAGCTGAATTCATTTAATGCAGAAATGCATGGTGCCCTGCGGTCGGAACTTGACCGCGCGGCGCAAGACAGCGCTGTGCGCGCCGTGCTGCTGACTGGCGCAGGGCGGGCCTTTAGCGCTGGGCAGGATCTGGGGGATCGTGACCCGCGCAAGGGTGGGCCAAAGCCCGATCTGGGCCAGACGATTGGCGACTTCTACAGCCCGCTGATCCGGTCTATTCGGGCCTTGGACAAGCCGGTTATTGCGGCTGTGAACGGGGTGGCGGCAGGCGCGGGGGCCAATATTGCGCTGGCCTGCGACATTGTGCTGGCCGCACATTCGGCACGGTTCATTCAGGCATTTGCGAAACTGGGCCTTGTGCCCGATGCGGGCGGCAGCTGGGCCTTGACGCGCCTGCTGGGCGAGGCGCGCGCCAAAGCGCTGGCCCTGACCGCCGAGCCGCTATTCGCACAGCAGGCCGCCGATTGGGGGCTGATCTGGAAAGCGCTGCCCGATGATGACCTGATGGATGAGGCCCGCGCCTTGGCGCAGCGGTTGGCGCAGGGGCCAACCTTTGGCTATGGGCTGACGAAACAGGCCATTCATGCCGCCAGCGTCAACAGCCTCGATGCCCAGCTTGATCTTGAACAAGACTTCCAGCGCCGCGCCGGATATTCGGAAGATTATGCCGAAGGGGTCACCGCCTTTCTTGAAAAACGACAGCCGAGGTTTCAGGGCAAATGACCACTTCCGACCAGATGACCCCGCAAGAGCTGGCCGAAGCCTGCGCAACCGCCATGTGGAACGACGACAGCGCCAGCCAGCGCTTGGGCATGTCGCTGGACCATGTCGCCCCGGGCGAGGCCGCGTTGTCCATGACCATCACCGACCAGATGACCAACGGGCATGGCATGTGCCACGGTGGCTATATCTTTACCCTTGCCGATTCAGCCTTTGCCTTTGCCTGCAACACATACAACCAGCGCGTTGTCGCGCAAGCTTGCGCCGTTACTTACCTTCACCCTGTCGAATTGGGCGCGCGGCTGACTGCGCGCGCGCGCGAAATCTCGCGCCGTGGGCGGTCGGGCCTGTATGACGTGCGCGTGAGCGATGCTTCAGGCACCGTAATTGCCGAATTTCGCGGACATTCGCGTGTCATCAAAGGCACGCATCTCAGAGAGGACTAAGCCATGGAAGACCTGTCCCCCAAGCCCGGCGATCTGGAGCCGATCGAGACCGCCTCGCGCGATGAAATCAGCGCCTTGCAGCTGGAGCGGCTGAAATGGTCGCTGCGCCATGCCTATGACGGATCAAGCTTTTATCGCAAACGCTTCGATGATCATGGCGTTCATCCGGATGACCTGCACACGCTGGCCGATCTGGCAAAATTCCCCTTCACCGTGAAAACCGACCTGCGCGACACCTACCCTTTTGGCATGTTCGCGGTCCCGCGTGAACAATTGGTGCGGGTGCATGCGTCTTCTGGCACGACAGGCAAGCCTACGGTTGTGGGCTATACGCAGCGCGATATCGACACATGGGCCGATCTGGTCGCGCGTTCGATCCGCGCAAGCGGGGGGCGCAAGGGCGATATTGTGCATATCGCCTATGGCTACGGGCTGTTCACAGGGGGCCTTGGCGCGCATTACGGGGCAGAGCGGCTGGGCTGTACGGTGGTGCCTGTCTCGGGCGGTATGACCGAACGGCAGGTCACGCTGATCAATGATTTCAAACCACGCATCATCATGGTGACGCCGTCCTACATGCTGTCAATTCTCGATGGGTTCCAACGCGCAGGCATCGACCCGCGTGAAAGCTCGCTTGCGGTGGGTATTTTCGGGGCAGAACCATGGACAAACTCCATGCGCGGCGAGATTGAGCAGGCCTTTGATATGCACGCGGTCGATATTTACGGCCTGTCAGAGGTGATGGGGCCGGGCGTGGCCAATGAATGCGTCGAAAGCAAGGATGGGCTGCATCTGTGGGAGGATCATTTCTACCCCGAAATCATCAACCCCGAAACCGGCGAGGTGCTGCCCGATGGCGAGATGGGTGAATTGGTCTTTACCACGCTGACAAAAGAAGGGCTGCCCATCGTGCGCTACCGCACGCGCGATCTTACACGGCTTTTGCCCGGCACCGCGCGTTCCATGCGCCGGATCGAGAAGATCACCGGGCGCTCTGACGACATGATCATCTTGCGCGGCGTCAATATCTTTCCCACGCAGGTGGAAGAACAGATCCTGAAATGCGCAGGGCTGGCCCCGCATTTCCAGATCGAACTGACGCGCACAGGGCGGATGGATGACATGACGGTTCATTGCGAAGCAACACCCCCCGCCGCGGACGAGGGCGCGCGGGCGGCCTCCGTGCGGGAACTGGCGCATCATATCAAAAGCACGCTGGGAGTGACGGCCAAGGTGCTGGTCCATGCACCCGGCACCGCGCCAAGGTCGGAAGGGAAGGCCAAGCGCGTGGTGGATAACCGGCCCAAGGGGGGCTGAACATGGCGCGATCGCGTGCGCATGATTTCGCGGCCAAGCAACGCAGCATTTTGCGCAGTGCTGCGGCTGTCTTTGCCGAGGTGGGCATGGACAAAGCGTCCATGTCGCAGATTGCGGCGCATGCCGATGTGTCAAAAGCACTGCTGTATCATTACTATCCGGGCCGCGATGCGCTGATTTTCGACATTCTGCGCACCAATCTGACCGAGTTGGATGAGGCCATCGCCGCCGCAGACCAGCCCGATCTGCCGCCACGCCAGCGGTTGCGCGCGCTTGTCCATGCCGTGTTGGAGCAATACCGCGATGCAGATGACTACCACAAAGTGCAGTTGAACGGCACGCAGACGCTGCCCCAAGACCAGCGCGACGAGATCATGGCGATTGAACGGCGCATCGTGCGGCGTTTCGCGGCGGTGATCCGTCAGGTGAACCCCGAGCTTGAAGCCGAGCGCCCGATCCTGATGCCGGTCACCATGTCGATTTTCGGGATGATGAACTGGGTCTATATGTGGTTCAAGGAAGGCGGGCCGGTCAGCCGCGCGGAATATGCGGATCTGGCGACAGATATTCTACTGGGCGGGATCGAGCGGTTGCGCTGATGGGGGCTGCCGCCCCCGGCCGCAAGCGGCCCCCCCCGCGGATATTTTTACAAGGATGAAAGCCGGAAGATTTTACGCAAAACGCCCGCCGAAGGGGCGGGCGCAGCACTCAGCGACAGAGCGATGCCTTAGCGGCGGATGCCCAGTTTGCTGATAAGGTCACGATAGCGTGCCTCGTCCTTGCTGCGGACATAATCCAGCAGCTTGCGGCGGGTGGCCACAAGTTTCAGCAGCCCACGGCGGGAATGGTTGTCCTTTTTGTGGGTCTTGAAATGCTCGGTCAGGTTGGTGATGCGCTTGGTCAGCACAGCGACCTGAACTTCGGGCGAACCTGTGTCGCCTTCGGCGCGTGCGAATTCTGCAATCAGGCGGTTCTTGTCTTCTACGGTAATCGACATCGGGGTCTCCTTGGGTTGAGGGTGAAGGCGCAGGCCGGGATGTCGTCCAGCAGGGCCGATGGAGGGCACCTTGAGGGTGCGAGGGTCAGATAGACCAGAAACATGCGTTTGGAAAGCCCTTGATTGTGCCACGCGCGCGTTAACCAATGTTGCAGTTTGGGCGGGTTTTGAGTGCGAAAACGCTTCGTTGGGCAAGCTGGAGAAGGCATAATTGCGGGTGGGGTATTGCGGCGGAATCAGCCGCTTTTGTGAAGGTTGGGTAGAATGTGGATGTTTTTCGGCTTGCTGGCGGCCATTGCGGCAGCCTCGGTTTCGGATGCTATGGTGGCGTCCAGAGAGGATGATGTCGAGAGTGACGGGCGCGCGGACGCGGTCGAAGGCGGGGCCTTTGCGATGGCGCCAGCGCCAGCCCTGTCAGGGCTGATGGATGCAGACGATGGGGGCGCGCGCATTGATCTGGTGCCGGATGACGTATTGGCCACGGGCCTGTTCGATGATCTGGACGAGCGTATTCATAGCAGTGACCTGTTTGCGCCAGTGGTCTTAAAGGATGATGTCGAGAGTAGCGGGCCCGCGGACGCGGTTGAAGGCGGGGCCTCTGAGATGTCGCCCCCGGCAGCGGTTGCCCTGTCAGGGCTGATGGATGCAACCGATGGGGGCGCGCGCATTGATCTGGTGCCGGATGACGCATTGGCCACGGGCCTGTTCGATGATCTGGACGAGCGCATCCATAGCAGTGACCTGTTTGCGCCAGTGGCCCCCCCGCAGCCCGTTTTTCTGGAGGGTGGCGCTGGGAATGACCGCCTTGTGGGCACTGTGGCCAATGACACGCTGGTAGGCGGCGCGGGCGATGACATTCTGATCGGTGCGGGGGGGGACGATGTGCTTTATGTGGACAGCGGGGCCAACCACCTGATCGGGGGCGAGGGGGATGACAGTCTGATCGGTGGCGCAGGCAATGACACGCTGGAAGGGGGCTGGGGCAATGATCTGCTTGTCGCAGGCGGCGGTGCGAATCTGCTGATGGGCGGTGCCGGCGATGATACGCTGCTGGGTGCGTTTCTGGATGATGCGGGCCAAGACCGCAGTGGCGCGAATTTCCTGAATGGCGGGGCGGGTGATGACCTGCTGATCGCAGGGCAGGGCGACACGCTGAACGGGGGCGCGGGGGCGGATTTCTTCGCGCTGGGCGATTGGCTGGCAGGGCGCGCGCCTGCCATGATTGTCGATTACAGCCCCGAGCAGGACCAGATTGTCCTGCATTACGACCCTGACCGGCTGTCACAGCCAGATGTGCGCGTGACCTTTAACGAGGACCAGCCCGATATGGCCGAGATTCGCCTGAATGGGCAGATTGTGGCGCATGTCGCAAACGCATCTGGCCTGACCGCGGATGCGATTGCGATTGTTGCGGGCCATCCTGCGGCGATTGCCGCAGAATAAGCCGCCCTGTTAAAGCAATTTCAGAAAAAGTTGATAGACTTTTTCAGTTCGAAATTGCGGTAACACAGAAGTTAAAACGTTGCGGTGTTTCAAGGAAAAACCGAAAAGCTTTAATACTACAGTTGCGGATAATGTCGAATTTTCCGATGTGCGATGGCGGCATTGAGCTGATGCTGGCGTCGCCATCTTGACCAGTCCCAGATGACATCAAGATCAAAGATTGTGGTCAGCAGCAAACGGCAAATGAGTTTTCGGATCTCTGATGTTGTCATGCAGCGTTGAAGGCGTTCGATGAGGTGGTGACCGGCGACATGCGTGGACTCGTTTCGTTCTGTTTTTGAAGAACCGTTTTTCTCTGATCTGCCACGAGCTTTGCCAGGAATGCCGCTGCTGCCATGACAAGGCTGATGTGGCGATGCCAGCCATGCCATGAACGCGCCTCGCAGTGATCTAACCCCAGATCATCCTTGGCACGCAGGAAGCATTCTTGGACGGTCCAGCGCAATCCGGCGGCAGAGGCCAGTTCGGATAAGGATGTTTCTGAAGGCGCATGCGCGAAATAGTAGGAGATATTTCCGGGATCACGAAGCGTGCGACGGGCGAGAACCCAGCGCGCGAAACCTCTTTGTGATGTTTGGCCCAACGGAATGCGCGCCCAGTCGTAGAGCCGGAGCCCTTTGGTGCCTTCGCCCGCGGGGAGCGCGTGCCATGCCTCGGGCTTCAGGTCATCAAACATCATGGCAGGATCCGTCTGCATGAGGCCGCTTTCAGTAAAAAATCGGAGTGTGTGATTGGAGCGCACTGCCAAAACATATGCCTGATCACGGGCCTCCAGCATCCGTCTGAAGCGCCTGTCCGATCCATAGACAGAATCTGCAAGAACGAAGGCGCATGGCATGCCCTCGTCCAGAAGTTTCGAGACCATGGCGCAGGCCATGGCGGGGTTGGTGGCAAAGGGGATCTCTTCTGGCACCTGCGCCTTTCCC
>NZ_MEHT01000013.1 GCF_001870675.1 Roseinatronobacter thiooxidans | reverse complement strand
TCAAGAAACGCGATGGCGGCGTCCATATCGGCAAATGCCGGACTTCCCATAACTGTGAGCGCCATCGCCAGCGCTGTTGATGTCTTCAGTAGTCGGTTCATGCTATATCCTCCCATGGATTGAACCCTCTTTCTCAGTCCTTGCGTGTCCGGGCCATTTACGGGCCTCACCCCTGTGGCTCGGGCACGCGCTCACTTGCGCGGCTTTACACCCAGCGGAACACCGCTATGGCGTAAAGCGCGCAAATTCCCAAAGCCCACCATTGCGGCAGACCACTTAGCGCCAGCCACCCCGCATTGATAAAGGCCGACCCCAGAAGCGTGATGAACAACCTGTCCCCCCGCGTTGTCTCGATTGTCAGAATTCCACGGCGCGGGGTTTCGGGGTATCGGATCGCCAGCGCCGTGAAAATCAGCAGCAGGCAGGCAATCACCAGGAAGAAGATTGCTGTCGGCTGTGTCCATGCCATCCAGTTCAGGTTCATGGCTTTTCCCCCTTAAACGCGGCCCAGGGCAAAGCCCTTGGCAATGTAATTGCGGACAAAATAGATCACGAGTGCGCCCGGCACGATGGTCAGGACACCCGCTGCGGCAAGAACCCCCCAATCTATCCCCGAGGCCCCCACTGTGCGCGTCATGATCGAGGTGATGGGCTGCGCATTGACGGCAGTCAGTGTCCGCGAGAGCAGCAACTCCACCCATGAGAACATGAAGCAGAAGAACGCCGCCACCCCGATGCCCGATGCGATCAGCGGCATGAAAATCTTGACGAAGAAACGCGGGAAGGAATAGCCGTCAATATAGGCGGTTTCGTCAATTTCCTTGGGCACGCCGCGCATGAACCCTTCCAGAATCCAGACCGCCAGCGGCACATTGAACAGTGTATGCGCCAGCGCCACCGCGATATGCGTGTCAAACAGCCCCACGGATGAATACAGCTGAAAGAAGGGCAGCGCAAAGACAGCAGGCGGCGCCATGCGGTTTGTCAGCAGCCAGAAGAACAGGTGCTTGTCGCCGATGAAGCGGTAGCGCGAAAACGCATAGGCCGCAGACAGCGCCACAGCCAGCGACAGGACCGTGTTCATCACCACATAGGTGATCGAGTTGATATAGCCGATATACCAGCTGCGATCGGTCAGGATGGTGCGGTAATTGTCCAATGTCGGGTTTTGCGGCCATAGCGTGAAACTGCCCATGATCTCGCGGTTGGTTTGCAAGCTCATCTTCACCAGCCAGTAAATCGGGATCAGCATGAAGGCGAGGTAGAGCACCATCACCACATGCCGGGTCCGGATTTTGGGAAGCGCGAAGCTGCGCGCTGGGGCGGTGTAAGTGTCTGTGGTTACAGCCATGTTACCGGCCCTCCGCTTTGTCGAGATTGGTCATCACAGTGTAGAACACCCAAGAGACCAGCAGGATCACAAGGAAATACATGATCGAGAAAGCCGCCGCTGGTCCAAGGTCGAACTGCCCCAGCGCCATTTTCACAAGATCGATCGACAGGAAGCTTGTGGCGGTCCCCGGCCCGCCGCCGGTCACGACAAAAGGTTCGGTATAGATCATGAAACTGTCCATGAAGCGCAGCAGAATGGCGATCAGCAGCACGCCTTGCATTTTGGGCAGCTCGATATAGCGAAACACTTTCCAGCGGCTGGCCTGATCGATCTTGGCGGCCTGATAATAGGCCTGCGGGATGGATTGCAGGCCGGCATAGGCCAAAAGCGCCACCAGCGATGTCCAGTGCCAGACATCCATGGTTACAACGATAATCCACGCATGCACCGGATTGCGCGAATAGTTCCAGTTGATATTCAGTATATCCAGCGTGTACCCGATCAGCCCGATATCGGCCCGGCCCAGAATTTGCCAGATCGTGCCCACCACATTCCATGGAATAAGCAGCGGCAATGCCATCAGCACCAGACAGACCGACGCCCAGAAACCCCGCTTGGGCATGCACAGCGCAATCGCAATCCCCAGTGGAATCTGGATGGCCAGAATAATGCCAGAGAACATCAACTGCCGTCCAAAGGCCGAATGCACCTGGGGCGAGGTCAGAACCTCCTGAAACCAGCCTAAGCCCTCCCAGAAGAAGACATTATTGCCGAATGTGTCCTGCACCGAATAGTTGACCACTGTCATTAGCGGAATGACCGCCGAGAAGGCGACAAGCACCAGCACAGGCAGCACCAGAAACCACGCCTTGTTGTTTTGAACCTTATCCATCACACAGCCTCTCTCGCGGGGGTGGCCACCGAATGCAGCGGGGTTACGCGCCAGTCATCAGCATAGACATTCACGCGCTCTGGCATGAATTTCAGCCGGTTGGCATCGGCCGGTACGGCCATGCCTTCGGGCAGGATCGCATTGACAGGTTTGCCCGCAAATTCCGCGCGCAAAATCTGGTGGCGGCCCACATCCTCTATGCGCTTGATCGTTACAGGAATGCCCTCATCGCCGCTGGCCAGCGTCACAAATTCCGGGCGAATGCCGATCTGGACGCGCCCTTTCAGCGCCTTGTAATTCCCCCCCAAGGGAATGGCATGGCCCGCGCAATGGGCGACATTTCCCTTAACTTCGGCCTCGATCAGGTTCATCCCCGGCGAGCCGATGAAATAGCCCACAAAGGTATGCTCTGGCGTGTCGAACAATTCCTCTGGCGTGCCAAGCTGGACCACGCGCCCGTCATGCATGACCACAACCTTGTCGGCAAAGGTCAGTGCCTCGGTCTGGTCATGGGTCACATAGATCATTGTGTGGCCGAATTCATTATGCAGCGCTTTCAACTGTGTGCGCAGCTCCCATTTCATATGCGGGTCGATGACGGTCAGCGGCTCGTCGAACAGGATCGCGTTCACATCCTCGCGCACCATGCCGCGCCCAAGGCTGATTTTCTGCTTCGCATCTGCCGTCAGCCCGCGCGCCTTGCGCTTGAGGCTGTCTTCCATACCGATCATGGCCGCGATCTTTTGCACGCGGGCGGCAATATAGCCGGGGTCCATGCGCCGGTTGCGCAGCGGAAAAGCCAGATTTTCGCCCACTGTCATGGTGTCATACACAACCGGAAACTGGAAAACCTGCGCGATGTTGCGCGCGACTGTGTCTTGCTGCGTCACGTCTTGATCCCCGAACAGGATACGCCCGCGCGATGGCACCAGCAGCCCGGAAATGATATTCAACAGCGTGGATTTGCCGCAGCCGGACGCGCCCAGAAGGGCGTAAGCCTCGCCATCGCCCCAAACATGGTCCAGTTGCTTAAGCGCGAAATCTTCCTCTCCCTTCGGGTTGGGAAGATACGAATGCGCCAGATTATCGAGTGTGATCTGTGCCATATTTTCCCCTCAGGCCGCGCGGACGAAATTGGCAGGTGCCACCAGATCGCCATTTTCCGCGAAAACATAGATATGCGCCGCATCCAGCCAGACTTCGATGTCCGAGCCAAATTCCAGATGATGCACCCCATGCATCAGCCCCACCCAGCGGTCGCCGGAATGATCCAGATGCACAAAGGTTTCAGACCCCGTAATCTCGGTGACGCGCAGGGTGCATCTGAAATGCAGGCCATCACTGCCCTGCGCGGACAGGTGCAAATGGTCAGGGCGGAACCCTGCGGTATAGGTGCCATCATCAAGTGCTGCCAAGGCCCCGATCGCAGGCGCGATCTGGCCTTCGCCAAAGCTTATCTGGTTACCCGCTTTCACAATGCGCGTGAAATTCATGGGCGGGTCCGAGAAAACCCGCGCGGTCTTGGCATCCTTCGGGGTGCGGTAGACCTGCGGTGTCGGGCCGAACTGGGTGATACGCCCTTCCCACATGGTTGCGACATTGCCGCCCAGCAGCAGCGCCTCTTCAGGTTCGGTCGTGGCATAGACGAAGACTGCGCCCGATTGTTCAAAAATCTTCGGGATTTCGGCGCGCAACTCCTCGCGCAGTTTATAGTCCAGATTGGCCAGAGGTTCATCCAGCAGCACCAGCCCCGCATCTTTCACCAGCGCGCGTGCCAAGGCGCAGCGCTGTTGCTGGCCGCCTGACAGCTCCAGCGGTTTGCGCTCCAGCATGGGGGTCAGTTGCATCAACTCGGCCGTCTCGCGGACGCGGCGGTCGATCTCCTTGCGCGAGATGCCCAAAAGTTTCATGGGCGATGCGATATTGTCATAGACCGACATCGACGGGTAATTAATGAATTGCTGGTACACCATCGCCACTTTGCGATCCTGTACGCGCATGCCGGTCACATCGCGGCCTTCCCAAAGAATGCGGCCCGTGGCAGGCACATCCAGCCCCGCCATGATCCGCATCAAGGTGGTCTTCCCCGAGAGCGTGGGACCGAGCAGCACATTCATCGTGCCCCGCTCCAGCGTCAGGTCTGTGGGGTAGATATGGCTCTGCCCCTCGACGATCTTTGAGACGCCCTCCAGTACCAGCGACATGTATTCTCCTCCCTCGGTTTCTTTATTCGGCGGCGCGCATGACCTGTTTTTCGTGACGCGCCATCCATTCCTCCAATGCAGCGGCTTGTGCGGTGTCCAGTCGCAACCCCAGTTTCGAGCGGCGCCACAGCACATCTTGTGCGTTATAGGCATATTCGCGCGTCATCAGCCATATGACTTCGGCCTCGGTCAAGGTGGCACCGAAATCCTTGCCCAGACTGGCCGCGTCGCGCGCCGTGCCCAGAATGGCGCGGGCGTCGGTGCCATAGGCGCGCACCAGCCTGCGCGCCCAGAAATCGCCCAGAAACGGGTAATCGCGCTGCAAGCCCGCCACCAGCGCGCCCACCCCGTCATGCGCAAAATCGCCGCCCGGCAGCGCCACACCTGCGGTCCACGCGCCTTTATCCAGCGGCAGGATGGTGCCGATCTTGTCCAAAGCCTGTTCGGCAAGCCGCCGGTAGGTTGTGATCTTGCCCCCGAAAATATGCAGCACCGGCGCGCCCGCACTCTGGTCTATTTTCAACGTATAATCGCGCGTGGCCGCTGTGGCAGAGCTTGCGCCGTCATCATAAAGCGGGCGCACGCCCGAATAGGACCAGACCACATCCTGTACAGAAACGCTGCGCTTGAAATACTGGCTGGCGAAGCTGCACAGATAGTCGCGTTCCTCATCAGTGCAGCGGGGCATGCGCGCGGGGTCGTCATGTTCGGCATCTGTGGTGCCGATCAGGGTGAAATCCTGCTCGTAGGGAATGGCGAAAATGATCCGCCCATCTGTGCCCTGAAAGAAATAG
>NZ_MEHT01000012.1 GCF_001870675.1 Roseinatronobacter thiooxidans | reverse complement strand
AGCAGTGGTGTGCTAAACCCCAGATCGATTGACCGCAGCATCGTGCGCGTGCTGCCGCGCCCCGACACCGAAACCTTGCTGCTTGAGTTCTCGCAAAGCCCCCCCGCTGCGTTCATCCGCAATCTGGCCCCGTCTGCACCGGAATATGCCCGGCTGTTCCGTGCCCGCCATGATCTGGAACGCGTGATTGCCGCTGGTGGTTGGGGGCCGCGTGTGCCCGAAGGGCGGTTTGTGCCCGGCACCTCGGGCGAGGGGGTGGTGGCCCTGCGCAACCGGCTGATTGCCATGGGCTATATGGAACGCTCTGCCACGGCCAGCTATGACGCTGCCCTGCAATCTGCGGTCCTGACCTTCCAGTTGCGCCACGGGATCGAGGCTGATGGCATCGCAGGCGCTGAGACATTGCGCGCCATCAACACCCCACCGGAAGAGCGGCTGAAATCTGTCATCGTCGCGATGGAGCGGGAACGCTGGCTGAATATTCCGCGCGGAGAGCGGCATATCTGGGTGAACCTGACCGATTTTACCAGCAAGATTATCGACCAGGATCAGGTCACTTTCGAGACTGTCTCGGTGGTGGGCGCGCAGGCGTCCGACCGTCAGACGCCCGAGTTTTCAGACCGTATGACCTATCTGGAAATTAACCCTGACTGGACCTTGCCACGCTCGATTCTGGCGCGATCCTATTGGGGGGCGCTGGCCTCTGGCGGGGCGCGGCATTTGCAGGTTGTAGATGCGCGCGGGCGGGTTGTGCCGCGCAACGCGATTGACTTCTCGCGCTACACGCCCGCGAATTTCCCCTTCAACGTGCGCCAACCTCCCGGCCCGACAAATGCCTTGGGCGAGGTGAAGTTCATGTTCCCCAACCCCTATGCGATTTACCTGCATGACAGCCCCGAGCGGCATTTGTTCAACACGACTGTGCGCACGCATTCGTCCGGCTGTGTGCGCCTGAATGACCCGCGCGATTTCGCCTATGAATTGCTGTCACGCCAGAGTGACGACCCCCGCGGGTTGTATCATTCGGTTCTGAACACCGGCCAGCAAACCCGCGTTTATCTGGACGAACCTGTGCAGGTGCATCTGGTCTATCGCACCGCCTTTACCGATGTGCGCGGCGCGTTGAACTTTCGCAATGACATGTATGGCCGCGATGCGAAAATCTATGACGCACTTTTGCAGGCAGGCGCGGTCGAGAACGGGTTGCGCATCTGATCTTATGTGTGGCGCTGGCGTGGCACCGCTGCGCCAATGCCGCACACGCGAGAAATTGAGTTGCCCCGTGTTACGAAACTGTTACAGTCTTCGCCAATACAGGACGCGCCAGACGGGTTGGGAGTGTGTCCAATGGGACTCGATGTCATGCAAGAGAATGATTTTATCGCAGAGCGTGTGAAGGCGATTATCGCCGAGCAAGCCTTGATGGAACCATCGGATATCACGCAAGACAGCCATCTGGCTGATCTTGGAATCGACAGCCTTGGGCTGGTCGAGTGTATTTTTGGCATTGAAGAAGCATTTGGCATTTCGGTGCCATTCAACGCCAATACGCCAGACCAGCCGGGGTTCGACATCTCCTCTGTAGGCGCGATCATTGCCGAGGTTGAAAAGCTGGTGGCCCGACAGGCAGCATGAGGCGTGTTGTCATTACCGGCGCGGGCACGCTGAACCCGCTGGGCGCGGATGTGCCAGCAACATTTGCTGCAATGCAGCAAGGCCGGTGCGCGATTGGCCCCCTGACCTGCCGCGATGTGGACCGTCTGAGCATCCAGATCGGGGCGGAGATTCGCAATTTCACCCCAGAGGATCATTTTGCCCGCAACAGCCTGTCGCTGCTGGACAGGTTCACCCAGATTGCCCTGATTTCCGCGCGTCAGGCCATGGCGCAATCGGGGCTGGTGATAGATGACGCATTGGGCCTGCGCGCGGGTGTTATTCTGGGCACGGCTGGTGGTGGAAACACCACTGTCGATGACAATTATCATACCGTCTATGCCGAAGGGAAAAACCGCGTGCATCCGTTTGTGGTGCCACGGTTGATGCACAATGCCGCCGCGTCGCATGTCTCGATGGAGTTCGGGTTGAAAGGGCCGGGATACACCGTTTCTACGGCCTGCGCATCGGGCAATCATGCCATGGGGCAGGCATTCCATATGGTGCGCGGGGGCGGGGCCGATGTTATGCTTACCGGCGGGTCGGAAGCGATGTTGTGTTTCGGTGGGATCAAGGCATGGGAAGGGTTGCGCGTCATGTCGCGCGACACGTGCCGCCCCTTCTCGCGCAACCGTTCTGGCATGGTGCAGGGCGAGGGGGGGGCGGTCTTCGTCTTTGAAGATTACGACCATGCCCGCGCGCGCGGCGCAGAGATTCTGGCCGAAGTTACCGGTTTTGGCATGAGTGCCGACGCAGGCGATATCGTCATGCCCGACCGCGATGGCCCTGTGCGCGCCATGCGCGCAGCGCTGGCCGATGCTGGAACAGCCCCCGATGCGGTCGATTACGTCAACGCCCACGGCACAGGCACTGCCGCCAATGACCGGACAGAGGCCGAGGCTTTGCGCATCGTCATGGGCGCGCATGCCGATATGGTGCCGGTATCTTCGACAAAATCCATGCATGGCCACCTGATTGGCGGCACCAGCGCGGTTGAATTGCTGGCCTGCCTGATGGCGCTGCGCGACGGGGTGATCGCGCCGACAGTCAATTTCAGCGAACCCGACCCCGAGATTGGATTGGATGTGGTGCCCAATTGTGCGCGTCAGGCGCGCGTGGATGTGGTGATGTCGAACGCCTTTGCCTTTGGCGGGTTGAATGCCGTTCTGGTGCTGAAGCGCGCGCCGTAAACGGCACAGCGGGCAAGTGAAAACTTGGGCCTTTGGGCGGCAGCGTGCCGCCGCTTAACGCGCGCCTGCCGCCTTGCGCAGAGGGGGCGACTGTTCTTCGGCGGGCGTGTCCATTGTCTGGACCGTGTCGCGCAACTCGTTCAGCAGGTCCAGCAAACTGTCCAGACGTTCCGGGCCAAAGGCATCTGCCAGCCTGATATAGCTTGGCTCGGATTCCTGTACCACATCCTCGAACAGGGTGCGCCCTGCATCGGTCAGCCGCACCATATGGCGCCGCGCGTCATTACACTCCACCTGTGCAATCAGGCCGCGCTGTGTCAGGCAGCGGAAAATCCGCGTGAGAGAGGGCGGCAGGATCACGCAGCGTTCCGCCAGTGTCTTGGCGTCCAGCGCATCTGCTTCTGCCAGCGCACGCAACACACGCCATTGCGGCATTGTCAGGTCGTGGCTTTCAATAAAGGGTTTGAACAAACGTGTCGTGGCCTCTCTCGCACGCAATAGGGCGATGGGCAGCGATTTTTCGAATTTGCGCAGTTCTTTGTTCCGGTTGTTGGGCATCCGCTCCCCTTTTCGCATTTTTCCGATAATACCAAGATTGGCCGTATTTTCAAATGAAAATTATTTCGCGCCTGCGGCATTCTGGCGCGCTCCGTGTTGGCCGGGGGACGGGTGTGCAATGCGGACCAACCCGCCCAGCGAAGGCTTGCATGCGCCCAAAGGATTGGGCAAGAGCAACGCCACAGTCATGGAATCGAGCAGGGGCGAGAAGATGAGCGATATTACAAACGATGCCTATAACGTAACGGCAGAAGAGTTGCGGCAATTCATTGAGCGGTTTGAACATCTGGAAGCCGAGAAAAAAGACATTGCAGACCAGCAAAAAGAAGTCATGGCCGAAGCCAAGGGGCGGGGCTATGACACCAAGGTTCTGCGCAAGATCATCGCGTTGCGCAAGCGCACCCCCGACGATATTGCCGAGGAAGAGGCCGTTCTGGACCTGTACAAGGCTGCCTTGGGCATGGAATAACCGGCCCGTCAGGGCAGGATCAGGCGCACCCCGTCCATTGTGCGGATATGGTCGATGTCATCTTCGTAAAGTTGCGAAATCACATCGACCTGCGTTTCATCCCACCCTGTCAGGCTAAAATCTATGTCCAGCTTGTCGGTGTCGCAGAATTTCTCCAGAAATGCAGAGATGACCTGCTGGCGGTGCCCGTCATCCACGGGCGGCATTGCGTTCAGATATGCGGCCAGTTTGTCTGGGCCGCCATCGACCATGACAGTCTCGAACCAAGCGAAGCTGTCTTCAAACTCGGTTTCCGGTTCATACCCCGAAATCAGCCGCAGCAGGCGGTGCCAGATAAAGGGCGTGTCTTCATCACACCATATCGTGATCGGGGCTTCGGGCCATGTTTCGCGGATTTCTGCAATCAGGTGCGACCAGCGCAATTCAGCCCCGACAAGCGTTTGCAGCAACTCTGCGCGTTCGGTGGCATGCATCTCTTGCAACAGGGCGGGCACGAAAGACGCCGGATTGCGCAGCGCCATGAATATTTCGACCTCATGCCCGCCAAGCAAGTGCCGGAACGCCGAAACCCGCGCGCGCGCTGACGGGTAAAACAGGCTTCCTTCCAGCGCTTGGTGCTGTTTTGCCAGCAGCCCGGGTGCCGAGAAGACAATACGCTGAGTCGCCTCTGTCACCTCGACCGAGGAGAAGAGTTTGCTGTCGAATTCGGGCACCTCTTCGCCTGTGACGATCTGGTTGGCCGCCCCGCGCATGAGGTTAAGGTAACTGCGTGCCCGAGGGACAAGAATGCCTGCCGCCTCTAGCGGGCGCTTGTTCGCGCGCAGACAGGTTCTGACCTTCGTGTCATCAGTCAGATGAACGCCCAGATGCAATGCTATTTTCATGGTGTTCTTGCCTTTTGACTTTGGCGGTTAATGACATGGTAATATGACCTGAATCAGACGTAATTCCGGCCAGAATTAGGCGATTGTTTATTTTACTTATAGTAATGCTGTTTTTGAACGGATCGCGCCTGCAAAAGATGGTGCTTACAGCGTCCAAAGGGCAACACCGCCCAACGCCAGCGCCAGCAGCCCCATACTGCGGGCATATAGCCGCAAGCCAAGGTGCAGGTCGGTTTGGTGCGGGTCTGGCGCGCCTGAATTGACCCACGGCTCTGGCGTCACCTCTGCCCCATAGGCGCGCGGGCCTGACAAGCGAACGGCCAGCGCGCCTGCCATCGCCGCTTCGGGCCAGCCCGCATTGGGCGAGCGGTGATGGCGCGCGTCGCGCCACATGCAATGCAAGCTGGCGCGTGCCCGCCCAGAGACCAGCGCAAAAACCAGCCCTGTCAGCCGCGCAGGAATCAGGTTGGCAACGTCGTCAATGCGCGCCGAAGCCCAGCCGAATTCCAGATAACGCGCGGTTTTATGGCCGATCATCGAATCCAGCGTATTGATGGCCTTATAGGCCGCAATTCCCGGCAACCCCAAAATTGCCCCCCAGAACAGGGGCGCAACAATGCCGTCAGATGTGTTTTCGGCCAGACTCTCCAATGCGGCGCGTGTCACGCCCGCTGTGTCCAGCTTCGACGGGTCGCGGCCCACGATCATCGACACGGCATGGCGCGCGGCAGGCAGATCGCCGCTTTGCAGCGGGTGCAGCACTGCCGCAACATGGTCATGCATAGACCGCATCGCAACCAGCGGCCATGCCAGCACCCCGCCCAAGGCAATGCCCCACCCGTTTGCAGGCAGCGCCAGTTGCAGCGCCAGCCCGATGAATGCCGCCACCCCGATGACCAGCGCCGCCGCCCCCGTGCCGCGTGCGCGGCGTAAGGGGCGGTTGGTGTTCCAGCGCCGCTCCAACAAAGTGATCAGCGCGCCCAGCCATGTCACCGGATGGCCGATTCTGTCATAAATCGCCTTGGGCCAGCCAAGGGCCAGATCCAGCGCAAGGGCCACCAGCATCATTGCGGCAAAGCTCATTCTGTGCCTCCCTTGAACTGGACAATCCCGCGCAATCCGGCGGCGCGCAGCGTGGCGCGTGCCTGTGCGGGCACTTGGCCCGGCGCAAAGATCAGCCCGCGCATGGCACCCGTATGCGCCATGACCCAGCCCAATGCGCCCATGTCTTGCGCCAGTGCCTCGGTCGGGTCACCCGACGGGCCGCGCAGGCGGATGCAGCGGCGCGCGCTTTCACGGCCAAGGGCGGCAAAACTGGCCAAGCTGTCGGCTTGTGCCCAATCTGCCACCAGATCGCTGATATCGGGAAACGCATCGTCGCGCGCATCGGTGCGTTGTGGCGCACCCCAATGCCCGCCAATCACCTCATGGCGGGGCAGGGCGGGCATGGTCCGCAGGGCCCGCCCTTGGCGAGAGGCCCAGAGCAAGCGTTCGGGCGCGGCAAACATCAGCGGGTCTGACGCGCCTTCAACCGCGATACAGGCCCGCGCCAGCACTTCTGGCGGGCCATCCCAGCCCGAGAGGCGCGCCAAGGCCACCAGCCGCGCGGTGGACACCCCCGTTCCCAAGCCCGCAGCCATGCGCGCGCGCAGCCGGACATGCCCTGTCAACCTGCCCCGCAGCGATGCGATGAACCGCTGCACCTGTGGCACCGACAGCCCTGCCCCTGCCAGCTTCAAGCCGTGGCGCGCGGGGTGGTGAGTGCCGATAACCCCTGTAAGCGGGCAGGGCAGCGTGACCAGCACAACCGGCCCATCTGGCCCAAGCCTGCCTTGCAGATATTCGCCGAAATGCCCGTCAACCCGAACTGCCTGTATCATCCGGCCCCCCGATTAACCCCTGCGACTGACCAGCCATGCCCCGGAATATTAACGATTTCAGTGACCGACAGTGGCGCAACCTCAAAGCGCAAGGCAGGGGCCTGTGCCTCTAGGGCCAAGGCAAGCCCCGCGCGAATGACGCCCGCATGGGCAATGACAGCCACGCAACCCGCCCCCGTTGCAAGCGCGTGCAAGGCCGGTGTGACACGCGCGCACAGGTCCGAGAAACTCTCGCCCTCGGGCGGGCGGTGCTGTGCCAGTTGTTCCGAACTCAGCGCCCCCAGATCGGGCAGCTCTGCAAAAGGCACCCCCTCCCATGCGCCGAAATCCTGTTCCCACAGCCGCGCATCTTGCGGAAAGTCGCCCCGTTCGGGCCAAAGGGCGCGCGCCGTCTGCACACAGCGCAGCGCAGGGCTGACAACCACTTGCGTCACGCCGCGCGCGTCCAGCCCTGCGCGCAAGGCCGCGATCTGGCCTGTCTGCGACACATCCGCCGCCACATCGCGCCGCCCCGCCATCGCGCCGCCATGCAGCGCGGGCGCGTGGCGGATCATCAACAGCCTTGTGCCCAATTGCATGTGCGCATTTCTCCTTGCCGATCTGTTGCCTTATCTGCTTTACGCAGGCCAAAGGGGCAAGGGGCAGCATGAGCAAGAGCATTCTGTTTACGGGTGGCGCACGGTCGGGCAAAAGCCGTCTGGCCGAAGCACGCACGCTGCAATTCGGCCAGCCTGCGACCTATATCGCCACCGCCGAAGCCTGGGATGACGAGATGAAAGCCCGCATCGCCGCCCATCAGGCACAGCGCGCGGGCCATGCGTGGCGCACCCATGCCGAACCCCGCGATCTGGTGGGGGCTTTGCACGCCACCGATGGCACCCCGCGCCTTGTCGATTGCCTGACACTCTGGTTGACCAACATCATGCTGGCAGAACAGGACTGGCAGGCCGAGGGGCGCGCGCTGATCGACGCACTGGCCGCGCAGACCGCGCCTGTGGTGCTGGTCAGCAACGAAGTGGGCATGGGTATTGTGCCTGATAATCGCCTTGCGCGCGATTTCCGCGATGCGGCAGGGATTTTGAACCAATGGGTGGCCACAGCGGCGGATGAAGTGCATTTCGTCGCAGCCGGCCTGTCAATGAGGATGAAATGATCACATTTACACAGCTTTCCGAAATTCCCGCGCTGGCCGAGACATTGCCAGTTGCCGATCAGGCCGCGCGCGATGCAGCGCTTGCGCGCCAGAACAGCCTGACAAAACCCCCCGGCGCATTGGGGCGGCTGGAAGAGCTGGCAATTTTCATGGCAGGCTGGCAGGCAACCGACCGCCCCCGCATCGGGCAGGCGCAGGCGCTGATCTTTGCAGGCAATCACGGTATTTGCGCGCAGGGCGTCAACCCGTTCCCGCAAGAAGTGACCGCGCAGATGGTGGGCAATTTTCAGGCAGGTGGGGCCGCGATTAACCAGCTGTGCCAGATCAATGGCGCCGCACTTCAGGTTATTGCACTGGATCTTGACACCCCCACACAAGATTTCACCACCGCCCCTGCCATGAGTGAGGGCGAGACGCTGGACGCCATGACCCGTGGTGCCGCGGCGGTTGATCCGGATGCCGATATTCTGGTGCTGGGCGAGATGGGCATCGGCAATTCGACAGTGGCCGCAGCCCTTGCCGCCGCCCTGTTCGGGGGCGGTGCCGCAGAATGGGTCGGCCCCGGCACTGGGTCGGACCCCGCAGGGATCGGGCGCAAGATTGCCGCCATCGAGACAGGCTTGCGCCGCCATGGCGGGCTGGGTGCCATGGCCACGCTGGCCGCATTGGGCGGGCGCGAACAGGCGGCGATTTGCGGCGCGGTGCTGGCGGCCCGCGCGGCGCGCATTCCGGTAATTCTGGACGGGTTCATCTGCACTGCAGCAGCGGCGTGCCTGTACGCGGCCGACCCGCGCCTGCTGGCGCATTGTCTTGTCGGTCATGCCTCTGCCGAACCCGGCCACCGGCGGTTGCTGGCAGCGCTGGGGCAAAAGCCCGTGCTGGAATTCGACATGCGGCTGGGCGAGGGGTCTGGTGCGGCGCTTGCGCTGGGTATTTTGCGCAGCGCGCTGGCCTGTCATAACGGCATGGCCACCTTTGGCGAGGCCGGAGTGTCCGAGGCATGATCCGCACCGCGCTGGCACAGATACAGCTGGCGTTTATGGTGCTGACGCGGCTGCCCGCAGGGCAGTTGCCAGACCCCGCCCCGCGTATCGGTGCCGCGGCCTGGGCCTTTCCGCTGGCAGGGCTGGCTGTGGGGTTGGGCACGGCGCTGGTGTTCTGGGGGACAGTTGCGCTGGGGCTGCCTTTGGGGCTGGCCGCGCTGCTGGCGCTGGGCGCGCAAATCGCGCTATGCGGGGGGCTGCACGAAGACGGGCTGGCCGATCTGGCCGATGGGCTATGGGGCGGGCACACCCCAGCGCGGCGGCTGGAGATTATGCGCGATTCGCGTATTGGCAGCTACGGCGTTCTGGCGCTGATCCTCTCGCTGGCCTTGCGCTGGCAGGCGCTGGTGTATCTTGGCGCGCTGGACCTTACCTTGGCCCTGCTGGCGCTGGTAGGACTGGCGATGCTCAGCCGCGTGGCACCTGTTGCCATGCTGGCATATCTTCCGCCCGCGCGCGCCGATGGGCTGGGCCATTCGGCGCAATCGGTGGGCTGGCGCAGCGTCGCTGTTGCCGCGCTGGTCGCGCTTGTGCCGCTTGTGCTGGCGCAAATCGTCCCGCTTTGGGCAGTGGCGTTGGTCATCGCGGCGCAGGGTTTGGTGGTGCTGGCGCTTGCGCGCACAGCGCGTCGCAAAATAGGCGGCCAAACCGGCGATGTGCTGGGCGCGGGCCAGCAATTGGCCGAGATTGCGGGCTATCTGGCCCTATGTGCCTATCTGGGGGCGTGACGCGCTGCACAGCAGCCCAAAACGCGCAAGCCAGATGCATGTGAAAGTGGGAAACCCGCAACCTGCCCGATGTAATCGCCATATTTGCCAAAGTGTGGCAAGAAATATGGTGCCCAGGAGAGGACTCGAACCTCCACGCCCTTACGAGCACTAGCACCTGAAGCTAGCGCGTCTACCAGTTCCGCCACCTGGGCAGGTTGCGTGCAGGCTCTCTACGGCGCAGGCGCGATAGTGTCAACGGGGCTTATGCGGGAAAATTCCAATCGGATTGAAAAAGCCGTTCTACCTTGTGGAAACAGGCGCGCGCAGGTATTCAGGCAATGTTCACGAAGGCGGCGGAGTGCGCTTATGTCAAAGCTAGTTACCATCTTTGGTGGTTCAGGATTTGTCGGACGATATATCGCGCGACGAATGGCGCAGGCCGGTTGGCGTGTGCGTGTTGCGGTGCGCCGTCCGAATGAAGCGCTGCATGTCAAACCATATGGCGCTGTCGGGCAGGTTGAGCCCGTTTTTTGCAACATCCGCGATGATGCTTCGGTGCGCGCTGTCATGCAGGGCGCGGATGCGGTGGTCAATTGCGTGGGTATTCTGGTCGAATCAGGCCCGAACAAATTTGCCGATATTCAGGCCGAAGGTGCAGGCCGCGTTGCACGCATCGCCGCCGAGATGGGTGTTGCGAAGCTGGTGCAACTGTCGGCGATTGGCGCGGATGCGAAATCGGCCAGCCTGTATCAGCAAACCAAAGCCAAGGGCGAGGCTTTGGTCCAGCAGCATTTCCCCGATGCGGTGATTCTGCGGCCCTCGGTGATCTTTGGGCAGGAAGACCAGTTTTTTAACCGTTTCGCCGGCATGGCGCGGTTTTCGTTGTTCTTGCCAGTGGTTGGTCCGAAAACCCTGTTTCAGCCAGTCTATGTGGAAGATGTTGCCGCGGCGGCCTCTCATGCGCTGACCGATGCGGTTGCGCCGGGTATTTATGAACTGGGCGGGCCGGATGTGGCCAGCTTCAAGGCATTGATGGAGATGATGTTGGCCGAAATCCGGCGCAAGCGTGTTGTGCTGCCTGTGCCGTTTGCGGTGGCCAATATCATGGGCGGCACGCTGGATGTGGTGCAGGCGGTGACGCTGGGCCTGTTCACAAACTCGATCCTGACGCGCGATCAGGTGCGCAATCTGCGCCGCGACAATATTGTGTCCGAAGGCGCGCGCGGGCTGGAAGATTTGGGCGTTGTGCCAACCCCTATGAATACGGTGCTGCCATCTTATCTGTGGGTGCATCGCCCCGGCGGGCAATACAAGGCCATTCACGAATCAGCCGCGCGCCTGCGCAAGGACTAAGCGCGCCGCAGGCGCGTTACACCCCGTCATCTTCGCCCAGGCGCTGGCGCAGGCTGCGCAGAACGGGAATCGTCTGGCGCACCCGCTCTTCCCCCAAGGTCGAGACGGCATCATCTATCAGTGGTGCAATGGCCGCCAGCGCGGTATCGCGCGCTGTGCGCCCTGCGGGGCTGATGGACACCATCTTGCGCCGTGCATCATCCCAATCGGGGCGGATATGCACATATCCCGCCCAATTCAGCTTGTTCAGGGTGTTGGTCATGGCCCCGCGCGTGACATGAAAGGCGCGGGCCAGTTCGGCCGGGCTAAGTTCGGCCTGATGGCGCGTCAGCAGATTCAGCACCCCGAAATGTGACAGCTCCATGCCCTTGGGCAGCACTTTGGACAAGCGGTTGCGCGCAAGCTGGTCGGCCATCAGCAATTCGCTGAACAGCGCGTTGGCCATATCCTTGCGCGGGTTTTTCATAGGGGCGCATCCGGCATGGTATACGCGCGGTCATGGAATAGCGACGGCACGCGGTCGCGCGCGGCGACCACGCTGGCCAGATCCAGATTGACCAGCCCCACGCCGGGGTCGGTGCCCATATCCAGCAACACCTCGCCCCATGGTGCGACCACAAGCGAATGCCCGTAAGTGCTGCGTGCGCGCTGCCCGTCCGATACGGGGTGCCGCCCCGTCTGGGCAGGGGCCAGCACGAAACAGCCCGTCTCGATGGCGCGGGCGCGCAGCAGGGTTTCCCAATGCGCGGCCCCTGTAATGGGGCTGAAGGCTGCGGGCACTGTCAGCACGTCTGCACCGGCCTTGGCAAGGGTGCGGTAGAGATGCGCGAATCGCAGATCGTAACAGATGCTCATCCCGATTGTGGCGAAGGGGGTCTGTGCCACATGCGCTGACGTTCCGGGCCGGAACCCCGCAGATTCGCGGTATGTTTCAGAGGGGGAGACCTGAACATCGAACATATGGATCTTGTCATAGCGCGCACGAATCGTGCCTGCAGGGTCGATCAGGAAAGAGCGGTTGGCAAAGCGTCCGTCTGCATCTGTCGTTTTCAGCGCAAGCGAGCCTATCAGCACCCATAGCCCCAGCGCGCGGGCCTCTTCGCGCAGACCGGCAAGTGTTGCGTCGTCGCTTTCGGTTTGCAGCACGCGGTTCTGATGCGCGCTGCTGGTCGAGATGCAATTCGTCACCTCGGGTGTCAATGCAAGGGTTGCGCCTTGTGCTGCCGCCTGTCGCAGATACATGCGCGCCATTTCCAGATTCGACGCCGGATCATCGCTGGAGGTCATCTGGATCAGGGCCGCTGTCAGGGACATGTGCCTAGCCTTTTAGCAACGCATCAAGCTGGCCTGCGCGGTCCATGGCGTGTAATTCGTCACAGCCGCCAACATGCGTGTCACCAATGAAGATTTGCGGCACTGTCCGTGCCCCGCCAGAGCGTGACAGCATCTCGGCCCGCCGGTCTGGCTGGCGCGACAGGTCAATTTCGGTAAAACTCGCGTTTTTCGCGCTGAGCAGGCGTTTCGCGGCATGGCAAAAGCCACAGAGCGGAGACGTATATATTTCAACTGGTTGCATCGCATGCTCCTGCTTTGGATATGCGGCGCACTATAGTGTATCAATCCGATCTTGCAACGCGCGCAAGCGCTACCACCCGCACAGATGCGGCACCATGGGCAAGACAGCCCTCTGTTGCGGCAGAAAGCGTCGCGCCCACGGTCATCACGTCATCGACCAGCAGGATATGTCGCCCTTTCAGCCGGTGGCCCTGTCGCCTATGGGGCGCAAAGGCCCCTTCGACATTGCCAAACCGCCCCGCCCGCCCGCGCCCGTCTTGTGTGCCAGTATGGCGCGTGCGGATCAGCAGGTCGGGGCAATGTTCCAGCCTCAGGTGCTGCGCCAGCGACTGGCTGAGGATGGCGGATTGGTTATAGCGCCGTTTCAGCAGGCGCAGCCAATGCAGTGGAACGGGCGCAACCAGCGTGTCAGGCTGTAGCATGGGGGCTGCCGCCCGCGCCATCCAGCGCGCGGCGGGGCGGGCATAGTCCAGCCTGTCATGGTATTTCAGGCCCAGCAGAATCTGGCGCGCTTTGTCGCCATAAAGCATGGCCGCGCGCCCCTGATCCCACGGGCGCGCAAGCGTCAGGCATTCGTCGCAATGCACAGGCTCTGCCCCCGCCTCGCCGGGCAAAGGGCTGCCGCAACTGTCGCAGCACACCCCGAATATAAAGGGGGTCTGCGGCCAGCAGGTGCCGCATAGCGCGCCGTCTTCTTCAACCAATGTGTCGCAGGTCAGGCATTGCGGTGGATAGATCGCGCGCAAAAGGCTATGCGCTAGGCCAGTTGCATGACATCTGAGGTTTTGCATTCCACCCGCCCCCTGACTACATAGTTCGACATAATGACCCAATCGCCACCAGACCTGACGGACCGCACGGCCCTTGTCCGCAACCGCACCCGCGCGGGGGCGGAGAATTTCCTGCACACGCTTGCGCGCGATGAACTGGAATTAAGACTGGCCGAGGTTAACAGAACCTTTACGCAGCCTGCGATTGTGACAGGGCACCCCGAAATATGGGCCGATATGCTGCCCGCTGCGCATATTGTGGCCGATGACCCCGTGTTGGCGCTAAACGAAGGCGCGCATGATCTGGTGATTCACGCCATGGCGCTGCATTGGGCCGCAGATCCTGTGGGCCAGCTGGTGCAGGCGCGCCGCGCGCTGCGCCCGGATGGCCTGTTTCTTGCCGTGCTGCCCGGGGGCCAGACCCTTGCCGAATTGCGCGCCTGCCTTGCGCAGGCCGAAGCCGATATATGCGGCGGGCTAAGCCCGCGTGTGCTGCCCATGGCCGAAATCCGTGACCTTGGCGCGCTGTTGCAACGCGCAGGCTTTGCCATGCCTGTGGCGGATATGGTCACCCAGACTGTTGCCTATCGCCGCATCGACACCCTTTATGCAGACCTGCGCGCGATGGGCGAGCGTAATGCCCTTGCGGCAAGATGTCGCAGCTTTACCCCGCGCGGGGTTTTCGCGCGCGCGGCAAAGCTGTATGCCGCCCATTACGCCGACAAGGAGGGCAGATTGCGTGCAAGCTTTGATCTCATGTTCCTGACAGGCTGGGCACCCGACAGCAGCCAGCCCCGCCCGCTGCGCCCCGGTTCCGCGACAGCGCGTCTGGCCGATGCGCTGGGGGCGCAGGAAAACCCCTTGCCAGACCAGATCAAAATTCCCAGTAAAGATTGAATCCCAGTCAAAACCCGTTACATCACCCAAATCCAAAGATGCGCCGGGAGAGATATGGTATGAAGGACACAGCCATGCTTGATGCAAAGCCAGACACAGAGATTGCACGCTGCCCGATGCATATGGACCAACCCGGCGAAGGGCGTCTGGAATTTGCCGCGCCAGACCACCCCCCCGTGCCACGGGCGAAGATTGGCGTGTTGATCGCCAATCTGGGCACACCGGACAATTATGATTACTGGTCCATGCGGCGGTATCTGAATGAGTTTTTGTCAGACAAGCGCGTGGTCGATTATCCGGCCTATCTGTGGCAGCCCTTGTTGCAGCTGATCATTCTGACCAAGCGGCCCTTCACCTCGGGGGCGAATTACAAGTCGATCTGGAACCACGACAAAGGCGAAAGCCCCCTTCTGACCATCACCAAAGACCAGACCGCGCGTCTGGCCGAACAGATCGCAGAACGGATTGATGGCGACATCATGGTGGATTTCTGCATGCGCTATGGCAACCCCTCGACCAAGTCCAAGGTTGAAGAAATGGTCAAGGCGGGCTGCGACAGGATTTTGTTTTTCCCGCTGTATCCGCATTATGCGGGGGCGACATCGGCCACCGCTTGCGACCAGTTTTTCCGCGCGCTGATGGAACAGAAATGGCAACCCTCTGCGCGCACGGTGGCACCCTATTTTGACCATCCCGCCTATATCAAGGCGTTGGCCGATTCGGTGCGCACCACCTATGACGCGATGGAAGAGAAGCCAGAGGTTCTGGTGACATCCTATCACGGCATGCCAAAGCGCTATTTGCTGGAAGGTGACCCCTATCATTGCATGTGCCAGAAAACCACGCGCCTGCTGCGCGAGGAATTGGGGTGGGAGGAATCACAGGCTCAGACCACATTCCAGTCGGTTTTTGGCCGCGAAGAATGGCTGCGCCCCTATACGGTCGATCATGTCGCCGATCTGGCGCGTCAGGGTGTAAAGCGTCTGGCGGTGATTGCGCCCGCCTTTTCTGCCGATTGCATCGAGACATTGGAAGAAATCAACGAAGAGATTCGGGAGAGCTTCGAGGAAGCGGGTGGCGAGCATTTCACCTATATCCCGTGCCTGAATGACGATGCCGCGCATATTTCGGCCCTGACCGATGTGATCGAGGCCAATTTGCAGGGCTGGACTTCCTGACAAACGGGCTTGCTGATGCGGATTTGCCGCATCAGCCCCGCCAAGCTTTTGAAATCAGGCACAAAAAAAGGCGGCGAGATTTCTCTCACCACCTTCAAATCTGCTTGGCCGTGGCCGTGCTGATTAGCGTGCTGCAACAGCCGCAGCAACGATCAGAAGCAGCATGACGGGAACGATGATACCGCCCGAAGATGCTTTTGTCTCTTCGACAACAACAGCTGGCTCGATGACCGGCTCGGAATACTTGCCCATTTTGCTGTGGCCGCCAGCGAAAGCGGATGTTGCAGCGACGGACAGGGCAGCGGCGAGTGCGATTTTCTTCATGATAACCTCCAGAACATGTTAACGCCATGCGTTATGACGCCAACTCCCAAGACGATGAGTTGTCCTTCTTCTCAACCATGTTACGATGTCAAGTTCAATGCTATCTGGGCTGGTGGAAACGTGCTTTCTGCGGACGTCGTCAAATTCGCAACACTTTTGATGCCGACTCAGTCTATATGACCTGTGTTCAACGTGTTGACATTGTTTCACGCGCGCAAGCCGGTTGTGCCGAAAAGCAACGCCACCGGCAGTGATCCGCGTAATCACAGTCAGTTGTATTTGAAAAGCGGATGCTTAACAGATAAACGCGTGCCAACACATGAGGAATTAAAGAAATGTTTCGTTTGTTTGCACTGCTGATCGTCAGCACAATGGCATTGGCAGCCTGTGATGTCCCTGAACCAACACCAATGCGCATGGGCGCGGATGGCCGCCCCTTGTCTGTCGTCTACCGGATTTCTCCGACCGAGGCACCGCGGGTGCGCCAGCGCATGCAAGATGGGCTGAACACAATGCGTGCGCAAAACGGCCTGCCGCCGCTTCAGCCCAATGCCGAACTGGCAAGCGCGGCGGCCACGCACGCGCAGGACATGTCATTCCAAAGCCGCCCTTGGCATTGGGGGTCCGACGGGTCCAGCCCCATGTCCCGCGTCCAGCGCGCGGGCTATCGCGGCAATGTGGTGGGCGAGTTGATTTCCGAGACATTCGAGACAGAATTCGAGACTGTGAATGCCTGGATGGTCGAGCCGGAAACCCGTCAGGTTATTCTGGACCGCCGCGCCACCGAACTGGGCGTCGGCTGGCATCAGGATGACAATGGCAAATTGTGGTGGACAGTCGTTCTGGGCGACGGATCGGGCGGTCTGCTGATGGCGGCGCGTTAAGGCAGCCATCCATAGGCCGGGATCAGCGATAACCTTACACAGGCCGCGCCCGCAAGGGCGCGGCTGTTGCGTTGTTTCACCCGCGATGCGCGCCTTCGGCCAATGCGCGCACATAGGCCAGAACATCGGCAACGGGTTTGCCTGCGCTGATTTCCTTGACAATGGCAGACCCGACCACACAGCCATCGGCGACACTGGCGATCTGTTGCGCGGTGTCGGGGGTTGAAATGCCAAACCCCACGATCACCGGCAGATCTGTTGCAGCCTTGATACGCGCAACTTCTGGGGCAACTTCGCTGGCCTGTGCCGCAGCGGCCCCTGTGATTCCGGTGATCGAGACGTAATACACAAACCCGGATGTGTTTTGCAGCACTTTGGGCAAACGGTTGTCATCGGTTGTCGGTGTCGCAAGCCGGATGAAATTCAGCCCTGCTGCCTGCGCGGGAATGCACAATTCGCGGTCTTCCTCGGGGGGCAGGTCAACCACGATCAACCCGTCCACACCTGCGGTTTTCGCATCCGACAGGAACTGGTCCACACCCCTATTATAGATCGGGTTGTAATAGCCCATCAGCACGATCGGGGTTGTATCATCCCCTTCGCGGAACCGGCGCACCATATCCAGCGTCTTGGAAAGTGTTTGCCCGCCTTCCAGCGCGCGCTGGCCTGCAAGCTGGATTGTCGGGCCATCGGCCATAGGATCGGTGAAGGGAACGCCCAGCTCGATAATGTCGACGCCTGCACCGGGCAGGCCCTTCATCACGGCAAGTGACGTTTCCAGATCGGGGTCACCCCCCATGATGTACGAGACGAAGGCCTTGCGCCCCTCGGATTTCAGCTTGGCGAATGTGGTGTCGATTCTGGTCATCTTGCTCTGTCCCTTGGGCCGATAAGGGGGTGTGTGCGAAAATTGGCGCGGAATCAACCTTGCGCGTGCAGATGCGTGCGTTTCCCTATGCGCCCATCGCTTGGCTGCTCTTGTCTTGTGGGCGGTCTGACCCTACAAGCGCGGCGCTGGCACAATGCAAAGGGAATAGGGTCATGGGCTTTAAGATGGGGATTGTGGGTCTGCCGAATGTGGGCAAATCCACGCTGTTCAACGCACTGACCCGCACGGCTGCCGCGCAGGCCGCGAATTTTCCCTTTTGCACGATTGAACCCAATGTGGGCGATGTGGCCGTGCCCGATGCGCGGCTGCACACCTTGGCCGAGATCGGCAAATCGCGTGAGGTGATTCCAACCCGCATGACCTTTGTCGATATCGCGGGGCTGGTGCGCGGTGCCTCCAAGGGCGAGGGGTTGGGCAACCAGTTTCTGGCCAATATCCGCGAAGTGGACGCGATTGCCCATGTGCTGCGCTGCTTTGAAGATGATGATGTCACCCATGTCGAAGGCAAGATCGACCCTGTCGCCGATGCCGAGACGATCGAGACAGAGTTGATGATCGCGGATATGGATTCGATCGAGAAGCGCTTGACCAATCTGTCGCGCAAAATCCGTGGCGGCGAGAAAGACGCAGTCGAGCAGGACAGGCTGCTGCGCCGCGCGCTGGAAGCGCTGGAAGCAGGCAAACCCGCCCGCACTGTCGATGTCGCCGAAGACGAGATGAAACAGTGGCGCATGTTGCAGCTGCTGACCTCGAAGCCTGTGCTGTATGTCTGCAATGTCGAGGAAAGTGCCTCTGCCAAAGGCAATGCGCTATCCGCGCGCGTGGCAGAGATGGCCGCGTCCCAAGGGGCGGCGCATGTGGTGATTTCCGCGCAGATCGAGGAAGAGATCAGCCAGCTGGACGCGGAAGAGGCCGAGATGTTCCTGTCCGAGATGGGACTGGAAGAAGCGGGCCTGGACAGGCTGATTCGCGCAGGCTACGCGCTGCTGGGCTTGCAGACCTATTTCACCGTCGGCCCGAAAGAGGCCCGCGCCTGGACGATTCCCAAGGGCACTTTGGCCCCACAGGCGGCAGGCGTCATCCATGGCGATTTCGAGCGCGGCTTCATCCGCGCCGAAACGGTTGCCTATGCCGATTATGTCGCCTGTAATGGCGAGACGGGCGCGAAAGAGGCTGGCAAGTTCCGCGTCGAGGGCAAAACCTACGAGGTGAAGGACGGGGATGTGTTGCATTTCCTGTTCAATGCCTGACCCCACCCTCTGACACCTGTTCGTGTGTCTGGCCGAGAGGTCCCTGATCAAGTCAGGGACCGGCGTTGCGCTGGCCGCGCCGTTATACAATGATGGGGCAGCCGAGTCGGGACGGAAGGTGACACAGGTATAACGGATGCAGCGGCTTTCGACCATGAAGCTTGCGGCGGTTTTGCTGCTGTGCCTTGCTGTTCTGGCAGGGCTGAGCTGGCTTGGCCATACCCAGACCCGCGCAAAAGCGTTTCAGGATCTGCACGAGCGCGGACAGAACACCCTGAGTCTGGCCGAATCGAGTCTGCGCGGGCAGTTGGCGCGGTTTGAACGCCTGCCGGAACTTCTGGCCGACGAGCGTGTGATCCGCTCGCTTTTGCTGTCGCCCACCAATTCCGATCTGGTCATGGCCGCCAACCTGTATCTGCGCGATACGGCAAATTTGCTGGGCGCGTCGGATGTGTATGTCATGTACCGCGACGGGGTTACGCTGGCGGCCTCGAATTTCGACCAGCCGCATAGTTTTGTGGGCGGCAATTTCGCCTTTCGCCCCTATTTCTTCGATGCCATGCAGAAGGGAGAGGGGCGCTTTTTCGCCCTTGGCACTACCTCGAACAAGCGCGGGTATTACTTTGGTGCCCCGATAGACGTCGCAGGCCAGCGGCGCGGTGTGATGGTCATCAAGATCGATGTCGATGAGATCGAGCAGGCATGGGCCTCGGATGATTTGCGCATATTGGTGACGGACCCTGAAAACATTATCTTCCTGTCAAACCGCCCTGATTGGCTGTTCCATGCCTTTGGCGAGTTGACGCCGGAACGTCTGGCCCGCACTGAAGAAACCCGCCGCTATGCCAATGCCCCGCTTGGCGAGATTGCCTATCGTGCCCACACGGATTCGCACGGTTTCCGCCTGTTAACAGGGCCGGGCAGCGATGTGGATGCATCGGAATATCTGGTCGTCGCGCGCGAGATGCCGCAGGCGAATTGGGTGGTGCAGGTTTTGTTGCCAACCCGCGCGGCGCGGGCGCAGGCCGCGGCCAGTGTGGCCATCGGCTTGTCCCTTGCGGGGATCGTGGCCCTGTTGGGGCTGATCGTCTGGCAAAGGCGGCGTCAACTGGCCCTGCGGCTGGCGATGGAGCAGGCGGCAAAAGATGATCTGGAGCGCCGCGTTGTGCAGCGCACCTCTGAGTTGCGCGACGCCAATATCGCCCTGGAGGATGAGGTGGCCGAGCGGCGCGCAGCAGAAGCGCGGCTGCGCAAGACCCAGTCCGAACTGGTGCAGGCAGGCAAGCTGGCGGCCCTTGGGCAAATGTCGGCAGCGCTTAGCCATGAATTCAACCAGCCCTTGGGGGCCGCGCGCAACTATGCCGAGAATGCGCAACTGTTGCTGGACCGTGGACGCGGCGACGAGGCGCGCGCGAATATCGACCGCATCGTGGGCATGATCGACCGTATGACCCGCATCAGCCGCCATCTGCGCAACTTCGCGCGCAAGCCCAACCAGCAATTGCGCCCTGTGGCGCTGGCCGAGTCGGTTCTGGCAGCACAGGAATTGCTGGGCTGGCGTCTGGCGAAAACGGGTGTGACGCTAGAGGTGGATTTGGGCGATGTGCCGCTAACCGTAACCGGCGGCCCTGTGCGCTTGCAGCAGGTGCTGGTCAATTTGCTGAGCAATGCGATTGATGCAGTGGAAGGCGGTGCAGACAAGCGGTTGCATCTGCGGGCGCGGCGCACGGGACGTGGCGTGCAGATCACCCTGCGCGACCACGGACCGGGGGTGGCCGAGGGGGTGCAGGCGCGCATTTTCGATCCGTTCTTTTCAACCAAGGAAGTGGGCAAGGGTTTGGGGCTGGGCCTGTCGATTTCCTATAATATCGTGCGCGATTTCGGGGGGCAGTTGTTCATGCGCAACCACCCCGAGGGGGGGGCAGAATTCACGCTGAACCTGCAAGCCGCCGCTGCCGCAAGTATCGAGGCCGCACAATGAGCGCGCCGCATGTCCTGCTGGTGGATGATGACGCCGATCTGCGCGCCTCGACCGAACAGGCGCTGGATCTGGCAGGGCTGGTTGTGGAAGGCCTGCCAGAGGCAGAACCTGCGTTGGAACGGATCACCGCAGGGTTTGCGGGCATTGTGATCACTGATATTCGCATGCCGGATATGGACGGCCTGACGCTGATGACGCGCATCCACGAAATTGACGGCGACATTCCCGTTATCCTGATCACGGGCCACGGGGATGTGCCGCTTGCTGTGCGGGCCATGCGCGAAGGCGCGCATGATTTCATTGAAAAACCGTTTTCGGGGGCGCAGCTGGCCTCGATCGCTGCGCGCGCGCTCAGCTACCGGCAACTTGTGCTGGACAATCGCCGCCTGCGCGCTGTGGCAGGGCAGGCCGATGATCTGGAGGCCCGCTTGGTCGGGCGCTCGAATGCGATGGTTGCCTTGCGCCGTCAGGTGCGCACGGTTGGCCCGTCAGATGCCGATGTGCTGCTGATTGGTGACACGGGCACCGGCAAGGAAGTGGTCGCACGCGCGCTGCATGACCTGTCGGCCCGTGCGGCGCGCCCCTTTGTGGCGATCACCTGTTCCGCACTGCCCGATACGCTGATCGAATCGGAACTGTTCGGGCATGAGGCAGGCGCCTTTCCCGGTGCGATCCGCGCGCGGATGGGCAAGTTCGACCATGCGCGCGGCGGTACGATTTTGCTGGATGATATCGCGGCCATGCCGCTGGCGCTTCAGGGCAAGATGCTGCGCGTCTTGCAAGACAGGGTGATCACGCCCTTGGGGTCCAATGTGCAGCATGATCTGGATGTGCGCTTTATCGCCACCAGCCGCGTGGCCTTGGAACCCGAGGTTGCAGCGGGGCGCTTTCGGGCTGATCTGTTGTATCGGCTGAATGCGGTCAGCCTGCGCCTGCCCCCCTTGTCCGAGCGGGTAGAGGATATTCCGGCGCTGTTTGCCCGCCTGCTGGCCGAAGCCTGCGCGCGCCACAGATTGCCCGCGCGCAGTGTCTTGCCGGAATTTCTGGCCGAACTGGCGCGCGCAGAATGGCCCGGAAATGTCCGCGAGTTGCGCAATGTGGCGGAACGGCACGCATTGGGCCTAGAGCGCGCGCCGCAAGCAGATACCCCCCTCGATGATGCGCGCCCTTTGGCAGAACAGGTCGCCGCATATGAGCGCAAATTGCTGGTGGATGCGCTGATCCGCTACAAGGGTGCACTCAAGCCAGTGTATGAATCCATGGGCCTGTCGCGCAAGGCGCTGTATGACAAGCTGCTCAAGCACGGGATCGACAAGGCCCATTTCCACGGCCAGACGTTGGACATGCCGCCCGAAACTGGCGCATGATGTGTGTGTTTCCACACATTGGGCAGGGGTAATGTGTAGATTTCTACCCGCTTTGCGCCGCGATGGCGCTAACATCGCGCATTTGTTCCAGACTGCGCTTGCATTTATGCCCCCTGACACCTTTGCTGAATGCGTGTCGGCAGGCCCTTGGAGGGGGTCTTTCCGAACAATCACATACGCAAACCCAAGGGGAGGTTCCCATGCGTTATACCAATTTTGCGGCTTTGGCTGCTGCTGCCGTCATGTCCATGTCGATGGCGCAAGCTCAGGACCGGGACGGCTGGCCGTCTGACCTGACTGTTGGCACTGCCAGCCAGGGCGGTGTTTATTTTGTCTATGGCAATGGTCTGGCATCGTTCATTTCGGAAGAGCTGGGCATCAGCGCCAGTGGCGAAGTCACCGGCGGCCCTGTGCAGAACGTGACCCTGCTGCAAATGCAGGAACATGATATCGGCCTTGTCACCATGGGCCCGATGTTTGAAGCATGGAATGGCGAAAGCGATCTGGCCCCGGGGCTGGAGCACCGCGATGTGCGCGCCCTGTTCCCGATGTATGAAACGCCGTTTCAGGGGATCGCACTGGCCAGCCAGAATATCAGCTCGGTCGGCGATCTGGCAGGTAAGCGCGTCAGCGTTGGCCCCGCAGGTGGCACACCCGGCACCTATTGGCCACGTTTCCTTGAAGCGCTGGATGTCGAAGCAAATGTTTCCTTCGCAGGTGCCGCCGATGCGGCAAGCCAGCTTCAGGATGGTCTGATCGACGCATTCGTGTTTGCCGCAGGCGTTCCCATCTCGGCCTTCTCGCAGCTGGCTGCCGAAGCCAATGTGCGCACCTTCACCTTCTCGGATGAAGAGCATGCAGCCCTGCTCGAAGCTTTCCCCGAAGTATCGCCCTTCACCATTCCGGGCGGGTCTTACACCGTGCAGGACGAAGACCAGCAATCGGTTGCCATGTGGAACTTCGCAGTCGTGCATTCGGACATGCCCGAGAGCTTGGCCTATGAAATCACCAAGCTGGTGATGGAAAACAACGACCGGATGATGCAGATCCACGCCGCCGCCGTGGCGACACTGCCAGAGAACTACATCAATAACGGCTTCCTGCCTTATCATCCCGGTGCTGTGCGCTGGTTTGAAGAAAACGGCTTTGAAATCCCCGAAGAGCTGAAGGACTAAGCCTTTTGGCGATTGGATAAGATATGCAAAAGGCCGCTTATTGCGGCCTTTTGTGCAGGCAGTTGCACGCGCACCACCGCAACAGGGACGGAGCCAGGACCATGACACAGCCGCAGGACCAGATCGATCTATCCGACAGGCCCCCCGAAAAAATCGGTGAAGGGGTGGATCGTGAAATCATCATGTCAAACCAGCGCGTCCCGCCGGGCATGCTGGGCTGGGTGCTGGCTGTGGGCTGTATTCTGTACACGGCCTTCCATATCGGCGCGATGAATGTCTACCCGCTGGAAACATGGGTCTACCGCCTGAGCCATGTGACGGGCGGGCTGATTCTGGGCTTTCTGCTGTATTCGGCAACCGTCTTTCCCGAAACCTCGGATGACAGCGACGGGCGTTCGCTGCCCGAACTGGCGCTTGTCGGGCTGGCGCTGTTGGGTGTGGGCGTTGGCCTTTGTCCAGATCATCTGGGCGGTGGCAACAGGCAATCTGGTGGCTATGGGCGCGCCGCCCGATCAGATGAAATACACTTTTGGCTGGCCGCTTATGGTGGGAACCTCGCTTGCGCTGGTGGCGGGCTGGCTGTTTCCGGGCCGTGACCGCACGCGCATTGCGTTTGCAGATATTGTGCTTGCTTTTGCCGCGCTGACAGTTGGCATCTATATCATTGCCCATGCCGGTTTTCTGCGCAACCGCGCGGGCGTGTTTCCGCATGTCAACGATATGTATGCCGCGATTGCGGGCATCGTGCTGATTCTGGAACTGACGCGCCGTTTGGCGGGCCTTGCGCTGGTGGTGATTGTGGGCGTGTTCATCGCCTATGGTTTTCTGGGGCCGTGGTTGCCGGGCTTTCTGAACCATCGCGGCTACAGTCCCGAACGCTTTTTCGCGCGGATTTATACCGATATCGGGGTTTTGGGGCCGACAACGGCGGTGTCCTCGACCTATATCATTCTGTTCATCACCTTCGCGGCCTTTCTTCAGGCCAGCCGCGTGGGAGAATATTTCATCAACTTCGCCTTTGCCGCTGCCGGTGGCGCGCGGGGCGGGCCTGCGAAAGTGGCGATTTTCGGCTCTGGCCTGATGGGCATGATCAACGGCACTTCGGCGGGCAATGTGGTCTCGACCGGCTCTCTGACCATCCCGCTGATGAAAAAGGTGGGCTACAAGCCCCAGACTGCCGCCTCGGTCGAAGCGGCGGCCTCGTCGGGCGGGCAGATTTTGCCCCCCATCATGGGGGCAGGCGCCTTTATCATGGCCGAGATTACGGGCATCCAGTACCGCGAGATCGTGATTGCCGCGATCATTCCGGCAGTGCTGTATTTCCTGTCGGTCTATTTCATGGTCGATAAGGAAGCGTTGAAAAAAGGCATGCAGGGCCTGCCGCGCTCGCAATTGCCGAAATTCCGCGCAATGGCGAAACAGGCCTATCTGTTCATACCTATTCTGATGCTGATCGGCGCGCTCTATGTGGGTTATTCGGTCATTCGTGCAGGCACCTATTCGATGGTCGCCGCCTTCGCGGTCAGCTATATCCGCGTGCTGGTTGACGGGCGCGAGGATGGCATCTGGAACCATCTGATGGGGCTGATGCTGTGTATTCTGGCGCTGATGCCACTTGTCGTTGGCGGCCAGATCCTGTTGGATGGCTGGGGCGAGGGGGCAGTGCTGCAACTGGTCGTCTCGATCCTGATCAGCCTTGTGTCGGTGTTCGGCATTGTGATGACGCTGCGGCTGAATTCGCCGAAATCGGCGGGCATTGCCAAGGCGGTCGAGCATTTCCGCATGATCCCCTATGCGCTGGAAATCGCGGCCAAGATGTCGCTGCAACTGGTGGCAGTTTGTGCGGCAGCGGGGGTGATCGTGGGCATTATCGCAATCACCGGCATTGGCGTGCGCCTGTCGGGCGTGCTGATGGCGATTGCCGGGCAAAGCCAGTTGCTGGCGCTGTTCTTTGCGATGTGTGTGGCGATCATTCTTGGCATGGGCATGCCCACCACAGCAGCCTATGCGGTGGCGGCAAGTGTTATCGCGCCGGGGCTGATCCGCATGGGGATTGAGCCGCTGACGGCGCATTTCTTCATCTTCTACTATGCGGTCATGTCGGCCATCACGCCACCTGTGGCGCTGGCGGCCTATGCAGGTGCTGCGATTGCGCAATCTGACCCTATGAAAACATCCGTCGAGGCGTTCAAGATCGGCCTTGCGGCTTTTGTCGTGCCATTCATGTTCTTCTACAGCTCGTCCTTGCTGATGCAGGGTGAGGCGCTGGAGATTGCGCATGTCTTTGTCACCGCGTCCTTTGGCATCTATCTGCTGGCTTCTGCGGTGCAGGGGTGGTTGTTTGGTGTGATCAACTGGCCCTTGCGGGTGATCGTGGGTGCGGCCGCGCTGGCGATGATCGCAGGCGGCTGGACCTCCGATCTGATCGGGCTGGTCGTGGCAGGTGCGGTGTTCCTGTATCAGCGCATGATCGCGGCGAAGGCGAATATGACGGGGGCATGAGGTGCGACATAGCCCCGGACTTGATCCGGGGCCTCTGCCCGCCGCCCGCTTTCACCCCTCAAGGCGTATAAACCGAGAGGCCCCGGATCAAGTCCGGGGCCGCGTCGCAACGGTGGTCGCTGTGCCGCACAAGCGGGGGTCAGCCAAAAGCATCCGGCTCTGACGCCTTGCGCTGGTCGATATAGGTTTGCAGCGCCTCGGAAATGCCGGGGTCCAGCATGGGTTGCTGATAATCGCCCAGCATTTTGGCCACGCGCACACTGGCCAGCGCCTGTGTGTCGCGCGCGCCGTCTTCGTCCCATGTCTCGAAGGGTTTGTAATCCAGCAGGTCAGAGCGCCAGAAGGCATCTTTGAAATTGGCCTGTGTATGCGCACAGCCCAAAAAATGCCCCCCCGGCCCGACTTCGCGCAACGCGTCCATCGCCTGCCCGTTTTCCGACATGTCCACGCCCCGCGCCATATGGTGCAATGCGCCCAGCTGGTCGGCATCCATCACGAATTTCTCGTAGGAGGACACAAGCCCCCCTTCCAGCCAACCGCAGGCATGCAGCATGAAATTCACGCCCGAGAGTAGCGCCATATTCAGGCTGTTGGCGGTTTCATAGGCGGCCTGCGCGTCGGGCAGTTTGGACCCGCAGAACGCCCCGCCCGACCGATAAGGCAACGACAAGCGCCGCGCCAGTTGCCCCGCGCCATAGGTGATCAGCGCAGCTTCGGGCGTGCCAAAGGTGGGTGCGCCGCTGTTCATGTCGATCGAGGTCACAAAAGCCCCAAAGATGACCGGCGCACCGGGGCGCACCAACTGGCTATAGGCGACGCCTGCCAGCACTTCGGCCAGCACTTGCGTCAATGTGCCCGCAACTGTCGTGGGGGCCATAGCCCCCCCCACGATAAAGGGCGAGATGATGCAGGCTTGACCCGCTTTCGCGTAAATCTCCAGCGCGCCCATCATCACCGAATCGAAGGTCAGCGGCGAGTTGATGTTGATGAGAGAGGTCATGACGGTGTTCTGGTCAACAAAGTCAGCCCCGAACAGAATCTTAGCCATCTCGACCGAATCAGCCGCGCGCACGGGTTCGGTGACCGACCCCATGAAGGGCTTGTCAGAATACAGCATATGCGCCTGAATCATGTCCAGATGGCGCTTGTTCACGGCCACATCTGTCGGCTCGCACACTGTGCCGCCCGAATGGTGCAGCCATTTCGACATATAGCCCAGCTTCACGAAATTGCGGAAATCTTCCATCGTGGCATAGCGCCGCCCGCCGGATGCATCGCGCACAAAGGGTGGGCCATAAACAGGGGCCAGCACCAGACTGCGCCCGCCAATTTCGACATTGCGGGCGGGGTTGCGGGCATGCTGGGTGAAATTGGCGGGCGCTGTGGCGCACAGCTGGCGCGCAAGGCCGCGCGGAATGCGCACACGCTCGCCCGTCACCTCGGCGCCTGCATCACGCCAGCGGGCCAGCGCGTCGGGGTTGTCCACGAAACTCACGCCAATTTCGGCCAGCACGGTTTCGGCATTGGCCTCGATAATCGCCAGCGCCTCTTCGTTCAGTACATCCAGATTGGGGATGTTGCGCTCGATATACCGCGCGGTTTCAATGCTGACGGCTGTGCGCGCCGCGCGCCGCGCGGCACCCCCCCCCGATGCGCGCCCCCGACGCGCCCCGCTTGCCGCCTGCGTCATCTCGATTGCTGGTTCCGTCATGATCCGACACTCCTGCTTGCCCTGCGCGCTGGCAGGTTCGATGCTGCTTGTTACAACCGCAATTTGCCCCCGACTGGCCAGTTTGCGGCGCTCTGGGGTGCAAAGCGACATCTCGCGCGTCCTTGTGTTGCTGGACATAGGGTCTTGAAGGGGGTATCTGGCCGCAGATGTCAGTGTGTAAGTGAACGCGCGGTATGTGGGTCTTGCCTATCTTTGGCCTGCGCGCGGGTTTTCCTTGATCTGCTGTCAGTGACGCCCATATGCAGCTCTCGCCCTCATAAAGGGCGCTGAAAGTGATCGGAGCCTTGCCATGCTGGACATGCCCGCCATCCGCGAAGACCTGAAAACGGTCTATGATCTTGCGCCAAACCCCGATTTGGCCGCGCGCATGAGTGCCGAATATTCCCGTATGTCGCGCGTCGTCTCGCCTGCGGATTGGGCCATTCATGCGCCCTATGTCGCCGCGATCAACGCGCTGAAGCGTGAACGCAATGCAGCCATTCTGGCGCATAATTACATGACGCCGCAAATTTTCCACGGCATTGCCGATGTGGTGGGCGACAGCCTGCAACTGGCGGTCGAGGCGACGCGCACCAAGGCGGATGTGATCGTGCAATGCGGTGTGCATTTCATGGCCGAGACGTCGAAAATCCTGAACCCGTCCAAAATCGTGCTGATGCCGGATATGGAAGCGGGCTGTTCGCTGGCCGACAGCATTACCGCAGAAGGGGTGGCGCAGATGCGCGCGCAATATCCCGGCGCGCCTGTGGTGTCTTATGTCAACACCACCGCCGAGGTGAAGGCCGCGTCTGACATCTGCTGCACCTCTGCCAATGCGGTGCAGATCATCCGTGCGCTGGAGGCGGACACGATCATCATGACGCCAGACAAGTATCTGGCGCAGAATGTGGCCGCCCTTGTGCCTGAAAAACGCATTGTGTGGTGGGACGGGGCATGCATTGTGCATGAACAATACACCGCGCAGGATATCCGCGAGTTCCGCGAGTGGAACCCCGGCACCCGCATCATCGCGCATCCCGAATGCCCCCCCGAAGTGGTGGCCGAGGCTGATTTCTCCGGCTCGACCAAAGGTATTCTGGATTATGTCAGCGCTGAACGCCCCGCGCGTGCGATGCTGGTGACCGAATGCTCGATGGCGTCCAACATCTCTGACGCGCATCCCGATGTCGAATTTATCGGCCCGTGCAACATGTGCCCGTTCATGAAAAAGATCACGCTGGAAAAGGTGCTGTGGTCGCTGCACACAATGACAACCCAGATCGAGGTTGCACCCGAGGTGGCCGATAAGGCGCGACTGGCGGTTCAGCGCATGATCGACCTTTCGGCAGCAAAGGGCTGATCTGTGGTCACGACTGACCGCGTCGTAATTGTGGGGGCGGGTCTGGGTGGCTTATATGCCGCGCTGGCACTGGCCCCGCTGCCTGTGCTGATCATCTCGCCCGAGACATTGGGCGAAGGGGCCTCTTCCGCTTGGGCGCAGGGGGGTATTGCGGCGGCGATGGCGCAGGGCGACACGCCCGAAGCCCATGCGCGCGATACGGTGCTTGCAGGCGCGGGCACGGTGGACGCGGGAATCGCAGCGCTGGTCACTGCGGCGGCGCGTGACCATATTCTTGACCTGACGGATGCTGGCACCCCTTTTGACCGCGATGGCGCAGGCAATTACATCCTGAACCACGAGGCCGCGCATTCCACCGCCCGCGTGGTGCGGGTCAAGGGCGATCAGGCAGGCCGCAAGATTATGGAAACCCTGATAGCCACTGTCCGCGCCACCCCGTCGGTGCAGGTGATGGAACGGGTTGTGGCCCAAGGGCTGGTTGTGGATGCAGGCCGCGTCACCGGCGTGATGCTGGCCCGGCTAGAGGGAGAGGGCGTCTCGAAACCTGTGACGCTGCATGCGCCTGCGGTGTTGCTGGCGGGCGGTGGCTCTGGCGGGTTATACGCGCTGACAACCAACCCGCCGCGCATTCGCGGGCAGGTGATGGGGCTGGCCGCGCGGGCGGGTGCGGAAATGGCGGATATGGAATTCGTGCAGTTCCACCCCACCGCAATGGATCTGGGGCTGGACCCAGCCCCGCTGGCAACCGAAGCCTTGCGCGGCGAAGGCGCGCTGCTGGTCAATTCGGATGGCGATTATTTCATGGCGGCTGTGCACGATCTGGCCGAACTTGCGCCGCGTGATATCGTGGCCCGTGCGGTTTTCGCGCAGACACAGGCGGGCAAACGGCCCGCTTTGGATACGCGCGCAGCGATTGGCGCGGAAATATACGCGCGCTTTCCCGCAGTGACGGACGCCTGCCGCAAGGCGGGGCTGGACCCGGCACACGCCGTAATCCCTGTGGCCGCAGCGGCGCATTATCATATGGGCGGAGTTGCGACCGATGCGCGGGGGCGATCCTCGCTGCCCGGATTATGGGTCTGTGGCGAAGCGGCCTCGACCGGGTTGCACGGGGCGAACCGCCTTGCCTCTAACGGGGTGTTGGAGGCGCTGGTCTTTGCCCGACGCGCCGCGCAAGATATCCGTCAGGATTGGTCGGCACCTGCCGCCGACCCCGTGCCGCTTGAGCTGCCCTTCCTGTCTGGCGGTGTGCTGCCTGCACCAGATGCAGTGACAGCGCTACGCCATCTGATGACCGATCTGGTGGGCGTGCGCCGCACTGGCGCGGGGTTGCAACAGGCGCTGGCGCAGATCGCAGCGCTTGAACAAGCACAGCCCGACTCGCCCGATTTTCAGAATATGTGCGCGACGGCCACGCTGATTGCGGCCTGTGCTTTGGCCCGTTGCGAAAGCCGGGGCGCGCATTGGCGCGACGATTACCCCGACACGAACCCGGACAAGGCGCAGCGCTCTCGGCTGACATTGAATGACGCCTTGCGCCTGCGCCAAGCCGCCTGCACGGAGATGACATGACACATTCCCCCTTGCCCGACCTGCTGGTTGAACCTTTGGTGCGCGCGGCCCTGATCGAGGATCTGGGGCCTTCGGGCGATGTAACCTCGGCTGCGGTGATCCCGCAGGGCCTGCGCTACAGTGCAAGGCTGAATGCGCGGCAGGATGGTGTGATCTCGGGCATGCAACTGGCGCAAATCGCGCTCCGGCTTGTCGACCCGTCGCTAGTGGTGACTGTCCACCGCGCGGATGGCAGCGCAGTCGTAGCAGGCGAGACAGTCATGACGATTGAAGGGGCGGCCACATCCATTCTGGCGGGCGAGCGTGTGGCGCTGAATTTCGCAGGCCGCCTGTCAGGCATTGCCACGCTAACGGCGGCTTTCGTGGCGCGCACTGCAGGGACATCGGCGCGCATCACCTGCACCCGCAAGACGACGCCGGGTTTGCGGTTGGTGGAAAAGCAGGCGGTTCTGCATGGGGGCGGTGCGGCGCATCGCTTCGGGCTGTCGGATGCGCTGTTGATCAAGGACAACCACATCGCGGCGGCGGGCGGCATTGTGCCCGCGCTGCGCGCCGCGCGCACAAGCGCCAGCCACATGCGCCGCATCGAGATCGAGGTTGATACACTGGCCCAACTGGAAGATGTGCTGGCAACCGGCGGCGCGGATGTGGTGTTGCTGGACAATATGACGACAGCCGACCTGACAGCAGCGGTGCAGCGTGTGGCCGGGCAGGTGGTGACCGAGGCATCGGGCACCATGCGGCTGGAGCGGATCGCCGAAGTGGCGGCAACGGGGGTTGATTTCATTTCCGTAGGCGCGCTGACCCATTCGGCCCCTGTTCTGGATCTGGGGCTGGATTTCTGAACCAGAGGCGATCTGCACCGCGCCGCTGCAACGCGCCCCACCCACCCACCCTTGCGCGCCGCAGCGCCGCGGTGCAGATCGCCCAAGCGTGACTTGTGGGAGAAGCGCGCGGGTTGTAGGTTTTGCGCCAAACCGGAGGGGCAGATGAGACTTTTGCAGATTTTCGTCGCTGCGTGCTGCGCCTTTGGGCTGGGCAGCCCTGCCTTGGCGCATCCGCATATTTTTGTGGATGTGGAGTTGGAAATCGTCTTTGACAGCGATGGCGCCCCCGAGGGGGTTTGGATATCATGGGCCTATGATCCGATGTTTTCCATGCTGCTTGTGTCTGACTTGGGGTTGGACCCCGATTTTACCGGCGAGATTTCAGAGGAGGAGCGCGCCGCGCTGGACGGCTTCGACATGAACTGGATCGAGGATTACCACGGCGACACCCATGCCACGCAAAATGGCGCGCCGCTTGCGTTAAGCGGGCCGGTTGAATGGGCCTCGGATTACCGCGACGGGCAGCTGACCTCGCGGCATCTGCGCCTGCTGGAAGACCAGCCAGACCCCGCGCAGGAATGGGTACTGGCCGTCTATGACCCCACCTATTATACCAGTTACGGCATTGTCGGCACCCCAAAGGTGCGGGGGCGCAGCGATTGCACGGTCCGTGTGTTTGAACCCGACTGGAGCGTGGCAGGCGCACAGATGGAAGCGGCACTGGAAGAGGTGCTGGGCGCGGGCGGCGATATCGAGGCCGACTTTCCCGCTGTAGGCGCGCTGTTTGCAGAAGAGGTGCGGATTTCATGCACCGCACCCTGATCGTGATCGCACTGGCGGGGGGGCTTGCCGCGCTGGCCTATCTGGCGGGCGGCATGGACCAGATCGCGCATTGGGCGCAGGCCGCGCAGCGCGGGTTTCAGGACCAGATGGCGCTGGGCCTGCGCGCCCTGCGCAGGGGCGAGCCGGGCGCGCTTGCGGCCTTTTGGGGCCTGTGTTTCGCCTATGGGTTTGTCCATGCAGTCGGGCCGGGGCATGGCAAGTTTCTGCTGGGCGCATATGGCGCGGGCAGTCAGGTGCCGCTGGGGCGCATGGTGGGGATCGGGTTGATCTCGTCCTTGGCGCAAGGGGCGAGTGCCATTGCGCTGGTCTATGCGGGGGTGCTGATCTTTGACGCCTCGCGCGAGGCGATGCAGATGGCAGGCGATATCTGGCTGGAACGTGCCAGCCTGATCGCAATCGCGCTGATCGGCTTGTGGCTTTTGAGCCGCGCGGCGCGCAAGGTCATCCGCCAGACGATGGCCGCCCCTGTCATGGTGACAGAGCACGGCCATTGCGACAGCTGCGGCCATCGGCATGGCCCCGACATGCATGAGGTGGCGCAAGCAAAGGGGTGGCGCGATATGGCGCTGCTGGTCGGCGCAATTGCCATTCGGCCCTGTACCGGCGCGCTGTTTGTGCTGATTCTGACATGGCGTATGGGGTTGGTCTGGCAGGGCATCGTCGCGGTGATGGTGATGGCGCTGGGCACGGCTGCGGTGACCATCGCAGTTGCATCAACCGCAGTTCTGGCCCGCGACGGGGTGTTGGGCTGGGCGCAGACTCCGGGGCGCGCGCGCCTGTTTGGTGCGGCGCTGGAAGGGCTGGCGGGGCTGTTCATTCTGTTTGTGGCGCTGAACATGTTAAAAACTTTCTAAGCCGACTTGCCGCGCCTTGCGCTTGGCGCTAACCCTGCCACATGAACGCAAGCTTGCCCGTTTTCAGCACAAATCTGCGCCGTGTTCTGGCGCTGGGACTGCCCCTTGCGGGCAGTCATCTGGCGCAGTTCATGCTAGCTGTCACTGACACGATCATGCTGGGCTGGTATGGCGTGGTTGATCTGGCGGCGGGTGTGCTGGGGGCGGCGCTGTTTTTTGCGGTTTTCACCTTTGGCACAGGCTTTGCCAATGCGGTCATGCCAATGGTGGCCACGGCGGCATCCTCGGGGCAGGAAACCGAAGTGCGGCGCGCCACGCGCATGGGGCTGTGGCTGTCGATTGCCTTTGGACTGGGTGCACTGCCTGTGTTCTGGTTTTCGGGCGCGCTGCTGACTCTGCTGGGCCAGCCGGAAGATGTGATCCCGCTGGCCGAAGCCTATATGCGGCTTCTGGGCTTTTCGCTGGTGCCTGCGCTGATTGTCATGGTGCTGAAAAACTACCTTGCAGCACTGGGGCATACGCAGGTGGCGCTGTGGATCACGGTTGCGGCGGTGGTGCTGAACATCGGGCTGAACTGGGTCTTGATTTTCGGCAATTTGGGCATGCCCGAAATGGGCGTGCGCGGTGCGGCGATTGCCACAATTGCGGTCAATCTTGTGACAGCGGGCGCGCTGGCGCTGTATTGCGCGCTGCAACCCGCGCTGAAGCGCTACACGCTGTTCCAGCGGTTCTGGCGTGCCGACTGGCAGGCGATGGGGCAGGTCTGGCGGCTGGGCTGGCCGATTGGCGTGGCGCTGGTGGCTGAAACGGCGCTGTTTTCGGCGGCAACTGTGATGGTGGGCTGGATTGGCACGCATGAACTGGCCGCGCATGGCATTGCGCTGGAAATCTCGGCGATGCTGTTCATGGTGCATCTGGGCTTCTCCAATGCGGCCACTGTGCTGGTGGGCCGTGCGCGCGGAAAGCGCGATCAGGCGGGGTTGCGCGCGGGTGCGACTGTGGCAGTGGCGGTTTCGATGGCGTTTGCGACTGCGACGATGATCTTGTATTTCGCGGCAGGTCCGTTTCTGGTGGGGCTATTCCTGTCCCCGGATGAACCCGCGCGCGCAACGATCATCGTGATCGGCGCGTCCTTTCTGATAGTGGCGGCCGTGTTCCAGCTGGCAGATGGTGCGCAGGTTATGGCGATGGGCTTGCTGCGCGGGGTGCAGGATACGCGCGTGCCGATGCTGATTGCGGCCTTCAGCTATTGGGGCGTGGGCCTGCCGGCCAGCTATCTGTTCGGCATTGTGCTGGGCTGGGGGGGCGAAGGGGTCTGGGCCGGGCTGGTCGTGGGGCTGTCTGTTGCGGCTGTGTTGTTGATGCTGCGCTTCTGGCGCGGACCGGGGCGGGCAGATGCCCAACCTTGGGCAAAGTAAGGGGCAAGTCCATGGATATACGCGCAATTGCGATGGGGCTGGCCTTTGCGCTGATGTGGTCTTCGGCCTTTACCTCGGCACGGATGATCGTGGCGGATGCACCGCCGCTTTATGCCCTCAGCCTGCGGTTTCTGATTTCCGGCCTGATCGGCTTGGCGATTGCGCGCGCACTGGGGCAAAGCTGGCGGCTGACGCCTGCGCAATGGCGCGCAACCATCGTGTTCGGCATCTCGCAAAATGCGCTGTATCTGGGGCTGAATTTCGTGGCGATGCAGACAGTCGAGGCGTCGGTCGCGGCGATTATCGCGTCGACCATGCCGCTGCTGGTTGCCTTGTCGGGGTGGCTGATCTTGCGCGAATACCTGCGCCCCTTGGCGATTGCGGGGCTGTTTGCAGGGTTCGCAGGGGTGGCGCTGATCATGGGCGCGCGGATCACAGGCGGGCTGGACCTGTTTGGTGTGGCGCTTTGCGTGCTGGGGGTTGTGTCGCTGACAGTCGCAACCATGAGCATGCGCGGGGCATCGGGCACAGGCGGCAACCTGCTGACAATCGTGGGCATGCAAATGCTGGTGGGCGCGGCAATCCTGATTGTGCCCGCAACGCTGCTGGAGGTGCCAGAGGTCAACTGGACATGGCAGTTATTGGGGGCGTTCAGCTATACCGTGCTGGTGCCGGGGCTGGCGGCGACATGGGTGTGGTTCCTGCTGGTCGCGCGTATTGGCGCAGTGCAGGCGGCGACCTTTCATTTCCTCAACCCGTTTTTCGGAGTGGCGGTGGCGGCGGTCTTGCTGGGCGAGCGGTTGGGTGTGTTCGACGTGATCGGCGTGCTGGTGATCATGGGTGGCATTCTGGCCGTGCAGCGCGCGCGTATCCCCTGAGGGGGCACGCCCGCCTTGAGTATTTTTCGCAAGAAAATGGATCAGACGCCCAGATAAGTGGTGGCAATGTCGGCAGACAGGGCTTCGGGCTGGCCCTGCCACGCGACGGCGCCGCGTTCCAGTATCACGCAATGATCTGCGAAAGGCAGGATTTCCGACAGCGTCTTGTCCACCAGAAGAATGGACAGGCCATCAGCTTTCAGCTTGGTTATCGCGGCCCAGATTTCCTGACGGATGACAGGGGCCAGCCCCTCTGTCGCTTCATCCAGCACCAGAAGGCGCGGATTGGTCATAAGCGCGCGGCCAATGGCCAGCATTTGCTGCTCGCCCCCTGACAGGGTGGCGGCAAGCTGATGCGTGCGTTCGGCCAGCCGTGGAAAGAAACCCTGCACGCGCGCCAGATCCCAAGGGCCGGGGCGCGCGCTGGCGATCAGGTTTTCGGTGACGGTCAGGTTGGGAAAGCAGCGCCGCCCCTCGGGCACCAGCCCGATGCCAAGGCGCGCGGCGCGAAACGATGGCGCGGCGCTGATATCGCGCCCCGCAAAGCGCACTGCGCCTGTGCGCAAGGGCAGCATGCGGCAGGCGGTGGCGATGGTGGTGCTTTTGCCCATGCCATTGCGGCCCATCAGGGCCACGGCCTGCCCTTCGCGGACCTGCAAACTGACGCCGAACAGCGCTTGCGAGGCACCGTAGAATACATGCAGGTTTTCGAGGTCGAGAAGGGGGGTCATGCTGTTTCCTCGCCCAGATAGACGGCGCGGACCTGCGGGTTGGCGCGGATCTCTGCCGCGCTGCCGGTGGCGATGATGCGGCCATAGACCAGCACCGAGATACGGTCGGCCAGTTGAAAGACCGCGTCCATGTCATGCTCGATCAGCAGGATCGGGGCTTCTTGCTTCAAGGCGCGCAGGAAGGTGACAAGGCGGGCAGTTCCTTCCGCGCCCAGACCGGCCATAGGTTCGTCCAGCAAAAAGCATTTGGGGGCCAGCGCCAGTGCGACAGCAATTTCCAGCAGCCGCCTTTCGCCATGGCTGAGCATCGCCGCCTCGACCGAGGCGCGGGGGGCAAGACCCACACGCGCCAGCAGGGCGCGCGCGCCATCGCGCAGGGGTGCGTCATGATTGACAGGGCGCAGGAAGCGGTAGCTGTGCCCCTGGCGCGCCTGAAGTGCCAGCATGACATTGCGCAGCGCCGAGTAGTCGGGGATGAGCGAGGAGACCTGAAAGCTGCGCCCCAGCCCCGCGCGTGCGCGGCGCGCGACAGAGAGCGTGGTGATATCGGCACCATTCAGCATGACCTGCCCTGCATCCGGCGCGGTCTTGCCCGAGATCAGACCCATCAAGGTGGATTTGCCCGCACCATTGGGACCGATCAGCGCGTGGATTTCCCCTTTGTACAGTGTGAGGGACACATCATCTGTGGCCTTCAGCGCGCCGAAGCTTTTGGACAGGCCGCGCAGGTCCAGAACGGGGTCAGCCATTTTGCGCCCTTCCTGCGATCAGTCCGATCAGCCCGCCGCGCGCGAACAGCACAACTGCCAGCAGCACAAGGCCCAGCCAGAGTTTCCAATGTTCGGTCAGCCCGCCGAAGAACACCTCGAACCCCACAAGAATGGCCGCGCCCGCAACTGGCCCGAACAGGCGACCCACCCCGCCCAGAATGATGATGACGATCAATTCGCCCGACATGGTCCATGCCATCATTGCGGGGCTGACAAAGCGGGTGAGGTCGGCCATCATCGCGCCTGCCAGCCCTGTGATCATGCCTGACAGGACAAAGGCCACCAGTTTGATGCCAAAGGGCGAAATGCCGATAGCGGCGGCGCGGTCGGGGTTCTGGCGAATGGCCATCAGGGCCGCGCCAAAGCGGGCGGCGCGCAGCATCGCAAATAGGGCGAGGGTGACCAGCAGCACGCCATAAGCGACCAGAAACAATTCCCATGGCCGCGCCGTGTTCAGGCCGGGAAACTGGTTGCGCATAAAGATTGGCAAACCGTCTTCGCCGCCATAAGCGGGCCATGACAGGGTAAAGAAAAACCCCATCTGCGCAAAGGCCAGTGTAATCATGATGAAGAAAATGCCTGAAGTCCGCAGCGACAGCGCGCCCACGATGCCAGCGACCAGCCCGGACACCACCATCGCCACGCCCCAGATGGGCAGCATCTGGTTGGTGCCAGGCAGGCCCATGACCGTGGTGCCGTTGAAAGCGTGATAGGCGGCAATCCCTGCTACATAGCCGCCAACACCCAAATACAGCGCATGGCCAAAGCTGACCATACCCCCCAGCCCCAGCGCGATATTCAGGCCCACAGCGGCAATGGCCAGAATGGCGATACGGGTCGCGAGTGTGATGATGAACGGCTCATTCGCCATCCATGCCCAGAGGGGGACAGCAAAAAGCGCACCCGCCAGCAGGGCATTGAGCAGCCATTCCTTGCGCAGATTATCCATGGGCGGGGAACAGTCCTTTGGGGCGGAAGATCAGCACAAGCGCCATCAGCAGGTAGATCAACATGGAGGCAAGCGCCGCCCCCACCCCCATGGCCTGCGATGTGTCCATGAAGGTGGCGAAAATGCGGGGCAGCAGAAACCGGCCCATCGTGTCAATCACGCCCACCAGCAGCGCGCCCACCATCGCCCCCTTGATCGAGCCGATCCCGCCAATGACAATGACGACAAAGGCCACAATAAGCACAGGCTCGCCCATGCCCACCTGCACCGACTGGATAGCGCCCACCAGCGCGCCCGCAAGCCCTGCAAGCGCTGCGCCAAGGGCAAAGACGATTGTGTAGAGCGCGCGGATATTGACGCCAAGGGCTGCGATCATCTCGCGGTCGGTCGAGCCTGCGCGGATCTGGATGCCAAGGCGGGTTTTGGCAATCAGCGCCCACAGCCCCACGGCCACGGCCAGCCCGAAGCCGATCAGCGCCAGCCGGTAGAGCGAATAGTCCACCACCCCAAGGCTGACCGTGCCGCGCAAGCTGTCTGGCACGTTCAGGTAAAGCGGGAAGGGGCCAAAGACCATGCGCACACCTTCCGACAGGATGAGGATCAGCGCGAAAGTGGCCAGCACCTGATCCAGATGGTCGCGCGCATAAAGCCGGCGGATGACGATCATCTCGATCAATGCGCCTGCGGCAGCGGCGGCGGCAATGCCCGCCATCAGCCCCAGCCAGAAATTACCCGTCGCCCCCGCGACCGCCGCGCATAGAAACGCGCCGATCATATAAAGCGAGCCATGCGCCAGATTGATCAGCCCCATCACGCCAAAGACCAGCGTCAGGCCAGCTGACATCAGAAACAGCATCAGCCCGAATTGCACGCCGTTGAGAAGCTGCTCTAGCACCAGTGCAAGAGACATGGGACATTACCTTTGGGGGGACAAGGGGAGAGGCCCCGGCCTGCGCCGGGGCTAGGGCGCGCGGCTTACATGGTGCAATTTTCACCATGCACGTCGCGGTGTTCCTCAAAGGCGGTGCCGATGATGCGATTTGTCAAAACGCCCTCAACCTCGACCACTTCGCGGACATAGACAGTTTGCACCGGATGATGGTTGGGCGCAAAGCTGAAATCCCCCCGGACGGATGCGAAATCGGCGGCACGCAGGGCGTCGCGGAACCCGTCTTTATCCGCGACATCGGCGCTGGACAGGGCAGAGAGGATCAGGTTCGCGGTGTCAAAGCCCTGACTGGCGTAAAGCGAGGGCAGACGGCCATAGGCGTCCTGAAAGGCGGCGACAAAGGCTTCATTGGCCGCATTCTCCAGATCAGGCGACCATTGCGAGGTGTTGATCACACCCAGTGCCGCAGACCCCATGGCAGGCAACACATCCTGATCGAAGCTGAACCCGGCCGACACGATGGGCAGGTCAACGCCAGATTGTTCAAACTGGCGCATGAAGGAAATGCCCATGCCGCCGGGCAGGAAGATAAAGATCGAATCCGCCCCAGAAGCGCGGATTTGCGCGATTTCGGCGGCGTAATCGGTCTGGCCCACTTGGGTGAACAACTCGCCCGCCAGCTCCCCCTCGAAATAGCGTTTGAACCCTGTCAGCGCATCTGTGCCCGCGGGGTAGTTCGGGGCCATGATGAAGGTGTTTTCATAGCCCAGCACATTGGCATGCTGGCCTGCGGCTTCGTGCAGCATGTCATTTTGCCATGCCGCGTTGAAATAATTGGGGTGACAATTTGCCCCCGCCAGCGCGGATGGGCCAGCATTGGGCGAGATGTAGAAAATATCCTGCGCCACGGTTGAGGGCACAACCGCCATTGCAAGGTTCGACCAGATGATGCCGGTCAGAATATCCGCGCGCTCCGACTGTATCATGCGCTCTGCGATCTGCACCGCCAGTTCGGGGCGCTGGGCGTCATCCTCGACAACCAGATTGATGTCATGCGCATCCGCCATCTCCAGCGCCAGCAAAAAGCCGTCGCGCACATCGACACCCAAGCCCGCGCCACCGCCCGACAGGGTGGTGATCATGCCCACGGTAACTGTATCTGCCTGTGCCTGTCCCAGCATCGCACCAGCGGTCAGGGCCGCCAATGCGGTCGTCCTGAGGGTTTTCATATGTCACTCTCCCTGTTTGGTTTATTGGTTTGGGCCAGTGTTGCCCCGATCTGGTGAAAAAGTAAATGTCTTTGGGGTGCAGGCGTGCACCTGGCCTGTGTTGCGCGTTATTCGGGTGCGCCAAGGCCGGATAACAGTGCCTGCGTCAGCGCGCTATCGGCCTGTGCCAACCCGTCGATGACGTTGAAATGGTGCAGCCCTTCCGCGACATACAGGCGCGTGGCGCAGCCCTTTCGCGCCCATTCCTCGCGCAACAGGGCGGACTGGCGCAGGAATTCTGGCCGCTCATGCCCGCCCACCCATGCTGTAACCGGAATGCCCGGATGCGGGCGGTGCAGGGCAGGGCTTTCGCGACGCGCCACCGCGTCAGTCAGCCCAAGTTCCGCATTCATCTGTGTTTGCACCAAGGGCCGCAGGTCATGTAGGCCCGAGATGGACAGGACATGCGCGATCCGGTCAAGGATTTCGCGCGGCAGCGGTGTATCGGCGCAGATCATGCGGGTGGCCAGATGCCCGCCCGCAGAATGGCCGGTCAGGCAGATCGGGCCTGCAACCTCACCTGCCGCATGCTCAACGGCGCGCGCGATCTGGGCCGTGATCTGCGGTATCGTCGCCTCGGGTGCCAGCGTGTAGCTTGGCAGTGCCACGGCCCAGCCTTGCCCCACTGGCCCCTGTGCCAGATGCGACCAGATGGATTTGTCGAATTTCAGCCAGTAGCCGCCATGCACGAACACCACCAAACCGCGCGGGGGCGTGTCGGGCAGGAACAGGTCATACCGCTCTCTCGGGTGGGGGCCATATGCGATGTCAGGACGTAGGCGCGCATTTGCGCGAAAACCCTTGGCCGCCCCTTCCCAGCGCGGCGGAAATTCCGCCGCCCCGTCGATATACGCGCCATTGGCAAAGGCATCGTCCCAATCAATCTCAAAGCGCATGACTGCTATGCCCTTAAGATAGCGGTCTGGCAAAGACCTGCGACAGGATCGCGCCCAAAGCCCCGGCATCGGTCTGGCTGAAGGCGTCGGGCTGGTCGCTGTCAATGTCAAACACCGCAATCAACTGCCCCGCGCCGTCGCGCACCGGCAAGACCAGTTCCGATCGTGTGGAACTGGCGCAGGCGATATGCCCCTCGAACGCCTCGACATCGGGCACCAACTGCACTTCGCCGGTGCGCGCACAGGCCCCGCAAACCCCGCGCGAAAACGGGATGACAAGGCAGCCATGCCCGCCCTGATAGGGGCCGATTTTCAGCATATCAGGGGCGGTGACGCGGTAAAACCCTGTCCAGTCGAACCGGTCATCTGAATGATGCACCTCGCAGGCCAGCGTGGCCATCAGCGCAACTGCGTCTGTCTCGCCCTCGGTCAGGGCATATATGCGTGCTGCAAGCGATTCGTAGTCCAGCATCCGGTTCCCTTTCTGCGGTGATGGAGCAAGGGGCGCAGCCCTCTTGCGACGCGGCCGCGCCCCCTCGATGTGGGCAAGGGCGCATCTGGTTGGCCTTAGGGCCGTTCGATTGCAATGGCCGTGCCTTCGCCGCCGCCGATGCAAATGGCGGCAATGCCGCGCCTCAGCCCGCGCGCCTCCAATGCATTCAGAAGCGTGACCATGATCCGCGCACCAGATGCGCCGATCGGGTGGCCAAGCGCGCACGCCCCGCCATGCACATTGACCACATCGCGCGGCAAACCCATTTCACGCATGAACGCCATGGGCACCACGGCAAAGGCCTCGTTCACTTCCCACAGGTCCACATCCGACACGGCCCAGCCCAGCCTGTCCAGCAGCTTGCGCGCCGCAGGCACGGGTGCGGTGGTAAACCAGCCGGGCGCTTGCGCATGGCTGGCATGGCCGCGGAGAAAGGCGCGCGGCGCGATGCCATGCGCCTCGGCCATGCTGCACGCGCCCAGCACCAGCGCCGCCGCCCCGTCCGAGATGGAAGAGCTGTTGGCCGCTGTCACTGTGCCGCCCGTGCGAAAGGCGGGTTTCAGATGCGGTATCTTTTCGGGCCGCGCGGATTTCGGTTGCTCGTCTTCCGCCACCACAATGTCGCCGCTGCGGGTGCTTCGGCTGACAGGCGCGATTTCGCGCGCGAAATCGCCCTTGGCCTGCGCCTCCAGCGCGTTGGACAGCGATTGCAACGCGTAGTCATCCTGTGCCGCGCGCGTGAACTGGTAATGTTCGGCGCAATCCTCGGCGAATGTGCCCATCAGGCGGCCCTTGTCATAGGCATCTTCCAGACCATCCAGAAACATATGGTCAATCACCTGCCCATGGCCCAGCCGCGCGCCGCTGCGCATTTTTGGCAGCAGATAGGGCGCGTCGGACATGCTTTCCATGCCGCCCGCCACGATCACACCGGACTGCCCCAGCGCGATCTGGTCATGGGCGATCATCGCGGCTTTCATGCCGGACCCGCACATCTTGTTCAGCGTGGTGGCTGGCACCGACTCGCCCAGCCCTGCGGCGAAACCGGCCTGACGCGCAGGGGCCTGCCCTTGTCCGGCAGGCAGGACGCAGCCCATCAGCAGCTCTTCAACCTGCGCGCCATCAAGCCCCGCATCGCGCAATGCGCCTGCAATCGCGGCCCCGCCCAGTTGTGGCGCGCCCAGACCGGCAAACACGCCCTGCAAACCGCCCATGGCCGTGCGGGCGGCACCCAGAATGGCTACGTCTTGCATGTTATCCGCTCCTCGAAGGTCTGTATGGCAATCTCTTGGTAACAGTTTGGGTATAATCTCACCATATCGAAGCTTGGGAAAGGGGTGAATATGCAAGTAACGCAGTGTCAGATGGGGGATGCGCTGGTCATCACAGTTCTGGAATCGCGGCTTGATGCGGCGGTCGCCATCGTCTTCAAGGACATTATGCGCGAGGTGCATGTGGAAGACGGCATGCGCGTCATTCTGAACCTGAAACAGGTGCAGTTTCTGGACAGCAGCGGATTGGGCGCGATTGTGGGGGTGATGAAACTGCTTGGCCCCACGCGCCCCATGGAAATTGCAGCGCTGACACCGGCTGTGCGCAAACTCTTCCGGCTGACGCGGATGGATACTGTTTTTCGCATCCACGACCACGCCCCTGTCATGGCGGATGCAGGCACACCCCAAATCAGCGCTGCGGGGTGACAGTAAATTAACCAAAGCATGCTGGAATGGACATGACGCTTGGTCAAGGCAGAAGGCGATACAGCTTGCGGGGACATAGGAATGGCCGAACTTACTGAGACAAAATCTGATTTGCGCATCTGTTGCGCGGGCGAACTCGTCCCGGTGCGCCAGACATTGCAACATGTCCGCCATTTTCTATCGGCGCAAGATATCCCTTACGAGGTGTCTGCCGATATTGATCTGGTGCTGTCAGAGATCATGACCAATATTGTCGAGCATGGCTATAAAGATGCGGCGGGCGTGATCGAGTGTGATCTGGTTCTGAACACCGCATCGGTAGAATGTCGCATGTCTGACACCGGCCGCGCGTTCGACCCGTCAGGGGCGGGGCATACCGCGCCCGATCCGGCCACGTTTGCAGAAGGGGGGTATGGGTGGTTTCTGGTTCGCAGCCTGACAAGCCAGCTCAGCTACGCGAGAGAGGGGGATCGCAACATCCTGTATTTTTCCATGCAGCGGCAGGCAGCAGATGAACCCTGCTGAATGCGGCTTTTGCCTTTTATGCAGGTGTGCGCCTGCAAGGGCGGTGTCATCAGAACCACCCCAACCTGCCCAAGCGTTGCGCATTCGGTCGCTGACCGCCTGTGTGAAACTGTGATTGTCAAAGGCAAATGCAGCCTTGCGCAGGGTAAAAGCCGGAACGGCTGGTCGAATGCCTGCGCAATGGCCCTGCGTTTCGCTGCGGCCAGTCGGGCCTGCGCGCTGCTTTGCGCCATGGTCCGACTGGCGGTATATGGGTCAGCCGTTCACATCGACCACCACACGGCCTTTGACCTGACCTTTCAGAATATCCGCGCCAAGCGCTGGCAGGTCCGCCAGCGTTGCGGGCTGGATCATCTCCTCAAGCTTGTCCATCGGCAGATCCTGCGCAATCCTGTTCCATGCCAGCACACGGTTCTCATAGGGTTGCAGGACAGAATCGATTCCCAGCAGATTGACCCCGCGCAACAGAAAGGGAATGACGGTTGCAGGCAGGTTCGCCCCGCCAGCCAGCCCGACTGCGGCGACAGAACAGCGGTATTTCATCTGCCCCAGCACCCGCGCCAGCATCGCCCCGCCCACGGCATCGACACACCCCGCCCAGATTTCGGATTCCAGCGGGCGCTTGACCGTCTCGTTAATCATGTCACGCGGCACAATCTGGCTGGCCCCCAGCTCGCGCAGATACGGCTCTGTCTCGGGCCTGCCGGTCACTGCGGCCACGTCATGGCCCAAAGCCGCCAGCAGCGCCACCGCGACAGAGCCGACACCCCCCGCCGCGCCTGTCACCAGCACAGGCCCGTCGCCCGGTTTCAGCCCGTGGTTCTCCAGCGCCATAACGGCCAGCATGGCTGTAAATCCTGCCGTTCCCACCGCCATGGCCTGCCGTGTGGAGAGGGCATCGGGCAGGGGAACCAGCCAATCGGCCTTGACGCGCGCTTTCTGGGCATAGCCGCCCCAATGCGCCTCGCCCACGCGCCAGCCGGTCAACACCACCTTGTCGCCGGGCGCGTAGCGCGGATCATCCGAGGCCTCGACCGTGCCGGCAAAGTCAATTCCGGGCACATGGGGGTAGTTCCGCACCAACCCGCCACCGGGCCCGATGCACAAACCATCCTTGTAATTCACGGTCGAATATTCCACCGCGACAGTCACATCGCCTGCGGGCAACTGGTCTTGGGTGATGCGCTGCACACTGGCGTGGGTTTTGCCATCGTCGGTTTTCTCGACAATTAAAGCGTTGAAATTCATCAGTTTCTCCATTCTGGTGTGCGTGGATGGGGGCCTTCGGGTGCAGGGCACGGCCATTTGCCCTTTTGTGCGCAGGGCCCACCCCGTGGGGGCGCGCGGCGCGGTTGGTGTGGCGCGGTATTATGGTGTGGCCTGCATGAACACCTGCCGTGCGGGTTGGTGGAACGCCTGCGTTCCTGTGCCTGTGTCATATCAAGCGGCATGGGGTCTGGCAAAGGGTATCGACCCACAGCTTTGGGCCGCTGCAGATGAGGACCAGCTTATTTGCCGCCCCCCCCCCGTCCGGCTGGCCGCTTTGGCCCCAAGCAACGCGCCGGATTGAACCTGTCGCGGAACGGGCCTAGGGTATGGGCAAATCTTCATACAAGGCGTGCATCATGACCAATCCGCTTCTGGCCCCGTGGCAGGCCGAGTTCAACCTTCCGCCCTTTGAACAGATCAGGGATGCAGATTTTGCGCCCGCCTTTGATGCCGCGCTAGCGGCAGGCCGCGCTGCCTATGGTGCGATTGCCAATAACCCAGAGGCCCCCAGCTTCGCCAACACGATCGAGGCGATGGAACAGGCCGATGACCTGCTGGACCGTGTGGCGGGGGTGTTTTTCAACCTGTCAGGCAGCGATTCCAACCCCGAGCGTGAGGCACTCCAGCGCGAGTTGTCGCCAAAGCTTTCGGCCTATTCCTCCGAGATCGTCAACAATCGCGCGCTGTTTGACCGGATCGAGGCGCTTTGGGCCGCGCGCGACACGTTGGATCTGACAGACGAGCAGGCGCGCGTCTTGATGCTGTACCGGCGTATGTTCATGCGGGCGGGCGCTGCATTGGAGGGCGCAGAGGCCGCGCGCCTGACCGAGGTGAAATCGCGGCTGGCCAGTCTGGGCACGCAATTCACGCAAAACCTGCTGGCAGATGAACGCGACTGGATGATGCCGCTGGAAGATCTGGCGGGCTTGCCGGATTTCGTGATTGCCAGCGCCCGCGCCGCCGCCGAAGACCGGGGGCGCGAAGGCCATGTCGTGACGCTGAACCGCTCGCTCATCGTGCCGTTCTTGCAGTTTTCAACGCGGCGCGATCTGCGCGAAAAAGCTTACGCGGCATGGACCGCGCGTGGCGCGAATGGCGGCGCGACCGATAACCGCGCGATTGCCGCCGAAGTGCTGGCCCTGCGCGCGGAACGTGCCAGCCTGCTGGGCTATGACAGTTTTGCCAGCTACAAGCTGGAAACGGAAATGGCAGGCACGCCGCAGGCGGTGCGCGATCTGCTGATGCAGGTGTGGGAACCTGCGCGCGCCAAGGCCATGGCTGATGCGGCGCGGCTGGAAGCACTGTTGCACGCAGACGGCCATACCGGCCCGCTGGAGCCGTGGGACTGGCGTTTCTACGCGGACAAGCTGCGCCAAGCGGAACATGATCTCGACGAGGCCGCGCTGAAACCCTATCTGTCGCTGGACGGGATGATCGCTGCCGCCTTTGACTGTGCGCAACGCCTGTTCGGGCTGGAATTCCGTGCGCTGGACGTGCCGCTGTACCACCCCGATGCCCGCGCATGGGAGGTGACGCGCGAGGGCCGCCATATGGCGGTGTTCATCGGCGATTATTTCGCGCGGCCCGCGAAACGCTCTGGGGCGTGGTGCTCGACCATGCGCAGCCAGCGCAAGCTGGGCGGAGAGGTGCGGCCTATTGTGGTGAATATCTGCAATTTCGCCAAGGGGAACCCTGCGCTGCTGTCTTATGATGATGCGCGCACGCTGTTTCACGAATTCGGCCATGCGCTGCACCAGATGCTGTCGGATGTCAGCTATGGGTTTATCTCGGGCACCTCGGTCGCGCGGGATTTCGTGGAATTGCCCAGCCAGTTATATGAACACTGGCTGGAAGTGCCCGAAGTGCTGGCGCAACATGCCCGTCATGTTGAAACCGGCGCGGCAATGCCGCAAGAGATGCTGGAGCGGCTTTTGGCTGCGCAAAACTTCGATCAGGGGTTTGCGACGGTTGAATATGTGGCCTCGGCGCTGGTGGATCTGGAATTCCATGATGGCCCGCCGCCCGGTGACCCGATGCAGAAACAGGCCGAAGTGCTGGATGCTTTGGGCCTGCCACGCGCCATTCGGATGCGCCACGCAACACCCCATTTCGCGCATGTCTTTGCGGGCGATGGGTATTCTAGCGGCTATTACAGTTATATGTGGTCCGAGGTGATGGATGCCGATGCGTTCGAGGCCTTCCGTGAGGCGGGCGATGCGTTCGACCCGCAGATCGCAGGCAAACTGGAAAGGTTTATTCTGTCCGCAGGCGGCAGCGACGAGGCAGAGCGGTTGTATACCGCATTTCGCGGGCGGATGCCGGGGGTCGAGGCGCTGCTGAAAGGGCGCGGTCTGGCCGCCTGACGCGCGGCAGTCCCGGGCTTGACCCGAGACCTCTGGTGGTGAGGGCGCAGGCCCCGGTTCAAGACCGGGGCTTACGTCGCACACAGCATCAGATTGCGTAGCGCAACACTGCGGCGAGTTCCGCCTCTTGCGGGATATCCGCGCGACGCACAGCGATGACCTTGCCGCCATTGGCGATCACACGACCCGCGATCTCGTCAATCACGCCGTAGCTGACCGCGCTTTCGGCTGTGGCCATCGTAATTTCGCCGGTCTCTTCATCGACCAGACCGGGAACCACGCTGTCCATATCGACCAGAAGCGTGTCGACCGCGCCAAAAGTAGCCGCCCGTGCGATGCGGGCGATTTGCGTGGTTGCGCGGTCTTCATTCTCGCGTGCCGAATACAACTCGCCAAACCCTGCAACCGAGGCTGCGTTGATCCCATCCATGATCTTGCGGGCCTGTGCGCCCAAGTCATGTGCGGGAACCCGCACGGGGCTGGTGGTGATGGCCGCTTGTGCCAGATGCGGGTAGCTGTTGATCGAGCGGTACATCGACAGCAGCGGATCGGTCGCGGCAATGATCAGCGGCTCTTCGCGGCCTGCCAGCAGACCGCGCAGGGCGGAATCGATTTTGCGGCAATACTGGCGCAGGTGGTGCTTCTGCCCCTCGCCGCCCCCCTGACGGCCCGAATAACTGCGCGAATTGACATTGGCTGTGCCCGCCACAGATGCCGCATCCTTGGGCAGATTGGGCACGCGCAATTCCTGTGCGGGCTGGTCGCCCAGCACTTCGATCACGCGCAATTCGTTTTCTGCCAGCGCCAGCACAAAGGCGTGTTGTGGCATGGAGACTGCGCGCAATAGCGGCTTGAGGTGAAAGCGGTCGGCGACCTGCACTGTCTCGCTCAGGTGGTTGGGCAGGCGAAAGCTGCGCAGGCTGTCGGGGGTCACGAAAATGGCCAGCGAATTGGCCTGCACGCGCCAGAAATCATCGTCATCCATCAGGTCATGCAGCTGTTCTTCAATTGGCCAGATGGTGCGTTTGGCCATGCCCACTTCTTCCAGCTGGGCCACAGCGTCATTCGTCAATTGTTTCAACCGTGTGCGCGCGGCGTCAATATGCTGCGTCTCTGGTGTTGTCTGGAGGTAAAGGCTGATCAACGCCTCGCCGCGGGTTGCGACAAGCGTTCCAATTTCGGCCTGCGTGGGGATGTCTACATATAGCATGGTCACATTACTCCTGATAAAAACCTGTCTGCCGACATGCCATGTTCCGTCCCAAGTCGCAAGTTTGGCCACCCAAGGCCCCGTCTTGGAAGAAATTTCGCCCTTCATCGAAATTTCACGGCTCTGTGACGGTTGCAGCCTCTAAACGGCCTTCCTATATACCGGCCAAGATACCCCGGTTGGGGTTTGTTTCAGATTCAGATGGGCCGGGGCCTGACAGGACCAGCCCGCTGCCACATCGCTTGAGAGAGAGGATGCTCGAAAATGGGTAAAGTCATTGGTATCGACCTTGGGACCACAAACTCCTGTGTTGCCATTATGGATGGCAGCCAACCGCGTGTGATTGAAAACGCCGAAGGCGCGCGTACAACGCCGTCTATCGTGGCGTTCACCGAGAATGAGCGCTTGGTCGGCCAGCCCGCCAAGCGGCAGGCCGTCACCAACCCGACCAATACAGTATTTGCCGTCAAGCGCCTGATTGGCCGCCGCCTGACCGATGCAGAAGTCGAAAAGGACAAAAACCTTGTCCCCTACACCATTATCGATGGTGGCAACGGCGACGCATGGGTTGAATCGCGGGGCGAGAAATACAGCCCCAGCCAGATTTCTGCCGTCATCTTGCAAAAGATGAAAGAAACCGCCGAAAGCTATCTGGGCGAAAAGGTCACGCAGGCCGTGATTACTGTGCCTGCCTATTTCAACGATGCCCAGCGTCAGGCGACGAAAGATGCAGGCAAGATTGCCGGTCTGGAAGTGCTGCGCATTATTAACGAGCCGACAGCCGCGGCGCTGGCCTATGGTCTGGACAAGAAAGAAAGCCGCACGATTGCGGTTTACGACCTTGGGGGCGGCACATTCGACATTACCATTCTGGAAATCGATGATGGCCTGTTCGAGGTGAAATCCACCAACGGCGACACGTTCCTTGGCGGCGAAGATTTCGACATGCGGATCGTCAACTATCTGGCGAACGAGTTTAAGAAAGAGAATGGCGTAGACCTGACCAGCGACAAGATGGCGCTTCAGCGCCTGAAAGAAGCTGCCGAGAAAGCCAAGATCGAGCTGTCTTCTTCCAGCCAGACCGAAATTAACCAGCCGTTCATCAGCATGGACAAGAATACAGGCCAGCCCCTGCACCTTGTCATGAAGCTGACACGCGCCAAGCTGGAATCGCTGGTGGGTGATCTGATCAAGAACTCGCTGAAGCCTTGCGCGGCCGCGTTGAAGGATGCGGGCCTGTCCAAGGGCGACATTGACGAAGTGATCCTCGTTGGCGGTATGACCCGCATGCCCAAGGTGATCGAGGAAGTGACCAGCTTCTTTGGCAAGGAACCCCATAAGGGCGTGAACCCTGACGAAGTGGTTGCCATGGGGGCCGCTATTCAGGCCGGTGTGTTGCAAGGCGATGTCAAGGATGTGGTCCTGCTGGATGTCACGCCACTGTCGCTGGGCATTGAGACATTGGGCGGTGTCTTCACCCGCCTGATCGACCGCAACACGACCATTCCAACGAAGAAAAGCCAGGTGTTCAGCACCGCCGAAGACCATCAGAACGCTGTCACCATCCGTGTGTTTCAGGGCGAGCGTGAAATGGCGGCCGATAACAAGATGCTGGGCCAGTTCAACCTTGAAGATATCCCCCCCGCCCCGCGCGGCATGCCGCAGATCGAGGTGACCTTCGACATTGATGCCAACGGCATTGTCAACGTGTCGGCACGCGACAAGGGCACCAACAAGGAACAGAAGATCACCATTCAGGCCTCTGGCGGGTTGTCGGATGAGGATATCGAGAAAATGGTTCAGGACGCCGAGGCAAATGCCGAAGCGGACAAGGCCCGCCGCGAACTGGTCGAGGCCCGCAATCAGGCGGAAAGCCTGATCCATTCGACCGAGAAAGCGGTGGAAGAGCATAAGGACAAGGTTGATCCGACCACAGTCGAGGCGATCGAGCTGGCCGTAGCCGCGCTGAAAGATACGCTGGAAGGCGAGGATGCAGGCAAGATCAAATCCGGCATCCAGAACGTCACAGAGGCGTCGATGAAGCTGGGTGAGGCGATCTATAAGGCACAGGCCGAAGCTGCCGATAGCGGCGATGTTGGCGAGGATGAACCGCGCGGTGTCGATGATGACATTGTCGATGCCGATTTCGAGGATATTGGCGAAGACAAGCGCAAATAAGCCTGCGATGCTGCAATGGCCATCCGGCCTGACTTGGTCAGGCCGGATGGCCTCTTTTGGGAAAGAACATCATGGCCAAACGCGACTTCTACGACGTGCTCGGGGTCAGCCGCTCCGCCTCTGCCGAAGAGTTGAAAAAAGCTTATCGCAAAAAGGCGAAAGAGCTGCACCCGGACCGTAACTCCGACAACCCCGATGCCGAAGCACAGTTCAAGGAAGTAAACGAAGCATATGATGCGCTGAAAGACCCTGACCGCAAGGCCGCCTATGACAGGTTCGGCCATGCCGCTTTCGATGGGGGTATGGGGGCCGCAGGCGCGCGCGGTGCGCGTCAGGGCGGCGGCTTTGGCGGCAATGCCGATTTTGCCAGCGCATTTTCCGATGTGTTTGAAGACCTGTTCGGCGATTTCGTCGGCGGTGGGCGCGGTGGGCCGCGCTCGCGTGCCAGCCGCGGGTCGGATTTGCGCTATAATATGCGCATCAATCTGGAAGAAGCCTATGCCGGTGCGAAGAAAACCATTCGCGTGCCACGCCTGTCTGCTTGCGATGCCTGCAAGGGTACGGGGGCCGAAGGGGGCGCAGAGCCGGTAACCTGCCCGACCTGTTCGGGCATGGGCAAAGTGCGCGCGCAGCAAGGGTTTTTCACTGTTGAACGCAGCTGTCCCACCTGCGGCGGCTCTGGCCAGATCGTCAAGAATCCGTGCAAGGTCTGTGCGGGTGCGGGGCGGGTCGAGAAGGAAGCCAGCCTATCTGTCAATATTCCGGCAGGTGTTGAAACAGGAACGCGCATTCGCTTGTCGGGCGAGGGCGAGGCGGGGTTGCGGGGCGGCACACCGGGCGATCTGTATATATTCGTGAATGTGGCCGAGCATCAGATTTTCAAGCGCGATGATGTGACCTTGTATTGCCGCGTGCCCGTCAGCATGGCCCGTGCGGCCTTGGGCGGAGAGGTAGAAGTGCCCACCATCGATGGCGGACGCTCGCGCGTGAAAGTGCCAATGGGCAGTCAGTCCGGCCGCCAGATGCGGTTGCGGGGCAAGGGCATGCCCGCGTTGCGTGGTGGCGGGCATGGCGATATGCTGATCGAACTGGCGGTTGAAACCCCTGTCAACCTGACCTCACGTCAGAAAGAACTGCTGGAAGAGTTTGAAAAGCTTAGTGCCGAAAACAACCCTGAAAGCAGTGGGTTCTTTGACAAGGTCAAAGGGTTCTGGGACGGAATGAAAAGCTGATCAAATCTGGCAGGCCCGCGCTGCGCGGGCCTCGATCACGCTGCGTTCCCCCATCAACCTGTTCAGCCGCGCCGAATCGCCCGCACGAACATTGGGCATAACCGCAGAACACGCGATCTGATCACCCGAAACGGTGGTGCAATGGTAGGTGTTATACCCGCGCGACGCCAGCGAAGCCGTGAAACTGGATGATCCCGGCATTCGGGCAGCCTCGATCTTCGAATCGTGTACCCGCAGCGCATGGCTTGCTTGCTGACAATCCTGACTGCCACCACCACGCTGGAAGAATTCAGCGCATCCCAAAAGCACCGTTGTCGAAGAAATTAGTAAAAATACCCGCATGGCCCACTCCGTTCCTTTTGTTCAAGGATGTGCGCGTTTCTGTGTTCGGGCGCTGTTTTCGGAAACCACTGATTCGCCCTGTCTGTCTTGGCCTGTCATACGCGAACGGTAAGTTTCGACGCGCAGAGTGCGCGTCGAAATCTTTTTCACTGTTCCGGCACTTTCAGCAAAGCAGCAAAAGCCCAAGTTACCCGCTTGGCCCCTGCGTCCCTGACTGAAAGTCACCAGTCCGTTCAGTTGCCCTTGCGGCAGGGTGCCGGGCGCATCACATAGTGCCCGGGGCGTACAAGGTGCTTCTTCTCTTCGTAGATTGCAGGGTAATGCATGCGATACACCTGCTCGACACCTTTGCCATTGCGGTATTCAAGCGTTGTCTTTGCCGCTTTGACCATGTGCTTTGTGGTCCGGTATTCCGGTGCCACATAGACCTTGTCAAAACATTCGACAACGTGTCCTTTCCAAGCCGCCGCCGGTGTCGCTATGAACGGCGCCAATGCCAAAGCAAGTGCCGGGAGTGCGATTTTCTTCATTTTAGTCCTCCAAGTGAAAAGTTATCTAGTTCGTTTATCACTGCTCAAATACCTCGACCAAGTGCGCGGAAACTTGCTTGTTCACAAGATGATGCCACACTTGTGAAAATGCTAGCACCAGATTTTTGTTCTTGCAACAAGCCTGTTGGTAAAATGTTGATAGTTAATCTAATGTTAGGGAAATCTCGGGCATTCTGGCAACATGACCAGACCTTGCACCCCCGTTCCAGACACGAGTTTGCCCTTGTTTTCGGGGGCAAACCCTGCGCCTGCGCCCGCAAAACCCCAAGATGCGGCCAAGCTGCCATCTTATATAAAGGACCATCGCCAACGCCTGCGCGCGCGGTTTGACGCGGGCGGGGCCGCCGCCATGCCGGATTACGAGGTGTTGGAAATGGTGCTGTTCCGGGCCTTGCACCGGCAGGATGTCAAGCCGCTGGCGCGCAGACTTATCGACACATTCGGTGATCTGAGTGCGGTTCTGGCCGCCTCTCCGGCGCGGTTGCGCGCGGTTGAAGGGGTTGGCGCGGCGGTGGTGACCGAATTCAAGCTGATCGAGCTGTGCGCACAGCGCATGGCGCGTGCGAAAGTGATGCATCGTCCTGTGCTGTCAAGCTGGGCGGCCTTGCTGGATTATTGCCATACGGCAATGTCCCACCGCGAAACCGAGCAATTTCGCGTTCTGTACCTTGACCGGAAGAATGTTCTGATTGCGGATGAAGCGCAAGCCGAAGGCACGGTTGACCATGTGCCGGTCTACCCGCGCGAGGTTATGCGCCGCGCGCTGGAATTAAACGCCTCTGCGCTGATCCTTGTGCACAATCACCCCTCGGGCGATCCAACCCCGTCACAGGCAGACATTGTGATGACAGCCTCTATCCGCGCCGCGGCCGAGGCGCTGTCGATTATTCTGCATGATCATATCGTAATCGGTAAATCCTGCGAGTTAAGCTTTCGCAGCGAGGGGCTGTTATGACAGCTTACTCTTGCATGGCACCCAGCATTTCGGACAGGATTTGCAGCCGGAACGCGTGTCTGGACGCAAAATCGAGGGGCATGACAACCATGCCAGCTTCTGCCGGACACTCAGGGGCCGCGATGCTTATCTCTTTCATATGGATGTTTTGAACTTGGCTGTTATCTGACAGGAATGCCGAAAAATCCTGCCCGCAATGGTGTTCGGTGTAATGCAACTCTACCTCGACGCGGCTCTGGCCAGCGCGGGCTGTCGGCACAGAATAGATTTCGGCGATCATCGGTTCTGGTCCGCGCAATTCGCCAAGCGAGATGAGGAAGGAATCATCCAGGTTTGGGTCAAACGGTTTTTGCGCGTGGATATGGCCATTCTCGCCATATGCGGCACCGTTATGGTAGGCATGCAGCGCAAATCGTGCTGTACCATCCCATTGCAATGCCACGCGCTGGTGGTCTTCCGCGTCGGGTATTTCGACCGAAGATTGTAAAAAGATGTCATCGGATAAAAACACGTCTATCTTTGCATCGGCCGATAAGGCCGGGATGAAGGCGGTATAGCCGCCATCGGAATCTGTGAATGCGCTGAAGGCAAGGTCGTTATGGCTGACCACAAGGCGCGTGTCGGGGTGGCATGGGGCATCCAGCACCAATTCGATCAGGGCATCCACCATCGCGGCGGCATGTAACACCGGCGCGCATGTGTCGCCCTGTTGCGCTGCATCTTCAACCTCTGGCGCTGTTGCCGATGCGCTGTGCAAGGCCGCGTCAAGTGCTAGCGATGCAAGCTCGGGGCCAGTCGTCTTGTCCAGGGTGGCGGGTGCCGCCGCTTGGGTATGGTCGGCCATGTCCGGCGCATTTGCCGTGTTCGTGAATTGAAGCTTGGCCCCACTACCCACAAGGCTTGCGCCCAAGACTTGCGAAGGGGGCATTTGCTGCGCAAGCTCACCGCCCGCAAGCGAGGTGGCGCCCCCGGAAAGCTGCTGCACTGCGATAATTGACGTCGATATCCCGGCACAAAGGACCGCGACACCCCGAATAATCATCTTCTTTTCCATCACGCCACCTGTTTCAGTTTCCATAGTTTTAGACGCTGATTCGGGCAGTAATAGGGCGCAATTTTGGCGATGTTGTTCGGGGTGAAACAGTCTTTCTGCTTTGGGCGTATTACAGCACGCTGCCGTGACAGTGCTTGAATTTCTTGCCAGACCCGCAGGGGCAGGGGTCGTTGCGGCCAGGGTTGCCCCAAGTGCTTGGGTCTGTTTCATCAAACCCGTCAATCAGCGGTGCCGGTGGCTGCCCGTCGTTTTCTTGCGCCACGTTCAGCCCTTGTTGCTGCAAGGCAAGCTGCTGCATCATCGCTTTTTGTTCTTCTTCACTTAGCGGGCGGATGCGTGACAGATAGCGCGCGACATCTTCGCGCAGCGAGTTCAGCATCTTCTCGAACAGCAGGAACCCTTCGGCCTTGTATTCGTTCAGCGGGTCTTTTTGCGCATAACCACGGAAGCGCACGGCAGAACGCAGGTGGTCCAGCGTCAGCAGATGTTCGCGCCATTTACGGTCGATCGTTTCCAGCAAAACCTGTTTTTCCAAGTTGCGCAGGGTGTCTTCGCCGAACTGGCGTTGCTTTTCAACCATCAGCGCGTCAGACGCCTCTATCAGCCGTTCGCGCACGACATCCTGATCAACGCCATCCTCTTCGCCCCAGTCCTGCGCGGGCACGTCCAGCCCCAGCTTTTCGCGCACATCATTGCGCAACCCGTCCATATCCCATTGTTCGGCATAGGATTTTGCGGGCATGTAATCGTCGATCACATCATCGATCACCTGATGGCGCATGTCATCCACGATCTCGGACAGATCATCGGCTTCCATAATCTCCAGGCGCTGCTCGAAGATAACGCGGCGCTGGTCGTTCATGACGTTGTCGTATTTCAGCAATTCCTTGCGAATGTCGAAATTGCGCGCCTCGACCTTGCCTTGCGCCTTTTCCAGCGACTTGTTCACCCAGGGGTGCACAATCGCCTCGCCCTCTTTCATGCCAAGGGTGGAAAGCACTTTTTCCAGCCGCTCAGAGCCGAAAATGCGCATCAGGTCATCTTCAAGGCTAAGGAAGAACACCGAACGCCCCGGGTCGCCCTGACGGCCAGAGCGGCCGCGCAGCTGGTTGTCGATCCGGCGGCTTTCGTGGCGTTCTGTGGCCAGCACGAACAACCCGCCTGCGGCCAGAACCTTTTGCTTTTCGTCGGCAACTTCTTCGTCAATGCGGGTGCGTACGTCTGTCGGGTCGGCGTTGGGGTCGGCGGCCAGGGCTTGCAGCACGCGCATTTCCACATTGCCACCCAGCTGAATATCGGTGCCGCGACCGGCCATGTTGGTGGCAATGGTTACCGCGCCCAGACGGCCTGCATCGGCCACAATCTGCGCTTCCTGTTCATGCTGGCGGGCGTTCAGCACGTTATGCGGAATCCCTGCCTTTTTCAGCATCGCCGCCAGTTCCTCGGATTTCTCGATCGAGGTGGTGCCAACAAGAATCGGCTGGCCCTTGGCATGCGCTTCGCGGATTTCTTCCAGCACACCGTCAAGTTTTTCCTTGGCGGTGCGGTAGACCTGATCATGTTCGTCAAGGCGCGAAATCGGCAGGTTGGTGGGGATTTCAACCACCCCCAGATTATAGATTTCGCGGAATTCATCCGCCTCGGTCGAGGCGGTGCCGGTCATGCCGCCTAGTTTTTTATACAGGCGGAAGTAGTTTTGGAAGGTGACAGAGGCATAGGTCACGTTTTCCGGCTGGATGGGCGCGCCCTCTTTCGCCTCGATCGCCTGATGCAGCCCCTCGGACAGGCGACGCCCCACCATCATGCGGCCTGTGAATTCGTCAATCAGCACCACTTGCCCGTCGCGGACAATATAGTTCTGGTCCTTGTGGAACAGTTTATGCGCCCGCAGCCCCTGATTGACATGATGCACCAGCGAGGTGGATTCAGGGTCATAGAGCGATTGTTCTTCGGGCAGAAAGCCTGCCTCGTGCAATTTCGCCTCGATGAATTCATTGCCTTCATCGGTCAGGGTGGCGTTGCGGATTTTTTCGTCAATCGTGTAATGTTCGGGCTGAAGCAACGGGATCAGGCCGTTGACCTTCACATACAGGTCAGACTTGTCTTCGGCAGGGCCAGAGATGATCAGCGGTGTGCGCGCCTCGTCAATCAGGATCGAGTCGACTTCGTCCACGATGGCAAAGAAATGCCCGCGCTGGTTCATCTCCTCGCGGCGCATGCGCATATTGTCGCGCAGGTAGTCAAAGCCCAATTCGTTATTGGTGGCATAGGTCACATCGGCGGCATAGGCGTCTTTCTTCTCGGCGTCGGGTTGCTGCGAATAGACAACACCGCAGCGCATGCCCAGACGCGCAAAGACCTTGCCCATCCATTCCGAGTCGCGCTTGGCCAGATAGTCGTTAACTGTGACGACATGCACGCCTTCGCCTGTCAGGGCATTCAGATAGGCGGGCAGGGTGGCCACAAGGGTTTTGCCTTCGCCTGTTTTCATCTCGGCAATATTGCCCCGGTGCAGAAAGATCCCGCCGATCAACTGCACATCAAAGGCGCGCAGGCCAAGCGCACGGCGCGCCCCCTCGCGGCAATTGGCAAAGGCTTCGGGCAGCACAGCGTCAAGGCTTTCGCCGTTTGCCACGCGTTTTTTCAGCTCGTCGGTTTTTTCGACCAACTGCGCATCCGACATGGCTTGAAATTCCGGCTCCAGCGCGTTGATCTGTGCAACCAGCGGGCGCACAGTCTTGACCTTGCGGTCATTCGACGTGCCAAAAACCTTCTTCGTGATCGATCCAAGACCCAGCATGCGCCCTCTGCCCTCTAATACCTAAAAGCGGACAGATATCCTGCCGCTAACCATTTCGTCATGGTCTGTCGCAGGTGCCGGGGTTGTCGGCACGCGCAGGCTTCCATAGAAGGGCAGGTGAACCGCACGGCCCCCAATACGCAGTCAGACCTCTCTGCGATGTAATGGGCGGCCCCAAAAGTGTCAACGATGCGCGCCCGCCGCGCCCTGCAAGGAGATGGAAATATGGCTGGAATTTCGCGATTCAGCGTGGCTGTGGCCGCAGTGATGGCCTTTGGCGCGCCCGTGTTGGCACAATCGGACCCCACGCGCGACACGATCCTTGCCACGGTTAATGGCACCGAGATTACTTTGGGGCATCTGTTGGCGGCCCGCGACACCTTGCCAGAGCAGTTTCGCCAGATGCCCGGCGAAGCGCTGTTCGGGCCGCTGGTCGAACAGCTGATTGAACAGACCGCCATCATGCAGCAGGCCGAAGGCACCCTGACCGCGCGCGAACAGATCGCCTTCGAGAATGAGCAGCGCGCCTTTATCGCCAATGCTGCCCTGACCCGCGCCGCAGAAGCGGCGCTGAGCGAAGAGAATATCAACGAAGCCTACACAGCCTTTGTCACCGAATTTGACGGGCGAGAGCCGACACCGGAATTCAACGCCTCGCATATCATTGTCGAAACCGAGGCAGAGGCCGCAGCGCTGCGCGCCCAGCTGGATGACGGGGCCGATTTTGCTGACCTTGCGCGCGAACATTCCATGGATGGGGCCGCAGCCGGTGGCGGGTCTTTGGGCTGGTTCGGTCTGGGCGCCATGATCCCGGAATTTGAACAAGCTGTGCAATCGCTGGAAATCGGCGCGTATCTTGGCCCGTTGGAAACCCAGTTCGGCTGGCATCTGGTGCTGTTGAACGACACGCGCATGTCGTCCGCGCCCGCACTGGAAGAGGTGCGCGAGGCATTGGCTGAAAACCTGCAACGCGAAGCGGCACAAGCGGCGCTGGCCAGCGCCACGGAAGCGGCCAGCATCGAGCGCAACTATGAGGGCCTTGACGCATCGATCCTGTCGCGCAGTGACCTTCTGGACGACTGATCCGCTGCGGTGTAGGACTGGCAAATACCGGCCTGACCCTTGGGCCGGCCTTTGTCATGGAGCATCGGGATGGGCGCGAAAAAGAAGCTCAAACGCAAGATCAAATCGCTGAAGGCCGCAGAGCAGGCGCAACCGGCCCCTGCGGCGAAAACGCCGCTTGTGTCGCCCTTGGCGCCTGCGTCTTTTCCTGACCTGCCCGTGATCAAGGGCGCACGTTTCGCTACGGTGGCGGCGGGCGTGCGCTACAAGGGGCGCACCGATGTGTTGCTGGCCCAGCTGGATGCAGGCACGGTTATGGCGGGCACCTTCACCCGCTCTGCCACACGCGCAGCGTCGGTGCTGGATGCGCAGGCCAAGATTGCGGGCGACAGTGCAGAGGGGGCGTGCATTCTGGTCAATTCCGGCAATGCCAATGCTTTCACAGGGGCAAAGGGGCAGGAATCGGTCACTGAAATTTGCCGCGCTGTTGCGGAAAAATCTGGCTTGCCGCAAGCGCGCGTGTTCACCTCCTCCACTGGGGTGATTGGCGAGGCACTGCCACATGAGCGGATCATCACTGCGCTGGATGAACTGGTGAACGGTCTGGATGAAAACGGCCTGCCCGCGGCCGCCCGCGCCATCATGACGACCGACACATTCCCCAAAGGTGCGGCGGCAACAGTCGAGATTGACGGCCAGTTGGTGCAGATTGCGGGCATTGCCAAAGGCTCTGGCATGATTGCGCCGGATATGGCCACAATGCTGGTTTATATCTTTACCGATGCCAAGATCGCGCGTCCGGTGTTGCAGGCGATGGTGTCAAAACTGACCGATCGCAGCTTCAACTGCATTACAGTCGATAGCGACACATCAACCTCTGACATGCTGCTGGTTGCGGCCACAGGGCAGGCCAGCGGGCCCGCGATTGTGGACGCGGGCAGCGATGCGGCCAAAGCCTTTGGCGCGGCGTTGGGGGATGTCATGCGTGATCTGGCTCATCAGGTGGTGCGCGATGGCGAAGGGGCGACCAAGTTTATCGAAGTGGCGGTTACAGGCGCGCGGTCTGAGGATGATGCGCGCAAAGTGGCCTTTGCGATTGCCAATTCGCCGCTGGTCAAAACCGCCGTCGCGGGCGAAGATCCGAATTGGGGGCGCATTGTCATGGCTGTGGGCAAATCAGGGGCCGAGGCGGACCGCGACCGCCTGTCCATCCGCTTTGGCCCGCATCTGGTGGCCGCGCATGGGCAGGTTGCACCAAGCTATGCCGAAGAAATTGGCGCAAGCTACATGAAAGGGCAAGAGCTGGTGATCGGGGTAGATATGCGTTTGGGCAGTGGCGCTGCCACGGTCTGGACCTGCGATCTGACCAACCGATATATCGAGATCAACGCGGATTACAGGTCGTGAAAACTGTATTGGTTGCCGCCGTTGCGCTGGTAGATGCCGATGGGCGTGTCCTGCTGGCGCAACGCCCCGAAGGCAAGGCGATGGCCGGGCTTTGGGAATTTCCCGGTGGCAAGATCGAGGCGGGCGAAACCCCCGAACTGGCGCTGATACGCGAATTGCAGGAAGAACTGGGCATAGACACATGGGCCAGCTGTCTGGCCCCGCTGACTTTTGCCAGCCATTCCTATGATGATTTTCATCTGCTGATGCCGCTGTTCATCTGCCGGAAATGGGACGGGCAAGTATCCAGCCGAGAGGGGCAGGCGCTGAAATGGGTGCGGCCAGTTGATCTGCGCAATTACCCCATGCCTGCGGCGGATATTCCGCTGATTCCCATCTTGCGCGACTGGCTGTAACCGCGCACGCCACGTTATTTGCCTGCTTTGGAAACAATAGCGATCTCTAATGTTAATTGTTCTGATGCTTTGCCTGGAAAATAGCGGCAAAGATAAAAACATGGTTAAAATAAGATGAAATTCGTCAAATTTCTTGGCTGCCTTGCAGTTTCACGCCATATTCAACTTACACAAAGCAGGGCAACAGAATGATCTGCACAATTCATATCGCTAAGTACATTACTGCACAGGGTGTGTTTGTTCGCAAACTTGCAAACGGGCACATCGTTATTCGGGCAGGTCAGAATTTGCTGACAGGACGCCCGATCTCCAAGCGCGCCGCCTGAACACCGGCGTGTGGGTTTCTACTCGGAACGCCCTGACCATTGGTCAGGGCGTTTTACTTTTTCATGGGGTCTAGTCCAGACGAGCGATTAGTCGATCTCGCGCGCCTCATCCACCAGCATGATGGGAATGCCATTGCGAATGGGGAATGCCAGATGCGCCGCCTTTGAAACAAGCTCTTGGCGCTGCGAATCGTAATTCAGCCGCCCGTTTGTCACAGGACAGACCAACGCCTCCAGCATGTGACGGTTGATAAGCCGGTCATCGGGCGGGGTGTCGGTCATTGTACCATCTCGTCATCGCCGCCATGCAGGCCAAATTCCATCAGCATGACCAAAGTCTCGCGGCGCGTTTCCAGTGACGGGGCTTCCAGCAGCGCTTGTTTGTCATCCGGCTCGAACGGGCAGAGCATGGAGAGGGAGTTGATCAGCAACTCATCCTCTGCATCGGTCAGACTGCCCCAATCGGTGGACAGTTGGTGCATTGAGAAAAAGCGCTTCAACAGGTCGAAAAATCTGGTGCGGTCCAGCCCCGGATCGGTTTCTTCCTGGCCTTGGTCGCGCGTAAAATCTGCCCAATCCACCTCTGTCCGGCGATAGGGGGCAAAACCAGCAACTTCCTTGCGGACTCTGAAGCGTGAAATCCCTGTCAGGGTAATCAGATAGCGCCCGTCTTCTGTTTCGGAAAACGCTGTCAGACGGCCTGCGCAGCCGATGCTGTGCAGGGTCTTCTCATCGCTGCCGGGCAGGTCGCGCGACTGGATCATGCCAATCAGACGCTGCGGTGTTTTCATGCAATCTTCGATCATTGCGAGATAACGCGGCTCGAATATATGCAGCGGCACGCGGGCGCGCGGCAAGAGCAGCGCGCCCGGAAGCGGAAAGATCGGGATTACATCGGGCAGGTCTTTTATACGCGTCATGGCAAGGTACCTAATCCGTTCGTGTGATCAGGCAAATATCATCGAGCTTAAACGACGGCGGCTTTTGGCGACCAGAGGATCAGTGGGTTTGAGCGCGTCAAAAATCGTGAAAAGCTGCGTTTTGGCGGCACTGTCGTTCCAGTCGCGGTCGCGGCGGAACAGTTCCAGCAAATGCTCTATCGCGTCTTCGACCTGACCTGCCGCATAGAGGGCCTGCGCCAGTTCAAAGCGGGCCTGATGGTTGTCGCCATCCGCTTCAACCGTTGCGCGCAATTCATCCACCGGGCCTGCCTTTTCTGCCTGCCGTGCCAGCGCAAGTTTTGCGCGCGCGGCATCAACTTCGGGGCTGTTGGCCATATCGGGGTGGCCATTGGCCAGCAGCGCTTCGGCCTGATCCAGACTGCCGCCTGCGATTTGTGCGCGCACCAAGCCGCCAAAGGCGCGGGCATTGGTTTCTTCCTGCCCCAGCACCGCTGCAAATATCTGCGCGGCATCTGTGACCGCGCCTTGTTCCAGCATTTCTTCGGCTTCGTCCAGTGCGGCCCCCAAGCCGCCATCATCGCCCGACAGCGCGGCCAGTTTGGTGACAAATTCTTTCAGGGCCGATGGCGGTTGCGCCCCCTGAAAGGCATCGACCGGCTGGCCCTGAAAAAACGCATAGACCGTGGGGATCGACTGCACCCGCAATTGGCCGGCGATGTTCTGGTTCTCATCGACATTGATCTTGACCATGCGCACCTTGCCTTTGGCTGCGCGCACTTCGGCTTCCAATGCGGGGCCAAGGGTCTTGCACGGGCCGCACCACGGTGCCCAGAAATCGACGATCACCGGCACGGTCTGGCTGGCCTCGATCACTTGTGCCATGAAGTCGCGCTCTGACCCGTCGGTGATCAGGTTTGCATCTTCGTTTGCAGGTCCAGTCCCAAATTCCAGCATGTCTACCCTCATCGGTTAATCATTTGCAGCCTATATGGGCTGTGAAAGCATAAAGGGAAAGGGGTCACACCTCAAAGCTGGCAAAGACGGGCGCGTGGTCTGAGGGTTGCGTCCAGCCGCGCGCGTCGCGCAGGATGCGCGAGCCATGCGCGCCCGCTGCAATGTCACCGCTGGCCCAGATATGGTCCAGCCTGCGGCCCTTGTCGGCGGTGTCCCAGTCGCGCGCGCGATAGGACCACCAAGAATATAACAGCCCCTCTGGAATGTCCTGCCGTGTAATATCCACCCAGTTGCCTGCATCCTGCACATCACCCAGATGCGCCACTTCGACTGGCGTATGCGAGACGATTTTCAAAAGTTGCTTATGCGACCAGACATCATCTTCGCGCGGCGCGATGTTCAGATCCCCCACAAGGATGGACTTGGCAGGGCGCGAGTCGCGGAAATGGTCGCGCATCTCGGTCAGTGTGTCCAGCTTGTGGCCGAATTTCTCGTTCACCTCGCGGTCGGGCACATCGCCACCGGCAGGGATATAACAGTTGTGAATGGTCACGCCATTTTCCAGCCTGCCTGCCACATGGCGCGCATCCCCACGCCCGCACCAGTCGATATGGCCCGCATCTTCAAGCGGTAAGCGCGACAGGATCGCCACGCCATTATACCCTTTTTGCCCGCGCGCCACCCAATGACCGTAACCTGCCTGCGCAAACAGATCGAAGGGAATGTTCTCGACCGGGCTTTTGCATTCTTGCAGACACAGAATGTCGGGCGATTCCTCTTGCAAGAGTTTCAGCACAAGATCGGCCCGCAGACGGACCGAGTTGATGTTCCATGTCGCAAGGGTAAATTTCATTGAAAGGCTCCGTTGGCTGCGCCCCACTAGATGCACGGACACAGCGCGCGCGACAACCCGAAAGCCGACAGAAAAAGACCGGGCACAAGGCCCGGCCAGTCAAGAGGGAGGAGGAGCTGCGCCACATCCCGGCGCAAAAGGGAGAGGAGTTAAGAAGAAAATCGCTTCATGCAGCAACTATCGCAATCCGGTTTGGCCCCGATATGGCGTACAAAAGGCAATTATGAGGCAAGTCTATAGCCGCCCGACTCGGTCACCAGCAGGGTTACATTTGTGGGGTCCGGCTCGATCTTCTGGCGCAGGCGGTAGATATGCGTTTCCAGTGTGTGGGTGGTGACGCCTGCATTATAGCCCCAGACTTCGTGCAGCAGCACATCGCGCGGGACCACGCCATCGGGGGCGCGATACAGGAATTTCAGAATATTGGTTTCCTTCTCGGTCAGCCTGATCTTGCGCTCGTTTTCGTCAATCAACATTTTCTGCGCAGGTTTGAACAGATAGGGGCCAAGCTGGAAAACGGCATTTTCCGACTGTTCATGCTGGCGCAACTGGGCGCGCAGCCGTGCCAGCAGAACCGGCAGTTTGAAGGGTTTGGTAATGTAGTCATTCGCGCCCGAATCCAGCCCCAGAATGGTGTCGGCATCTGAATCATGCCCTGTCAGCATAATGACGGGCGATTTGAAGCCTGCCTTGCGCATGCGCTTGCACAATTCGCGCCCGTCCGTGTCGGGCAGGCCCACATCCAGAATGGCCATGTCGAACTGGCCTGCGCGCACCTGTTCCATGGCTTCCGCGCCATTGGCGGCCTCGAACACGTCGAATTCATCTGTCATGACCAACTGCTCTGACAATGCTTCGCGCAGGTCGTCGTCATCATCTACCAGCAGGATTTTATTCAGCTTTGCCATTGTGTCACCTTTGTTTGTTCTGTTGTGAACAGATGCGGGGCAGGGGCGCGGTAAACAAGATTTGCAACAAAACTCTCACGCGGTCGTGTCAAAATGCGGCTGATTGTTTCAATTCTGACAAAGGCGGGCTACATCATGAACGGTCACAGTTCCGAAAATGGTGGATCACATGGCGCTTGGCCTGACCCTTGTTGAAAAAATCAACCGCGCGCGCGCCGATATGCGGCTTGGGGTGCCGGTTGTGCTGCATGGCCCTGATGGTTACGCACTGGCTCTTGCCGCCGAGGTGGTGACGCCTGCGCGGCTGGCCGATTTGCGGGGCCTGGGCAAGGGGCTGGTGCTGGCGCTGACACGCCACCGCGCCGAGACATTGAAGGCCCGCGCCTATGACGGCGATCTGGCGCGCGTGATGGTGCCTGCCGATATGGGCTGCGACTGGCTGCGCGCGCTGGCCGATCCGGCCGATGATCTGCGCCACCCGATGAAAGGCCCGCTGATGACCCTGCGCGACGGGCAGGCCGATCTGCACCGCGCGGCGCTGGCGCTGGTGAAATCGGCGCAACTTTTGCCCGCTGTACTGGTTCTGCCGCTGGACAACACGGCTGGTGTGGATGTTTTCGGCCTGACCATGTTGGACGCAGAACAGTTGCGCGCGGAACTCAGGCGCGAAACCGTGCTGTCTCCGGTGATCAATGCGCGCCTGCCGATGGTGGCGGCGCAGGCGGGGCGGGTGCATATTTTCCGCCCGCGCGATGGGGGCGAGGAACATTACGCCATCGAAATCGGCCAGCCCGACCGCACGCAGCCCGTCTTGGCGCGGCTGCATTCGGCCTGTTTCACGGGCGATGTTTTGGGCAGCCTGAAATGCGATTGCGGCCCGCAACTGCAAGCCGCCCTTGCGCAGATGGGGCGCGAGGGGGCGGGGGTCTTGCTGTACCTTAATCAGGAAGGGCGCGGCATTGGCCTTGCCAACAAGATGCGCGCCTATTCGCTGCAAGATCAGGGCTTTGACACGGTCGAGGCCAACCACCGGCTGGGGTTCGAGGATGACGAGCGGGATTTTCGCATTGGCGCGGGCCTGCTGCGCACCATGGGGTTTGAGCAGGTGCGCCTGCTGACCAACAACCCCCGCAAGGTGGATATGCTGAATGCCCATGGCCTGCGCGTGGTGGAACGTGTGGCGCTGCGGGTGGGCGAAACTGATGAGAACCGCGCCTATCTGGCCACAAAAGCCGCGAAATCGGGGCATTTCCTGTGACGCCGGCGGATATGGTGCTGACGCGGCAGGGGCTGCGGTTTCTGGGGCGGGTGTTGCCGTGTACCATCGGGCGGGGCGGTGTGACGCGCGACAAGCGCGAAGGCGACGGGGCGACGCCTGTGGGGGTGCACCGCATCGTTGGCATGCTCTACCGGCCCGACCGCATGGTGCGGCCTGCCGATTGGGCGCTGCCCCTTGGCCCGCGCGACCTGTGGTCGGATGACCCGCGGCACGAGGATTACAACCTGATGGTGCGCGCCCCCTATCCCCATAGCCACGAGCGGCTGTCGCGCGCGGACCCGATGTATGATCTGATCATTCTGACAGGCTGGAACTGGCCGCGCGCGGAACGCGGGCGCGGATCGGCCATTTTCATTCACCAATGGCGCAGACCGGGCGCGCCCACAGCGGGCTGTATCGGGCTGTCACGGCAGGATTTGCGCAGCATTGCGCCGCTGATCCGCTACACCACGCGGCTGATCGTGCCGGACGCTTTGGCCGATTAACGCCGCGCGCCGAATATGGCAGAGCCGACGCGCACATGCGTGGCCCCATGCGCTATCGCCACTTCGAAATCGTCGCTCATGCCCATTGACAGCGCGTCCAGCCCGTTGCGCGCGCCAATGCGGGCCAGATGCGCGAAATGGGGGGCGGGGTCTTCGTCCACAGGGGGGATGCACATCACCCCGATGATGGGCAGGTCCAGCGCGCGGGCATCTTTGATAAATCCATCGGCATCTTCGGGCAGGATACCTGCCTTTTGCGGCTCTGCCCCTGTGTTGACCTGCACAAACATCTGCGGGCATTGGCCCATCTCCTGCGCCAGTCGGGCGAAGGTCTGGGCCAGTTTGGGGCGGTCCAGCGAATGGATGGTCTGGAACAACTCCATCGCCTGACGGGCCTTGTTGCTTTGCAGCGGCCCCAGCAGATGCAACTCTACCTCGGCAAATGTTTCGCGCCAGCGCGGCCATTTTCCGGCGGCTTCCTGCACGCGGTTTTCGCCGAACAGGCGGTGGCCTGCCTCCAGTACGGGCAAAACGCGGTCTTCGGGCTGTTCCTTGGACACAGCGATCAACTGCACAACCCCGCTTGGGCGCTGTGCCGCAGCTTCAGCCGCCGCGATTCGGGCGCCGATCTCATTCAGGGGCATGCGGGCTTATTCTCCGATAAAGACACTGGGCGACTTGGGGCGCTGTGTGTCGGGGTCAAGCCTGAACGCGGCCCCGAAGCGCACACCGCCATCGGTTTCGCCGGTGAATTCAAATTTCAGCCGTGCGCGGGCGGTCATGCGCAGCCCGTTTTCGCGCTGCTGTGCCCAATCGGGGGCGCGGTCATAGACCAGCCCCATCCGCGCATCGCCCGAAATCTTTGGCCCAAGCCCATCGGCATGGGCGGGCAGGGCAAGAAACATCAGGGCAAACAGGGCGCGGTACATGGGGGGCCTTTTCGAATCGCGTATATGGGCAAGTCTGACGTGCAAAGAGCCTGCATGCAAGACTGGCCTAGCGGGGGCCAAGCCTGCGCACGTCTTGCCCTGCGCCGACAAACACGCCGCCAACCCCGTCCAGCGCGGCAGATGTGGTTTCGCACCCTGTCAGCAAAAAGGCGCCAAGGATCATGCCAAATACAGAAGATTTACACAGTGTCATGCGGCCTGCCTTCGATATTTTGAGTTGGCACAAGATACCCGCATTTGCAGGGGCGTGTGAAGAGTTCCACGCATAAAAAGAAAAGAGCGGGCAAATGCCCGCTCTTTCCGTAAACACTCTGATCCGGTTGGATTAGAATGTGAATGCCAGACCCATGTCTGCGCGAGTTCTGCTTTTGACGTCAGCATCGAAGTTTGTGTTGACGATGCCGCCCTTCAGAGATGCGCCGCCGCCAAGGTCATAGCTTGCGCCAATGCCGATGTGACGGTCTTTGTTGAAGTCTTGACGACCGAATGCAGAAACGGTCACAGCGTCGAATGTGCCGCTTGCGCTCAGACCATACTGGTTAGCATTGTCTGCACCGCTTTGTGTCAGACGGCCATACATTGCTTTGACCGAAATGCCGTCAATTGCGTATGCTGCGCTGATAACACCGTGTGTACGGGTTGCAGCTGGACCACCTGTCTCACGCTCGGCACCCAGACCGACTGTGAAGCCTTCGAAGGTGTAACCTGCACCAATCGCTGCAACTTTCAGGTCATTTGAAGGGTTGGTGTGCGAGATTGCAACAGTGAAACCTTCGATGGTGTAATCGTAGCGTGCTGTTGGACGCAGACTGCCAGTATTGCCCAGATATGTGAATTCGTTCCGGTCACCCAGACCTGTCAAACCAACGCCATGCAGGTCGCCAGTAACTTGCTCTGTCGCGCCATTTGTGTCGCCCATTGTCAGGCGGCCGAATTCACCCGAGATGAACACAGAACCAGCGCTACCGAAAGCAGCACCTGGAGTCACAGCGTCTTCAAACTCGTCTTCTGTAAAGTCAACGCCGATCAGCGAGTTGTCAGCGCGGAAGCTGGCACCGAATGCCATGCCGCTGTCTGTTTCGCCGGACAGTGTGAAGGTTACGCGAGCGCGGCTTGTGAAGCCTGCTTTGTTGTCTGCTGTGTTGTCGTATGTAACGCCCATGCGTGCGTCACCGGACAGTGTTACGTCAGCAGCAGCTACACCAGCGGACAGCGTCAGAACTGTGGTGGCAAGAAGAAGCTTTTTCATCTTTTTTCCCTCGTTATCTAAGGAGTTTCCTCGCCTCACCAGTCGCGGCGAGGTCTGAGCCTGTTTCATCTTTTCGGGGGGGTTTTTCAAGACAAAGCGAATTGCCCTGTTCGGAAGGGCGCGGACATGGTGCAGAATTGTCACGCCCTGTTGCCCAAGCTGTGGCTTGTGCCCCGTCGCGCGGCTCATATACACGGCCCCAGCGCCGCCCGCAGCAGCTTTGCATGCTACACTCTTGTTCCAAAGCGGTGAACAAGTTAGAGATTACGATACGTCTATAAGGGATGGTTGCAATGAATTATAAAAGCGCAGCGCGCGTGACCACTGTATTGGGCCTGACATTTGTTCTGGCAGGCTGCGGCGGCGGGTTTGGCGGTTTCTTGCAGGGCGGCGAACGCTCTCGGGCAGAGGCGGCGGAAATCCACGCGCGCGAACGCGGCGGGGCGGGGCCAAACCGCCAGTCCACCGTGTGGGATCTGTTCTCGAACGCGCAGCCCCCCGGCCAGACGGTCGAGGTGAACCGCTATTTGTGGAATGCTTCGTTGGAGATTCTGGACTTTTTGCCGATCCAGTCGGTTGACCCGTTCTCTGGTGTGATTGTCACAGGCTTTGGCACGCCGCCGGGTGGCGGGCGCGCATACCGTGCCGCGATTCTGGTCAATGACCCCGCGCTTGATGCGCGTTCGCTGAATGTGGCGCTGATGACATCCAGCGGCCCTGCCAGCCGCGAGACGATTCGCGCGGTGGAGGATGCGATCCTGACCCGCGCACGCCAGTTGCGGATACGCGACCGCGGTCTGTGATCTGGACCTTGGTGTAGCACAGCGTTAAAGATGCCGGGCCGGTCGCGCCCGGCCTTTTTCATTGCCCAGCCACAGGAAACACCATGTCCAGCCAGAATGACGCGCGCTACACACCGCAAGCCATTGAAATAAAATGGCAACAGGCGTGGGAGGCAGCACATGCCTTTACCGCGCAGCGCGACCCCGCGCGCGAAAAGTATTATGTGCTGGAAATGTTTCCCTACCCTTCGGGGCGGATTCACATGGGCCATGTGCGCAACTATACGATGGGCGATGTGGTGGCGCGCTATAAATCTGCTGTGGGGTTTTCGGTGCTGCACCCTATGGGCTGGGACGCTTTCGGCATGCCCGCCGAGAATGCCGCGATGGAACAGGGCGGCCACCCCAAGGACTGGACCTATGGCAACATCGCCGTGATGCGCGACCAGATGAAGCCCCTTGGCCTGTCCATTGACTGGACCCGCGAATTCGCCACCTGCGACCCCGAATATTACGGCCAGCAACAGGCCATGTTCATTGATATGCTGGAAGCGGGTTTGGTCTACCGCAAGAATGCCGTGGTGAACTGGGACCCGGTGGATATGACTGTGCTGGCCAATGAACAGGTGATCGATGGCAAGGGCTGGCGTTCGGGCGCGGAAGTGGAGCGGCGCGAGCTGACGCAATGGTTCTTCAAGATTTCCGACTATTCCGAGGAATTGCTGGATGCGCTGGACGGGCTGAAAGACTGGCCCGAAAAAGTGCGCCTGATGCAGCGCAACTGGATCGGCCAGTCGCGGGGGTTGCAATTCGCGTTCGGGGCGGTGAATGCGCCCGAGGGGTTTGACCGGATCGAGGTGTATACCACGCGCCCTGACACGCTGCTGGGGGCGTCTTTCGTGGGCATTTCGCCCGACCACCCGCTTGCGCGGCATCTGGAACGCCATGACAGCGCGGTGGCCGAATTTGTGGCCGAGTGCCGCAAGATCGGCACCACCGAGGAAGCGCTGGAAAAGGCCGAAAAGCGCGGGTTCGACACCGGCATTCGCGTGCGCCATCCGTTTGATAATGATTGGGAATTGCCGGTTTACATCGCCAATTTCATCCTGATGGATTACGGCACAGGTGCCATTTTCGGCTGCCCCGCCCATGACCAGCGCGACCTTGATTTCGCGCGCAAATACGGCTTGCCGCATCCGGATGTGTTTGTCGCACTCGAAGATGATGCGCCGGTGGACACCGTCGCTTTTGTGCCGCCCAAGACAGAGCCTGTGCGCTATATCCGTGGCTTTGCGGGCGACGCGGTGCAGACCGGCGCAGATGCCGTGGATGCTGCAATCGCCTTGTGCGAATCGCGCGGCGTGGGGCATGGGGTGACGAATTACCGCCTGCGCGACTGGGGCCTGTCGCGCCAGCGCTACTGGGGCTGCCCGATTCCGGTGGTGCATTGTGCCACCTGTGGCGTGGTGCCAGAGAAGAAAGAAAATCTGCCTGTCGCATTGCCCTATGACGAAGATGGCACGCCGATTGATTTCAGCGTCCCCGGCAACCCGCTGGACCGCCACCCAAGTTGGCGTGACTGCGCCTGCCCCAAATGCGGCGCGCCCGCGCGGCGCGAAACCGACACGATGGACACATTTGTGGATTCGTCATGGTATTACGCGCGCTTCACCTCGCCGCATTCTGACACGCCCACCAATGCCGAAGATGCCGCCTATTGGATGAATGTGGACCAGTATATCGGCGGGATCGAGCATGCGATTCTGCACCTGCTGTATTCGCGCTTCTTTGCCCGCGCGATGGTGAAAACCGGCCATCTGCCCGAATCCGCGTCCGAGCCGTTCAATGCCCTGTTCACCCAAGGCATGGTCACGCATGAGATTTACCAGACGCAAGACGCCAAGGGCCGCGCGGTCTATCACCTGCCCGAAGATGTCGAAGATGGAAAATTGAAAGCCACGGGCGAGGCTGTGCGCATCATCCCTTCGGCCAAAATGTCGAAATCCAAGAAAAACGTGGTCGATCCGGTTAATATCATTCAGGCCTTCGGGGCCGACACGGCGCGGTGGTTCGTCTTGTCCGACAGCCCGCCCGAACGCGATGTGGAATGGACCAGCGCGGGGGCAGAGGCGGCGTTCAAGCACCTCTCGCGCGTCTGGCAGTTGTCGGACCGAATCGCTGCCATGCCCGATGACACCACCACCGATGCCGACACAGACCTGTTGCGCGCCATGCACCGCGCGATTGCAGATGTGACAAAGGCCATCGAGAATTTCGCCTTCAACAAGGCGATTGCCGAACTCTATGCCTTCACCAACACGCTGTCGAAAGCGCAGGCCAGCGGCGCGGCACAGCAAACCGCCATGCGCACGCTGGCGCAGCTTATGGCCCCGATGGTGCCGCATCTGGCCGAAGATATCTGGGCGCGCCAAGGGGGGGCGGGTCTGGTGGCGCAAGCCCCCTGGCCACAGGCCGACCCCGCCATGCTGGTGCGTGACACAGTGGTTCTGCCCATCCAGATCAATGGCAAGCGCCGCTCCGAGATCGAGGTGCCTGCCGATTTGCCCAAGGAAGAGGTTGAAAAACTGGCGCTGGCAGATGATGCTGTCATCAAGGCTTTGGCGGGTGGCGTGCCCAAAAAGCTGATCGTCGTGCCGGGGCGCATTGTGAATGTTGTTGTCTGATCGCAGAACCCTGTTGCTGTCTCTCGCGGCCCTGCCGCTGGCTGCGGCATGCGGCTTCAGCCCGGCCTATGCGCCGGGCGGGGCAGGGCAGGCATTGCGCGGGCAGGTCCGCGCCGCAGATCCGGTGCAGTCGCGCGATTTCGACTTTGTCGCAGCTTTGGAAGACCGGCTTGGCCGGCCCACGGCCCCGCGCTTCGATCTGAGCTACACCCTCACCACGTCCGAGCGCGGTGCCGCGCGCGTCGCCGGTCTGGGCGAGACGCGCATCACCCTGTTCGGCACCTTGGCCTATCAGTTGACCGATAGCGCGACAGATGCGCTGGTCACCGAAGGGCGTCTGCGCAACTTCACCAATTATTCCACCACCGACACCCAGCTTGCCACCCTGCGCGCCAGAGAAGACGCCGAGGCGCGGTTGATGCGCATCCTCGCAGATCAGGTCGTGGCGCGGCTGATTGCGGCGCTGTCTGAATGAAGCTGAACGCCCGCGATCTGGCCCGGCTGATTGCCAAGCCCGACCCCCAGCTTGCCGGTATCCTGATTTTCGGGCAGGACGCCATGCGCGTGGCGCTGAAACGGCAGGAACTGGTTGCCGCCATCATCGGCCCGCAGGGCGAGGGCGAAATGCGGCTGGACCGTATGCCCGCCAGCGAGGTGCGAAAGGCAGGTGCGCAGCTTCTGGACGCGGTCAAGGCGCAGGGCTTCTTTCCCGGCCCCCGCGCCGTGCTGGTTGAGGAGGCCACTGATCTGGCACATGACGCCATTGCCAGCGCGCTCAAGGACTGGCGCGCAGGCGATGCGCAGCTTGTGGTGACGGGTGGCGCGCTGAAAGCCACCTCGAAGCTGCGCAAACTGTTCGAGGGGGCAAGGAATGCGGGCGCGGTCGCGCTGTATGACGAGCCGCCCTCGCGCGAGGAAATCGAGGCAGCGTTGCGCAAGGCAGGGCTGGCGCAGACCGGCGCGGAGGCCATGCGCGATCTGGTGGCGCTGTCGCGCGCCCTTGATCCCGGCGATTTCCGCCAGACGCTGGAGAAGATCGCGCTGTATAAGCACGGCGACCAAAGCCCGCTGACACCGGACGATATTGCCGCCGTGGCCCCCTCCAGCACCGAAGCGGTTGTCGATGACCTGCTGCATGCTGTGGCCGACGGGCAGTCTGCCCAAATCGGCCCGCTTCTGGTGCGGTTGCAAGCGCAAGGCGTGCAAGCGGTCACTCTGGCCATTATGGCCATGCGCCATTTCCGCAGCCTGCATGCCATGAGTTGCGACCCCGGCGGCCCTGCGGCAGGCATACAGCGTATGCGCCCGCCCATTTTCGGCCCGCGGCGCGACCGGCTGTTGGCGCAGGCGCAGGCATGGGGGCTGCCCCGGCTGGAACGCGCATTGGGCGAGTTGATCGAGGCCGATCTGACCTTGCGCTCGGCTTCAAACGCGCCCAGCATGGCTGTGATCGAACGCGCGCTGATCCGGCTGGCCATGCTGGCGCGGCGCTAGAGTATCGGAGGGGGCATGTATACTGTCATCGGCCGCGCCAATTCCCGTGCCACGCGTGTGCTCTGGATGCTCGAAGAACTGGGGCAACGCTACGAACATGTCCCCGCTGCCCCGCAATCCGAAGGGGTGGTCAGCTTCAATCCGGCAGGCAAGGTGCCTGTCCTGATCGAGGATGGCACGCCGATCACCGATTCGACGGCCATCATCCAGTATCTGGCCGACAAACATGGCGCCCTGACCTTTCCTGCCGGTACGCTGGACCGCGCCAGACAGGATAGTCTGACCCAATTCCTGCTTGATGAATTCGATGCCGCACTCTGGATGGCGGCGCGCCACAGCTTTCTTCTGCCGCAAGAGCTGCGCCAATCCGCGATCAAGGATTCGCTGATCTGGGAATTCACCAACAGCCAGAAAACCTTGGTCCACCGCATGGGCGAGGGGCCGTATCTGATGGGCCAGCACATGACAGTGCCCGACATCATCCTGACACATTGCGGGATCTGGGCGCGGGTGGCAAAATTCCCCATCCACGAACCCCGCCTGTCGGATTACCTTGCCCGTATGACGGCGCGCCCCCCTCTGGCCAAGGTTCTGGCCATGATGGGTTAACGCGTTTCATTTTCTTGCGAAAAATACTCGCGGGGTTTCTCAAGGGGGGCGCGCCCCCCTTGAGGCAGGTGGTTTGGAGGGCGGCAGCCCTCCAAGTCTGGTCAACTTCCCTTATTTGCGCGCAGGGTCCGCAGGGTATGTGCCCAGAATATTCAGGTAAGATGTGAAATAGCGCAGCTCGTCCAGCGCGCGCGCGACATTTTCATCCTCGGGGTGGCCCTCGATCTCGGCAAAGAATTGCGTCGCGGTAAACGACCCGTCCACCATGTAGCTTTCCAGCTTCACCATGTTTACGCCATTGGTGGCAAAACCGCCCATCGCTTTATACAGGGCTGCGGGAATGTTGCGCACGCGAAACAGAAAGCTGGTCATCATGCCATGATCACCGCGCCGGTGCTGGTCGGGTTCGCGGCCCATCACCAGAAAACGGGTGGTGTTGGTGCCTTCATCCTCGATATGGCGGGCCAGCACATTCAGGCCGTAAATCTCGCCCGCCAGTTCCGACGCAAGTGCTGCCAGTGGCCGCTCTCCACGCTGTGCCACTTCGCGGGCCGAACCTGCGGTATCTGCCCCTGTCACACGGTGGATGCCGTGCTGTTTCAGAAATGCACGGCACTGGCCCAGCAGCATGGTGTGGCTCATGGCGTGGGTAATGTCTGACAGCGCGACACCGGGCAGGGCCAGCAGGTTGATATGCACCCGCACAAACGCCTCATCCAGAATATGCAACCCGCTATCTGGCAGCAGATGGTGAATATCGGCCACCCGCCCGAAGGTGGAATTCTCGATTGGCAGCATTGCCAGATCGGCCTGTTTGCTGCGCACCTGATCGAAGACATCTTCAAATGTGCGGCAGGGCACCGCTTCCATATCCGGATGCTTCAGGCGGCAGGCTTCGTGGGAATATGCGCCCGGTTCGCCCTGAAATGCAATTTTGCCAGTCATGTTTCCGCTCACAAAGTCCAGATTTCGCCCGATTGGGCGTTTCGTCGCGCTAACTACCGCTTGAAACCTGCAAGGGGAAGCGGATAGATACATCTAAATTCGCTGATATACGGGATTGCGATATGTTTGACACGATGGTCCTGACCAAGGCGGTTGCCGCATTCTGTGGTGCCCTTCTGGTTTTTCTTCTCGGCAACTGGGCGGCCTCTGGTTTGTATGTGCCGCGCAATGCGGGCGCGCAGCAAGCGTTCATCATTGACACAGGCGCAGATGATGTTGCGGCAGAACCTGTGGCAGAGCTGACCTTTGAAGAAGCGTTCGAGGTGGCCGATGCCGCTGCGGGGTCGCGTCTGTGGTCGCAATGCCGCGCGTGCCATGCCTTGGAAGAAGGGCGCAATGGTGTTGGCCCGTATCTGCATGGTGTGGTCAACCGCTCGATCGGGGCTGTTGACGGGTTCAACTATTCGGGTGCTCTCAATCAGGCGGGCGATGCCTGGACGCCAGCAGTTCTTTCTGAATTCCTGCTGAACCCCAGCGCGCTGACCCCCGGCACCTCGATGAGCTATCGCGGCATGGCCAGCACACAGGACCGCGCCAATCTGATTGCGTATATCGAAAGCGAAAGCTGACCCCAGCCGACAGGTTTTTTTACAGGCCGCCCGCTTTGCGGGCGGCCTGTTTGCTTTTCATCAAGCGCAATCAAATTACCTTGTCCAATGTGCGAAAGGGTTGCGCATGTATCGACAGCACCGCACAAAGACGGAATAAAGACAAAAGCCTGCGCATGTCAGGCCATAACAGGAGGAGTTGCCCATGCCCCGCGAGTCCACGACAAGACCCGTGACTTTCCCTGTCCGTGATCTGCGAATGCCCGTTGCTGCCGCAGGTCTGCTTCTCGCGGCGCTGTTTGCCAGCCCTGTCTTTGCCGAAGGCGATGATGGGCTTATTCGCGCCCATGGCTATTCCTTCTATGGCGATCTGACCTATCCCGAGGGGTTCGAGCATTTCTCTTATGTAAACCCCGACGCCCCCAAGGGCGGGTCGATCTCGATCTCGGCGCAGGGCACGTTTGATTCCATGAACCCGTTTACGCGGCGCGGGCGGGCGGGGCTGCTGTCTTCCGCGATTTATGAAAGCCTGCTGGAAAGCTCCGAGCCGATGGGCGGCGGGCTGGTTCCGGCTAATGTCTATGGCGAGGCGTATGGCCTGTTGGCGCATACAGTCGAGTATCCAGAGACAAAAGAATGGGTCATCTTCCATATGCGCCCAGAGGCGCGGTTTTCCGATGGCACGCCAGTGACCGCGCATGATGTGGTGTTTTCGCATAATCTGTTTCTGGAACAGGGTTTGCCTTCTTACGCGCAGGCCGTCAGCGCCCGCGTGACCGACGCCGAGGCGTTGGATGATCACACAGTCAAATTCACCTTTGCCGAAGGGATTTCGCGCCGCTCTCTGATTGATCAGGTTGGTGGCACGCCGGTATTTTCGCAAGCGTGGTATGAAGAAACCGGCGCACGGCTGGACGAATCGCGCATGGAAATCTCGCCCGGTTCCGGCCCCTATATGCTGGACAGTTTCGAGGTGAACCGCCGCATCACCTATCGTCGCAACCCCGAGTATTGGGCGAATGACCTGCCGCAAAACCGTGGGCGACATAATTTCGATGAAATCCGGATTGAGTATTTCGCCGATGGCGCGGCCGCGTTCGAGGCGTTCAAAACCGGCGAATACACTTTCCGCGCCGAGAATAATTCGCGCCAATGGGCCACCGGCTATGACTTTCCCGCCTTGAACCGCGGCCATGTGGTGCGCGGTGAGTTGCCAACCGGCTTTCCGCCCACGCCAACGGGTTTCGTGTTCAACTTGGGCCGCGAGTTCCTGCAAGACAAGCGCGTACGCGAGGCCATCTCGCTGGCCTTCAACTTTGAATGGACGAATGACACGCTGCAATATGGCCTGTTCCAGCAACGCGCCTCCTTCTCGCAAGGCACACGCTTTCAGGCCGATGGCCCACCCGAGGGGCTGGAGCTGGAATTGTTGCAATCGCTTGGCGATCTGGTCCCCGACGAGGTGCTGAGCGAACCGGCCCGCATGCCGCATGCGTCCGACCCCGCACGCCTGACCGACCGGCGCAATATCCGCCGCGCCAGTGCCTTGTTGTCCGAAGCGGGGTGGGACGTTGACAGTGCAGGCCAGCTGCGCAACGCCGATGGCGCGCGGATGACCATTGAAATTCCCGTCTCTTCTGCCGGATCTGCCACAATGGATTCGATTATCGAAACCTTTACCCAGAACCTGCAAGGTTTGGGCATTGATGCCCGTTTCCAGCGGATCGACCCCGCACAGCACACCGACCGCCGCCGCAACCGCGACTATGACATGATCTTTGACCAATACACCGCTTTCATGGATACAGGCACCGGCCTGCACCAGCGGTTCGGGTCCGAAGCGGCGGATGATGTGTTTAACCCTGCCGGTCTGCGCAGCGAATTGGTGGACAAGGTGATTGACCTGTCACTGGACGCGCCCGACCCCGAGACGCGCGATGCCGCCCTGATGGCTTTGGACCGCGTGTTGCGCTATGAACATTTCATGATCCCCGGATGGTTCAACGATACAGTCTGGATCGCGCATTGGGACATCTACCAGCGGCCCGAAGAGACCCCGCCATTTTCCACCGGCGAAATGGATTTCTGGTGGTTTGATGCAGACCGCGCGGCAGAACTGCGCGCTGCTGGCGCATTGAGGTAATCATGGGCGCTTATATCGCGCGACGCCTTGCCCTGATCATCCCCACACTGTTGGGGGTGATGGTGATCAATTTCTTTCTGGTGCAATTCGTGCCCGGTGGCCCGATTGAACAGGTGATCGCCCAGATGGAAGGGCAGGGCAATGTGTTCGGTGCGTTTGACGGGGGTGCTGCCGATGTGAATGTCGGCGCGGTCGAGAACGAGCGCTATCAGGGCGCGCGCGGCCTGCCGCCGGAATTCATTGCCCAGTTGGAACGCGAATTCGGTTTCGACAAACCACCGTTAGAGCGGTTCTTGCATATGATGTGGAATTATATGCGCTTCGACTTTGGCGACAGCTATTTCCGCTCGATCTCTGTCATCGATCTGGTGATCGAGAAATTGCCCGTATCGATCACGCTTGGCCTGTGGTCGACGCTGATCGCCTATGCCGTCTCGATCCCTTTGGGTATTCGCAAAGCGGTGCGCGATGGTTCGCGGTTTGACACATTCACCTCTGGCCTGATTATCGTGGCCTATGCCATTCCGGGCTTTCTGTTCGCCATCCTGCTGCTGGTGCTGTTTGCGGGTGGGTCGTATTGGCAGATTTTCCCTGCGCGCGGTCTGACCTCGCCGCAAGAGGTGTGGGACCAGCTAAGCCCCATCGGCAAGGTGCTGGATTACCTGTGGCATATCACGCTGCCGGTGATTGCCTCGACCATATCTGCCTTTGCAACCCTGACGCTGCTGACCAAAAACAGCTTTCTGGATGAGATTCGCAAACAATATGTCATCACCGCCCGCGCCAAGGGTCTGGCCGAGAAGAAAGTGCTGTATGGCCATGTCTTTCGCAACGCGATGCTGATTGTGATCGCGGGGTTTCCGGCGGTATTTGTGGGCGTGTTCTTTGGCGGGTCACTTATTATCGAGACGATCTTCTCGCTTGATGGTCTGGGCCGCTTGGCGTTCGAGGCGACAGTCGCGCGCGATTACCCTGTTATGTTCGGCACATTATTCGTGTTCGGCATGATCGGGCTGGTTGTCGGGCTGATTTCGGACCTGATGTATGTCTGGATCGACCCGCGCATCGATTTCGAATCGCGGGAGACCTGAGCCATGGATCAGCGCACCACCGCTTTCATCTCTGCCCCCGACCCGTTGCCGCCGGAAGATGCCGATGCAAAAATGCCGCCCCCCAAGCGGCGCTTTGGCATAACCATTTCCGCGCTGAACCGGCGGCGCTGGCGCAATTTCAAGGCCAACCGGCGCGCCCTGTGGTCGCTGATGATCCTTGGGGTTCTCTATGGCCTGTCCCTGTTTGCCGAATACATCGCCAATGACCGGCCTGTGGTGATCAATTTCCGGGGCGAGTTGTATTTCCCAATTCACAACTTCTACGCCGAAACCACTTTCGGCGGCGATTTCAGGACCGAGGCTGTTTACCGCGACCCCGAAGTGCAATGCCTGATCCGCACAGGCGGGGCCGAACTGTGCCTTGATGACCCGACGGAGGCGATGATTCAGGCCGAAACCGGCATTGTCGACGGACAAGAGATCGAGGCAGGCTGGATGGTCTGGCCGCTGATCCCTTATAGTTACAACACCATCAACGATATTGGCCGCGCCGCCCCCTCGCCCCCTGACGAGCGGCACCTGCTGGGCACCGATGACACCGCGCGCGATGTGCTGGCGCGGATCATCTACGGTTTTCGCCTGTCGATCACATTCGCGCTGATCGTCACAGCGCTGACCTCGATCATCGGGATTGCGGCAGGCGCGGTGCAGGGGTTCTTTGGTGGCGTGCTGGACCTGCTGTTCCAGCGCGTGATCGAGCTGTGGAACTCGGTGCCGTCACTCTATGTCATCATCATTCTGTCGTCGATGTTTGTCATGAATTTCTGGTTGCTGGTCTTCCTGATGACGCTGTTCGGCTGGACAGGCCTTGTGGGGGTGGTGCGCGCCGAATTCCTGCGTGCGCGCAATTTTGAATATGTGCGCGCCGCGCGGGCGCTGGGCGTGTCAAATGCCAAGATCATGTTCCGCCATGTGCTGCCAAATGCGATGGTCGCCACGCTGACATTCCTGCCTTTCATCATAACTGGCGTCATCGGCTCGCTTGCGGCGCTGGATTTCTTGGGCTTTGGCCTGCCTTCCTCTGCCCCCTCGCTGGGGGAAATGACGCTGCAGGCCAAGAACAACCTGCAAGCGCCGTGGCTGGGCTTTTCGGCGTTTTTCACCTTTGCGATCATGTTGTCGCTGCTGGTGTTCATCTTCGAGGGGGTGCGCGATGCGTTTGACCCCAGAAAGACCTTCTCATGAGCCGCGTTCTGGATGTGAACAACCTGTCCGTCACCTTTCTGCAAGAAGGGCGCGAAGTGCGTGCCGTGCGCGGTGTGTCCTTCCATGTGGACAAGGGCGAGACAGTGGCGCTGGTGGGCGAATCCGGCTCTGGCAAATCGGTCAGTGCGCTGTCGACTGTGGGGCTGTTGCCGGATTCGGCGCAAGTGGGTGGTTCGGTCACGTTCAAAGGGCAGGAATTGATTGCCGCATCTGACAAGACCCTGCGCGAAGTGCGCGGCAATGACATCAGCTTTATCTTTCAAGAGCCGATGACCTCGCTTAACCCGCTGCACACGATCGAGCAGCAGATCACCGAAAGCCTTGCGCTGCATCAGGGGCTTGGTGGGGCGCGTGCGCGCACGCGCGTGTTGGAGCTGTTGGAGAAGGTGGGCATCCGCGACGCCGAAAGCCGGATGAGCGCATACCCCCACCAACTGTCGGGCGGGCAAAGGCAACGCGTCATGATCGCCATGGCGCTGGCCAACGGGCCGGAATTGTTGGTGGCAGATGAACCGACCACGGCGCTGGATGTGACCATTCAGGCGCAGATTCTGGAATTGTTGGTCAAACTGAAACAGGATGAGGGGATGAGCCTTTTGTTCATCACCCATGACCTGAACATCGTGCGCCGCTTTGCCGACCGTGTCTGCGTTATGCAGGGCGGCGAGATTGTCGAGCAGGGACCAACGGCCAAGATTTTCGACACTCCTCAACACCCCTACACGCAAAAGCTGCTTGCGGCAGAATCGACCGGCCAGCCAGACCCCGTGCCAGCGGATGCGCAGGAAATTTTGCGCACGGATGCGTTGCGGATCTGGTTTCCCATCCAGCGCGGGTTTTTGCGCCGGACTGTGGGCCATGTGAAGGCAGTTAATGAAGCCAGTCTGACCCTGCGCGCAGGCGAGACATTGGGGATTGTGGGCGAATCCGGGTCTGGCAAGACAACACTGGCGCTGGCCATTCTGCGCCTGATTTCCAGCGAAGGGCCGATCTGGTTTGACGGGGCGGATATTCAGGGCCGCAAATCGCGCGACCTGCGCAGCTTGCGGCGGCATTTGCAGATTGTGTTTCAAGACCCGTTCGGCAGCCTGTCGCCGCGCATGACGGTTGAACAGATCATCGCCGAGGGGCTTGGCGTGCATGGCCTGCCTGTGGGCAAAACCCAGCGCGAACTGGTGGCCGAGATTATGGCCGAGGTGGGGCTGGACCCCACAACGATGGAACGCTACCCGCACGAATTTTCCGGCGGGCAGCGCCAGCGCATTGCCATTGCGCGCGCCATGATCCTGCGGCCCAAACTGGTTGTGCTGGATGAACCCACATCGGCGCTGGATATGACAGTGCAGGTGCAGATCGTGGATTTGCTGCGCAGCCTTCAGCGCCGCCACGGGCTGGCCTATCTGTTCATCAGCCATGATCTGCGCGTGGTGCGCGCGCTGTCGCATAAGGTGATCGTCATGAAACAGGGCGATGTGGTCGAGGCGGGCGATAGCGATCAGGTGTTTCAGGCCCCCAAAAGCGACTATACGCGCCAGCTTTTGGCAGCGGCATTTGATATTACGGCGATCGGGGCTGCCTGACGAAGAAGAGGGCCGGATTTGAACATTTTATTCATTCATCAGAATTTCCCCGGCCAATTCAAGCATCTTGCCCCTGCATTGCAAGCGCGCGGCCACAAGGTGGCCGCGCTGACTGCCGAGAAGAACCAGCAGAAAACGCCCATTCCCACATATCGCTATACGATGCCGTTTACAGAGCCAGACCCAAGGCAGGCGCGGCTTGGAACGACATTCATAGTGATGACAGATCGTGCGCATCGGGTGGCCTTGGCGGCCGTGCATATGCGCGACAAGCTGGGCTTTGTGCCCGATGTGATTTTGGGCCATTGTGGCTGGGGCGAGACGCTGTTTCTGCGCGAAGTCTGGCCACAGGCGCGCATTCTGGTTTATGCGGAATTTTTCTATGCCACCGAAGGGCTGGATGTGGGCTTTGACCCCGAGTTCAGCAAACTGACCCTGCCGGTGCGTATGTCCGTCACCTCGCGTCAGGCGCATCTGGCACTGGCGATGGTGCAGGCCGATGCGGCGCTGGCACCCACCGAATGGCAGGCCGACAGCTTCCCGCCCGAATTCCGCGCTAAGATTACGATCACCCATGACGGGGTGGATACTGATACGCTGCGCCCCGATCCGCAGGCACAATACACATTGCCCGACGGGCGTGTGTTGCGCGCGGGCGATGAGGTGCTGACCTATGTTGCGCGCAATATCGAACCCTATCGCGGGTCGCATATTTTCCTGCGCGCCCTGCCCGAGGTTCTGGCCGCACGACCGGAGGCGCAGGTGGTGATTATCGGCAATGATGGTGTCAGCTATTCCAGCGCCCCCAAGCAAGGCAGCTGGCGCGATGTATTCATGGATGAGGTGCGCGACCGGCTGGACCTGTCGCGCGTGCATTTTCTGGGTAGCGTGCCCTATCGGGACTATGTGACCCTGCTGCAAATCGGGCGGGTGCATGCCTATCTGACAGTGCCTTTTGTGCTGTCATGGTCCATGCTGGAAGCCATGAGCCTTGGGGCGCTGGTGGTCGGCTCGCGCACAGGGCCGGTGGAAGAGGTGATCACCGACGGGGTGAATGGCTGTCTGGTAGATTTCTTCGATGTCGAGGGGTGGTCAGACGCGCTAATCGCGGCGCTGTCCGCGCCCGCGCGTTTTCAGCCCATGCGCGAAATGGCGCGGCGCACGATTGTCGATAATCACGACCTCCGGCGGATATGCTTGCCCCGCCTGATCCGTTTTGTGGAGCAGGCGGGGCAAGAGGCAGTTTAGACCGCAGAGCTGTGCCCGGCCTTGTCCATCGCATATTCATCGAACAAGGTTGCAATCATGCGGGTCAGGGGCCGACCCTCAAGGGTGATTTCCAACGCATCCGCGTTGCGTTTCACAAATTGCCCGAAACGCTGGGCGGCCTGATCCATCAGCGCATCCAAAGTGGCAGGGTCTGCGCCGAAGTCGGTGATCAACTCTGCGCGTGACAGGCGGAAATCGCACATCAGCGCTTCAATCGCGCGCCCGCGCCAGATGTCGTCATGGGTAAAGGCATGGCCGCGCGTGGTTGCGAATTCATCGGCCTCAACAAATTTTTTCCATGCGGCTGTCGCAGGGGCGTTTTGTGCAAACCCTTGCGGAAAGCGCGAGATGGAAGAGGCCCCAAGCCCGACCAGAACCGGCGATGTATCGTCGGTATAGCCCTGGAAATTGCGGCGCAATTTCCCTTCGCTTGCCGCTTTTGACAATCCGTCATGGGGGCGGGCGAAATGGTCGATGCCGATTTCATCATACCCGTCCCACAGCAACAGGCGGCGCGCTGTGTCGAACAGGTCTAGCCGTTCTTCGGGGCGGGGCAGGGTGTCAGAGGGAATCATCTGCTGGCGCCGCGCCATCCAGGGCACATGGGCATAGCCATATAGCGCAATGCGGTCGGGGTTCAGCGACATCAGCTTTTGCACCGAATCCGCCATGCGCCGTTGCGTCTGGTTGGGCAGGCCGTACAGAATATCGGCATTCAGGCTTTTGATGCCCCGCGCGCGGATCGCATCGGCGGTGGATTTTGTAATCTCGAAACTCTGGTCGCGCCCGATGATGCCCTGAATTTCAGGGTCAAAATCCTGCACCCCGATGGATGCGCGGGTCAATCCTGCCTCGGCCAGGGCGTCAAGGCGGGCTTCATCAATCTCGTTCGGGTCAATCTCGACCGAGAATTCGCCCCCTTCGGCCAGCGGCGCGATGTCAAACACCTGCGCTGCCAATGCGCGCATCGAATCGGGTGGCAACATTGTGGGCGTGCCGCCCCCCCAGTGCAACCGCGACAGGCGCACGCCTTCGGGCAGGATTCGGCGGAACATTTCCAGTTCGGCCTTGAGTGATTCGGCATAGGCAAGTACAGGTGCATCTGTGCTTGTCCCCTGTGTCCGACAGGCGCAGAACCAACATAATCTGCGGCAGAAGGGCACATGCAGGTATAGCGAGATTGTACTTCCCGGTTGGATCTGTTGAACCCAACGTGTGAAGTCTTCCCCTGTCAGTGCAGAGGAAAACTGAGGAGCGGTTGGATAGCTCGTGTACCGAGGCACACGGGCGTCAAACAAACCTAGCTCTGAAAGTTGCTTTAGATGCGACATGGGGTTACGTTTAAATCCTGATAACTAGAAACACCTTGATGCAGATCAAACCTGATGACCCGAGTGAGCCAGAAAATTCAACCCTTCTCCCAAGAATGTAACGACTGTCCGATCCGACATAGGGCGGTCTGTGCCCGGTGCGAGGCAGATGAACTCACTTTGTTGGAGCAGATCAAGTATTATCGCAGCTTTGAAGCCGGTCAGACAGTTGTCTGGGCAGGCGACAAGATGGATTTCGTTGCATCGGTGGTAACGGGCATTGCGACGCTTAGTCAGACAATGGAAGACGGACGCCGCCAGATGGTTGGTCTGTTGCTGCCATCTGATTTCGCGGGCCGTCCGGGGCGTGAAACCTCGGCCTATGATGTGACTGCGGCGACTGATCTTGTCATGTGCTGTTTTCGCAAGAAACCGTTTGAAGAGCTGATGATCCGCACACCCCATATCGGCCAGCGCCTGCTGGAAATGACGCTGGACGAACTGGATGCCGCGCGCGAATGGATGCTGCTTTTGGGCCGCAAAACCGCACGCGAAAAGATTGCCAGCCTGATCTGCATCATCGCGCGGCGGGATGCGTCCTTGCAGCTGAATGCATCTGACGGCGAGTTGCGCTTTGATCTGCCCCTTACCCGAGAGGCGATGTCGGAATATCTGGGCCTGACGCTGGAGACTGTCAGCCGTCAGGTATCGGCCCTGCGCAAAGAAGGGCTGATCGTGACCGAAGGCAAGCGCCAGATCGTCATTCCGGATTTCGACCTGTTGCTGGAAGAAACCGGCGACGATTCTGACGGTGGATTCTTGATCTAAGCCTTGCGCGCGCCGTGTTCCATGGCGCTGCAAGGGCATGAATGCCGCAAACTGGTTCTCTGGCCCGCCACTTGGTGCCGCTGTCATTGTGACCGCTTGTCCTAGCGCGCGCCCGTTATGCCCGCTCACCCAGATGAGGCTGGCAGGGACACCCAAACCCTTGCCCCCAATACAGCCCTATGCGGCGGTTGAAGGCACCCCGGCGCGGCCCTTTGCAATGGGAACCGCCCCCGACCCGCGCCAGCGCTGACACATCGAGCAAGCTATGCTGTAAGGTGGCGCGCCTTAGCGCGCCATGAACACGGGCAGGTTGGTTTCTTCCAGCAAGTTTCGCGTGGTCCCGCCCAGAATGGCTTGGCGCAGCCGTGAATGGCTATAGGCCCCGATTACCAGCAAGTCCGCCGCCTGATCTGTGGCATGGCGGCGCAGCATATCGCTGATGCGCGGCAAAGTTTTGGCGATGACCGAAACATCGACCTGAACGCCATGGCGCGCCAGCATTTGCGTCAGCAGCCCGCCGGGGTCAGACCGCTCGACCCCATGTGCGGGTGGGTCGACAATGACGATATTCACCAAGTCTGCGTTTTGCATCAAGGGCAGCGCTGCGCGGGCCGCATGCAGGGCCTCGTCGCTTTGGTTCCATGCCAGAACGATCTTGTTGAACTTTGGCAGCTCCGTCCCCAGTTCGGGCAAGATCAACACAGGGGAATCGCCATCGAACAAGGCGGCTTCGGCGGTGATCTCGTCTTGTGGGCCGCGGTGCTCGCCATAAGGGCGGGGCAGGATTACCAGATCGGAAAACCGCGCTTTCAGCCCGACAAAGGAATTGATCCCGCCAAGGGTCAGCACTGCTGTATCTACCCCCCAGCGAATATTCGCGCCGCGCAAATGGTCTTTCGCCGTCTGCGCCAGAGCATTCGCACTGGCTTGCGCTGTATCAAGGGCATCTTGATAGATGATGGCAGGGGCGCCCGCGTAAAACCCCACGCTTTGCGTCGTATCAATGCCAAGGCAGCACACTTCCAGATGCGCATCAAAGCGCGCAGCAAGGCTTGCTGCCGAATCAAGCTGCGCCACTGCATCTGTGTCAGAGGCAAGAAATGTGCAGATAGATTTGTAAGCCATGCGTCATTCTCCTGTTTTGGTGGTATAGCCATCTATGCCTTGAGAAAACTTGCGCTGCGATGATCTGGCGCAAGGGATCACTGCGCAGTCATTGATATGAATCAAAGTCCTGTTTTCCGACCCGTGACAAAAGGCATCATGCAAAACTGTGTCTGTGACGGCTATACGGGTCGCAGCGCGATAAATAAGGGACGCAGACTATGTGGGATTACATTAAGCTTGCTGTGCTGGGGTTGGTTGTGGTGGTTGCCGCAATCGCTGCCAGTCTGGCACGCGATTTGCCATATTTGGTCCATATGCTGGTGATCATGCTGGCTTCAGCAATCACCTTCTTCTGGATCATCCGCCGTGTGGGAGAGCCTGCTTTGGTGGAGAATCCGAATGAATATATGGACGGGCCAATTCGTTTTGGCGTTATTGCAACAGCTTTTTGGGGCGTTGTCGGGTTTCTGGTGGGCGTTGTTATCGCCTTTCAGCTGGCATGGCCGGAACTAAATTTTCAATGGGCCGAAGGGTATCTGAACTTTGGCCGCCTGCGTCCTTTGCACACCTCGGCGGTGATTTTTGCCTTTGGGGGTAATGCGCTGATCGCGTCTGCGTTCTATGTGGTGCAGCGCACCTCGGCGGCGCGGCTCTGGGGGGGCGGGCTGTCATGGTTCGTGTTCTGGGGTTATCAGGTTTTCATCGTCATGGCGGCAACCGGCTATGTGCTTGGGTCCACCCAGGGCAATGAATATGCCGAACCCGAATGGCTGACCGATCTGTGGCTGACCATTGTCTGGGTTGCGTTCCTGCTGGTCTTCATGGGCACGATCATCAAGCGCCGAGAGCCGCATATCTATGTGGCCAACTGGTTCTACATGGCCTTCATCGTGACTGTGGCCATGCTGCATATCGTGAACAATCTGGCAATTCCGGTGTCGGCTTTCGGGTCGCGGTCAGTGCCGGTCTGGTCTGGCGTGCAATCGGCCATGATCCAGTGGTGGTACGGGCATAACGCGGTGGGCTTCTTCCTGACCGCCGGTTTCCTTGGGATGATGTATTACTTCATCCCCAAGCAGGCTGAGCGCCCTGTCTACAGCTATAAACTGTCGATCATGCATTTCTGGGCGCTGATCTTCCTGTATATCTGGGCGGGTCCGCACCATTTGCACTACACCGCGTTGCCTGACTGGGCGCAGACACTTGGCATGACCTTCTCGATCATGTTGTGGATGCCAAGCTGGGGCGGCATGATCAACGGTCTGATGACGCTTTCGGGCGCATGGGACAAGCTGCGCACCGATCCGATCATCCGCATGATGGTGGTGGCTGTGGGCTTTTACGGTATGGCCACGTTCGAAGGGCCGATGATGTCGATCAAGGCCGTGAACAGCCTGTCGCATTACACTGACTGGACCATCGGCCATGTGCATTCCGGTGCGCTGGGCTGGAACGGCATGATCACCTTCGGGATGCTGTATTATCTGGTGCCAAGACTGTGGCAGCGTGAACGGCTGTATAGTCTGCGACTGGTCAGCTGGCATTTCTGGTTGGCCACAATCGGGATCGTGCTTTACGCCGCCTCGATGTGGGTGACAGGGATCATGGAAGGTCTGATGTGGCGCGAAGTCGATGCGCAGGGCTTCCTTGTCAACTCTTTCGCTGACACGGTTGCTGCGAAATTCCCGATGTATGTGGTGCGGGGCTTGGGCGGAACACTGTTCCTGCTGGGCGCGATCATCATGTGCTACAACCTGTGGAAAACTGTGACCAGCACGGCAGAGCGTTCGCCTGCCCGCGCTGCTGGCGCAGTGCCTGCTGAATAACGGAAGGCGCGATAATGGGACTTCTTGATCATCACAAGAAAATCGAAACACATGCCACGCTGTTGCTGGTGCTGTCGTTTCTGGTTGTGACCATCGGGGGCATAGTGCAGATCGTGCCGCTGTTCTACCTCGACAACACCATCGAGAAAGTAGAGGGCATGCGCCCCTACGCACCGTTGGAGTTGGCGGGCCGCGAGATCTATGTGCGCGAAGGGTGCTATACCTGCCACAGCCAGATGATCCGCCCCATGCGCGACGAGGTGGAACGCTACGGCCATTACAGCCTTGCCGCCGAGTCGATGTATGACCACCCGTTCCAATGGGGGTCCAAGCGGACAGGGCCGGATCTGGCCCGTCTGGGCGGGCGGTATTCGGACGATTGGCATGTTCAGCACATGATGGACCCGCGCGCGGTGGTGCCCGAATCCATCATGCCCTCTTACGGGTTCATGATGAACCGCGTTCTGACCCGCGAAGACGCCGAGCATGTGCGCGATATCATGTCTGTCTACCGTCTTCTGGGCCATCCTTATACCGATGAGATGATGGAAAACGCTGTCAGCGATTTCTTCGCGCAGGTGGATGAATTCGGCGACCCAGTTGCCGACCGCTACCCCGGCGCGCAGCAGCGCAACTTCGACGGCCAGCCGGAACTGACCGAGATGGATGCGATCATCGCCTATATGCAGATGTTGGGAACATTGGTCGATTTCGACACATTCGTACCCGATCCAAGCCGTTAAGGGGGGGCAGATATGGAAACCTATACCTGGCTTCGCGCATTTGCCGACAGTTGGCACCTGCTGTTCATGTTCTGCTTTTTTATCGGGGTTTTCATCTACATCCTGCGCCCCGGCGCAAGCAAGGTGCATGATGAAACCGCGAACATGATTTTCCGCAATGATGACAAGCCCGAGGGTGACGATACCGGCACCCGCAAAGGGCGTCACTCAGAACCCAAAGAGGCCCGCTGATGGTCGAGTCCAAAGATAAAACGCCAGAGAACAAGGTCACGCCTGCCGCGCGGCAATACCCTGACCCTGCCTCGAAACTTCGGCAAGACCCGCCAACGACCGGCCATAGCTGGGACGGGATCGAGGAATATGACAACCCGATGCCGCGCTGGTGGGTGTGGATTTTCATCATCACCATCATCTGGGCTGTGGGCTACTGGATTGCGATGCCCGCATGGCCGGGCATTCAGTCGGCCACATCCGGGATGCTGGGCTATTCGTCGCGCGCCAATGTCGCCACCGAGATTTCGGAGTTCGAGGCTCGCAACGAGCAGTTCTTTGTCCAGTTGCTGGAAACCGATCTGGATGCGATCCGCGACAATGACGAATTGCACCGCTTTGCGGTGAATGCCGGCGGGTCGGTGTTTCGTGCGCAATGCTCGCAATGTCATGGCACTGGCGGCGCAGGGGTGCAGGCCAACGGCTTTCCCAACCTGCTGGATGATGACTGGCTGTGGGGTGGGACGATGGACGATATCGTAACCACGATTTCCTATGGTATCCGCAACGAAGACTATCCCGATGCGCGCTATTCGGCCATGCCCGCTTTCGGGCAGGATGGTCTGCTGGACAATGACGAGATTGATCAGGTTGTGAACCATGTCCTTTCCTTGTCGGGGGCTGATCATGATGCCGCGCTGGCAGCGGCAGGGGCGGAAGTGTTCGATCTGAACTGCGCCTCGTGCCACGGTGTCGAGGGTGAGGGGGATTACTTCATCGGCGCCCCCGCGCTGAACAACCAGATCTGGCTGTATGGCGGTTCGCCCGATGCCATCCGCGAATCGGTCTATTATTCGCGCTTCGGTGTGATGCCCGGCTTCGAGCGGCGTCTGCGCGATGCGGAAATCCGCGCGGTTGCAGCCTATGTCCACCAGTTGGGTGGCGGCCAGTAATCTTGGCGGCACCCTTTGAAACACCCGTCAGGCCCCCGTTTGGGGGCCTGTGCTTTTGGCGCTGTCAGCCTTGCGACATACTGTCATCTGTAAACAGATGTGCAAAGAGACTTGATCTGTATCAATGAAACACATCCCGACACATTGCACATCAGCATTGCGCCCTGCGTGTCAGGGCAGCACCGGTCTCTGTATCCTGTTCGCGCGTGTTGTCAGAGACCGGTGCACCACGCGCCCCTCTCCTTGCTGCGGCATCTTGTCCAAAGATGTATTTTCAAGACCTCTTTTGATGCAGGTCAAGGCTTTGGCCTTCGTGCTGTGGGATCAACCGATTAATCAGATTGCAGGAGTTGTCAGGTGAGTGCTCAAGACCAAACCCCGCCCCCCCTTTATGCCAAGCGAGAGCCGATTTTTCCACGCCGCATCAAGGGCAGTTTCCGCACCATGAAATGGTGGTTGCTGGCGGTCATGCTGGGCATTTACTACATCGTGCCCTGGATTCGCTGGGACCGTGGCCCCGAGATGCCCAATCAGGCGGTTTTGCTGGATTTGGGCAACCGGCGCTTCTTTTTCTTCATGATCGAAATCTGGCCGCATGAGTTTTACTTCGTGGCGGGCCTGCTGATCATGGCGGGGATCGGGCTGTTCCTGTTCACATCGGCGTTGGGGCGGGTGTGGTGCGGCTACGCCTGCCCGCAAACTGTCTGGACGGACCTGTTCATTCAGGTTGAACGCTGGGTCGAGGGGGACCGGAACGCGCGGCTGCGCCTGCACCGCCAGAACTGGAACGCCGAGAAGATTCGCAAATACGGGATCAAATGGACCGCTTGGTTCCTGATCGGCATGGCCACAGGCGGGGCGTGGGTGTTCTATTTCGCCGATGCGCCCACGCTGTTTGTCGATCTGTTCACCGGACAGGCGCACCCCATTGCCTATATGACCGTGCTGATCCTGACGATGACAACCTTCCTGTTTGGCGGGTTCTTCCGCGAACAGGTGTGTATCTATGCCTGCCCATGGCCGCGCATTCAGGCCGCGATGATGGATGAGGATACGATCACCATCGACTACCGCGACTGGCGCGGTGAACCGCGCGGCAAGCTGAAAAAGGGCCAGATGGACCCCAATCAGGGCGATTGCATCGATTGCATGGCCTGCGTCAATGTCTGCCCCATGGGGATCGATATTCGGGACGGGCAGCAGATGGAATGCATCACCTGCGGGCTGTGCATCGATGCCTGCGACGAGGTGATGGACCGGATCGGCAAGCCGCGCGGGCTGGTGGCCTATATGGCCCTGTCAGACGAGATTGCAGAACGCGAGGGCAAAGCCCCGAAATCGGTCTGGAAGCATGTCTTCCGTCCGCGCACGATTCTCTACACCACGATCTGGAGTGTGATCGGCATTGGCCTGATCGTTTTGCTGTTTATCCGCAGCGATCTGGACATGAGTGTGGCCCCTGTGCGCAACCCCACGCATATTGTTTTGTCGGATGGGACCGTGCGGAATATCTATGACATCCGCCTGCGCAACATGCATAATGAACCCCGCGACTTTGTGCTTTCGATCACGGAAAACCCCGATCTGTCATTGTCGATCGAAGGGGAACCCGCAACGCTGGTCACGGTTGGGCCAGATGAACAGGCGCTGTTGCGCGTCTATCTGACCGCCCCGCCCGACACGCCATCCAACCGCGCCGATAGCAGCCCGGTGCGGATATGGGCCACAATCTCGGGCAGCAACGATCGGGTCTATTCCGACACAGTCTTCAATGGGAGGAACCAATGACACAAAATTCGGGCCGCAAATTCCAGATGACAGGGCGCAAGGTTCTGATCATCGCGGTGTCATCCTTCGGCGTCATTCTGGCCGCCAATCTGACCTTGGCCTATAATGCGGTCAGTACCTTTCCGGGGCTGGAAGTGGACAACTCTTTCGTGGCCAGTCAGAATTTCAATCAGGAACTGGCCGAACAGCTTGCTTTGGGCTGGGAGGTGAAGGCCACCCATGAAGATGGCATGCTGAAACTTGCGATCACCGATGCAGACGGGCCAGTGCGTGTGGCGCATCTGGATGCGGTTCTGGGGGCGGCCACCCATGTGCGTGCCGATCAGGTGCCAGAGTTCCGCTTTGTCGATGGGGCGTATCGCGCGCCGGTCGATATTGGCGAGGGGAACTGGAATATCCGCCTGCATGCCGTGGCCGCTGACGGCACAGAATTTCGCCAGCGTGTGGTTTTGCACATCCGCTAAGGGGGCTTGATGCATAGCGTGACGATCCGCCCCTCGGCCTGTCCGGCCTGCGATGCCGCCCCTGCCGCCGAAGCGCTGGCGGGCAAGGCGGCCTTGCCCGATGCGCGGATTCTGCTGTCGGTGCCAGATGTGCATTGCGCGGCCTGTATTGGCACGATCGAACGCGGCATGGCGCAGATGGAGGGGGTGCGCTCTGTCCGGCTGAACCTGACGCTGAAACGCCTAAGCGTGGATGCGAAAGCGGGGGTTGAAGCCAGTGATGTCATTTCGCGGCTGGACAGGCTGGGCTATGAAGCACACGAGCTGGACCCCGGCACCCTGTCGATGACAGAAACCGAAAAGCAGGGCCGCGAATTGCTGATGCGGTTGGGCGTTTCAGGCTTTGCGATGATGAATATCATGCTGCTGTCAGTGGCGGTCTGGGCGGGGGCCGAAGGGGCCACGCGCGACATGTTCCACCTGATATCGGCGCTGATTGCTGTGCCAACAGTGGCTTTCGCGGGCCAGCCCTTCTTTCGCAACGCATGGAAAGCGCTACGCGCGGGCCGCATGGATATGGACGCGCCGATATCTGTGGCGCTTGTTCTGACGCTGTTCATTTCCATATACGAGACGTTGCAATCGGGCGAACACGCCTATTTTGAAGCGGTTGTCATGCTGATCTTCTTTTTGCTGGCAGGCCGCTATCTGGATTTTCGCGCACGCGCCGTAGCCCGTTCCGCCGCGCAGGAATTGTCCGCCTTGGAAGTGCCGCGCGCTGTGCGGTTGGTGGATGGGGTGGAAAGCACGGTGCAGGTGGCTGATCTGGCTGTGGGCGATGTGGTGGTGGTGCGCCCCGGCGGGCGCATGCCGGTGGATGGCGTCATCATTTCTGGCAAATCCGAGATTGACCGCGCGCTTCTGACGGGCGAGACATTGCCGGTTTTCGCCGCACAAGGTGTGATTGTCAGCGCGGGAGAGGTTAATCTGACCGGCCCCTTGCAGGTACGCGTCACAGCGGCGGGCAAGGACAGCTCGCTTCACCGCATGGCCGATCTTGTGGCCACCGCCGAATCCGCGCGCACCCGCTACACCACTGCTGCCGAACGCGCGGCCAGTGCTTACGCGCCCACCATCCCGATTCTGTCTTTCGGGGCGTTTGTGGTCTGGATGTATCTGTCGGGCGGCGATCTGCGCCTGTCGCTGAATATTGCCGTGGCCAGCCTGATCATCACATGCCCTTGCGCGCTGGGGCTGGCGGTGCCTGCGGTGGTGACATCGGCCAGCGGCAAGATGTTTCGCAAGGGTCTGCTGATAAAGGATGGCACCGCGTTGGAGCGGCTGGCCGAGGTGGACACTGTCGTGTTCGACAAGACCGGCACTTTGACAATGGGCACGCCTGTGCCCACCAATCTGGACCAGCACGCGCCTGACAGTTGCGCTGTGGCGCTGGCATTGGCCGAAGGGTCCAGCCACCCGCTGGCGCAAGCCCTTGCGCGCGCCTTGCATGAACGCGGGGTGCACCCTGCGGCGTTGGACAGTGTGACCGAACAGCCGGGCTATGGCATGGAAGGCCAGTGGCAGGGCCAGCGCGTGCGGCTGGGCCGCGCCGATTGGGTAGGGGCCGATGCGCGCACAACTACGGCTGCCTATCTTGCGATGGGTGGCGCGACGCATGCTTTCACCTTTGCCGACCATTTGCGCCCCGGTGCGGCCGATGTGGTCGCAGGCTTGCAGGCGCAGGGCAAGGCGGTGTGGCTGATCTCGGGCGATGTGCCGGGCGCGGTGCAGGAACTGGCGCAGCGCCTGAATATCGCCGATTGGCAGGCCGGTGCCTTGCCGCAGGACAAGGCCGACAAGATCAACGCGCTGCAAGCGGCAGGCCATAAGGTGCTGATGGTGGGGGACGGGTTGAATGACACAGTCGCCCTGTCGGCGGCGCATGTGTCCATCTCGCCCGCCTCGGCGCTGGATGCGGCGCGCGCGGCGTCCGACATGGTGCTGCTGGGCCGCGACATCACCCCTGTGGCCGATGCGGTGCGCATGTCGAAAACCGCCATGCGGCGCATCCGCGAGAATTTCTGGCAATCTGGCATTTATAATGTCATCTTCGTGCCCGTCGCCCTGTTTGGCTATGCGACACCACTTTGGGCGGCGGCGATCATGTCGATCTCGTCCATATCCGTGACGCTGAATGCGCTGCGGTTGAAATAAGGGGCATTATGGAAGTTCTGGCGATTCTGATACCAGTATCCCTGTTTCTGGGCCTTTTGGGTCTGGGTGCGTTTGTCTGGACGCTGCGCAAGGGCATGTATGACGACCCCGATGGCGACAGCCAGCGCATTCTGGACACGCGCTATGATGACAAGCCCAAACCCATGCCCAAGGATGATGACTGACTTAGGGCGCTTTGCGGGGCGTGTTCTTCTTCCAGCGCCTGTGCGACCACATCCACTGGTCCATGTTGTCGCGCACCAGTGCTTCGACTGACGCATTCAGCGCGCGGGTCATTGTGGCTGCGTCTGTGTGGGGAATGGGCTGCTCGACCCGCACGCGAAAGCTGGTGCCATCGGGCTGGCGGATGCCGTAAACCGGCACCAGCAATGCGCCATGTTTCAAGGCAATCTCGGCCGATGAAAGCGCCGTGCGCGCAGGCTGGCCCATGAAATCCATCAACTCGCCATGGTCCATGTAATGATCGGCGACCAGCCCGATCATGCCGCCCTTGCGCAGGAATTTCAGCAGCCCAGCCAGCCCTGTGCGGTTGCGCGCGAATACAGGGCTGCCGATGCGTGACATGGCCGCCACATAGCGCGCGTTGAATGCAGCGTTGCGCATGGGCATGTAGATGCCCGCAATCTTGCAGCCGCGGTCTTGCAACACCACGCGCGCGGCCTCGTAATTGCCCAGATGCGCGGTCACCAGCACCACAGGCTGGCCCGCATCGCGCGCCGTCTCCAGCGCGGGCAGGCCGCCCCCTTCGACAGGGCTGTTGCGGACATGGTTAATGAAATCCTGCCCGGCGAATGTCTCGGCCAGGGCGCGGGCCATGTTGCCGGGCACGCGGCGGCAGATACGCCGGATTTCACGCTCTGGCAGGTCAGGGGCGATCAGGGCCAGATTGGCGCGTATCCGGGGCCGCATGCCTGCAACAGGGCCGATGATATTGGCACCGATCCAACCCAGTGTTGCAATCCGGCGCTTATAGGGCAGCAGACGGGTGGCCCCCAGAAGCACCGCACTCAGGCGGTCTTCAAAGCGGTGTTTCCAGCTTGGCGCGGGTTTGCCCGCTTTGGCCGGAGGGGGGGGCGCAGGATACGACATGTGGATTGATTGCACCCTGCCTGCCATCTCGTCAAGCAGGGTGGCAATTGGCCCTAATAGCTGTAATCGGCATAGATGCGGGTCAGATCGCCCTGCCAGTCGCCATGATAGCGCGCCAGCAGTTCATCTGCGGGAATCTGGCCTGTCTCGATGCTTTCTTTCAGCGCATTCAGGAAATGCGTCTCATCGGGCAGCATGCCGCCTGCGCCGGGGCAGGCGCGGGCCTTCAGGCCCGCTTCGGCAATATCCACCACCTCGCGCGCCAGATCATGCAGTTTGAACCGGCCTGCCGACCCGTGCAACCCATCGACAGATGCGGCAATGCGCAGGGCGTCGCGGGTTTCTGCGTCCAGTTTCTTGGCCAGATCCCATGCGGCATCCAGCGCGGTTTGGTCATAGGTCAGCCCGACCCAGAAGGCAGGCAGCGCGCAGAGCCTGCGCCACGGCCCACCATCGGCCCCGCGCATCTCGATGAATTTTTTGACGCGCGCTTCGGGGAAGATCGTCGTCAGGTGGTCCGCGAAATCCGACAATGTGGGAATTTCACCGGGCAGGGCAGGCAGTTTGCCTTGCAGGAAGTCGCGGAAGCTTTGGCCCAGAGCGTTGATGTATTTGCCATCCCGATAGACAAAATACATCGGCACATCCAGGGCGTAATCGACCCATGCCTCGAACCCGAAACCGTCTTCGAACACGAAAGGCAACATGCCGGTGCGCGCGGCATCCAGATCGCGCCAGACGCGCGCGCGCCAGCTTTTGTGGCCGTTGGGTTTGCCATCCAGAAAGGGTGAATTGGCGAAAAGCGCTGTTGCCACAGGCTGCAAGGCCAGTGCGACGCGCAGTTTCTGCACCATATCCGCCTCGGACGAGAAGTCGAGATTCACCTGAACCGTGCAGGTGCGATACATCATCGTTTTGCCCATGGTGCCGACACGGTCCATGTAATCGGTCATCAGCGCATAGCGGCCCTTGGGCATGACCGGCATCTGCTCGTGGCTCCAGATCGGGGCGGCACCAAGGCCGATAAAGCCCACGCCAATGTCATCGGCCACGCTGCGCACTTCGCGCAGGTGCTGGTTCACCTCGTCACAGGTCTGGTGGATGGTTTCCAGCGGTGCGCCTGACAGTTCCAACTGCCCGCCCGGTTCAAGCGACACATTCGCGCCGTCCTTTTCCAGCCCGATAATCTTGTCGCCTTCCAGCACAGGCGCCCAGCCGAAACGGTCGCGCAACCCTTCCAGCATCGCCTTGATCGAGCGTGGGCCGTCATAGGGCAGGGGGTTCAGCGTCTCGTGGCAATAGCCGAATTTCTCGTGCTCGGTGCCGATGCGCCAATCTTCCTTGGGCTTGCAGCCCTCGGCCAGATATTCGGCCAGTTGGGAAATGTCTTCAATCGGCCCGCCGCCGGTCTGGGGAATGGACATAAGCGCTCCGATTTGCTGGTCCTGATGTTGAGGCAGACTTGGAGTTTGCGCGCGGGCAAGTCAAGCCTCAGCGCAACTGCAAATGGCGGTTGCGCCGCGACGGGTGCAGCCAGATCGCGCGCGCATGGGGCGGGGCGGGGTCATTCAGCGCATCCAGCAAGGCTTGCATGCGCAGGTCTGGCAAGGTGGCAAAGGCGTCAAAAAGCGCGTCGCTGCCCGAAGCCGCAACCGGAATTTCCAACCGTGTGTCGTCTTGCGCGACCATCAGCCAAGTCTGTGCGGCATCAATCAGATGCAGTTCCACCAGATCATTCAGGGCGATGAATCCCCCCTCGTCCGGCCCGAAATAGGAAATCTGCCCTTCAACCACCTGCACAATGCCCGGCCCGGTGCCCACGCGCTGAAACCGCAGCCTGCGCCAGCCGATGAAGGCAATGCCAAGCCCTGCCAGAATGACAAGCACAGCGAGCAGCTGGAAAAAACTGTCCCGCGCCTGCAAGGCCCACAAGCCGAACAGTGCCACACCCAGCCCTGTCAGAACTTCGGACCAGCGCGACAGCACCGCACGCAATTCGGGGCGGATCAGGGGCATGGCACAGTCTCCAGCCAGTTTTGGATGGTCGCACGGGCAGGCGGGCCAAACCGCAAGCCATGATGCGCGATGAGAACCTTGGCCAGTCGCACGCCGGTCAGAAAGTCGAAAATCCCCGCATTCGGCCCCTCATGCGCCAGCGCCCCGACCGACAAAAGCGCCGCGCGCAGGTCAGGACACAGCCCTTTGTGCAGCGGCATGTCAGGGGTCGCGCATAGCAGATGATGCGTCAGCCCCGACAAAAGCCGCGCCATGTCCAGCGCAATGGGCAAGTCGGTGCGCTTGTCGATGTCGATCACACTCAGCCGCGCGCGATCTGCGTCCCACAAGATATTATGCGGTGCGAAATCCTGATGGATTGGCCCTTTCGGCACGGGCAGGCCGCGCAAAGGGGGGGCGCGTTCCCCAAGCCGCTGTATCACTGCCTGCACCAAGGCGCTGTCATTGGGGCCAAGTGGGGCTGCCGCCAGTTCGGCCTGTACCATTTTGACCCAGAAACCGGGGCTGAACTGGCCCGCTGTCGCCTCTCTGCCAAGGCTATGGGCCAGCCATTGCCCCGCCAACTGCACCAGTTCGGCCCGCATGGGCGCGGGCACGTCAGGGATCACATGGTCAAGGCGTGTTCCCGTGGCGAAAGGCAGGATCACCAGCGCAGCTTCGGGGGCGGTTGCAAGGCAGGTGGCGGCATGCAGCTTGCCCACAGGAAACAGCGCGCGCAGGCGGTCATGTTCGGCGTGAAGTGCTTGCATGGCGGGCACCGGATCGGCCACATGATGTTGCTTTACGATCACCTCTCGCCCCTGCCATGTGGCACGCGCGACGCAGGATCGGGCATCTTGCTTGATCACCTGCGCAATGCGCGGCGGGTCTGTCGGAAAGGCTGCATTTGCAACCTGCTGCAACGCTGCATGCCCTTGGCGGCGCTGCACCAGCGCACGCAAGGGCGCGATCACGCCCAATCCCCTTTTTGCGCCTGCCACAGCGTCAGGGCGGCCACGGCTGCCGTATCCGCACGCAAAATGCGCGGCCCAAGCGAGATGGATTGCACGCCGGACATGGCACGCAGGCGCGCGCGCTCGGTCGGGGAAAAGCCCCCCTCTGGCCCGATCAGGATTGCGACAGGGGCAGGGGGCAGGCTGGGGGTTTGGGCCGTATTGGCAAGGTCTTCATCCGCCCAGATCAGCGCGCGCCCTTCTGGCCAATGCGCCAGCAGGCGCGAGAGCGGTTGCAACTCGGCCACCTCTGGCACAAAGGTGCCGCCGCATTGCTCGGCGGCCTCGATCGCGTGGGCTTGCAGGCGGTCTTGGCGGATGCGTTCGGAATTGGTGAATTCGGTCTGCACAGGCAGAATCCGCGCCGCGCCCAGTTCCGCGGCCTTCTCGACAATGAAATCGGTGCGCGCTTTCTTGATGGGCGCAAACACAAGCCACAGGTCTGGGGGCATGCGCTGGGGGGCGGATTGGCCCAGACACAGGGCCAGCGCCCCGCGCCGCCCGATTTCGGTAATTTCGGCCAGCCATTCGCCATCGCGGCTGTTAAACAACGCCACTTGCGTGCCCGTTTGCTTGCGCAAAACGGTGTTAAGGTAATGCGCCTGCGCCTGTGACAGGGCAATGCCTTGCCCCTGACCCAAAGGCTGCTCTACAAAGAGGCGAATTTTCGCGCGGATGATGCTGCTGTCCATGAGGCCAAGACTATGACCGGAAACGACCAAAGGCCAGAGGGTGCGGGCCAAGAAGACAGCGTGGCGGATGCCTATGATGCAAATTGGGTGGATCGCTACGCACCGCCCGATCTGAAACCCTATCTGCGCCTGTCGCGCGCCGACCGCCCCATTGGCACATGGCTGTTGGTGCTGCCCTGCTGGTGGGGGGTGTTTCTGGGGGCCGCAGCTTTCCCCGAAACGGCGGGCTGGCTGACCTTGTGGATTTTCGTGGGCTGCGGGATTGGCGCGTTCCTGATGCGCGGGGCGGGCTGCACCTGGAATGACATTACCGACCGCGACATTGACGACAAGGTGGCGCGCACCCGTTCGCGCCCGATTCCGTCAGGTCAGGTCACGGCCAAGGAAGCGGCAATCTGGATGGCCGTGCAGGCAGGGGTTGCCGCGCTGATTCTGTTCACCTTCAACTGGACAGCGGTGGGGCTGGGGGTGTTGTCGCTGGGGTTGGTGGCGATCTACCCGTTTGCCAAGCGCTTTACATGGTGGCCGCAGGTGTTTCTGGGGCTGGCCTTTAACTGGGGTGCGCTGCTGGCATGGACCGCGCAGACCGGATCGCTGGGCCTGCCTGCGGTGTTTCTGTATCTGGCGGGCATCAGCTGGACGCTGTTTTATGACACGATTTATGCCCATATGGACCGCGAAGATGATGAACTGATCGGCGTCAAATCCACCGCGCGCCTGTTTGCCGAGAATACCGAAACATGGCTGCGGGGGTTTTTGATTGTCACAGTCGTGCTGATGTCGCTGTCTGTGATCTATGCTTTGGCCCCGCTGGCGGACCCGCTGAAAATGTCGCTGGGGCTTGCGGGCGCTTGGGCGATGGGCTGGCATATGAACTGGCAACTGGGCAAGCTTGACATAGATGACACGCAAATGTGCTTGCGTCTGTTCCGTTCAAACCGGGACGCTGGCTTGTTTGCTGCGCTGTTTCTTGCCATCACCATGTTCGTGTGATTGCGCCTGCCGCACCAAGGCGCTAGGGGACCGGCATGAAAGATCGACTGTTACAGGTCACGCAGAAAATGCGTGCGCTACAGCTGGCCGATGTCAGGTCATATAAGGGCTATGTCCTGATGGCCTCCATCTTTGGGCTGGCGGTTGTGCTGGCCTTCGGCGCTGCCACGCTTGCGGTGCGGGGCATTGAGCATGTGGTCGCGCGTGACACGCGCGCTGTGCTGGCCCAGAATGGCCTTGATTGGGCCGAAGTGCAAACCGATGGCCTGTTGCTGACCCTGCGCGGCGAAGCTGATAGCGAAGCGTCGCGCTTTCGTGCCCTCAGCGTTGTTTCGACCGTGGTTGCGGCAGAACGGGTGATTGACGATATGCAGGTCGCCCCCTCGATGGAGATTGCCGCGCCGCGTTTCCTGATGGAGATTTTGCGCAACGGGCTGGATGTGTCGGTGATCGGGCTTATCCCGACAGATTTCGACACTGCCAGCATTGTCAGCCGGATTGAACAGATCGACCCGGAAATATCGGTCATCGACATGCTGGAAACAGCCAGCCACCCTGTACCATTCGGCTGGGACCGTGCCGTGGCTTTCGGGCTGGAAGCCCTGACGCTGATTCCAGCCAGCAAGATTTCCATTGCGGCCGATCAGGTAGAAGTCACAGGGCTGGCAGATAGCGAACGCCAGCGCAACGAGATGCGCGAAACGCTGATGCGCGACCGCCCGCGCGGCCTGATTGCCAGCATCAACATCTCTGCGCCGCGCCCTGTTATCACGCCCTTTACCTTGCGCTTTGTGATCGAGGAGTCTGGCGCGCGGTTTGACGCCTGTTCTGCCGACACAACCGAGGCCCGCATGGCCATTTTGCGCAGCGGCAGGGCCGCAGGGGCGCAAGGGGTGATTGACTGCACCATCGGGTTGGGCAGCCCCTCGCCGCGCTGGCAGGTGGCCGCGACAGAATCCATCACGGCACTGGCCGCGCTGGGCGCGGGCAGTGTGACGATTGCGGATACAGATGTCTCTCTCGTGGTGCCGAATTCCATCGCACCAGAGCGGCTGGACCGTGTCGCCGCCGATCTGGAACGCGTGTTGCCCGAGGTGTTCTCGCTGGACACTTTGCGCTTGCCGCCAAGCGCGGGCGATGAGGGCGAGCGCAGCGACCCCGCCATCGAATTTGTCGCCAGCCGCGCCGAGGATGGTATTGTCTTGTTGCGCGGGCAGTTGACAGATGCACGCTTGCGCGATGCTGTGCATGCTGTCGCAAAAACCGAATTCGGGCTGAATGCCGTGCGGATCAATGCGCGCCTTGACCCCGACCTGCCCGAAGGCTGGCCGGTACGCGCATTGCTGGCGGTGGATACCTTGGCGCAGCTGGAACATGGTCAGGTGCGCGTGCGCGCTGACCGCTTTGACATCAGCGGTGTATCGGGCGATGCCTCGGTGTCTGACAAGATATCACGCGCAGTGGCCGAACAACTGGGGCGCGGTGCGGTGTTCAACCTTGATATCCGCTATGATGAACGGTTTGATCCTGTGGCGATGCAGCCCTCGCCCGCGCGCTGCGAAAGATGGATCAAGGATGTGCTGGAAGAACAGCAGATCACATTTAATCCCGGCTCCGCCTCTATCGTGACGGATGCAGGGCGTGTGTTGGACAAGATTGCCGAAATTCTGCGCGACTGCGGGCGGCTGGAATTTGAAGTGGCGGGGCATACCGACAGTCAGGGCCGTCTGGAAACCAATATGCGCTTAAGCCAGCAACGCGCCGAGGCGGTTGTCGCGGCCCTGTCCGGGCGCGGGATTCTGGTGTCGGATTTTGTGGCCAAAGGCTATGGGCCGGAATTTCCTGTGGCGGATAACGCCACCGCAGCGGGGCGCGAGGCGAACCGCCGGATCGAGTTCCGACTGACGGGAGAGTCCGCAGCAGAAGCCGAAGCCGAGCGGGCAGGGGGCGCGCCTGTGCCAGAAGAGGCAGCACCAGAGCCACCCGACGAGGCCGATCTGGAGATTGAAGTAACCAGCGGCGCAGGCGATGTGCCGCGCCCGCCAGAGCGGCCACAAAGATGACCGTTGCGAAATGAACCGCCTATGCGCCATGGTGCCAAGCAGGATAAAACCCTGCACTGAGGGAAGCCGATGAACCGGACCGAATTTGTCATAATCACAGCGATCATTCTATTTGTTGCCTTTGCGCTTGGGTGGGCCGCGAATTGGCTGCTGCACCGTTTCACCCGCGTACGCCAGGCCGATCTGGGAGAGTTGGACCGTATGGCGCAGGCGCTGAATGAAGCAGAGCAAATCCGTGATCAGGCGATCGAATATGTCGAGACACGCGAACGTGATCTGACAACACGGCTGACGCAATGCGAGGCCGAACTCTCTGCCGCAATGAGCGGTTTGCGCGAAGCCCGTGCCGAGGCAGAGCATTACCGTGCCCAATTGCAGGGCATACGCCAGTAAATCTGGCGCCTGACGTGGCGATGAGTTGCTGACAGACGCTGCGCCTTGCGATTTAGGGCTTGGCATTGCGCGCGTCAGCGGCTACCTACCGCGCGTCCAGCTTGCGGGTGCGAATCCGTAAGCTGGATGATTCGTCCGAGACGGTGGGTGATGGCAACATCATAAATCCTGCCTGAGACGGGAGTGGAACAATTCGGTTTCCGGGGATTTCCTCGGGCGATATTGGGAAGGCCCGTTCGGACCTAATGCCAGATGCAAGTCTGGCGCAACGAGCCGGAGGGGAAACCCTCTGAATAATTGGAGAGACCTGTGGATAGAGCCCAAAAAGAGAAAGTGGTCGAGGAACTCGGCCAGATCTTCGAAAGCTCTGGCGTGGTTGTGGTAGCACAATACGTTGGCCTCACGGTTGCTGAGATGCAGGCCCTGCGCGCGCAAATGCGTGATGCGGGTGGGGCTGTACGCGTCGCCAAGAACAAGCTCGCCAAAATCGCCCTTGAAGGAAAGCCCTGTGCAAGTATCAGCGGCCTACTGACGGGTATGACCGTTCTCGCTTATTCCGAAGACCCTGTTGCAGCTGCAAAAGTGGTCGAGGATTACGCCAAAGCGAACCCCAAGCTGGTGGTTCTCGGTGGTGCAATGGGCGAGACGGCACTTGACGCGGCTGGTGTGAAAGCTGTGGCAGCTATGCCCTCACGCGAAGAGCTTATTGCTTCGATCGTGGGTTGTATCGGTGCCCCTGCCTCGAACATTGCCGGTGCGATTGGCGCCCCTGCTTCAAACATTGCCAGCATCCTCACAACGCTCGAAGAGCGGGAAGCGGCATAAGCAACTTTTGGCCCGTGTGGCGTGAATGCGCCCTCGTCGGACACTCAAACCTGAACAGAATGGAACGAAACAATGGCTGATCTTAAAGCACTTGCAGAGCAAATCGTGAACCTCACGCTGCTCGAAGCTCAGGAACTGAAAACAATCCTGAAAGACGAATATGGCATCGAGCCTGCTGCTGGCGGCGCTGTCATGATGGCAGGCCCTGCTGGCGACGCTGGCGCCGCAGTCGAAGAAAAGACCGAATTTGATGTTGTCCTGCTGGAAGCTGGCGCAAACAAAATCGCAGTCATCAAAGAAGTCCGCGCGATCACTGGTCTTGGCCTGAAAGAAGCCAAGGATCTGGTCGAAGCTGGTGGCAAAGCTGTCAAAGAAGCTGCGCCTAAAGAAGAAGCAGAAGAGATCAAGAAGAAGCTTGAAGAAGCTGGCGCTAAGGTCGAACTTAAGTAATCGGGCGAGATGCGCAGCATCTCAACCCTTTGAAAATAGAACTGGGGCCGGATTTATCCGGTCCCAGTTTCTCACTGTTTCTGGACAGGGCTTTGTGAAAGCGCGCTTTCAAAGCCTTGTCCAGGGAAAGTGATCGGCTCGGGAGCAGACCTGTGGGAGGGTTTGCAGGAATAGGGCCACACCCCATTTCGCAAGCGGCCGGCGGCTGAGGCCCAACAGCCAGCCCGCCCGCGAAGACCAGGAAAGGTGATAACGCGCATGGCTCAGTCCTATGTAGGCCAGAAACGTATCCGCAAGATGTTCGGCAAGATCCGTGAAGTTCTGGAAATGCCGAATCTGATCGAGATTCAAAGATCATCCTATGATTTGTTCCTTCGCTCTGGCGATGCGGACGCGCCGCTGGACGGCGAAGGAATCAAGGGTGTGTTCCAGTCGGTTTTCCCGATCAAGGATTTCAACGAGACAGCCACGCTGGAATTCGTGAAATACGATCTGGAAAAGCCCAAATACGATATTGACGAGTGCATGCAGCGCGACATGACCTACGCAGCGCCCCTGAAGGTGACGTTGCGTCTGATCGTGTTTGATGTCGATGAAGATACCGGCGCGAAATCTGTCAAGGACATCAAGGAACAAGACGTGTTCATGGGCGACATGCCCCTGATGACGCCCAATGGCACATTTGTTGTCAACGGGACCGAGCGTGTTGTCGTCAGCCAGATGCACCGCAGCCCCGGCGTGTTCTTTGACCACGACCAAGGCAAGACGCATTCTTCGGGCAAGCTGTTGTTCCAGTGCCGGATCATTCCCTATCGCGGGTCTTGGCTGGATTTCGAGTTTGACGCCAAAGACAATGTCTTCGCGCGCATCGACCGCCGCCGCAAACTGCCTGTGACCACGCTGCTCTATGCCTTGGGCATGGATCAGAACCAGATCATGGCCGCCTATTACGACACCGTCACCTACACGCTGAAGAAGAACAAGGGCTGGGTCACCAAGTTCTTCCCCGAGCGTGTGCGCGGAACCCGCCCCACCATGGACGTGGTCGATGCCGCAACTGGCGAAGTGATTTGCAAGGCAGGCGACAAGATGACGCCGCGCGCGGTCAAGCAATTGATCGACGAAGGCAAGGTCAAGGATCTGCTGGTCCCGTTCGAGGGCATTCTTGGCCGCTATGTCGCGCGTGACATCATCAATGAAGAAACCGGCGAGATTTATGTCGAAGCCGGTGACGAGCTGACATGGGATCTGGACAAGGATGGTGAAGTCAAGGGCGGCACGCTGAAAGTGCTGCTGGACAATGACATCACCGCGATTGACGTGCTCGATATCGATGGCGTCAATGTCGGCCCCTATATCCGCAACACCATGGCCGCCGATAAAAACTGGAGCCGTGACAACGCACTGATGGATATCTACCGCGTCATGCGTCCGGGCGAGCCGCCCACCGTTGACACGGCCTCGGCGTTGTTTGACCAGATGTTCTTCGATTCCGAACGCTATGATCTGTCTGCCGTGGGTCGCGTGAAAATGAACATGCGCCTGCAACTGGACGCGCCCGACACGCTGCGCACGCTGCGCCACGAAGATATCGTGGCCTGTATCCGTGGGCTGACGGAACTGCGCGATGGCAAGGGCGAGGTTGATGATATCGACCACCTTGGCAACCGCCGCGTCCGTTCGGTGGGCGAACTGATGGAAAACCAGTATCGCGTTGGCCTGCTGCGCATGGAACGCGCGATCCGCGAGCGGATGTCTTCGGTCGAGATTGACACGGTCATGCCGCAAGACCTGATCAACGCCAAGCCAGCCGCAGCCGCAGTGCGCGAATTCTTCGGCTCCAGCCAGCTGTCGCAGTTCATGGACCAGACCAACCCGCTGTCGGAAGTGACGCACAAGCGTCGTCTTTCGGCACTCGGGCCGGGCGGTCTGACACGCGAACGCGCGGGCTTCGAGGTGCGCGACGTTCACCCCACCCATTATGGCCGCATGTGCCCGATTGAAACGCCCGAAGGTCAGAACATTGGTCTGATCAACTCTCTGGCGACCTTCGCGCGGGTGAATAAATACGGCTTTATCGAAACACCCTATCGCAAGGTGAATGGCGGTCAGGTCACGGATGAAGTGATCTATCTGTCGGCAACCGAAGAACAGCGCCACACCATCGCGCAGGCCAATGCTGTGCTTGATGAAAACATGCGTTTCGTCAACGATCTGGTCAGCACCCGCAAGGGCGGCGACTTCATGCTGAACCCGTCCGACTCGGTCGATCTGATCGACGTGTCGCCGAAACAGCTTGTCTCGGTTGCGGCTTCGCTGATTCCGTTTTTGGAAAACGACGACGCCAACCGCGCGCTGATGGGGTCTAACATGATGCGGCAGGCAGTGCCGTTGCTTCAGGCGGATTCTCCGCTTGTGGGCACGGGCATTGAAGGCATTGTTGCGCGCGATTCCGGCGCGGCCTTCATGGCGCGGCGCGCAGGCGTTATCGACCAGGTCGATGCGCAGCGTATCGTTGTGCGCGCAACCGAGATGTTGGAACCGGGTGAACCGGGCGTCGATATCTACCGCATGCGCAAGTTCAAACGCTCGAACCAGTCAAGCTGCATCAACCAGCGCCCTCTGGTGAAAGTGGGTGACCATGTGACGCGCGGCGAAGTTATTGCCGATGGTCCCTGTACCGATATGGGCGAACTGGCCGTGGGGCGTAACATTGTCGTCGCCTTCATGCCGTGGAATGGCTACAACTACGAAGACTCCATCCTGATTTCCGAGCGTATTCTGAAGGATGACGTGTTCACCTCGATACATATCGATGAATACGAGGTCGCGGCACGCGATACCAAGCTTGGGCCAGAAGAGATTACGCGCGACATTCCCAATGTGGGCGAAGAAGCGCTGCGCAATCTGGACGAAGCGGGCATTGTCTATGTCGGTGCCGAAGTTCAGGCAGGCGATATTCTGGTGGGCAAGGTCACGCCAAAGGGCGAAAGCCCGATGACACCGGAAGAAAAGCTGCTGCGCGCGATCTTTGGCGAAAAAGCGTCCGATGTGCGCGACACATCGCTGCGCCTGCCGCCCGGTGCCTATGGCACAATCGTGGAAGTGCGTGTGTTCAACCGCCATGGTGTGGAAAAAGACGAACGTGCGCTTCAGATCGAGCGGGAAGAGATTGAACGCCTGTCGCGCGACCGCGATGACGAGCTGGAAATTCTGGAACGCAACATCTACGGGCGTCTGCGCCAGTTGATCCTTGGCAAAGTGGCTGTCAAAGGCCCCAAAGGCGTCAAGGCCAATTCCGAGATCAATGCGGAATTGCTGGAAAGCCTAAGCCGTGGCCAGTGGTGGCAGCTTGCGCTGGCAGACGAGGCCGAGGCGCAGGAAGTCGAGGCGCTGAACGCGCTGTATGACCAGCAGAAACGCCAGTTGCAGGCCCGTTTCGATGACAAGGTCGAAAAGGTCCGTCGCGGCGACGATCTGCCACCAGGCGTGATGAAAATGGTCAAGGTGTTCGTGGCGGTGAAGCGCAAGCTTCAGGCTGGTGACAAAATGGCTGGTCGTCACGGCAACAAGGGTGTCATCTCGAAGGTTGTTCCAGAAGAAGACATGCCGTTCCTTGCCGATGGCACAACGGTCGATATGGTGCTGAACCCGCTGGGTGTGCCGTCGCGCATGAATGTGGGCCAGATTCTGGAAACCCATATGGGCTGGGCGCTGCGTGGCCTTGGTGTCAAAATTGACGAGGCGTTGAAAGAATATCGCCGCTCTGGCGACATGACCCCTGTGCGCGAGGCGATGCGCATCGGGTATGGCGACGATTTCTATGCCGAAGTGTTCGACGGCATGGATGAAGAGCATCTGCTTGAATCCGCCTCGACCGTCACGCGCGGGGTGCCGATTGGCACGCCGGTCTTTGACGGCGCGAAGGAAGCTGACGTCAATGATGCCCTGACACGGGCAGGGTTTGACACATCGGGTCAGTCGGCAGTGTTCGATGGTCGCACGGGCGAGCAATTCGCGCGTAATGTCACTGTGGGCGTGAAATACATGCTCAAGCTGCACCACCTTGTCGATGACAAGCTGCATGCGCGCTCAACCGGGCCTTACAGCCTTGTAACGCAGCAGCCTTTGGGTGGTAAAGCGCAGTTCGGTGGCCAGCGTCTTGGCGAGATGGAGGTTTGGGCACTGGAAGCTTACGGTGCAGCCTACACGCTTCAGGAAATGCTGACTGTGAAATCGGACGATGTGGCAGGCCGGACCAAGGTCTATGAATCGATCGTCAAGGGCGAGGATAACTACGAGGCGGGCATCCCTGAATCCTTCAATGTGTTGGTGAAGGAAGTCCGCGGCCTTGGCCTGAATATGGAACTCCTGGATTCGGAGGAGGAGGGCTAACGCTGCGCGTTGCCAACGCACCCTGCCCCTAGCCGGTAGGGTGCGTGGCCCTCACGCATCCCACGCCGCCCCCATTCCGAGCCTTTCAAGGAAAAGATCATGAACCAGGAACTGACCACAAACCCGTTCAACCCCTTGGCCCAAACCAAGAGCTTTGACCAGATCCGCGTCTCGCTGGCCTCGCCCGAGCGCATCTTGTCTTGGTCCTATGGCGAGATCAAGAAACCCGAAACGATCAACTACCGGACATTCAAGCCCGAACGCGACGGGCTGTTCTGCGCGCGCATCTTTGGTCCGATCAAGGATTATGAATGCCTGTGTGGCAAATATAAGCGCATGAAATATCGCGGCGTTGTCTGCGAGAAATGCGGTGTCGAAGTCACGCTGCAAAAAGTGCGCCGCGAACGGATGGGCCATATCGAACTGGCCGCCCCTGTTGCGCATATCTGGTTTCTGAAATCGCTGCCAAGCCGCATCGGTCTGATGCTGGATATGACATTGCGCGATCTGGAACGCATTCTGTATTTTGAAAACTACGTCGTGATCGAGCCGGGCCTGACCGACCTGACCTACGGCCAGTTGATGAATGAAGAAGAGTTCATGGATGCGCAGGATCAGTATGGCGCTGATGCGTTCACCGCCAATATTGGCGCTGAAGCCATCCGCGACATGCTGACCAATATCGACCTTGACGATGAAGCCTCGCGCCTGCGCGAAGAGCTGAAAGAAGCCAAGGGCGAATTGAAGCCAAAGAAGATCATCAAGCGCTTGAAAGTGGTCGAGCACTTCATCGAATCCGGCAACCGTCCGGAATGGATGGTGCTGACTGTGCTGCCGGTCATCCCGCCAGAACTGCGCCCGCTGGTGCCGCTGGATGGTGGCCGCTTTGCGACTTCGGATTTGAACGATCTGTATCGCCGCGTCATCAACCGTAACAACCGCCTGAAGCGTCTGATCGAACTGCGCGCGCCCGATATCATCGTGCGCAACGAAAAGCGCATGTTGCAGGAATCGGTCGATGCGCTGTTCGACAATGGCCGTCGTGGCCGCGTGATTACGGGCAACAACAAGCGCCCGCTGAAATCGCTGTCGGATATGCTGAAAGGCAAGCAGGGCCGCTTCCGCCAGAACTTGCTTGGCAAGCGCGTCGACTTCTCGGGCCGGTCTGTCATCGTGACGGGGCCGGAACTGAAGCTGCACCAGTGCGGCTTGCCCAAGAAAATGGCGTTGGAGCTGTTCAAGCCCTTCATCTATTCGCGGCTTGAAGCCAAGGGTCTGTCGAGCACTGTCAAACAGGCCAAGAAACTGGTTGAAAAGGAACGCCCCGAGGTTTGGGATATTCTGGACGAGGTTATCCGCGAGCATCCGGTTCTGCTGAACCGTGCGCCCACGCTGCACCGTCTGGGGATTCAGGCGTTTGAACCGATCCTGATCGAAGGCAAGGCAATCCAGCTGCACCCGCTGGTGTGTTCGGCCTTCAACGCCGACTTTGACGGCGACCAGATGGCCGTGCATGTGCCGCTTTCGCTGGAAGCCCAGCTTGAAGCGCGCGTGCTGATGATGTCGACCAACAACGTTCTGTCCCCTGCAAACGGCGCGCCGATTATCGTGCCCTCGCAGGATATGGTGTTGGGTCTGTACTACGTCTCGATGATGCGCGAAGGCATGACGGGCGAGGGGATGATCTTCTCCTCGATCGAGGAAGTCGAGCATGCGATGGCGGCGGGCGAAGTGCATCTGCACGCCAAGATCCAGTGCCGTGTCAAACAGATTGACGAAGACGGAAACGAGGTTCTGCGCCGCTTTGAAACCACACCGGGCCGTTTGCGCCTTGGTGCGCTGCTGCCCATGAACGCGAAAGCGCCGTTTGAACTGGTCAACCGTCTGTTGCGCAAGAAAGACGTGCAGAACGTCATCGACAATGTCTACCGCTATTGCGGCCAGAAAGAGTCGGTCATTTTCTGTGACCAGATCATGAGCCTTGGGTTCCGCGAAGCGTTCCGCGCCGGGATTTCCTTTGGCAAGGATGACATGCTGATCCCGGATCAGAAATGGGGCCTTGTCAATGAAACCCGCGATCAGGTCAAAGAGTTCGAGCAGCAATATCTCGACGGTCTGATCACGCAGGGCGAGAAGTACAACAAGGTCGTTGACGCGTGGTCGAAATGTTCGGACGCTGTGGCAAATGCCATGATGGGCGAGATTTCCGCTGTGCGCCGCGACGCGGAAGGCCGCGAACTGGAACCGAATTCGGTTTACATGATGTCGCATTCCGGTGCGCGTGGTTCGCCTGCGCAGATGAAGCAGTTGGGCGGGATGCGCGGTCTGATGGCCAAGCCGAATGGCGAGATCATCGAGACACCCATCATCTCGAACTTCAAGGAAGGTCTGACCGTTCTTGAATACTTCAACTCGACCCACGGTGCGCGTAAAGGTCTGGCAGATACGGCGCTGAAGACTGCAAACTCTGGCTATCTGACGCGGCGTCTGGTGGACGTGGCGCAAGATTGCATCGTGCGCTCTGACGATTGCGGCACTGACCTGTTCATCACAGCGCAAGCTGCTGTGAATGACGGCGAAGTGGTGTCGTCGCTGGCCGAGCGTGTGTTGGGCCGTGTTGCCGCAGAAGATGTGATTGATCCTTCAACAGGTGAAATCCTTGTGCCGCGCAACACCCTGATCGAAGAACGTGAGGCTGACATTATCGAAGTGTCGGGCATAGCAACGGTCAAGATCCGCTCGCCGCTGACATGCGAAGCGGAAGAAGGTGTGTGCACCAAGTGCTACGGGCGCGACCTTGCCCGCGGTACATTGGTGAACAAGGGCGAGGCTGTGGGCATCATTGCGGCACAGTCCATTGGCGAGCCGGGCACACAGCTGACAATGCGCACATTCCACATCGGCGGTATTGCGCAGGGTGGCAGCCAGTCTTTCCAGGAAGCGAATGCTGCGGGCCGGATCGACATGCGCAACAGTCAGACCATCGAGAATGCTGCGGGCGAGTTGATCGTCTCTGGCCGGTCGATGCAGATTGTCATCATCGATGAAAACAATGTCGAGCGTGCGACCTTCAAGCCCGGCTACGGCTCGAAACTGTTCGTCAAGGATGGCGCGCAGGTCGAGCGTGGCGCGAAACTGTTTGAATGGGACCCATACACCCTGCCAATCATCGCCGAGACAACGGGCCGCGTGCGGTTTGTCGATCTGATCGCGGGCCTTTCGGTTCGTGATGAAACCGATGACGCCACAGGCATGACCCAGAAGATCGTGACTGACTGGCGCTCGACCCCGAAAGGTGGTGACCTCAAGCCAGAGGTTATTCTGATGGATGCGGAAACCGGCGAGCCTGTGCGCAACGAGCAGGGCAACCCGATCACCTATCAGATGTCGGTAGATGCGGTTCTTTCGGTCGAAGATGGACAGGATGTTCTGGCCGGTGACGTGGTTGCGCGTATCCCGCGCGAGGGTGCCAAGACGAAGGACATCACCGGCGGTCTGCCGCGTGTGGCCGAATTGTTCGAAGCCCGGCGTCCGAAGGACCACGCCATCATCTGCGAAATTGATGGCTATGTCCGCTTCGAGAAGGACTACAAGAACAAGCGCCGCATCAAGATCCAGCCGGTCGATGACTCGTTGGAGCCTGCGGAATATCTGGTGCCAAAGGGCAAGCACATTCCGGTTCAGGAAGGTGACTTCGTCCAGCGCGGCGATTACATCATGGATGGCAACCCAGCCCCCCATGACATCTTGCGCATTCTGGGCATCGAGGCGCTTGCCAACTACCTGATCGACGAAGTGCAGGACGTCTACCGCTTGCAGGGCGTGAAGATCAACGACAAGCATATCGAGGTGATCGTGCGGCAGATGCTGCAGAAATGGGAGATCCTTGATAGTGGTGAAACCACGCTGCTGAAGGGCGAGCATGTCGATAAGGCAGAGTTCGACGAGATGAACGAGAAGGCGGCAGTCCATGGGCTGGCACCTGCCAAGGGCGAACCAATCCTTCTGGGGATCACCAAGGCGTCGCTGCAAACGCGCAGCTTCATTTCGGCGGCGTCGTTCCAGGAAACCACGCGCGTGCTGACCGAGGCTTCGGTTCAGGGCAAGCGCGACTTCCTTGTGGGCCTGAAAGAGAACGTCATCGTGGGCCGGTTGATTCCGGCAGGCACGGGCGGCGTTGTCACCAAGGTGCGTCAGGTTGCAGCAGACAGGGACCGCAAGGTTCTCGATGCCCGCCGCGCCGAGGCGGAAGCCGCCGCAGCACTGGCCGCGCCAGAGCCTGCCGAGATGTCAGAGGCCGACAAGGTTTTTGGAAAACGCCCAGACTAAGCACAGCCTGCCTGTGATTTGAGAAAGTCTGGCCCCCGCAGCAAATATGCTGCGGGGGCTTTTCATTTGGTACGCTGTCGGGCAATGCTGGGGGCATTCGATAAAAAAACATTGGGTGCACCCTGCCATGCGCGCACAGATTATTGTGGTTATCCGCTTTTCATATGTTGCAGATGCCGGTTTCAAGATCAGCGCCCAAGGGGTGGAGGCGATCCGCAAGACGCTTTATGCGCCCGACCGGCTGGCGCGGCGGTTCCGGTTGTTCGAGGCGCTGACCTTGCCATCCTTGCTGGCCCAGACCGATGCGGATTTCACCCTTGCCGTGTTGATTGGCGACGACTTTCCGCCGCAGGCGCGCGCGCGGTCGGCCCGGTTGATTGCGCCCTTGCGCGATGCGCATCTTGTCGCCTTGCCACCCCATAACAATTACAAAGCCACCAAGCTTGCGATAGAGGCCTGCCAGCGGCCAGAGGCCACGCATCTTGTCTCTGTCCGGCTGGATGATGACGACGCCTTGGGCCGCGACTGTATTGCCGCGCAAAAGCTTATCGCCCCGAACGTGGCCGCCCTTGGCGCGGCAGATGCGCCCGCAGTGATCTGTTTCAACAACGGGTTGTTTCTGGAACTGTCGGAACAGGGCAACCGCCTGTATGGTGTGATCGAGAAATTGCCGCTTGGCATCGGGATGGGGATGATCGCGCCAGTGGGCGCGCGGCCGACCATTTTCTCGACCGATCATCGCCGCGTCCATACCCGCTGGAACTGCTACACCGAGGCGCTGACCCCGCGCTTTATCCGCACAGTGCACCGAGACAATGATTCAGATGCGCTGTCTTCTGGCGAAAAGCCGAAATATACACAGAGCGATCTGGACCGCATTCTTGCGGCGAATTTCCCTTTTACGCGCGCCGAACTTCTGGCACTGCAACCCTGACACAGGCGCACGGCACATGCCTGCGCCCGCGCACTCCGAACGCCCCGCGCGCGGCAGTTTTGCCGCAGTCAAATGGGCCACGCGCGACAGGGCCAGCACCTGTTGACAACCCCTGCGACTCCCCCTATACGCCACGATACTTGATCAGGCAGCGTCATGCTGCGCGGGGTCAGGTATCAGAATTGTAGTGGTCATGATCCGGGCCAGAAGCCCCGATCCTCTGAAATTCCACCGCGGCGACCCATGATTGGGACGCAAGCGGTTTTATGCGTTCTGCCATTACGGCCTGAGCGCTCGATAGAGAGGCGCGCAAGCGCCGTGTAACACGGGTTGAAACGGGAAGAACCGGAATGCCAACGATCCAACAGCTGATCCGCAAGCCGCGGCAGCCGAAAGTCAAGCGCTCCAAGTCGCAGCATCTGGAGCAGTGCCCCCAGAAACGCGGCGTATGCACGCGCGTCTATACCACAACACCGAAGAAGCCGAACTCGGCCATGCGGAAAGTCGCCAAAGTGCGCCTGACCAACGGGTTTGAAGTCATCAGCTATATCCCCGGTGAAAAGCATAACCTGCAAGAGCACTCGGTCGTGCTGATCCGCGGCGGTCGTGTAAAAGACCTTCCAGGTGTGCGCTATCACATCCTGCGCGGTGTTCTGGATACCCAGGGCGTCAAGGATCGTAAGCAGCGCCGTTCGAAATACGGCGCGAAGCGGCCGAAGTAAGGAGAGCATCAGATGTCTCGTCGTCACGCCGCTGAAAAGCGCGAAATCCTGCCTGACGCCAAGTTTGGTGACATGGTTTTGTCAAAATTCATGAACAACCTGATGATCGACGGTAAAAAGTCGGTCGCAGAATCGATCGTGTACAACGCGATGGACCGGGTTGAGCAAAAGCTCAAGCGCGCGCCTATCGAAGTGTTCCACGAAGCGCTTGATAACATCAAGCCTTCGGTCGAAGTTCGGTCACGCCGTGTCGGTGGTGCCACCTATCAGGTGCCCGTCGAAGTGCGCCCTTCGCGTCGTGAAGCGCTGGCCATCCGCTGGCTGATCAAAGCTGCACGCACCCGCAACGAGAATACCATGGAAGAACGTCTGGCCAGTGAACTGGTCGATGCCGTGAACTCGCGCGGTTCCGCCGTCAAGAAGCGTGAAGATACGCACAAGATGGCCGATGCCAACAAGGCATTCAGCCACTACCGCTGGTAACTTCCGCCCACCTGCAAGCCTGAGGACATTATCATGGCACGCGAATACCCACTTGATCGCTACCGTAATTTCGGGATCATGGCGCATATCGACGCTGGTAAAACCACGACGACAGAGCGCATCCTGTTTTACACCGGCAAATCGCACAAGATCGGCGAAGTACATGATGGCGCAGCCACCATGGACTGGATGGAGCAAGAGCAAGAGCGTGGCATCACGATCACCTCGGCTGCGACCACGACGTTCTGGGAAAAGACCGTAGACGGTACAACCCCGATTGGCGAGAAGCATCGCTTCAACATCATCGACACCCCCGGCCACGTTGACTTCACAATCGAAGTTGAACGTTCGCTGGCCGTTCTCGATGGCGCAATCTGCTTGCTGGACGGCAATGCCGGCGTAGAGCCGCAGACAGAAACCGTCTGGCGTCAGGCCGACCGCTACAAGGTTCCGCGGATCGTGTTCGTCAACAAGATGGACAAGATCGGCGCGGATTTCTTCAACTGCGTCAAGATGATCAAAGACCGTACAGGGGCAACGCCTCTGGCAGTTCAGCTGCCAATCGGTTCTGAAGACCAGCTGGAAGGCATCATCGACCTGATCGAGATGGAAGAATGGACATGGAAAGGCGAAGACCTGGGCGCAAGCTGGACTCGTCAGCCCATCCGTGACGACCTGAAAGATCTGGCCGACGAATGGCGCGCAACGATGATCGAAATCGTTGTGGACCAGGATGATGACGTCATGGAAGCCTATCTGGAAGGCAACGAGCCTGACCAGGAAACGCTGCGTCGCCTTATCCGCAAGGGAACGCTGGCACTGGACTTCGTTCCTGTCTGCACCGGCTCTGCGTTCAAGAACAAAGGTGTTCAGCCGCTGTTGAACGCTGTCATCGACTTCCTGCCCGGTCCTTTGGACGTGCCCGCCTATATGGGCTTCGACCCAAGCGACGAGACAGAGACACGCAACATCGCGCGTTCGGCAAAAGATGACGATCCCTTTGCAGCGCTTGCGTTCAAGATCATGAATGACCCTTTTGTGGGCACTCTGACCTTTACGCGCGTGTATTCGGGCGTGATCGCCAAGGGCGACCAGATTCTGAACTCGACCAAAGGCAAGAAAGAACGCGTTGGTCGTATGATGATGATGCACTCGAACTCGCGCGAAGAGATCGATTGGGCGGCAGCGGGCGATATTATCGCTTTGGCAGGGCTGAAGGAAACCACAACTGGCGACACATTGTGCAACCCGCAATCGCCTGTGGTTCTTGAAACAATGACCTTCCCCGATCCTGTGATCGAGATCGCGGTAGAGCCGAAGACCAAGAACGACCAGGAAAAGATGAGCCAGGGTCTGGCCCGTCTTGCCGCAGAAGACCCCTCTTTCCGGGTGGAGACGGATATGGAATCCGGTCAGACCATCATGAAGGGCATGGGCGAACTGCACCTCGACATTCTGGTTGACCGCCTGAGACGCGAATTCAAGGTCGAAGCAAATATCGGCGCGCCGCAAGTGGCCTATCGTGAAACGATCAGCCACAAGATCGAGCACACCTATACGCATAAGAAGCAGTCGGGCGGCTCTGGCCAGTTCGCAGAGGTGAAGCTGGAAATCAGCCCCACCGAACCGGGCGAAGGCTACAGCTTTGAAAGCAAGATCGTTGGCGGTACAGTTCCAAAAGAATATGTGCCGGGTGTCGAAAAAGGCATCAAATCGGTTATGGATAGCGGCCCCTTGGCTGGCTTCCCTGTGATCGATTTCAAGGTCGCACTGCTGGATGGTAAGTATCACGATGTTGACTCGTCTGTGCTTGCTTTTGAAATCGCAGCGCGGATGGCCATGCGTGAAGGTCTGAAAAAGGCCGGCGCGAAACTGCTGGAACCGATGATGAAAGTCGAAGTCGTGTCGCCGGAAGAATATACCGGCTCCGTGATCGGCGATCTGACCTCTCGTCGGGGGCAGGTCACCGGGCAGGAACAGCGCGGCAACGCGATTGCGATTGCAGCATTTGTTCCGCTTGCGAACATGTTCGGCTATATCAACACGCTGCGTTCTATGTCTTCGGGCCGTGCGAACTTCACCATGCAGTTCGACCATTACGAGCCGGTGCCGCAGAACGTGTCCGACGACATCCAGAAAAAATACGCCTGATCGGTGCGGCGGGGGCAAGCCCCGCCCTACCACAACCTGTAGGGTGGCCCATGCCACCGCACCCAACAAGACTGAGGAGTAGCCACCATGGCAAAGCAAAAGTTT
>NZ_MEHT01000011.1 GCF_001870675.1 Roseinatronobacter thiooxidans | reverse complement strand
GGCCCTCGGCGGATGCTTACGGCCCAACACGGGGCCTTGAAGATTGATTTTGAGGTTGAGGTTGAGGTTGAGGGGAGGCGGCGACCGACGGGTCTGCAGGGTCGCATCTGCTGGATCGCGATGGAAAGGACCCCCGACAAGACCGCTGAAGCGCTGTCTCGTCGGGGGCTCTATGCTTAGCAGGCGAAGCTGTTATCACCGCTGGAAGGCCACTCGAGCCCGAATGATCTGCGCGGGCGTTTTGATCAACTCGTCCCCCTCTGCGTCAGCAACCGCTGTGCAGTGTCCTTCGACAGACACGGAGCCCGCGCAGCAAGAGACCCAGCGACCGGCTGAGCGCGTGACGTTGGCGTCGGCATATGGAAGCGAGGTTGTCGCTTGGGGGTCCGCTCGAATTACGCGGGCTTCTCTGGGGTGTCACTCAGTCGAAATAATGCACCCAGCACCTTCCGGCCACTCGCCGCTTTCAAGAGCCGAAACTACATCAGGGGCGCAGAACTCCCAGTGGAATATCGCATCTTTCCGATGACCATTGTCACAGCGCGCAGTAAACGCCTCTTTGTCAGCAAACTCGTCATTCCAGCGCTGACAATGTAAAGCGGAAGTGAAAAGCTCCACAGGGCGTTCTCGCCAGAACAACTGGTTGGTCGACGTCTTGTGCTCCAACAATGCAGGCAAGGCAGAAGCAGTTGGCACTTCGCCGTTTTCTATGTCTGACATCAGTTGCGCAATCATATACTCGTACTCAATGGGGTTGCTGTCATGCGTGGGCTTGCTGATATCATTTTGTTCAACTTCGTGGGCGAGAAACGCTGGATGTTCTGAGTGCTCCCTGAGAACCTCCTTACAAAGCTCGATCAGCTGACGACGGCACGCCCGCGAGCGTTCAGCCTGCGCCTCAGCCTCGGCGGCGTCCCAAGCGGCCTCGTCGAATACTTCACCGGCTTCTTCTGCATGCATCCTAGCGAGGGCGCAAGGCGGCAATTTTGCCTCTATGCCTTCACGCAAATAAGTGAAGAGATCGATGGTTTTGGTGGTGGGTGTGTTGCTGCTGTCGTTATTCATGTGGATTTCCTTGTGAGGGGCTGAGGGGCCATGAGGGGAGTCGGGGTGCGTAGGGCGCGCAGGATAGAGTTGAGTCTGTACGGGCCTCTCAGGGGCTTCTGAGAGCTTCCCGTTGAAGGGAACCTCGATTGGTTGTCCCATATTCAAAGCCGGGACCGGTGTAGGTTGCGCGAAGCCCAGTTTCTGGTGGATTGCGTCCAGCATGGCTCTGATAAATTGTCCTCAAGGTCTAGAACATCATCACCATCGTAAAGAACAAATGGCTTTCGGATAGCCTCTCGAAGTCGTCCCGTGCCGTCGCACCAGCACTTTTCAAATCCATCCCAACCACTTCCGCAAAGGCAGAATTCGAGTTCGTCTGGCCCGATAGGCGACCTGAAGTCGGCAGCCCTGTAGGGACCCTTCGGGCGTAGCGGGTCCAATTCTCGTCCCTGCTGATCTTCATCAAAAACTGTGACAACGCTATGGAACACAGGCTCAAGTGTTACTGCGGCCTTTTTTGCTGGTGACCATGTATTGGCATCACCTCCCGTAATCAGCAGGTGTTCCTCCATCCACGTTATGAAGTAGTTGACCATGATCGGGTTGCGTCCTTGGGTCTTCCCATCGGCGAACTGAACCACAGCTCTCGGGCTGATGAGAGACCCGCGATTGCGTCGGCCGTCGGTGAACCTGAAGGCGGTGTCCGTTATCTTGATGATGTCGGGGTATTCAGCGCGCTGTAACGTCCGACTGAAACCGCCCTTGTGGTGAGGATGGAATCCCATCGCTTTGAGAGCGTCTGCTGCGCTGAGCCATAGATTTCCATTTGTCTCGATGACATCAATCATCACATTCTCGAATGGCACCTCTTTGTGGACAAAGTTATCGGTGAAGATGGGCTGACCATCATTGTCTGTGAAGTCCGACATGATCGGCTTCCTTTCTTATACATAAGGGGATTGGGGGGTTGTTTGCGGGGGGTAGTTGCCCGCCGATAACTGGAAGGGAGTGACAAGCGTAGATTCGAAGAGTCCGTTGAAACAGGGCGTCGTCGCCAGCATCTGTTAGAAAACGGGTCAGAAATGGTCAGTCAGCTTTGCGGATTGGGATAGCAGTGCAAGCACTTTGCCTTGCGCTTCGTGCCTTCGGTTCTGATGCAGTATTCGAAGTACCGGTTGGCACATCAATCGTGATCGTCTCCGATGGGAAACATCCGGCTGGCCATCACGGGCAGCGAGAGGTTCAATGCCGCTGCGATGATCTCCGAGTTGGTGATCTTCTTGCCGGTCGCCCGCTCATGCCTCTGGGCAAGCGTATCGAGAACCGCAATTACCTCTGGACGGGCCTTGATGGTGCGCCACAGGTTTTCCCTTGGGGTGTTTTTGCGGGGTTGCCCGAGTGGGGTGACAGTCTCGGGCAGGTATCTGCGGGTGAGGGCTGCAAGGTCGCTGACATAGAGCGTCTTGCCCCCATCATTGCGATGGTTGCGTCTGGTCATGGTAATCTGTTCCTTGTGAAGTGTCAGGAGACGAAAAGGGGAGCGCCACCGAATGGCCCGGTAAGGAAGGCTTGGAGGTGCGCTTTGGGGTGGTACAAGTGGTGTCAGGAAAGGAAAGCTATTGACCGCCCCTATACACATTCATGGCGAGGCATATGTCAGGCGCGGAGAAAGGTCTCCCCCGAAGCCGAAGCCGAAGCCTCTGGGGTTTCCCTCACAATCCAACCCGTCCCATTGAGCCGCTAGATTTGACGACGACTCTCTCCGGGCAAGTGGGGGATAATTGCAAGTGTTTGATTTCATTGATTCTGAAAAGTGCGCTCTGGGGGGCGTGTTTTCTTGCTTTCACGCTCTGGCTCAGCCCAGCGGGCAAGGGCTGCCTCGGCCTCGGCTATGTCCCTACGGATGCGCAGGACGGTCTGTCTTGTCAGGCGTGTGGCGCGTGCAATCTCTGAGGTGCCTGCCGACCCTGTCGCAAGCATGTCCTGTACAAGGTCCAACTGGTCGCGGTTATAGCTGGGCTTGCGCCCCCGATACGCCTGCGGCTTCCCCTCTCGCGCAGCCTCTATACCGGCCTTCTGGGCCTCCTTCGTGGCCTCGGCCTGTGCCTGTGCCGTGGCAGCCATGAAGGCTATCAGCGCGTCCCTGACAGCCTCCTGCATAGGGTCTGTGGTGGCCCCGTCGAAGGTCATGCTGTTGATGACGGTCTTGATGATGACGCCCCGGCGCATGAACTCTCGGATGGTGTCCGTCACGTCCTGATAGTTGCGCCCCAGACGGTCCACCCAGCGGACCACGAGGGTGTCACCCTTGCGCAGCATGTCGAACAGCCTGCGACCCTCGGGCCTGTCTATCAGCTTGATGGTCACCCCTGAGACGCCATGATCGCTGATCACATCATCTATGGTGAAGCCCGCCTTGCGCGCCTGAGTAACCTGATGATCGAGGGTCTGATCGGCAGTGGAAACTCTCGCATAGAAGATCGTGGTCATGGTGGCACATCCTGTCCAAAAGGGTTGTGTCCTTTGGGTATGGTGTCCGAAAGGCAAAGTCAATCCTTACGGACACCTATTTGGACACCTTCCCGATTGACCGCTGAGGTATACCCCAACGGTCATACGTTATCCGGATTACACAATGCTTGCCGCCTCTGCTGCAATTATGGTCTGTTGCGCTGCACTCACACGACGATGATTGAGAAGGGCAATCCCAATGCTGCTGAACACTCAATTATTCATTATTGTAGGCGCTCGGCAGTTGGAAGAAATCGTCAAAACCTGATCGACCGACAACCTCTCACGACCCCACGGGGGAAGCGCGGGAGCCAATGTATATATCTCGGCCAGACAAATTTTTACGATGAAATATAGCAGAATGTCGCTTCCCCAGACTGGGAACCTTTTTCAGATAGGGCAGCCTTCAACAGCCGTGAAAATCGCCCTTATGGCCACCGATTGCAGCTGTTTGCCCTTGGGCTCCAAAGCTCTGCCGCCCTTGTGAAGCCGCCTTGCAGAAACTCAATAAAGATGAAATAATATAATATTAACAGTTACTTGTGGAAATATTCCTCATGTGGAACAAAGCCAGCGATTGCTGGCGAATAGGTGTGTGAAGCTAACGGCGCGTTGGCATTTGAGAAAGGCTTATGATCGGATGGCAATCAGACAGAGAGGACGGGGCTGGCAGGTCGATGTGACGGTTGGTGGCATTCGCGCTCCGCGTGTTACAAGGGTATCAAAACGAGCCGCTTTACAGACAGAAGAACTGTTCCGAGATGCATTAAAACGCGGCTGCAATCCAGAGTCGCTCCGCACGAAGCCCTCGGAATCAAGAAGAAACACGTCGAAAATTCTAACACTGGAAGAGCTTTTGAATGTCACCCGGCAAATGCGCTGGAGGGACACCAAGGGGGAAGCGACTGCGTTGATGAACGCGAGGGCTTGGTGCGACGCGTTTGGGCCTGACTATTTGGTGGCCGACCTGACCCCTCAAGCCGTTGCCTATATCTGTGATGACTGGTCAGACATGGGTGCCGCTGCTGGCACGGTGAACCGGAAGGTTTCTTCTCTAAGTGTCATGCTGAGGGTGGCCGAACAACGTGGCATCATTCCCAGCCGCTTTGCATTGCCTCATAGGCGTGAATATGAGGGTCGCCTGAGGTACTTCTCGGACCAAGAAGTTGAAAGCCTGATTGAATTTGTTGCAGACTACCCCGAGATTCAGGACTTAATGGTTGCAGCTGTCGAAACAGGAATGCGTCTTGGTGAATTACAACGCATGATTGTTCGGGACATCGATTTTGAAAGAAGAATGATCTTGCTCGGTGAGACCAAAGGGGACAGGCGCAGATCGGTACCAATGACCCGCCGCGTCGAAGGTGTTCTCAAAAGGAAAATTGTAGGGCTAAAGGACCATGAAAATGTATTCGCAAGTTATCTGAATTCGCGCAATCTCAGTAGAGTCATGCGTCGATGGAAGGAACATAGAGGACTTCACCCGACAGATCAGGCTTGTTTCCATACTTTTAGGCATACAACTTGTTCCCGCCTTGTGCAGCGCGGGGTTCCTTTGGCGAAGGTCATGGCTTTCATGGGGCACAGGGTTATCGAGACCACCATGCGCTATGCGCATCTTGCACCCAACTGCCTTGATGAAGCACGAGATGCACTGGAGTAACCGAACGTTACTGAAACGAAACCTGAAGAAATATCTCAAACATTAACTATCTGAATAACTTAGCTTCCAGCGCTTTGTTACAGGTAGGATGAATTAGCCGAAAGACGGGAATCGATAACCGCCCAGCTGTCTTTGATATACTGCAATTCAGGTATTGAGACAGAAACATGCGTCGACTTGGGGATTTTGAGCCGTACGGTCATCAGATTGCATACAGTCCTGCATCAGTGACACGGGCATGGCCCAGCGCGCTCAAGCTTTCCAGCAGTGGCCTGACAGTGCCCGCGCGGCCCCTTTGGAATTGGCGGGCGATTTGTTCGGGGGTGGCTTCGCCCAAGTCGTAGAGCGCTGCCTGTACCGCAGCAATTTGTTCAGGCATGGATTTGGGCCATGGGGCTTTGGTGGTGGTGTCCTTGGGGCCAAGGTCCATTTTGCCTTGGTCGCCTTTTGCCCGTGACACGCGGCCTGCCGGGTTCTGATATTCAGGGCGCAGCCAGCGCACCATCCCTTGTGCTTCCTCAGCCGCGCGTTCGCGGTTCAGGTCCACCAGCCGGTGCAGGATGTCGTCATCGGACAGGTCCACAGGCCAGCCATAGGCGTCGGCCACAGCCGCGTCGATCTGGTCGTGAAGTTCGCGCAGGATGCCCACCAGCCCCTGATCATAGATGTCGCGGTCCTTGCCTTCGATGCGGTCCCCCGCGCGGAGTTTTTCCAGCACGTTATACATGGCGGTCAGGGTCAGTTTGGGATGGGCGGCTTTCTGGGCTTTTCGATGCGCGTCGAGCTGTTCCCCGAGGCTGCGCAGCCGCTCTTTCTGTGCCTCGGTCGGGTCTGGAAAGGGGAAGGGGTCGAAGCATTTCGAGTTGTTGTATCGTGGGTCATTTCCAACTCCGAGCCAGCCACCCGCAGCTAGCGCCCAAATCACGTGAAATTTGCTACTTAGCACTGCCAGTAATGAGAAATCGCTGACTGCGAATGTAATACAACCTTGATCTGCAATCGTTGGTTTAGCTACTGACACAAAATAGCGGTGCTTCGCGGTCATGGGCGTAACGAAGAATAATCCCAAGCCTTCAACAGCTGGCCTCATATTTCGCGCTGGATCACCGAGAACCCACCAGTTTTCACGTCGCCACGCATTGTTGTTTTGTGACCGCTCAGGACGCACTGTGTCCAGAAGGTGCTGATAGAGAGCAGGGAAACGCTGTCGAATGTCAGCCTCTTCATAACCGTAAAGGTCAATAACAAAATTCGACTGCTTCCCAAAAACTATGTCACGCCCGTTCACTAAAGGCTTGATGTGTTCACCAAGCGTAATTTTCTCTCCTAGACCAAGTTGAATAGCTCTATCTTTCTCAATCGAGAAGCCAGCGCCAAACAGATAGATGCCTCTGAATGCTAATGCCTTATTCGCCTTCAACGGCACCGCCCCCGCCACATCTGCCCCAATCCGCAGATTGGCGAAAATCTTGCCCTTCTGAATGTCGAAGCGCACGCTTCGGCCCTCGGCCTCGGTCTGGCCCCTGAGTTCCTCGGCCACCGTCAGCAGCCGCCCCGATGCACTGCCCTTTTCCGCCACGGTCATGGCAATGCGCACCGCCGCCCCGTCCCCTGCATCCACCCAAGGGTGGTCAGGAATGGCGAAGGTCAGGGACAGGCCGGTTTTGGGGTCGGCCAGATGCGGTTCCAGCACCTTGCGGTTGAAGGTCTGGCGCAGGGAATTGGTGGTGATCAGCCCGAAGCGCCGGGTGCCCTTGGGCCGCGCTTTCGCCGTCGCAGGCTTCCAGCCCCGCGCCGCGAGTGCCGCCTTGTCCCACCAGAACATGACGAAATCGGCACTTTGCGGCATTTTTGGGTAGGCTTTCCAAAGTGCCTCTGCATAACCATCGCCCAGCGCGTCGCGCATCCGGCTTGCGCCAATGAATGGCGGGTTGCCCACGATGAAATCCGCCTCGGGCCATTTGGCAGGGTTGGGCTTGATGTAATCCAGCACCACCGTTCGGGCGTCTGGGTCTGGCACGGCTTCGCCGGTCACCGGGTGGGTGATGGTGGAAAAACCATCCCAGCGAGTGACGGGTGCGCCGGATGCGTCCAGCCGGGGTTGCGTGCCCTGATAGGTCAGCACTGCGTCGCGGTTTTCGATATTGCGGAAATCGCGCAGCACGGGTTCCGATGGGCTGGCCTTGCCGTGGGTGCGGAAGTGCCATTGCAGATAGCCAATCCACAGCACCAGTTCGGCCACCGCCGCCGCCCATGGGTTCAATTCCAGCCCCAGGAATTGGTGCGGGTCCACTGTGTGGCCTGCCAATGACAGCGCCGCCTGTTCCTCGCCCAGCTCCGCCAGAAGGGCTGTCACTTCACCTTCAAGCCGTTTCATAAGTTCAAGTGCTACATAGAGAAAGTTGCCAGAGCCGCAGGCCGGGTCCAGCACGCGGATTTCGCACAAGCTGGCGTGAAAGGCGCGCACCGTGTCGCGGGCCTGTTCCATCTGGCCTTGGTTCGCAAGGGTCAGCGCCGCCGCCTGCACATTGCGCCAATCGGCGCGCAGCGGTTCCATAATGGTGGGCACTACCAGCCGTTCGACATAGGCGCGGGGCGTGTAATGCGCACCCAGCTTGTGGCGTTGCCGCTTGTCCAGCGCGCGTTCCAAAAGCGTGCCGAAAATCGCGGGTTCGACTTCGCGCCAGTCCTTCGCGGCTGCGTCAATCAGCAGACCAAGTTGCATATTGGTCAGGGGCAGCGCGGATGCCTCCTTGAACAAGCCACCGTTGAAGCGCTTGAGGTCTGTCATCAGCACGCCGGAAAAGCCGCCCTCGTTCATCACTTCCCACAGCTTGGTCAGGGCGGGGGCTGCGTGTTCGGGCTTGCCTCGCAGGCGAGTCAGCAGGTCGGAAAAGCTGGCCTTGGGGATAAGGTCCACATCTTCGGCAAACATAGTGAAAAGACAGCGCATCAAGAAATTTGCTACGACCTCGGGTTTGTGGCCTTGTCCCTCAAACGATTTGCCCAGCGCGGCCAGCCGGTCGGCCACTTCACGCGTAACTTGCGCGGCAATCTTGGACGGGTCGAGCGCGTGCGGGTCGGTCCAGATGGTGCGCAGCCGTTCAAGCGTTTCGGGCTTGCGCAATTCGTCCATGTTGATGCGGTAGCGGTTCCCGTCGGGGTATTGCGTGTAGCCTTGGCCCTGACCCGAGAAATCGGCATAAATTTCGATAACGTGGCCTACATCTACCACCATCAGGAAGGGGGGCCAGCCATCAATGCGCGACACGGCGCGGGCGTAGCCATCGGCCTGATTGCGGGCGCGCATCATGGTATCATCCCATCCCCGCGTGCCGCGTGTGCCGTGGCCCTTGCGGGTGGCTTTGGGCAGATCAGCCAGCAGTGCGGGTTGTGCATCATCCTCGGGCTTCTCGCCCGTGACGCCCTGTTTCGCTTCCATGACGAAATAGCCTGCGCGGTAAAGGTCAACAAAGCCGCGCGACTTGCTGCCCGTGTGAATGAAGGTCACGGGGTGTTCGAAGTGATAGGCGTTCGCGGACGGGGTTTCAGTTGCCGGGGCTGGTCTGGACACGCCCAGCACGTCGCACAATTCGTTCGCGAAAGTCTGGAAATTGGCCCGTTCGCTGCCACCTGATTGCTGCCAGCGTGTGATGAAATCTTCAATCTGCAATATCAAGTACCTTCTGGGCTTTTTGAGCCATTGAACAGCTTGTTACCCCCAATCGCAAGTCGTATATCAACCATCGTCAAAGCCGATGCAGCACCCCCGCGTGTTTGCCAAATTAAATAGCTAGGCAACGTTCATTGCAGATAATGCCCCCTACCCTATCTGGAATGGCTTCGCTTCCACTCTCCAGTGCTGTATTCCATCCACTGCAGAGGTGAAGAAACGTGACAATGCCCACACAATTTTTTATTGAATGTGCAAGAGTTTGCTTCGTATCTATCGCCAAGTCAGTATAATGATGTGATGATCAAGACGCTGGTTTCCTCGCTCTCTATCTTGCTGACATCCTTTTGGTTGTCGTCAGCTGCTTCTGCACAAGGCTTCTTCCCCGATGGGGCATGCACTATAGTAGTGGCGTCGCGACAATCGCTGCCTGAGGCAAGGGCATTGATTATCACCAATCAGTGGTCGGATGATGCGCGCGTATTCGAAAGCAGGAATGGTTGGTTCGCGATCACGACAACGGTGGTCGACGTCTCAAGTGCCCCTGCAGTTCTTGCGAGTGGTAAGCAGGCAGGGATTTTTCCAGAAGACGCATATTGTTCGACAGGGCAAATGTATTTGCGTCAGATCGAATGGCGGGAAAATAGCCAGCATGCTACCTCTCAGTCATCACGACTTTGGAATGAGTTTGATGCGCGGCCTTTCTCTTTGGTAGAAAAGCGTTTCCTTCAGGCAGCACTGGCCCTCGAAGGGCACTACACGGGCCTCATAGATGGCGCTTGGGGGCGAGGCAGTCAAAGCGCTATCGAACGCTTTACAAGACAAAAATTTGATCGTGTGCCACTCAACGCAGATGCGGCATACTTAGTGATGACAACTATCGATACCTTTATTGCTGACGGGTGGGAAGCAAAGAACATCAACTATCTTGCTCTCTCAGTCATGATGCCAATGAAAAAAATGAGATTGGTAGAAAGGGAGGGCCTTCTGGAAAAGTGGGAGCATACAGGGCAGGATATGACCTTAATGTTCACTGACCTAACTGACCCAGAATTGCTTGACCTACACAGCAACCTTTGGGGGGCCGAGGGTCTTGTCGGCGAACCGTATACTGTCCGTCAATCAAACCGATGGGTGACTGCGGTCGATTTCTTGGACGGCAGCGGGTACATTCGTAGTGACTTGATCGGCGGTACGTGGTCAACGGTTGCACTGTTTGGATCAAATGCATCTCGCCAAGAATTTGGATTGATAACCAGCAGCATTGTGGTGGGCAGCCCTGTCGCAATGTTGCCAGAAACTGATGGCCTGCTTCTCGCCTACACCACCGACTTAATTTCGTTCTTGGCTGAAGATGACCATAGTCCCCAGAGTATAGACAGGGCGGACAGGGTTGCGACCCCTGATCTAAATCGACGGGAGTCGCCTTCAGAAGCACAAGGCCGGACTTCAGGCACAGGCTTCTTCGTAAACAGTGATGGGGAGATGCTGACCAATGCACATGTGATTGAAGGCTGTTCCGATATTACAGTTGATGGGAAACCAGCAGATATTATCGCTGTCAGCCGGGCGTTCGATCTGGCCGCTGTGAAGCCTAGAATCAGCCAAGAGGTCGCGCACCTGCCATTTGCAGCGAGAGAGATTGGTCTAAACGCAGACATCACCATCGCTGGTTATCCCCTTCACGGACTTCTGGGCGGATTGAATGTGAGCCGAGGCAGTATCAGCGCAATGAAGGGCTTACGTGGAGATGAAACAAGTTTTCAAATGTCGGCTCCTGTGCAGCCGGGGAACAGTGGCGGACCGGTTGTTGACCGAAGCGGTAACGTTGTGGGTGTCGTCGTCTCCAAGCTTGATGTTATGGAAGTTGCGAGTGTAACGGGCGACATTGCGCAGAACGTCAATTTCGCTGTACGTGGATCTATGGCAAAAATATTCATGCAGACCAATGGCATTCAGTATGAGGAGCGCGTCAGTAACGAAGAGGTTCGACCGGAAGAAGCCGCAAAAAAATTAGAGGCTACTACTCGCTTGATTGAGTGTTTGCCATATTGATTAATCACGGTTAAGCGTTCGTATCTTCAGCAAGCGTCGCGACTCCGTTGTTCGATGCCTAGATATAAATCCAGAGGTTCGCAAGATTGATTGAAAATTGAATAATTGCAAGTCACATGGAACGCCACCTAGACGAAACAAAAATCTCATCTTGTAACATGCTGATCACACAAAGAATGGACGAAGGTTTATGATCATTTACTCTAGGGAACCCAAACCTGAAGATGTATTTACACCGCGCTCAGCCAGCGTGAATCCCAAGCTTTATATCCCGAGGCCCGACTTGGAAGAGGAGTTATCTGATGGTTTATCAGAAAGTCAGCATTTGGTGATATTTGGGGAAAGTGGCAACGGAAAATCTTGGCTCTATAAAAAAGTTTTCAAGGAAAAAGCAGTATTTTATGAGGTGATAAATTTGGTTTTGGCATCAACATTAGGCTCATTGGGAGCTGCGTTTGATGACAAACTTTCAAGGCAGGAACAGCTGGAGCAGAAAGAATATGAACTAGCGAAGTCAGGTGGCTTCAAGCCGGGTGGGGTCGGGGTAGATTTCGACGGAACATGGCGGTATGTAAAAGGGAAAAAAGAACCTTTTGAGAGATTGCTGGCATACATCCGAAAAACCGCTGGACGTCAAAGAGCAGTAGTTGTCTTTGATAATTTTGAGCAAATTTCAACAAATGAAGACGTATGCAAGCAGATTGCCAATTGTGTGGTTCTTTTAGATGATCCAGTCTATGCGGACTACGACATCAAGATTGTTATTGTGGGAACGCCTTCAGGTATCGATGAAATACTCTCCCGAAATGGCAATATTCAAACAATATCTACTCGCCTCAAAGAGATTCCTGAAGTGGAAAGAATGACACCGAAGGAGGCGAAATTACTGATGCGTCTTGGCTTAGAAGATATTCTGAAGCTGAAGGTTCTTGGAAATAGCCAAGTGTTCTATGATCGAATGTTAAGCATAACAGATAGAATTGCGTTAGAGCTACAGGAACTTGGTTTGAGAATTGCAAAGGAAGCGATTAAAAAAGACCGGATTATCGATCAAAACACACTCAATCGAGCAGTCTCAAAATGGGCCAAGAATTCGATTCGCGCTTATTGTTCAATGGTAGCAGGCAGGATGAACTCTAGGGAGACAAAAACATCTAGAAGAAATCAATGCATATATGCATGTGGAATGCTCGATAGAGAGAGCTTTACATACAAAGATGTAGAGAAAAAAATAAGAAAGTTGTTCCCGGAATCAACAAATGGAGTTACCTTGAACGTTTCTGGAGAGTTAGCTAAACTTTCAAAGGGAGACAATCCGCTTTTAAAACGTCTCCCAACGGACGATGCATATCGCCTTGCAAGTCCCAAAGTCCGAATGGCGATACGCACTATGCTGACTGTTGTTGATGGGAAGGTCAGTAGAACGGTTGTAGAGGTTTAGGTATGAACACTACATTCGATTGCGGTATGCACCAAGTTAGCCAAATTTTTGATGTAGCATTCGTTGGATTGGAAGTGTGCACCCGCGACTGTTCAAATACCGGTAGCTTCGGTCTCCATGTGATAGATAGGTGGTAAAAACGCATCGCAAGCAGGCTCAAAATCATCCCACTAAGGTTCTACACCGAGCTTGCATCCAGTCAATATTTATGCAATAAAAACAATGACTAATGCATTCAAAGCCCGAGTTCAATCCTCTCTCACAGCACCATCTTTCCCCCATCGCCATACGACCATGCCGCCGCGCGACGCGGGGGGTTGAGTTTCCACACCCCTGACACGCGGCGCGAGAGGGGTGCGGGGGCCTTGTCTGCCACATTGGCCCAAGGGGCGCCCGCCTTACACCGCAAACCGCCCGCCTTCGGTGGGGCGTGCGATGCCCACGGCACTCAGGCTTTCCAGCAGCGGTTGCACGCTGCTTGCGCGTCCGCGTTGGAAGCGGCGGGCGATGTCTTCGGGGGTGGCTTCGCCCATATCGGACAGCGCGGCTTGCACGGCGGCAATCTGTTCGGGCATGGATTTGGGCCAAGGGGCTTTGTGGGTGGTGTCTTTGGGGCCAAGGTCCAGCGCGGCTTGCTGGCCTTTGGCAGCCGCCATATGGCCTGCGGGGTTTTGGTAATCGGGGCGCAGCCAGCGCACCAGCCCGTGCGCTTCTTCAGCGGCGCGGGTGCGGTTCAGGTCTACCAGCCTGTGCAAAATGTCATCCTCTGACAGGGTGGCGGGCCAGCCATAGGCGGCGGCTACGGCTGCGTCGATCTGGTCATGCAGATCGCGTAGGATGCCCACCAACCCCTGATCATAAATCTCGCGGTCGCGCCCCTCGATCCGGTCATTCGCGCGGAGTTTTTCGAGCACGTTATACATCGCGGTCAGGGTCAGTTTGGGATGGGCCGCTTGTTGGGCCTTCCTATGCGCGTCGAGCTGTTCCCCAAGGCTGCGCAACTGCGCTTTCTGGGCTTCGGTGGTGTCCGGGAAGGGGAAGTTATCAAAACATCTCGATTTATTGTAACGCGGTGTTGGGCCGAGTATTGCACCTTGAGCAAGCGCCCATATGACATGCTGCTTACTCGACAAAATCGCCAATTCAAAAGCATCAAATAATCCAAAGGCAATTAACATATTATCAGGGAGAATACCCCCGTCTAAAAGGCTAAAAAAACGGTGTTTCGATGTTTCGACCGTAGCGATATAGCGAGGCAGGCCCGCCAAAGCAGGGCGTAAATCTTTGCGCGGCTCGCCATGTATCCACCAGTTTCGTTTATAGCTTTCGCGGTTATTTGAGTCTCGTTCTGGTTTCACCTTATCCAAAATATGTTGATATACAGCTGGAAAGCGAAGGCGAACTTCAGCTTCTGTTAGACCGAATAAGTCAATCACCATGACACCGCGCGGGGTTGCGGTTAGGTCGCGCCCGTTGCGATACTCCCGAATATGGTTATCCAACTCCGGCACTGTGCCCAGTCCGAGCGCGCGGGCTTCACCCGGCGTCACAATAAAACCAGCGCCGTGCAGTTTGACTCCCGGCGATGATATCCCGTCATTCGCCTTCAACGGGACAGCACCCGCGACATCCGCCCCAATGCGAAGGTTTCCGAATATCTTGCCCTTTTGAATATCAAAGCGCACCGCGCGGCCATCCGATTCATTCTGACCTTTTATTTCCTCTGCCACGGTTAATAGTCGCCCATTGGTGCGGCCCTTTTCGGCCACTGTCATGGCAATGCGTACCGCTGCCGCATCAGTTGCATCCACCCAAGGGTGATCGGGGATTGCGAAGGTCAGCGACAGCCCTGTTTTCGGGTCGGCCAGATGGGGTTCCAGCACTTTGCGGTTGAAGGTCTGGCGCAGGGAATTGGTGGTGATCAGCCCGAACGCCCGCGTGCCTTTGGCGCGGGTTTTTTCGGTTGCAGGCTTGTAGCCCCGCGCCGCCAATGCGGCCTTTTCCCACCAGAACATGACAAAATCGGCACTTTGCGGCATTTTGGGGTAGGCGTGCCAAAGCGCCTCGGCATAGCCATCGCCCAACGCATCGCGCATGCGGCTTGCGCCGATGAATGGCGGGTTGCCCACGATAAAGTCAGCCTCTGGCCATTTGGCGGGGGTGGGTTTGAGGTAGTCCAGCACGGCCACGCGCGCGCCCGCATCGGGCACCTGCTCGCCGGTGACAGGGTGGGTGATGGTGGACACCCCGTCCCAGCGGGTGACAGGCGCGCCCGATGCATCCCGCCGTGGTTGCGTGCCCTGAGTCGTCAGCACCGCATCGCGGTTTTCGATATTGCGGAAATCGCGCAAGACGGGTTCGGACGGGCTGGCCTTGCCATGGGTGCGGAAATGCCATTGCAAATAGCCGATCCACAGCACCAGTTCGGCCACCGCCGCCGCCCATGGGTTCAACTCCAGCCCCAGAAACTGGTGCGGGTCCACCGTGTGGCCTGCCAGCGAGAGTGCGCCCTGATCCTCGCCCAAGTCGGACAAAAGCGCGGTGACCTCGCCTTCCAGCCGTTTCATCAGCTCTAGCGCGACATACAGGAAATTGCCCGACCCGCAGGCCGGATCAAGCACGCGGATTTCGCATAATGTCGCATGAAAGGCGCGCACGACATCGCGGGCCTCGTCCAGTTTGCCATCCTGGGCCAGACGTTGCACCGAGGCCTGAACCAAGGTCCAGTCCTTGCGCAGCGGCGTCATGATGGTGGGCACGACCAGCCGTTCCACATAGGCGCGCGGCGTGTAATGCGCGCCCAGCTTGTGGCGCTGGCGCTTGTCCAGCGCGCGTTCCAGCAGGGTGCCGAAAATCGCAGGCTCCACCTCGCGCCAGTCTTTGGCGGCGGCATCTATCAGCAGGGACAGTTGCATATTGGTCAGGGGTAGCGCCGATGCGTCCTTGAACAGCCCACCATTGAAGCGCTTGAGGTCGGTCATCAGCACACCAGAAAAGCCCCCCTCGTTCATGACTTCCCACAGTTTGGTCAGGGCGGGGGCTGCATGTTCGGGATGCCCGCGCAGGCGCATCAGCAGGTCGGAAAAGCTGGATTTGGGGATCAGGTCCACATCTTCGGCAAACATGGTGAACAGGCAGCGCATCAGGAAATCCGCCACGGCCTTTGGGTCATGCCCCTGCCCCTCGAAGGATTTGCCAAGGGCGGCCAGCCTGTCGGCCACTTCGCGCGTGACTTGGGCCGCGATTTTGGACGGGTCCAGCGCGTGCGGATCGGTCCAGATGCTGCGCAGCCGGTCCAGCGTTTCGGGGTTTCGCAAGTCGTCCATGGTGACACGGTAGCGGTTGCCATCGGGGTATTGGGTATAGCCCTGCCCCTGCCCCGAGAAATCGGCATAGATTTCGATGACATGGCCCACATCCACCACCATCAGAAAGGGCGGCCAGCCATCTATGCGCGAGACAGCGCGGGCATAGCCATCGGCCTGATTGCGCGCGCGCATCATCGTGTCGTCCCAGCCGCGTGTGCCGCGCGTGCCATGGCCCTTGCGGGCAGGCTGTCGCAGCGCTGGCAGGGCGGGTTCGTGGCCCCCCTGCGGGGCTGTGCCGGTCACGCCCTGTTTTGCCTCCATCACGAAATGGCCCGCGCGATACAGGTCCACAAAGCCGCGCGTCTGGCTGTCTGTGTGAATAAAGGTCACAGGGTGTTCAAAGTGATAGGCATTCGCAGATGCGGTTTGCGTTGCAGGTGCAGGGCGCGGCACGCCCAGCACATCGCATAACTCATTGGCGAATGTCTGGAAATTTGCGCGTTCGCTGCCGCCCGACTGCCGCCAACGGGCAATGAAATCTTCAATAAGCACTGTAAAATGGCCTTTTAAAATATGGGTCCATTGAACAGCCTGCGCGCCCTGTTCGCAAGAATTTTTGCACGCCTGCGCGGCGCAAAAGCGGGCGCGGCGCGGCGGGCAGGCAGATCGGGCGGAAAATTCACGCCTGCGCGCGCGGGTCCGGCAGGGCGATGTGATTTTTGCCTCTTGACCTCTGCCGCGCGCTGGCGCAAGGGCGGGGAATGGCTCAGGCACAACTCAATATCGACCTAAAGGCCCTGCAATCCAACTGGCGCGCACTGGATGCGCGTTCGGGCGCGCAGGTGCAGACTGCCGCAACCGTCAAGGCCAATGGCTATGGCCTTGGTGCGGGCCATGTGGCCCATGCGCTGGCCCATGCCGGTGCGCGGCGGTTCTTCGTGGCGCTGGCCGAAGAAGGGGTTGCGGTGCGCGCGGCCATCGGCCCCGACCTGCCGATCCATATCTATGGCGGGCATATGGAAGGCGACGCGCGCCTGATCTCGGAAGCGCGCCTGATCCCGATGCTGAATTCGACCGAGCAGTTGACCCGCCATTTCGAGGCGCTGAACGGCCACCCTTTCGGCATCCAGCTGGATACGGGCATGAACCGTCTGGGGATGGAGCCTGCAGAATGGGCGGCAGTTGCCGATATTGCGCTGGCACAGGGGCCGGAATTGCTGATGTCGCATCTGGCCTGCGCCGATGACCCCGCGCATGACATGAACGCCAACCAACTGGCCGTGTTCCACCAGATGACCGATGGCACCGGCGTGCCGCGCTCGCTTTCCGCGACAGGCGGGGTGCTGCTGGGTGCTGCGTATCATTTCGATATCACCCGCCCCGGCATTGGCCTTTACGGCGGCGATCCATTCACCGAGGCGCAGCCTGTTGTCCGGCTGAGTATTCCGGTCATTCAAACCCGCGATGTCGAAGCGGGCGAGAGTGTGGGCTATGGCAACAGCTTCATTGCGCCCCATGACATGCGGCTGGCCACGATTTCGGCAGGCTATGCCGATGGCATCCACCGCGCGCTGTCCCACAAGGCCACGCTTTGGGCAGATGATATTCCCTGCCCGCTGGTCGGGCGGGTGTCGATGGATTTGCTGACAATCGATGTCAGCGCCGTGCCCCATGACCCCGAAACGCTGGACCTGCTTGGGCCGCATCAGGGGATTGACGCCTTGGCGGGTGTGATCGACACAATCGGCTATGAAATTCTGACAGGTTTGGGCCACCGCTACGCGCGGCGCTACCTGTGATGCGCGGCAGCTGAGGTAAGATAGGCGCGTGGGCATTGAGTGGTTTGCGCACAGGCCCCGCGCACAACAGTTGCCGAAGGCCGCCGCGCGGCTATGCACTAAAATGTCAGCGGCGGCAAAGCCCCGCACAGCAGACCCATGACAACCGCCCTTTGCAAGCGCAGCTGCCCCAGAAGAGCAGCCAGATACATATATCGCTTGGCGAAACCGGGTTTCAACCCAGCAGCTGTCCCGCCTCCAGCTGCGCGCGCAGCGTGTCCACGGCCTCGGCCAGCCGCGCATCGATGATGTGCAGGTATTCGGTCCAGCTGTGCAGCCCTTCCAGCGGCGCCGCGCCGTCTGAAATCCCGCGCAAAGCAATCAGCGGCACACCAAAGCGCTGGCAGGCCCGCAGCACCGCGTAGCTTTCCATATCGACCATATCCTCGGCAATCGTATCATAAGCCGCGCCCGAGACGATATTGCCCCCTGTCGACAGGCTGGCAGAGGGCAGGCCCGCGATCTGTATCAGCAAAGGCAGTTGGGCGGGCAAGTCCAGAAAGGGCGTCACACCTTTCGCAAACCCCAAGGCAGATGCGTCCATGTCACGATAAGCCAGCGTATGGGCCTGATAGACCGCGCATTGCTGCAACCGTGCCGACCCGGCGGACCCAAGCGAGACAACCAGATCCGGCAAGCCCGCACCCGCTTGCAGCCCCGCCAGTGTGGCGGCGGTGGCAACACCCCCCTCCACCGGGCCGACACCTGTTATCACAGGGGTGAATCGGGCGCGCAAATGGGGGCCGTATTCGGCCTCTGCCGCCATCAGGAACAGAAGCCGAAAGCGCCCGAACCGGGCAAGCCGGGGCGCGGTCATTTGGCGGGCGGGCGGCGGGCCACATGGACTGCGCATTGCGCGCGTGCCACAACCTTGCTGGCGGTGGACCCCAGCAACAAGCTTTGCGTTCCGGGCCGGTGCGAGGAAATGACAATGCAATCCACCCGCTGCGCGCGGGCATGTTCCAGCACCTCATGGGCCGCGTCGCCTTCAGCCACAACAATGGCCGCATTGTCCAGCCCCTCGGCCATGCGGGCCATGTCGGCCTCGATCGCGCCGCGCATCTCTTCGCGCCAGCCTTCGGGCAGATAGCTGATCGCGAAGACGGGCGCGGGTTCCATCACATGGATCAAGGTGATCTGCCCGTCCGGTGCCAGCAGCGCTTTGGCAATCTCTAGCGAAGGGGCCGCGTCTTTGCCCCCTTCATAGGCGACAGTGACCAGAATATTTGAATACATCTTTGCTCCTCTCTGTGCAGGGCTTTGGAGTATTCAGAACAGGAAAACCGGCAAATGACCAGCCCTTCCTGATTTTTGCCACGCCGCAATAAATACCCCATCTCGATGGCGCGCGCCGCGAAATTGCGCCCGATGCAATAGACGCGCCGGATGGGAAACAGCGCATCGGACCCTTCAATCGGCAGGGTTACCACAGGCGGCGGGCTGAACCCGTAATTTGGCATGGGCTGATATCTCTTATAGAGCCTGAGCGCTTTGATCACAGATTTGGATGAACAGTCCAATCTTGATCAATCCTGCCACCCGAACCCAACCAAGCTATCGACGAGCCGATATTGCGAGCCCATCCTTCAAACCCCCAGAATGCCTGCTTGGGACCAGACGCGCCCTGCAGGTGTTGGCTTGGACCGTGCAATGCTCCGGCGCGCCTTGCAGGTTTTGGGACACGAAAGCCGCATTTGGGGCCATGTCAGACCAGACATTTCCCTGACCAAGGCGCACCCAACACAGCAGCGCGCGGCCCGGACGATCCACTGTCGGGCCAAGAGCACTGACGCACAAGATTGGGCGTCAGCCTTGCGCCAAAAGCGCAGGCAAGGCCGCCAGATCCGCCAAAACATGCGCAGGCTGGCCATGCAGGCGGTCCATCGGGGCGCGCTCGCGGTTGACCCAGATTGTGTGAAACCCGAAGGCCGCCGCCGCGCAGGCATCCCAGCCATTGGATGAAAGAAAGGCAACCTCGCTGGGCTGCACGCCAAAGCGGGTTCCCACCATTGCATAGACCGAGGCGTGGGGCTTGAACACGCCGACATCCTCGACCGAGAGGACGGCATCCAGCACAGGCGCAATCCCCGCAGAGTGAACCGCCGCGTCCAGCATCTCGGGCGCGCCGTTCGACAGGATTGCAAGCTGTAGACCCTGCGCCTTCAGCGCAGCCAGCACGCGCGCGACCTCGGGGAAGGCTGCAAGCTGGTGGTACAGGTCCAGCAACCGCTGACGCAGCGCGGGGTCATCCAGCCCTTCAGCCTCTAGCGCCCAATCCAGCGCATCCTGCGTCACTTGCCAGAAATCCACATGCGCACCGGCGACGGCGCGCAACCATGTGTATTCCAACTGCTTGCGCCGCCAGTGCGCCGACAGGGCTGGCCAACGGGGCGCCCAGCCTTCCGCGCCGGGTTCTTGCGCGGCAGCGCGCGCAGCGGCGGCCACGTCGAACAACGTGCCATAGGCATCGAATACGCAAACTCTGATCGGCATTTGGGCGCTCCTTGGGTCTGGCCCGTCACGACCAGCAGGGCGGGTACATGGATCAAGCCTCTGTCATTGGGGCATAGCGCGGGAAGCGTGGGGCCTGTTCCGTGCATGCCGGATGGCGCAGCATATTGGAATTGGGCTTGCAGGCAATGGCCAGCGCGCCTGCGCAAGGCTTGACCCCTGCCGCTGATCCGCTGCCGAAAGGGCGCGATGCGCCCGCAGATAATGGCAGACCAGATCAAGCGCTCTGCGACATCGGGCACCATGAGGCGCATGGCAAAAACCTTAGCCCAGAATGGAGCATGGCGGCCAGAGGGCCGCCATGCACGCATCACCATTTAAACGCATACTCAGGTTTAACCAGAACAATTGGTGATATCAGAATGCCAATTTGTACCCGATGCTTCCGCCGATACTGGTCGCCCTGTCGCTGAAGGCACCATGGATCACCACGTCAAGGCTGGAGCGGTCGGACACCTTGCTGGACAGACCCGCCGATAGCGTGCCGATTGTCGCCTTCGAGGTGCCATCGACCTTGACGCCGAAGGCGGTTGTTTCACGCTTGGCTTGTGTACGGTTGACCCCGGCGCTGACAAAGCCGCGGGTTGTCTCGTCTATCTGGTGCCAATAGGCGACGTTCAGGCCCGCTGTGGTCATCCGGCTTTTCGTATCATCGACCTCAATGCCAACGCTATCGGTGAAGGGTTTGCCATCAACAATGCCGTGCGACAGGCTGGCCCGCCAGTCGATGTGACCTGCGGCGCTGACGGGCATGACATAGCCAATCGACGCGATGCCCGCATAGCCCAGTGATTTCTGGCTGCCGGTCGAGCTGAAAACCGCATTCGTCAGATCAGCTTTCGCGCGGGTGACCGCAGCAACACCAGTGGCATAAAGCCCTGTGGGCGCGGCATAGCGCAGATACGCGCCTGTTGTCACATTCGCGCTTTTCGAGGTTCCGCTGGCCCATGACAGATTGGACCTGCCAACCCCTGCAAAGATACCGCCGACAAACTGCCCGCAGGTCTGGCCGGTGGCAGCGCCAAGGTCATGCTCATACCCAAATGTGATGCCATAGCTGTTGCCCTTGAAGCCGCGACCGGATGTCGAGCTGCCGTCCGCATGCGTCCAGAACCGCGACGCCTGCCCGTTCTCACATGCCTTATCCGTGCCGCGCACCGAAGCCATGGCGCTGTCGGCAATGGCACCTGTTGCGCCGCCGCCCGTGCCGCCAAGGCCGCCCAAGCCCGCAAAAGCGGCCCCTGCGCTGGCGATATTGGACGCGGTTGTTGCCCCGTCAGACATATCGCCACCGCCATAGCCGCCCATCGTGGCCGTCGTGATATTCGGCGCCCACTGGTAGTAAAGCCCCCCATCGCCATCATCGACCAGATAAAAGGCCGTGGTGGTAAAGCTTTGCGGTGTGGCGAAATCATACAGGTCCGAAGACACGATCCTGTCGCGCGGATTGGGCGCATCAAGATTGACGCCGGTATAGACCAGCGCGACCGACCCGACCAACCCTGTCGGATCACCGTCCAGATGGTTCACCGCAACCAGCGTTCCGGCCTCTGGGGCGGCTGTGCCGGTAACCCAGATCGTATCCGCAGTGCCAAACCCGTCATCCGAATTGTCATGGCCCAGCCCGGCATTGTTGTCTGCTTTTGCGTCAAAATCGAAAGACAGCAACGCCCCGGCTTGGGTGCCGAAATTCAGCACTTGCAGCGTATCTGTTGCCGCTGTGCCATAGGTCATGTCGATATGCCCGCCACCGCTGGTGACGAAACGCTCCAGCCCGTCAAAATTCGTAACCCCATTGCGGATAAACATGGTGCCCGTATTGTTGACCGCATCATTTGCGGCGTAGAATTCATGAAGTCCGGTCCCGACATACCACGACCCGTCGGCCATGTTGTTGAAGGTCACGCCGCCCCCGTCCGAATGGATCTGGCCCAGCATGTCGCCAGAGTTGTTGACTTCGGTGGTGCCTGTCCAGCTCCATAGGCCAATGCCTGTGCCTGCATCCGTCGCGGCACCTGTATCGCCAATCGTGCGGATGGTGCCTGCGTTGGAAACGGTCGCGCGCGTGCCGGTCACAAGGCCGAAGGCCCCGCCTTCGACAACCGCATCTGCGGCCACATCGATGGTTGTTGTACCCGCCCCCGATGCGGTGGCGTCGATCCCGGTGATGCCAGTGGCCGATACAGTCACGCCCTCGGCCACACCCAGTGTCAGATCGCCATTCACGCTGCGGCTGTAAATACCGAACTCAACTGCCGAAATATCCGCATCGACACCGATGGCCATTGTCCCGCCGCCGAAGCTATAGGCCACGATGCCATCCCCTGCGGCGGTGATGGGCCCATTGCCGGTAATAACCACATTGCCGTTGCCGGACTGTGTGCTGGCGTAAATGCCATCCAGCGCGCTTGACGTGATGCCGCCGCCCGTGCCCACGCCGGTGATGGTGATATCGCCGCCCGCGCTATAAGTGTAGATGGCTGTATCGACCGAAGTGACCGTGTCGAAATCCTGCACAGTTACAGAGCCACCGGCGATGGTGCCCGCCCAGATGCCCAAGTCGCCGCCCGTGGCGGTCGCGGTGCCAGAGCCGCCAATGGTAACATTGCCCGTTGTCGTGATGGTATCGATCGCCATCGCCGTGCCGCCAGCAACATCGCCAGTAACCGTGATTGCAGTGTCCCCGTCAGTCGAGCGCGTGTAAATGCCCCATGTGCCGCCGGTCACGTCGCCCGCGTTTAATGTTATGTCGCCAGTAGTGGTATGGGTTTCGATGCCAACAGCACCTTTGCCCTCAACCGCGCCTGTCGTGGTGATATTCGCATCGCCATCGGTAGAGAGTGTGTAGATGCCCCAAGTGCCGCCAGTCACGTCGCCTGCGTTCAGCGTGATATCACCAGTGGTGGTGCGGGTTTCGATGCCGACAGCACCTTTGCCCTCAACCGCGCCTGTCGTGGTGATATTTGCATCGCCATCGGTAGAGAGCGTGTAAATGCCCCAAGTGCCGCCAGTCACGTCGCCTGCGTTCAGCGTGATATCACCAGTGGTGGTGCGGGTTTCGATGCCGACAAAGTTCGTGCCCTCAACCGCACCTGTCACGGTGATCTCTGCATTTCCTTCGGTGCCGATGGCATAGATGCCCCAATCAACCCCTGTCACATCGCCGGCATTGACCGTTATCGTGCCTGCGCCGCTGGTATAAAGTTCCAGCCCGTCATCGCCGCCCTGAACCGAACCAAGCGCGGATTGCCCGCCAATATTGATGTTACCACTTGGTGCATTGATGAAAATGCCATCAAACAGGCTTGAGGAAGCCCCAACCTGTCCGACCCCCTGTATGCTGACATCCGCGCCAAAGCTGTTGTCGACATAGATCGAGGTCGTGCCCCCGATGATCGAGGCGAAATCGCGGATTTCAAGCGTGCCCGCCGCACCGGGCCAACCAAGGATCGAAACACCACTGAGATAACCGTCAATCGTGCCCGTCGACTGACCGTCCAGCACCAGCTCTGCAAGCGGGTGGAGTATTTCGACACCGTGCGAGAGGGTCGAGGTCAGCGCGCCAGACGAGGTTACCGTAATGTCACCCTGCCCGGGCGTAATAGAATTGCTGTCCAGCCACATCGTCCGGTCCGTGGTGGTGATGTCTTGTGTCGCTGTCACGGTGATGTCTTCGGTCGAATACGCATAGACCCCGACGCCGAAGGCGGGCGCGCCTGACGAACCAATGGACGCGGTATCTACATTGATATCAACTTCCAAAAACCCGCCAGCAACAGAAATCTGCCCACCAGCCAGAACACAAGCGGGACAATCCACGCCACCAATTGCCGCGTCATTGGCAAATGCCACTGCGCCGATAGAACCCGCCCCGATCCCGAGAAAGACCGAAGACAGAAGCATACCCTTACGCGACCGCATGCGGGCCACCTTACCCGGCAAGGCCATTTTATTTACCAACACCATTTTTTGGGAGTCCTCTACTGCTTTATCTGGCCGCAAACCGGCAAAAATTGTTTAATAGAAAACCAGCAGAAATTAAAGCATGGAGTCACCAGATGTTGCAAATTTATCGTTTTAATTCAATAACCTAAAAGATTTAGCCAGAGGGGTTCAGATTGTTAAATCCAGAACTTTCAGGACTTGTTTTTTGAGAAGCGTTTTTTTAATAATTCAGGACATATTGATAAATGACTTTTGAAACCCGTTGTGAATTTGGTACGAGTGGCGCGACCGTGACACGTAATTTCAAATCAGCGCCCCCCCAGAACGAGGCGTATCTCAGGGCGCATTCGATGATCGGGTTCTGCGACCTTGTCAGGGAGATGGGTCATGACCCCATTGCCATGATCGAAGAAGCCGGACTGCCGGTCGCGGCGCTGACCGACCATGACCTGCTTATCCCCTACCGCCGCCACGCGCTGTTGCTAGAGCTTGCGGCGCGGCGGCTTGGGCGGCCCGCATTCGCGCTGGAATGGGCATGCGCGGTTGCCCCCCAGTTTCACAATCTCGGCCCGCTGACCCTGCTGGAGTATTTCACCGCGACCTTTCGGGAATGGATTGATCTGGGCATCAGGTCGATTTCCTATCATACCAACGGCTTCAACTTTCGCAAAATCCCTCAGACCACATTTGGCCAGACAACCTATCGGTATGCAGCCGACAGTTTTGTTCTGTCCTCGCGCCAGCAGACCGAACATATCTTTGCACTGACCTGCATGTTGGCGCGGCGTGTCACCAACCTGCCGGAAGAGAACCCGCTGCTTGTGCGGTTTTCTCACTCTGCCCCCACCGACCTATCGCTGCATCAGGCAATTTTTGGCTGCAAGATAGAGTTTGACGCCAGCGTTGATGAGCTTGTGTTTTCCGACCACCTGTTAGACGCCAGAACGAATGGCAATCTCAGCTTGTTGCAACCCCTGATACAGCGATTTATCCGCTACAGGATCGATCACTTGCCACTCTATGATCAGTCTGCACGCATGACTGTTGCCCTGACCATTCCCAGCGTTGTGGGCACAGGAAACTGCAATATCGAATTTATTGCAGAGGCGCTTGGCCTGTCGGTCAAACAGCTTCAGCGCCAACTGGCCAGCGAGGGCACCAATTTCAGCGAAGTGCTGGACGAGGTGCGCCGCAATATGGCTATGCGCCTGCTGACCGAATCTCATGCCTCTATCGAACGTATCGGGGGGTTGCTGGACTACTCCTCGACACCGGCGTTCTCACTGGCATTCAAGCGGTGGGCGGGCGTCTCGCCGCTGCAATATCGCAAACAAATCTGGGCTGCCGCCCTTTCGAGTTGATCATCGCAAGGCGCGCAGTGTCGGGCCATGGTGGGGCAAGCGATGTGGGCCGCAAATCGGCGATTGGGGCTTTGTGCCAGCCTCACACATAGTCAACCTGAAGTCACTTTGCCCCATATGCGCAGGCTGCGCTATGGCTTATGGCGAAGCGCACGCGCACGCGCACGCGCATGGCGCTGCTTGGTGTGTTTTCATGCATCCTGCAAGACATCTTCCAGCGTTTGGGCAAAGACTGAAACCCCTGTCGGGATCAGCGCATCGGGGAAATCGTAGTCGTTATTGTGCAGCGCCGGATGGGTTTCGCCTGCACCAAGGAAAAACAGCGCTGTGCGCGTGGCCGCGCTGAAGGCGCCAAAATCTTCCGAGGCACGCATGGGCAGGGCAAACGCGCCCTTCGGCACACCCAACGCGCTGGCAGCGCGCGCGACATGGGCGGCGGCCTGCGGGTCATTCAGGGTTGCATTGAAATGGTCGTGGCGTGTGATCTCCAGCGCCAGACCTTGCGCGGCGTTATGTGCAAGCGCGCAGATTTCAGCCTCGAACCCCTCCAACGCGGCATCACTCAGGGTGCGCAGGGTCACAAATGCCTGTGCCTGCGCAGGTGCAATACCGAAAGCAGGCACACCCATATTCAGGTGGCACAAGGTCGCCAGCCGAAATTCAGGCCCCATCGGCTGCACACTTGCATAGCGCGCGACACCGTCCATCAGTGCGCCCAAGGCAGGCGCGGGCGATGCACCTGTTTCGGGCAGCGAGGCATGCGCCTCTTGCCCCTGATAGCAAAACCGCAACCCGACCGAGGCGCAGCTTGCAGGCCCTGCGCCAACAGCGACCGCGCCCCGCGCCATGCCCGGCATATTGTGCAGCGCGAAGGCCCAATCGGGGCGCAGTGGCGCAAATTGCGGGTCATTCAACACCGCGCGCGCACCTGCGCCGGTTTCCTCGGCGGGTTGGAACAGCAAGATCACCCGCCCGCGCGCAGGCCGCATTTCCCCCAGCCACAGCCCAAGGCCCGCGACAATAGCCATATGCCCGTCATGCCCGCACAGATGCGCAACGCCGGGGGTACGCGAAGCGTAGCCCAGCCCCGTCCGTTCCATGATCGGCAGCGCATCGAGTTCTGCGCGAAACATGACAGACGGCCCCGGTTGGCCACTGTCATAGATAACGGCCAGCCCATGCCCGCCCAGCCCCGTGATCACCTGATCGGGGCCGGTTTCGCGCAGGAATTGGGCAACCATAGCCGCTGTCGCCCCCTCGCCCCCCGACACTTCGGGGGCTTGGTGCAATGCGTGGCGCATCTGTGTCAGCGCGGTGATCTGGCGGTCGGACAGGATGTGTTTGCTCATGCCCCGTTATGTCGCCCGAGATGCGCGCAATGTCCAGTCGGGCCGCGCGCACCGCGCCCAACTGGCAGGGGTTTATTCCCACTCCATCTCGGCAAAGACAACGCCCGCGTTGCGCGTGGCCAATTCCTCGAACGTGTCCAGATGGGTGTAGGGCGACTGATCGACATAATAGGCTGTGCTCAAATCACCGCCCTCATCAATATGCTCGGCAATACGCGCACGCAGCCAGACCAGATAATCATGCGTATAACGGCGCACCTGTGCCATATTGGTGGGGTGGCCATGGCCCGGAATCACATAGGTTGCGCCCAGCGGTTCAAAGGCGTCTTCCCATGTTTCAATCCAGCACGATGTGCAGGTCCCCTCGAATATCGGGGGCATGCGTTCCTGAAAGGCGATGTCCCCCGCAATCACAAGTGACTGCTCTGGCAGCCACACCTGTGTGTCGCCGGGGCTGTGGGCGGGGCCAAGATACAACACTTCGATGCGAAACTCGCCCATCGTCATCTCGACGCGATCCTCAAAAATCTGGGTGGGTTGCATCGGTGTCGTGCCTTCAGATTTCTCGCGCGCGTAGTTCTGAAGGCTGGCAAAGGCTTGGCCGGAATCCTTCTCGAACTCTGCTGCGGCATCGACATGGGCCAGAATTGGCACGCCCTGTTCAATCCAGTAATTGTTGCCCAGCATGGCATGGCCCTGCCCGTTCTCGGCAATCACCAGCATAACCGGCTGGCCGGTGCGCGCGCGGATTTCGCCATGCAGCGCCTGCGCGATCTGATAGGACGCGCCCGAATTGACGACCACAACCCCCTCGCCGGTGATGATGAAACTCAGGTTGTTGTTATGGCCCGAGTTTTCATAGGTCGGCGGGGCCGTCGCCCCGATGCTGGTCCAGACATTCGGGATTACCTCGACCGGCTTGTTATACAGGACAGATTGCGGGTATTTATCCGCAATATCCTCTGATGCGATGGCCGCACCCGCCCATAAAAAAGCTGCTGCGCAAAATGCTGATATGCGTGTCATCTCAAACTCCTGCGTGGAAGCGATAGCGATTATCTGCAAGCCGTTCTGCCCGGCCAATGCCGCCTTCGGGCAGATGAAAGCCCAAGATCGTCAGGTCATCTGCCGTGATCCTGTCCAGCAGGCGCAGCCGTGTTTGCGCCCCTTGTTCAAGATCGAAATCAGAGCCGGAATGCCAGTCCGGCCGCTCGAATGCCAGATGGTGGTTGACCAGCGCATCGCCCGCCACCAACAGCCCCTGCCCGCCTGCATCCAGCGCAAAGGACATATGCCCCGGGGTGTGGCCAGGGGTTGCCACTGCGTGAATGCCCGGCAAAACTTCGGCGCCATCCTCGAACAAGGTGATGTGATCCTCAACCTCGACCAGCCGCCGCTGTGCGCCCACAGCAAAGGACTGGCGCGCGGCACCGATACTTTCAACTGTGTCGGGGTCCATCCAGTAATCCCATTCCGCGCGCCCCATCATGATTTCTGCGTTGGGCAGCATAACTTCATCAAAATCATCCAGCAGCCCCCAGATATGATCAGGATGGGCATGGGTGATGACCAGATGGGTAATGTCCTGCGGCGCGACCCCAAGCGAATCCATCGCTTGCAACATGTGACCGGCGCTTGGCATGAAATCCGGCCCTGCACCAATATCAAACAGCACAGTGCGCGGCCCGTCGCGCAGCAGCACCAGATTGCAAGGCGGCTCGAACTGGTCACCGCTCAGGCCGTAGCGGGCAAGTATCTCGGCCAGCTCATCCTGAGGCATGTTTTCCAGCATCATATCGGCGGGCAGTTCCAGATGCCCGTCAGACACCATATCAATCCGCGCGCCGCCAAGCTCCAAGGTCGATCTCGCATAAAGCTGTCGTGGCAAAGCCATGCCCAGCGCCATTGCGCCCGTGCTTTGGAGGAATCCGCGTCTGTTCATTATCATCTCTCCCACCATGCGAAGTATCGCATGATCTTGTCATACGTTGCATCAACGGATGCGAGGGAGAGCGCATCAACTATAGGCGCGATCTTATCTGTCTTGGGAACAGATGCAAGGGCCGATATGTGTCGGCGGCCATCCGCGGTGCCATCACGCATGAAAAAGGCCACCCAAAAACGGGTGGCCCTTTCAAAAACTGTCCAACCGGCATGTTAGCCGTTGACCGCGTCTTTCAATGCTTTTGCGATGGTGACCTTCACAGCCTTGTCGGCTTCTTTGGTCATCGTCTCGCCTGTGGCAGGGTTGCGCACCTGACGCTCGGGGCGGGCGCGGCACATGATCTTGCCAATACCGGGCAGCGTGATCGCGCCACCGGCGGAAACCTCCTGCATGACCAGTTCCGATACAGCATCCAGCGCGGCTGCTGCGGTTTTCTTGTCAGCGTCCATCTTTTCGGCCAATGCTGCGACAAGCTGGGTCTTGGTCATCGGTTTAGCGGTCATCTTGAACTCCTTAAGATGTGTCATATTACTGAAAGCGACGCCTTGGCGCCGCTCAACGATGCGTTGCATTGCAGGGCGCATCTAGCCCGAGATTTCAGGGACTGGCAATCACCCCAACCGCAGAAAAACCAGCTTTTCCACCCAAAAGGGCATAAAACCCGCCCTACAGAAACGCCGTCTCGCTAAAAGAGCGCAATTTTCGGCTGTGAATTTTCTCTAGCGGCATGTCGCGCAGCAGTTCCATGGCGCGAATCCCGATTTGCAAATGGCGCGCCACTTGGGTCTTGTAGAAAGACGACGCCATGCCGGGCAGCTTCAATTCGCCATGCAAGGGCTTGTCGGACACGCATAGCAAAGTGCCGTAGGGCACGCGGAACCGGAACCCGTTGGCGGCGATGGTCGCGCTTTCCATATCCAGCGCAATCGCGCGCGACTGGCTTAGGCGCTGCACAGGGCCGGACTGGTCGCGCAATTCCCAATTGCGGTTGTCGATTGTGGCCACCGTGCCGGTGCGCATGATCTGTTTCAGCGCATACCCTTCCAGCTGGGTGACCTGCGCCACCGCATCTTGCAAGGCAATCTGGATTTCAGCCAGGGCAGGGATGGGCACCCAGACAGGCAGATCCGCATCCAGCACATTGTCTTCGCGCAAATACGCATGGGCCAGCACGAAATCGCCCAACGCCTGACTGTTGCGCAGCCCCGCGCAATGGCCCACCATCAGCCACGCATGCGGGCGCAAAACGGCAATGTGGTCAGTGGCGGTTTTCGCATTCGAGGGGCCAACCCCGATATTGACCAGCGTGATCCCCGCGCCGCGCGCACGCTTCAGGTGATAGGTCGGCATTTGCGGCAGGCGCGGCAGCGGCGCAATCTCGCCATCCGGGTCCGTCAGTTTGAAATTGCCCGGCGCAACAAAGGCGGTGTAGCCGCTATCGGGGTCGCGCAACTGTTCGCGGGCGAAAGCCTCGAACTCGTCCACATAAAACTGGTAGTTGGTAAACAGGATGTGGTTCTGGAAATGCTCGGGGTCGGTGGCGGTGTAATGGGCCAGCCGCGCCAGTGAGTAGTCGATACGCTGCGCGGTGAACAGCGACAGCGGCAGCGATCCATCCTCGTTGCGGGCGCGGTCGCCGTTGACAATGTCATCATTCGTGGTGGCCAGATCGGGCACATCGAACAAATCGCGCAAAGACAAGGTCAGTTCGCCATTTTCCGGCAAGCTGACATCGCCGCGCCCTGCCATGGCGAAATGCAGCGGAATAGGCGTGGTCGAGGGGCCAATGCTGACCGGCACATTATGGTTCTGCATCAGCAACGAGATTTGCTGGCGCAGGTAATGGCGGAACAGGTCAGGGCGCGTCACACTCGACGCATAGCTGCCCGGCTCCGAGACATGCCCGAAACTCAGCCGCGAATCGACCTGATCATAGCGCGAGGTGACAAAGCGGATTTCAGGGTAAAACGCCCGATACCGCGCCGAGGTGTTCTCGCCGCTGACCACAGCGTTGAACGCATCGACCAGAAATTTTGTAGATGTCGCATACATCTCTTCCAGACAGGCCACGGCCATGTCGGGATCGCTCAGCAAGCGATGTTCGGGCGAAGGCGGGGTCAGGATAGATAATGTTTTATTCGGCGTCATATGCAATTTTTCCTTATCGTCTTTGGCACCAAAGCCCTGCGCCGACACTGACACCCCCGCGCAGCGCCGACAAGCACCCGAACCCAAAGAATCGCTCTTCCCCCGCCCTGACCAATAGATTAGCTTCGCGCCATGACGACAGCTTACCTCACACACCCCGACGCCCTTGCGCATGAAACCCCCGCCGGTCACCCCGAGCAGATCGCCCGGATCACGGCGATCCATGCGGCATTGGACACACCGGAATTTGCAGGGCTGATGCGGCTGGATGCGCCCTTGGCACATGACGCGCAGCTTTTGCTGTGCCACCCCGAACAGTATGTGACCCGCATTCGCCAGGCCATTCCGGCGGCGGGCATCTACCAACTGGACGCCGATACGCATGTCTCGCACGGGTCGCTGAATGCGGCGCTGCGCGGTGTTGGCGGGGCATGTCATGCGGTTGATCTGGTCATGCAGGACAGGGCACAAAACGCCTTTGTGGGCATGCGCCCCCCCGGCCACCATGCCGAACGCGCAACACCCATGGGCTTTTGCCTGTTCGGCACGGTTGCGATTGCCGCACGCCACGCACTGGAACACCACGGTTTGCAGCGTGTCGCGGTTGTCGATTTCGATGTGCATCATGGCAATGGCACGCAAGACCTTTTGTGGGACGAGCAGCGCGCCTTTTTCGTGTCCAGCCACCAGATGCCGCTTTGGCCCGGCACCGGCAAGACCGATGAACGTGGCGCTTTTGGCAATGTCATGAACATCCCCCTGCCCCCCGGAACGGACGGGGCAAAGTTCCGCCAGATTTACGAAGATATGGTCCTGCCGCAACTGGACCGCTTTGCGCCGGAACTGGTGCTGGTCTCCGCCGGATTCGATGCCCATCGTGACGACCCGCTGGCCCAGCTTGACCTGCTGGAAGATGATTTCGCATGGGTCACCGGCGCGCTGTGCGACATTGCCGTGCGCCATTGTTCGGGGCGGTTGGTTTCGGTGCTGGAAGGGGGATATGATCTGGAGGCACTCAGCCGCAGTGTCGCGGCGCATATCCGTGTCTTGATGGAGAAGGGCGCATGAGCGACAAACCTGTAACCGAGATGAGCTTTGAAGACGCCCTGCGCGGGCTGGAAGAGATTGTCACCCGTCTGGAACGCGGTGATGTGCCGCTGGACCAGTCGATCACATTGTATGAACGCGGGGCAGAGCTGAAGAAGCACTGCGAAACCCGCCTGAATGAAGCCCAGATGCGGGTCGAGGCGATCCGCCTGTCCGAAGACGGCACCCCCAAGGGCACGGAGCCATTCTCGGCATGAGCGGTTTCGCCACGGCGCTAAAGGTGGCAGCAGGTCTGACCGAAGCGCGGCTGCAAGCCGAAATCGCTGCTCTGCCCGACACTCCGGTACGGGCAGCCATGGCCTATGCCGCGCGCGGCGGCAAGAAACTGCGCGGGTTTCTGGTGCTCGAATCCGCCCGCCTGCATGGAATCGCGCCCGAGATGGCAGTGCAGGCCGCAAGTGCGATAGAGGCAATTCACGCCTATTCGCTGGTGCATGACGACCTGCCCGCGATGGATGACGACGATCTGCGCCGTGGCCAGCCGACAGTGCATGTGAAATGGGACGAAGCGACCGCCATTCTTGTGGGCGATGCGCTGCAAACCCTGGCCTTTGGCTTGCTGGCGCGTGACGATGCCGCGCCTATGCCGCAGGCGCGGCTGGCGCTGATCGCCTCGCTGGCGCATGCGGCGGGGGGTGCTGGCATGGTGCTGGGTCAAGCGCTGGACATCGCCGCCGAAACTGCCGCCACGCCCCTGTCACTGGACGAAATCACAGCGCTGCAAGCGGGCAAAACCGGCGCGCTGATCGAATGGTCGGCCTGCGCGGGCGCGCGGATGGTGGGGGCTGACCCCACCCATCTGGCCGCCTATGCCCGCGCGCTGGGGCTTGCGTTCCAGATCGCCGATGACATCCTCGATGTTGAAGGCGATGCGGCACTGGCAGGAAAGCGCCTGCACAAGGATGAGGCCGCAGGCAAGGCAACCTTTGTGTCATTGCTTGGCCTTGATGGTGCGAAAGCCCGCGCCCGCGACCTGATTGCCGAAGCACAAGAGGCGTTGCAGGTCTATGGCAATGACGCACAACAGTTGCGCGAGGCTGCGCAATTCGTTATCGCCCGCAGCAACTGACAGGCGCGGGCGTTGCGCCATATGGTGGATGAATAGGTGAAGGCATGACTCAAACCCCGCTGCTGGACAAGGTCAAGACACCTGCCGACCTGAAGTCGCTTAATGACCGCGAACTGCGCCAGCTGGCGGATGAATTGCGCGCGGAAACCATCTCGGCTGTGTCCGAAACAGGCGGGCATCTGGGGGCGGGCCTGGGTGTTGTGGAACTGACAGTTGCATTGCATGCCGTGTTTGACACCCCGCGCGACCGGCTGATCTGGGACGTCTCGCACCAATGCTACCCGCATAAGATTTTGACAGGGCGGCGCGACCGTATCCGCACCCTGCGCCAGCAAGACGGGCTGTCGGGTTTCACCAAACGCTCAGAATCGCCCTATGACCCGTTTGGCGCGGCTCATAGTTCCACCTCGATCTCGGCCGCCTTGGGCTTTACCATGGCGCGCGAATTGGGCGGCGCACCTGACCCGGCACTGGGCGATGCGATTGCCGTGATCGGTGACGGCTCTATCAGCGCGGGCATGGCATTCGAGGCGCTGAACAATGCGGGCCATCTGGGCAAGCGCATGTTTGTGGTGCTCAATGACAATGAAATGTCGATTGCACCGCCCACCGGCGCCATGTCCAGCTACCTGTCGCGCATCTATGTCGACAAACCTGTGCAAGACCTCAAGCAGGCGATGAAAGGCGCAATCTCGCTGCTGCCCGGCCCGTTTCAGGAAGGGGCGCGGCGCGCGAAAGACCTGCTCAAGCATGTCACCGTCGGCGGCACCTTGTTCGAGGAATTGGGCTTCAACTATCTTGGCCCCATTGACGGGCATGATCTGGACCAGCTTTTGTGGGTGTTCCGCACCCTGCGCGAGCGCGCGGATGAACCGATGCTGGTGCATGTGCTGACCCAAAAAGGCAAAGGCTACGCGCCTGCCGAAGGGGCCGCCGACAGGGGCCATGCGCGCGCCAAGTTCGACCTTGTCACCGGCAAGCAGCATAAATCACCTTCCAACGCGCCAAGCTATACCAAGGTTTTTGCTGAAAGCCTGATCGCGCAGGCGCAGAACGATGACAAGATCGTGGCTGTTACCGCCGCCATGCCCGATGGCACAGGGCTGGACCTGTTTGCCAAACACTTCCCCAAACGCATGTTCGATGTGGCCATTGCCGAACAGCATGGCGTCACCTTTTGCGCGGGGCTGGCCGCAGGCGGGATGAAACCCTTTTGCGCGATGTATTCGACCTTCCTGCAACGCGGCTATGATCAGGTGGTGCATGATGTGGCCATCCAGCGCCTGCCGGTGCGCTTTGCGATCGATCGCGCAGGGCTGGTGGGCGCAGATGGCGCGACCCATGCAGGCAGCTATGATGTGGCCTTTCTTGCCAATCTGCCGGGCTTTGTGGTCATGGCCGCCGCGGATGAGGCGGAACTGGTGCATATGGTCGCCACGGCAGTCGCGCATGACGACGGCCCCATCGCCTTTCGCTTTCCGCGTGGCGAGGGGGAGGGCGTCGAGATGCCCGCCAAAGGTGTGCCGCTGGAAATCGGCAAGGGCCGCATGATCCGGCAAGGCAAGCGCGTGGCGATCCTGTCCTTTGGCACGCGTTTGGGCGAAGTGCTGAAAGCCTGCGAAGCACTGGGGGCCAAGGGGATCACCCCAACCGTGGCCGATGCGCGCTTTGCCAAACCGCTTGACCGCGAGATGATCCTTGAACTGGCGCGCACGCATGAAGCGCTGATCACCATTGAAGAAGGTGCCGTGGGCGGGTTTGGCAGCCATGTCGCGCAACTTCTGGCGGATGAAGGTGTGTTCGATCACGGGCTGAAATACCGCTCTATGGTGTTGCCCGATATTTTCATCGATCAGGCCAGCCCGCGCGCCATGTATGACGTGGCCGCCATGAACGCCCCCCATATCGAGGCCAAAGTGCTGGAAGTTCTGGGCGTGGCGCAGATGGGCAAGCGCGCATGACAGCTATCGGTATTCTATAGGCAAGCACAGCCCCCACGCGTGGGGGCGGCTTTCAGACAGATGCGCTGCCTTTGGGAACCCGACCCGCGCGCGCCACGGCACCCCATATTTGCGCCCTTACCCCTACTCAGGGGCAAAGATCATCAGCAATTCGGCGGTCACGCAAACTGCATTCTCGCCTGCGCGCAAAACCCCTTGCTGGCCTGCCCCGTCAAACCCGACCGAGGCGGCTGTCAGCCGCGTCTTGCCCCCATGCAGATTACCTTCAATGATCAGCAACTCTGTCGCGTAGCTTTCAAGGCTTGCAGCATTCTCAAACACAGTTCCGACAAGGCTGCCAATCCCCTCAATACGGGCCTGCGCGATCTGATGGTCTTGGGCAATATCCAGCAGCGCGCGGCAAATATCCTGATTGGGGCGCAGGGTTATCAGACAGGCATTCGCCGCTGGCGGGGGGCGTGTAACTTCAGGGCGGAACAGGGTGAACAGCGTCTCTGCATCAGGCTGCGCCACCAGCCCGGCACCGCGCAAGCCCCAGCCGCTGACGCTTACATCTTGCGAAATCACGCTGTCATCGCACAGAACATGGCCCATGGCCTGATCCTGCCACAGGGCATGGCAATGGACAAAGGCCGCACCCTCCCGCACCCCCAGATGCGCGCCGCCATGCCGGATTTGCGCCAAGGGCTGTGTACAGGTCTGGCTATACCACGCGGCATGCCCATCCCCCGGCGCAGGGGCGGGCGTGACATAGCCCATGGGGGACAAAACAGCCCCGTCAAGGCGCAGATACCCGCTTTTGAACCCCGCCTGTGCCAGCCCATCGGTGATGGCGCGCGTCAGGGTTTGCCCTGCGCGCAGCGTCAGGCAAACGGGCACGGCCTGACAGGGCAGGACATCTGCGCGCCTATGCGCGCGCGGGCCGGGATGGGTGATCTTGCGCATGGCGCGCCCTAGCCCCCCTGCCCCGGCAACTGGCCGCGCGCTTCCAGCTCCTCGCGGATCATTTTCTTGGTGATCTTGCCATAGGCCGATTTGGGCAACGCGTCCCAGAACACCACATAGCGGGGCATCTTGTAGCGTGACAGGCGCGGTGCCAGCCACTCCAACACCCCATCGGGTTCCGCGCCTGCAACCGGCACGCAAACCGCCATGCCCACCTCGCCCCAGACAGGGTCCGGCACACCCAAAACTGCCACTTCCGACACCTCGGGGTGTTCCAGCAGCTTCTCTTCAATCTCGCGCGGGTAGATGTTTGATCCGCCCGAGATATACATGTCTGACGCGCGCCCTGTCAGATAGACAAAGCCCTGCGCATCCATATGGCCCAGATCGCCCGTCAGGAACCAGCCATTGCGAAAGCTTTTCTCATTGGCCTGCGCGTTGTTGTAATATCCGGCAAAGACGGCGGGGCCAATGACAGCAATCTCGCCCGTCTCGCCAAAGCCGACCTCGTCGCCCGCTGCATTCTGGATTTGCACCTGCATGCCCGTGCGCGCGAAACCGCAAGACCCGATGCGCATAGTTGCATCGTCCAGATGATGATGCGCAGGCGGCAGCACGGTAATATTGCCTGTCACCTCGCCCAGCCCGAAATACTGCACCAGAACAGGCCCCAGCTTTTCCAGTGCGCGGGACTGGTCGGCGCGGTACATGGGCGCGCCGGCATAGATGACATAGCGCAGGCTGGAATGGTCGTGCTGGTCCACGCTGGGGTGTTCGACCAGCAGTTTGACGATGGTGGGCACGGTGAACATGTTGGTCACCCGCCAGCGCGCGACCATCGCCCAGACCTGATCGGGGTCGAATTTCTCGCCCGCAGGCAGGATGGTTTTCACCCCATGCGCCACTTGCGCCAACTGGTGAATCCCCGCGCCATGCGACAGCGGCGCCACCACGAGAGAGGCATCATCCGGCCCTGTGCCGGGCATCAGGTCGCACAGGTGGTTGGTGACGACAAAGGCCAGTTGCCCATGCGTCAGCACCGCCGCCTTGGGCTTTCCGGTGGTGCCAGAGGTGAAGAAGAACCACGCCGGATCATCGCGCTGCACAAGGACAGGTTCGGGGACAGCGCCCAGATGGCGCGCCACAAGCCCCTCATATTCGGGGCCAATCAGAATGGTGGCGTCGACATGGGCCGCGCAGGCGCGCGCATGGTCAGGGAACTGCGCGCCGCATAGCAGCAGCGTCGCGCCCGACGATTGCGCAAGCCCTGCCAGATCATCCGGCGACAGTCGGTAATTCGCAGGCACCCAGACCGCGCCCACCCGCCAGCAGGCGAACATCGCTTCGAACATCTGGTTGCAATTGGCCGATTGCACCAGCACCCGGTCGCCCTTGGTGATGCCATAGTCCTGCGCCAGTGCTGCGGCGAAGGCGCGCGCGCGCGCCTCCATCTCGGCCCAGCTCCATGTCGCATCGCCCCAGACAAAGCCCACCCCGCCGCCCAGCCGCCGCGCGCTTTCGGACAGAAGATGCGACAGGTTCATGACGCGGGTTGAATAGGGGGTCACCCCTTGCGACAGGTCCGCCCTCATTTCACCCGCTCCATGATCGAGACGTAATTGGCCACCGCAGCGCCGCCCATATTGAACACGCCCGCCAGTTTTGCGCCCTCGATCTGCATCTCGCCTGCCTCGCCCGTCAATTGCATCGCGGCCATGACATGCATCGACACGCCCGTTGCCCCAATCGGATGGCCCTTGGCTTTCAACCCGCCGGAGGGGTTGACCGGCAGGCGGCCTGTTTTCTGCGTGACACCTTCGCGGATCACGCGGTGGCCCTGCCCTGCCTCGGCCAGTCCCATCGCTTCGTATTCCAGCATCTCGGCGATGGTGAAACAATCATGCGATTCCACAAGGCTCAGGTCGTCCAGCGTGACGCCTGCCTGTTCCAGCGCGCGACCCCAGGCCATGCGCGCGCCGCGAAATTCCAGCACATCGCGGCGCGACAGCGCCATGATGTCATTGGCCTGCACCCGCGCCCGAAACCCGATAGCGCGCGGCATGGATGCTGCCGTTTGCGCATCTGCCAGCACCAGCACTGCCGCCCCGTCCGACACAAGCGAGCAATCAGTCCGCCGCAGCGGGCCTGCCACACGCGGGTTCTTCTCGGACACAGTGTTGCAGAACGCCACGCCGAAATCCTTGCGCATATGCGCATAGGGGTTGGCCATGCCATTGGCGTGGTTCTTGGCCGCGATCATCGCCAATTCTTCCGAGCGGTCGCCATAGCGCTGGAAATAACCTTGGGCGATCTGCCCGAACAGCCCTGCAAAGCCGCCCTCGACATCCGCTTCCTCAGCGCGGTAGCTGGCCCCCAGAAGGATATCGCCAACTTCGGCAATAGGCGTGGCCGTCATCTTTTCGGCCCCCACGACAAGCGCGATGCGCCCGCGCCCCGCTTCGATAAAATCCATCGCGCCATGCAATGCCGCCGATCCTGTGGCGCAGGCATTCTCGAACCGTGTGGCAGGGGTATGGGCAAAGCGTGCATCCCCCATCGCAACCAGTGCGCCCTGAAAATCCTGTTTCGAGAAACCGTTGTTGAACACGCCCGCGAAAATGCCATCGACATCTTCCGCGCCGATCTGCGCATGCTCCAGCGCCTGCGCGACGGCCTCGGCCATCAGGGTTTCGGTGTCGGGGTGGTCGGATTTGCCAAAGACCGTATGGCCCCAGCCGATGATCTGCGCCTGTGTCATTGAATGTCCTCCTGCTGGGTGCGGGTCAATCGCGCCGCAATCGCGCGGGTGGTTTCCCGCAATCTGTGTTCAAGTTCCGCGCGGCGTGGCATCCTCATGCGGCTTTCCACAGCGGCAAGGGAAACAGCCCCCACCAACTGCCCGTCAGGGCCATGCAGCGCGGCGCCCAGACCCCATGAATCCTCGAAAATCAGGCCGGGGTTCAGGGCGATTCCCGCCTCGCGCGTTTCAGCCACTTGCGCGCGCAGGCTGTCGGGGTTCAGACGCGGATAGCTGCGCGTTACTTCTGCATGATTGGCGGCAATCACCGCATCCACTTCGGCATCGGGCAGGGCCGCGAGCATCGCAAGCGAACCTGCCCCAACCCCCAGCGGATGGTGCCCGCCGGGCATTAGGGCATAGGTGCGGATCGGGTGCCCGCCATCCTCGCGGTGCAGACAGACCGAATACAACCCCCGCCGCACAGAGATAAAGGCCGCATCGCCCGTGTCCCGCGCAAGGCGCTGCACCTGCTCCATCGCCTGCGACAACAGCCCGTGGCGGCCCTGCGCCAGCAGGCCCAGCAAATACGCGTCTTCGCCCAAGTGATAGTTGCGCGTGCCCGCATCCTGTTCAACCAGCCCCGCGCGCATCAGCGCCAGCACAAGCCTGCGCACTGTGGCCTTGTTCAAGCCCGATTCTGTGACAAGCCCTGACAGCGCTATTCCCGAAGCAGAGTGCCGCCCGATCAGGGACAAAAGCGCAAGCGCGCGGTCCACGCTTTGCGCGCCACCCATGGCCGAATCTGTTGGATCAAGCTTCATAATATGGACCATTGATTTCTGTTCACATGCCATAACTGGCCCGCTTTATCGACATATTGTTTTTTAATCAGGCAGGTTGCAAGTTTTTCTTGCATTCAGGAAAAAATGGGGTCCACTATCTGAACAATAATTAAAGCGGCTGCCCCATATACGGCCCGCGCCACTGGAGGAGGAAATACTTATGAGCTTTGCACGTCTATATGGCACAACCCTTGCCGCAGCCCTTGCAACGGCATTCAGCTTCAGCGCTGTCAGCGCAGAAACGCTGCGCCTGTCGCATAACACCGGCGACACCACCACTTGGCATCAGGGTGCTGAGAAGTTTGGCGAGTTGCTGGCCGAACGCACCGGCGGCGCGCTGGATGTGCGCGTTTTCCCAAATGCGCAACTGTCTGGCGGCGACCAGATGCGGCAGGCCGAAATGGTCGGGCGCGGCGCGCTGGATCTGGTGGTCACATCGGCCATCAACGTAACCCCGCTGGTGCCGGAAATGGCTGTCTTCTCGCTGCCCTACCTGTATTCCAACTATGAGCAGGTGGACGCCACCACCCAAGGTGCACCCGGCGAAATGCTGTCGGAAATCTTGCTGGAAAAAGGCATTGTCGTGCTTGCATGGGGCGAGAATGGCTTTCGTGAAGTCACCAACAACACCCGCCCCATCCGCAGCCCCGAAGATATGCGCGGGCTGAACATGCGTGTGGCAGGGCCGATGTATATCGACGTGATGAACGCGCTGGGTGCGAACCCCCAGCAGATGCAGTGGGGCGAGACAATGTCGGCGCTGCAACAGGGCGTGGTTGACGGGCAGGAAAACCCCATCGGCGCTGTGATCATTCCGCAGCAGGTGTATGAAGTGCAGAAATACCTGACCGCGTGGCATTATTCCTATGACCCCATCTTCCTTGGCATCTCGCAGGCGAAATGGGACAGCTATGATGCCGATATGCAGACAATCCTGCGCGAGACGGCACAGGAAGCCATGGCCTATCAGCGCGAGATTACCCGCGAAGGCACCGCCACCGGCATAGAGTTTCTGCGCGAACAGGGCATGGAAGTCTATGAACCAACTGACGAGGAACTGGCAGCGTTCCGCGAAGCCACCAAACCCGCCTTTGACCAATGGGCAGCACGCGTCGGCGACGAGATTGTGGGCGCATTTCAGGACGCAATCGCTGCGGCAAACTAAGCTGTGACAGTCCGGCCCGCACCCTGCACACAGGGGTGCGGGCCTTTTTCATGCAAAGGCGGGGCCGATGATCCGACTGATCTTGCGCGACTTTGAAAAGATCATCTGCGCGGTGCTGTTTCTTGGCATGACAGGCTTGGGCTTTGTCAATGTCGTGATCCGCTACGGCACCAACATGTCCTTTGCCGCAACCGAAGAATTGCTGATCAACGGTTTTCTGCTGCTGACCGTCTTTGGCGCGGCCATCGCCGCGCGGCGGGGCGAGCATCTGGCCGTCACCATGGTGCATGACCTTTTGCCGCGCCCGCTGTGGTTGCCGGTTTTCCTGATCTCTGTCGCGCTGTCCGTCAGCTTGCTGGCCTTTTCGGCGTGGTTTTCGTGGGATGCGATGATGAATATCCGCCGCGTCGGTATGCGCTCTTACGCGCTGGGGCTGCCTGCGTGGTATTATCAGGCGGCGCTGCCCTTTGGCTTTGGCCTTATCATCATTCGGTATCTGCAACATTCATGGGACGTGCTGCGCGCAGGCCCGAACCGGATTGTGCCCCATGTTTGAGATGATCGGCATCACCTCTGCGGGCACGCAGATGATTATCGTGTTTTTCCTTCTGATGGCGCTGCGCCTGCCAGTCGCCTTTGCCTTGGGGCTGTCCGCACTTTACGCCATGTGGAAAATCGGCTTCGGGCTGGAACTGGCAGGCGATCTGATTGCCACCGGCATTACAAAATTTTCGCTGCTCGCCATTCCGTTCTTCATTCTTGCGGGCGTGCTGATGGGCAGTCTTGGCATTGCCGAACGCATGATCCGCTTTTTCCGCGTGGCCGTCGGTGGCCTGCCCGGCGGCATGGGCATTGTCGGCACGGTCGTGTGCCTGTTCTGGGGGGCGGTCAGTGGGTCCGGCCCTGCCTCGGTCGCGGCGATCGGCCCGATGATCATCAAGGGCATGGAAGAAGACGGCTATGACCGCGCCTTTGCGGCAGGGCTGGTGGTGACAGGGGCTGCGTTTTCCATCGTGATCCCCCCGTCCATCGGGCTGGTGATTTACGGCGTGATTGCCGAAACCTCTATCTCGCGGTTGTTCATTGCGGCAATCATTCCGGGCATATTCATGGCGCTGACAATGGTGGCCGTGCTGCCCTTTGCGCGCCGCAACGCCACCCCTGCGGGCAGCGCAAACCTCCTGACGCTTAGCCCCGACCCCTATGCGGGCATGGCGCGCAGGCGCGCGCTGTGGCTGTCTTTCCGCGAAAGCTTCTGGGGGCTGATGACGCCTGTGGTTATCTTGGGCGGCATCTATTCCGGTATCTTCACCCCGACCGAGGCCGCGATTGTCGCCACGGTTTATGCCCTTGCTGTGGGGGGGCTGGCCTACCGCACGCTGACACTTGCGCGGCTCTATGATGCGCTTGGCACGGCCGCGGCATCCTCTGCCGTGGTCATGCTGATCGTGGCCTATGCCAGCCTGTTTGGCTGGGTGGTCACGGTCGATGATCTGGTGCGCAGCTATTCCGGCGCGCTGCTGGGCCTAAGTGATCAGGCATGGGTGATCTTGCTGGTCATCATGGTGATCCTGCTGATTGCGGGCATGTTCATGGACCCTGTGACAGTCATGTTCATCGCCCTGCCGATTTTCCTGCCGGTCGCGCGCGAAATGGGCTGGGACCCGGTCTGGTTCGGGGTGTTGGTGATGGTCAATCTGGCCATCGGGCTGATTACCCCGCCTGTGGGGATCAACCTGTATGTGGCCGCCAATGTCACGAAACTCAGCATCGAGAGGGTTGCGCGCGGCACAATGCCGTTTTTGCTGGCCTCTCTGATTGGTATTATTGTGGTCGCGGCAGTGCCGCAAATGTCGCAGGTTCTGGTGAACTGGCTGCGCTGATGAAGGATAAACACCCATGAAAACCGCCGTTGTAACAGGTGCCGCACGCGGCATCGGGCTGGCCACAACACAGCTGTTTCTGGCCGAGGGCTGGCGCGTGGCCATGATCGACCGCGACGCCCCTGCCCTGACAGATGCGGCACAGGGGCTGAAGAATGTCCATCCCATCCTCTGCGATGTCTCCATCCCCGAGCAGGTCAGCGCCATGGCAGCAGAGGTCGCAAAGGCATTCGGGCGCGTGGATGCGTTGGTCAATAATGCAGGCGTGGCCGATTTCCGCCCGCTGCAAGACACCGATTTCGCCACATGGCGCGAGGTGATGGCCACCAATCTGGACGGGGTGTTCCTGACCAGTCAGGCCATCATCCCGCAACTGAAGGAAACGCGCGGCGCAATCGTGAATATCGCCTCAATCTCTGGCCTGCGCGCCAGCACATTGCGGGTGGCTTACGGCACATCGAAAGCGGCAGTCATTCACCTGACGCGCCAACAAGCGGCGGAACTGGGCGAATGGGGCGTGCGGGCCAATTGCGTGGCCCCCGGCCCTGTGGACACCAAACTGGCGCTGGCCGTGCATTCGCCCGCAATCCGCACCGCCTATCACGATGCCATCCCCCTGAACCGCTACGGGACAGAGCGCGAGATTGCACAGACCATTGTTTTTCTATGCTCGGAAAAAGCCAGCTATGTGACAGGTCAGGTCATCGCCGCCGATGGCGGGTTCGATGCCGTGGGCGTGGGCCTGCCTGCCTTGCGCGGCGGCTGAACAGCACGGCGCGCAAGGCGGGCTACCAACGCCCGCTCAGCCAGTGGCTTCCAGCGACAAAAGGCGGCTCAGGTCAGATTGCGCCTGCTCTGCATTGGTGATGACAAGGTCCAGATCGACAAGCGTGCGCAGCGTGTCTTCATCCGTATCCTCGCCGCCCGCAACTGCAATGACGATATTGGGCAAAGCCAGCCGCAGCGCGATCACAAGCCGCACCAAAGGGTCCAGCCCCATCGCACTGCTCAGCGACAGCCCGATCACTGCGGGCCGGATCGTGCTGACATAGTCAATCAGCTCTGCATGGCTGCGGTCCAGTTGCAGGCTGATTTCCCAGCCCGCATCGCGGAACACCTCTGCTGCGACACTGACGCCAAGTGTATGCTGCTCTCCCGGAACATTGGCGAAAATCGCGTATTTTTTCGGATTCGCGTCCAGAAACCCTGCATCCCGGCCAGAGCCGACACTGCGCACCAGCGCATAAAGCTTTCCAACTGCCAGCGTGACATCCAGAAAGGTGACCTCGCCTGCATCCCACCGCTCGCCCAATTCGCGCGATGCAGCCGCGATATAGCCATAAAGATCGCCGCGTTCCTTGACGATGGGCGACAGCCTGTCTTCCAGAAAGCGCAGCGCGACAGAGGCATCTGGCGCAAGCAGAATATCGCAAAATGCCGCCACCATTTCCGGATCGGTGCTGGCGGGGACAAGTTCCGTCACACGGCCATTCAGGACATCGCGCTTTTCCGCCAGCCGCTCGACAACCTCGCGCGCCAGCCTTTCGACAGCATCGGGGGGAAGTTTTCGGCGCTTTGCGTCAAACAGGCTTTGGGTCCGCGTATACAGCGCGGGATTAATATCGAAGCTATGCCGTGATTCCATGATCTGCTCCCCCAGATCGCAAGCATACTCACAGCAACCCAGTTTCGTAAAGTGTGCATCCAAGAAATGCACTGTGTTCCTCTGAAAGGCGTCTTAGCGCAATTTAGCGATCTGCATAGGCCAAACCTGCTTTTTCCACCCGAAAAATTCACGCCTGCGGCGCGACACCCGCGGCGCAGAAATCACCCTGCCCTGCTTGCGCTGCCTCCTGCCCAGCTCAAGCCAAGACTTGCACTGGCCCGCAAGATACCGCATTCCTTTCGCCATGACATCTCGACCAGACCACACCCCGCAGCCCGTGCTTCGCATCCGCATTGTCTTTGGCGATGACGGCATGATCGGCCCCGGAAAAGCAGAGCTTCTTGAACGCATTGACCGCTGCGGCTCTATCGCGGCGGCGGGACGGGAAATGAACATGAGCTACAAGCGCGCGTGGGAATTGATCGGGACGCTGAACACAATGTTCCGCGAGCCGGTGGTCGACAGCACACGCGGCGGGCCGGGCGGCGGCGGCGCTGTGCTGACACAGGCGGGGCGCGAGGTGCTGACACTCTATCGCGCGGTTGAGGCCGACAGCACCACCGCAGGCGCGGCGCATCTTGGCAGCTTGCGCAGATTGCTGAAAGATGCACCCGCGCCAGATTGACCGCCCGCAAAACAGGCACTCGCGCGGTTACAGCCCTGCATGCCGGAACAGATACAAACGATTTACAAAGGATCAGCCAGTGATTTACGCAGCCATCACAACAGGGGTGAGAACATGATTATATGCGGCGGTGAGAACCTTGTCGACATGATCGAGATGCAGACCGGCGATGGCAGCCGCGCGTTTCGGGCAGTGCCGGGCGGTTCGCCCTATAACTGCACCCGCGCGCTTGGCAGGCTCGGGTTGGAGGTGGGCTATCTGACCCCCATCTCCAGCGACAGGTTTGGCGATGATCTGTTGTCGGGACTGACAGACGATCAGGTGCGGCATCTGGGCCAGCGGCCTGACGCGCCCACCTCGCTGGCTGTGGTCACTGTCGCAGATGGGCAACCCGATTACCGCTTTTACCGCACCGGCACGGCCGAACGCATGGTCAGCGCACAATCGCTGCGCGACAGCCTGCCGGAAAGTGCCACAGCGTTTCACATCGGCTCGCTTGCGCTATGCGAAGGGGCAGATGCGCAGGCTTGGGCTGATTTGTTCATGGATTGCGCGGGGCGCGGCCTCTTCACCTCACTCGATCCCAATATCCGGCCCCTTCTGGCCGAACAGGATGCTCCCGCGTACCGCGCGCGCCTCGACAGGCTGGCCGCCAGCGCAACCCTGCTGCGGCTCAGTGACGAAGATCTGGCGTGGTGGTCCCCCGACCAGCCCTTGTCCGATGCCGTTGCACAGCTTGCGGCCCGTGCGCCCGATACGCTGGTTGTGCTGACGCAAGGGGCAGGGCCGGTCATATGCCACTGGCCCGGCGGCAGGATCGAACTGCCCCTGACACCTGTCACACATCTGGTCGATACAGTCGGTGCGGGCGACACGCTGATGGCCGCGCTGCTGGCCGGCCTGCACCGCCATGGCCTGATGGGCACAAAACAGATCGCCACATTATCCCCGGACATGCTGGGCAAGATCGTCCAAGACGCCAGCAAGGCCGCCGCGATCACCTGCACCCGAACCGGATGCAATCCCCCCTATGCGCATGAAATCTGGCCCTCATAGCCGGATCACGCATCGCCTCGCCCCCAAAAGCCATCATTTTCTTGCTGACAATACTCTGGGGGTGAATTGGCGCCAGCCAAGAGGGGGCAAAGCCCCCTTCGCCCCTTTGGCACGCCTGCCCCAAACCATCCGCCCACAAACTCCCGCTCCACTTCGACGCGCACAAACATCACATCCGCACTTGCACTGCAATTTATTTCCATTATTCTGGAAATATGGAATCAGGTAAAGCCGCCTCTGTCTTCACAGCACTTGGCCACCCCGACCGGCTGGCGGTGTTGCGACTGCTGATGCGGTTTGCGCCGCACGGCCAGCGCCCGACAGAAATTGCCCAATGCCTTGGGTTAAAACAAAACACCCTGTCGCATCATCTCCGCGATCTGGCCGCAACGGGCTTGCTGCGCGTCACCCGAGACGGGCGCTCGCTGTTCTATGCCGTCAATCTTGATATGACCGAGGCATTGATCGGCTATCTCGCGCTGGATCTCGGGCGCGCGCGCGCCGATCTGCTGGTCCCTGCTCTCAGCCCGCAGACAGGCCGCATCGGTGACAGGCCGCTGGCCGTGCTGTTCCTGTGCTCGGCAAACTCTGCCCGCTCGATCATTGCCGAGGCTGTGTTGCGCGACTTGGGCGCGGGCCGGTTCACGGCCTATTCGGCGGGTATCACCCCCGGCCCCGCGCCACATCCCACAACAGTGCAGGTCTTGCGCCAGCACGGGCATGATGTCAGTTCCCTGCACTCCAAACCTCTCACCCAGTTTCAGCGCCCAGGCGCGCCCCGTCTCGATGTGGTCATCACAGTCTGCGACAGGGCGGCCACTCTCGATTGCCCCCCTTGGACAGGGTATCCGCTGCCCGCCCATTGGGGCCTGCCTGACCCCGCCCGCGCGCGCACGGACCCGCGCGCAGCGCCTGATCTGGCTTTCCGGCAAACCTACGCGGCATTGCACCACAGATTGCAGCAATTGGTCGCCCTGCCTTTTGAAACACTCGACCGGCGTTCCCTGCAAACACGCATAGATGCCATAAACACCTCTGCCCTGACCACAGAAAGTGCCTGAACCATGACACCTGTAACCGGCCCCCGCATCGCCCTGAATGGTCTGGGGCGCATTGGCAAACTTGCCCTGCGCGACCTCATCGACACAGGCGCGCATGGCCAGATCGTACTGTTGAATGACCCTGTGGGCGATCCCGCGCAGCATGCCTTGCTGATGGAATTCGACTCGGTCCATGGCCGCTGGCAAACGCCCGTCGCGCATGAAAACGGCGCACTCGTTCTGGACGGGCAGCGCATTCCGCTCACCCATGCCCGCAAGATCGAAGATCTGCCCCTCTCAGAGATGGGCATTGATCTGGTGATTGATTGCACCGGCGTGTTCAAGACCGAAGCCCAGCTTGCGCCCTATTTCGCAGCCGGGGTCCGGAAAGTCGCAGTATCAGCCCCTGTCAAGGATGGCGGCGCGCTTAACCTTGTCTACGGCGTCAACCACCACCTGTATGACCCGGCCCTGCACCAGATCATCACAGCCGCCAGTTGCACCACAAACTGCCTCGCGCCGGTGGTCAAGGTAATCCACGAAGCGCTCGGCATCCGCCACGGGTCGATCACCACGATCCATGACGTGACCAACACCCAGACCATTGTTGACCGCCCCGCCAAAGACATGCGCCGCGCGCGCTCTGCCCTGACCAATCTGATCCCCACCACAACTGGCAGCGCCACTGCCATCACGCTGATCTACCCCGAACTCAAGGGCCGGCTGAATGGCCACGCCGTGCGCGTCCCGCTGCTGAACGCCTCGCTCACCGATTGCGTGTTCGAGCTGGAACGCGCCACCACCATTGAGGAGGTCAACGCCTTGCTCAAAGCCGCCGCCGATGGCCCTCTCAAGGGCATTCTGGGCTACGAGTCCCGCCCGCTTGTGTCATCCGACTACCTGAATGACCCGCGATCAGCCATTATCGACGGCCCCTCCACAATGGTCATCAACCACACTCAGCTTAAACTTTATGCGTGGTATGACAATGAATGGGGCTATGCCTGCCGCCTTGGCGACATCACCCGCATGATCGCAAAAAGCCTCTGACCCATTTTCTTGCGCCAAATACTCTCGGGGGGTGAATTGGGCCAAAGGCCCAAGAGGGGGGCAGACAGCCCCCCTTGCCTGCCACCAGCACAAAGGCCCGCACCAGTGACCAGCCCAAACCCGATACGCGCCTATATGGCAGTGACTGCCGCTTACTGGGCCTTCATGCTGTCGGATGGCGCGCTGCGCATGCTGGTGTTGCTGCATTTCAACGGCTTGGGCTTCTCTCCTGTGCAACTGGCATGGCTGTTTGTTCTATACGAGGTGGCGGGCATTGTGACCAATCTGGCGGCGGGCTGGCTGGCGGCGCGCTTCGGGCTGGCCGCGACCCTTTATGCCGGGCTGGTCTTGCAGATCGCGGCCCTTGCGGCGCTGGCCCAGCTTGACCCCGAATGGACCATCGCAGCCTCGGTCGTGTTTGTCATGGCGGTGCAGGGCGTGTCGGGCGTGGCCAAGGATTTGTCCAAAATGTCGTCAAAATCCGCCGTGAAGCTTCTGGCCCCTGCACAAGAGGGCGCTTTGTTCCGCTGGGTGGCCGTGCTGACAGGGTCCAAAAACGCGGTGAAAGGAGCCGGTTTCTTTCTGGGGGCCGCGCTGCTTGCAACTGCGGGCTTCCAGGCGGCAGTCTGGGCGATGGCAGCGGTATTGGCGCTTATTCTGGCGGCTGTGGTCCTGTTTCTGCCCGAAGGGTTGCCGGGGCGCATGAAAGGGGCCGATACATGGGCGGGATGGCGATCAACCGATCCGCGCGTGAACCGCCTTAGCCTTGCGCGGCTGTTTCTGTTCGGGGCGCGCGATGTCTGGTTCGTTGTCGGCATCCCCATCTATTTTCAGGCGGTCTTATCCGATGGAACCGCAGAGGGGCGGCGCGAGGCGTTCTTTCTGGTGGGCGGCTTCATGGCGCTATGGATCATTGGCTACGGGGCAGTGCAGGCTTTCGCACCCGCGCTTCTGGGTGGCAAGGGCCAGTCAGAGGCAGCCATCACCCGCAAAGCCATTCTCTGGGCGGGGCTTCTTGTGCCAATCCCGCTGCTGCTGGCAATCGCGGCCGCCTTGTCCGGGGGTCCGGCAGACTGGCTGACAGCGCTTCTGGTTGTGGGGTTGTTGGTGTTCGGCTTTGTCTTTGCACTCAATTCCGCGGTGCATTCCTACCTGATCCTTGCCTTTGGCGCGGCGGATCGGATCACCCGCGATGTCGGGTTCTATTACATGGCCAATGCGGCAGGCAGGCTGCTTGGGACCGTGTTATCCGGCGTCAGCTACCAGTTTGGCGGGGTGCCCTTGTGCCTTGCAACAGCGGGGCTGATGGCGGCGGCAAGCTGGCTGATTGCGCGCAAACTGCCACATCTGTAGCACTCAGCGCGCGGCACGCCGCACAGCGCGTTCCAGCGCATCGAGAAAGCGCGAACGGTCCGCCTTGGAAAAACTGCGCCCACTGCCCTGCCGGAACGGGTCGGCGGCGCGCAAATCCGCCATCAGATCGCGTGTTGCCAGAATATTGCCGATATTGTCCGCGCTCAGCACCTCGCCTGTGTGTTTCAGCACCTGCGCGCCTGCCTCGACACATTTCGCGGCCAAGGGAATGTCTGCTGTCACCACAATATCGCCCGGCCCGGCCCGTTCCGCGATCCATTTATCGGCCTCATCCGCGCCTTCGGGCACGATGACAGAGTCAACCAGCGGATTGGCCGATGGCCTGATCCCCCCATTCGAGACGATGATCATCGCCAATTTGTGCCGTGTGCCAACACGCTCGATCTCGGCCTTCACCGGACAGGCATCGGCATCTACATAAATTGTCACCTATTCTTCCCCCAATCCTAGGGGCGGAAAACCTGACTGCGGCAAATCGCGTATCCCTTGACCCGTGGGCATATCATACTGCCCCTGTCCGCGTGGCGCAACTGGTGGGGGCACCGGCACTGTCGTGCTTTCGCCTGGCGAATGAAGGCAGGGATGGTGGGCGATAACGGATTTGAACCGCTGACATCTTCGATGTGAACGAAGCGCTCTACCACTGAGCTAATCGCCCCTGTTGGGCTGCGCTATACTCTGCGGTTTTGCAGGGTGCAACCCCTTCTTGGCGCAGGCAAGGGTAGGAAACTGCCGCCGCTTCAGCGGGCGGCAGTTCATCTTCAAACACTCCCGCGCTTAATGCGCGGGGCGCTGTGTGTCTGGGGTGCCCTGATTTGTCAGAAGTGCCTGACGCGCGGCATCTTCGGCCTCTTCATCCCATTCAATCGCTGTCGGCTGCCGGACAAGCGCGTGGCGCAAGACTTCGCGCACATGGCTGACAGGAATGATGGTCAGGCCATCTTTCACATTATCCGGAATTTCCGGCAGGTCTTTTGCGTTGTCTTCCGGAATCAGAACGGTCTTGATTCCGCCGCGCAAGGCCGCCAGCAGCTTTTCCTTCAACCCGCCTATGCCCAGCACATTGCCCCGCAACGTCACCTCGCCTGTCATGGCGATATCCTTGCGCACAGGAATTTGCGTCAGCACAGACACAATCGACGTCACCATCGCAATGCCCGCGCTTGGCCCGTCTTTGGGCGTTGCACCTTCGGGAACATGGACATGGATATCCAGCCTGTCAAACCGCGGGGGTTTCACCCCGATTTCCGGCGCGATCGAGCGGACGAAAGAACTGGCCGCATCGATCGATTCCTTCATCACATCGCCCAGCGTGCCGGTGGTTTTCATCCGGCCTTTGCCCGGCAGGCGCAGCGCCTCGATCTGCAACAGATCACCGCCCACCTGTGTCCAGGCAAGGCCGGTTACGACGCCAACCTGATCTTCCTTTTCGGCCAAACCGAACCTGTGACGCGGCACACCCAGAAACTCTGACAGGTTATCGCGCGCCATGATGACCTTTTTCGTCTCGTTCTTGACGATCTTGGTCACTGCCTTGCGGGCAATCTTGTTCAATTCCCGTTCAAGGTTGCGCACGCCCGCTTCGCGGGTATAGCGCCGCAGGATTTCCGTGATCGCGCCGTCCGAGATGGTCAACTCGCCCTTGCGCAGGCCATGGTTCCGGAACGACTTTTCCAGCAGGTGACGCCGTGCGATTTCCAGCTTCTCGTCTTCGGTGTAGCCCGACAGCGGAATAATCTCCATGCGGTCCAGCAAGGGGCCGGGCATGTTATAGGTGTTGGCCGTGGTCAGGAACATGACATTCGACAGGTCATATTCCACTTCCAGATAGTGGTCCACGAAAGTTGCGTTCTGTTCAGGGTCCAGCACCTCCAGCATGGCAGAGGCGGGGTCGCCACGGAAATCCTGACCCATCTTGTCAATCTCGTCCAGCAGGATCAGCGGGTTGGTGGTTTTGGCCTTTTTCAGCGCCTGAATGATCTTGCCGGGCATGGACCCGATATAGGTGCGCCGGTGGCCCCGTATCTCGGATTCGTCGCGCACCCCGCCCAGCGAGATGCGGATGAATTCGCGCCCCGTGGCCTTGGCCACAGACCGCCCCAGAGAGGTCTTGCCCACACCGGGAGGGCCGACAAGGCACATGATCGGGCCTTTCAGTTTCTGGCTGCGCGCCTGCACTGCCAGATATTCGACGATCCGCTCCTTGACCTTGTCCAAAGAATAGTGATCGGCATCCAGCACATCCTGCGCGCGGCCCAGATCTTTCTTGACGCGACTTTTCACGCCCCAGGGGATCGACAGCATCCAGTCCAGATAGTTGCGCACCACAGTGGCCTCGGCCGACATCGGCGACATGTTTTTCAGCTTTTTCAGCTCTGCATCGGCCTTGTCGCGGGCCTCTTTGCTGAATTTCGTCGCATTGATGCGGTTTTCCAACTCGGCCAGTTCATTCTGGCCATCCTCGCCATCGCCCAATTCCTTCTGAATGGCTTTCATCTGCTCATTCAGGTAATATTCGCGCTGGGTCCGTTCCATCTGCGATTTCACGCGCGTCTTGATCTTGCGTTCAACTTGCAGAACAGACAATTCGCTTTGCATCAGCCCATAGATCTTCTCAAGCCGGTCAGATGTATTCTCGGCTTCCAGCAGCTTTTGCTTCTCAGCCACATTTGTGCCCAGATGCCCTGCGGCAAGGTCTGCCAGCACAGCCGCCTCATCCGCCTCGGCAATCGCGGCAAGGGCTTCATCGGGGACATTTTTGCGCATCTTGGCATAACGCTCGAACTCTGTCTGAACGGCACGCATCAGCGCCTTGATAGAGCCGGAGTCGCCTTCTTCTTCAAAGAAATTCCGCGCGACGGCTTCAAAATAGTCGTCATTCTCGACGAAATCCTCAATCTGTACCCGTGTCCGGCCTTCGACCAGCACCTTGACAGTGCCATCAGGCAGTTTCAGCAATTGCAACACATTCGCCAGCACACCGACAGAGAAAATATCTTCAGCCTCGGGGCTTTCTTGTGTGTGATCTTTCTGCGCCACCAGCAGGATCTGGCGGTCTTCGGCCATAACAGCTTCAAGCGCGCGTACGGATTTCTCGCGCCCCACAAATAGCGGGACGATCATGTGTGGGAACACCACCATATCGCGCAGGGGCAATACGGGGTAGCGGCTTGAATGATCCATATGTCTATCCTTAATTCTGCCGTGCGCGTAACGCGCTCTTGTCACATGATTTGGGCTTGGAAAGCACAGGTTTCAACCCATGCTTTTCTCGTGCCGAACACGGGACTGTTACACAAGGGAAAATGATCAGTTTCAAGACATCAGCGCATCACATAAAAACTTACTCGGCGGGCGGATCGCAGTTTTCAGTGCCGCGCGCGCGGCAGCACTGTCATGGATGGCCCAAATTCTGCAAGAACAGGGGTTCCGGCACGCCGGAACCCCACTCACCCACGTGCCCTTCACGTCACGGGAATAATCAGACCCCGGTCGTCCTGACCAGATGCCCCAGTATCGCAGCCGCACCTTGCCCAAGCAAGTTTATATCATTTTCAATTTTAAGGGTTGCCTGCGCCCGCGCGGATCACGCCTGCGCTAGCGCATGGCGCGCTGAATCCAGCTTGCGGTTGCACTCGCCGTCATGGCCCGCATGTTGCGCGGCCTTGGCGGCCAGATAGTGCCGCATGGCGGCATCTTTTGCGCGTCCGGCGGGGGCCTTGTCACAATCTTCTTTGACAGATTTCAGTTTGTCAGGCGTATCGACGGATGAGGGACTTATCTGCATGGCATCATCCTTTTGCGGTTTTTTCAAAAGGGCAAGGACACTGTCCCTGCCCCTTTCTTGTTCACACAGCGCGGTTGTATTCAGCTGTTGGGGATGATCACAATCTCGACCCGCCGGTTCTCGGCCCGTCCTGCCGCGCTGGTATTGGGGGCCACAGGTTCCCTAAAGCCCCGCCCAGACACTGTAATCCGCTGGCCACTGACCCCGCCCGAGATCAGCTCGCGCGCGACTGCCAGCGCACGATCCTGACTAAGCTGGGTGTTATAGGCTGCGGTCCCGACATTATCGGTGTGGCCGATCACCCGCACGGTCGAATTGGGGTGGCGGCGCAAACTATCCGAGACGCTACGCAATGCCGGACGGAATCCGGCATCTACAACCGAAGAATCCGTGCGGAACGTCACCGAGTCGGGCAAGATCACCCGCAAATCGCTGCCAGTATTGGTGATATCTGCGCCGGTTCCGGCCAGCGACTGGCGCAATTCGCGTTCCTGTGCGGCCATGCCGGCACCAACAGCCCCGCCCACGGCTGCCCCGATTGCGCCCCCGATCACGGTGGCGCGCGTATCGCCGCCGATGATCTGGCCCGCCGCCGCGCCGGTCAGGCCACCAACGATCGCGCCTGTTCCGGTCTGATTGCTGGTTCCGTCCGGGTTGGCGCATGCTGCCAGCGTGATCGTTGCAGCAAGCATGCCGGTTACAATTTTCTTGCCATGTTGGGCCATCAGTCAAATCCTTTCAAAATGCCGCCCCTGTGCCAAATGGCGGGCGGTCGCAGGTCATTGAAAATACGATGGCATGCCTTGCGTGGGCCTGTGCTGATCTGGGTTATAGGATCATGAATTTCCGAATAAATTTCAAAGCTTGGGGGGCTTTTTCCTGCCGCTTGGATGCATTTTCGGGTTGGGCGGCACCACATAGCCGGGGCGCGCAAAACTGCGCGCCCCGGCCTAACGCCCGTTAACCGAGCTGACTTAAAGTCCCATCAAGGGCGAGATGCGCCGGATCGCCACGCGCCGGTTGCGTTCTTCGGCGGCTGCGGTCGGAATGCGCAGGTAGCGTTCGCCATAGCCCTGAATGATCAGGTTTTCTGGCGGAATCTCAAAGAACTCGGTCAGGGCCAGCGCCACCGACTCCGCGCGCCTGTCCGATAGCGCAAGATTGTAAGAGGCAGGGCCGGTCGCGTCGGTATGCCCCTCGATCAGGAACAATTCGCGCGGGTTATCCGCAATCAGGCGTTCCATCAGCCGCCCGACCTGAGACAGTTTGCGGGCCTCTTCTGGGCGGACATTGGCGCGGTTGATCTCGAAGGTAATCGGATCGGGGCTAAGCACCGGCACCACTTCGCGCACTTCGCGCACTTCGCGGACCTGACGCAAGGTAAAGGCACGGTCCAGCGCGCGGGCATCGGCTTCGGCCTCTTGCAGCAGGGCAAGTGCCAGATCGGGGTCGGTGCGCTGCGTGATGCGCAGCTCGCGCCGGCGCGGTGGGGGCAGGACTGACACATCAATGGCCTGCACCTCGCGCATGTCATTCACCAGCTCAATCGAGGTGCCGTCAGCCAGAACCCGTTCACGCCACAGCACACGGCCTGTCGCATCGCGGATGGTCACAATCTCGGACCCGTCATTGCGGGCCCAGCGCGTCAGGGTAGAGCCGTCGGCATAGCGTTCAATCCGCCGCTGAGAGCCGTCCTGACTAAGGATCACATCATCATCGCGCCAGACTGCATATTCACCGTCATCGCGCTGAACCACCACACGTTCGTCAGAGCGCGCCACCACGCGGTTGCGGTTCACGACCATACCCACGGCCAGCGCCCCCAAAGCAACAAGGCCCGCGCGTTCCAGATCGCGGCGGTCACTGCTGCGCGCCTGCCCGGCCGCGACATCCAGCGCGAAGCGCGAGTCAAAATCATCGCGGCTGGTGCGGATTTCGGCAGCGGTGATCTCTTCTTCGGTGACTTCTTCGGCCTGCACACCCTCAGCCTCGGCGGCCGCGTCATCGCTGCGTTCGGCCTGCAATGCAGAAAGTGCTGATGTCAGCAGGCTTCCAGCCTCGCCCTCTGCCTCGCCCGCGCGGTCCTGCTCGGCCATCTGGCCCAGAAGCGTGATGGCTTCGGCGGTTTCAGGGTCGGCCATCAACTGGTCGATCAGGCTTTGCTCATCGGCGGCTATTTCGCGCGGGGCATCAGCAGGGGCGATGAATTCTTCTTCCGGCACCTCTTCAATAACCAGTTCGGGTTCATCTTCGGCCATTGCCTCGGCTTCGGCGCGCATCTGCGCGCGTTCTTCCTCGAAATCGATCTCGGCTTGTGCACGCGCGGCTGCGGCATCTCCTTCGGTCATTTCAGATGGGGTTTCGGTCATCTCCGCATCATCAAGGGCCGGTTCTGTGGCGGATTGTTCTGCCTCCAACGCGTCGCGCAGGCGCTGTTCGGCATCGTCCTGTGCCACATCTTCGGATGTTGCGTCCATCTCGGCCTCAGCCTCGATTTCCGCGCTGACCGCTGCATCTGCGTCAGCGCCCTCATCGGTGGCGCGTTGCTCTGCCTCCAGCGCGTCGCGCAAGCGCTGCTCGGCATCGCCTTCGGCTTCTACCGCAAGATCAGCTTCTGCCCCGGCTTCTGCTGCATCCGAAGACGCCGCGTCTTCTGCGGCACGCCGCTGTGCTTCCAGCGCCTCGCGCACCAGCCGTTCATTCTCGGCATCGACATCAGAGGCTTCATCTTGCGGTTCAGGATCGGTCACATCTTCCGCAGGGGGCGCGCCCTCTTCTGTATCGGGTTGCGCGTCAATTTCGCTAACGGGTGTTTCAAGATCCGCGTCGATATCTTCGGCCTCGCCCTCGACCAATGGTGGCGCGGAATGCGTCATCAGGTTCTCGTCGCCGCGCAACAATGTGCGCTCGGCATCGGCGCGCGCCGACTCGGCCAAGTCCCCCAATTCGGCATCAGCCTCGGAAAAATCCATTTGCGCGATGATCTCGCTGGTCTGGACCAGCATCATCTCTGCTTGTTCGAGTTGCTGGGAGTCGTCGAAAACCGCGTTTGCATCCTCGAATAACAACTGACAGCGGTCATATTCCAGATCTGCCGCGCATTCGGTGATGACAGTGCGGACCTGCTGGCACTCCGCCTCGCGCGCCCCGATGACGCAATCCTGCACCATGGGCACAAATATCTCGGCCGCCTCTGGGTCGGCACCAGTGGATTGGGCGGCCGCGCTAAGGGGTACCATGGCAAGGCATAGCCCCAGCGCCGTTGTCGCGTGAAAATTTCTGCGGGACATTTTGATCTCCTGTTATTTGGCGCGCGGGGATAGGGATAAGCCGCCGTGCTTGCTCAGATAACGTATGAGCGGGCGTATTAGTTCCGTGCGGCAAATAAACCCGCACAAGCAAAGTTGCTGCAGATGACACGCAGCACAGGACAAATGCTGCCCCTGCCCGTTACATCACGCCGCCATCGACAACGGCGCGCGCCAGTTTTCGATACCCCGCAACATTGGCCGCGCGCCGGTAGTCAATGCCGCCGCCTGCGGTGCAGCAACTGGCGCGCTCGGCTTTCAGGCGGGCGTGAATGGCACACATGATCTCGCGCAGCTGGGTTTCGACACGCGCAGGCGTCCAGCGGGCAAAACTGGCGTTTTGCTGCATCTCCAGCCCCGACACGGCGACCCCGCCCGCATTTGCCGCCTTACCCGGTGCCTGAATGACGCCTGCGCGGGTCAGATGCGCTTCGGCGTCTGACGTCAGCGGCATATTCGCCCCTTCGGACAAGACGCGGCAGCCGCTATCGGCCAGCGCTTTGGCATCCTCCAGGTCCAGCTCGTTCTGTGTGGCACAAGGCAGGGCAATATCGGGCGACAGGCCCCACGGTTTTGCCCCTTCCCTGAATTCCACGCCAAGGTCTTTGGGGGGTGCCATCGCCGCCTCCCCTTTGGCGGCAAGGGTCCAGTCCAGCGCTTCAGCGCTGAAACCATCGGGCGCATACCATGTGCCTGCGCGCCCTGACAGGCTGATCACACGCGCCCCCATCGCGCGTGCTTTGCGCGCCGCATGCGCAGAGACATTGCCCCTACCCGACAAAGCCACGCGCTTGTCTTGCAGCTCTGCCCCCTGTTCTGCCAGCATGGCCGCCGTGAAAAAAATCACGCCATAGCCCGTGGCCTCGGCGCGAATGTCGCTGCCGCCCAGGGCCAGCGGCTTGCCGGTCAAGGCACCGCCCCAACGCTGCGCATGCTGCACCCATGCCCGTGAAAGTAGCCCGACCTCGCGCGCGCCCACCCCGATATCGCCCGCGGGAACGTCACGGTCAGGCCCGATATGAGGGGCAAGTTCGGCCATGAACGCCTGCGCGAACCGCTCGATCTCGGGGACAGAGCGGCCATGGGGGTCGAAATCTGCACCGCCCTTGGCAGCCCCAAGCGGCAGGCCCGTCAGCGCATTTTTGAACGCCTGCTCGAATGCCAGAAATTTCAGCACCGAGCGGGTGACACCGGGTGCCCAACGCAACCCGCCCTTGTAGGGGCCAAGCAGGTTGGAATGCTGCACCCTCCAGCCGCGATTTATCTGTACTGCTCCGCTGTCATCGCGCCATGTAATCCGGAAGCTGATGATGCGGTCCGCTTCACACAAACGTTCCAGCGCACGGGCATCGGTGAATGCGCTGCTGGCCTTCTCGATAGGCAGCACATCGCGCGCAACCTCTTCTACTGCCTGTAGAAACTCGCCCTCGCCGGTGTGGCGCGGGGTGATCTGGTCCATGAAATTTCCCAGAAGTGTCGCGGTACGATCTTTCATGACAATCCTTTCAAACTGTGGTTTCAAAAGACAGTAGCGCCCCCAAAGACAAAGCAAACCTTGGCGCTGGCGAGAGAGGTGACGCGCGGCATGCGCAGGATGAAACCGCTGCAGGGCGGTCGCGGCGGCAAATTCACCCTCTTATCTCTTAAGAGATAAATTGTGATACTTCGCATGAAAGCCGATAAATGCTGTTAACTTGGCGCTGAATAGTCTTATTGTGGAGTCTAAATCGAAAACGGTGAGTGCAGATGACACTTCATACAACTTCGGCCATAGAGCCTGTCAGTTCTTTGCAAATTCTGGTTGTCGATGATCATTCACTTGTGTGTGAGACCCTCTCGGCGGCGCTGGAAGCACAAGATGATTTGGAAGCGCAGTCCGTCAATTGTATTGATGATGCGCTGTCCCGAATTGCAGAGACTGGGCGCTTTGACGTGGTGCTGCTGGATTATGAAGTGCCCGGCATGGATGGCCTGAACGGGCTGCGCCGCTTGGTCGAAGTGAACCAAGGGGCCGTGGCCCTGTTTTCCGGCGTCGCCAGCAGAACAGTTGTCGAGCGTGCCATTGATGCGGGTGCCGGCGGCTTCATTCCCAAGACCCTGCCTTTCAGAACGCTGAAACACGCCGTGCGCCTGATCGCAGAGGGCGAATTATATCTTCCCGGCGAATTTCTGCGCCGCGCATCAGATGATGAAGGCAGCGACCTTGGCCTGAAGCCGCGCGAATTGCGGGTTCTGGGCCTGTTGTGCGAAGGCATGCAGAATAAGGAAATTGGCCGCGAAATCGGTATCGAGGAAACGATTGTCAAGATGGATGTAAAATCGATCTGCCGCAAGATGGGTGCGCGCAACCGCACTCAAGTCGTTATTGAAGCTATGAAACGTGGTCTGTTCTAACGGCTGACCGCCGGCCCGCCCGGCTTGCGCAGATCATGGTTTCTGCATTTTTTAAGGCTACGTCATGTACAAAACGGCTGACGGGGAAATATGTAACACCGCCCTGCGGCCCCGCGCCCCCATATTTCGTGCCGCCACCGCGCACAGCGTGCTGCCAGACACATCTGCCGCGCTGCAAGACCTGGTGACGCAACTCGGGCTTGAGGGGGCAGGCCCGCCGGATTTTGTGACCCTGCATTACGGCGGCGGGCGGCCCGCGCGAGAGGTTTGCACGCAGGCTGCCGAAGCTTTCAGCGCAGCCGCGCTGCATGGCGGGTCATCCTGTCTGGGAGTGATGACCGAACAAGGTGCCGCGATTGCGCAAGGCGACGCGATCGGTGCTTTTGCCATATGGGATGCGCAGGGCGCTTATGGCACCGGCACATGCCCCCTTGGCGAAGACCCGCGCGCCGCAGCCGCACAGGCAACGCGGGCCGCGTTGCAGGATGCGGGGCGCATGGGCGAAGCGCCCGATCTTGTCTGGCTGACTGCCGCGCCCGGACATGAAGAACAAGTGCTCCTCGGGATCAAGGACGTGATTGGCTCCCCTGCCCTGATCGTGGGGGGCAGTTCGGCGGATAACGATGTCAGTGGCGGCTGGTCACAGATCACAGTCCAGGGTGCGCATACAAACTCTGTCGTAGTATCTGTGCTGTTTCCATCGGTGCAGATAGGCTGTTCCTTTGAAAGCGGCTATGCACCGACCGCAAAGCGCGGCGTGATTACACAAGCCTCTGGGCGGACAGTGCACAGTATCGACACACGCCCTGCCGCTCAGCTTTATGCAGACTGGACGCAAGGCAATGTTTCAGTGCCCGATACAGGCAGCGCTTCTGTTCTGGCGCAGGCAACCATGTTCCCCTTGGGCCGTCGGTTGACCGAAATTAACGAAGTGACATTTCACATGCTGGCACATCCTGCTGTTGCCCATGCTGATGGCAGGCTGGATTTCTTCGCCGATCTGACAGAGGGGCAAACTGTCTGGCTGATGGCGGGGTCCGAAGACAGCCTAGTTGAGCGCGCAGGCAGGATCGCGGCAAGCAGCCGTGACCAAGTGCAGGGCGCTATTTCCGGCGCATTGATGATATATTGCGGCGGATGCATGCTGTCGGTGACAGATCGCATGGATGAGGTGGCAGGAAATGTCGCACAGGCGCTGGCGGGCGCCCCGTTTCTGGGGGTATTCAGCTTTGGCGAGCAGGGCGAAACCCTGTGTGGCGATTCCGAGCATGGCAATCTGATGATTTCCTGCATCACCTTCGGTGCCGAAAACGCATATACGCCCGCGCCGCAGACCGGATTGCCCCTGTGAGCGCCTCCGAGGAAATCTGCTGCGCCAAGAAGGCATTTCCGCAGGCCATGCGCGCACATTTCTGAATGCGATGGATGTGCTTCATTCCAGCGACGTGCCCGAACAAGGCATCGCGCAGGTGCTTGATATCCTGCGCAGCGCGACGGGCCTGCGGCCCTCGATTGCGCCCGGACAGCTGAAATGGCCCGCACAGCAGACCCATGAAAGCTGTTACCTACGCGCAAGCCGGGAAACAAAAGCGCACCATCTGCCAATTGGTGGGCATGGACTGGGAAACAATACACCCCGCGCACCCGCGCCACATCAGGGGGCACTCTTGCAGTAGCTTATCAGCGGCGGGCAAAACGCGGCGTTTTCAAGCGCAACACATCATCCCACACTTTGCTCTTTTGGATCGCTTTCAACTGGCTGCGGTAATCTTGCAACTCGGTCAAATCGCAATCAGGCGGCGGCGACCGCTCGATCCATTCCGTCGCTTCCAACTGACGTTCCAGCAAGATTTCAGCGAAGTTGGCATGCGCCATAGACACCCTCATTGTGGGTTGTTCCCAAGTCTTTTGATGAACATACGGTCAGTCATACGTATAGGATCAACATATCAGGTCATTTACCGCCCAAAGCTTCTCATGTCAGGGCTGTTTCCAGACGGCTGAGTTGATTAACGCGCATGGAAGGGGTCCGTTCCCGCTTCTTGCCGCAAACGTGCTGGGTCTGGAATCGATACGGCATGGCGTTCCAGATCCTGAATAATGCCATCACGTTTGAGCGCCGAAAACTGACGCGAGACTGTCTCGAGTGTCAGCGCCAGAAAATCGCCAATGCGTTCGCGTGTCAGCGGCAGCCGCAACAGCGGGGTGGTTTGCGTCTCATCCAGCCGCATCTGGCGGTCAAGCAGATAGACAAGCAGGCTGCACAGCTTCTCTCTTGCGGTTTTGCGCCCCAGCATCAGCATCCATGCGCGCGCGGCATCCAGTTCATCCAGTGTCATTTCCAGCATGCGCGCATGCAGTTGCGGCGCTTTGTCTAGCAGATTGTCGAAAACAGCCGGTTTAAAGCCGCATAATTCGATATCTGTGATCGCTTCAATATCGAACGAGGAAATTGCGCGGCCGGGCCTGCCCAGAAAGTCGCCCGGCATCAGCACGCCATAGGTCTGGCGGCGACCATCTTCGCGCGTGCCCCCGATCGAGGCGATGCCTGTCATGATCGAGCCGACATAATCCAGCCGGTCACCGGCGAATGTGATCATGCTGCCCGCACAATAGCGCCGATACAGCTTGGCATCTTCCAGCCATGAAAGCTCTTCTTCGCCGGAATTGGCGCATATGCCGATAGATTTGATCTGGCACAGGGCACAGCGGGGCAAATCTCCGGCAAGCAGGGTTTGGATTGTGTCGCGCATGGTAATCTCGAATTGATACTTGAAGTTAAGAAAATATACATCCGTATGCAATCTTTTTTGACGCGGGTTAGCCCCGCAGGGCAGCAATTGTTTGCGCCAAAGTATCAGGTCGCTGCGGCGTGACCATCGCGCCTGCCTGCACCCAGCCCCCCACGCTTTGCCTGCGCGTTGAAATTTTCTCTTTCGTGTGATAAAATCCATATCGGAGCAATTTAATTTCCTTTGCAGGCAGCGATTTTCTTTCGCAGGCAAGACCATGATTTGCCGGTCTTAAACATCACAGTCTGCAACATGCTTCGGGTGTTCACGCATCGTCCAGCGGGCCTTGGCCGATCGGGTTTGCAAAGGGGGCTGCGATGTCCGGACAAGTAATTTTTTTAACGGATTCACCCTATGTCGGCAATGTTGTCGGCGATGGCATGTTTGAAGCCAATGCCCTGTTTACTTTCAACTATCTTGACCCCGGAAGCCCGTTTGACCGCATGTTGCAAGATGTCGGCTGGAGCGGTCTTCGCTTTCCGGGCGGCACCGTCACAGAAGAGACATTCGCCCCCGGCTCTGAAATTGTGGACAGGTTTTTCGACGTGACACGCCCAAGCGGTGTGTCGGATAGCGGTGCCGACAGGCTGCTGACGGTTCCCGCAATGTTCCAATATGCGCGCGAAAATGATATATCGGTAAAATTCACAATCCCGACCGAAAACTACTTGTCCGACAATCTGGGCGCGGACGAAATGCGCGACCCAAGCCCCTTTGGCCTGTATGCCCTGCTGGACCGCGTCGATAACATCATTCGCGGGGCCTATGGCGATGTGGATATCGCACTGTTCCAGATTGGCAATGAATTCTGGTATCGGGACCGCATGTCACCCGAGGAATATGGCGCGCTGGTCAACGAACTGGCGACAGGCATGAATACCCTGTTCGACATTTTTGAAGCCGAGCAAGGCGGGCCAGAGGCATGGACACGCCCCCTGATCAATATGCAGGCCACAACAAGACGCATTCCAGACGGGAATGAACGCATCGCCGAGCAGATGTCATTTGCCGCGCGGCACTCTATCGACTCTGTCTCGACGCATTACTACCCCCCGACCTATGCCTTGGCGACCCAGCGAGAGGGCACTTTTGACCGGCTGGATGACTGGAAAAGCTTTGAGGGGGTATCCGACGATCTGACCTATTTTATTTCTGAATGGAATATTCAGAACAGCGGCGGCGATGTGGGGCTTGTGCAGGCGTCCGGCATGCTGGAAGCGATGCGCGTCATGATAGAGCGCGGCGTCGATAACGCGGCAGTCTGGGGCACACAGTATCTCAGCCTTGGAACACGGCTTGCGGCGTTGCGCATCCGGGACGACGAACCCGGCGGCTATGAATACTGGCTGACCCCCGCCGGCGAGACGTATCGCATGATGTCACACAGCATTCGCGGCTTGCGCCTGCTGGATCTGGACACGGATGAAGCACTGCGCAACGCGGTCGGCACAGACCCGGCCGAGCGCGCGCCCGAAGATGCCGAACAACTGGTCATGCATGCCTATAAGGGCCGCGATAAAGCCGTGATCTTTGTATCATCGCGCAGTGACATTGATATAGACTTCACGCTGGACCCATCGGGGCTGATCCCCGACTACCACCATGTCTGGGCGGAACAGCTCGGCGTTCTGGACAACCCCGCAACCCCCGACCGCGATGAGGGCGACCCTGAATCGCGCGATGCGCGCCCCTATATCCAGATCCTCAATGAAAGCGACATGGCAGGGGCCGGGGGATTGTCAGTCTCTCTGGCGCCATATGAAATTGTGAAATTCGAGTTCACCACCGGCGATGTCGGGGTCAGGATTTCAGGGCATGACCAGGTGGTAGACCCTGCGGCAGATTATGACGACATCATCATGGGCAGCGCATTTGATGATCTGCTGGTCGGCAATGCGGGGTCTGACCAGTTATTTGGCTTCGATGGCAATGACACGCTTATCGGCGGCGCTGGCAATGATCTGCTTGACGGCGGGCGGGGCGACGACCTGCTGATCGGTGGGTCAGGTGACAATACGTTGCTGGGGGGCGAAGGGAATGACACGCTGGTTTCAGGTGACGGCACCGACCTGATGGAAGGGGGAAGTGGTGCAAACCACTTTGTCATAGACCCTGCCGGAAGTGCCACTATTGCAGATTTCGACATCGCGCGCGGCGACGGGCTAAGTTTTCGCAATACATATACCACCCCCGAAGAGGTGCTGGACCGCGCGGTGGCAGACGGGGACGATATTGTCATCACCCATGACACGGGCGAGAAAACGTCGATTCTGGGCTTGGGCAGCCGCTTGGATGATCTGGAAACCGTGTTGGTGGATTTCTCCGACACCTCACCTGTCGCCGATCTGGTAGCGCAGTTGAACACCCCGCCGCCCAGCGGGGATATCCCGCCTGACCCCGAACCCGATGACACCCCTGCCCCGCCGCCTGCCTTCTCGAAAGACGCCTTTGAGGCGCTGCTGACTGCGACATCTGCGCAAGACGTGGAAGTTTTGTTGTCGGGTCTCTCACCAGACGCGGAAACCTCGCTTCTGGATCAGTTGAACCCCAATGCGCTGACCATGTCGGTAGATACAGGTGTGTTCAAGGGCCTGCTGGCAAACCTTAGCCCCGAAGGGGCCGCGCGCCTGTTGCGAGACACCGACCAAGCGGCGCTGGACATGCGGTTTCAGCGGATCACCGCAGAAGAATATGCAAACGGCTTTGATAATTTGCGCGAACCCGACAATCTGATGCTCGCACGTCCGCGCCCGCCTGTGGCCGAAGTGGACCGGATTGATTACTTCCTTGTCATGTCAGAGCGTGAACGCGAAGAGTTTGAAGACATATGGGATGACGCCCATCCTGATCTGGAACCACGCTCGATCCAGCAAATCCTTGAAATCGACGATGCGGCAATAGAGGCCAGACGCCTGGACTTGCTCAACAGCGACACAAAGCCTGACTTTGCCCTGTTCCTAAAGCCGGGCCAGTTTTCAAAGCAATATCTGCAACATCAGGACGCAGGGTCGGATGATAGGGACGAGGAAGACCAAGACACCCGCCCAGCCGGAACCGGCGGGGGCTGTTTCGTGGCAACCTGCGCCTATGGCACGCCCGACCACCCCGATGTGGTGTTTCTGCGCCTGTACCGCGATCTGGAACTGTCGCAGCATAGAAGGGGGCGCTTGTTTATCCGCGCCTATTATGCTGTGGGGCCATGGCTGGCAGACATGATCCGCCCCTATCCAAGCCTGCGCAAAATCGCGCGCGCAGCTTTGGGCCGACAGGTTAGCGCCATGCAACGCAGGCGCAATGGTCGGGGTGCAAGGTAGCGCAGGTTTTGCAGGCAACAGGCCAGCCGCACAGCCCAGAGCGGGCTTGCCGGACCGTGCGCATATGGCACCCTGCCAATCCGCACCGTCTGGGCGAAATCACTTGCCCCAACTGCCCCCACGACTGGCTGCAAACCTGCCAGACGCGGCACTTCGCGGGGGTTACATTACACCATCATGCGGCGCGGGTCCGCCAGAAGCTGCGTCAGATGGCTCATGAACCGCGCCGCATCTGCACCGTTCAGGGCGCGGTGGTCGTAGGACAGATCCAGCGGGGCCATAGGCACAGGGCGCGGGCTGTCGCCGTCCCAGACGGTGACAATCTCGGTTCGGGTAATGCCAAGAATGGCCAGTTCGGGCGGGTTGACGATGGGGGTAAATGCTGTGCCGCCAATACCGCCCAGATTGCTGATGGTCATGGACGCGCCGCCCATCTCGTCGGGTTTGATCTTGCGCGCGCCCGCACGGGCCGCCAGATCGGCCAGATCGGCTGCAATCTCCCACAGCCCCTTGGTGTCCGCATCGCGGATGACAGGCACCATCAGGCCGTGGGGCGTATCCACGGCGATGCCGATATGGACATACTCCTTCAGGATCAGGGTTTTGCCATCCGCTGAGAGCGACGCATTGAAGCGCGGGAAGGCGCGCAAGCAGCGCGCCAGCGCTGCAATCTGGAACACCAGCGTTGTCAGCTTTCGCCCGCGCGCCTGTGCCTCTGGTTTCAGGCGCTGGCGCAGCGCGTCAACCGCGCGAAGATCGGCGCGGTCGTGATGGGTGACTTGCGGGATCAGCGCATTGGCCGCCCCCAGATTGGCGGCGGCCACTTGGGCAAAGCGGCTCATCGGCTCATGGGTCACTGGCCCGTAAGCGGCATGGTCCACATCCCAATAGCTGGTGTCGCCCGTCGGGGCTGCGGGGGCGGAGGTGCCAAGGTCTTCCGGTCCCATGGTCTTGCGCCCCAATTCGCGGGCACGCGCGTCCAGATCAACCCCCTGTTCAAGGGCCTTGCGCCGCGTGCTGGGGCTGGCGATGATGTCTGACATGTCTGCCCCCTTACCAACTGGCCGAGATATATTGCGTTTCCATAAACTCTAACATCCCCTCATGCCCGCCTTCGCGCCCCAGTCCCGATTGCTTGGTGCCGCCAAAAGGCGCGGCAGGGTCGCTGACAAGCCCGCGGTTCAGACCCACCATGCCGTAATCCAGCCGCTCGCAGACCTGCAGCGCGCGCTTGAAATCGCCCGAGAAGACATAGGCCACCAGCCCGTATTCGGTGTTGTTGGCGCGGGTGATGACGTCATCCTGATCGCTGAATGTCTGAAGTGCCGCCACAGGGCCGAAGATTTCGTCCTGCACACAATCGGCACTCTCGGGCACGTTTGACAGCACTGTGGGCGGGTAGAAATAGCCGCGCCCCTCCGGCAGCACACCGCCGCATTCCAGCTTTGCCCCCTTGGCCAGCGCATCGGCCACGAATTCCGCCACCTTGTCGCGCGTGGCAGCATTGACCAGCGGGCCGACATCTACGCTCGGGTCGGTGCCATCGCCAACTTTCAAGGCCTGCATGGCCGCCGTCAGGCGACGGGTGAATTCGGGCGCGATCGCCTCATGCACATAGATGCGGTTCGCCGCCGTGCAGGCCTCGCCCAGATTGCGCATCTTGGCCAGCATCGTGCCCTCAATCGCCACGTCCAGATCGGCATCGTCAAACACGATCACGGGCGCATTGCCGCCCAGTTCCATCGCCGGTTTCAAGACCTGATCGGCGGCGGATTTCAACAGTGTGCGCCCCACGCCGGTGGAGCCGGTGAAACTGACCACCCGCACGCGGGGGTCATGCAGCATGTGATCGACCAGCGCGCCGGTGCGGCGTGAGGGCAGCACATTGACCAGCCCCGCAGGCACACCCGCCTCTTCCAGCAGCGGCATAAGCGCGAGCATGGTCAGCGGCGTTTCCGAGGCGGGCTTTATTATCACCCCGCAGCCTGCCGCCAGCGCGGGCGCGATCTTGCGCGTGCCCATGGCGGCGGGGTAGTTCCACGGTGTGATCAGCACAGCCAGCCCCGCAGGCTTGTGCTGCACGATGATCCGCGCGCCCGATGCAGGGGCCTGCGTGATCATCCCGTCCGCGCGCACGGCCTCTTCGGCGAACCAGCGGAAGAATTCGGCAGCATAAGTGGCTTCACCGCGTGCATCTGCGCCCGCCTTGCCGTTTTCCAGCGTAATCAGATGCGCGAAATGGTCCAGACGTGCAGTCATCAATTCCCATGCTTTGCGCAACACTTCCGAGCGCGCGCGCGGCGTGCGCGCGGACCAGTCTGCCATCGCGGCCTCGGCGGCATCCAGCGCGGCATCAGCGTCGGCAATACCGGCAGAAGCGACAGAGGCCAGCACCTCCTCGGTTGCGGGGTTGATCACGTCAAACCGCTCGGGCGTTTTGTGCCATGCGCCGTTGATATAGAGATCGGTATAATCCATGGATACCTCGAAGAGTCAGAGCAGGTGGCGCAGCGGGTCGTGCATGCGCCCTGCGAATTCGGAAAGAAGGGCGATTGCGGCTTCAGGGGCGATCTGGTCAGGGCTGCATTCCAGCACGAGTGTAAGGCCCGTGCCTGCCTGCATCAGCGTCAGAACCGGCAGATCTTCGGCCCCCATGCTGACCGCACGCAAGGGCGTTGCACGCAAATCGCGCACGCGCAGATCGGGTGCGGCCTCACTCTCGGCAATAGAAGACAGGCAGCGGCCCTTAGGCACGGCGAAGACACGCGCTGTGCCAAATCGCTCAATCGCAACTGTGGCCGCCCCGCCCATGCTGGCCCCGGCCAGCCCTGCAAGCAGCGCGTCTGCATCCGTCAGGCCTTGCGCTTCGGCAGCCCATGCCGCGAAATGCGCAAACCCGTCTTCGGCACAGTCGGCGTGCAGGCGCATGGCTTGCGCCGCCACCGGCGCGGCGGTGGCGGGTGCGTCCTTCAGGCTGCGCAACATCTCCAAATCGCGCATATGGTAGGGCTGCGGATGGCCCGCGCGCACCAGACGCGCCAGATCCAGCCCCTGCTCCAGCGCCACGCGGCGCAGTTTGGGCGAGGCGAGAATGCGGCCATCCGATTGCTGGGCCACGGTTGGCGCGGCCTGTGCCGGTTTTGAGGCGGGTGCAGGATCAGGGGCTTTCGCGGGTTCCGCTTCGCGTTTCGGCGCGGGCGCGGCTGCCGCCATCGCGCGCGCGACAGGTGCCGCGGGCTTGCTGGCCGAGATGACGGCCACGGCCTGCCCCACTGGCACCGCGTCCCCGGCCTGCGCCAGAGTTGCCGCCAGATAGCCGGCCATGCCTGCGGGAACTTCCATCGTGGCCTTGTCGGTCTCCACCTCGAACAGCAGATCCTCCGCGCCGACTTGCGCGCCCAGTTCCACCAGCCAGCCGACCAGCACACCGCTATCCTGCGCCATGCCAAGTTGTGGCATGGTGATCTCGCGGCCCTCGGGCAGCGTGTTCGGGGCATCTGCTTGTGGTTGGGGGGCTGCGGCAGGCGTGTCATCTTCCGCACTGTCGGATATGCGCGCGATGGCCTGCCCGACCGGCACATCCTCGCCCTCAGTTGCCGTCACATGGGTCAGGAAACCCGATGCCTGCGCTTCCACCTCCATCGTGGCCTTGTCGGTTTCCACCTCGAACAGCGCATCGCCCTTGGCCACCTCATCGCCCGGCGCTTTGAGCCATTGCGTCAGGCGTCCGGCATCCTGTGCCATGCCAAGCTGCGGCATTGTCACCTCATGCGGCATGGATCAACTCCCCCGCGCAAAGCCTGCGTGCGTTCGCCGCCACTTGTTCAGGGGTGGGAACGGTCAGGTCTTCCAGCGCAGGCGAGAAAGGCACCGGCACATCCATCGCGCCCATGCGCAAGACCGGCGCATCCAGATGGTAAAACGCTTTTTCATTCAACCGGCTGGCGATTTCCGCCGTCACGCCGTAGCTTTGGTGACCCTCATCAATGACAATCGCGCGGCTGGTCTTCTTCACGCTGGCCAGAAGTGTCGCCTCATCCAGCGGCACAATCGTTCGCGGGTCGATCACCTCGGCGCTGATCCCCTCTAGCGCCAGTATCTCGGCGGCTTTTTCCGCCACCTGCACCATGGACGAGGTGCCAATCAGGGTAATGTCAGACCCCTCGCGCTTTATATTCGCCACGCCGAAGGGGATCAGATATTCTTCCTCCGGCACCGGTGCCTTATCCTGATACATCAGCTTGTCTTCAAAAATCACCACCGGGTTATTGTCGCGGATGGCGGTTTTCATCAGCCCCTTGGCCTCATAGGCCGAAGACGGCATCGCCACTTTCAGCCCCGGAATATGCGCCACCAGCGCCTGCAGGCTTTGGCTGTGCTGCGCGGCAGAGCGGCGCGTGGCCCCCATATTGGTGCGCAACACCATCGGCACTGTCAGCTTGCCCCCCGACATGTAATGCTGCTTGGCCGCCTGATTGCACAGCTGGTCCATGACCAGATAGATGAAATCGCCAAACATCAGGTCCACAATGGGCCGCGCGCCCGTCATCGCGGCGCCCACCGCCAGCCCGACAAAGCCCGGCTCGGAAATCGGCGTGTCGATCACGCGCTCGGTGCCAAACTCTTCGACCAGACCGGACAGCACCTTGAACGGCGTGCCTGCCTCGGCCACATCCTCGCCCATCAGGAAGACTGTCGGGTCGCGGCGCATTTCTTCGGCAATGGCCTCGTTCACGGCCTGCGATAGGGTGATCTCGCGCATACTATATCCTCCTCAGGCCGCAAAAACATGCATGTCGACTTCCGACGCATCCGGGTAGGCCGCGTCGAGTGCATAGGCGACAGCCTCGGCCGCGTCGCGTTCCACCTCGGCATTCATCGCGTCCAGATCTTCTTCCGTGGCGATCCCTTCGCTGACCAGATGCGCGCGGAACCGGATGATCGGGTCGCGGTTGTCGCGCCAGTCCTTCTCTTCATCCTTGGAGCGGTAATATTCGCGGTTGATGTCGCCGACATGGTGGCCATGGTAGCGATAGGTCATCAACTCCATAAAGAACGGCCCTTCGCCCTTGCGCGCCCGCGCCACCAGTTTGCGCGTCAGGTCATTGACCGCCAGCACATCCTGCCCGTCCACCTGATGCGCCTCGATCCCGAAGGCCTCGGCGCGCGCGGTAATGGACCCCGCCGCGATTTCTTCGGTCTTGGTATATTCCGAATAGCCGTTATTCTCGCAGGCATAGATGACCGGCAGGTGCCAGAGCGCGGCCATGTTCATCACCTCATACATCAGCCCCTGCGCGGTCGCCCCGTCGCCGAAAAAACAGACTGTCACATCATCCGCACCTTGCAGCTTCGCGCGCAACGCAGACCCCGTCGCAATCCCCATGGACCCGCCGACAATCGCATTCGCCCCCAGATTGCCATGGCTTTGATCGGCAATATGCATGGACCCGCCCTTGCCCCTGCAATACCCCTCGGCCTTGCCCAGCAACTCGCAGAACATCTGTTTGAACTCCGCCCCCTTGGCCACGCAATGCCCATGCCCCCGATGGGTCGAGGTGATGCGGTCATCATCGGTCAGTGCCTCGCAGATGCCCACCGCCACCGCTTCCTCGCCCGAATACATATGTGTCAGGCCCGGCATCTTGGCCGACAGATACAACTGGTTGGCGTTATCCTCGAACGTGCGGATGCGCACCATCTGGCGATACATCCGCAGGTAGTCTTCGGTATTCGACTTGGCCTTGGCCATGATCTCATCCTCTCCGGGCCATCTGCCCCAACATTTTCTTGCCGAAAAATACTCCCGCCGGAGGCACGCCCCGGCAGGGGCGTTCAATAGCGGTTGGCAATCGGCAGTTCTTCGGCGGGGAACAGGCTGATCACCTCGCAGCCGGTCTCGGTCACGACGACCTCTTCCTCGATCCGGGCTGCCGAATAGCCGTCTGCCGCAGGGCAGTAGGTTTCCAGCGCAAAGACCATGCCGGTCTTGATCTCCATCGGGTGGTCCAGACTGATCGCGCGGCTGATGATGGGGCGCTCATGCAGCGCCAGCCCCAGCCCGTGGCCGAATTGCAAGCCAAAGGCCGATTGTTCATCCGGAAAGCCGAATTCTTCGGCGCGTGGCCAGACTTCGGCCACCTTGTCAGTGCTGACCCCCGGTTTGATCATGGCAATCGAGGCATCAATCCATTCGCGCGCTTTCACATAGGCATCATTCTGCGCAGGGGTCGCGCGGCCAATGTTGAAGGTCCGGTAATAGCAGGTCCGGTACCCCTGATAGCTTTGCAAAATGTCAAAGAACGCCTGATCACCGGGCCGGAAATAACGGTCGGTGAAGTTATGCGGATGCGGGTTGCACCGCTCGCCCGAGATGGCGTTGATCGCTTCCACATCATCCGAGCCCATCTCGTAAAGCATCTTGTTCGACAGTGCCACGATGTCATTCTCGCGGATGCCCGGTTTCAACTCTTCATAGATCATATGGTAGACACCATCGACCATGGCGGCGGCCTGCGTCAGCAGCTGGATTTCATCCCAGTTCTTGATCTCGCGCGCGGCCAGCATGATTTGCTGGCCATCGACCACATTCAGCCCTTCTTCTTGCAGCGCATGGAACATGGCGGTTTCGGCATAGTCCAGACCCACCGGCATGTCGCCCATGCCCGCATCACGGATCAGGCCCGCAATTTCCTTGGCATATTGGCGCATCAGCCCGAATTCGGGCGGGATGGTGCCGCGCATGCCCACCACACCGGCGCGGCAATGGTCGGGCACCAGCCAATCGCTGAATTTCTTGTGGTGCATCGCGGCAGACCCGAAATCCCAGACATAAGGCGCATCATCGCCCGTCAGCAGGCAGAAGCGACACATCTTGTCGCGTTCCCATTCCCCGATTTTGGTGGCGGACACATAGCGGATATTGTTCACATCGAACAACAACAGCGTACCCGCATTCGACGCCTGCAACGCCTGCCGCGTGCGCGCCAGCCGGTAGCGGCGCAGGCGGTCATGGTCAATCCGGCGTTCAAAATCAACCGAGGTGTGGCCCCAGGCGGGCAGCCGCCCTTCCCAGCGCCAGTTGGGTTCAAGGTCTTGCGGGGTCAGCAGATTGGGCATCAAGGCTCGTGACATGGGAATACTCCATCGGGTGCGCATGCACCGATTTTTCTAAAGGTGAACTGGAAGGAAGGTCAGCGCGTTACTGGATGCACCAGCCGCCATCGATATGGATCATCTGACCCGTCATATAGTCGCTGTCGGAACTGCACAGAAAGGCGGCTGTGCCTTTCACATCGTCAGGGTAAGAGACGCGCTTGATCTGCAACGCATCGCGGACAATATCATCATAGGCCTGGCCCTCGCGGTCCTTGAAGCCGATCTCGACCAAGTCCTTGTCCAGCTGTTCCCATAGCGGTGTCACCACCACACCGGGCGCATAGCCGTTGACGGTAATGCCATGCTCCGACAGCCCGATGGCGCCGCAATGCGTCAGCGCAAGGCAGCCGTATTTCGAGGTACAATAGACCGTGACATCCACCAGCGGCTTGCGCGACGCGATAGAGCCTACATTGATCAGCTTATAGGGGTAATCCTGTTTGCCCTGCTTGATCATCTGGCGGGCGGTTTCCTGCATGCCCAGCCACATGGCCTTGGTGTTGACATTCATGATCATGTCCCAGTTGTCTTCATCAATATCCATGAAGAAACGGGGCTTGTTCAGGCCCGCATTGAACAGGCCCACATTGATCATACCGAATGCCTCGACTGTGGCGGCGACTGCGTTTGCGTTGTCTTCGCGCTTGGTCACGTCCATTTTCACGGCAATGGCGCGGCCATTGCCTTTGGCGTTGATCTTCTCGGCCATCTCTGTCGCGGCATCAAGGTCCAGATCGCCAAGGCAGACATTCGCGCCCAGTTCTGCAAAATGTTCGGCATTACAGGCACCCATGCCGCGCGCGGCCCCGGTGATCAGAATGTTTTTGCCTTTCAGGCGGGTGGTGTCCATGGCGTCCTCCTCAGCGCTTTTGGTTATTTCAAGGCGTCTTCTGCCCGTGCTTGGGCGCGCCTTAATGCGTTGCGCGGGGTCAGTACGCCGCGCAGCATGTCGTGAAGTTCCTGCCCGCAAATCTCGATGATCTCGGCAATCTGGGGGATGGGCGGGCGCGGCCAGTATTGCAGCTCGTCGCGCAGGGACATGGCGTCCACCGCCTCGAATATGGGCGAGATGCGGCGCACCTCGGGGTCTGCCCCTACGGAGTAGCGCGGGGCGGTGCGGCTGCCATTCAGGATATACAGCTTCTGCGCCTCGGGCGAGGTGAAGGCGATCAGCGCCTCGGCTGCCGCCGCGCGGCGCTCTGGCGCAATATTTGCCGGAATGCCCATGACATAGCCGCCAACTGTTGCCACGGGCTGCCCCTCTGGCCCGGCGGGATGGGGCAGATAGCCGGTATTGCCATTGGCGGGCGACGAGGGGTCGCGTTCGAAATACGGGGCCAGCAGCGTATAGCCATAAGCCATGGCGATCTTGCCTGCCGCATAGGGGCGCACGCGCTCATACCATGACATGGACAGAATATCGGGGGGCGAGAATTCCAGCAGCGAGAGCAGGAATTCGCAGGCATCCAGCGCGAGAGGCGTGTCAATCGTGGGTGCAATATCGCGGCGGTGCGCCGTGTCAGCGGCAAACCCGCCTGCGATGGCGTCCAGATTGACGATGGGTTGCCCGAAATCCGCGCATGTCATCAGAAACTGATGGCCCAGCGCCGTGCCGCGTGCGGCATTCCATGCAATCCCGTAGCGGCCCTGTTGGGGGGCGTGGAAATGGCGCGCCGCCGCAATCAGCTTGTCGGTGGTGTCTGGCGGCTCCAACCCCGCTTCGGCAAACAGGTCTTTGCGATAGAATAACAATTCCGGCGTGGTCTGGCTGGGCACCCCGTAGGGGCGACCACCCCAATGCGCGGCCATCCAGCCTGCGGTGTGAAAATCCGGCGTATCCAGTCGGTCAGTGTCCAGACATTCATCCAGCGGCATGAGAACCCCTTTTTGGGCAAACTCACCGATCCAGGGCAGATCGACCGCGATGATGTCATATTTGCTGACCCGGCGTTCGGCATTGCGCAAGGCTTCCGCGCGCAGCCGGTCAATGGAAAAGGCGCGCTGGCTGATATTGGTACCGATGATCTGTTCAAACTGCCGCTTGAGGTTCTCCATCACCATAAAGGTCGGATCACCATGCACCAGAATACGCAAACCGCCGCCCAGTTGCAGGGGTTCGGGCAAAACCTGCGGCGGCGCGATGGCTTGGCTGGCAGGCACATAGGATGCGCCGAAATAGTAATCGCGCGCATCTTTCGCCCCTGTCCCGCCCGTTTCGGCGCAAAGCCGCAAAATACGGTCTGACAGCTGAAGCCAGTTATTCATCAGCCGCTCGGTGGGGTGCAGCGAGAACGACCGCCCCGAACGTGTGCGCGCGCGCTGTTCGATAAAGCCGCAGTCCTGCAACTGCTGCAATTTGCGTCTTGCAGTTGCATAGGGCACGCCCGAAGCTGAAATCAGCATTGTCGCAGTTATGATCTTGCCGCTAAGATGCGCCTGTAGCAGTGCGGCGACCATATTCAGATGAGGGTTCGGCTCTGCAATCTCCAGCGCGGTATCGATCTCGGCGCTCAATGTGTCCACAAAGGCCAGCGCGGCAGGCAATGCGGCCTGCCCTGCCCTCGCCTGCCCCCGGCCTGTACCGGAAGCTTTCGAGAAATTTTCTTTTTGAATATTTCCCATTCTCACGTCTGCGGACTTTCTGTTTTGTGTACTGCGATTGGTCGCGTTGCGGTGTATGCTCATCTGCAATACTTTCACTTTGTTCAGTTTGACGGTGTGATCATAGCGCGTAAATGTTCATTTTGACTATAAATAAGGTCATTTTGAACATGTTTGCTGTGTTGTGTTGGGGGGCGTGCGGACAGCATAGACCAACCGCGAACCTGCCTTGTTGGTGCGATATTTCATCGGGGCGCGCGGCGATATTTCACCTATGGGAGGAAGACCATGACCAATAAAATGCGCATTTTGCTTGCCAGCTGCGGCACTCTTGCCCTGGCCAGCGCGGCGTCAGCCGATACTGTTCGTATTGGAATTACCCAAAACAATGTCGGTATCGACAGCTATCAGACAACCTATGAGCGCGCGTTCATCGCCGCAGCCGATGCCAACCCCGATGTAGAGGTGATCGTGCTGGATGCGGGCGGTGATGTTGCACGCCAGATCAGCCAGATGCAGGATCTGATCCAGCAAAATGTTGATGCAATCATCATCTGGCCCACCGATGGGCAGGCAGTGGTTCCCGCTGTGCGCAATGCCCACCGCGCCGAAATTCCGGTCATCGTAACCAATTCGAACATTGCCGAGGCAGGCATGGAATTTATCGCCGCCTTCTCTGGCCCGAACAATATCCAGCAGGGCATCTATTCGGCCGAGATGATGTGTGATGCCCTGGAGGGTGAAGGCCAGATCGTGCAGATCACCGGCATGCCGGGCTATACCACCGCGATTGAACGCCAGCAGGGCTTTGACGAGCGGCTGGCCGAAATGTGCCCCGGTGTGACCCAGCTGGACATTCAGCCCGGCGACTGGAACCGCGAGCGCGCGCAGCGCACGATGGAAACATTCCTGACACGGTTTGACCAGATTGACGGGGTGTATTCCGGCGATGACAATATGGGTGTGGGCGCACTGAATGCCGCAATCGCTGCGAACCGTGCCGAAGGCATGGTGTTTATCGGGGCCACAAATTTCGCAGTGGGCTATGATGCGATGGGGCGCGGCGAATATTGGGGTTCGGTCTATCAATCGCCTGTTGATGACGCCAAAGCGGCATTGCAAACCGCCCTCGATGTGCTGGCGGGCGAGGATGTGCCAAAGCTGAACTATTTTGACACACCCAAAATCACTCAGGACAATATGGAAGAGTTTGACCGCCCTGTATTCTAAGGCAGTCACATGAATGAACCGGGGCGGGCGTGTTTGCCTCTGCCCCGGTTATCGCTGCGAATGCAGCGATACGCCCGCGCTGGGGAGAGCGCGTAGCACGCCGCTTTACGGGAGGACTCTGATGTTATTGAACCGCCTCAAGGCCGGTGGGCCTGCGATTGCCAAGCAAGGCATCCTTGTGGCCTTTATTCTGTTCATGATCGTATTCTCGCTTATGTCCGACAGGTTTCTGACCGCCGACAACATCATGTCGGTCTTTCGTCAATCCGCGATCATCGGGGTTATGGCGGTGGGGGTCACGATTGTTGTGATCGGCGGCAATCTGGACCTGTCTGTTGGGTCCATGCTGTCCTTTGCGACTGTGCTTGTGGTCGATCTGCATGACAAGATCGGGCCAGAGCTGGCCATTCCCATCATGGTGCTGGCCACGCTGTGTCTGGGCGCGATCAACGGATTTCTCATTGGTATTCTGCGGCTTAATTCCCTGATTGTGACGCTGGGCATGCTGTCGGCCATTCAGGGGCTGGTGCTGATCTATAGCGGCGGGCAGAATGTCGATATTGTCGACCAGCGCGGCACATGGTTCGCCATTTTCGGACGCGGTTCGGTTTTGGGCATTGCCGCACCAATACTGATCTTCGGGCTGATGGCGATTATCTTTCACGTCATCATGTCGACCATGCCCTTTGGCCGCAAGGTCTATGCTGTGGGCGGCAATCCGACTGCGTCTGTCTTCTCGGGCATTCCGCGCTCGCGCGTGGTGTTCACCACCTATCTGATCTCGGCGCTCTGCGTTGCAGTGGCGGCAATCATTCTGGGCAGCCGCGTGATGGGGTCGCAGAACAATGTGGGCCAGGGCTATGAATTGCAGGTGCTGGCGGCCGTCATCCTTGGGGGCACATCGCTGTTGGGGGGGGCAGGCAGTATCCTGAAAACCGTGTTGGGCGTTCTGATGCTGGCCTTTATCCAGAATGGCCTGATCCTGATGGGCCAGCCCTATTACACGCAATGGCTGGTCACTTGGGTGGTCATCATCGTGGCGGTCTGGCTGGATGTCGCAGCCAAGCGCGGCCGCCTGTTTTCACCCATAGCATGAGGCACACCATGTCGAACCTGACAGATATCACACCTCTGCGCTGGTTAATGCGCAACCCGATCTGGGGCTTTGTGCTGCTGGTTTTCATCTTCTTCAGTCTGATGTCAGAGCATTTCTTCGACTATCGCAACTTCCAGAACATTCTTGTGCAAACCTCGACCATCGGGTTGATCGCTTTGGGCATGACGCTTGTCATGATCAATGGCAATATTGACCTGTCGGTGGGGGCCACACTGGCGCTTGCCGCCGCCTTCGCGGTCGATGTGCAAAGCTGGGCCATGTTCGCCACTTGGGGCAACTGGCAAATACTGCCTGCCGTCAGCCTTGCGCTGCTGGTTGGAATTCTGATGGGCGCGATCAACGGTTTTATCGTCTGGAAAACGGGGGTCGATGCCTTCATCGTCACGCTTGGGGCGATGCTGGGCATTCGCGGGTTGGTGTTCGTGTATACGGGCGAATCCTCGTTTTATGCGATGAACTTCGCCTATTCGGATTTCAGCGCCTTATCTGTCGGCCCGTTTCCGGTTCTGGCGCTGATCTTTCTGGCCTGCACCCTGATCGTGCATCTTGTCCTGTCGCGCACAGTGCATGGGCGAAACACCTATGCGGTGGGTGGCAACCGCGAGGCTGCAGTCAATGCAGGCATTCGTGTGGGGCCGCATATGATGGTCAATTTCATGATCATCGGGTTTCTGGCCGCCCTGTCCGGTGTGCTTTTATCCACGCAGATGGGGGCCGCCACGCCCAATCTGGGCCGCGATTATGAATTGTGGGTTATCACCGCTGTCGTGCTGGGCGGCACAAAGCTGACAGGCGGCAAGGGCGACATTATCGGCACGCTGGGCGGCGTTCTGGCCATTGGCATTTTGCGCAATGGCATGAACCTGATGCAGGTGCCGGCCTTCTATGTCTATGTCATCCTTGGCAGCATCCTGATCGCCGTTCTGTTTCTGGACAAACGTTTCAACCGCACTGCCAATGGGGGGCTGCGCCTATGAGTGACCAACAGGAACCGGCCCTGCGCCTGAAGGGCATTGTCAAGACATTTCCCGGCGTGCGTGCGCTGGACGGGGTGGATTTCGAGGTGATGCCGGGCGAGGTTCACGCCCTTCTGGGCGAGAATGGCGCGGGCAAATCCACCTTGATGAAAGTGCTTGCAGGCATGCACCAACCCGATGAGGGGCAGATCATCATCGCGGGCAAGCCCGTGCGCATGACCACCCCGATCGAGGCCAAGGCCCAAGGCGTGGTGCTGATCCATCAGGAGCTTAGCCTTGTGCCGGAAATGTCTGCCGCCGAAAATATCTATCTGGGCGAATTGCCGCTAAAGCGCTTCGGGCGGGTAGATTGGACCACCTTGTTTGAACGCTCGAACGCGATCCTCAAGCGGTTGAATTGCAACTTCCGCGGCGAGGTGACAGTGGCAAACCTGTCCATCGCCAACCAGCAAATGGTGGAAATTGCGCGCGCCCTGACAGTCGATGCGCGCGTGGTGGTGTTTGATGAACCCACCGCGTCACTGACAGACGCGGAAAAAGTGGTGTTGTTCGAGATCATAAACGACCTGAAAGCGCGCGGTGTGGGGATTGTCTATATCTCGCACCGGATGGATGAGATTTTCACCCTGTCCGACCGGATTACCGTGCTGCGCGACGGGGCCTATCGCGGCACCCTGACCACCGCCGACACCGATGAGGATGAGGTCACGCGCCTGATGATCGGGCGCAGTCTGGACCTGTCACGCGACACCGCCGAACACAGCTTGGGCGAGGTTGTTCTGGAAGTCCGCGATCTAAGCTGCGCGCCCTTGTTCAAGAAAATCAGCTTTTCAGTTCGGGCAGGCGAAGTGGTGGGCTTTTACGGGCTGGTTGGTGCAGGCCGCACCGAAATTGCTGAAACCCTGTTCGGGTTGCGTAGCCCCGATAGCGGCGAAATTCTGGTAGACGGATCGCCTGTGCAAATCAACGCGCCCGCCGATGCGATCAAGCTGGGCATCTCGCTGGTGCCCGAAAACCGCAAGGAACAAGGGCTTGTGCTGTCGATGAACTGCCGCGACAACATGACCCTGCCGCAGGTGCAAAACCTGACCACAGGCCCCTTCGTGTCGTCGGGCGCTGAAATTGCGATCTTTGACAAATACCGCGACAAGCTGGAAATCAAAACACCCAGTTGGCGCCAGACAACGCGGGTGCTGTCTGGGGGCAACCAGCAGAAAATCGTAATCGGCAAATGGCTGTCAATGCACCCGCGCGTGCTGATCGTGGATGAACCCACACGCGGCATCGATGTTGGGTCAAAATCCGAGATACACATGCTGCTGCGCGCCCTTGCAGCACAGGGCTATGCCGTGATCGTCATCAGTTCCGAAATGCCCGAGGTGCTGCGTGTTTCTGACCGGATCGTGGCAATGTATAGCGGGCAGATCATGCGCGAATTCACCGCCGAGCAGGTGACCGAAGATTCGCTGGTGCAGGCAATTTCAGGTATACGGACAAGCGAAGTCGCATGATCGCTGATTGCGCTGTCTGGCCTGTGCACCCGCGCAGGAAAATTGGTGCGCGCAAATTCAGGCGGCAGTCATGAAAGCGGTTGACCTTGCCCACATAGGCGCGATGCTCCATAGGAGTGATCCCCTGTGGCACGGTTTTCTTGCTGGAATGATGATGCGGATTGATACGGAATGGAAAGAAGCGCTGCCAACGCTGCTGATTGGCTGCGCGGGCGCGGCGCTGTTCTGGCTGATCGGGTTTCCGGCAGCGGTTCTGACCGGCCCGGCCGCCGCCGTTTCACTGGCCACGATCCTTGGCATCCGTACGGCAATACCTGCAAGCCTGCGCGATGGCGTGTTTCTGACCATCGGCATTGCAATCGGCAGCACCGTCACCCCCGAGGTTGTAGAAACAGCGCTGGCATGGCCCGTGTCGCTGTTCATGCTGATGGTGACTTTGGTTCTGACGGTGCTTGTTGCGCAAAAACTGTTGATGCGCGGCTTTGGCTATGACCGGATGACCGCCGCACTTTGTGCCACGCCGGGGCATCTGAGCTATGTGCTTAGCATGTCCACCGCAGTGGCCGCTGATGTTCGCAGCGTCGCACTGGTCCAGACAGTGCGTGTTTTGCTGCTGACTTTGTTGGTGCCGGTGCTGATCTCGCTTTGGGGTGTGACAGGCACAGCCCAGCTTGCCGATACTGGCGCCATGTCGCCTGTTGCGCTTGCGCTGACATTTCTGGTGGCGGTTGGCGTGGGTCTGCTGCTCAAACGGCTGTCTGTGCCAGCGCCGCTGCTGATCGCGGCTATGGCTGTGTCGGCGCTTGGTCAGGGCGCGAATTATACACCCGGCACAGTTCCGGCATGGCTGACAGTGATTGCGTTTATTGGCATGGGGTCTTTGATTGGCACGCGCTTTCGCGGGTTTGACCGCAAACACCTTGCCAGTGCACTTGCCGCCGGCATTGTGATCACGCTGGTCGCCTGTGCATTTGCCGCAATGGGCGCTGTTCTTGCGTCAAGAGTTATCGGGTTACCTCCGGCGGCGGTGCTGCTGGCTTTCGCCCCCGGCGGGGTAGAGATAATGGCCGCACTCGCTGTAGAAACAGGGCTGGAACCAGCATTCGTGGCCGCGCATCATGTGTTTCGCCTGATGGTGCTTGGGATATTCATTCCGGTTCTGATCTCGCGCAACAAGACCGCGTGACGGGGCATGCCTGATCCGCGTCCAAAGCAAGCGCTTTGGTGTTCGCCACCTGACACAAGAAATGAAATGACAGCTTTGATGGCTTTGGAGGGATGAGACTAGCCGCGCAGCGTCGGGCCGTGGTGCGGCGATCCCCGATCTATGCTGGATAACTTTATGCCAGCCAAATCCGCGTAAGATCAGGGCTTTGCGCGTAGCCAAGCCAAATCGCCGTGCCGGGGGACGGCCCGGCGATGCGCGGCGGCGCTACGCGCCTCGACTCCGCGCGAACGGCTGAAAAGTCCCGCAAAACGGACTTTTGTCACGCATGTAGGCACCCTATGTCAGGGGCGGAACACGAGCGCCCCGCCCCAAGCAAAAACCCATGTGCCGTAGCGCTTGACACCGGTATTCGTTGTGCCACTAAAGCCGCGTCGCAGCCGGTGTTTGGCATGCTCGGGGGCATGTTATCCAGTCCATTCTCGCGGCCGATCACATGCCACACCCCAGCGGAGAGTTGCCCGCCCGCCCCGCCTGAACAGGAGACAGACCATGCCAACGCCAAAAATCGTGCTAATAACCGGCGCCAGCCAAGGGATTGGCCGCGCCTGTGCCACTGCGTTTCTGGAAGCAGGGCATCATGTGATCCTGGCCGCACGCGGGCGCGACGCGCTGGAAACTGTCGCACAGCACGCGCCCGAGCGCGCAATGGTCCACCCGTGTGATGTGGCCAACCCCGATCAGGTCGCGGCATTATTCGCCGCCATTGACGACAGGTTCGGACGTCTGGACGTGGTGTTCAACAATGCAGGCATTGGCATGCCCGCAACCGAAATCGCCGATATCTCTTGGGAAGACTGGCGGCGTGTCGCCTCGGTCAATCTGGACGGGGCATTTCTGGTTGCGCGCGGGGCTTTCGCCATGATGCGCGCCCAACAGCCCAAAGGCGGTCGCATCATCAATAACGGCTCTATTTCCGCGCATGCGCCGCGTGTGGGGTCGGTGCCTTACACAACCACCAAAACAGCCATAACCGGACTGACGCGCAGCTTGTCGCTGGACGGGCGCAAGCATGACATCGCATGCGGACAAATCGACATTGGCAATGCGGCATCCGACATGACCGACACCATATCGAAGGGTGTTCCGCAGGCAGATGGCAGCATGCGCGCAGAACCCGTCATGGATGTGACCCTTGTTGCCGATGCCGTGCTGCATATGGCTGACCTGCCCCTAGAGGCCAATGTGCAATTCATGACCATCATGGCAACCAAGATGCCCTATATCGGGCGCGGATAGGCACGCGGCCAAGCTGGGAACATAGCGCAGCCTTTCAGGCCCGCAGGCAGCCTGCGGCTTGGGTGGGGTTTGCCTGCTGCGGCACAGCCAGTGCGGCGCATATGCGGGTGTAAGCCCCCGCCTGCCACATCTGATCACCGCAAACGTCAGGCAGTGGCCAGTATGTCCTGAAGCTGCCTTGCGCCCAGATCAACCGGATTGGCCTTATAGGACGAGGACAGCCGCGCTTCCTGTGCAAGAAATGCGTGATCGCCTGACAAGACGCCAAGCTCTGCAAGGCGCGGCAAGCCGTTATCACGGCACCAGCTGCGGAACTGCGCAACACTGCCGAATTCTGCGGCGATCTGGCCCATCACCCACCCGATGCGCTGCGCGGTCACGCTGTCTTTGGGCGCGGCGTGCAGATTGGCTTCAAGCACAGGCACCAGCAAGGCCCCGCAAACGGCCCCATGCGCCGCCCCTGTCCGCCCGCCAATGACGCCTGCAAAACCATGCACAGCGCCAAGCCCTGCATTGGCCAGCGCAATCCCGCCAAACAGGCTGGTCAGCGCCATGTCATCCCATGCCAGCGTGTCGCCATGCGCAACCAGCCTGCGCAGCGCAGACAGCCCGCGCGGGATCGCGTCGCGGCACAGGGCATCCGTCACCGGATTGGCGCGCGCGCAGATGAACGGCTCGATCACCTGCGTGATCGCATCAAGGCCAGAGGCAAGCGTCACCGATTTGGGGCAGGACAGGCACACATCGGGATCGATCAATGCAAGTGTCGGGTATAGGCGCGGGTCGCGCAGACTGACCTTGCGGCGCGCCTCTGGAATTTGGATCACGGCATTTCGGGTCACTTCGGCCCCTGTGCCCGCTGTTGTGGGAATAGCCACCAAAGGCAGGGGCGCGGCCTCCAGCGGGTGCCCCTGACCGACCACTTCCAGATAATGCATCGGCCCATGCGCCGCACGCAGCAAAGCGGCAAGCGCTTTGCCATGGTCAATCACCGCGCCACCGCCAATGGCGATGACCATCTCGGGCCTGAAATCGCGCGCTGAGGCCAGATCGGCCACAATCCCGGGCAAGTCCGGCTCGCCTGTCACTGTCAGCTCTAGCACATCGGCCGCGCCGCGCAGGCTTTGGGCCAGCACCGATGCCGCCACGACCGAGCGGCTGCGCACAAGCAACACCTTGCGCGCGCGCGCCTGCGCAAAAGGTGCGGCTTCCGCCAGAACACCGCGCCCGAAACGGATCGTGCCCGCCGTGGCGAACCCAAAAGGTGCCATGCTCACACCTCCAGCACCGCAGTGATGGCACGCCGCCAGCGCGCCACGCGCGCCAGACGGTGCGCATCATCCATTGTGGCTGTGAATTGTCGCTCTACCGCCCAGCCTTTGGCGAAATCCTCCATGCCCGGCCAGACGCCTGCGCGCTGGCCCGCCAGCCATGCCGCACCCAGCGCTGTGGTTTCCAGCACTTGCGGGCGGTCCACCGGCGCGCCGATAATATCGGACAAAAACTGCATGGCGTAGTCATTCGCCGCCATTCCGCCATCGACACGCAAAGTGGGCTGCGCCCCCTCGCGCGCCCAGTCGGCTTGCATCGCTTCCAGCAAGTCGCGGGTCTGATAGCCCACCGATTCCAGTGCCGCGCGCGCAAATTCGGCAGGGCCTGTGTTGCGGGTCAGGCCAAACACCGCGCCGCGGGCTTCGGGCTTCCAATAGGGCGCACCAAGCCCCACGAAAGCAGGCACAAGGATCAGGTCTTGCGACGGGTCGGCCTGTTCGGCCAGTCCCTGCGTCTCGGGGGCGGCGCGGATGACTTTCAGCCCGTCGCGCAGCCATTGCACCACAGCGCCCGCAATAAAGATCGACCCCTCCAGCGCATAGGTTGGTTTTCCGTCCAGCTGGTAGGCAATCGTCGTCAACAGCTTGTTGGTTGAGGTAACTGGCGTCTCGCCTGTGTTCAGCACGGCAAAACAGCCGGTGCCATAGGTGGATTTCAACATGCCGGGGGTGAAACAGGCCTGCCCGATCGTGGCGGCCTGCTGGTCGCCCGCCACGCCCAGAATGGGAATTTCCCGCCCGAACAGATCGGCACGCGTGACCCCGAAATCATCGGCGCAATCGCGCACTTCGGGCAACATCTGCAACGGAATATCGAACAGGTCGCAGATGGTCTGGCTCCATCGGCCCTTATGGATGTCATACAGCATTGTGCGCGCGGCATTGGTGGCATCGGTGGCATGAACGCGCCCGCCGGTCAGGTTCCAGATCAGCCATGTATCGACTGTGCCGAACACCAACTCGCCCTTGCGCGCCCGCGCCCGCGCGCCCTCTACTGTATCGAGGATATATTTCAGCTTGGTGGCCGAGAAATAGGGGTCTGCCAACAGCCCTGTGCGCGCGGTTATCATCGGCTCGTGGCCATTCTCGCGCAGGGTGGCGCAGAAATCGGCGGTGCGGCGGTCTTGCCAGACAATGGCATTATGGATCGGCTTGCCGGTCTTGCGGTCCCAGACAAGTGTCGTCTCGCGCTGGTTGGTGATCCCGATCGCGGCAATATCGGTGGCGTGCAATCCCGCCTTCTCGATCGCGGCGCGTGCGGTTGCGGCGGTGGTCGCCCACAGGTCCGAGGGGTCATGCTCGACCCAGCCCGATGCGGGGTAATGCTGTGGAAATTCTTCTTGCGCAATGGCGGCAATCTTCATCGCAGGATCGAACACAATCCCCCTGCTGGATGTCGTGCCTTGATCAAGCGCGAGTATATACGACATTCCCCTATCTCCCTTGTCGTGCAGGACAACTTCAAGTCCCGTTCCCTTGTGACCATATGTCAGATTTAGTGCAAATCCCTTGCCCCTGAAAACCGCAGAATGTCACAGGCCCCTTTGCCGCCCCCAACCTGCAACACGGCAACTGCGCGCCCCGTGTGACGCGTTAATCGGCAGCGCGCGCAGCCTGCACCCTTTGCGTCGCCATCCATTCCTCCAATGCGGCGGCTTGTGCGGTGTCCAGTCGCAACCCCAGTTTCGAGCGGCGCCACAGCACATCTTGTGCGTTATAGGCATATTCGCGCGTCATCAGCCATATGACTTCGGCCTCGGTCAAGGTGGCACCGAAATCCTTGCCCAGACTGGCCGCGTCGCGCGCCGTGCCCAGAATGGCGCGGGCGTCGGTGCCATAGGCGCGCACCAGCCTGCGCGCCCAGAAATCGCCCAGAAACGGGTAATCGCGCTGCAAGCCCGCCACCAGCGCGCCCACCCCGTCATGCGCAAAATCGCCGCCCGGCAGCGCCACACCTGCGGTCCACGCGCCTTTATCCAGCGGCAGGATGGTGCCGATCTTGTCCAAAGCCTGTTCGGCAAGCCGCCGGTAGGTTGTGATCTTGCCCCCGAAAATATGCAGCACCGGCGCGCCCGCACTCTGGTCTATTTTCAACGTATAATCGCGCGTGGCCGCTGTGGCAGAGCTTGCGCCGTCATCATAAAGCGGGCGCACGCCCGAATAGGACCAGACCACATCCTGTACAGAAACGCTGCGCTTGAAATACTGGCTGGCGAAGCTGCACAGATAGTCGCGTTCCTCATCAGTGCAGCGGGGCATGCGCGCGGGGTCGTCATGTTCGGCATCTGTGGTGCCGATCAGGGTGAAATCCTGCTCGTAGGGAATGGCGAAAATGATCCGCCCGTCTGTGCCCTGAAAGAAATAG
>NZ_MEHT01000010.1 GCF_001870675.1 Roseinatronobacter thiooxidans | reverse complement strand
GGCCCTCGGCGAATGCTTACAAATAAAATATGGTGCACCCGACAGGATTCGAACCTGTGACCTCTGCCTTCGGAGTGCGGGGGTCAGCGTCAAACCCTCCCAACCCCTCTCATTCTCTCTGATACTATCACATTGATTTATTGATATTTCCACTTACTCCTGCCATATCTGGATCAGCGGTTTCAATCTCGGATTTACTCTCTGCTGTTGAACCACTGTTGAACCAGCAAAGGAGAAGACTGACATGCCCAAGATTTCAAAACGCACGGTCGATGCCCTGACCATCCCGGCAAAGCGGCAATGGCTCTGGGACACCGAACTGAAGGGCTTTGGCGTGGCCCTGCGCCCGACTGGCACACACTCTTTCGTGTTCAACTATCGGGACAAGCACGGCTCCCAGAGAAACATCACGATCGGCAAAGTGGGCACCATGACGCCCGACGAGGCCAGAAAGCGCGCTGAACTCCTGCGCCGGGACGTGATGGACGGGCGTTCACCGATTGCAGAGAAGCGGGCCGCAAAACAGGCCATGACGGTTGGGGAACTGCTGGACGCCTACCTGTCGAGCGAACGGTTCAAGAAGAAAGCTGCCTCAACGCAGGCCGTCGATCGTGGGCGGATCGAGCGGCACCTTCGCCCTCTGCTAGGCAAGATCGTCCTCGAAGCGCTCACCCCCAGAGACATCGAGGCGGCACATGGCAAGATCGTTGCGGGCAAGACCGCGATGGAAGCCCCCAGCGAAAACAAGCGGGGCCGCATTCTGGTGAAGGGTGGTGAGGGCACGGCGCGCATGGCCGTCCGACTGCTGCGCGCGATCCTGTCTTGGGGCAAGGCGGCAAAGGTGCTGCCCGTCAGTGTCACCCCTGATCTGGTTGCCGGTGTCGATATTGGCCGAGACGGCAAGCGCGACCTGATCCTTGACGATCCTGAGGCTTATGCGCGCCTCTGGCGGGTTCTGGATCGTCTGACCAATCCTGACAGTCTGGAAGATGGTGAGAAGCTGGTCCGCTCCGAAGTCGCTGACGCGATCCGGGTGATCACCCTGACCGGCGCGCGAAAGGGCGAGATCATCGGCCTGCGGTGGCGGCATGTAGACCTCAAGGGCGGCACGCTCACCCTGCCGCTGGACGCCCACAAGACGGGCCGCAAGACCGGGCAAGAGCGGATCATCGGCCTACCTGCCCTCGCGTCGGCAATCATAGCCCGTCAGCCTGCCGGTTGCCCTGACGATCTGGTGTTTACGCCTGCGCGTGGTGGCGATCGGCTGGACCTTTCGAAGCCTTGGCGGATCATCCGCAATGCCGCTGGCCTGCCTGCCGGTATCGGCCTGCATGGGCTGCGGCACTCGCTGGCAACTCAGATGGCGATGAACGGTGCTGAGGCTGCTGAGATCATGTCTGCTCTTGGGCACCGGGACATCACCACGTCCCAAAAATACGTTCATTGGGCGCGCGACAAGCGGCAAGCGCTGGCCGAGAAGGCTGCGGCTGGTATCACCGCCGCGATCACTGGAAGCGTAGTCGATACCGGCAAGGTGGTGAAACTGTCCGAGGGTCAGTAGTGATCTGGAATTTCCTGCAAGGGGTAATTTGAGAAAACAACCAACTGCATGATTATTGGAAGGCATCGCTACAGTAAGGGATGCAATCCAATGACTGACAAACCATACCTGACCCGCGCCGAAGCCGCTGAGTATATCACAAGCATGGGCGCGCAGACCTCGAAGAACACACTCCAGAAATTCGCAACTGTCGGCGGCGGGCCGGTCTATCGGCGCTTTGGCAACAAGGCGCTTTACACCCGTGCCGACCTCGATGCGTGGATTGCTGAGAAAATGAGTGCCCCGATGCGCTCAACGAGCGCCGCCGCCTGATGTCCCGCGCCGGGCATTTAAACGCCCGGCTCCTTCTCTCGAAAGAACCGGGCGGGACCCGTTGAGCCTAATTCTCATCGCTGCTGATGCGAATATAGCAACATTCCCGCTCGATGGCAAGCAAACTGAAAGGCTCACGCCATGAGCGACAACACGATACCGACCTTTGCGGTCGCAATCCTGAACGGGCAAGCAGTTTTCAAATGTCCATCTTGCAGAAAGCGCAATATTCACGGCACCGGAGCGCTGCCAGGGCATCGCATTTCGCACTGTCCATGCTGGCTCGATGGCTACAATCTCACGCTGGTCGATGATGCGGCCCCGGCAGAAGGCGGGCGCTGATGGGGTATTCATTTAACGACTGGAAGGAAGGCGTCATTCCTCCGAAAGGATGGGACGCTGCTGATTGTGTTGCTGACGGCTGGACCCGAAATGACCTCGAACGGTTTATGCACGCTACGGTCGAGCGCTGGTCGCCCGAAATTGCGGCAGGGCAGGCCGCTGGCGGGCATGAAGGCGATCTGGCATCATCTGGTGGCCCCAATACTGACCTGCCGCCTGCTCGCTGCTCTGGTGACAGCTCAGGCACACAGAAACCCGACGCCGCGATCGGTGACCTCGACGACGACGAAGAGGCAACGCGATCCGACGATCTCAACCTGACCCGAGACAGCGGCGGGCGTCCGATCCTTGACCCCCGCGACCCCATGCCGTCTGCGCGCGCGCTCCTGGCCGAGCGTTACACGGTCAAGGGTTTAAGGGCGATGCACCATTATCGCGGGACGTTCTGGCGCTGGGATGGCTCCCGCTTTCGTGATGCTGATCGCGACAGTGTGCAGGCAATCATCTGGAAATATCTCGACAACGCGCGAAAACTGGTGGGCAAAGAATGCGAGGTTCTGCCTTACCAGCCGAATAGAACGGCGGTCGAGAACGTGGCGGGGGCCTTCAAGGCGGTTTGCAACCTTCCGGGGCATGTCGAGACCCCGACCTGGCTTGTTGACCATAAGAACGCGCCTGATCCGCTGGAACTGCTGCCTGTTCGCAATGGCCTTCTGCATTTGCCGTCTGGGCGGCTTTCCAGCCCTACACCGGCATTCTTTTGTTTGCATGCGTCGGGGGTGTCTTTTGACCCGGAAGCACCTGAGCCGAAAGAATGGCTGCGATTTCTCCAAATGATCTGGCCGGATGATGTGCAGGCGATCGAGGCGCTGCAAGAGGTATTCGGTTATTTTCTCTCTCCTGATACTTCACAGCAAAAAATTCCGCTGATCATCGGACCAAAGCGATCCGGCAAGGGCACGATCGCCCGCGTGCTAACCGCGCTGCTTGGGCAGGACAGTGTGACCGCCCCCACTTTGGCAAGCCTTGCCACGAACTTTGGACTGGCTCCGCTGATCGGGCGAACCGTGGCGATAATCGGAGACGCGCGATTGAGCGGCAAGGCTGACCAGTCCGCGATCGCTGAGCGCCTGCTTTCAATCTCGGGCGAAGACAGTCTGACCATTGATCGCAAGTTCGAGGCCGCTTGGACGGGTCGGCTGGGGGTCCGGTTTGTGATCATGTCCAACGAACTGCCCCGCCTCTCGGATGCGTCTGGTGCTCTGGCCTCACGCTTCCTTGTGCTGACAATGAGCAATTCATTCTACGGGCGAGAGGATCGCGGCCTTGGAAACCGGCTGATGTTTGAACTTCCGGGAATTCTCAACTGGGCGCGCGCCGGTTATCTGAGGCTGCGCGACCGTGGTTACTTCGTGCCACCCGAGAGCGCTCTGGGTGCCGTCGAGGAACTTGAGGCGCTCGGGTCGCCTATTTCGGCTTTCGTCAAGGAGCGCTGCAAGGTTGCACCTGGCCTGCGCTGCGCAGTGGATGATATGTTCGCCGCTTGGCAGGACTGGTGCAGCGACAACGGACGGAAAGAACCCGGCACGGTACAAAGTTTCGGGCGCGACCTTCGTGCTGCGGTAAATGGCCTTGCCGTGACGCGTCCAGGTTCGGGCCTCTCGCGGGTGCGCCACTATGAAGGCATCGACCTTGCCGGGTTTGGCTCACCGGGTGCGCCCGAAGACTGGTAGCGGGCAGATCGATTTGCGAAATGCAAAGGGCTGGCGACATACGTCAGCCCTTTTTGCTGACTGATCACGTCCGCGCGTCCGCACACGTCCGCGTCCGCGTCCACATTATATACATAAATCATATACCCCCTACTCTCCCCCATTTTCCTCACGTGCGTATTGATAAAAGGTCGCGGACGTATGCGGTCATAAATGATTTCCAGACTTACCCCTGCCCCTCGATCCTCTGCCGCTCAACTCTGGGACATCCTGACCGCTGCCCCCAGATTTCAGGCGCTGGGCGGCAACGTCATGGCACCGACAGGTGAAGACCACCCACATGAAATTAACCCGCCCTATGACAGCTAAGGCGCGTCACCTCGGACCCTGAACAAGTACACCAGATCGGCGATATGTTACGATTGCGCCAATGACAGAAAATATCGACGCAGGTAGAAGCGATAACGCAAATCGATCGAAGGCGTCTTGTGCACCAATCTGCTGAGTTTCCAGAAGCATCAACCCAATGCCGATGAGAAAAACGCTGATTACAGAAGCGATCGGGGCAAGGATCAGCATCCACCATTTTCGACGGTATGAGATAAGCAAGTGCGAGACGAACCAGCCGACAAGGGACAGCGCAACAACGTATATGAACATCGAAAATCCTCCTGCTAATGAATTTGTCTACTTTCATCGAGAAATTCCCGATTACCAAGCAATGATCTGCCCAATGTGCATCTGTAACGTGCAGCATCGTAACTTGCCCCCCTCGATCATCTGCCGGTCTGCAACCTCAGCGTGAGGATCGACGCAGTCCCCTGATTTCGGGCGCTGGGCGGCAACGTCATGGCGCTAGGCTCCGACCCCTCCGCCTCTGGCCGCGCCTGTGGCGTGCGCTGATCCGCTTCGGGTTGGCCGCGCCCTCGTTCGACTGAACAACCGTCTGCGCGTAAAAAGATCAAAGAAACCAAAAACGAGGATACTATGCCGCGCGGCGGGCCACGAAAAGGATCAGGCCGGAAGCCCGGAAGCCCGAATGCGCGCTCAGCGATCGAAGCGATCCGAGCCGTTGCTGACCGGCACCCCGATTGGCACCCGTTGATCCAGATGGCGGACGTAGCGAACGACACTGACTTGCCAATCGAAACGCGACTGGATGCGTGCAAGTCGGCTGCGCGCTGGATGATCCCTCCGCCGAAGCCCGTGGAACTCGAGCCGGATGCCTTGGTCGAATTGGAGGCTCGACTGGTGCGGGTCAAGCTAGAAGCACAAGATCAACTCCTGCACAGCAAGCCCGGGCTTGCAGATCGCCTGGCCCGGGCAAAGCAACAGGTTTTTGTGGTCACGGGCATCTCCCGCGCCCCTGACGAGCCAATCCCTGAACCGATTGAGGGTCTGTCCGAACGCCTGAGCAACGCCAGAGCCACCGCTGAACGCCTTGCGCAACCTGAGGACGCCCCCGCTCCCTCTGAGCGCCCCGTTCCGGCCCCAGCCCCTCCTGTAGCCGATACAGAGCCTTCCGGACCTCCTGAGCCTTACCGACCTTTGATGCCTACCCCAGCCCCGACCAGTTTCTCTACGCTCATGTCAGAGGACTATAACCCGTTCTCCAGCAAGGATTGATGCCCGATGAAAAACCTTACCCCCGCAGCCCTCGACCAGCGCATAGCGCAACTGACTGACACCCTCGCCACCACAGAGGCAGAAGTGGACGCCCTGAGCCTGCCAGCCGCGACAGGTGATGCTGCTGCTGTCGAAAAACTCGCCCGCGCGACGGCAGTGATTGCGCAACTCAATTCCGATCGAGACATCCTTGCTCGTGCGCGCGCGTCGGCTGTGAACCAGATCGACCGTGAGGCTTTGGAAAAGGCTGCTGCGGATCGTGCGGCGGCAAAGGGCCACGCCGTTGCCAGCGCCAAGCGACTGCTGGACATGGCGCGTCGGGCTGATGCCCTCGGGGCAGAGTTCGCAGCGATTGTCGAGGAAATGCCAACGGTTGAGGCCGATTTGTGGCGCGAATTGCGCGCTGCTGAGATTGCGCTATCCGATGGTGTCATCGGACGGACGCGGTTGGTGGCCTATGCGATCGAGGCCGTCAAAACTGCGCCAAACCTCCCCGCGTTCCGGGCGCGACCCTGCGCCGACATTGCATCCGTGGCCTGGACTGTGCTGATCGATGCTGACGAACAGGACATCTGAGATGAGCCGTCCCTTTGGCAGACCGATTGGCAGCAACGGCTTCGACGCGGAATTCAAACGCCTTCTTGATGCTGCGCGGGCGCGGCGCGCAAAATCGATGCCTCTCGAAAATCGCTGGTATCCCGAAGATCGGGAAGGCGCTGAATACACGACAACCACCCCTATTCGTGATGGAGACCTAAATGACTGATCTGCGATCGATGTATCCTGATGACGTGCCCGCGTCCGCTCCTGCCTCTGCGCCCCATGCAGGCCAATCTGACCGGCAACCGGATCGAACCGAACGGGTGCTGTATCCCGAAGAACATTCCACGGGTGCCACACAGCCTCAACGGCCAGAAAAACGCGCTGCCGCTTCGGATGAAGAACCTGCGGCCCTCAGCTATGAGGACAGCGCCTCTTTCGACGACACAACGGCTAAATCGTTTTTCAATCAAGCCGCCCTTGCCGCCCTTCAGGAAGATGACCGCGAAAGATCGGCGGAACTGGATCAGGCCGGGAAGGCGCTGGTCGCAGATATGAAGGACGCCGGGACGCCTTCCTCGGTATTCAACGAGGCGCTGGCCGCTTACAACGAAAGCGCTTCCGACGGTTTCACACAGGAACAGCGCGACGAAATGGCCGAGGCGACAATGAAAGAGTTGCAGGCCTCATATGGCTCTACCTTTGAAAGCGATTTGAACGCTGCGCGCGCCTTGATCGCTGACCTCGACAAGCTGACGCCCGGTTTGATTGACAGCTTAGAGGCCACCAATGCAGGGAATAGCCCGCGACTGATCAAAGCCGCGATCGCTGAGGCCAAGCGGCGCGGATACGGGCGCTGAAACTGTTGCGACCAGCGTTGCTAGTGTTGCGATTTTCACAATATAATCAATGCTTTACATGAAGGCACTGGCGCGCTATCCTCGGTTTCAGTGAAACCCTTGGAGAATTAGATCATGACCACAAGCATCCTTGCCCTTGAAGCTGACGCTCTCGAACTGAAAGCGAAGCTGGAAGACCTCGAAACCCTGGTCGCGTTTTTGCCAAGTGAGACAAACGCAGAGATGAAGATCGTCGGCGAAGCGTTCGCCATGGCTGAGAAGCTGGCAAACGCACTGGCTGATCTGAAAGAGGGCGCGGCCCCTGAACTGGTGGCCTCCGAATAATGCCGGGGAAGGTGCCCGCTGAACCTATCGTCTGCCCCATGTGTAACGCTCGGGCAGGCGCTGCAACGATCGACCGCCTTGTCCAGTCCAGCAATGTCACCGGCATGCCTGAAGCTGTCTTGCGGGCCGTATGGGCCTCTGCTGGCCGCACGGTCACGACGCTCGACCTCTTCGACGCGATGTATGTCGATGATCCTGACGGGGGGCCTTCTCAGGCGAGAATGTATGAGGACCTGCACGACGCGATCAACGTTGTGAACGTGTCTTTGGCCGGGAAGGTGCGGATTGTGCCTAAAGGGGTAGGCCGAGGGCGCTGGCGGCTGCAGATTTCGTGCTGATGATTTCCGACAGATCAGCGGAAAACCGTGCGCAATTTCCTAAGCACTGCTGAACCTGTGCTGAACCGAAAAAACCTGAATGTCTTGTTGCTGATTAAGAGCCTACCAACCGACTGTTTTTTCAGGAAAAATTGGTGCACCCGACAGGATTCGAACCTGTGACCTCTGCCTTCGGAGGGCAGCGCTCTATCCAGCTGAGCTACGGGTGCGTCTGCGCTGTCTATAGAACGACAAATACGCTGATGCAATCGCCCATTTCAGGCAAACAACTCGTGACAGAATTCCAGCGCATCGACCAGTTTATCCACATCATCGCGCGTGTTATACATTGCAAATGACGCGCGGCAGGTGGCGGTCAGGCCCAGATGGTCCATCAGGGGGGCTGCGCAATGCTGGCCCGCGCGCACGGCAATGCCTTTCTTGTCCAGCACGGTCGAGATGTCATGCGCATGTGCCGCACCTTCCAGCGTGAAGCTGAAGATAGCGCCCTTGTCGGGCGCATTGCCTTGCACATTCAGCCAGTTCAGCCCTGCAAACCTGCCCTGCGCATAATCGCGCAGATCAGCCTCATGGGCGGCAATCGCCTCCATGCCCTGCGCCATCATATAGTCAATCGCCACCCCAAGGCCGATTTGCTGGACAATCCCCGGCGTACCGGCCTCGAACTTATGGGGAGGGTCGTTATAGGTGACGGTGTCGCGCGTGACTTCGCGGATCATGTCGCCACCGCCCAGAAACGGGCGCATCTCGGCCTGTCGCGCGCGCGAGATATAGATCGCACCCGACGCCGATGGGCCATACAGCTTGTGCCCTGTCACAGCGTAGAAATCGCACCCGATGGCCTGCATATCGACCGGCATATGCACCGCCGCCTGCGACCCGTCTACCAGCACCGGCACACCTTTTTCGCGCGCACCTGCGCAGATCGCGGCCACATCGACCACGGTGCCCAGAACATTCGACATATGGGTGATTGCCACCAGTTTCGTGCGCGGGCCAATCGCGTCCAGCACGGCTTGCGGGTCCAGCGTTCCATCCGCCGCGCAATCGACCCAGCGCAGCACCGCCCCCTGCCGTTCGCGCAGGAAATGCCACGGCACAATATTGGCATGGTGTTCCATGATCGACAGAACAATCTCATCGCCCGGTTCAAACCGTGGCATCGCCCAGCCATAGGACACCAGATTGATGCCCTGCGTGGTACCTGTGGTGAAGATGATCTCATCTTCATGGGCTGCATTCAAAAAGCGCTGCAAAGTGCCGCGCACGGCCTCGTATTTATCGGTCGCCAGATTGGACAGGTAATGCAGGCCGCGATGGACATTGGAATATTCTTCGGCATAGGCGCGGGTGACCGCGTCAATCACCGCGCGCGGCTTTTGTGCAGAGGCGCCATTGTCCAGATAGACCAATGGCTTGCCATTGACTGTGCGATCTAGGATCGGAAAATCCGCGCGCACCCGCGAGATATCGAGCATGTTAGACCCCTCCTGGCGCAAGCCCCATCATTCCCAGCAAAATGGCCAGGATGACAGCCATTGCGAAGAACGAAAAAATGATGCCGACAAACACTTTGGTCGGCGATGTGAAGCCATGTAGCGCCATGATGAAGTTTGTCAGCATCCACATGAAAAAGACCAGTGCGGCAAGTGTGATCAGCCCGAACATGGCAGGAATGAACAGCAAGCTGACAATCTGCACCAGTTGGAACACCAGCATCACAAATTGCAACCACGCCATCAGGACAAGCGTGTCGGGGAATGTCCCGCCGCCGCCCAAGGCGCGCCCTATACCCTGAACCGCCACCACCATGCCCAGCAAGATAGAGGTCTGGAACATGGCCATGAACAGCATGCTGCCCTGAAACCCCTCCTCGCCCATCAGCAGCACCGAGACCTGTCCGATCAGCACCGACAGCACAACGACAATCACAAACCCCAGCCAGCGCGCATCATCGGGGATATTCATGCCTATAAGTTGCGCCGCCGCTTCGCGCGGGCGCGTTATGGTAAGGCGCACAAGCGCGCCGACATTGGCAGCATTCAAGTTCATGGATTCGGTCCTTTTCGGCAGGCCTTCAAGAGGCTTCGCCATGGCGCGGACGCGCCACTTCCAACAGCCCCGCCCCAAGTATGTAAAGAAATACCGCAGTCACCACAAACCCGAAAGATGTGACCGCCTGTGTTGGCCCCAGCAAAGCCGCAAGCCCGCCCTGCACCAGCATCAACGGCGTAACGCTCAGAAGTGACCAGAACAGCACAAGGCGCACATGCAGCCCCTGCACTGGCCCTGCCAGCACACGCAGCACAAGTTGCAACAGCCCCGCAACACCATAGAGAAGCAAAGGCAGCATGAACATGATGCCGAACAACGCGCCGCCCATCCGCTGCTCGAACGTGATAGTGGGGTCAAGTGCTGCCGCCCGCGACAGGCCCGGCCATTGCGCCACAAAGATCAACCCGCAAGAAATCAGGCCGAAAGCCAGAATCTGCGGCTCGGTTATGCCTTGGGCGATCATGCCGCGTGTTGTCGCGCGGGGCGCACGATAGGTGCGCGCCATGTTGCGGGTTACAGACATGAAACGCACCCATATCTTGACGCCCGGTCAGACAGACCGCGCGCCGCGAGTTTACAAGCCATCTCCGCCATCAGCCGCGCCGTTCAAACCATGCTTCCAGCCGTGTGCGCAGGTCATCAGCGAATGCAGAATCTGCAATCTCGTCCAGCGCTTCGGCCAGAAAGGCCAGAACCAGCAGGGTTTTGGCTGTATCTTCCGGCACACCGCGTGCGCGCAGGTAGAATAGCTGGTTGTCATCAATCTCGCCCGAGGTAGAGCCGTGGCTGCATTTCACATCATCGGCATAGATTTCCAACTCTGGCTTGGCCAGAAACTGGGCATTTTCATCCAGCAGCAATGATTGGCTGATTTGGTAGCCATCTGTCAGCTGCGCGATCTGGTCGACCAGAATCTTGCCCTGAAACACGCCCACAGCCCCACCGCGCAGCACTTTCTTGAACACCTGACGGCTTTCGCAGCGCGGCGCGCCATGCGTGATGAACACAGTGTCATCATGATGGAAGGCCCCGTCGCCGACTGTCGCGCCTGCCACATGCGCAGACCCGCCCGCGCCATCCAGCCAGATGATCGAATCATTGCGGATCAGCGCGCCATTGGCGGTCAGCGTAAAGGATTTCAGATGCGCGCCTTCGCCCAGACGCGCGAACAGATGCGCAGAGCCTACGCGCTCATGGTCGCGCCCCTGTGCGCGAATGTGGTGGAGCGTGCCGCCATCGGCAATGTCCACTTCCATGACCTGATTGAAGCGCGTGGCGATGGGGCCGTTTTCCAGCACAGTCGCCTCTGCGCCCGCCTCAACGCGAATGACATGGTGCAGCATCGCATCTGCGGTTTCGGATTTGCGCAGGTAGATCAGCGAAATGGGCTTTTGCGGCTTGCCGGTTACGCGGATCAACACACCCTCGGTCGCATAGGCGGTGTTCAGGCTGGCCAAGGGGCGCTCGACGGGCGATTGTGCCCGCGCGTCTAGCGATCCATAGAGATCGCGCGCCCAATGCAGGTCTGTGCGCGCCGCTTGCGACAGTTGGCAGATTTCCACCCCGTCCAGCACCAGCGGGTCAGAGGCCTGTTCATCGAACACACCATCGACAAACACCAGCTTGATCCGGTCAATCTGGTCAAAAACCAGCGGCTCGCCTTTGGTGTCATGCAGCGCACCGGCCACCACCCCGGCATCGGTCAGGCGGCGGGGGTCTGTATAGCGCCAGTATTCGTCGCGCTTGGTGGGCAAGCCCATGTCACGCACGCGGGCCTGTGCCGCGTTGCGCGCCTTGGTGATCCATGCGCCCCCTTCAGGAAGCGTGCGGTCCGCCAACAGTGCCTGCGCCGCCTCGACCTTTTGCGCTTTCAGTTTGGCCCGTGGCATCATGCCTGCGCCTCCGCCATCAGGTCGGCATAGCCGTTGCGTTCAACTTCCAACGCCAGTTCGGGACCGCCTGTCTTGATGATCCGGCCTTCGGACAGGATATGCACGACATCCGGTACAATATGGTCGAGAAGCCGTTGATAATGCGTGATAACAAGGAACGACCGGCCTGCATCGCGCAGCGCGTTCACACCATCTGCCACCAGTTTCATCGCGTCCACATCAAGGCCGGAATCTGTTTCATCCAAGATGCACATCTTGGGTTCCAGCATGGCCATTTGCAAAATCTCGTTGCGCTTTTTCTCACCGCCCGAGAAGCCCACATTTACAGGCCGTTTCAGCATATCGGCATCGATCTGCAAATCCTTGGCCTTTGCGCGCACGACTTTCAGGAATTCGCCCGCTGACAGTTCTTCCTGACCACGTGCTTTGCGCTGTGCATTCACGGCGGTGCGCAGAAAGGTCATGTTGCCCACGCCTGGAATCTCGACAGGGTATTGAAACGCCAGAAACAGGCCGGCGGCCGCGCGTTCCTCGGCTTCCATTTCCAACAGGTCCACGCCTTCCAGTGTGGCGCTGCCATCTGTCACGGTATAGCCATCGCGGCCCGACAGCACATAAGACAGCGTCGACTTGCCCGACCCGTTCGGCCCCATAATGGCATGCACTTCGCCGGGGTTCACCTTCAGCGACAGACCCTTGAGGATTTTCACCTCAGAATCGTCTTCAAGTTCGGCGTGCAGGTTCTTGATTTCCAACATTTAACTATTCCTCATTCCCAGCGCAAAGCGCTTTATTTCAGGGCCTCAGCCCACTGACCCTTCAAGCGAGATGGCGACCAGCGCCTGCGCTTCCATGGCGAATTCCATCGGCAATTCCTGCAACACTTCCTTGCAGAACCCGTTGACAACCAAGGCCACCGCCTCTTCCTCGTCCATCCCGCGAGAGCGGCAATAGAACAGCTGGTCGTCATCCACCTTCGAGGTTGTCGCCTCATGCTCGACACGGCTGGAAGCGTTGCGCACCTCGATATAGGGCACAGTATGCGCGCCGCATTTATCGCCAATCAACAAGCTGTCGCATTGGGTATAGTTGCGGCTGCTGGTTGCTTTGGGGTGCATCGACACCAAGCCACGATAGGTGTTTTGCGCATGGCCCGCCGAAATGCCCTTGGACACGATGCGCGAGCGTGAATTCTTGCCCAGATGCACCATTTTCGTGCCTGTGTCGGCCTGCTGCCAGTTATTGGCAATGGCGATCGAGTAGAATTCACCCTGTGTGTCATCGCCGCGCAGAATGCAGGACGGGTATTTCCATGTGATCGCACTGCCGGTTTCCACCTGCGTCCACATGACTTTCGCGCGGTCCTCGCGGCAATCGGCGCGTTTGGTGACGAAATTGTAAATCCCGCCCTTGCCGTTCTCATCGCCGGGAAACCAGTTTTGCACGGTCGAATATTTGACCTCTGCATCTTCCAGAATGACGATCTCTACCACCGCGGCATGCAGCTGGTTGGTGTCGCGCTTGGGCGCGGTGCAGCCTTCCAGATAGCTGACATGGCTGCCTTTTTCGGCAACGATCAGCGTGCGTTCAAACTGGCCGGTATTTTCCGCATTGATGCGGAAATAGGTCGAAAGCTCCATCGGGCATTTCACACCGGCGGGGATGTAGACAAAGCTGCCATCCGAGAACACAGCCGAGTTCAGCGCCGCGAAGTAATTGTCATTCTGCGGCACGACAGAGCCGAGGTATTTCTTCACCAGTTCGGGATGGTCCTGCACCGCTTCCGAGATCGAGCAGAAGATCACGCCCGCTGCTGCCAGTTCTTTCTTGAAAGTTGTCCCCAGCGAGACAGAGTCGAACACCGCATCGACCGCAACCTTGCGCCCTTCTTCCGCGCCTTCAACACCGGCCAGAAGCATTTGTTCTTTCAGCGGAATCCCCAGCTTGGCGTAGGTTTCCAGAAGTTTCGGGTCCACATCGTCCAGCGATTTGGGTTTTTCGGCCATGGATTTGGGTTTGGCATAGTAATACTGTTCCTGATAGTCGATTTCAGGAATGTTCAGCATGGCCCAGTCGGGGCTTTCCATCGTCAGCCAGCGCCGATAGGCGTCCAGCCGCCATTCCAGCAGCCATTCCGGTTCGTTATTCTTTTCAGAAATCAGGCGCACGATGTCTTCGTTCAGCCCCTTGGGCGCAAAGTCCATCTCGATCTCGGTTTCCCAACCATGCTTGTAGGTGCCCGCCATCGACTGCACTGTCTCGACAGTCTCGCGGTCTACCCCTTCGCGCATTTGCGTCTCGTCAAGTACAGCCATCTGCTTTCCTTCTCCTAATCCGGCCCCCGTGCCGGGGCCTTTTCGTCCGTTCACGCCGCGCGGGCAGCGAAACGGCGATATTCCCTTAACCACGCATCAGCAAAGCGCAGCACATCTTCTTTTTGCGTCTGTGGGCCCAATGAGACCCGGATCGCGCCCGATGCCGTTGCCGCGTCAAACCCCATCGCGCCCAACACGGCAGACGCCCGAAGCTTGCCAGAAGAACAGGCCGATCCAGCCGAAATGGCAAAGCCTGCCAAGTCCATCTGCATCACCTGCGTCTCTCCCTTCCACCCGGGTGTCGCAAGACACAAGGTGTTGGGCAAACGGTCGGTTCCTTTCCCGACTAAAATAGTCTTGCTTGCGCCAGCGTCCAGAGCCTGTTCTAGAATATTTCTAATTTCAGATACAGAATTCCAGACACCATCTGCAAGGTCTTTTGCCGCAGCTTCTGCCGCGGCGCCGAATCCGGCGATGGCAATCAGGTTTTCCGTGCCCGCGCGCCGCCCCATTTCCTGACCGCCGCCGCGAATTTGTGCCGCGATATCAGTGCCCCGTCGCATAACCAGCGCGCCGACCCCTTTTGGCCCACCGATTTTATGCGCCGAGATAAAGCCCATCTCGACCCCCAGCCAGTTGAAGGCGAAAGGCAGCTTGCCAAAACCCTGCGTCAGGTCGCTGACGGCCAGCCCTTCGGGTAGGGCTTGCACGATACCTGTTTCGGAATTGGCAATCTGAAGGGTGGCGCGGTCGGGATGGGGCACTGTCACTGCACTCAATTCATCGACGCCAAGCGCATCATCTCCCCATGCGCGCACTGCATCATGTTCGATCGCAGCGCATGACACCCCGCGCCCTGCCAGCGCCAGCCCTGCTGCTTCGGTCGCGCCAGAGGTGAAGATCACCTCTGCCCCGTCCGCCCCAAGGGCCGCCGCCACTTGCGCGCGTGCCTTCTCCAGCAGCGCGCGCGCGCGCCGCCCTTCGGCATGGACAGATGACGGGTTGCCCACCACATCCATCGCGGCGATCATGGCCACGCGCGCCTCGTCGCGCAAAGGCGCGGTGGCGTTATAATCCAGATAGACGCGGCGTGTCACAGAGCAGCCCCTTTACCTTGCACAATGCCAGCCGCAGCCGGCGTGTTGCATCATTCGTCCACAATCTCGAACAGATTGGGCACAGCGGGACAGGGTGTCAGGGCATTGTTTGCCACATCTGACAGGCGGGTTTGGTGCAAAAACACATAGACATGTGCCGACAACCCTTCCCACAAGCGGTTGGTCATGGATTGCGCCCTGGACCCCGAAATCGCCCCCGAAGCTCCCGCGCCGGTATGCATGGCGCTGACAGTTTCCTCGACCGCTTCCAGCACCTCGGACACGCGGATCGAATCGGCCCCGCGTGCCAGCCGGTAGCCGCCCCCCGGCCCGCGCACAGACTCAACCAGACCGGCGCGGCGCAGCTTGACGAACAGCTGCTCCAGATAGGCCAGCGACACATGCTGCCGGTTTGCAATTTCATTCAGCGACACCAGCCCCCCAGTCGGGGCTTGCGCCAAATCCACCAAGGCGATCATGGCGTAACGCCCTTTTGTAGACAGCTTCATGGCCACCCCCCGCTGCGCATAGTACCGATTGAGGTTGACGCGCCCGACACACGCGCCTACACCCTTGGCGCAGCGCGACCCTATCCCGAGATCACATCTCGCAATTTAGAACATTTCTAAAATGCCTGAAGTAAAGAGTCAAGAATTAGCAAGACGGTATCGGGTGCGGCTTGAACAGAATCGCAAATAGCATGACAAAAAATGTCATATTCCGTGACCACTAGATAAGGCCCCTCATGCCCGAGATCATCTTCCCCGGCCCAGAAGGCCGCCTTGAAGGCCGCTTCCACCCGCAACCCAAGACTGACGCACCGATTGCGATCGTGTTGCACCCGCATCCGCAATTTGGCGGCACGATGAACAACAAGGTTGTCTACAACCTGCATTATGCCTTTCACAAAATGGGCTTTTCGGTGCTGCGGTTCAATTTCCGTGGCGTCGGGCGCAGTCAGGGCGAATATGATCAGGGCATTGGCGAACTGTCCGATGCTGCTGCCGCGCTCGATTATGTGCAGGCCCAAAGCCAGAATGCGCGGCATTGCTGGGTGGCAGGGTTCAGTTTCGGCGCATGGATCGGCATGCAGTTACTAATGCGCCGCCCCGACATTACCGGCTTTGTCTCGGTCGCGCCACCGGCGAACCTGTATGATTTCAGCTTCCTTGCGCCCTGCCCCGCCTCTGGTTTGGTGATCAACGGCACGGCTGACCGTGTGGCCCCGCCGCGTGACACGAAAACACTTGTGGGCAAGTTGCAGGAACAGCGCGGCATCACCATCACCCACACGGAAATCGAAGGCGCGGATCACTTCTTCAAAGATGAAGAGCAGCACATGCAGCCGATGCTGAACACGGTGACCGAATATGTCACCCGCCGCCTGACAGAATCCACACGCTAAGGCGTCAGCCTTGGGGGGCGGGTCGATGCCGGGCTGCCTGCATCATCCCGCCTGCCTTCAGGAATTCCCCCAAGGAAGTGATGCGGCGCGCATTGTGCTTTTCACGCCGTCCGCTACATCTTGGCCGGTCCAATGAGAGGTTGATGCCATGCTGCATGCCCTGAAAATGTCACTGTCGATGGCTGCAACCGCGCTTGTGGTGGCAGGCTGCACCCTTGCCCCTGCCCCCATGCTGTCGCCTGCCCCGCAAGCGCTGGCCCCTGTCAGCACGCGGGCGGATTTCAATACAGTTGTTGCGCGCATGCGACCCGTCGCCACGCAAGTGTGCCGCGAACGCAACCCGCGTCTGGATTGCAATTTCATCGTCATTCTGGACGATCGCCCCAACCAGCCCCCCAACGCCTTTCACACCCGCGATGAAAATGGCCGTCCCATTATTGCCTTTACCATCGCGCTGATTGATGATCTGCGCAGCCATGACGAAATTGCCCTGATATTCGGGCATGAAGCGGCCCATCACATTGCCGACCACCTGCCCCGCATCCAGCAGCAAGCCATGACAGGGGCGTTGCTGGGCGGGCTTGTCGCGGCAATTTCCGGCGTGGATCAGGGCACCGCGCAACAGATCGTCAACACCGGCGCAACTGTCGGCGCACGGCGCTATTCTAAAAACTTCGAACTGGAAGCAGACCGCCTTGGCGCGGTCATCGCCGCGCGTGGCGGCTATGACCCAATGCGCGGCGCGCAGATTTTCCGCCGCATCCCGGACCCCGGAAACCAGTTTCTGGGCACCCACCCCCCCAATGCCGAGCGCCTGCGCGAGGTAGAGCGCGCCGTTGCAAACATGGCGGCGGGCAACCCGATCTAGGGAGAGCAGCCATGCATTGGCTATATCTTGGCGTGGCCATTCTGTTTGAAACGATTGGCACCACAGCGTTGAAGGCCAGCGACGGCTTTACCCGTCTGGGGCCGTCAATACTGGTTGTGCTGTCCTATGTGCTGTCATTCTGGCTGCTGGCGCTGGTGTTGCGCATTATTCCTGTGGGTGTGGCCTATGCCATATGGGCGGGGTTGGGGGTGTGCCTGATCGCGGGCATCGGCTGGGTCGTCTTTGGCCAAAGGCTGGACGCCCCCGCCCTGCTGGGTCTGTTCCTGATCATCTCTGGTATTGTCGTGATCAACCTGTTCAGCAAAACTGTCGGCCATTAGGATGACAGCATCTGCGCCCCATACCAAATTTGAAGATGCCCAAGGGCTGGTCTTCGGCGCTGTGATGTGCGCCTTTGGCGTGCTGATCCTGACCGGCGCGGGCCTTGTGACCGGACAGACAGCGGGGCTGGCCGTGCTGGTGGCCTATATCACCGGCTACAGTTTCGGGGTGGTGTTTTTTGCAATCAACATCCCCTTCTATGCACTGGCATGGTGGCGGCTGGGGCGGGCCTTTACCGTCAAGACATTTGTCTCTGTCGCGCTGATCTCTGCCATCTCGCTGGTGATCGAGGATCTGGTGCAGGTCGATCCCGCCCATCCCGCAGTGGCGGCGGTGTTGTTCGGGCTGATTGCAGGGGCGGGGTTGCTGGCGATCTTTCGTCACCGCGCCAGCCTTGGCGGGGTGGGCATCGTCGCGTATGACCTGCAAGAACGCTTTGGCTGGCGCGCAGGCTGGGTGCAACTGGCCTTCGACCTGGCATTGTTTGCAGTGGCACTTCTGGTGCTGGACCCCGATCTTGTGCTATGGTCCCTTCTCGGGGCAGCCGTTCTGAATGCGATTGTGGCAATTAACCACCGGCGCGACCGCTATATCGGGACGTAACGCGCTTGGGGGCTAGCCACAGGATGCGCAATCGGGTAATGCGGCGGCGCAGCATCAAAAGGCAAGACTTATGACCCTTCGCAATATCGCGATCATCGCGCACGTTGACCATGGCAAAACCACACTTGTGGACGAGCTGTTGAAGCAATCGGGCACCTACCGAGAGAACCAGTCAACCACTGAACGCGCGATGGACAGCAATGATCTGGAACGCGAACGCGGGATCACCATTCTGGCCAAAGCCACCTCGGTCGAGTGGAAAGAGAACCGCATCAATATCGTCGACACCCCCGGCCACGCCGATTTCGGCGGCGAGGTGGAGCGTATTTTGTCCATGGTGGATGGTGTCGTGTTGCTGGTCGATGCAGCCGAGGGGCCAATGCCCCAAACCAAATTCGTGACCTCGAAAGCACTGGCACTGGGGCTGCGCCCGATTGTGCTGCTCAACAAGGTCGACAAGCCCGCCGCCGAACCCGACCGCGCGTTGAACGAGGTGTTCGACCTGTTCGCCAATCTGGGCGCAAGTGATGAACAGCTTGATTTCCCTGTGCTTTATGCAAGCGGGATCAATGGCTGGGCTGATGCCGAACTGGACGGGCCACGGCAAGACATGTCCGCTCTGTTTGATCTGGTGGTCAAACATGTGCCCGAACCGGCACAGGTTGCACGCCGCACAGAGCCGTTTCGCATGCTGGCAACAACCCTGTCCGCCGACCCCTATCTGGGCCGCATCCTGACAGGCCGTGTCGAATCCGGCACGTTGAAAGCGGGCGAGACGATCAAGGCGCTGTCACGCGACAATTCCAAGATCGAGCAGTTCCGCGTTACCAAGGTTCTGGCCTTCCGCGGCCTTGGCCAGCAGGCCATTGACGCGGCAGAAGCAGGCGATATCGTAACACTTGCAGGCATGACCAAGGCCACTGTGGCCGACACGCTCTGCGCGCTTGAAGTTGACATCGCCCTGCCCGCGCAACCGATCGACCCGCCCACCATCTCTGTCACCTTCGGCATCAATGATTCGCCACTGGCCGGACGTGATGGCGCAAAGGTCCAAAGCCGTGTCATCCGCGAGCGTCTGATGCGCGAGGCAGAGTTGAATGTCGCCATCAAGGTCAGCGACACACCGGGCGGCGAGGCGTTCGAGGTTGCAGGCCGTGGCGAATTGCAGATGGGCGTGTTGATCGAGAATATGCGTCGCGAAGGGTTTGAACTGTCCATCTCGCGCCCGCGCGTGCTGATGCGCGATGTCGATGGCCAGCGGCTGGAACCCATTGAAGAAGTCACAATCGATGTCGATGATGAATATACCGGCACTGTGATCGAGAAACTGACCGGGCCGCGCAAGGGCGATCTGGCAGAAATGAAACCCGCAGGCGTGGGCAAGACGCGCATTATCGCGCATGTGCCATCGCGTGGCCTGATTGGCTATCATGGTGAATTTCTGACCGATACACGCGGCACAGGCGTTCTGAACCGTGTGTTCCATGAATGGGCCCCCTATAAAGGGGCCATTCCGGGCCGTCGTCAGGGTGTCCTGATCTCGATGGAAGATGGCACGGCAGTCGCCTATGCGCTGTGGAATCTGGAAGAACGCGGGCGCATGATGATCAATCCACAAGACCCTGTCTATCAGGGCATGATCATTGGCGAGCATAGCCGCGACAATGATCTGGAAGTGAACCCGTTGAAGGGCAAGAAGCTGACCAACGTGCGCGCTTCTGGGACGGATGATGCGGTCAAACTGACACCGCCCACCATCATGTCGCTGGAACAGGCGATTGCCTATATCGATGATGACGAGTTGGTCGAAGTCACGCCCAATGCCATCCGCCTGCGCAAACGCTTCCTTGACCCGCATGAGCGCAAGCGTCAGGCAAAAGCCAGCGCCTGATACACGCGCAACGCAGCCCCGGCCCTGCGCCGGGGCCTCGCGGCCCAAGCAAGAGGTCCCGGCGCAAGGCCGGGACTATGCTGCAAGATATACCCCCTCGTGCAAATCCGGCAGTGTTGCGTTGACCATCGCATAACGCGCTTATGCCTCTCTCCGCGTGTCGCATGTCATGCGCACGAAGATCGTGCGGCATGGCATAACTTACGGGGATTATTCTCTTTTACGTAAAGCGCAACACAGCCCCGGCCTTGCGCCGGGGCCTAGCGGCCAAAGCAAGGGGTCCCGGCGCAAGGCCGGGACTATGCTGCAAGAGCTGCCAGTCTAGCGCAAATCCGGCGGCGTTGCCTCGACCTGCAACGCGGCGACAACTGCATCCAGTGATTGCGTTTCTGTCCGAGTGTCGCCAAGTCTGCGCACGGAAACCGTGCGTTCCTCGACTTCGCGCGCACCTATCGCAAGGATCACAGGCACTTTGCCAACCGAATGCTCGCGCACCTTGTAGTTGATCTTCTCGTTGCGGATATCCAGCTCTGCCCGAAGTCCGGCAGCTTGCAGCGCCTCAACCACCTCGCGGCAATATGCATCCGCATCCGAGATGATCGAGGCGACGACAACCTGTCGCGGGGCCAGCCATAGCGGCAGCTTGCCCGAGAAGTTCTCGATCAGAATGCCGATGAAGCGTTCGAAACTGCCCAAGACTGCGCGGTGCAGCATGACGGGCCGGTGTTTCGCACCGTCCTGGCCCACATATTGCGCATCCAGACGTTCGGGCAGGTTGGGGTCTACCTGCAAGGTGCCGCATTGCCAGGACCGCCCGATCGCATCAGTCAGGGTGAATTCCAGCTTCGGGCCATAAAACGCCCCCTCGCCTTCCTGCAACTCATAAGCATAGCCTGCCGCCTTGCATGCATCGCCCAAAGCCTGTTCGACCCTGTCCCAGCTTTCATCCGACCCGATCCGCTTTTCGGGGCGGGTGGAGAGTTTGATCGTCCAGTTTTCAAACCCGAGATCGGCATAGACTGCCGCCAGCAGTTCGATGAATTTCTTTGTCTCGGCTTCGATCTGCTCATCAGTGCAGAAAATATGCGCGTCATCCTGCGTGAACCCGCGCACCCGCATGATGCCATGCAGCGCGCCCGAAGGCTCGTAGCGGTTGCAAGATCCGAACTCTGCCATGCGCAGTGGCAGGTCGCGATAGGATTTCAGACCGTGGTTGTAGATCTGCACATGGCAGGGGCAGTTCATCGGTTTCAGCGCATTGACGGTTTTCTCGCGGGCATGTTCCTCGTCAACCTCGACGATGAACATATGGTCCTGATAATTGTCCCAATGCCCCGAATCTTCCCACAGTTTGCGGCTGACAACCTGCGGCGTATTCACTTCCACATAACCATCGCGGCGCTGCTGGCGGCGCATATAATCTTGCAGGTTGGTATAGATTGACCAGCCATTGGGGTGCCAGAACACCTGCCCGGGGGCTTCTTCCTGCATATGGAACAGGTTCATTTCGCGGCCCAGCTTGCGGTGGTCGCGCTTGGCCGCTTCCTCCAGCATGGTCAGATGCGCTTTCAGGTCCACGCGGTTCTTGAAGGCCACGCCATAAATGCGCTGCAACATGGGCCGTGTGCTGTCGCCCAGCCAATAGGCCCCTGCAATGCTCATCAGCTTGAACCCATCGGCAGGCAGCTGGCCGGTATGTTGCAAATGCGGGCCACGGCACAAATCCTGCCAAGCCCCATGCCAATACATGCGCAGCGGCTCGCCTTCGGGAATACGCTCGATCAACTCCAGCTTGAACGGCTCATTCGCGTCCTTGTAATGCTGGACCGCGCGCGCGCGGTCCCAGATTTCGGTGCGCACTGCGTCGCGCGCATTGATGATCTCGCGCATCTTCGCTTCAATCTGCGCAAGGTCTTCGGGCACGAACGGCTCGGCGCGGTCGAAATCATAAAACCAGCCCTTGTCGCGCACAGGGCCAATCGTGACCTTCACATCCGGCCAGATTTCCTGCACTGCACGCGCCATGACATGCGCGAAATCATGCCGGATCAGCTCCAACGCCTGCGCGTCATCCTGCATGGTGTGAATTGCGATGCTGGCATCCTGCGTGATCGGCCATTGCAGGTCGAAATGCGCGCCGTTTACAGTGGCGGAAATGGCTTTCTTCGCCAGCGATTTCGAGATGCTCTCGGCCACATCGGCGGCAGTTACGCCTGCGTCATATACGCGGGCTGATCCATCAGGTAATGTCAGGGAAATCTGGGCCATAGGCCGTGCTCCTCGTCGTTTTGGCGCCCACGGAACGCCCGGTTGCGGGTTTATGTGGCGCAGGGTTTGACCTTCGAGGGAACGAAAGTCAAGCTGACTTCGTTTTGTCCTGTCGCCAAAATCGTCCGCTGCAAGGAGTTGCACATGCCCCCGCCCCGCCCTGCTGTCCGTCTAAGCTATGAAATGCTGGCCAATGACGATGCGGGGCGCATGTGCCGCGACATCTCGGACGAGGCATGCACGCAGCAACCGCAGAATTTCCTGCGCCATGCAGCCGCGCTTGGGCTAAGCAAATCTGCTGACGGGCTGGCGGACCCGAAACTTGTGCTGTCATGGCTGATGACGCATCTGGGGGCGCCCGCAGCGCTTGTGGGGCTGCTGGTGCCCATCCGCGAAGCAGGCGCATTGCTGCCGCAACTGTTCACTGCCGCGCGCATTCGGGCCATGGCACAGCGCAAATGGGCTTGGGCGGCAGCCGCCATTGGGCAGGGCGTGGGGGCAGCCATTATTCTGGCCGCTGCCCTGACGCTACAGGGTATAGCAGCGGGGCTGGTGATTCTGCTGGGGCTGAGCGTGCTGGCGCTGTCACGCTCGGTCGCGTCGGTGGCCTATAAGGATGTTTTGGGCAAGACCATCGACAAAGGCCAGCGCGGCACGGTCACGGGGGTGGCGGGCAGTTGGTCGGCGATGGTTGTGATCGGCTTTGCGCTGGTGCTGATCCTGTTCTCGGATGCGCGCGCCGCCATTGTGCTGGGCGCACTGGCGCTGGCTGCAAGCGCGTGGGTGCTGGCAGGCGTGGTGTTCGCAGGGCTGGCCGAGGATAAGGGCGCGCAAGACGGGGGCGCAAACGGCTTTGCCGCCGCAATCGCAAATCTGGGGTATCTTCGCGAGGATGGCCAGCTTGTGCGTTTCATCGTGGCGCGCGGGTTGCTGACCTCGACAGCGCTCGCCCCGCCCTATCTGGTGGTTCTGGCCTCGGGCGACGGGGGGGCCGCGTTGCAGGGGTTGGGCGCACTGGTTCTGGCCTCGGCGCTGGCGGCACTTTTGTCCAGCTATGTCTGGGGGCGGCTGGCCGACAAATCTTCGCGCAAGGTTCTGATCTGGACAGGCATATCGGGTGCGGGGGCGATGGTGCTGACACTGGCTTTTGCCATGTCCGGTCTGGCGGCCACCGTCTGGGCCATGCCGCTTGCGTTGTTTGGCCTAATGATCGCGCATCAGGGGGTGCGGCTGGGCCGGGCCACCTATCTGGTCGATATGGTTGGACAAGACCGCCGCGCCATTTATACCGCAATTGCAAATACGGTCATCGGGGTGATCCTGCTGGCCAGCGGTGTGTTCGGCGCAGTTGCAGCCCTTGCAGGGGCGGGGGCAACAATGGCCCTGTTCGCCTGCATGGCCGCAGGTGGCGCGGTAGCCGCCTATGGATTGAAGGAGTTGGGCGATGGTTGAGTATCTGGACACAAGCGCGGGGCGCAAACTGGCCTATCACAAAACGCAAGGGCGCGGGCCGGGCGTGGTGTTTCTGGGCGGCTTCATGTCGGATATGTCGGGCACCAAGGCGGTTTTTCTGGAAGATTGGGCCAAATCCCAAGGCCGTGCATTCCTGCGCTTCGACTATTCCGGCCATGGCGAAAGCTCTGGCACTTTTGCAGAAGGCTGCATCGGGGATTGGGCCGAAGATGCGCTGGAAGCGCTGAGCAAGCTGACAGACGGGCCGCAGATTTTGGTCGGATCATCCATGGGCGGCTGGATCGCACTGCTTTTGGCGCGCAAAGTCCCAAAGCGGGTGCATGGGCTGGTAGGTGTAGCCGCCGCCCCCGATTTCACCGAAGACAGCATGTGGCCGGGGCTGACGGATGCACAGCGCGCCGAAATTCTGGAACAGGGCCAAATCAGCGTGCCCAATGGCTATGACGACACGCCCTATACCCTGACCCGCCACCTGTTCGAGGATGGCAAGATGCAGCTTGTGTTGCAAACACCGCTGGACCTGCCCTTTCCCGTGCGCCTGATGCAAGGCACGCTGGACGAAGCGGTGGCACCTTCGGTTCCCCTGCGCCTGATTGCGCATGCAACCTGCCCCGATATGCGCCTGACCTTGGTCAAAGATGCAGATCACAGGTTTTCGACACCTGCCTGTCTGGAGATGATCACCGCAGCGATCACAGAACTGACCGACTGACCTTACCCTTGCAGCAGTGCCAGCGCTTTGGCATGCAGCACCGGATTGGCGGCGGCAAGCACTTGTCCGCTTGCCCCCACCGGCCCCCCCTGCCAGTCGGTGACAATTCCGCCCGCAGCCTCGATCACCGCGATGGGGGCAGCTATGTCATACGGGTTCAGCCCCGCCTCGATCACCAGATCGATATGCCCTGCGGCCAGCAGGGCATAGGCATAACAATCCATCCCGTAGCGTGTCAGGCGCGCGGAGTCCGAAACGCGGGTGAATGCCGCCTGTTCGGCGCTGGTGCCGATTTCAGGAAAGGTGGTGAACAATATCGCATCGCCCAATTCAACCGTACCGCGAGTGGCAAGCGGTTTGCGCCCCTGTGGCCCTGCAACCCAAGCCTGCCCAAGCCCGCCCAAAAACCGCTCGGAGATATAAGGCTGGTCGATGACCCCCAGAAACGGGCCATCACCATCGGCCAAGGCAATCAGCACGCCCCAGCACGGGGTTCCGGCAAGAAAACCGCGCGTGCCATCGATCGGATCAATAATCCATGTCAGGCCGGACTCGCTGGCCTTTGGCCCAAACTCTTCGCCCAGAATGCCATCTTGCGGGCGGTGCTGAAGCAAGGTGGCGCGGATGATCTGCTCGGCTGCCCTGTCTGCCTGTGTGACCGGATCGAACCCGTTGCATGCCTTGTTGGCGGCCCCCAAATCCGGGTTCCGGAACCAAGGCAGGATAGCCTCGCGCGCATGGTCTGCCAGCGTTTCAATAAGTGCTAGCATCTCGGCATGTTGCGACAAGGTCAGGCGCGGATCGGGCATTGGGCTTATCCGTAAGGTGATTTCCGGCACCCCTCAGTTGCAGTCTTCACCACGAAAAGCAACGGCAGACCAAGGCCTGCCGTTGTTTTAAATTCTTACGTTATGAAATATATCGCACCCTCAAGAGGCTGCGCTGAAATCGCCAAGTGATTGGGCCAGATGCAAAAACCGCTTCCGCTGCCCTTCTGGAATTGCATAGTAGCTGCGCAGCAATTCCAGCGTTTCTTTTTGTTGAAGGATCTGATCTTCTGCGGCGGGTTCGTTGGCATTCTCGGACAACCCCTCGAAAAAGAAGCTGGCCGACACGCCCAAAGCGCGCGAAATGTCCCACAGCCGAGATGCAGACACGCGGTTCATGCCCGTCTCGTATTTCTGAATTTGCTGAAATTTGATCCCAACCGATTCAGCCAGCTGCTGCTGTGTCATTCCCACCATCCATCGGCGCTGGCGAATTTTCTGGCCAACATGCGAATCCACGAGATGAGTCATTTGTCCCTCACTTATTTTGTAATGCCGAACATTATCAATTTTTTAAAAAAACGGCTTCTGCACCAATCACCGAAAATAAAACACCATCTACCTACACAGATCGTTTCTTCGGCTATACACAACTTTATGTGACGCGAACACGCAGCCCCCGGCACATACTTAGGTTGTGCCGCATCCCACGCCTTGAGAAAAGACTTTTATGCGCGCGCGCCAAAATATTCGCAAAATGCAAACCATACTGCGAACAACCGAAGGGCGAGTTTTGCGCAATGCGAATCGCACTGAGTCATATGGCTTGCGCTTTGCCGTTCTCTCGGCAAATCTGGCGTTCCCTATCGGAAGGACCATATCATGCGCGCTGTACTGCTGACTGAAACCGACACGCTGCCCCAACTTGTTGAAATTGACGCCCCCCAAGCGGCTGCCGGTGAGGTTGTCATCACTGTGGCCGCATGCGGCCTGAACTTCGCCGATTTATTGATGACGCGCGGTCAATATCAGGAACGCCCCGATCTGCCCTTTGTCATGGGGATGGAAGTTGCAGGAACAATCGCATCCGTCGGGGCTGGCGTCGAGGGTCTGCGCCCCGGAATGCGGGTTGCGGCCTTTCCCGGCAAGGGCGGGCTGGCGGAACAGGTCTGCTGCCCTGCAGACTGCTGTGTGCCGATACCAGATGCCATGCCCTTCACACAGGCTGCGGGGTTTCTTGTAGCCTATGGCACCTCGCATCTGGCGCTGGAACATCGCGCAAGGCTGCAAGCAGGCGAGACATTGTTGGTACTTGGCGCGGCAGGGGGTGTGGGGCTGACAGCGGTCGAGATTGGCAAGGCGCTTGGGGCGCGCGTGATTGCGGTGGCACGCGGCGCCGACAAGCTGGAGATTGCGCGCAAGGCCGGTGCGGACCTCTGCCTTGACAGCGAAGGTCTGGACCTGCGCGCCGCGCTCAGGGATGCGGGCGGGGTTGATGTGGTTTATGATGCGATCGGAGAGCCGCTTGCCACCCCTGCCCTGCGCGCCCTGCGCCCCGAGGGGCGTTTTCTTGCCATCGGTTTTGCTGGCGGCACTGTTCCACAATTTCCGGCCAATATATTGCTGGTCAAGAATCTGACTGTGATCGGTCTCTATTGGGGCGCCTATCTGAAATTCGCACCGCATGCCCTGACCACCTCGCTGTCCAAACTCATAGGGTGGTATGCGACAGGGCATTTGCACCCGCATATCAGCCACACCCTGCCTTTGGACCAGTTTGCAGAGGGATTCGAGTTATTGCGCAGTCGAAAATCGACAGGAAAAGTGGTGATTGGCATCAGAGATTGAACAACCGGCACGCAGTTGGGGAATTTGTGACCAATTCCTGTCCATTTTACTCCGGAAATGCTTGAAACCTCTGCTGGAGTTGACGATATTACAGCCAAGACAGGCTGGGGCTTCCCAGTCTGCACCAATTACGGAGGTAAGTATGTCAGACTTCAACACGATGCGTGCACAGCGGGTCAGCGGCACCCGCGCCGCCGAGATTGATGCGGGCCTTCGCGCCCACATGAATAAAGTTTACGGAACCATGTCTGTGGGCATGCTGATCACAGCCGCCGCGGCATGGGCAATTTCCGGCCTTGCGACAACAACAGACCCAAGCATGGCTGTTGCGCAACTGCCAAACGGCACCATGCTGAACACCCTTGGCGGTGCCATTTACATGTCGCCGCTGCGCTGGGTGATCATGTTTGCACCGCTGGCATTCATTCTGTTCGGCTGGGGCGCGCTGATGCGCCGCGCATCTGCCGCAGGCGTGCAGCTTGGCTTTTTCGTCTTTGCCAGCGCCATTGGCCTATCGCTCAGCTCGATCTTTCTGGTCTTCACCAGCTACTCGATCACGCAGACCTTCTTCGTGACAGCCATCGCCTTTGGCGGCCTTAGCCTGTATGGCTACACCACCAAGAAAGACCTGTCGGGAATGGGTACATTCCTGATCATGGGTGTGATCGGCCTGATCGTCGCCATGATTGTAAACCTGTTCCTGCAAAGCCCTGCCATGATGTTTGCCATCTCGGCCATCGGCATTCTGATCTTCGCAGGTCTGACAGCATTCTACACACAAACCATCAAAAGCGAATATGTGGCGCATGCTGCAAATGGCGATCAGGAATGGCTGGACAAAGCCGCTGTTGATGGCGCGCTCAGCCTTTACATCAGCTTCCTGAACATGTTCCAGTTCCTTCTCATGTTCATGGGCCAGCAAGAATAACCAGCCAAACCGGCTTTTGTTGCAAGGGCGCACCTACTGGTGCGCCCTTTTTGCATTGCTTTGCCAGCAATGGACAGACCACAGAACCACGCGCGCGCCGCATAAGTCGATGGGACCAGATGCGCCGTTCAAATCTGATCTGTGCAGGGTTTATGGCCCGTCCGGCAAAAGTTTTGCGACATTCCATCGCCCCCGAAGTTCACTTCAGCAGCGCAGGCTTATTTCTGCGCACCCAGACAAAATCTCTTTGAAATAACGGAACGATGCCTTGACCATGAGATTGTTCTCGCACAAAGTATCCTTAAGGTTGTATTTTATTGATCCAAGATAATCCAAGGGCGGCAAGAATGATGCATGATGCGAAAGTCTTTGCTGAAAAAGGGCTTCCAGCCTTCAAAGGCGTTGCTGTTGCATTCATGCCCTATTGCGACGACGCACGTGACATTCAGGACTGGGCCTATGAACAAGCCCGCATCACTGTCATGGTGCTGGCGCATTGCACGCAAACCCTGACATGGCTAAGCGAAAAACGGGCTGAATTCGACTTTATCATTGTCGATATAGAACATGTCGGCGGCGTGCATGCCGCGATTGAATTATGTCTGGGCATCCGGCAGACACGCCCTGATTGCAAAATTTTCCTGCTGTCTGACGAAACAGAGCGTGACGATTCAGGCTCAGAACGCCGCGCGATCTGTGACGCTACGTTGAAAAAACCACTCACCCACAAAAGATTCACCGATACCCTGATGTCATGAATGCGCCGCAGGCGAACTGCGCACGAGTCAGACAAAAAAACCCTGAGAACATGCTCAGGGTTTTTTATTTTCTCTCGGGGGCGGCAGCGAATCACGCTTCGGCGTCGAGTCCGGCGGCTTGCGCACCGGCCAAGGCTGCTTCTGCATCATTGTCAGAGCTGTCGCCCGTCACGCCCATCGCGCCGATCACAGTGCCATTCTCGCGCAACAGCACCCCGCCGGGCACTGGGACAACCTGCCCGCCATAAACCCCGTTTACCGCCGCCATGAAATAAGCCTGCGCTTCGGCGCGCGCCATTTGCGCGCGTCCTGCCATGCCCAGCATGACTGCGCCGTAAGCCTTGCCATGCGCAATGCCAAACCGCCCCGGAGAGGCACCATCTTCGCGTTCAAAGGCCAGCACATGCCCGCCTGCATCAAGGACAATCACAGAAAGTGGCTTTAACCCCATCTCGCGGCCTTTGGCACGGGTGGCGGCGATGATCGTCTGTGCCTGCTCTAGCGTCAGCATAGTTTGAATTCCTTGTCATGTTGGGGGCTGGCGGCCAGTTCTGCCCCGACGCCAGCCCCATGTGGTGTCTTGTATTTTCAGGCGTGAATCGCACCATCGCCGCAAGCCAATGCCGCTTCGCGCACGGCTTCGGAATAGGTGGGATGGGCGTGGCAGGTGCGCGCAAGATCTTCGGCCGCGGCACCAAATTCCATCGCCACACAGATTTCATGAATCAAATCGCCTGCATAAGGGCCGATGATATGTGCGCCCAGAATGCGATCTGTTTCCTTGTCTGCCAGAATTTTCACAAACCCGTCGCCTGCGAAATTCGCTTTCGCACGGCCATTGCCCATGAAGCTGAACTTGCCAACCTTATAGGCGCGCCCCGCCTCTTTCAGGGTTTCTTCATTCTCTCCGACCGAAGCCACTTCGGGCCAGGTATAGATCACACCGGGGATGACGCCGTAATTCACATGCCCCGCCTGCCCTGCCAGAATCTCGGCCACGGCCATGCCTTCGTCTTCGGCTTTATGCGCCAGCATCGGCCCCTCGATCACATCGCCAATCGCGTAAATGCCGTCGATACTGGTTTTGTAATGCGCATCTGTGGCGATCTGCCCGCGCGCGGTCATCTTGACCCCCAGCGCATCCAGCCCCAACCCGTCAACAAACGGGCGGCGCCCTGTCGAAAGCAACACAGTGTCAGCCTCCAGCGTGTGTTCACTGTCATCCTTGCGCAGCTTGTAGGTGACCTTGGCCTTGGCCTTGGTGGCCGTGGCCGATTGCACAGCCGCCCCAAGAATGAAATTCATGCCCTGCTTGGCCAGAAGCCGCTGAAATACCTTGGCGACTTCGGCATCATTGCCCGGAATGATCCGGTCCAGATATTCGACAACTGTCACCTCTGCCCCAAGGCGGGCATAGACCGACCCCATCTCCAGCCCGATCACGCCTGCGCCGATGACAATCAGCTTTTTCGGGATCTTGCCCAGTTCCAGCGCGCCGGTGGAGGTGACGATGGTTTTCTCATCCACCTCGACCCCGTTCAACGGGCTGGATTCAGAGCCGGAGGCGATGACGATCTTCTTCGCCTCATAGGTCTGTTCGCCCACCTGCACGCGGCCCGGCGCAAGCACCTTCGCCCAGCCCTTGATCCATTCCACCTTGTTCTTTTTGAACAGGAATTCGATGCCCTTGGTGTTCTGGCCGATCACATCGGTTTTGTAGCCCAGCATTTTCTTCCAATCGACCTTGGGCTTGGCCCCTGTCAGGCCCATGGATTCGAAATTATGCTCGGCCTCATGCAGGCTGTGGGTGGCGTGCAAAAGCGCCTTGGAGGGAATGCAGCCCACATTCAGGCAGGTTCCGCCCAAGCTCTCGCGCCCCTCGATACAGGCAACTTTCAGGCCCAGTTGGGCAGCACGGATCGCGCCAACATAGCCGCCGGGGCCAGCGCCGATGAAGATTACATCATAGGTCATGGGTAGTTCCTCCTTTTTCGGCGAAGCAGGCGGGGGGCTGTCTGCCCCCCGCACCCCCCGAGGATATTTGGACAAGGATGAAGGAGCATCAGAAAAGTGCAACCATCAACATGATCAAAGTGGACATGAACCCGACCGCCCAGATGACCGAGCGCCACGGATTCAGGCCATAAGCATAGGCAGGAATATAGAGGATGCGCGCGATCAGATAGGCATAGGCGCAGGCCGCCGTCAGGGTGCTGGACTGGTCTGACACCGTGATCACGGTGGCGGCGATGCCAAACAGGATCAGCCCCTCGAAATGGTTGTTCAACGCGCGTTGCAGGCGTGCGGTGCGTTTCGACATGGGTTTGTCGGGGGCATAATCCCGGCTGCCGCCCGTATAGCGCGTGCCAAGTTCGAGATTCGCCGGAAGGGCAAAGAGGATGAATTGCACGATCTGCAAAATCGCCGCGAGGGTGAGCGCTGTCAGTTCAGGGGTCATGAGGGCCTTTTCCTGCTACCAGCATTCCAACTCTGGGCAGGGTGCATGCCGCGCATGCACCCTGCGAAAGTGTAATTCAAAGATCCATCAACAACCGGCGCGGATCTTCCAGCGCTTCCTTGACGCGCACGAGGAAGGTAACCGCCCCTTTGCCATCGACGATGCGGTGATCATAGGACAGCGCCAGATACATCATGGGCCGCGCCACGATCTGGCCTTTTACAACCATCGGGCGTTCCTGAATCTTGTGCATGCCCAGAATACCCGATTGCGGCGGGTTGAGGATGGGCGAGGACATGAGCGAGCCATAGACCCCACCATTGGAGATCGTGAACGAGCCGCCCTGCATCTCGGCCATGGTCAGCTTGCCGTCGCGGGCGCGCATGCCGAAATCGCCAATCCGCTTTTCAATCTCGGCAAAGCCCATCTTATGCGCATCGCGCAGCACGGGTACGACCAGTCCCGAAGGCGTGCCGACCGCAACACCCATATGGACATAGTTCTTGTAAACCACATCCGTGCCATCAATCTCGGCATTGACCTCCGGCACTTCCATCAGCGCATGGCAGCAGGCTTTGACGAAGAACGACATGAAGCCCATCTTGACGCCGTGTTTCTTCTCGAACTGGTCCTTATAGGCGTTGCGCAATTCCATTACGCCGCCCATATCCGCCTCGTTATAGGTGGTCAGCATGGCGGCGGTGTTTTGCGCCTCTTTCAGGCGGCGCGCGATTGTCTGGCGCAAGCGGGTCATCTTGACGCGCTCCTCGCGGGCCGCATCATCTGCGGGCACAGCCGGGCGCGGGGCTTGTTGGGCTGCCGGGGTGGGCACAGCCGGCGTAGCCGCTGGGGCCGCCGCGGCATTCTGGACATCTTCTTTCATGATCCGACCGTCACGCCCTGTCCCTGTCACCTGATCGGCAGACAAACCTTTTTCTGCCATCAGCTTCTTGGCCGATGGTGCGTCTTCCACATCGCGCGCGCCGCTGCCAGCATTGCTGCCCTCGGCCTGCGGGGCGGCGGCTTTGACACCTTCCGCGCTGCCTGAAATCACTGCCAGCTTGCCGCCTGCCGCGACCGTGCTGCCGCTTTCGGCCAGAATTTCGGCCAGCACGCCTGCTGCCGGTGATGGCACCTCGACCGAAACCTTGTCGGTTTCCAACTCGCACAGCATTTCATCCACCGCGACCGTGTCGCCGGGTTTCTTGAACCAGCTTGCAACAGTTGCTTCAGATACGCTTTCGCCCAATGCGGGCACCATGACATCCACTGTCTCGGATGCTGTGGTCGCATCCTTGGCAGCCGCTTTCGCAGGTGCGACAGGTGTCGGCGCGTCAGAGCTGCCCGGCTCTGAGATCATCGCCAGCAGCGCATCTGCGCCCACTGTCTCGCCTTCCGCGGCGACGATTTCACCCAGCGTTCCGGCGACAGGTGATGGCACTTCAACCGTCACCTTGTCGGTTTCCAATTCGCACAGCATTTCATCCACGGCGACCGCATCGCCGGGTTTCTTGAACCAAGTGGCCACAGTGGCCTCGGTCACGCTTTCGCCCAATGTGGGGACTCGAACTTCGGTGGACATGTGTTTGTTATCCCTCGATTGTCAGCGCTTCGTTCACGAGCGCTTCTTGTTGTGCTTTATGCTGGCTGGCAAGCCCTGTGGCGACCGATGCAGAGGCCGTGCGCCCGACATAGCGCGGACGTTTGGTTGCACCGTTCAATCGGCTTAGAACCCATTCGATATTCGGTTCAATGAAACTCCACGCGCCCTGATTCTTCGGCTCTTCCTGACACCAGACAATCTCTGCGTTTGGAAAGCGTTCCAGCTCTTTCAGCAGGGCCATGGCAGGGAAAGGGTAGAATTGCTCGACCCGCAGCAGATAGATGTCGTCAATCGCGCGCGCATCGCGTGCTTCCAGCAGGTCGAAATAGACCTTGCCCGAACACATGACCACGCGTTTGATCTTGTCATCCGCCTGCAACTGCGTGTCACTATTGCCCTTTTGCGCGTCATCCCACAGCACGCGGTGGAAACTTGACCCTTCGGTAAAGTCCGCAGCCTCAGAGATGCACAGCTTGTGGCGCAGCAGCGATTTCGGCGTCATCAGCACCAGCGGCTTGCGGAAGCTGCGATGGATCTGGCGGCGCAGAATGTGGAAGTAATTGGCTGGCGTTGAACAGTTCGCAACAATCCAGTTGTCCTGCGCGCATTGTTGCAAAAACCGCTCCAACCGGGCGGAGCTGTGTTCCGGCCCCTGCCCTTCAAACCCGTGCGGCAGCAGCATGACCAGACCAGACATGCGCAACCACTTGCTTTCACCAGAGCTGATGAACTGGTCGAACATGATCTGTGCGCCATTGGCGAAATCGCCAAACTGCGCTTCCCACATGACCAGCGCATTGGGTTCGGCCAATGAGTAGCCATATTCAAACCCCAGCACCGCATATTCCGAGAGCATCGAGTCGATGACCTCGTAGCGGGCCTGCCCTTCCTTGATGTTGTTCAAAGGGTAGTAACGGTCCTCGGATTCCTGATCGACAAAGGCCGAATGGCGCTGGCTGAATGTGCCGCGGGTTGAATCCTGCCCTGCCAGCCGCACCGGATAACCTTCGGTGACAAGGCTGCCAAAGGCCAGCGCCTCGGCGGTTGCCCAGTCAAACCCTTTGCCAGAGGCGAACATCTCTTTCTTGGTGTCCAACTGGCGCGCGACGGTCTTGTGGATATTGAACCCTTCAGGGTAGCGCGTCAGGGCCGCGCCAACCTCGGCCATCGATTGGGACGAGATCCATGTCTCGCCGCGCTGGTATTCCTCGCCCTCGCGGTTCAGGTGCGACCAGCGCCCGTCCAGCCAGTCGGCCTTGTTGGGCTTATAGGTCTTGCCCACCTCGAATTCTTCATTGAGGAATGCCTGAAACGCGGCTTTCATATCCTCGATCTCGCCTTCGGGGATCAACCCGTCTGCGACCAGACGTTCGGTATACAGTTGCAGCGTCGATTTATGCTTCTTGATGCGGGTATACATCGCGGGGTTGGTGAACATTGGTTCATCCCCCTCGTTATGCCCGAACCGGCGATAGCAGAAGATGTCGATCACCACATCTTTCAGGAATTTCTGCCGGAACTCTGTCGCCACTTTGGCCGCATGCACCACCGCTTCGGGGTCGTCGCCATTCACATGGAAAATCGGCGCCTCGACCATCAGCGCAATATCGGTCGGATAGGGGCTGGAGCGCGAGAAATGCGGCGCAGTGGTAAAGCCGATCTGGTTATTGACGATAATATGGATCGTGCCGCCCGTGCGGTGCCCGCGCAGGCCCGACAGGCCAAAGCCTTCGGCCACAACACCCTGCCCCGCAAAGGCCGCATCACCATGCAGCAACACGGCCACAACCTGACGGCGCTCGGCATCGTTCATCTGGTCTTGCTTGGCGCGCACCTTGCCAAGCACAACCGGATTGACCGCTTCCAGATGCGACGGGTTTGCTGTCAGCGACAAATGCACAGTGTTGCCGTCAAATTCGCGGTCCGATGACGCGCCCAGATGGTATTTCACATCGCCAGAGCCATCGACATCTTCAGGCTTGAAGCTGCCGCCCTGAAATTCATTGAAAATGGCGCGGTAGGGCTTGCCCATCACATTGGCCAGAATGTTCAACCGGCCCCTGTGCGGCATGCCTATGGCAACCTCTTTCAGGCCCAAGGCACCGCCGCGCTTGATGATCTGTTCCATCGCGGGAATGGTCGCTTCGCCCCCGTCCAGCCCGAAACGCTTGGTGCCCATGTATTTGACATGCAGGAATTTCTCGAACCCTTCCGCCTCGACCATCTTGTTCAGGATCGCGCGGCGGCCGTTCTTGGTGAACTGGATTTCCTTATCCATCCCTTCGATGCGTTCTTTCAGCCAGCCGACCTGCTCGGGGTCTGAAATATGCATGAATTGCAACGCGAAAGTGCCGCAATAGGTGCGTTGCAGAATATCGATGATCTGGCGCAGGCTGGCCACTTCAAGGCCCAGAACGTTATCAATGAAGATGGGCCGGTCCATATCGGCTTCGGTAAAGCCGTAAGAGCGCGGGTCCAGTTCCGGATGGGGTTCTTCCTTGCGCATGCCCAACGGGTCCAGATCGGCGACCAGATGACCCCGTATCCGGTAGGCGCGGATGATCATCAGCGCGCGCAAACTGTCGATCACAGCAGAGCGCACCTGCTCGGTCGTCAGGGTAACCCCCTTCGCGGCGGCTTTCGCTGTGATCTTCTCGGCGGCGGCTTTCTTCTCGCCCATTGGCGCGGCGGTGGGCCACTCGCCTGTCAAGGCCGATGTCAGCTCGTCTGTGGGCTGCTGCGGCCAGTCGGTGCGCGCCCAGCTAGGCCCTGTCGCGGCGCGTTGCGCATCTTGCGCCCCTTCGCCCAAGGCACGAAAATACGCGGCCCAGACATCATCTACCGAAGCGGGGTCAGCCGCATGTCGGGCCTGTAATGCCTCGACATATGCGGCGTTCTGACCTTCAAGGAAGGTCTCGCCATGCATCTGGTCGTTCGGGCTGTGGTCATTCATTAGAGCACCTCTGTGGTACTTGAGGGTTAAGTATCAGTTACTTGACGCGCGGTTCAGGGCCGAACCTGTTTTCGCCACGCTGGCTGGGGCGGCTCATCCACCAGATAATAACGATACCCGCGAAAAACTGCGCGACGGCCAGCAAGGCAAACAAGCCGCCCTGCCCCTGCATCCGGCCCATGGGCATCTCGCCCGGCATCATGGTGCCAAACCCGCCCTGCATCATACTGGCCGAGAGACTGCCAACCATGATCGCCGAGAGGATGACAATGGCGACAGGCACAAGCAAATACCAACCGGGTCGCCCTGTATCCTGAAGCCTGCGCCAGCCAACCGCCAGAAACGGCACAAAGGTGACCAGCTGGAACAGACGCACCAGCCAGTTGCCTGTCATACCCAAGGCCATCTGGACCAGCGACAGTACGAATGCGCCCGCAAAGACAAACAGAAAAAACCACCAATAATCGGGGCGACGCGCGCGCCCCGAAAATTTCAGTCCATTCTCAAAACCGCGTTTCACTGCTTTTGTGAATGTCATGGCTGTGTCCCTTCCTGCGGGCGCTGCGGTTTACTTGCCAATGGCTTTCAGCACAGCCTCGCCCAGTCCGGCGGGGCTGTCCGCAACCACGATTCCGGCGCTTTTCATCGCCTCGATCTTGTCATCGGCACCGCCCTTGCCGCCTGCGACAATCGCGCCTGCATGGCCCATGCGCCGGCCGGGAGGGGCCGTGCGGCCAGCGATAAAGCCTGCAACAGGCTTCTTGCGCCCGCGTTTGGCCTCATCCTTCAGGAATTGCGCGGCTTCTTCCTCGGCGCTGCCGCCGATTTCGCCGATCATGATGATCGAATGGGTCTCGTCATCGGCCAGGAACCATTCCAGCACATCCAGATGTTCCGTCCCCTTTACAGGGTCGCCCCCGATGCCCACGCAAGTGGATTGGCCCAGCCCCACATCAGTGGTCTGCTTCACGGCCTCATAGGTCAGCGTGCCAGAGCGTGACACAACACCGACAGAACCGCGGCGGTGGATATGGCCGGGCATAATGCCGATCTTGCACGCATCCGGTGTGATGACGCCAGGGCAGTTGGGGCCGATCAGGATCGACTTGCTGCCTTCCAGCGCGCGCTTCACGCGCATCATATCCAGCACCGGAATACCTTCGGTGATGCACACGATCAGTTCCATTTCCGCGTCAATCGCTTCAAGGATCGAGTCCGCCGCAAAAGGGGGCGGTACATAGATCACCGAGGCATTCGCTTCAGTGCGGGCTTTGGCCTCATGCACCGAATTGAACACCGGCAGACCCAGATGGTCCTGCCCGCCTTTGCCGGGTGTCACGCCACCCACCATCTGCGTGCCATAGGCAATCGCCTGCTCGGAATGGAATGTGCCTTGGCTGCCGGTGAAGCCCTGACAGATGACCTTGGTATTTTTATCTACGAGAACAGCCATCTGTCTTATCCCTTCACTGCCTTGACGATCTTCTGCGCACCGTCTTTCAGGTCATCCGCCGCGATCACGTTCAGCCCCGAATTGCGGATGATATCCTTGCCCAGATCGACATTCGTGCCTTCCAGACGCACCACCAGCGGCACTTGCAGCCCGACTTCCTTCACCGCTGCGATCACGCCTTCGGCGATGATGTCGCAGCGCATGATGCCCCCGAAGATATTGACAAGAATACCTTTCACATTGGGGTCAGAGGTGATGATCTTGAACGCCTCGGTCACTTTTTCCTTGGTCGCACCGCCACCCACATCCAAAAAGTTGGCAGGCTCGGCCCCATACAGCTTGATAATATCCATCGTCGCCATGGCCAGACCGGCACCATTGACCATGCAGCCAATCTCGCCATCCAGCGCGATATAGTTCAGGTCGTATTTGCTGGCGGCCAGTTCTTTGGAATCTTCTTCCGTCTCGTCGCGCAGGGCCAGAATATCGGACTGGCGGTAGAGCGCGTTCGAATCGAAGCCCATCTTGGCATCAAGGCATTTCAGATCCCCCGTATCGGTGACGATCAGCGGGTTGATCTCGACCATCTCGGCGTCGCGTTCGACGAAAAGCTTGTACAGTTTGCTGACCAGATCGACACATTGCTTGACCTGCTTGCCTTCCAGCCCCAGCGCGAACGCGACGCGACGGCCATGAAAGCCCTGAATTCCGGTTGCAGGGTCAATGCTGAAAGACAGGATTTTCTCAGGCGTATTGGCGGCGACTTCTTCAATATCCATGCCGCCTTCGGTCGAGACGACAAAGCTGATGCGGCTGCTGACCCGGTCAACCAGAAGCGCCAGATACAACTCGCGCTCGATCTCTGATCCGTCCTCGATATAGACGCGGTTGACCTGCTTGCCGGCAGGGCCGGTCTGGTGCGTGACCAGCGTGCGCCCCAGCATGGCTTTGGCATGCTCTTCTGCCTCTGCCACCGATCTGGCCAGACGAACGCCGCCTTTTTCACCGGCAGAAGCTTCCTTGAAGCTGCCTTTGCCGCGCCCGCCTGCATGGATCTGGGCTTTGACCACCCAAAGCGGGCCATCCATCTCGCCCGCTGCGCTTTTTGCTTCTTCGGCCTTGAAAACGATGCGACCTTCCGAAACAGGCACCCCGTAAGAGCGCAGCAGCCCTTTTGCCTGATACTCATGAATATTCATGAAACTGTCCCATTTCTGCTGTTACTTACCCCTCCATCGCAGATTCAGAGTGAAAAACAATCAAAATCTTCTTAAAAATAAGCAAACTTAGCTGAAATCGAAGTTTTGTGATCACTGTTTTCAAACGTGTGATCACAAATATTTTCCACAAGCCGGCCATGCGGCATTTTGTCCGGATTTTTCTATGGACCGCTGCAAAAAAGGCCGCGCTGTCGCGCGGCCTTTTGAATGGAATAGGTCAGGATTATCTCAGGCAAGGCTTGAGTCGATACCCTTGCACGCCTCAACAAGGCCGCGGACAGCTTCGATCGACTTGTCGAACATCACCTGTTCGTCTTTGTTCAGCTTGATATCGACAACCTTCTCGATCCCGCCTGCGCCAATGATCGTTGGCACACCGACATAGATGCCCTTCAGACCGAATTCGCCATCACAATAGGCCGCACAGGGCAGCAGGCGCTTTTGGTCTTTCAGATAGGCTTCTGCCATCTCGATGGCGCTGGTTGCGGGGGCATAGAAGGCCGAGCCGGTCTTCAACAGGCCCACGATTTCCGCGCCGCCATCGCGGGTGCGCTGCACGATTGCATCCAGCTTGTCCTGACTGGTCCAACCCATCTCGATCAGGTCTGGCAGGGGAATGCCTGCTACTGTCGAATAACGCACCAAGGGCACCATCGTGTCGCCGTGCCCGCCCAGCACGAAGGCTGTGACATCGCGCATCGATACTTTGAACTCAAGGCTCAGGAAATGACGGAAACGCGCCGAATCCAGCACGCCTGCCATGCCCACGACCTTGTTATGCGGCAGGCCAGAGAATTCGCGCAGCGCCCAGACCATCGCATCCAGCGGGTTGGTGATGCAGATGACAAACGCATCGGGCGCATGGGCGGCAATGCCCTCGCCCACAGATTTCATGACCTTCAGGTTGATGCCCAGCAGGTCATCGCGGCTCATGCCCGGCTTGCGCGGAACACCGGCGGTGACGATGCAGACATCTGCGCCTGCGATATCGGCATAGTCATTCGTGCCCTTGAAGCTGCCATCGAACCCTTCCGAGGGGCCCGATTCCGCGATGTCGAGCGCCTTGCCCTGCGGAATGCCTTCTGCAATGTCAAACATTATGACATCGCCAAGTTCCTTGATGGCGGCCAGATGGGCAAGCGTGCCGCCAATCTGTCCCGCGCCGATCAGTGCAATTTTGGGTCTGGCCATCAGTGATCTCCGGATCTTTGGTTGTGACGCCTCTTGCCTAGTGCCTTCCTTCCACTGACGCAAGGGCATCACGCAAACGAGAGCAGACACACGCGGGTGATAGCGCGCACATCGCGGATCGAGAGATGGATCGGCCCCCATTCGCGCGCACGCTCAACTGCCCACACGCCACAACCCCGGCCTTGCGCCGGGGTCTCCCCCCACCACCCCAGAGGTCCCGGCGCAAGGCCGGGACTGCGGCGCACCAAGATCACCGCTCGGTCAGTTTCAACTCGATCCGGCGGTTGCGGGCGCGGGCCTCGGGGGTGTTGGCAGGGTCCACGGGCCGGTATTCCCCAAAGCCGGTTGCCGCCAGCCGCTGCGGCTCGAAGCCCAGCTGGTCGGTCATGAAGCGCACCACAGACAGCGCACGCGCCTGACTGAGCGCCCAATTGTCCCGCCATTCCGCCCCCGGTCCCAGTGACAGGTTGTCGGTATGCCCGTCGACGCGCAAGATCCAGTCTATCTCGGGGGGAATGCGGTCGGACACATCGCGCAAGATATTCACCACATTGGCGATCTGCGCCTGCCCCGCTGGTGCCAGCTCGGCAGAGCCCAATTCAAACAGAACTTCAGACGAGAATACGAACCTGTCCCCGACAATCTCGATTTCCTCGCGCCCTTCCAGAACCTCGCGCAGGCGGCCAAAAAATTCGGACTGGAACCGCTCCAGCCGCTCGCGCTCGGCCGATTCCAGTGCTGCGCGCGCGCGCTGCTCGACGGCCAGTTGCGCCAAGGCCATGTTCAGATCCGCGCCCAGACTTTCGATCTGGGTTTGCGAGGCATCTTCGCGCGCGCGCACATCGCCCAGCAGATCCTGTAAACTGCCCACCTGTCCGCGCAGGGCCGCGACTTGCTGGTTCAGCACTTCAAGGCGGCGCTGGTCGGCAAGGCTTTGGGCGTCGCGTTCGGACAAGGATTGCTCGGCCATGGCACGCAATGCCGCAAGGCGCTCGCGTTCTGACATCTCGGCCTCCAGCGCGGCTTCTGCCTCGGCCTGCCCTGCGCGCGCGGCGGCCAGCAAGGTCAATGTCTCTTCGGCGCGCAGGCGTTGCGCCTCTAGCGCCAATGTCATCGAGGTTAATTCGGCATCCGCGTTTTCCAGCCGTGCGCGCAACGCCTCTGCGGCAGCGGCATCTGCCAGACGGCGGCGTTCCTCGGCACTCAACTCGGTCTCGACATTGGCCAGCCTGTCGCGCAGCGCTTCTGCCGCCGCGCGCTCTGCCAGTGCCGCTTGTTCTGCCGCGTCCAGCTCGCTGCGCAAACTGTCCTCGACGCGCGCCTGATCCTGCATTTGCACCTCGGTCGCGGCAAGCTGCGCTGCCAGCTGCGCAAGGCTTGCATCCTGCGCCGCAGCCTCGGCCTGTGATTGGGCAAGTGCCGCCTCGACCGCCTCGGCGCGCGCGGCGGCCAGACGCGCGGCCTCTGCCTCGGCGTCCAGTTCATCGCGCAATGACGCAAGCGCCAGTTGCAGTGCCTCTTGTTCGGATAGCAGCTGTGTTTGCGCAGCCTCCAACTGGGCCAGATCCGAACTCAGCGCATCCCCCCGCGCCACTGCCGTGTCGCGTGCGGCAATCAGGGCTGCGACCTGGGCCTCGAAATCGGTGATGCTGGCCTGCGCGGCGCTAAGGGCTTGTTCACGCGCGGCCAGATCGCCGCTTAGCGTGGTAATCTGCGCCATTTGCGCCGCAGCCAGCGCGCGCGCCTCGGTCAAATCCCCCTCCAGCGCGCCAACCTCCCCTTCCAGAGAGGCCACGCGCGCGCGCGACAATCCCAACGCATCTGCGAGAGAGGCGACTTCGGCAGACAGCCCTTCCAGCTGGGTATCTTGTGCGGTGATTGTGTCGCGCAGAACGAATTGCACGATCATGAAGATCGACAGCACGAACATGAGAACCAGCAACAGCGCCGTCATCGCATCGACAAAGCCGGGCCAGATGGCCCCGCTTACATCGCGCCGCTGCCCTGTTCTGCGCGCCAGCGCCATCGCTTACTCTCCATCCCGGCGGGCACTGAAGCTGGACCGTGACAATTGCCGCACAGCCAGTGTCAAGGCGGACAGGTCCGCCCGCAGATCGGCGGTTGTTTCCACCCGTCCGGCCGAAATCTCTTCGGCGATACGCAACATCTGGCTGTCGATATTGCGCAGGCGCAGCCGGATTTCAGCCTGCGCAGAGGGGCCATGCTCTTCGGCATAGCCATAGAAATATTGCAACAGCGCGTCCTGACCTTCGGCAATGCGCTGCAAGGCGGGGATGACTGCGGCATCGGGGGCATGGGCCGCGCCGCCTGTATTTGCGGCCAGACGCTCAATCGCTTCGGCAAGCCCCCCAAGGGCCTGATCGATCTGCGCGCGCTCATGATCGGCATTCACCTGATGGCGGTACATCGCCTCCATCTGCTCGGCCATGCCATCAAGCACCTGCACCACCGCGCCCATCTCGGCGCCCTGTTCCTGATCCCCGACCACACCCAGACGCGTGATCGAGCTGAGCCATTCTTCCAACTGGCGGTAAAACCGGTTCTGTCCATGGCCTGCGAACAATTCCAGCATGCCCACAACCAGCGACCCCGCCAGCCCCAGCAGTGACGAGGAAAACGCCGTGCCCATGCCACCCAGCTGCGCTTCCAGACCTGTCATCAGGTTCTCGAACACCTGAATGCCGGTCTCGTTTTCTTCCGGCGCAAGCGAGCGGATTGTATCGACCACCGCAGGCACAGTGGTGGCCAGCCCGTAAAACGTGCCCAAAAGGCCAAGAAAGATCAGTAGCGAGATGATGTAGCGCGTGATGTCGCGCAATTCATCCAGCCGCGTGGCCACAGAATCGAGGATGGACGAGGCCGAACTGGACCCGATCTGACTGCCCCGCCCCCGCCCGCGCAACAGCGCGGCAAGCGGCATCAGCAGCGCAGGCGGAACGGTCGCTTCATGCCCCGGCGTGCCCGATGCGAACCCTTCGATCCAGATGATCGACTGGTTCAGCTGGATCACTTGCCAGAAGGTCGCAAAGACGCCCACGACAAAGACAAAAAAGATAAAACCATTCAACCAGACATTGGACAGGAAAATGCCCGACACGGCAGGCAGCGCAAACCATGTGCCAACGCTGACCAGCGCAATGACGACAAGCATCATGACAATCTGGCGCACCGGGCGGGAAAACTGTGTCTGCACCCCAATTTGGGATCTGGCCATGATCGGGTGTCCTGATCCTCTGGTTACTGGGGCCACAGTAAGTCACAGGCAGCGCTGTGCCAACAGGCATTTGCGCCGATACGCCAAATTTTCTTGTGTCTGCTCAAGGTGAAAGCGGGGCGAGTTCGCGCGCCCAGTGGGTGGGCGTATTTGTGCCGCAGCCCAAGGATGCGCTTGGCACCTGTACCCCCTGACAGATGCACCCCGCCCCAGTTCTGGCGAAATAGCACTTGCGTGGCGAAAAGGTGAAGAAGGCGTTGCGAGACGCCAAGTATATACCAAGCGCGCAAGCAGCGGGCCGCAGGCCCGCCGCGCAGGGTGCTTGAAACGCCGCCCAGAATAGGCACCGTTTCCAGACGCCATGCCCAGGGCAAAAAAACCTAGCCCGCCTTGCGTGCGGCCATTGACGCGGCGAAGCGCTCGAACAGGTAGAAACTGTCTTGCGGGCCGGGGCTTGCCTCGGGGTGGTGCTGCACCGAGAATACAGGCCGATCTTTCATGCGGATACCGCAATTGGACCCGTCAAACAGCGAGCTATGCGTCTCGACCACACCTTCGGGCAGGGTCTGGCTGTCCACTGCAAACCCGTGGTTCATAGAGGTGATCTCGACCTTGCCAGTGTCGTGATCCTTGACCGGATGGTTCGCGCCATGATGGCCATGGTTCATCTTGATCGTCTGCGCCCCAAGCGCGAGTGCAAGCATCTGATGGCCAAGGCAAATGCCGAACACCGGCAAATCTGCCGCCAGCACATCGCGGATCATTGGCACCGCATATTCACCCGTGGCGGCAGGATCGCCGGGGCCATTGGACAAAAACACCCCGTCAGGGTTCAAGGCCAGCACATCTTGCGCTGTGGCGCTTGCAGGCAGGACTGTCACATCGCATCCGGCAGATGCCAGACAGCGCAGAATATTGCGCTTTGCGCCATAATCAATGGCGACAACCTTGTGAACAGCAGCGGTCTGGCGGGTATAGCCTTCGGGCCATGCCCACCGCATTTCATCCCAGCGGTAAGATTGCGCACAGGTCACGTCGCGCGCCAGATCAAGGCCCACAAGCCCCTTCCATGCCCGCGCTTTGGCAACCAGCGCTTCAATGTCGAAATTGCCATCCGGGTCATGCGCAAGCGCGACATGTGGCGCGCCCTGCTGGCGGATGGCGCGGGTCAGGCGGCGCGTGTCGATCCCGCCGATACAGATGCGCCCGCGCTTTTGCAGCCATGTGACCATATCTTCAACCGCGCGCCAGTTCGACGGCGCGGTGGGGTCCCATTTTACCACCATTCCTGCCGCGACAGGGTCTTGTGTCTCATCATCGTCAGGGTTCACCCCCACATTTCCGATATGGGGAAAGGTAAAGGTCACGATCTGCCCCGCATAGGACGGGTCGGTCATGATTTCCTGATAGCCGGTCATGGCCGTGTTGAAGCACAGCTCGGCCACTGTTTCACCAGTTGCGCCGAAGCCTCGGCCATAAAATATGGTCCCATCGGCCAAAGCAAGGCACGCGGTGGGCTTGGGGGTCTGGGCAGACATGGGCGCGTCTCCGTCTGTTCGGATTTGCGGGCACCTCTACGGGGGCTGATGCGAAGAATCAAGGCGATCCGGCGTGGGATGGCATTTGTTGTCGCAATTATCCGTGCGCAGCCATGGCGCTTGCCGCGATTGGCGCGCTTGGGTACTGTGCCCCCTCACCCCAATGTGCAGACAGGAGCGACGTGATGTCCTTGCGCGACAAGATTTCCAGCGAACTCAAGACCGCCATGAAAGCGCGGGATTCCGTGCGCCTTGCCACCCTGCGGCTGATCAATGCCGCCATCAAGGACCGCGAGATTGCCGCGCGCGGCGATCAGGGCGTCAGTGAATTGACCGATGCAGACCTGACAGCGGTGCTGACGCGCATGGTCAAACAGCGCCGCGATTCGGCGCGCGCCTATGAAGAAGCCGCGCGCCTTGATCTGGCCGCCAAAGAGACCGCCGAGATTGGCGTGATTGAAAGCTTCCTTCCCCGCCAGCTGACCGAGGAAGAGATGACCGCCGCCATTGCCAAAGTCATTGCCCGCACCGGCGCCAATTCGGTGCGCGATATCGGCAAGGTCATGGCCGCGCTGAAGGCCGATTATGCGGGCCAGATGGATTTCGGCAAGGCAGGCGCGCTGGTGAAGCAGAAACTGGCCTGATCGGGCAGCGCCTGCCTTGGCATTTGCTGTGCAGCACTACCTTGTGTCCTTCAACAGGAGGAAAAACACATGAACATGCGGTATCTTTCACTTGTGACAACATGCGCCATTCTGGCAGGCAGCGCCACCATGGCCGAGAATTTTGAATACAGCGTCGGCGATACTGTGTTCGAAGGGTATATCGCCCTGCCAGAGGGCGCAGCGCGCGGCACAGTCTTGATCATTCACGATTGGGACGGGCTGAATGCGCATGAAATCGCCCGCGCCGATGCGATGGCCGCGGCAGGCTATGTCGGTGTCGCGCTGGACCTGTTCGGGCGCGACGCAGTGCTTGACGGGATGGACGATTACCGCCGTGAAACCGGCGCGCTTTATGCTGACCGCGAGGAATTCCGCGCGCGCATTGCCGCCGGGGCCGAAGCTGCGAGCGCCTTGGAGGATGTGCCGGGCCAGATGGTTCTGACAGGCTATTGCTTTGGCGGGGCGGCAGCACTGGAAGGCGCGCGCGCAGGGTTTGACATGGCAGGTTTTGTCAGCTTCCACGGCGGCCTTGGCACACCCGAAGGTCAGGATTACAGCGCAACCGAAGGCGCGGTGCTGGTGCTGCACGGCTCTGCCGATCCGGTGTCCGGCATGGCCGATCTGGCCGCCCTGATGGATGAATTGCGCGAAGCCGACGTCCCGCACGCCGCCCGCATTTTTGGCGGCGCGCGCCATTCCTTCACGGTGGAATCGTCCAATGACTGGGACGCGGACGCCAATGCCAAGGCAGAAGCCGCCTTGCTGGAGTTTCTGGGCGAGGTTTTCTAAGCGTCAGACCGAGTAGCGCGCGTCTGCCATGGAATCCTGTCGCAGACGCGTCTCGAATGCCAGCGAGATATGCTGCTTCAACGCATCATAGGCGCGGTCGCCGTCACCTGCGGCGATCGCCTCGACAATCTTGCTATGCTCTTCCAGCGTCTGAAACCCGCGCCCCTCGAAGGAGAGCGAGGTTGTGGCCAGCAGCGCCATGGAGCGGTGCACAAGGTCAAGCTGCTGCACCAGATAGCGGTTATGCGAGGCCAGATGAATCTGTTTGTGAAACCGCTTATTGGCACGGCTTAGCGCTTGGGGCTGGTTCATCAGCGCGCGGTCTTCCTCGATCATGCCGCGCAGCAGGCGCACTTCTTCCTGTGTCGCATGCCGCGCCGCAAGGCGCGCGGCCAGCCCTTCCAGCTCTGATCGCACGACGTAGAGTTCCGCCAGTTGGTTGTGATCCAGCGAAGCCACAATCAGCGACCGCCCGTCACGCGTCAGAAGCGATTGCGTCTCAAGCCGTTGCAGCGCTTCGCGGATCGGCGTACGCGAGACGCCAAAGCGGTCGGCCAGTTCCGATTCCACCAGCCTGTCACCGGGTTTGTATACACCCAGATCAATCGCTTCCAGAATCAGCGTATAGGCGTCTTTCAGGGGTTTTGTGTCAGTCATGTCATAACTCTGTATCTTCTCAAGTTTACAAAAGACGGGATCGCGCCAGATGACAACCCCTGTCACCTTGTTCTTCGAGAGAAAACCGCTACTGTGCGCGCCATGCCAGCCGAATATTTCACAGATGTGCGTGCATGGGTCTTTGACCTTGATAACACGCTTTACCCGCCGGAAATGCGGCTTTTCGACCAGATCGAGAAGCGCATGGTCAGCTATGTCATGGACACGCTTGGCGTGTCGCAGGACGAAGCCGCGCATCTGCGCCACAGCTATTGGGTGCAATATGGCACAACGCTTGCTGGGCTGATGCAAGATCACGGCATCGACCCTGTGCCCTATATGCAGCATGTGCATGACATAGATTTCTCGGTCCTGCGCCCCGATCCGCAGTTGCGCGACCATATCGCCGCCCTTCCGGGCCGCAGGATCATCTACACGAACGGGTCGGCAGACTACGCCCTGCGCGTGACCGAGGCGCGCGGGCTGGGCGGCTTGTTCGATGCGATTTATGGCGTCGAGCATGCCAATTACCGCCCCAAGCCCGAACAATCCGCTTTTGCACAGGTCTTTGCGCTGGACGGGCTGGACCCTGCCCGCGCTGCCATGTTTGAAGATGACCCGCGCAATCTGGCGGCCCCCTTTGACATGGGCATGCGCACGGTCCATGTCGCGCCAGAGCGCCTTGATGCGCCCCATATCCAGCATCATACGGATGATCTGACAGCGTTCCTGTCGCTGTTGCGCCCCTGAAATCTGCGCCACCCCCCAAACTGGCACGCGCGACAAAATGTCATGCTGCACTGCAGCAATTCAAGCGCTATACGCGCCCCAGATTTATTGGAGGAACGACAATGACACATACCGCCACCGCAACACCCGCCACCCCGAAGCTGCCTGCAAACGAGCCTTGGGGCATCTGGGCAGCGATCTTGTTCGTGATCGCAACGCTTGTCACCGCAGTGGCAACATTGGGCGTGGCAGGGCTGGTCGTCGTGATGGTGCCTGCGGCAATCGCCATGCTGGTGCTGTTGTGCTTTATCGTTTTCGGCTGACACGCTGAAACCCGCGCGCGGGGCGCGTCACAGCCCCTGCGCGCTTCGGTCGCGCGACATTGTGCCATGCTGCGGGTCGTGCGGGCATTTCCTACATCCCCGATACATGTAATCGAAGGATGTGTGACAATGGCCCTGAATGACCACCACCCCGCTGATAAAAAGCACAACTGGCGCAATGACGAAGAACCATGGCCGATTTGGGCGGCCCTTATGGTGTTCCTGAATGTCCTTGTGATTTCAACCATGGTCTGGGGGTTGCCGGGGCTTGTGGCGGTTATGGTGCCTGCGGCTGTCGGCATGGTAATCTTGCTGATCTTCATTGTGTTTGGCTGAGATGGCGCACCGCGCAACAGTGCCCGCATTGCGCCTGCGCCCCCATGCGCTACACTGTGCGAAATGAACAAGAGGTGCAGCGATGCGAGAACAGTATGATGTGGTTATCTCGGGCGGTGGCATCGCGGGCATGACTGCCGCGGCGGCCTTTGGCAGCCTGGGCTATTCGGTCCTGTGCGTAGACCCTGCGCCCCCCATCATCGCCGAATCCGACCCCGGATCGGATTTGCGCAGTACGGCCTTTTTGCAACCCTCCGTCGATATTCTGGAAAAAGCGGGGCTTTGGGCGCGGTTTCAGGCCCATGCCATGCCCTTGCAAGTCATGCGTATTGTCGATGCGGGCGGTGAAGACCCCACGCCCCGCGTCAGCCATTCCTTTGATGCGTCCGATATTTCTGACCAGCCCTTTGGCTGGAACCTGCCCAACTGGCTGTTGAAACGCGAATGCGCGGCCAGACTGGCGGAATTGCCAAATGTCACCTTTCGCCCCGGTATCGGCACCCGCCGCCTGACCACGCGCGAAACTGCCGCGCTGATCGGCCTGACCGATGGCACCACGGTCGTGGCGAAACTGCTTATTGCCGCCGACGGGCGCAATTCGCCCATGCGCCAAGCGCTGGGTATCGGCGTGCGCACCACGCGCTTTGGGCAAAAGGCACTGGCCTTTGCGGTCACGCATTCTGTCCCGCATGAGAATGTCTCGACCGAGATACACCGCTCTGGCGGGCCGTTTACTTTTGTGCCCCTGCCCGACAAGGACGGCCAACCCTGCTCTGCCATTGTCTGGATGGAAACCGGCCCCGAAGTGGCACGCCTGAGCGCGCTGCCGCGCGCGGCGTTCGAGGAGGAAATGAACACCCGTTCTTGCGGGCTGTTCGGGCCGCTGAAACTGGCCTCTCGCCTGACAGTCTGGCCAATCATCAGCCAGATTGCAGAGCGGTTCCATGGCGAACGCACGGCCCTTATGGCCGAAGCCGCGCATGTCGTGCCCCCGATCGGGGCGCAGGGGCTGAACATGTCGCTGGCGGATTTGTCGGCGCTGGTGGCGCTGGCAACACCAGAGACACTGGGAACCCCTGCCATGCTGTCAGCCTATCACCGCCGCCGCGCCCCCGATGTGGCGATGCGGGTGGCGGGGGTTGGCATGCTCAACCGTGCATCCATGATGCACGCGCAACCTTTGCGCGACATGCGCGCAAAGGTGCTGGATGTTATGTATTCCGCAGCCCCTGTGCGCCGCACATTGATGCAGATGGGCATAGGCGTCAGGTCTTGACCTGACGCCCCCCCCTTAGCCAAGCGGCTGCAAGCCGTGGCGATAGCGGCGCATATTCGCCCTGTAGCCCGCAGCAGACGCCAGCAGCTTGGCCTGCGCCTCTGCGTTCAGCTCGCGCACCACGCGCCCGGGCGCGCCCATCACAAGCGACCCGTCGGGAATGACCTTGCCTTCGGTCACCAGCGCGCCTGCGCCAATCAGGCAGCCTTTGCCGATGACCGCGCCATTCAGCACCGTTGCCCCCATCCCGATCAGCGAGCCATCGCCGATGGTGCAGCCATGCAGCATGGCTTTGTGCCCGATCGTGCAATTTGCCCCGATGGCCAGCGGATAGCCGATATCGGTATGCAACACGCAGTTTTCCTGAATGTTGCTGCCCTCTCCTATGACCAGCGGTTCATTATCGCCGCGCAAGGTGCAGCCGAACCAGACCGACACCCCCTCTGACAGCACAACTTGCCCGATCACATGCGCGCCCGGTGCAACCCAATAGTCCCCGCTTTCAGGCAAGCTGGGGCTGACCCCATCAAGCGCATACAGCATCACGCATCTCCGAATTTGCGCAGCCGTGCGATCAGCGCGGATGTGTCCCAACGCCCGCCGCCCATGCTTTGTACTTCCTTGTAGAACTGGTCTACCAAGGCCGTCACCGGCAGTGCCGCGCCCACATCATCGGCGGCCGCAAGACAGATGCCCAAGTCCTTGCGCATCCAGTCCACCGCAAAGCCGTGGTTGAACTCTCCGTCCAGCATGGTGGCGTGGCGGTTCTGCATCTGCCATGACCCCGCCGCCCCCTGAGAGATGACTTCAACAACCGCGCGCCCGTCCATGCCCGCTTTCTCGCCGAAATGCAGCGCCTCTGCCAGCCCTTGCACGGCACCGGCAATGCAGATCTGGTTCATCATCTTGGCAATCTGGCCTGCGCCACTCTCTCCCATGCGGCGTGCGATGCGGGCATAGGCGTCCATGATCGGGGCGGCACGGTCGAAATCCGCCGCATCCCCGCCGCACATGATCGACAGCGCGCCGTTTTCCGCGCCCGCCTGCCCGCCAGATACAGGCGCATCCACATAGCCCACGCCCTGCGCCGTGGCCAAGGCATGCAATTCGCGCGTGACTTGCGCAGAAACTGTGGTGTGATCTACAAAAACCGTGCCGCTGCCCATCGCAGCAAATGCGCCATCTTCCCCCAGACACACGCTGCGCAAATCATCGTCATTGCCCACACATGCCATGACGAATTCCGCACCTTGCGCGGCCTCGCGCGGGGTTGCGGCAAAGCGCCCGCCATGCGTTGCAGCCCAGGCTTCGGCCTTGGATGTTGTGCGATTATACACAGTTACCTCATGGCCGGCCTTCGCCAGATGCGCGGCCATTGGCCCCCCCATAACACCAAGCCCCAGAAACGCCAGTTTAGCCATTGCATCCTCCTCGAATTCTTGTGATTGCGCTTTCGGCGCTGGGGCAATACCTATCAGGGCCAACCCCACCGTCAACATAAAGCCTCTTTCACCTCATGTTCACATTGTTTCGCTGGCTGTTGAAAATCTTTGGCGCATTGGCTGCGCTGGCGGTGCTTATCGGGTTGGGGCTGTATTTTTTCCTTGCGCGCTCGCTGCCTGATTACACCGAAACCTTTACGATTCCGGGGGTGCAGGGCGAGGTTGAGATTATTCGCAACACCCATAACGTGCCCCATATCTTTGCCGAGCATGAGACAGATGTGTTTTTCGGGCTGGGCTTTGCCCATGCGCAAGACCGGCTATGGCAAATGCAGATGATGCGGCGCACCGCACAAGGGCGGCTGTCGGAAATGTTCGGGCGCCGCACGATCCGCACAGATGAATTGATGCGCAGACTGGACCTGTATGGCCTTGCGCGCAGTTCGGTGGCGGCACAGGACAGCCAGACACAGGCCGCGCTGCAATCCTATGCGGATGGGGTGAATGCGTGGCTGCGGCTAAGCAATGACCGCGCGCGCGGACGCGGCGCGCCCGAATTTTTCGTCTTCAACGCCGAGATGCCCCTGTGGCAGCCTGCGGATTCGCTGGCCATTCTGAAGCTGTTATCTGTGCAACTGAACGGGCAGATCACGCGCGAGGTGTTGCGCGCGCGCACCTCGCTTCTGGTCCCTGAAGAACGCTTGCGCGATCTGATGCCGGACGCGCCCGGCTCTGGCTTGGCTGTCCTGCCCGATTACGCGTCGATCTTTCCTGAAATCTCGCCCGATGCGCGCGCGGCGGCGCTGAGTGATCCCTTGTCGCCCATCCGGCCCCACACGCTGGCAGGCGCGTCCAACAGCTTTGCCGCCACGCCCGCGCGTGCGGCAAGTGATGGCGCGATCCTTGCCAATGACCCGCATCTGGAACTGACAGCGCCCGCGCTGATGTATCTGGCACGGCTGGAACTGGACAGCGGCGGGGTGATCGGGGCCAGCATTCCGGGTATCCCTGCGATCCTGTCTGGCCGGTCCGAGGCGTTGGGCTGGGGCATTACCTCGTCCTATATGGATGACAGCGACATATTCATTGAAGAACTGAACCCCGACGCCCCCACCCAATACCGCACCCCAGACGGCTGGGCAGAGTTCGAGACGCGCGGCACGATCATCCGTATCAAGGATGAAGACCCCGTCACCCTGACGCTGCGCTGGTCTGAAAACGGCCCTGTCCTGTCGGGGGGGCTGTATGATCTGGGCACAATCACACCGCCGGGCCATGTTGCCAGCCTTGGCTGGACTGCACTGGAGGCGGAAGACACCACCATGTCCGCCGCCATGCGCCTGATGCGCGCGCAAACCATCGAAGACGCCTTGGCGGCGGGCGAGCTGTTCGTGGCCCCCTCGCAAAACCTGATCCTCGCCACGCGAGAGCGCGTGGCCATGCAGACCATCGGGCGCATGCCGCGACGCAGCGCAGAGCATGAAACCCAAGGCCGCATGCCCGCCCCCGGCTGGCGCGCCGAGAACCGCTGGCTTGGCACTCTGCCCTATTCGGCAAATCCGCAGTTTCTGGACCCGGAAAGCGGCATTCTCGGCAATACCAACAACAAAATCCTTGATCGCCCCTTCCCGCTGCATGTCAGCCATGACTGGGGCGACACGCAACGCATCGCACGGTTTTTGCACCTGATGCGCGCGCGCAATGTGCATACCCGCGACAGCTTTATCGAAGCGCAACTTGACACGGTCAGCCCTGCTGCGCGCTTGCTGCTGCCGCTGGTGGCCGCAGATCTGTGGTTCTCGGGTGACGCGGCACCGGCAGGCACCCGCGCGCATTTGCGCCAGCGTGCCCTGCGCCTGATGGCCGACTGGAACGGCGAGATGAACGAGCATCTGCCAGAACCGCTGATCTATGCCGCATGGATGCGCGCGCTGCAAACCCGCCTGATCCGGGATGAGTTGGGGCCGCTGGCCGACAGCTTTACCCATGTCGATCCGGTGTTCATCGAACGCGTGTTCCGCGACACGGACGGGGCGGGCGAGTGGTGCAATATCGTGCAATCCTCGGTGCGTGAAACCTGCACCGAAATGGCCATCACCGCGCTGGACGAAGCATTGCTGCGCCTGACAGAGCGGTATGGCGACAATGTCCAAAGCTGGCGCTGGGGCGATGCGCATATGGCAACCCACAGGCATTCCGTGCTGGGCGAGGTGCCGCTCGTGCGCCATTTCGTCAATATCCGCCAGTCCACATCTGGCGGCGACCACACGCTGATGCGCGCGCGCACCTCTGGCCAGGAACCGGAACCCTTCGCCAATATCCATGGCGCCGTCTATCGCGGTGTCTATGACTTCGCAGACCCCGAAAACTCGGTTTTCATTCTCTCGACAGGCCAGTCCGGCCACCCCCTGTCGCGCCATTATGACGATCTGGGCGATCTGTGGCGGCGGGGTGAATATATCCCGATGACACTTGATCCGGAACTTGCGCGCGGCGGCGCAGTTGGAATAACAACGCTTCGCCCTGCACCAGACTAGCAACCGGCGTTGCAGTTTGAACACGATCCAGAATTACTACGCAAATTGACCTTCGGTCAGGTGTGACAAGCCACACTGGACCGCGTCAAGGTTACGACCACGAGGAGCCGCGCAAGCGGAGAAGTTCGGAAAAAAGGAGGAGTTTTCCGTGTATAAATATCTAGTTCCGGGCCTGATGGCCATTGTCGCGTCGCCTGCGCTTGCCGGGGGGATTGAGCGCAGTCCGCAATCCATGAATATCCTGTTTCAGCAGGGCAACTATCTGGAAATGGGCGCAAGCTACGCACGCCCAAGCGTAAGCGGATCGCTTGCCACAGTTGCTGGTACTCCCTTGCAGGGACAACCAACTGGCAATATCGCGCGCAGTTTCGTAAGCGGCTCTCTTGGCCTTAAGGGCGATATTAGCGAACAAATCGCATATGCGATTGTTCTGGATCAGCCCTTTGGCGCAGATACTCTGTACCCAAGCGGGTCAGCCTTGGCAGGATCACTCGGGAAAGTCGAGAATACGACTTTAACTGCAATTCTGCGATATAAGTTTGAAGGGGGCTTCAGTGCGCATGCAGGGGTCCGCTCTTCTTGGACAAAAGGAACTGCCGAGATTGCTGTCTCACCAGTGCTGAATTACGCGCTCTCAACACAGACCGATCAGGCATGGGGCTACCTGCTTGGGGTCGCCTACGAAATGCCGGAAATTGCCTTGCGCGTGGCATTGACCTATAATTCAAGCATCACACATACTTTCCGCGCAACTGAAACAGGCGTTTCACCCGTACCGGCAGACACCTTCAACTCCAAACTACCACAATCTGTGAATCTTGAATTCCAGACGGGTGTTGCAGAAGACACGCTTGTTTTTGGGTCGGTGCGTTGGGTGAACTGGAAACAATTTGACATCACCCCCCCAGATTATGCCGCCAGCCCAAACCCGCTTAGTGGTGGTGCTCCCAGAGGGCCGTTGGTTGCATATCAAAAGAACTCGACCACCTATACACTCGGCGTAGGGCGTCGCTTCAACGAGAACTGGTCAGGCTCTGTTTCGCTGGCATATGACACCGGCAATGGAAACCCGACCAGCAACCTTGGTCCGACAGGCAATCGCCTGACACTGGGTCTGGGGGCATCCTATACCATCGATAACGTCACCATCAGTGGCGGCATGCAATATGCGCGCATCGGGAATGCCACAACCACGCTGGGCAGCCAGTTCAGCAAAAACTCTGCTATCGGCGCGGGTATCCGCATCGGCTATCGCTTCTAAGTAACCTTGCCTCTGCACATAACCGGCCCTGCCAGCCCGCGCGCTGGCAGGGCCTTTTTCATGCGGTCTTGACGATACACGGCGCACTGGATACCCAAAACCCCACAGTTCAAGGACGCGCCCCATGCTCTACCCTACTGCCACTGACTGGCTCGATGCGCCGCGCAAACAGGTTATGCTGTTCGGCATGTCGGGGCTTGGCAAAACCCATCTGGCAAATCTGCTGCGCGAAGGTGGCGGCTGGTTTCACTACTCCATCGATTACCGCATCGGCACGCGCTATATGGGCGAATACATTGCCGATAATTTCAAGATTGAAGCGATGAAAGTGCCGCTCTTGCGGGAATTGTTGCTGTCGGATTCGGTCTATATCAGCTCGAACATCACCTTCGACAATCTGGCCCCGCTTTCGACCTATCTGGGCAAGCCCGGCAACCCCGACCGCGGCGGGTTGCGCTTTGACGACTATATGCAGCGTCAGGACCAGCACCGCACAGCGGAAATTGCAGCGCTCTCCGACACGCCCCATTTCATCGCCCGCGCAAAGGCGCTGTATGGCTATGCGAATTTCGTCTGCGACACAGGCGGGTCAATCTGCGAAGTGATCAACCCCGATGATCCCCAAGACCCTTTGATGACCCTGCTCTCTGGCCATGTGCTGCCCATCTGGATCGAGGGGTCCGAGGCGCATACCGAAGAGTTGATCCGCCGCTTCGACCGCGCACCCAAGCCCATGTATTACCAGCCCGCGTTCCTGCAAGCAGCTTGGGCAGATTACCAGCACCAGACCGGACAGACCGAGGCGCAGATCGACCCTGACGCTTTCGTGCGCTGGACCTATGCCCGCGCGCTGGCCCATCGCGCGCCCCGCTACGCCGCAATGGCGCGCAACTGGGGGCTGAGTGTCAGCGCGCAAGAGGTGGCCCAGATCCGCGAGGCGCAGGATTTCGTATCGCTGATTGCCCAGAAGCTGCCAGACTAAGGACGACCCATGCCCATCAAACTGCCTGAAACCCTGCCTGCCTTTGACGTGCTGACCCGCGAAGGGGTTATGGTCATGTCAGAGCAGGCCGCCGCGCGGCAGGATATCCGGCCCCTACGCATCGGGCTGTTGAACCTGATGCCCAAGAAAATCCAGACCGAGACGCAATTCGCCCGCCTGATCGGGGCCACGCCCTTGCAGATCGAATTCTCGCTGATCCGCATGTCGGAACATGAGACGAAAAACACCGCCGCCGAACATATGGCCGAATTCTACCGCCCCTTTCAGGAGGTGAAGTCAGAACGTTTTGACGGGCTGATCATCACCGGCGCCCCGATCGAGCATCTGGCCTATGAAGATGTCACCTATTGGGATGAATTGACCGAAGTGTTTGAATGGACACAAACCCATGTCCACCAGACATTCGGGGTGTGTTGGGGCGGTATGGCCATGCTGTGGCATTTCCACAAGGTGAACAAGCATTTGCTGGACGCCAAAGCCTTTGGCTGTTTCCGCCACCGCATTCTGACGCCCGCCTCGCCCTATTTGCGGGGCTTCTCGGATGATCTGCTGATCCCTGTCAGCCGCTGGACCGGCATGCAGCAAGCCGAGATTGATGCCATCCCGGCCCTGAACACGCTCATCGCCTCAGATCAGGTTGGCCCCTGTCTGGTATCCGATCCCGCGCATCGGGCGCTGATGGTGTTCAACCATTTTGAATATGACAGCACCACGCTGAAAGAAGAATATGACCGCGATGTTGAAGCGGGCAAGCCGATCAATATACCGCAGAACTACTACCCAGATGACGATCCCGAGAGAGTGCCGCTAAACCGCTGGAGAAGTCACGCCCACCTTCTATATGGAAACTGGATCAACGAGATATACCAGACAACACCCTATGACCTTGCGCATATCGGCCAATAAACTTGCAGGGCTTGCCCTGAGCACCGCGATTGTCGCGGCCTGTTCAACTGCGCTGGAGGACCCTATGGCCCATGCCGACACTGCGCCGCAGGGGGCTTTTATTGACCTGCCACAAGGGCGCATTCATGCCGTGATTCAGGGTCAGGGGCCGGATCTGGTTATGATCCACGGGGCCAATGGCAATTCGCGCGATTTCAGCTTTGATCTGATCGCGCGGATGGCAGATGATTTTCGCGTCATCGCCTTTGACCGTCCCGGTTTCGGATTTTCCGACGATTTCGGCGGCCCTGACAGCCCTGTGGTGCAAGCCGACATTCTGCGCGTGGCCGCAGCGACGCTGGGTCTGGAAGACCCTATTGTGCTGGGGCATTCCTATGGCGGGGCGGTCGCCCTTGCATGGGCCTTGCGCGCACCCAATGATGTGGCGGGCCTGACATTGCTGGCGCCTGCCTCGCATCCATGGCCGGGCGAGTTGGGCATCTGGTACAAACTCAGCGCCTCTGCATTGGGGCAGCATATTGTGTTGCCGCTGATCTCGCGCTTCGCCCCGCGCGGCGCGGTCGAGCGTAGCCTTGAAGGGGTATTTGCCCCCGACCCTGTGCCCGAAGGGTATCTTGATCATCTGGGGTTGGCGCTGACCTTGCGCGCAGAACAGTTGCGCCTGAATGCAAGCCAGATCGACAGTTTGAAACGCCATGTCGATGCGATGGCAGGCGGCTACCCTGCCCTGACCATGCCGATTGAGGTTTTGCACGGCACCAGCGACACCACAGTGGGTCTGCAATACCACTCCGCGCGGCTGGAGGCAGAGGTCGAGAGCGTCACCCTGACCCGGCTGGAAGGGGTGGGGCATATGCCCCATCATGCAAAACCGGAAGAGGTTGTCGCGGCAATCCACCGGCTTGCCGCCCGCATTGCAGAGGCGCGCCAAGACTGACGCCCTGCAAAGCGCCCTATCGACACGCGATGTATGCGCAAGAATGTTTAGTCAAAATGCCGCCGGATGCGGCGTACCATGCCCCAGACCCCCAGCACCACAAGGGGTGCAAGAATGGCCATCGCAACCCCGCGCGAAATGCCGAACGGCTCCATCATGGGCATGGCAACATAGCTGGCAAGGTTGACAGCATAGTAGCTGATCGCCACAACAGACAACCCCTCGACCGTGTTTTGCAACCGCAGTTGCAGATCGGCGCGGCGGTCCATGCTTTCCAGCAGCTTCTGGTTCTGCGCCGAGCGTTCGACATCCACCCGCGTGCCCAATAACTGCCCCGCGCGCATCGCGCGTTCTGCCATCTTGCTTAACCGTGCTTCGGCCGATTTGACAGTGCGCATCGCAGGGTCATAGCGGCGGGTCATGAATTCTTGCAGCGTCTGGCGGCCATTGAACCGCGCTTCGCGCAACACCTCGATGCGCTGGTTCACCAACGCCTCATACGCCCCTGTCGCCCCGAAGCGAAAGGAATTCTCGACCATCATGTTTTCCAACTCGGACGAAATGCGCAGCAGCGCTTCCAGCGTATCTTCAGACCGCTTGTCAGGTTCCATCATGGCGCGGGTCAAGCGCGACAATTCATCATCCAGCGCCGCCATCTGCGAAGACAGGCTCCGCGCACGCAACAGGCCCAGCATGGAACTGGTCTTATAGGTTTCAATCTCGCACAGGCGCTGCAAAATACGCCCCACACGCCGCCCGCCAGTGCCGGGCTTTACGAACACCGCCATCCTTATATGGCCCGCACGGTCAATGCGGAAATCGCTGGCAATGATGGCGGTGCCATCCAGCACATAGGACGCAGCCAGACTTTCAGGCACAAACCAGTCCTGCAATTTCTCGGCCATCTCTGTAATGTCGTCAGACATGTTCTCGATCTGGAACAGGATCGAGGTCAGGCGCGTTCCGGGCGCATCCTGCAACCACGCGTCCGGAAACACATCAAAGGCGGCGGGGTCAAAAGGCCGCTCGGCCATGCCCTGCTCGAAAGCAGTATAGGTCACAAACTCTGTATGGCTTTCCCATTTCAGATGGTGGCGGCCCAGTTCTGCGGAATGATGCGTCGCATCGGGTGCCGGATGGCCAGCACCGTGCCGGTCCAGCAGCGACAGCAGATGCGCGCGATCCGCCCCACGGTCGCGCTTGGAGGCATCGCGCGCGGGCTTGACCGCCAGAAACACCGCAACACCCGGTGCGGAAATCTTGGCCGCAGGACGCGCATGCAGTTCATTCACAAGCGTATAGCGCTGGGGGTGGTCCTCGATCGGCGGCATGGTGGAGAGAGCCTTTTGCATGGGTATCCGTTCAGCATATTCTGCAACGCAGCAAATGAAAACGCTTGGAATTCGCACACTGTTGCACACTTGTATTTTCGCCACAAATCATTGTTGCAAACCGCCCCCCCCCCTGAACCCGCCATAGTTGCGCAAGAAAGCCGCAGTCGCTACTCTAGCCTCATTTTACCGAAAGATTTTCCTATGAACATTGACCCCGTGACCCTGTATTTTCTGACATGGCAGGGGGTGCATACACTTCTTGCGGGCGTTCTGGCTCTAATCGTTGTGGCGCTGGTCTGGCTGATGCTGTTCGGGGCGGAGCGTGCGCAGCCTGTCACCTTTGAAAGCTGGTTCAAGGCGGCGGCTTTGGGGCTGTTTCCAGTCTGGGTCTGGCTTTTGGGCGCGACGCTCTGGGGAGTATGGCAGGTGTTCAACGGGGTGGAGGGCGCACCCCTTGCCTCAGGTTCGCTTGGCCTCGGCGCGCTGATTGCCGCATTCTTGGGTGCGCCTTTCGTGATCTATGGCACCTATCTACGCCACAAGACCCAGCGGCTAGAGCAGGAAGGCCACATGACCGACCGCATCAATAAGGCGGTCGAGCAGTTGGGGTCGGAGAAGACAGAAAAGCAATACTCGTTGGATGCAGACGGCAAGCCGGTTCAAGTTGAAAGAACGGTCCCTAATATCGAAGTACGCATGGGCGCGATTCTGTCGCTGGAACGCATCGCGCAGGATTCAACGATGCATGACAAGGGCCGCGACCATGTGCGGGTGATGGAAATCCTCTGCGCCTATATCCGCGAGAACGCGCGGGGGTCAGAAGCCAAGAAGAGCTTGCGTGTTCTTTACGAGGAAGAGCGCGAAGACCCAGAAATGCCAGAAGAACATTTCGATGAGTGGTTTTGCGAGCAATACAACGTTCATCCACTTTACCTAGAAGACAATATTTCGGTGGCTGCAACCAAACGCTGGGCGGCCAACTTGTCCAAACCCCGCGCCGACGTGCAGCTTGCGCTGACTGTGATCGGACGACGCAACGAGGACCAGCGCCGCGTCGAGGCTGCATGGCCCAACCCACCGACACAGGCTAAGTTCTGGCCCTTTGATCTCGATTTCAAGCGCCTACCCGATGATCCCAGCGACCCGCCCTTGGGCAAAGCGGCAAAGATGGCATTCAAAGAAGGACTCGAGGAATGGAAAACCAAGCTCCGCGACTATCGCGGCTATCGGCTGGACCTACGCGGGGCCAACCTGCAAGGCGCCGATATGGCGGCGAAGCAACCAAACGGATCAGACGCAGTATTTTCCGGTGCGCGGTTTGACGGCACGCGGCTTGAAGGCGCGAGTCTCTGGGGTGCTCGGATAGAGGGGGCAAATCTTTTTGAGGCGCGGATGGAAGGTGCGGACCTTTCGGAAGCACGGATGGAGGGGGCAGTGCTCATGGAGGCGCGGATAGAGGGGGCAGACCTTTCTCTGGCGCGGATGGAGGGGGCGGACCTCAGCGAGGCGCGGATGGAGGGAGCAGATCTCTTGCATTTGCGGATGGAAAGCGCGTACCTCTGGGCCGCACAGATGGAGGGGACGAATCTTTCGCAGACCCGAATGGATAGTTTCACCGTTCTTAACTCGGCTAGTTTTCGAGGCGCCGCGCTGAGAAAATTGGATTTTACTACAGTGCCTATGTTCGAGAAGCAGATCATGTCCTGTTTTGGCGATGCCAGCGTGATCCTGCCCAATGGCACCCACAGCCCCGATCATTGGCCGGACTGGGAGTTGCCAGATCATGGCTCACACAACTACGACAAAGAATGGCGAAAATGGCAGGCCAACCCCGACACCTACCGCCCCCCGCCCAAACCCGAATAACCGCCCAACAAAAAAGGCCCCCGAACCGGGGGCCTTTTCCGCAACTCTCGACCAAAGATCAATCGATCATCGGCAACAGGCTGTCCACAGACGCTTTCGCATCACCGTAGAACATCCGCGTGTTGTCCTTGTAGAACAGCGGGTTCTCGATGCCGGAATAGCCTGTCCCCTGCCCGCGCTTGGACACGAATACCTGTTTCGCCTTCCACACTTCCAGAACCGGCATGCCCGCGATGGGGCTGTTGGGGTCTTCTTGTGCGGCAGGGTTCACGATGTCGTTGGAGCCGATGACGATCACCACATCTGTCGATGGGAAGTCGTCATTGATCTCGTCCATCTCCAGCACGATGTCATAGGGCACTTTGGCTTCGGCCAGCAGCACGTTCATATGCCCCGGCAAACGGCCCGCCACGGGGTGAATGGCGAAACGCACATTCTTGCCCTTGGCGCGCAGTTTGCGGGTCAGTTCCGACACGCTTTGCTGGGCTTGTGCCACCGCCATGCCGTAACCGGGCACGATAACCACGCTGTCAGCCTCGTTCAGCGCGCTTGCAACACCATCAGCGTTGATCGCAACCTGCTCGCCCTCAACTGCCATTTGTGGGCCGGTTGTGCCGCCAAAGCCGCCAAGGATCACGCTGATGAAGCTGCGGTTCATGGCCTTGCACATGATGTAGCTCAGGATTGCGCCCGAAGCCCCGACCAGCGCGCCCACCACGATCAGCAATTCATTGCCAAGCGAGAAGCCGATGGCCGCCGCCGCCCAGCCGGAATAGCTGTTGAGCATCGACACCACCACCGGCATGTCAGCCCCGCCAATGCCCATGATCAGGTGATAGCCGATAAACAGCGCCAGCGCTGTCAGCACTACCAGCATCAGGATCGACGCGCCTGCACTGTCGGCATAGACCAGATACAGCCCCGCAAACACAACCGACAGAACCGCCGCGCCCGCATTCAGCATATGCCCGCCGGGCAATTGCTTGGCGGCCGTGTCTACGCGGCCCGCCAGTTTGCCATAGGCGATGATTGACCCTGTAAAGGTCACAGCCCCGATCCAGATGCCGATCATCAATTCGACACGCAGAATCGTCACTTCAACAGCGGTTTTCTTGCCGATGATCGCTGCGAAATTGCTCAGGCTCAGCCATAGTTCATAGGCAGGCACCGACATCAGCCCTTCGGGCTGCGGGAAGGGCAAGGCATTTTCCGCGAAAATCTGCGCCACGCTTCCGATTTCAAGATGCGCGTTCAAGCCCACCAGAACCGCCGCCAACCCAACCAGCGAGTGCATGAAGGCCACAAGCTCGGGCATCTGCGTCATTTGCACGCGCGTGGCCAATTGCCAGCCGACAATGCCGCCGATTGCAATCAGCACAACCGTCAGCCCCCACATGCCAGAGCCGGGGCCAACCAGCATGGCCAGCACCGCCACGGTCATGCCCGCAATACCATACCAGATGGCGCGTTTGGCGCTTTCCTGTCCTGACAGACCGCCAAGCGACAGGACAAAGAGAACTGTCGCAACCGCATAGGCCGCAACTGTAAATCCGAAATCCATCTCTTATTCCTCCTGCCGTCAGGACTTCTGGAACATGGCGAGCATGCGCCGTGTCACCATGAATCCGCCAAAGATATTCACTGCCGCCATCAGAAGCGCCAGCGCCGCAAGAATCGTGATCAGCCCAGAGGTTGACCCGATCTGCAACAACGCCCCCACGATGATGATCGAGGAAATTGCGTTGGTCACGGCCATCAGCGGCGTGTGCAGCGAATGTGACACTTTCCAGATCACCTGAAAGCCCACGAACACGGCCAGCACGAAAATGATGAAATTGCGCATGAAGGATTCAGGCGCAACCATTCCCACAGCCAGAACAAACGCCGCACCACCCGCCAGAAGCGCGACTTGTGACTTGGTCTGCGCTTTGAACGCGGCCACTTCATTGGCGCGCTTTTCTTCTGCTGTCAGTTCCTTGACCTTCTCCTTCGGCTTGGCTGCAATGGCCTTTACCTTGGGCGGCGGCGGCGGGAAGGTGACCGCGCCTTCATGCGTGACGGTTGCGCCGCGAATGACGTCATCTTCCATATTGTGGTTGATGACACCGTCTTTCGCAGGCGTCAGGTCATGCAGCATGTGGCGGATATTGGTTGAATACAGCGTCGAGGATTGCGCCGCCATGCGTGACGGGAAATCGGTATAGCCGACGATGATGACACCGTTTTCCGTGACCAGACGTTCATCCATGACTGTCAGATCACAGTTGCCGCCCTTTTCCGCTGCCAGATCGACAATCACCGAGCCGGGCTTCATCATCTGGACCATATCTTCGGTCCACAGCTTGGGCGCAGGGCGTCCGGGAATCAGCGCAGTGGTGATGACGATATCGACATCGGGCGCCAGTTCGCGGAATTTCTCCAACTGCTTTTCGCGGAATTCAGGGCTGGACGGGGCAGCATAGCCGCCTGTTTCAGCGCCGTCTGTCGCGTTATCCTCGAACTCTAGGAACACGAATTCCGCGCCCATCGACTCGATCTGTTCGGCCACTTCGGGGCGCACATCGAAAGCCATGGTGATCGCGCCAAGGCTGGTGGATGTGCCGATGGCAGCCAGACCGGCCACACCTGCACCCACAATCAGCACGCGCGCGGGCGGGATCTTGCCCGCTGCTGTCACCTGCCCGGTGAAGAAGCGCCCGAAATTGTTGCCCGCCTCGATAACCGCGCGGTAGCCCGCGATATTGGCCATAGAGGACAGCGCGTCCATTTTCTGCGCGCGGCTGATGCGCGGCACCATGTCCATCGCAATAACGGTTGCGCCCTGCGCTTTCGCGGCTTCCAGCATTTCCGCATTCTGGGCGGGCCAGAAGAATGAAATCAGCGTCTGGCCAGTGCGCAGCAGCTTGATTTCGTCCATTTCTGGTTCGCGCACCTTGATGACGACATCTGTCGCCTCGCACAATGCGGCCGCGTCTTTGACGACCGTGACACCAGCTTTTTCATACAGCTCGTCACTGAAGCCCGCCGCGATACCCGCGCCTGACTGGATAAAACACGCATGGCCCAGCTTCTGGATTTGCTGCGCACTGTCCGGTGTCAACGCGACCCGCGCCTCGCCCGGTTTGATTTCCTTTAACGCCCCGACTTTCACGCGTCGTCCCCCTTTCGTTCAGGTTCACCATATTCTGCTTGTGTAAACATGGTTTGATGGCACCGCGCTTCCATAACCTGCGCAACATTCTTTCACAAGCGGGCAATAATACGAAACGGCTGCATCGTGTTGCATGCTTCGCACGCGTCACAACGCCGCGCATGGTCTTGCAGCGCCGCTGTCAGCTTGGCGGCCAGCCCTGTCACAGCCACCGCCGCGTGCGGGCAAAATAGGCCTGCGCATCTGCGCCAAACGCGCGCAGTATCCGCCCCTCTTCCAGCTTGATAAAGCGCGCGTGCAGCACCCAGACCAGCACAGGCGCCAGCACCAGCCCCCCGACCGCGCCCCAGCGCAGCGACAGCCCGACAAGAATCAGTACATCGGCCAGATAGATGGGATTGCGCGAAAAGCGGAATATTCCCGTGGTGATCAGCCGTTGCGGCGTCTGGTGCGGGATGATGGTGGAACGCGCGCGCAAGAACGCCCAGCCCGCCAGCCCGAACAAAACCGCCCCCAGCAGCACCAGCAGTGTGCCCGCCCCTTGAATATAGGCATGGCCCAGCAGCTGCGGCACGAACATTGTTTCGCACCACACAAGGGCCAATGCGCCGATCAGCCAGACCGGCGGATAATCAAGATGTCGCAAATTGCGCCTGCTTTCTTAACCCTGGCCCTGCTCTGCGGTCCACGCGGCCAGCCCGCCTTGCAGCACCAGCACATTCGCGCGCCCCAGAAGCCGCGCAACCAGCATCGCCTGCGTCGAAAGCACCGCCGTGTTGCAATAGACCACCACCATGCCACGGCTTGGCAGTTCATCCAGCCTGTCCACAATCTCGCGCCATTCGATATGTACCGCGCCCTCGATCCCGTCTTCGGCAAATTCCCCCGCATTGCGTGTGTCAACAAAGGTGACATCAGGCAGAATATCGGGGGTCAGTTGCTCGACCATGATCACCCCTTCGGTATAGCTGGCAAAATCCAGATAGGCTGAAATCTCGTCGGCCAGATCATTGGCACGGACAGGGCTGGCAAGAACAAGTCCGGCGGTCAGACAGGTGGCCAGAAAAGCGCGCATGGGGTCTCTCCTCCAAATAAAATCACATTCGATTATTTGCATTCCCATTTCAAGCCCCTTGCGCTGGCCTTGACCTTGGCGCGCGAACGCGGCACCGATATGCCCGCAACCCGAAGGAATAAGACCATGACAGATTTCACCGCCACCCGCGCCATGTTCGATCTGCCCGAGGGGGTGATCTATCTTGACGGCAATTCCCTTGGCCCCCTGCCCCGCGCCGTGCCTGCGCGCGTGGAACAGACCATCCGCGCCGAGTGGGGTGAGATGCTGATCACCGGCTGGAACAAGGCCGGCTGGATGGACCTGCCCGCCCGCGTGGGCGACAGGGTGGGCAAGCTGATCGGCGCGCCCGCAGGCAGCGTGGTGATGGGCGACACCTTGTCGATAAAGGTCTATCAGGCGCTGGCCTCGGCGCTGGAGTTGCGCTCGGGTCGCCGCGTCATCTTGTCGGATAGCGGCAATTTCCCGTCTGATCTGTATATGGCCGACGGGCTGTGCCGCACCTTGGGGCCGGAGTACCGGCTTAAGACTGTCGCGCCAGAAGCGGTGGAAGACGCGATAGATGAAACAATCGCTGTGCTGATGATCACCGAGGTGGATTACCGCACAGGCCGCAAGCATGACATGGCCCGCCTGATCGCGCGCGCGCACCAGATGGGCGCGCTGGTGGTCTGGGATCTGGCCCATTCCGCTGGCGCCATCCCAGTCGATGTGACAGGGGCTGATACCGATTTCGCAGTGGGGTGCAGCTACAAATACCTCAATTCCGGCCCCGGTGGCCCTGCATTCATCTATGTGGCCCCGCGTCTGGCCGAAAGCGTGCGGCCCGCGCTGTCGGGCTGGTTGGGGCATGAAGCGCCCTTTGCGTTTGATCTGGACTATCGTCCCGGCGCAGGCATTGACCGCATGCGCGTGGGTACCCCCTCGATCCTGCAACTGGCCGCCCTTGATGCCGCACTCGATGTCTGGGACGGGGTCGATATGGCCGATCTGCGCGCCCGCTCGCTGGAATTGCAGGAAATTTTCATCACCCGTGTCGCGGCAGAGTGCCCCGATCTGGCGCTGGCCTCTCCGCGCGAGGGCACACAGCGCGGCTCTCAGGTCAGTTTTCGTCATCCGCATGGCTATGCCATCATTCAGGCGCTGATCGCCGAAGGCGTGATTGGCGATTTCCGCGCGCCCGATATCCTGCGCTTCGGGTTCACGCCGCTTTATCTGTCACAGCAGGATGTAGAACAGGCGGCAGATAAGCTTTGCGCCATCCTTCGGGAAAACCGCTGGGACAGGCCCGAATTCCACCAGCGCGCCAAGGTGACCTGACAGAATGTATTTTTGCCGCGCGAACATGCGCTGCGGTTACCGGATGTAAACCAGAATCAGGCTTAATCCCTCCTGCACCCGCGCCACCGCGCCGATTTCGCAGGACCAAGCATGACGCCACCTTACAACCGCACCGCACGAAAACTGCTGCAACTGGCCTGCTTTATCTCTGCGGGCGCGATTATTCTTGGCATTCTGGTCTGGCCTGTCCTTGGGCGCGCCACCCAACCCGCCCACCTGTGCGAGGTTGCAGCCCAAAGGGCGGCAACGCGCCACGGCGTGCCGCTGGATGTGCTGCGCGCAGTGGCGCTGGTGGAAACAGGCCGCACCCGCGCGGGACAGTTGGAACCTTGGCCTTGGGCCATTCATGCCACAGGTCGGGGCCATTGGTTTGGCACCCGCGCTGACGCGCGCGCCCATGCCCGCGCCAGCTTGGATGCAGGGTATCGCAATATCGATCTGGGGTGTTTCCAGATCAATTATCGCTGGCATGGGCAAAATTTTTCGTCTGTCGATGCCATGCTCGACCCCGCGCAAAACGCCGATTACGCCGCCCGCCTGCTGGCGCGGCACAAGGCACGACTTGGCGCATGGGATCTTGCCGCAGGGGCCTATCATTCAGCCACGCCCCAGCATGCCCAACGCTATATGGCGCGCTTCCGCGCAATGCGCGCCCGAACTTCAACACAGGCACAAACCGCCCCCCCGCCAAGCCGAACCAACCCTTATGCTGTGCTGGCACCGGCAGATGGCGCGCATATGGGATCGCTTGTGCCGATCAACGGGCTGGGCCACAGCCGCCGTCTGATCGACCTTGCGCAGGGCAGGCCATGACCATGCCCAGCGCGCAGGAAATCTTCAAACCGACAATCCTGCTGGCCCTCGCCCTTATGGCGGTGATCGCCATGATGATCCTGCCCATCCCTGCTTGGGTGCTCGACCTTGGGCTTGCGGCCTCTTTCGCGCTTGCGATCCTCATGTTCACGGTCACCCTGTTCATCCAGCGCCCGCTGGATTTCTCGATTTTTCCAACGGTTCTGCTGGCCTCGCTCATGTTGCGGCTGTCACTCAATGTCTCCTCCACCAAGCTGATCATTGGCGAAGGCCATACCGGCACCCATGCAGCGGGCGGGGTCATTCAGGGATTCGCCAGTTTTGTGATGAGCGGCTCTGTTTTCTTGGGCGTGGTCATCTTTCTTGTGCTGCTGATCGTCAATTTCATTGTCATTACCAAAGGTGCGGGCCGCATGGCCGAAGTGGGCGCGCGTTTCGCACTCGACGGGATGCCGGGCAAACAGTTGGCCATTGACAGCGACATGTCGGCAGGGGCCATCGACCACGCCGAGGCACGCAGGCGGCGCGAAACCGAACAGGCCGAGACGAATTTCTACGGCTCGCTCGACGGGGCGTCCAAATTCGTGAAGGGCGACGCGATTGCAGGTTTGCTGATCACGCTTCTCAATATCGTCATGGGCCTGATCAACGGCACCCTGATGCATGGGATGAGCATTGGCGCGGCCTTTGAAACCTATGCCATCCTGACAGTGGGCGATGGGCTGGTCAGCCAGATTCCCGCCGTCATCATCTCTATCGCTGCCGCCCTGCTGCTGGCACGCGGCGGCGCGAACGGGGCGACAGATGCGCAACTGTTTGAACAGCTTGGCCGCTACCCTTCGGCGATTGCCACAGTGGGGTTTCTGATGGCCTTGTTCGCCTTCATCCCCGGCCTGCCCTTCATCCCCTTTGTGACAGGTGCCGCCGTGCTGGTGGGGCTGGCATGGCTGGCGCAAGGCAGGCTTGCCCAAGCGGACCTCGCCGCCGCCACCCCGCCCGACACGTTGCCAGAGCCGCCAAAGCGCGGCATGGGCGATGTTCTGGAACTTGATGAAATCCATGTTCAATTTGCCCCCGACCTTGTGCCGATGGTGCTGGACCCTGCCCTTGGTCTGGACGGGCGCATCTCGAATATCCGCACCCATGTGGCGCGCGAATTTGGCCTGATCCTGCCGGAAATCCGCCTGACCGATGACGCATCGCTGCCCGCAGGCACCTATGCCATTCTCATCCACGGGGTCGAGCAGGGCCGCGCCCGTTTGCGCCCCACCAAAATGCTTGCGCTTGTGCAAGATGACGCCGCATTTGCGATCGCGGGCGAAAGCGTGAAAGAGCCGGTCTATCAAGCCCCGGCGCGCTGGATCGACCCCGCACATCAGGAAGATGCCACCCTGTCGGGCACCACGGTCGTCAGCCCTGTCGAGGTTCTGGCCACCCATCTGCTGGAAGTTCTGAAATCCAATTTCGCGCGCCTTCTGACCTTCAAAAGCCTGCACTGCGTGCTGGATGAATTGACCAGCATCTCCGATACCGCCCGCGCCGAGGCAAACAAGCGCCTGCTGGGAGAGATGATCCCCGACAAAGTGCCGGTCGATCTGCTGCTGGGTGTTTTGCGCCTGCTGCTGGATGAACGTGTCTCTATCCGCAATCTGCCCCTTATCCTTGAAGCGATGTCCGAAGTCCGCACCCTGTTGCAAGGGCCAGAGGCCGTGTGCGAACATGTGCGCCAGCGCCTTGGCTTCCAACTGGTCGCCCCCCTGAAACGCGCCGATGGCACATTGCCCCTGATCCAGCTTGCGCCAGACTGGGAAGAGGTGTTTGCGACCTATCAGTTATCGGGCGAGTTTGGCGCCAGCGATGTCGCGCTGCCACCCGAAGATTTCACCCGCCTGACCGACCAGATTGCCCGCAAGCTTGGCGAATTGGCACAGACAGGCGTCAGCCCTGCCCTTGTCACATCGGCCCGTCGCCGCCGGTTCCTGCACACGGCCCTGTCCGCCAAGGGCCTTGCGGCCGCGGTGCTGTCCTATGAAGAAATCGGGGCAGATGCACGGCCCGCGCTGGTCGGAACCATCGCGCCATGAATTCCGAGATTTTCCAACTGCTGGAGGCGCTGAGTACGGAACTGGCGGGCACCGCCGCCAGTAGTTTCGGCGTTTTCATCCGCATCGGCGCGATGATGGCACTGGTTCCCGCCTTTGGAGAGCAGGTCATCCCCGTCAGGGTGCGGCTGGGCATAACACTGGCCTTTACTGCCATCACGGCCCCGGCACTCGCACCAATGATGCCCGCCGCCCCCACGCATCCCGGCGCGCTGCTAACCCTCATCACCGCCGAGGCGCTGGCCGGTCTGGTTCTGGGCATAGGCTTGCGACTGTTCACAATCGCCTTGCAGACGGCCGGTTCCATTGCGGCGCAAGCCACATCGCTGTCGCAATTCTTCGGCGGCGCGGGCGTGGACCCGCAGCCTGCCATGTCGCAAATCCTTGTCGTGGCGGGGCTTGCGCTGGCGGTCACGCTGGGGCTGCACATATCTTTGGCGGAACTGATCATCTTGTCCTACAGCATCTTCCCGCCCGCGCGGTTTCCAGATGCCTCCAGCCTTGGGCAATGGGGCACCGCCCATATTGCGCGCGCGTTCTCGCTGGCATTCACACTTGCCATGCCTTTCGTGATCCTGTCGCTGATCTTCTATGTGGCACTTGGGGCCATCAACAAAGCCATGCCGCAGCTTATGGTGGCCTTTGTCGGCGCACCCGCCATCACATGGGCGGGCCTGGCGGTGCTGTTTCTGACAGCCCCCCTCATGCTGCCGATCTGGCACGCGGCCTTTACCGGCTTCCTGTTCGACCCTGCAGGGCTACCCCCATGAGCGAAGACGACCAAAGCGGCGAAAAACAGTTCGAGCCGACAGAACGCAAGCTGCAGCAACAGCGCCAAAAGGGCGAGATTCCCCGCTCGACCGACCTCAACGCCGCTGCCGCGTTTCTGGGCCTGTTGATTGCCGCTCTCACAACCGGGCATTTTTCCGTAACGCAACTGGGCGATTCAGGGCTGGTTTTACTCTCACAAGCAGAGCGACATTCTGCCCTGATGCGCGAGAATGCAGCGCCTGTGGCAGGCGCGCTGATCGGCCATGTCGCGCTGGCGGTCTTGCCAATGCTGCTTATCCCCTTTCTGCTGGTCTGGGCGGGATTATTCGCGCAGCGAGCAGTTATCTTTGCCCCTGAAAAGCTGCTGCCCAAAGCCGCGCGCATCAACCCTGTCGCCAATGCAAAAAACAAATTCGGGCGCACGGGCTTGTTTGAATTTGCCAAAAGCGCGGTCAAACTGGCGGTCATCTCGGCAGTTATGTGGCTGTTTTTGTTGCAGAATCTGCCCTTTATTCTGACCAGCATGCAGCTGACACCGGCACTGGCCAGTTCCGAATTGCTGCACCTTGTCATCCGCTTTCTGGCGCTGGTCTTTGTGGTCAAACTCTCCATCGGCGTGATCGATTTCTTCTGGCAACGCGCCGAGCATCTGCGCCGCAACCGAATGTCCCACAAAGACATGCGCGACGAGCATAAACAATCCGAGGGCGACCCCCATGCCAAGGCCGAGCGGGGTCGGCGCGGGCGCGAGATTGCAAGCAATCGCATGCTGGATGCCGTGGCCGAGGCCAGCGTGGTCATTGTGAACCCGACACATTACGCGGTGGCGCTGAAATGGGCCGCAACGGACGCGGGCGCGCCCGTCTGTCTGGCCAAGGGCGTTGATGAAATCGCCGCCCGCATCCGCGAGCGGGCACAAGATGCAGGCATTCCAATCCATTCCGACCCCCCGACCGCCCGCGCCTTGCATGCCACAGTTGAACTGGATCAGGAAATCCGCCCCGAGCATTACGGCGCCGTGGCCGCCGCCATCCGGTTTGCCGAAGCGATGCGCCAAAAGGCAGCAACCGGATGGAGATGAGCCGCAAGACACGCATGCAGCGGCTATGCGCCCTTGCACAATTGGTGTGCGAGCGTGACATGGCGCGGCTGAACCGGCTGAATGCCGCCTGCACCCACACGCGCGAGAAACTGGCCCGCCTGCGCGCAGATCAGCCCCCCAGCCCCGATGCGGCAATGTTTGCCGTGCAACAGGCGCATATGCGCTGGGTCAGCACGCAGCAAATGCGCCTGAACATCACGCTGGCCGGGCAGCGCGCCGCTGCGCTGGAACAGCGCGCCCGGACCGCCCGCAGCTTCGGCCGCGCCCAAGTGGCCGCGCGCCTGCTGGACGGCGCGTGCAAGACACCCAAGCGCTAAGGCAGAAAACCCTGATGCGGGTTTGCAGATGCAGGGCCCAGCACCGCAGCGCCGGCCCTTGACCTTGGCCCCCCAGGTTCATCCCCGACACAGAGCCAGACCCATGTATCAGAGGGCATAGCCTTGTATTCGCCATCTGACAAAAGATGCGCAATGACAGGTTTGAGCCCATCAGCGACATTCAGGCATGCCGCAGCATGGAAGGCTTCTTCGCTGTTGCAGCATCGTGCCCGGCCCTTTACTGCCCTTCAGCGGAAATTGCATGCTGCAATGCAGCGTCGCCAAGCCGGCCACTCATGTTCGTTGCAGCGATCTTTACTGCTCAACGTCGCTTATGCAGAAAATCAGCCGGTTATCACCGCGAAACTCGGGGCAGTATCAGAGCGGCCACCGCAGCGAAAAATATCGGTGCGGTGCTGTCCAATCATTGGAAGATTCCAGCCATTATGCCAGATTATCCTTCCCAGTCTTCGTCGATATACGTTGCCAGATAGTCCAGCATGATCTCGCGTATATCGGGTTCAGGCACCATCATGCCTTGATCCTCGACCATCCAGTCCAAGAGTTCATCCCACACCCGCCGCGAATAACCCCCATTCGTGACTGTGCGCAACGAATGGCAGGCGATGCAGCCATAGTAGACTTCATCAACGCCTTCACCGGGGGGAAGGGGGTAGAATTCAAAATCCTCGGGCACATCGGCCAGACGCGTAATGCGGTTTTCTGCGCTTGCCTGTATCGGCGCTGCGAGGAGCAGGGCGGCAAAGGCCGCCCCGCATGTTGAAAAGAGTTTCTTCATGTTTTCTGTTAGCCCTTACACAGCCGTGAAATGAATGCGGTGGCAGGAATTGTTCAGATACCCGCGCGGGTTCCATCCCGGCACGACCATGGGCTGGCTGTTGCCCTGATTGTCGGTCGCGCGCGCCCAGACCTCGTAATATCCAGCCATTGGCGGGATAACGGTTTGCTGCCAGCGCTGCCATGAATAGCGGTTCGGTGGCGCGTGCAATTCGGCCGTTTGCCATGTGGCACCGAAATCGATCGATGTTTCCATCCGCACGACGTGATTGTCGCCCGCCCATGCCTGACCACGAATCTCAAAGGGCGCGCCGGCGCGCACCTCGGCACCTGCCACAGGATTGGTGATCGCAGATTTTACTATCATTGACCCCATGACCATCATGTCTTCATGCGCGACTTCTGCGCCTGCCTCTACCGGATGGCGCGGCACTCGGTAGCTGAGGCCCGTCATGCCCGGCCCGTCATGCTCGCGGTCGCGCACCCAGATTCGGGTGAGCCATTTCTGGCTGACAGAGCCTGCCCAGCCCGGCGCAACGATCCGCGCGGGATAACCATGTTCAATCGGGATATCTTCGCCATTCATCTTCAGCGCGACAATCGTGTGCGGGTCCATCATCTTGTCGATGGGGCCACCGCGCGAGATCGACGGGCGATCAGGATCGCCGGAGAGATGCTCGTCATAGCTGAAATGCCCGGTGTAGACCGCAGACGGCTGCAGCCCCGCGCGCCGCAGAATGTCACTGACCCGAACGCCTGTCCATTCGGCATTGCCGATCGCGCCGATTGTCCAAGGGTTGCCGCGTGGAAGCGGATTGAAGCCCGCGCGTCCGTTGCCGCCGCATTCAAGCTGCGCGCGGAAGGTGACATGCTCGAAGTCATCCATCAGCTGATCATAGCTCAACTCCAGCTCCTCATTCACCTCGCCGTCAATCGTCAGCCGCCAGTCGGCCTTGCTTATCGGCATCGGCATGGTGCCATTGTTGCGGATGAAGTGCTTGTCAAACGGGGTGACGTCGTCATCCAGAAGATGTGCGGCCGCCTCGACATTCATCGGACGGTCATTATGCACGATCATATCGGAATGCTTGCTGTCGATGCTGAATTCACTCAGGGTTTCAGCCAGTGCCGCGGGCATCAACCCCGCTGGCATGTTGCTGCTGAAGGGGATCGTCGTGCCCAGCACGGCCCCCATCGAGGCAAGGCCTGCCCCCTTAAGAAATCCGCGCCGGTCCGGGCCAGCCTTCCGCCCAAAAACAAGATATTCCGCGCGTTCCGGATCGTCGTGATAAAGCTCGATAAGTCCGCGTTCTTTCCGTGGCATGCTGTTCATCCTCCCATGTTCAGTGCCGGTGCCGGAAGGTCCAGGACAATTTGTCGCAGCCCACCTCCCTAGCAAGATAGACGTCTTGCGGATGAACATTATTCCACGGACCCCTAAAAAATATCGGATCAAGCTGTGCAAGGCAGGCGCGCTGCTTGCAAAAGCGCGATCTGAAAGGCCTCATATGCGGCATGATCGCGGCTGTTACGGTGCAGACTTGTCGCAACTGTCGCAAAGCGTGCAGGCGCCATGTCGCGCGCAATCATTTCGAATGCTTTTGTGTCGAGATGCCATTGCGCATGTTGCACTTTCTCGGTCAATGACAGCTGCAAGGGGCTGACAGCGCCAGCCTGCGTGGTGACAAACAGGCTCAGGCGGCAGGCATTTACCCCTTTGAAGCCAAAGTGCTGAAGATTGCCTGCTTGAGCATAATGAACCAGCGTGAACCCGCTTGCATGCATCAGCGGACGAAGCCAATCAAAGCTCTCGGGTAAAACAACAGTGGCACTTTCGGCACCATGCAAAACCCAATGGTCATGTTGCGCCATAAATGGCAGGTTGCCGCCTTGTTGTGCGGGCCGAGAGACCGGGGCGGACCAGAACACCACCAAGAGCAACACGCACACTGCAGCTAACCCGCGCACGCCTCTAAGGGTGTGTGTTGTGCCTATTGGCAGCTCTGATGCTGGCAACACCAGATCATCTGACATCGTGGACAAGGCAGCTTTCATATGATGCAAATGCGCGACCCGTTGCGCAATCAAAGGATCTGACGCGACCATCGTTGCAATCCGCGCAGCTTCAGCCGAGGGCAATTCGCCATCGACAAAGGCATTGAGAACAAGGTCGGAAACCTCGGGCTTCATCTTGTGTTTCCCAGCTTTCGTTGCACGCGGCGCAATGGCAAGCTGATGATGTGAACCTCCTCTTGCATGAGTTCTGCAAGAGTTTTTCTGGCGCGACTTATTCTGCTCATGATCGTCCCGGTCGGTACATCAAGCATTTCTGCAGCATCTGCATAACTGAAGCCACAAATATCAACCAGCGCCAGAATATCGCGATGCGCCTTGGACAAACGTTGAAACGCCTGCCGCACAGCCAGTGCATTCACCACAAGGTCATCGCCTTTGCTGGCCGACAGATCATCGATTTCGGTGGTGTCATCAAATTCCGGAAGCCGTCCTTCGGCGCGCAGCCTGTCAATCCAGAGATTACGCATGATCCGAAACAACCAGACGCGGTAAGCAATTTGGTTATCCGGTGCGGCCCTTGCGGACATGGCGCGTAACAGGGTGTCCTGGTAAAGATCTTCTGCGCTGGCAATGTCGCGACTGAGTGCGCAGGCATAGCCAAACAGTTTGCGCCGCATTTCAAGCATTACGCTCTGCTGGGATTTGTCAAGCATGCCCGTCTCCCCCCTATGTCAACCAGACGTGCGGATGGTTGACAGCCCATGCTGCATCCAATCTGGATCGCAATCAAGCTTGTGCTTGGCCGACGTTGACAAAATCCTGACAGGAAATTTTATGGCATTTGATCAATTTGGCGGATCAGCCGTTGAGCATCTGTCACGGTACCGCGACGCTGCGCCAACGTTCCAAGTGAATTTATAAGAAGCAAGCTGAACCCGCGCGGGTGCAATGCCTGTCGCAGGGGGCCGTTTGCAGATGGTGAAGTGTCCGTCAGCAGCACCACGTTCTGCGCCGCCAGATATTCTGCATGCGGGCGAAGGATGTCGAGTTGTGCAATAAATTCTGCATCGTCCAGACTGTTCGCAAAGATCACGATCAGCGTTGCATGACCGGCATAGCGGCTAAGATCAGTTGACGGCATATCAGGCTGCAGCGCCTCCAACCCGGTGAACGCCGAGGCAGGTGAACTCGTCTCTGCCGCCTGCAACCCGAGAGTGGACAACCCGACAAACAATAACGCCAGCTTGATCGATTGGATAATGACCATGGGAACTCCTCCCTTCGACACAAGCACAGAAGGCACACGAATGATAGCCGTCCAGAGCAAACGGCTGATCAAGGCACGATGTCGCGTCACGTTATTTGCGTCGAAAGCTAATTGATGCCAACCCTAGCCGAAACCATCTTCACCGTGCCGCACGCGCGGATCACAACCCCACCCGCCAACACACTGCGCGGAGAAGTCCGGCCCGAGCGCATGCCCGCTGATCCTAAGTGATGGCGAACCCAAAGGGTCTGAAGTTTCACTCTCGCCCTCGCAATGCCACTAGGATTGGATACGATAGGGACCAGTCTCTCTTCACCCAATTGGCAAGATTACTGCTCTACCCAGTGCGGCTTTTACTGATGTCGCAAAGCAGTCAGGTGCGAATGCGGCACTCACCTCTTAGTAATTGTGAGAAGCGGCTGCCGAGCAAAGCAACTGTGCGTAGATTCAAGCCTTCGCGTCACGGTTTTAAGCCCATCTGCTATGCGAAGCAGTGTCGCGGAACGCATTCTGTTCCCTTGCGTTCAGTTTGGACAGCACTCGCTCAAAACACAGCCTGTGCTGTCGCTTGCCCTATCTCAGTTTCGGACAAGATTGATGCATAATTTCATTTTCCGTTGGATTGCCACGCTGCGGCAGAACTATTGGTTCTTGCCGAGCACGATGACATTTGGTGCCGTCTTTCTTGGCATTCTTATACCAGTCATCGATACTTGGTTAGGCTCGGACTGGATTCAGGCAGTCGGCTTTATCCGGGCCACGGGGGTCGATGGGGCCCGTGCAATCCTCACGACGCTCGCAGGCGCCACGCTCGGTGTGGCGGGTGTTGCCTTTTCGGTCACCATTGTCGCCGTGTCTTTCGCGAGTTCCAATTACGGGCCTCGGCTGATTGGCAACTTCATGGCCGATCGTACAAACCAGATTATTCTGGGAGTGTTTGTCGCGACCTTCGTCTATTGCATCACAGTCCTCAGCACAGTCCACTCGAGCACGGAAACCTCTGACACCACCTTTGACGCCTTCGTTCCCCATATTTCGGTTTATGTCGCGCTCCTGTTCACACTCGCCGCCGTGGGCGCGCTGATTATCTACATCCACCACATTCCTGAATCGATCAACATCATGAACCTGACGGCGGGAATTGGAAACAAGCTTCATCGCGCGATCGTCCGAATGCTGGAGGAGGAAGATCAGCTCGGTCGTCACACTCAAGATGCCAGCATCGAGCCATGGCGCGAAAACCCGCAATTCAAGGACGAATTAACAATTTACGCGAAGACTGCTGGGTTCATTCAAGAATTTGATATTGAGGATCTTTCTGATTTCGCCCGAAAACACTGTGTACAGTTCATCTTGCATCGGGCTCCCGGAGATTTTCTTGTGGCGGGCGAACCCGTCTTGAGTGCGCGTCACGCGCGCAGCGGCGACAAGTCTGTCTCGAATTATATGCGTGACTGCTATACACAGGGTGCCAACCGGACGGATGTGCAGGATATCCTCTTTCTGTCCGACCAACTTGTGGAAGTTCTCGGGCGCGCCCTCTCTTCCGGTGTCAATGACCCACAATCGGCGATTCTATGCCTCAATTGGCTTCGCGCTGGTCTGGTGGCCTTTGTGCAGCGTGCTCCGGTGCAACAGGCGGGGACGCACGATCCGGTCCTCTATCGTCGCGTTTCCTTCGAGGACATACTGGACAGATCGTTCGACGAAATGCGGCAGTATGTAGCCGCCGACCGGACCGCGACGCTTCACGCCCTCAACGTTCTGAAGGCGCTGGCCTCTGCCGCGTCCCGTCAGGAGATGGTAGACGCATGTGTCCGGCAAATGCAGCAACTGGCGCGGTCAGCAAACGAGTTGCTCGCCGAAACAGCCGCACGAGAGGAGATCGAGACCGAACTGGACAAGATGCTTCGGGAGATCGAATCCCGAGAGGGTTAGCAGGAACATGATTTGGGCAAACGCTCTGGAATGGTTTCGCAAACGATAATCAACAAGGATGCCATGACCAGCTTGGTCAACACCCAGTACAGGCACAAATCGTAAGATTCGGTCGGCTTGGTGCCGAGGGCCTATGGCACGCATTCCATTCGCCGCACGAAGGTGACCCAGATCAACAAGGAGGCAAGGAGGCAAGGAGGCAAGGAGGCAAGGAGGCAAGGAGGCAAGGAGGCAAGGAACTTGTGCGCGGCCTAGCTGCTGCCTGGCCACACCAAAATGGACTGCACGGTGATCATCGTGACCGCGATGCGCGCAGCCGGATCGAAGATCACAATCACATCCGGCCAAGCTGTTGCTTGGTTGTCTCATGTATCGCCGTTAGCGATCACAGGTGCAGGTCGCAGCATCTCCTACAGGCGACCCGGCGCTGGAAAAGTCGGCGTGGTCAGATGATTGAGCGTGACCCATGGTTGACCCACATCATCCGTATTGGCGCGAGAGCCTCGCCGTTTTGAATCAGGGCCAAGGCATTGTGCCCACAATCAGTGAACGCAGTTACTTTGGAAATTCGCATGATGCTGACACTTACAACCGCTGCTCTTCTCCAGCGAAATGGTACAACCTGATACTTGCACCATTTTCGGCTGAAAGCGTCAACTCGTTCCGGTCTTGGGCTATCGCAAAAGCAAGAAATGCAAGGGGTCGTCCGTTGATGGTCCCGAACACGGCGGCACCGTCTATCAACAAATCCAGTTTGAGAGTATCACTTGAGTCTATGCTACCCCGGATGATGGAAGGCCGCCCGAGAGGCTTGGTCGCCCCGCGCGAATAATCCAACTGGACAACGCCTGTTCTCGCATCAATTGTCAACTCGGCACTTGGCTCTCCATCTGCGGCAACCCGCACTGCAATCCGGACCAGTCCAACACCGGGTGCGTCAATTTCGGCGCTCATAAGGATGGGCTGCCCTTCAGTCGCAAAACTGACCTGCGTCGCATCCTTGCCTTCGTCCAGCGTCTGCGAAAAGCGGTCTGCATAGGGCTGTGCAAAAGTTTGGCAAAGAGTGCGCAGTTCCGTCCCGCAAAGCGCAAGTTGTGTCGCAGGGGTCAGGACATGCACCCAGCCCGACTCGTGGCGCTGCTGTTCATTTCGTATTTCATCTGCGATTATCCCGATGGCAATCAGATCACCCTCGGGGCCGCGCGCAAATGTAGGGGCACGGTAGGTGGCAAGGATATCAAGCTGCCGGGGTTCGGGGTCGTCAGGCACAAACCGGGTTCCGTCGAACGACCCCAGCCAATACAGCGTGCGCGCGGGCACGCCTTCGACCACAGGTGTTCCCATCAGCATCCAAGTGTCACCCATCTCCAGCAAGACTGGCAATTCCCAATACTGGCCCGGCATCTGGGTGCCGCCGGTATCAAACAGCCCCGCCCTTTTCCATGTTTCGCCATCGTCCGAGCGATAACTGTAGACGAGTGCTTCAGTATGGTCTGCCGACCCTGTGCCGATCAGCATGAGCCAGCCATCATCGATGCGCACGACCCAAGGGTCACGCATGTCCTGAAGCTCGGAAGGTGTATCATGCTCGACGACCTGCACAAGGTTCAGGCTACCGTGCTCATCTGCCCTAGCCAACCCGATGCCGGCCCATTCACCGTTCACGCCGGTGTAGACAACAGATGGCGGATCGTAGTCAGGAATCCAGTTGCCCACCCAAACACCGCGCCGGTCAAATCCGGTGGTTGGCATCAACGCAGGTTTCTGTCGTGTCCATTCCGCCAGATCAGCCGAGGTTTGATGCCCCCAAACAATGTCACGCCAGAAGGCTCCGTTTGGATTGGCCTGAAAATAAACATGCCACATGCCGTTGCGCCATGTCAGGGCGTGCGGCTCGTTTGCCCAGCCGGTTGCACCCAGCGTGAAAGTGCGGGGCCTGTCAGGATCATCTGCAAACCAACTTTCGGGGGTGTCCAGATTGGGGGGCCTTGGGGGCGATTGCCGGGGCACCACGGGATCATCAGTTTGCCGGAATGTGATCTCACTCATCACACCGTTTATCACGCCCAGGGGATGCGTGCCTTGTTGAAATCCCGCATCCAGCGCCCGACCGATAGCGAAAAGGCCTTCAACCGGGTCAGTGAAATCTCCATTGGCTTGCGCCACCTCTTCACCGTCCACCCGCAGGCGCAGCGTTTCGCCATCGTAATCGCCTGCAACGTGAACCCATTCTCCGACCGGCAGGGGATCATTGCCTGCGACCCTAAGGCCGCCCAATCGGATTTCGGGTTGCCGCCAACGATTGAGGCCAAGGAGAAAGCCATCTTCGGCAAGGTACACAATGGCCGCCGTGTCACCGGGTGGGGAGGCAAGTGCAAGCCACGCCCCTGCGGCCACGCCGCGCGACGGGTCAAGTGATATACCTGCCTCCGCTTCCAGCCAGTTGGAGTTGCCGTCAAAACGAAACATGTCGTCAGCGCCGTCAATCGGAACCAGCGCGCGCTGTGCATAGGGGCTCGTCAAGCTGATTTCGCCAAGGGTCCAGCCGTCACCGCGCTGCACAAGCGTATCGGCACTTGCCATAATGGCAAGGGACGCCGCCAGCGCGACCACTGGCGGCAAGAGCTTAATCATCCGCATCGGCATCCTGCGCGGCAACCATGGCCGTGTTCCCGTCCAGCGAAAGTTGGAACATCGGGGCAGGTGCGCCGAACATCTCAAGATCTTCGTATTCCGGACGCTGGGCAAAGCCCCAAAGCACATTAAGATAACTCATAACGCGGCCATCTGGCAGAACGAGGTAAGAGTAGACTTGCGCGGGCGCACTGCGCGGGTTGGCGGCAACCAGCCCGTGCTCGTTCAGCGGCACGAGATGCCCGCGAATATTGCCCGAAGCGGCCCGAAATCCATAAAGCCCGCGTGGTCCGGCAACTTCGGGCGAAAAAGTGAAGTCATGGGTTGAGAAGAACAGATACAGCCCGTCTTCGCGCGTCACAACATGAGGCCGCTCAAGCTGCGAATTCACCCCGGCCGAGATCAGGATCGGCGGCTCCATGTCCCAGTCGCCTTCGTCATTGCGCGTCAGCATCCCGACCGTGCCATTATACGGCCCCGGTACACCGGCTGCGTTGGCAGTGAACAGGATGTGTTCTTCGCCCGTCAGTGGATTGACAAAGAATTCCGGGTCGCGGAAGCCATAAACCGCTTCGGAAGCAAGGTAGGTCTCATAGGTGTCATACCAGAATCTATCCGCTTCGCCGATGATGCGATGGTCCCCGACATTTTCAAAAGCAATGCCATCATCCGTCACGGCCACTGTCGCGGTCGCAGAGGCAAGGCGCTGCACAGTTGACGGGCGACCTATCGCTTCGTTGAAGATCGAAACTGTGCCCGGCGCTTCGTCTTCCTCAAGGCTTGCGGCATCTGGATCGCCCACGGCGGTGTAGAACAACGTGACCTCATCCGTATTAGGATCATACAATGCTGAGCCTGCCCATTGGCGCGACCCAAGACCCTCTTCGCGCTCGAAGATCCTGCCGCCTGGGCGCCATTCCCCATCGCGGGTATACCAATAGCGCAGTTCCGAAAGAGTGTAGAAGGCGTTGCCCGTTTCCTCGACTTCGTTCCAGGTTGAACTCAGTGCCACCATGACCACCCAACCGTCAAATTCAGTGACGGAGCCGTCCGGATTACGGATCGGCCAAGCGTCCCAGACATAAGTCCCTTCATCAAAATACTCTTGCGAATGGATCATCAGGGGCATGGTGACATGAATGTCCTGATTTATGGCTTCGACCATTTGCGGCGTCCACAAGGATGCCATCGACCCCGAGAAACGGAACGCCTCTGGTGTGATCATCCCGCTTTGATCCCTGTCTTCGAGTGACCCTGACGCAGCGGCCTGGGGTTCAATATCGGGCGTATCATTCTCTGCGTCGGGCGCAGCTGAATTATCTCCTGTCTCTGCCTGAGCAAGGTAAAGGCCAGATGTATCAGTGCTCTGAGATGTCTCCACCGGTGGGGAAGCCTGAGCGTGCGTCGCAAACAGAGCAATCGTAAAGGTTGCGAGCGTCGGTGACGTATGTGACATATTCAGTCCTTTCAAATTTCGGAGTGGGGGACAAACAGAACCAAGGCTTTCGGAGTGTCGTTCAATGTTCCTTTTCAGCGGTCGAAAAGGGGGCGGGAATGCAGGCCCCGCTCCTCGTTTTGCGCAGCGCCCCGGCGTGAAGGGCGGTTTATTGCTGACTGGAAGTCTTTTTCATCCAAAACTGAAGTTCAGTTGATCCAGGAAAGTCAGTCCTGCATTTGCGCATCACCGTCCGCAGCACCATCCTGCAAGGCAGATGCACCGTCATCAGCGGCGGCGTCGTCCCGATCCACCGCATCGTCGGGGGCAATTGCATCCTCGTTGCCATCCTGCCGCCCTGTGGAGATACGAACTTCTGGTTCACCGACAACTTCAACGGTCACTTCCGGGTCTTGCCCTTCATAGGTGATTACCGGTTCGCCCCGATTGAAAACGATCTCGGGTGACTCTGCTTCCTGGCCAGGACTCACTGTCGCGTCTTGCCCGTGAAGCGTGATCCGAGGCTCAAGGTCACTTTCTGTTGCGCCTTGCGGCGCGAAACGGCCATCTTCAAGTTCTGTCAGTTCGGACGGGCCAGCGCCGCCGATCGTCAGCTCGATCACCGGGTCCGGCATGCTGACCGTCACAACTGGTTCGGGTATGCGCACTTCGATCATCGGTTCCAGCTCGGACATATCGAGCGTCGAGTCAGGCCAGGTGACTGTGATTTCAGGCTCCGGGATCATAACCGTGATCCGCGGTTGCGGGAGCTCGACATGCACTGTGGGCCGGGCCTGCCGAATGGTGATCTCCGGTGCCTGCTCGTTCACTGTCGCGCTTTGGCGTGGCATCGTCCAGACGACTTCCGGCGTTCCTGTATCCACATCGACTTCAGCAGGCGGCTGATATACAGCAACGTCGGCATCAACCTCGATCTCCTGTTGCACGATCATGCGCTCGGTGACCTGTTCGCTGCCGACAAGTTCGAGAGATTCCCGGCTGATCGTTCCTTCTTCTTCCCACGCTGTGAATACGACCTGGCATTGCGTGACATCCCCTGAAGCGATGACGGTTTCGATGTCGGTCCGCATATCTGCTTCGATCTCGTCGTCGCCCGAAAGGCGATCAGCCAGCGCGACACAGGCTTCCGATGACATATCGCCTTCGGCCTGATCTGCAGTCTGGGCATGTGCGCCGCCGATGACGAACGCTGCGACAGAGCCCAGAAGGGCGGCTCGCGTCGTTTTCTCAAGCATGGGTTGAACTCCTCTTGCGGTGGTTTGGACGTGATCCGACAACAAGAGGTAAATGCACCTCGTTCCAAAAATTTGACCGAGATTAATGTAAGTCACTAATAATGAAACGAAGTTAGTTTAAACTCGGTGACTGCCCCTCACCATTGCCAGCTGACAAACTTGGTCTGCTATATGGTCTGGTGTCCCTGAAACGGTGCCTTCCTAAGAAACAGCCGC
>NZ_MEHT01000001.1 GCF_001870675.1 Roseinatronobacter thiooxidans | reverse complement strand
CCGGTGAAGCGCTATCTAGGCTCTCTCCCAAATACACGCAAGCACAAAATCAGACTCCGATACAAAAAAGTTTTCCCGCCGCTGAAACACCCGTTGAGGCAGGGTTTTGCGCTATCGGCAATAGGGGCCGTTGCGGTGGCGCGCGGTGTCATAGTGGAAATGGTCTTCATGCATGCCGTCAGAGCCTGGCCCCAATGTGGTGCCGAATGTCCCGCAGGCCGCACGGTGCATGCGCTGCAAGGCCCGCGAGTGTTCCGAGCGGTGCCAGTCGCGCAAGACCGACATCTCTGCCCCATTGGCCAGCTGGATGGCGCTGATATCGATCGCGCGGCCACGCCCGTGTTCCGAAATTCTGGCGCCTGCGCGGTGATTGCGCGTGCGGCAGACATAATGGGCGGCCACACGCAGCCCTGTCACCCCCCCGCCAGTGCGCCCGACAGCGGGTTTGACGCCCTTGCGCACCCAGTGGTGCAAGGCGCTTGCTGTGTCGCAATCCATGATAGCCGCTTGGGACAGCTTGACCCCGTCGACATGGGTAACGCGCACGGGCGCGGCGACTCCGCATCCGGCAACGGCGGCGGTGATGGGGGGAATCACCTCCCCCTCCAGCCCGCGGATACCACAGAGCCTGCCCGAGGCGCGCGGGCTGGTCACAGCGCGCGATGGCCCGCCGCGATAGGCGGCATTCTGAAAGGGGTTGAGGCGTGTCAGCAATCCGGGGCGGTCTTGCTGCTGGGCAGAGACAATGGGCAGGGCGCGGGCATTCCGGTCTGCCTTACGGTCTGACGAACACCCTGCAAGAACCAGAATCACCAGACCTACACCTGCAATCACGCGCCTGTTCATACATCTGCTCCGTGCTTTCTGGCGCGGCCGAAATCGGGCGCGTCGGTATCTTGCCCTGCATCAATGATCCCGCGGCGAATCGCGCGGGTCCGGGTGAAATACTCATGCAGAAGCGCGCCATCGCCTTGGCGAATCGCGCGTTGCAGGGCGAACAGTTCTTCGGTGAAGCGGCCCAGAATCTCTAGCGTGGCATCTTTGTTGGTCAGGAACACATCGCGCCACATCACAGGGTCGGAGGCTGCGATTCGGGTAAAGTCACGAAATCCGGCTGCGGAATATTTGATGACTTCGCTATCGGTTACGCGGCGCAGGTCATCTGCGACACCGACCATTGTATAGGCGATCAGATGCGGGGTGTGGCTGGTTACCGCCAGAACAAGGTCATGATGCGGCGCATCCATCAGGTCGACATTCGCGCCCATGCCGCGCCAGAACCGCGACAGCCTGTCCAATGCGGGCGAATCGCAGCCCTCTGGCGGGGTCAGGATGCACCAGCGGTTGTCGAAAAGTTCCGCAAAGCCCGAACGCGGGCCGGAATGCTCGGTCCCTGCCAGCGGGTGGCCGGGAATGAAATGGCTGTCTGCGGGCAGATGGGGGGCGACCGCGTCAATGACCGCCTGCTTGACCGAGCCGACATCTGTGACTGTCACGCCGGGCGCCAGATGCGGCGCGATTTCGCGGGCGACAGCCTCCATCGCGCCCACGGGCACGCATAGCACAACCAGATCGGCCCCTGCAACGGCTTCGGCAGCCGTGTCGAAGACCTGATCGACCAGGCCGATCTCGCGCGCGACCTCGCGCGTCTGGGCAGAACGCGCGGTGCCTGTCATATGCGCCGCCAGCCCTGCGCGGCGGATCGCATGGGCCATAGAAGATGCAATCAGCCCAAGGCCAATGAAGGCCACGCGCTGATACAGCACACTCACCGCTGCCCCTCCATAAAGGCCGTGATGACATGGGCAACGCGGCGGCAGGCCGATTCGTCGCCGATGGTGATGCGCAACGCCTCTGGCAGCCCGTAGCTGGTGACCTGCCGCACGATCAGCCCTTCGGCCAGCAGCGCCGCATTGCAGGCTTCGGCCTGCGCGGCGTCGCGGAACCGCGCCAGCACGAAATTGCCAAAGGACTTGTCCGTGGCCACCCCGATCGCATTCAGCTTATCCGCCAGCCAGTCGCGCAAGCGGGCATTCTCGCTTAGGCTGCGGGCGATATGTGCGCTATCGCCAAGGGCGGCTTCGGCAATATCCAGCTGCATGCTGGACAGGTTGAATGGGCCGCGCAGCCGGTTCAGCACATCGATCACATGCTGTGGCCCATAGCCCCAGCCAACCCGCAAGCCCCCAAGCCCGAACAGCTTGGAGAAGGTGCGCGTCATCACGACATTGTCGCGCCGGTCCACAAGGGCGGCACCGCCATCATAGTTTTCGGCATATTCGGCATAGGCCCCGTCCAGCACCAGAAGCGCCTGCTTCGGCAGACCTTCGGCCAGACGCTGCACCTCCTCCATCGGGATCATGGTGCCGGTGGGGTTGTTGGGGTTGGCGATGAACACCAGCTTGGTGCGCGCATTAGCAGCCGCCAGCAGGGAATCGACATTGGCGGTGCGGTCTTGCTCTGGCGCGGCAACCGGCGTCGCCCCTGCCGCCAGCGCCGAGATGCGATACATCAGGAATCCATGCTGCGAATAGAGCACCTCATCGCCCGGACCGGCATAGGCCTGACACAGAAAGCTGATAATCTCGTCCGAGCCAGCGCCGCAGATAATGCGCGACGCATCCAGCCCGAAATGCGTTCCCAGTGCCGCGCGCAGGCTGGCATGGTCTGTCGGCGGATAGCGGTGCAGGTCGTGGCCCGCGCGCGCATAGGCAAGGCGCGCCAGATCGCCCGGCCCGAACGGGTTTTCATTTGATGACAGTTTCACCACATCATCACGTCCGGCGATCTTTGACGTGCCACCCTGATAAAGCGCGATGTCCAGTATACCCGGTTGCGGGCGAATATGCGCGTGCATTTGTTGCCTCATGACCACCTCTTGCGCTTGTCTTTAGCGCCAGATCGGGGGTGAAGCCAGCGCAATGGGCGGGTTTTTTCCATCATGCGTCAACACGTTGCCTTTGTGCCGCGCCTAGGGCTTGTCCGGCCCCTGTTCCTCATCCAGTTTGCCCAGATGACTGGCGCGCGGATAGGTGCCTGTATCGGTACGGGTGCGGGTGGCCAGAACAGGGCGATTGTCAGAGACATTGGCCTTATCCTCGCGCATGACAATGTAAATACCGCTTAGAATAATCACTGCCGCACCGGCAATTGTCAGAACATCCACCCCCTCGCCAAAGAACAGCGCGCCGAAGATCACGGCCCAGATGATTTGTGAATATTGCATCGGCGCGATCTGGAAGGCGGGCGCGCGTTTATAGGCGGCAATCACACACAGACTGGCCACCAGCGCAAGGCAGGCCATCAGCGCCAGCGCGCCGAAATCGGCCAGTGGCATGGGACGGTACACAAAGGGCAAGGCCGCGCCCATCAGCAGCAAATTCGCCATCATGGGATAGAGCAGCAGGACAACATTGCGCTCCTCATCGCCGATCTTGCGGATGATGATCGAGGCGAAGGCACTGGCACAGGCCCCAAGCATCGCGGCCAGATGGCCCGCGCCGATCCCCTCGCCCTGTCCGGGGCGCAGCACGATCAGCACCCCCACCAAACCCACCAGCACCGCAGCGCCCCGGTGCAGGCCCACGCGCTCTCCCAATATGGGGACGGACAGCATGGTAATCAGCAGCGGGGTTGCAAAAAGAATCGCATAGGTCTGTGCAAGGGGCAGCACACTGAATGCGTAAAAGACGCTCACGCCCGTCACAACGGCCGCACCTGTGCGCAGCGCGGTCCAACCGGGCCTGCGGGGCAAAAGATTGCCATCTGTCGGGTCGCGCATCAGCAGCACCATCGCCAAGGGCAGCCCCAGCAAAACGCTGAAAAATACGATCTGCACAGGGCTGTAAGACCCGCCAAGCGACTTTACGATGACATCATGCACCGAGAACAACGCGAAAGCCGTCAGGGCCAGCGCAGGGCCAGCAAAGGCAGATTGGCTTAGACGATTGAATGAAGACATGCCGTTCCCCGACTTGACTTCGGTATCGCTAACATGACGGCGCGCGCGAAATCAAGCGGGTTGCGCAGGCTCTTGCCACAGCACGCGCGCACTGCCTGCCTGCATAGCAGCACTTGCACGCTCAAAACGCAAGAACGCAATCGCCTTGCCTGCCGCCTGGGTGAACAGCTGCCCCGCGACCTTCTCGCCCGACATGATGTCAGCGCCCACTGGGGCCGCGCCTTCAACCGCTACAGTGACGAACCCTTTGCGCAACGCTGTCTTGTGCTGCATGCGCGCGGTGACTTCCTGCCCGACATAACAGCCTTTGCGAAAATCAACGCCGTTCAGCCGGTCAAACCCTGCTTCAAGAATGAATGTCTCATTGGGGATCAGCTCGATCCCCGCTTCTGGCACGCAATGGGCTACGCGCAGCGCGTTCCAATCGGTGCCGTCGTCGGGCAAATCGCGGCCATAGACGCGCCAGCCCAGCGCGGGGTGGCGCGGATCGGCCAGCGCACCATCGGGGGCCGGACCCGTGCCGCGGCTGACAGGCAGGGCCACGCGCTCCAACGTGATGGGCGCGCGCAGTTTATACAGGCTAAGCCGCTTGACCAGATCATCGGCAAGGGGTTCGGCGACATCTATCAGTATGCTGCCTTCATGCGCGACAAGGAAGAAATCGGCCAGATACTTGCCTTGCGGCGTCAGCAATGCCGCGTAAACAATGCCGTCGCGCGCCAGTCGGCCAAGGTCATTGCTGACCAGCCCTTGCAAGAATTTCGCAGGATCGGCCCCGGATACCTGAATGATCGCGCGCTGCATGACTGTCCTCTGGTTATTCCTGCCCCTTACATATGTCGCGCGGCCCGTGTCGAACAGGGGCCGCGCGCAAACGCTTAATGTGCGGCGCGGATAAAGGTGCCATTGCGCAGATCGCGGATGGCTTGCTGAATCTCGGCCTGCGTGTTCATCACAATCGGCCCGTGCCATGCGACAGGCTCTTGCAAGGGCGCGCCAGAGATCAGCAGGAAACGCACACCCTCCTCACCTGCCTGCACAGTGACTTCGTCACCTGTGCCAAAGCGCACCAAGGTGCGGTCGCCAGACATGTCGCGGATATTGACCTCCTGCCCCATGACCTCTTTCTCCAGCAGCACGCCAGAGGGTTTGGACGCATCCGAAAACACCCCCGCCCCCGCAAAGACATAGGCAAAGGCGCGGCGATAGGTGTCAACCTTGAAGGTTTTGCGCACGCCGGGCGGCACGGAAATATCCAGATATTGCGGATCAGCCGCAATACCATCGACCGGCCCGCGCTTGCCCCAGAAATCGCCAACAACCACGCGCACCTTGGTGCCGTCATCGTCAATAATCTCGGGTATCTCGGTTGCCTGCACATCCTGATAGCGCGGCGCGGTCATCTTCAGGCTGCCCGGCAGGTTTGCCCAGAGCTGGAAGCCATGCATCTGGCCTTGCCTGTTTCCGCGCGGCATTTCCTGATGCAAAATGCCCGACCCCGCCGTCATCCATTGTACATCGCCCGCGCCCAGCGTGCCGGTATTGCCAAGGCTGTCGCCATGGTCCACCTCGCCCGCCAGAACATAGGTGATCGTCTCGATCCCGCGATGTGGGTGCCACGGGAAGCCGCGCAGGAAATGTTCGGGTATGTCATTGCGGAAATCATCGAATAACAGGAACGGGTCCAGTTCGGACGGGTCGTGAAAGCCAAAGGCGCGGTGCAGGTGAACGCCTGCCCCTTCCAGTGTGGGTTGCGCCTTGCGGGTTTCCAATGTGGGGCGGATAGACATGACAGCACTCTCCGATCAGACATGTATTTACGAGGTACAGATCGGTGTAATCCGGCGCCAAAGCAACCCACAGTCTGCGAACCGCGCATGTTCATGAATGCACACTGCCCCTGCGCCGCCAAATTGCGCATGCGCGCTTGCCCCATGGCAAGCAGTCGCCCGCATTACAGCAGCAGCCACCAGACCGCCCCCAGTCCCAGCGCCACACCGCCGAATGCGGCAAGAGGCAATGCGCGCGCCCCGCGCTTGCGCCAGCCCCCAACCCCTGCCGCTGTCATATTGGCCAATGCGTCCCTGTCATACCGGAACACTGTTTTCGATGGCCCGCGCCCATGCGCTTCCGCGCGTATTTCCCTGGCAAATGCAGCCAGCAATGCGCCACTCAACACAGCGTCTTCCAAATCTGCCTGATCCGGCCGCACAGCAACGCGTTGCTTTTTCCGGCGGGCCGATTGCAGGTTCGGCCATCTGGTCCAGACATCGCGCGCAGGTGCCACAGGGCAGGGCAGATCGACCAGATTGGCGATAATCCCGACACGCGCCTGCCGATCTGCCAGTCGATCCTTGGGCGCCCTTATCTTTTCTGTATCATTCTGCACCTGCACCTGCATGGCTGCACCTGTCCCTGAGCATGTGCACACACTATCCACGCAAGAGTTTAAGAAAGCATTAGCGCCGCCGCTTGCGCCGCGCACCGGGGGTTTTAGACGCGAAATCCGGCGGTCGGCGCGCCACCCAGTCGATAAACCGCGCCAGCCTCGGATGTCCGCGCAACGCCTCTATCGTGTTGTAATTGCGTGCAAGTTCGGATTCTTTCAGACTGGCATGGATTTCTTTGTGGCAAATATGGTGCAGCAAAACCACCGGCCCGCCTTTGCCTCCGCGCAGTTTCGGCACAAGGTGATGCAGGCTTTGCGGCACATCGGGCGGAATCGGCCGGCCACATAGCGGGCAGGCCGGATGCTGTGAGATATCGCTTTGAAATATGTCCATTTCCGCACTGCCCTTATGCCCGATATATTGTTAACCTATGTAATGAAAGACAGTCGCACCACCAGTCCGTCACTGACGCGGGAATAAGGGACTTGAGAATGCCATTTAGCGCACGAGATGAAATCGCACATTTGTTTAATGACTGGAATGCAGCGCTACAAAGCCTTGATGCCGCGCAGGTTGCCGCCCTTTATGCCAAAGATGCTGTCTTGCTGCCCACTGTATCCAATGAAATACGCAAGACTCCGGCCGCGGTTCAGGAATATTTCACGCGCTTTCTCAAGAAAAAGCCCAAAGGCAGGATCATCCAGCAAAACATCCGCCTGCTTGACTCTTTGGCCATAAATTCCGGCATCTACACTTTCGATCTGACCATCGATGGCACTGACACGCAGCTTTTATGCCGCTATACATTCGTCTACCGCAAAGACCCCGAGGGATGGAAAATCATCGAGCATCATTCCTCTGTCATGCCGGAATAGACCAAAGGCCGCGACAATCGCCACTGATACAGCCCTTTCCCACCTTACCCACCTGATTTCAGGCACCCCCTGAACAGCACAATGCGGAACACCCAATGACTCAGGACAGCCCCCCCTCGCCCATGGTATTTGTCGCGGAAACCAGCACCGCCATTGACCTGCATCTGGTCAATGCCGAAGACTTGGAAGCCTGGACCGACATGCAGCCCCGGCGCGTGCGCACATGGCTGGAAAGCTTGGGCTTCAGCGCCAAACCGGGCGAAGTGGCGCTGGTCCCTGACAGCGACGGGGGCATGGCGCTTGCCGCCATCGGGCGCGGCACAGCCAAAGAGCGCGCGCGCCAGCGCTTCTGCTTTGGGGGTGCACGCGCAAAACTGCCTGCCCGCACCTACCGGCTGCACCACATGCTTACCCCAGAGGAGTTGGAGGAAGAGGCCCTTGGCTGGTGTCTGGCCGGTTACCGCTTTCGCCGCTTCCGCCAGACAGAAGCGCCCGCACAGGCCATGCTGGTCGCGCCCGCCCAACTGGACACAGGCCGGATCGAGGCCATCGCCGCAGGCGAGGCGCTGACCCGCGAGCTGATCAACACACCCGCCTCGCATATGGGGCCGCAGGAACTGGAAGCGGCCTTTCTGGCGCTTGCCACGGAACACAGCGCGACAGCCAGTGTGATTGCGGGCGATGATCTGCTGCACCAGAACCTGCCGCTGATCCATGCGGTGGGTCGCGCCTCTGACCGCAGCCCGCGCCTGCTGGACATGCGCTGGGGCAAATCCGGCCCACGCCTGACCCTTGTGGGCAAGGGCGTGTGTTTCGACACAGGCGGGCTGAACCTGAAACCCGGTGCCTCGATGGGGTTGATGAAGAAAGACATGGGCGGGGCTGCCACGGTCATGGGGCTTGCGCATATGATCATGGCGCAGGGCTGGCAGGTGCAGTTGCGGGTGCTGGTGCCGGCTGTGGAAAACTCTGTTTCCGCCAATGCCATGCGCCCCGGCGACATTCTGATCTCGCGCAAGGGGTTGAGTGTCGAGGTGAACAACACCGACGCCGAAGGCCGACTTGTGCTGGCCGATGCGCTGGCCCTCGCGGATGAGGAAACCCCCGATATGCTGGTCTGCATGGCCACGCTGACAGGGGCCGCGCGGGTGGCGATGGGGCCGGATATCGCGCCGTTTTTCAGCACGGACCCCGCAATGGCCGCGGCCCTGATGCAGGCCAGCGCGCAGGTGCGCGACCCGCTTTGGCAATTGCCCCTGCATCCCGCCTATGAATCGATGATCGAGCCGGGCATTGCCGATCTCGACAATGCCCCCTCTGGCGGCATGGCGGGCGCGATCACGGCGGCGCTGTTTCTCAACCGCTTTGTCGAGGCCACCCCCCGCTTTGCCCATTTCGACATTTACGGCCACCAGCCCAGCGCGGCCCCCGCACGGCCCAAAGGCGGCGCAGGCCAAGGCGCGCGCGCGCTGTTCGCAGCCCTTCCGGGCCTTCTGCACCCATGAGCGATCCGCGCATCACCCCTTTCAGCGGGCGCGTGGCCCATATCCGGCTGCAAGGCCAGATCGACGCGCCCGCCTTCACCCAAGGGCAGATGATGCGCGTGGCAGCGCCGCTCAGCGATCTGTGGCGCAGCCCCGATGGCCCGCGCGACCGCCAGCTTTTGCGCGGCGCGCGGGTCTGCGTGATCGACCAGAGCGGCGCGTTTTCCTATATTCAGGCCGAGGGGGACGGCTATTGCGGCTGGCTCTCCAGCGCCGATCTGGGCGAGGATCACAGCCCAACCCACCGCGTGCGCGCCCCCGCCACCCATCTCTATTCCGCGCCCGACCTGAAAAGCCCCGAGCGCGCTGCCCTCTCGCTCAATGCCTGTGTCGAAATCATCAGCGCACAAGGCGCATTCCTGCAAACCCGTGACGGCCACTGGCTGCCACAACAGCATCTCGCCCCCCTCACCACACCGGAATCCGACCCTGTCAGCGTCGCCGAAAGCCTCATCGGCACCCCCTATCTCTGGGGCGGCAATTCCCGCGCGGGGCTTGACTGTTCGGCGCTTGTGCAACTCGCGCTGCAAGCCTGTGGCTGCCCCTGCCCGGGCGACAGCGATCTTCAGGAACGCGCGCTTGGCCCCGCCCTTGCCGAAGGTACACCCAAACAGCGCGGCGATCTGCTGTTCTGGCGCGGCCATGTGGCTTGGGTCAGCGCCCCCGACATGATCATTCACGCCAATGCCCATACAATGTCGGTCGCCTATGAACCCCTCGATCAAGCCATCCTGCGCATCGCCCGTGAAAGCCCCGTCACGGCCCATATCCGCCCGCGCTGACCCGTCCTCATTTTCTTGCTAAAAATACTCACTACAAGGCATCAGCCTGCGCAACGCCTCAGATTTTGCGCGGTTTTGCCCGCAGGGTGGGCGCGGCCTCCAAGGGGTTTTCGGGCCATGGGTGGCGGGGGTATTGGCCGCGCATATCCTTGCGCACATCGGCGTAACTCTCGGCCCAGAAGCCCGGCAGGTCCATCGTCACCTGCACAGGCCTGCGCGCGGGTGAAAGCAGCACAATCCGCAAGGGCTGGCGTTTGGGGCCGATCACCGGATGGCGGGCCAGACCGAACATCTCTTGCAGGCGCACTGCAATTTCTGGGGCCTCGCCCGCATAATCTATGGCCACCTTATTGCCCAAGGGCGTGATGAACTGCGCAGGTGCCATCTCGTCCAGCATCTGCATCTGCCCCCAGTCCAGCATGCCGCGCAGGGCGGGCAGCAGATCGCACGCGCGCAACTGATCAGCCGTGCGGCACCCGTCCAGATGCGGGCCAAGCCATCGCTCCAGCCCGTCCAGCAGGGCGCCCTCGCGCATATCCGGCAGCTCTGCCCCTTGCGCGCGCAGCAATTCCACCCGCGCAATAAAGCGCCGCGCGGCGTCGGACAGGGGCAAGCCCAAATCGCGTATCCCGTCGCAAGCCGCCCCCATCATGGCCTGCGGGTCAGGGTCGCGCCAGTGGCGGTCATCCAGCACCAGCGCGCCGAAACATTCCTGCGCGCGCGCTTCAATCCGGCGGTGGCGCTTTGACCAGTGGCAGCGATTTTGCCAGAGGATCTGATCGCCATAAAGGCCGCGCAATTCCCCATCTGTCAGCGCAATCGCCTGCCGGATTCGCGCCTCTTGCGGGTTGCCGTCAGTGTCTGTCACCACCAGCAGCCGCAACTGCGACAGCCCGTCGCCATCGGGCAGAACCGCGCCCTTGCCGCCAGACAGCACATAGCGCGGTGCATCGCCCTTGCGGCGCAGCCCGATCCGGTCTGGATAAGCCAGTGCGGCCATTTCGGCAGGGCTATGGGACGCCTCGCGCTTGGGGGCCAGTCGGGCAAGGCGGCGCATGTCTTCGCGCACCCGCTCCAATGTCGCGCGGTGTAGCGCATGGGGCGCGCGCGCAGCAAAACCGCGCGGGTCGCGCAGCGCTTGCAATCGCAACCCCAGATCGACCGATGCCCCTTGCAGAATGTCGCGGTCAGACAACAGCGCCGCAAGCGGGGCGGCGTCTTTGCCCGCGACCAGCAGCATATGCGCAAGGCGGGGGTGCAGCGGCAGCGCGGCCATGGCGCGGCCGTGCGCTGTGATGCGCGCCATCTCGTCCAGCGCACCAAGGCCGCGCAACAGCGCGCGCGCCTCGGCAATGGCACCCTCGGGCGGCGAGGTCAGAAAGCGCAGCCCCTCGGCCCCGCCCCAGACCGCCAGTTCCAGCGCCAGCCCCGACAGGTCCGCGCGTTCAATCTCGGGCGGGGCGAAGGCTGCCAGCGCGCCCTCCTCGCTGCGCGCCCACATGCGATAACACAGCCCCTCGGCCACGCGCCCTGCCCGCCCGCGGCGCTGCTCTGCCTCGGCGCGGGTGACGCGTTCGGTGACCAGCCGCGACATGCCGGTTCCGGGGTCAAACCGCGCGCGCCGCGCCAGCCCGCAATCAACAACAATGCGAATATCCTCGATCGTCAGCGAGGTTTCGGCAATCGCGGTGGCCAGCACGATCTTACGCCCCCCCGCCATCGGCGCAATGGCGGCGCGTTGCTGGGCAAAGGGCAGCGCGCCATAAAGCGGGCGGATTTCAGCGTCACCCACGCGCCCCTCCAACGCCGCCGCCACACGCCGGATTTCCCCTTCACCGGGCAGAAAGGCCAGAACCGACCCTTCCGCCTCGACCACGGCCTGCGCAATCAGGTTGGCGGCGGCCGTCTCGAAGCGTTCCGCCTTTGGGCGGGGCCGCTCCAGCCAGCGGGTTTCCACCGCAAAGGCGCGGCCCTGCGCGGTCAGGATCGGTGCGTCGTCCAACAATCGCGCAACCGGCGCTGCATCCAGCGTGGCCGACATGACGACCAGCGCCAGATCAGGGCGCAGCGCTTCGCGCACTTCCCAACTCAGCGCCAACCCCAGATCGGCATTAAGCGAGCGTTCATGGAATTCATCAAAGATCACCGCACCGACACCACGCAATTCGGGGTCATTTTGCAGCATCCGCGTCAGAATGCCCTCGGTCACCACCTCGATCCGCGTGGCGGGCGAGGTGACAGCTTCGCCCCGAATGCGGTAGCCGACCTGCGCGCCCACCTCTTCGCCCAGAAGCCGCGCCATCTGTTCGGCGGCGGCGCGCGCGGCCAGCCTGCGCGGCTCCAGCATCAGAATGCGGCCTGAAATCTGGTCCAGCAACGCAAGCGGCACACGCGTTGTCTTGCCTGCACCGGGTGGGGCCTGAAGCACCGCGCGGCCTGTGCGGCGCAATGCGGCGGTCAGTTCAGGCAAGATGTCATCTATGGGCAAACGCATGGCTGCGCTTATGCCCTGAGTTTGCGCCATATCACAAGAACCACGCGCAAGGCTTACCCGTGCTGCACCGTGTCGGTATGCAAGGCGCGTACCTGTTGCAACATCGCTTCCAGCTGGGCCAGACGATCCGCGCCCAGCGCGGCTGCAAGCTGCGCCTGATAGGCCAGCCCCCGCGCGCCCAACTGGCGAAACACGGCCTGCCCTGCCTCGGTCAGCGACAGGTTTTCGCGCCGTTTGTCATCTGTGGCACGGCTGCGCGCCAGATAGCCCATATCCTGCAACTGCCCCACCGCGCGCGAGACTTTGGTTTTCTCGATATGGCTGATCTGGCAAATCTCGGACGCGGTCATGCCCCCGAACTTGCCCAGATTGGCCATGACCCGCCATTGCGTGCGCGACATGCCAAAATCCTGACGATACACCGCCGCGAATGACCGGCTGCTGGCCTCTGCCGCCTGATTCAGCAGATAGGGCAGAAAACACTCCAGATCGAACCCGTCTTCTGGTGCATCACGCATGGTAGTGTCCTTTTGCCGTTTCGCAAATCATGGCATGATCGGATTGCCGCAATCAAGGCAGCGATTAGACGGCAAACCAGACCATCGCCGCGAATGCCAGCGCCGCCCCCATCAGGGCAGAGCCTGCAATCGGCCAATGCAGCAGCCACCTTTCGGCCAGTTTGCACATCAGCAACAGCCGCAGCACGGGGCGTTTGCGGTATAGTCTGCCCTGTCTGCCAACTGGCAGTTGCAAGACGGGTCGCAGCTTTTGCGTGGGCAGGAATACCAGCACATCCCCCGGCGGGTAATCTGGCAGCGCCAAGCGGCGGGCCAAGGCAAGCGCCACCAGCCCCAGCAGCATCGGCCAAAGCCCCTCCAGCATCGTCGCGGGCTGGAACGGGTAGCCGCGCGGCAAGGCCACAGCACCGGGCCACAGCAGCCAAGGCAGCGCAAGGGCCAGTGCCGCAAGCCCCGCAATCGCGGCAAACAGCCCGCGCCACTGCGGTATCTGCGCGGGTTTTGCGGGCAGGTCTGCAAGGCGGAACAGGAACCAGCCAAGAACAAGCGTGGTGGTTACACTGCTAAGTGTCAGGGCAAGGGAAAGCATGTCGCCCACCCCCTCTTTCGCCGCCAGTTTGGCCAAGGCACCGCCCGTCAGCGGCAAGCCCGCAACCGACAGCACCGCAGACCCCGCCAGCCCCAGCACCGCGCGGCGCTGCAAGGGGCTGGTCGCAAGCATCATCATGCCAACGCAGAGAAACAGCGCGCCTTTGGCCATCCCATGATGCAGCGCAAAGTAGGCCACCCCCTGCGAGCCTGCACCCACAAGCACCAGCAACAGACCCATCTGGCTGACTGTGGAATAGGCCAGCACCGCTTTCGGGTTGCGCTGGGTCAGCCCCCAAAGTGCCGCGCCAAACGCGCCCAACAGGCCAAGCACAACCAGCACCATGCGCCAGCCCGTCGCCTCGGGCAGCAGCAGCAACATGCCGATCAGCCCCGCCTTGACAATCGCACCCGACAGCACCGCAGACCCCGCCACTGGGGCCGCCGGATGCGCAAGCGGCAGCCACACATGCAGCGGCACCATACCTGCCTTTATGCCAAAGCCTGCGATCAGCAAACCCACCCCCAGCGGGCCAAGCGGCGCATCAGTGAATGCCGCGCGAACAGTGGCGATCTGCAAATCCTCGGCCTGCGCCGCGCCGATCATCAGGCCGGTCAGCAACGCCGCCTCGCCCAGCACGGCAAGCGTAATATAGACCCGCCCTGCCCCCAGCGCCGCCTTGGTCCGGTCATGGACCACCAAAAACCACGCAGCCAGCGAAACTGCGGCGAAGGCAACATAGAAGGTGATGATGTCAGCGGCCAGATACACCCCCAGATTGCCCGCCAGCGTCAGGCACCAGAAGCCTGTGAAGATGCCCGCCTCGCGCCCGCGGGCCATGGTCTGCGCCCCGTACCAGCCCGCAACCGCCCAGACCAAGGCCGTCATACCCAGCAACAAGGCCGAATCCGGCCCTGCCGCAAGCTCCACCCCCAGCATCAGGTCAGGGAACACCACAGCCCCCGGTGCCCCTGCCATGGCAAAGGCCAGCGCGGGCAAGGGGGCCAGCGGCAACAGCCGCAGCGCAGTGTCGCGCCAGCGCGGCACCACAGGCACCACCCCTATCAGCAAGGGCCATAGCAGCACGGCGAAAGGCGCAAGCGATCCGGAATAAAGCGCGTTCATGGCCCATACCCCTGCGTGACAATCAAGGTGGCCCAGCCCAGCGGGCTGATCGGGCTGGCCGCCAGCATCCCAACCCCTACAGTCGCCGCCGCCGTCACCACGGCAGGCACGACAAGCCCCGGCGCGCGGTCATCGCCTTTTGCACCGCTTGCCAGTGGCAGGAACCATAGACGATACAGGATTGGCAGGAAATACGCCGCATTCAGAAAGGTTGACGCCAGCAGCACCGCCAGTACCCAAGGCGCGCCCGCTTCCAACGCGCCAAGGCCAAGGTAGAACTTGCTGACAAACCCCGCCAGCGGCGGCAGGCCAATCATGCCCAAAGCGCCAATACTGAAACAGGCCGAGGTCCATGGCATTTGCGCGCCCATCCCGTTCAGCCCGTCAATCCGTTTGACGCCCGCGCGTTCGTCAAAAATGCCTGCGCAGAAAAACAGTGTGATCTTCATCAACCCCTGATGGATCAGATGCACCAGCCCGCCGATCATCGCCAAGGGGCTGGCAAGTGCGGCCCCAAGCACGATGTAGCTTACCTGAGAGACGGTCGAGAAGGCCAGCCGCTTCTTGATCTCGTCTTGCTGCAACGCACGGACAGACCCCCAGATAATGGTGAAAGACGCCACAATCGCCAGCGGCACACCCACCCCAAGCGCTGTCATATTCTCCGCCCCGAACACGTCATAGACCACGCGCACCACACCAAATGCGCCCGCCTTCACCACGGCCACCGCATGCAGCAGCGCTGAAACGGGCGCGGGGGCTGCCATGGCCGCAGGCAACCAGCCATGCAGCGGCACCAGACCGGCCTTTACCCCCACCCCGATGATGAACAGCGCGAAAATGGCGCGCAGGGCGGCAGGGTCCAGCCCGCTCAGGTCTGGCGGTTCGGTAAACAGGACAGGCCCTGTCGCACTTTCCAGCCAGATAATCGCCCAGAGCAGCGCCGCCGATCCGGGCAGGGCATAAGCGAAATAAACCCGCGCCGCCCGCAGTGACGGCTTGTCTTGCTTATGCGCCACCAAGGGCCAGGTGCTAAGCGTGAGCAATTCAAAAAAGATGAAAAAGGAAATCAGCGACCCTGACAGCGCCAGCCCCGTTGTGGCCGCGACACACAGGCTGAAAAACCCGAAAAACCGCGACAACTCGGCCTTGGTGCCGAAATAGGCAATCGCGTAGATGGTTGTCAGAAACCACAGCGTGGCCGAAAGCGAGATGAACAGCAGCGCCAGCGCATCGACCCGCAGCAACACGACCAGACCGGGGGCAAGGGGAAACTCAGCCTCGTATGCCGCGCCATCTGCCACGGCAAACAGCATCCAGATAATCAGCGCCAGTTTCAGCACCGCCCCACCCAGTTGCAACGCATTGCGCAGGGCGTGACTGTCTTGCGCCAGAAAGAACGTCACCCCCGCAGGCAGAAGCGAGGTCATCAGCAGCAGCACAGGCAGCGCGGTTGTCATAACCCCTCCGCCGCTGGGTCGGGGCGGCCGATCTGCAAGAACTCGAACGGGACCGAAGACAACAGGCCCAAGGCGACCGACAGCACCGCCAGACCAAGCGGGATGGCTTGCCAGCTGCGCGGGATGGCGCGCGGGGCAACAGCACTCTCGCGCGCGAAAATCGCGGCCAGGGGGCGGTACAGATACGCCGCCGCCAGCAACCCGCCAGCCGCCAGCACCAAGGCCCATGCCCATTGGCCAGACGCAAAGGCCGCCGTCATCAGCAGGTATTTCGCGGTAAACCCGCCCGAGGGGGGCAAGCCCATCAGCGTGATCGACGCCAGCGCAAAGGCAAAGCCCGTCATCGGCAAGGCCCGCGCCATGCCGCGCAAATCGCTCAGGCGGTCACTGCCCATAGCCACAAGGTAAATGCCTGCCACCAGAAACATGGCCGCCTTGGCCAGCCCGTGGCTAAGGGTCTGGAATATGGCCCCGGTCCATGCGCCCGCAGCCCAAACCTGCGCGCCTCCATCGCCACCAGCAAGGGGGAACACCAAGAAGATATAGCCAAGCTGTGCAACAGTCGAATAGGCAACAATCAGCTTCAGCCGCGCTTGGGCCAAGGCCAACAACCCGCCCCAGATTACCGCCATCGCGCCAAGGCTTGCAAGGGTCAGAAGGGCGGCGGGGGCGGCAAGGTCCGGCATCGCCTCGAACCACAGGCGCAGCAGGATCAGCAGCGAGGCTTTGGGCACCAGCGCCGACAAAAGCGCCGAGGCCGGCGCAGGGGCGGCAGAATGGGCATGGGGCAGCCAGACATGGAACGGAAACAGCGCAGTCTTGACCAGCAAACCGGCGGTCATCAGCCCCAAGGCCAGCGCATCCGAGGGTGCGGCCATGCGCGCAGCCAGAAGCGAGATGTCCAGCGTGCCATGCGCGGCATAGGTCAGCACCACCCCCGCCAGATACAGCAATGACCCCGCCAGCGCGAACAGCAAGTAGCGCAAGGCCGCGGCAATCGCTTCGGCCTTGCCCGAAATCGCCACCAGCGCCACGGCACTCAGCGTGATCAACTCCAGCACCACATAGAGGTTGAACAGATCACGCGACACGAAAGCGGCGTTCATCGTGGCCCATAGCAGCAGCATCAGCGGCCAGAACCCGAAACCGGCGCGCGGGCCTGCCACACTTGCCGCCATTTCATGCCGCGCGGCCAGTGCAACTGCCGTCATGACCAGCGCCGTCATCACCCCAAGTGCCGCACCCAGCCCGTCTGCGCGCAATGCTATGCCAATCGGGGGCTGCCAGCCGCCAAGCGACAGGGTGACAGGACCAGTCTGCCAGACCACGACCGCCAGCCACAGCGATGCCGCCAGCGTCAGCCCCGCGCCCAACAGCGCCGCAGGCACCCGCGCGCGCATGGGCAGCGCAATGGCGGCGAATGCGGCCAGTAGCGGCAGGGTCAGACCGGCGACCAGCGCAGTCACAAGCGGCCCTCTTCATCTGGCAGATAGGCCGTGCCGGAACTGCGCGCCAGCGCCACCACCAGCCCCACCGCCAGCGCGCTGGCCGAAAGCGCCACAACAATGCCGGTAATGATCAGCGCTTGCGGAATAGGGTCCAGCCCCGTGCCGCGCGCGGCTGCCGCGCCGAAAAACAAAAACAGGCCAGAGCCGATGAGGTTGAACGCAATGATCCGGCGCAGCATATGCGGGCGCGCCAACAGGCCATAGACACCAAGGCCCACCAGCGCCGCACCTGTCAGGGCAAAAAGCGTCAGACTCATGCGTCTTGCTCCCCTTCATCGGGCGGGCCTATGACCAGCAAAACCAACGTCACGGCGATGGATACAGTCAGCGCCGCTTCGATCGTCACGATGGCGGGTTTTGCCAGCGCGGGGGGAAGCGCCAGAAACCCTTGCGCGAATACTGCACCCGCGATGCCGGACAACACAAACACCCCCGGCCCCAGCACAAGGGCTGCGCGCCATGCCGCCTGTTCCACGCGCGGCGCGTGCAAGACTCCCGCCATGATTGTGACAAGGCACACCGCTGCCAGCACTGTGCCCCCCTGAAACGCGCCGCCGGTTGTGTCGGCCCCGGCCCAGACCAGATATACCCCGAAAATTAACCCAATCGGCGGCAGAACGCGCCCGAAACTGGCCAGCACACCGCCCGGCCGTGCATGGTAGGGCAGGCCCAGCGGTTTATCCCACGCATGATCGCGCGCCAGCATCCACAGGCCCAGCAGCGCGGCCAGCAAGATGACGCTTTCCAACAACGTGTCCCATGCGCGGAAATTCAGCAGCACTGCCGTGACAGGGTTTCCCACGCCCGATTGCGGCAGCGCCTGCGACAGGTCGGGCGCGGTGGGGGCTGGCAGCGCGAACCACGCCCAGCCCAGCCCCGCAGCAATCCCGACAGCCACAACAGCGGCAGGCAGGTTCAGGTGCAAGGGCACCTCTTGACTGGCATTCAGGCGGCGCAAGCGCCCATGCGCGGCCAGCAGCAACACGCCCGTGAGACCCGCACTGATCGCGGCCTCGGCCAAGGCCACGTCATAGGCGCCCAGTCGCGCCCAGACAATCGCCAGCAACAGCCCGTAGGTGATGAAAAAGATCACCGCGCGAAACACGCCATGCCCTGCGACAGTTGCCCATCCCACACCCAGGACCAGCGCGCAAAGCGTGATGTCCAGCGCCACACTCATGGCTTGTCCTGTTCGGTCAGCGCCGCGCGGGCCACAAGCTGCGCAACCGTGCCTGCGGCCAGCAGCGCCAGCACCCAGATCAGCGCCAGCATGGCCAGTTGCGCCCAGCTTTCGGCCTGAAATGCCACCCCAAGCGCGATGAAACCAAGGCCCAGATTGTCGCCCTTGGTCAGGGCATGCAGGCGGCTGAACTGGTCCGGAAAACGGACCAGTCCCACTGTGCCTGCGATGAAAAACACAAGCCCCAGCCCTGTCAGCAGATAGGTTGCCAGATCAGCCATTCCGCCCCCTGTCCCGCCAGCCCTTTGGGGGGTGCGCTTCTTCCGGGTCGCCCGCGCCATCGGGGCTTTGCGACGTCACAAAACCCACCGCCGCAAGGGCCGCCAGCAGTGCCAGCGCGAAAGCCACGACCAGAAGTGTCCAGTCCTGCAACGCCGCCAGCACGATCAATACTGCAACCCCGCTGGTGCCGATCAGTTGCGCGGCCATCATCCGGTCGGCCTGCGATCGCCCACGCCAGACCCGCCACAGCGCCCCGCCAAGGCTGGCAAGCAGCACAATGGCCACGATATGCAGCCAGACCGTCACCCGCGCGCGCTGCGGGCTTGGCCGATGATGGCGGCAATCTCCTCGGCCTCTCGCGGGATGGCGCGGTCAAAGCCCGCGTCTGTGTCCAGCAGATGGACCAGCAGCTTGCCATCCTCGGTGCCTGCGGACAATGTGCCCGGCATCAGCGACAATTCGCCCCCCAAAGCCACGCGCGCCCCATCCGGCAAATCGCTTGGAAGTTCCAGCCAGCCGGGATTCAGGCGCATGTCAGGCGAGAACGCGCGCCGCGCCACATCCACACCCCCGACGACCGAGCCTGCAACAAAGCGCGGCACATGGCGCGCCAGCCGCCATAGCGCGAACGGGTGTTTCGGGGGCAGCAAGCGCAAGCTTAGCCATACCGCCACGGCAACGGCCACAGCGCCCGGCGCCAAGGCTTCAAGCGCCGCGCTGGTCAAAGCCAGCCATGCGCCCCCCAGAAGCAGCGCGCGATGAATGAGTGCTGTCAGCAAAACACGGGTCATTGGGCTATGTTAGGGTTCAGCATCGCGCGGCGCAACCACATGGGTTTGCTTTAGCACCCCTGCGCGCGTCTAGGGTGCCAGCCATTCCCCTGCCCAGCCATCCGCGCGCATAAACCGCGCGCGGCGGTGGTCAGGGCCAAGATGCACGACATCCATTGCGCCGATATTCAGACGCAACACAGCAAAACTGGCCGGATCGGGGGTTTTGCGATAGGCCAGCGAATGCGCAATCGGCTGGCCTGTGGCGGGCGTGCTGCCATAGGCCAGCCGCGATGGCGCAGGCACACGCGCCCAGATATGGGCCACTTCCGCGCCGGTCAGGATTGCCACCTCTGCCTCTAGCCGCAGTTGCAGATGTGCGGCACTGTCCCAGACATGCAGCGCGGCGAAAGGGGTCGCGCGCACTTGCGCCACCTTGGCCGAATGCAGATCCGTGTGAATATCCAGACTGCCCGCCGCCATGTCTGCGGCGCGCAAGACAACTGTGCGGGCCTGTGGCATGCCCGCTGGCGTTACAGTGGCAAGGGTTAGGTGGCGTGCGGCGGCGTGGCGGTCATGAACGCCGCGCAAAAGCCGCGTCCAGACCTGCGCATGCAGGCTTGCCAGTTCCGCCGCCCATGGGTGGGGGTCCGCATTCATTTATACGCCTCTCGCCGTGTGCCAAACGCGCGCACGCGCTTGCGCCATGCGCGGTAGCTGCCGGGTTTCAGGCTTTGGCGCATCAGGGTTTTCACCTCATCCGGACCTAGCCCGTGCTGCGCGCGGATCTGCTCGAAACTGACATGATCGCTTAACGCCATCTCGATAATCTCGCTTGTGGTTGCGGGGTCGGGGGCGTGTCTGGTCATGAGGGCGATCCTGTGTTTCAGTTGCGCAAACTGTGGTGTGCACGCGAAAAGTCAACGCGCGACAATATCCACGGGGATCAGCCCACGCAGGGCGTTGCCCATATAGACATGCGTGGCGCGGTGCAGGTCTGGCAGGGTCAGGCGGGCTTCGGCCCAGCCATCGGCCAGCAGACTGGCCCGCAAGATGCCCGGCAACACGCCACAGTCGCGCGCAGGGGTCAGCTTGCGGCCATCGGGCATTTCCACAAAGATATTGGTAATCGTCCCCTCGGCCAGTTCATCGCGTTCATTCAGGAACAGCCATTCATCCACCCCCTCTGGCAGCGTGGCGCGCAGATGGTCATATAGCCCGCGCTGGGTCGATTTGACCGCCAGCCACGGATCATCTGCGCGAACCCTCTCCGCTGCCACACGCACGCGCCAGCGCAGTGGCGCAGGGGGCAGGGGGGCCGTGGTCACATCCAGCGCGCCTGCGTGATCCAGCGTCAGGCGGCAGCGCAGGGGCAGAACGCTGTCTTGCTGCATCAACGCGCGTGCGCGGCGCGCATCGAACGGAAAGCCCAGCGCATCGGCGCTGCGTGCCAGCCGCGCCAGATGCAACTCGGCATGGCGCAAGCCGGGATACCAGCCAAAGGTTTCGATCAGGCGGGTTCCGTGTGGAACGCGGTTGCGTAGCGTGCTTTCCACAATGCTTCCTCATATTCCGCAGAGGCAGTCGAATCCCAGACCACACCGCCGCCCACATTCAACACCGCGCGGCCATTTTGCACCATCAAGGTACGGATCGCCACGTTGAAATCTGCCCGCCCGTCTGGCGCAAACCAGCCGATCGCGCCACAATATGCCTCTCTCGGGGACGGTTCCAGCGCGCGAATAATCTCCATCGCGCGCAGCTTCGGCGCGCCGGTGATCGACCCGCAGGGGAACAGCGCCTGAAACATATCGCCCACCTTGTGACCAGCGCTTAACTGGCCGGTCACAAGCGATGTCATCTGATGCACAGTGGCATATGTTTCGACCGCGAAAAGCTCTGGCACCTTGACGCTGCCTACCTTGCACAGGCGGCTGATGTCATTGCGCAGCAAATCCACGATCATCAGGTTTTCAGCCTGAATCTTGGGGTCCGAGGCAAGGCGCGCGCGCAGCTCTGCATCCTCCAGCTTGGTCGCGCCGCGCGGCATGGTGCCTTTCATCGGGCGGGTGGCAATCTGGCCGTCTTGCGTGATGCGGAAAAACAATTCGGGCGAACGCGACAGCAAATCTGGCAAGTCTTGCTGCAAGACAAGCGCGCCATGGCCCACCGTCTGACGCGCGCTTAGCGCGGCATATAGCGCAACTGACGCGCCAGAGACTTGCGCCTCTATCGGGAAGGTCAGATTGGCCTGATAGATGTCGCCTGTGCCGATCCAGTCATGCAAGCGCGCGAAAGCCCGCGCATAGGTGGCCATGTCCCATCGCGGTTCAAGGCTGTGCAATGCTGCATGGCCTGCTGCCAAAGGGGCCGCGCCGGTGGGACTGTCATACACCCCGAAACACACAAGCGGCAGAATACGGGTTTCGGGCATTAGCCCCTGCAGGCGCGACTCCAACGCGTAGCCCAGCTCGTAAGTGGCGTAGCCCGACAGCCATTTGCCCTGTTCCAGCGCATCGTTCATCTGGGCAAAGGCTTGTCCCACCTCTGCGGGGGTGCGCGCGGTGATCAAGGCCTGCGCATCGTCGAACCATGCGGCGCAACCATCGGGACCTTTATCAAACCGTATCCGCACGCGTGATCCGCCCTTTGTTTCAAGCTTGGCACAGATAGGGCAAATCGGGCGCGGGGAACAGGGGGGGCATGGTATCGCAGCATGGCGCGGCCCGCGCGCCGGTGTATTGTGCCATCAGCCAATAACAAGCGGCACAGAAAGCTGATACCCCCGATGCCGTATCGCTTGCAGCGGTTGCCCCTCTGCCCCTGCATCTTTCAGCTTCTTGCGCAGGCGCACGATGCGCACCTCGATCGCGGCCTTGCTCAGGTCAACATCGCGCGTTGCAATCGCGCTGATCGTCTGGAAATCCAGCCGGTTGTCAGGGGCGCGCTGGAATTCCACCAGGAGTTCAGCTTCGCTGGCAGAGAGTTGCGCCTGCCCTGCTGGTCCGGCAAGCGTCAGGGTGACTGTGTCCAGCATCAGCCCTTGCGGCACAGGCTTGGCAAGGTTCAACCGCCGCGCAAGCGCCTCGACCGAGGAGGTGAGTTCAGCGGCAGAACTGGGTTTGGCCAGATAAATGTCAGCGCCGCTTTCATACCCAAAGCGCCGGTCTTCCGGTTCACCACGCGCCGACAGCATGATGATTCCAACACTGGGATTGGAGGAGCGCAGGCGTTTTGCAACACCAAGCCCGTCAACACCGGGCAGGTTAAGGTCCAGTATCACAATATCTTGCGGGCCAAGTGTCGTCTTGGCCCAGAAGCTTTCAGCATCTTCAAACCCTGTCACCTGACGCCCGACAGCCGATAAAAGATCCACCAGCGACTCGCGCAGCGAGGTGTTGTCTTCGACAATCGCTATATTCAGCATGGCAAAGATACCCTGAATTCCACTGTTTCCGCGCTTGACCTGTAAAAAACCTCTCCGCCAAGCAACCGCAGAAGCCCATCGACAATATATAGCCCCAACCCCGACCCGATCTGGTTTTTTGCTTTCGGATGACGATAATATTTTTCAAAGACACGCGCGGGGTCTGGCATGGATGCTGCGCCGACTGCATTCTCGAAATAGATCATACACGCATTTTGGTCCGATCCGTAGCGGATATTGATTGGTGTGTCATCTTTCGCATATTTAAGGGCATTATCAATGAGATTGTGAAAGACCACTTCCAGCAACAGCGGATCGCTTTTGACAATGCAAGCCCCTTCGCCTGTCATAACAAGGCGCGCGCTCTGTGGGTTGGTGTCGCACAGGGTTTGAAGAAGCATGCCGACATTGCAGACTTCTGACTTGATGGAATGGGTTTTCCTGTCAAGCCGGATGGCTTCGCTACACCGCTCGACAATACCATCCAGCGCGGCAATCGCATCAGACACACGCTGTCGTTGCCGTTCGCCAAAACTTGGCGCTGATACGGACATATTGACGACGGCCATTGCATTTCGTGTTTCATGCGTCAGCATGTTGATGAATTGCTCCAGGATAAGGGCTTGTTCGCGCTCTGTGTCGCGGCGCTGCTCCATTTCCGCCATCGCAATCCGTGCCGTCAGGGCGTTATTTATTAGGTTGCGCCCATGCAAATGCAGGATCACAAACATCAGCAGCGCCGTCACCAGCCCATGGAACATTGCCCCGTAAAGCGCAGTGCCACCGACATTCGACAAGCCCAGCAATGCAGTGACCCATAACAAAACGGCGCCCGACAAAAGCGCATAGATCACCCGCATGGTGACCAACCCCGGCGAGGCTTCCCGACGCGCGGTAAAGGCATTCAGCAAAAAAACAAAAGGTGCGATAGCGACAAATATTGCATTTAGCTGCAACGCAAAGCTGCCAAACCCAGCCCAAAACAACAGCATACTTACAATCATGCCAATCATCATGACATCAAACAGTCTTAAGGCAAACCAAGCCGGGCGGTACCGCATTAAGACAGCTTTATGAAAAATGACCGACACTATTGACGCCAGAAACACATTTGTCCGAAACAGGCTTGCGAATATCTCTCTGAAATCCGGAGGAATGATGATCGCTAGATATCCGAAAAACTGAATGTTATGGATGATAAAAACCACAAGCGTGATGGCAAACAGCCAGTACAGTCCCTCTTGTGTGACAAACGCCATCCGCACAGCCCAAAGCATTACAAACAGCATAAAGGCCAGATATATAAGCTGTGTTATGTTTATTTGCGTGCTCAGCAACCGTGCATCGACCAAAGGCAAAACCGAGATATGCGCCGCAATCGCCCCGACCGATTCCACGCGCAGGTAATACTCTACCTCTGACGGGCTTGCTGGCAATCGAAAGGTGCGGTGCGTTGACGGCCAGACTTGCGCCTCTGGGATATAAGCGCCGCTGGCGGGGTGCACGGCCCAGGCACCTGCCTCTGCCTCGGCAGGTTGAAACAAGGTGACTTTATCCAAGATTGTTGGACGGACAAGCATCACCCCATCAGTGCCATCGGGCGAAGGCGCAACTTTCACCCGCAACCAGTAGACTGGTGATCTATACCCTTCTGCAAGAACCTGTCTCGCGGGCTGGAAGGGCATATTGATCACATCTTCAAAGGTGAAGGACGCGGTTCTATCTTCCAACTTCTCGACCGAGACGATCAATTCGGTCGCAGCAAAGCCTGCCGGGACATATAGGGAAAACACTGCCAACAAGACAGCCAGCGCGCAGAACGCGCGCCTGAACAAATGGCAATATCGGTAGGATGCGTCACGCATCAGGCTGCAATCGCATATTCTTCTTGTACCTGTCCGGTCTCAGCATAATCTGCCTAAAAAGGTTTTCAATCCCATCATCAGGGGTCTTTTGGTGCAAAACCAAACGAACGCGCAACACCCCATGCGATACCGCACATGGATTATCTATAGTTTGTGCATCATGTCTTTATAGAGCTTTGGCACCGGAAAGATATCTTTAAAACGCGATTAAAAAACCCTACAAAAGCCAACAACGCGCCGAGTCACGCCACGGATGACCGCGCGAAACCAACAGAAAACGCAGGTGAGTGAAAAGGATATCGCGCATGTATGACGATCTTGACCTATTGCAGAATAGCAACGCGCAGTTATGAACTGGCGCAATGCTCGATCGCCCAGATCCTGCGAGATCGGCATCCAAAAGTGCGCGTGCGGCGCGAATTTCTTGAAAGCCCGCTGCTAGAGCGCGTCACGCTAGAGCAGCTTGTCTCTGACGCTTTCGCTCTCAGCGATTTCCTTGATGCCTGCAGGCACCTTCCCCATTGTGGCGAAACGTCGATCCGGCGCCTGCGCGAGGTTCTGAAAACCGAGTTGTCACTGCTGCGGTCGCGCAATGCCGCAGCCGCCCAAGCAGCGATCACGGCCAGTGCGACCCCGATAGATTATTCCTTCCAATACCCGAAATGGAGCTATAGCTGACCGCTGCAAACCAGTCGCATGGTCAGGGCTATAGCGCCGCCACCAGATAATAGCTGCGGCAGCGTTGCGATGAGGACGGAATACGATCCAGCTTTCTGTATTTCGCCACAGTTCTACGCGCGATGTGGAACCCCTCGTCATGCAGACGGCGGGTTATGGTATCATCGCTTAGCGGGCAGCGGCGGGGTTCTTGCTGCACCAAAGTGCGAATCCGCGCACGCACCACATGCGCCGAGGCCCCCTCATCGCAATTATTGCTGTCGATGGCGGCGCTGAAAAATATCTTGAGAGGGAAACAGCCATGTGGAACCTGCATCATCATGGAAGATGTCACACGGCTTATTGTGCTTTCATGGAGGCCAACCGCCTCTGCAATCGTCTTTAGCTTGAGGGGCCGCATGTGCGGCATCCCATGTTCCAGAAATGCTTTCTGATACCGCACGATTTCGGCAGCCACTTTTATGCTTGTCTCGTTGCGCTGCGCAATCGCGCGGGTGAACCAGCGCGCTGTGCCAAGCGCGTCGCGCACGAATTCGCGGTCCGGGTCATTGGCCACCAGTTTTCTGACGCGGCGCGCAAGGGTTTCGTCAACCGAGATTGTGGGCAGCGTTGAGTTGTTCAACTCCACCACCCAATTACCACCCGCGCCTTTGAACGCGCGCAGGTCGGGTTCTCTGATCGGGGAAAAATTCCCGTGCGACAGGCGCAATCCGGGTTTCGGGTCCAGGTCGCGCAGGCGACGCAACAACTGTGACAACTCGTCTTTCGCGCAGCCAATCTTGCGGCGCAACTCTGCAAAGGCCCCTTTTTGCACCAGTTCAAGATGCTCGATCAGCGTGCACATTTGCGCACGGTCCAAAGCGTCTTCGTCTATTTGCAGGCGCAAACACTCTTTCAACCCTCGGGCAAACAGTCCGCGCGGCTCGACAGTATGCAGCGTTGCAAGCACGCGGGCGACACCATCCTCAGGCACCCCAAGGTTGCGCGCGATCGCGTCCAGCGGTGCAAGCAACCACCCTGACGGTTCCAGATGGGACGCCAGCGCATAACCGATGGCCCTGTCAGCCGGTGCGACCAGAACTTCATCAACCTGCTTGAAAACCTGCGCATGAAACGTCTCGGCTGCCGCATCTGCGATCAGCGAAATCGGGTCATAAACCCGAACCTCTGCACCGGGGCCTGTGACACGCGGCATGGCGCGTGTGGCTTGCGGCTGCAAAACCTCGATAAACGGGTTTTCTTCGGCAAGGGCTTGAGCATAGCCTGAAAGCCCGATGTTATCGAGAACAAGAAGCTTGATCGCCTGCTGCAATTGCGGTGTAAAAACCAAAGATCGTTTTCGCGCCAAATGCGACTGCATTGACATGGGTATTGGGCTCTCTGCAGCGTTCTTATTTCCAACGCTGAAGTTACCGCTATCTGATACGAACCGTAGCTTCTCTTTAGTTGGAAGCGCGGAGCATTGGGCGGCAGGACTTAAATTTGCATGCCCCTTGCCTCTAATTCAGTGCAATGCAGGGTATCTCACAAGGCGGACAGCCAAAACAACACGCGCCTGACGGTACAGCGGATCGGTCGCATGTTCAGGAAGTGATCCTGGTGAAAGGGCTGACTGGGCTTATCCGGCCAGCGAATAGCCCGCACCGCGCACTGTGCGGATCGGGTCTTCGCCGCCCGCCGCGCATAGGGTTTTGCGCAACCGGCCCACATGCACATCCACCGTGCGCGTGTCGATATAGATGTCGCGGCCCCAAACCCTGTCCAGCAACGCCTCGCGCGTCCAGACCTTGCCGGGGCGTTCCATGAAGGCGGCCAGCAGGCGGAATTCTGTCGGGCCAAGATGCAGGCTTTCACTGCCCCGTGTAACGCGGTAGCTGTCAGGTTCAAGCCGGATGTCGTTAAATTCCAGCACCTGCCCGGTGCTTGTCGGGCGCAAGCGGCGCAGATTGGCGCGCACGCGGGCAATCAGTTCTGCCACGGAATAGGGTTTGATGATGTAGTCATCCGCGCCCGTATCCAGCCCGCGCACGCGGTCGCCTTCCTCGGATCGCGCAGAGACCATGATGATCGACGCCTCGCGCCCCTCGCGCGTGGCGCGGATCTGGCGGCAGGCTTCCAGCCCCGACAGGCGCGGCAACATCCAGTCCAGAAGCACCACATCGGGGCCAAGCTCTGCCACGGCCAGCACGGCTTCTTCGCCATCCTTGGCCGTGGCAATACGAAACCCCGCAGCTTTCAGGTTATAGCTGAGCAATGCAACCTGTGCTGGTTCGTCATCGACGATCAGAACCAGCGGGGTATCGGCATCCGACATTCAAATCACTCCTTCGGGGCGGCAATCGTCGCTGTGGAATGGCCCTTTTCGCGCAGTTCGGCATGTCTGCCCTCGGTCACGAAAATAACCTGTTCCGCACCATGCGTGACCAGATCGCCCATGCGTTCGATATTCTTGGCAATAAAGATGTAATGCAGACAGGGCGTGATATTGCGCGGGTCTTCCATCATATGGGTGATGAATTCACGAAACAGCGCATTGGTCATATCATCCACTTCAACATCGCGGCTGATGACATCGCGCGCCAGCTCTGCATCCCTGCGGGCGAAGGCGTCCAGCATGTCTTTCAGCATTTGCCCCACAAGCCGCGCCTGCCGGCGCAGCGCACCGGCAGCGCCTTCGATCATGGGCGCGGTGATCAGCACAGGCACGCGCTTGCCCATATTCTTGGCGTAATCGCCCAGCCGCTCCAACTCGCCCGCCATTTTCATAACGGCCACAGCGGCGCGCAGGTCATCGGCATGGGGCTGGCGCAAGGCCAGCAGGCGCACAACCTGATTGTTGATTTCTTCCTCGGCGGCGTCGATCACCTTGTCGCCCTGCACCACTTGCGCAGCAAGGTCTTCGTCGCGGCTTTCCAGCGCGCGGGCGGCGTTCATGATCGCCGCCTCGACATGCCCGCCCATGGTCAGGACATTCAGGCTGATGGATTCAAGATCACGATCAAAGGCCGAAAGCGTATGCGGTTTCATAGTGTTGGTCCTTTTCCACAAGTACGGGATACTGCCGCGATATGACAGGCATGTGACAATTTTCAGCGACAGGGCAGGATTGTGTCAAATCGTGCCCCTTGCCCGGGTTGCGATTGAATAATCAGGCGCCCGCGATGACGCCCCAGAATATGCTTGACGATGGCCAGCCCCAGCCCCGTGCCGCCACTATCGCGCGAGCGGGCCTTGTCCACGCGGTAGAACCGTTCGGTCAGGCGGGGAATATAGATCGGCTCTATCCCCTCGCCATAATCACGGATCGACAGGCGCAACACCGCGCCATCATAGCCGGGCATATTGGCAATATGCTGGCCGGTTATTTCAACCCGTCCGCCACTGGCCCCGTATTTCAGCGCATTCTCGATCAGGTTGTGATAGACCTGAACAAGCTGGTCATAATCGCCCGGAATTTCCGGCATATCCGGCAGGTCACATGTGACGGTCAACCCCGCATTCTCGATCTGGGGGCGTAGGGCGGCAAGGGTCGCGCGAATGACACCTTCCAGTGCAACCATGCCACGTGGGCGAATTTTCTCAACGCTTTCCACCCGCGACAGTGACAGCAGATCGGCCACAAGGCCCGTCATCCGCGCCGCCTGTTCGGCCATGATGCCCAAAAACTCTGTGCGCGTTTGCGGGTCATCGCCTGCAGGGCCTTGCAGCGTTTCAATAAATCCCGCCAACACTGTCAGGGGCGAGCGCAACTCATGGCTGACATTGGCCACAAAATCGCGCCGCTGTGCGCTGGCCGCTTCCAGTTCTGACGTGTCGCGCAGCGCAATGACAATGCGCGCCCCGTCCATGCGCCGCGCGGTCACCTGCCAGATGGATTCCGCCTGTGCGCCATGCGACTGAAAGCTGGCGCTTTCCCCGTCAGAGCCTGCAAGCGCGCGCTCCAGCATTGCCGACACATCGGGCTGGCGCAGATGCGCGCGCAACTGCGCGCCGCGAATACGCGCGCCAAACAAGTCTATCGCTGCGGGGTTGGCCGTGATGACAAACCCCTCAAGATCGACCAGCAGCACCGGATCGGGAAAGGCCGAGATCAGCGCCTGCAATGCTGTGTCGTTCATCTAAACTTACCCAAACCGCCCTGTGACATAGTCATTGGTGCGGCTTTTCTTCGGATTGGTAAAGATCGTTTCGGTATCGCCAAACTCGATCAACCGGCCCAGATACATGAACGCCGTGTTATCCGACACCCGCGCGGCCTGCGCCATGGAGTGGGTGACCATGACAATGGAGTAGGTGCCCTTCAATTCCTCGATCAATTCCTCAATGCGGGCAGTGGCAATCGGGTCCAGCGCCGAGCATGGCTCGTCCATCAGCAGAACCTCGGGGTCGGAGGCGACAGCGCGCGCGATGCATAGGCGCTGTTGCTGCCCGCCCGACAGGCCCAATGCGCTTTCCTGCAAGCGGTCTTTTACCTCTTTCCACAAGGCGGCCTGCTGCAACGCGCGCTCGACCGTTTCATCCAGAATGGATTTCTTCGTCACCCCATCCACCCGCAGCGGGTAGGTGATATTGTCATAGATCGACATGGCAAAGGGGTTCGGCTTTTGAAACACCATGCCCATACGCTTGCGCAGCGCGATCACGTCGACGCCTTTGCCGTAAATATCGAACCCGTCCACCGTGATACGACCATTGATCCGCAGACCATCGACAAGGTCATTCATCCGGTTCAGACAGCGCAGCATGGTGGATTTACCGCAACCCGACGGGCCGATCAGCGCAGTGACCTGCCCTTTCTGGATTTCCAGATTGCAGTCAAACAGCGCCTGCGACTCTCCATACCACAGGTTGAAATTCTCGATGCTCAGGCAAGGTCCGTCCGCACTTTTCTTGACATGGTAGGATGTTGGTTCAAACTCGATAGTGTCCATGATGCTCTCTTAGAACTGGCCAGTTGCGTATTTGCGCTTCAGGCGGTTGCGGACGATGATGGCAGTTGCGTTCATAGCGACAATCAATGTCAACAGCAGCAGCGTGGTGACAAAAACCATCGGCTTGCCCGCTTCCGAGTTGCGCGACTGGAAGCCCACATCGAAGATATGAAAGCCCAGATGCATGAAGCTGCGATCAAGGTGGATGAAGGGGTAGAAGGCGTCAATCGGCAAGGCAGGGGCCAGTTTCACCACACCCACCAGCATCAGCGGCGCCACTTCGCCCGCGCCCCGCGCCATGGCCAGAATCATGCCTGTCATAATGCCCGGCAGCGCCTTGGGCAGCACCACATAGCGGATGGTCTGCCATTTTGACGCGCCACAAGCCAGCGACCCTTCGCGCATGGAGCGCGGCACAGCGGCAAGCGCTTCTTCGGTTGCCACAATCACCACCGGCACCGTCAGCAACGCCAGCGTCAGTGAGGCCCACAGGATGCCGCCCTTGCCGAATGTCGGGTTGGGCAGGCTTTCGGGGTAGAATAACTGGTCAATCGTGCCGCCCATTGTATAGGCGAAAAAGCCCAGACCGAAGACGCCGTAAACAATACTAGGCACACCGGCCAGATTGTTGACGGAGATACGAACAATCGAAGTGACGCGCCCCTGTTTGGCATATTCGCGCAGGTAAAGGGCGGTGATCACGCCGAACGGGGCCACAAAAACCACCATCAGCAGCGTCATGGCGACTGTGCCAAAGATCGCAGGCAGCACACCGCCCTGGGTGTTGGCCTCGCGCGGTTCGGTCGAAACAAATTCCCACCAGCGCGAGAAATAGATGCCCAGCTTGTCAAGCACACCCACTGTATTGGCAGGGAAATAGCGCACGATCTGGCTCATTTCCGGCTCGATCGTGCGACCGCCGACTTCTTCCAAGGTTACGCGGTAGCTGCGGTCAACTGCGCGAATTTCATTCACGCGGGCTTGCAAGACCTGAAATTCAGCCTGCAATTCGGCAATGCGCTCTTGCGAGGCGGCAATCTCGGCAGCGGCAGCCTCTTCGCCTTGGCGCAACACCGCGCGGCGCTGGTTCAGGCGTTCGCGTTCGATCAGATTGTTCAGGCGGCCAATCTCGCTGCGTTCAATCCGGCGTATTTCGCGGAAGCGTTCGCGCGCGGCTTCCTGTTCGCGGCGGAAGGTGGCGGCGTCATAGTCCATCTGCTGACCGGCCACCTGCAAGCCTGCAATCCGGCCCACGAACACGCCCCAAACCTGACGCTCGAAATAATAGAAATCTTCGGGCTGGGTGACAGTGGCGGTTTCAAAATCTGCGACCCATTGGAAATCGTCGCCATACAGGTCGAAATTCGCCGTCTGGTACAGGGTGCGATAGGCAAATCCGTCATTTTCCTCGACCACTGCGCGCTGCTCATCTGTCAGGCGCGGCATGTCGGGGCGGAAGATCGTGCCGCGCCGTTCAACCCCTGCAATGACAGTGCCATCGGTCAATTCAACCCGATCAATCGGCTTGGGCCAGAATGTTGTGGCACCATTATACAGCACCATCATCAGAAACCCTGCGATCAGGATGATCCCCAGCGCCAGCGCGCCACCAAAGCCCCAAAGCGCAGGCTCGCCCGCCGCTGACAAATCCGCCGAGAAGCGGCGCACCCGCCGCCCCTTCACAGCGTCTTTCGCCGCAACCCCAGCAGCACCGGCAGCGCCAGAGGCGGGCGGCATTTGTTCGTTCAAGCTGGTCATATCTGTCCCCAAGCCCAAGATTTACAGATTGAAAGCGCGCTTGCGAAAGCGCTGGCGGATCAACTCCGCGCCGGTATTGATGACAAAGGTCATGATGAACAGCGTCAGCGCCGCCAAGAACAGCACGCGGTAATTGGTGCCGTCTTTCACCGCTTCGGGCAATTCAATGGCGATATTGGCCGATAGCGTGCGCAGGCCGGAAAAGATGTTCCATTCCATGATCGGCGTGTTGCCCGCCGCCATGACTACGATCATCGTCTCGCCCACCGCGCGGCCCATGCCCATCATCACTGCCGAGAATACGCCCGATGCCGCCGTGGGCAGCACCACCCAACGCGCGGTTTGCCACGGTGTTGCCCCGCAGGCCAGCGATGCCGCGCGCAGGTGGCCGGGAACCGAGTTCAGCGCATCTTCGGCCAGCGTGTAGATGTTGGGGATCACGGCAAAAGCCATGATGAACCCCACCACCAGCGCGTTGCGTTGCTGGTAACTGTCGATGAAACTGCCGCGCGGGTCATAGCCGATAAGCGTCAGGAAAGATGCAAACGCATAGGAGAGCAGCATCGCCCCCAGCAACATCGACACCCAGCGCCCCGCATCGAACAGACCCGCGCGCGACCGCGCCATCCCGCCAATCAAGGCGCGCCAATGGTGGCCATACAGCTTCCGGAACGCCCAGCCGACAACCAGATAGGACAGCGGCAGCAGGATCAGGAACATGAACGGTGTACCCGTGCCAATGCGCCCGGTCGTCCAGCCCTTGAAATCGCCATAGAACAAGACGCGCTCGAAACTGGCACCCAAGCTGGCCGCGACCCATGCTGTTACCAGAATGGACAGACCCATCAGCACAAATTTCGGGAACCCGTCATATTTCAGCGCCATATTTGCAGGCAGGGCTTGCCATGCGAACGCCCCGATCATCAGCCCCATGGGCAGCGCGAAAAAGCCCAGCAAAACCGCGCCTATCCATTCTTCCACCAAAGGGGCCAGCACAAGCGCCGCAATGAAGCCCAGCACAACCGTGGGCAGTGATTCCATCATCTCCATCATCGGTTTGACAGTGCCGCGTACACGGCTGTCCACAAATTCCGATGTATAGATCGCCGCCATCAGCGCGATGGGCACGGCAAACAGCATCGCATAGGTGGCCGCCTTGATCGTGCCGAAAATCAGCGGCACAAGCGAATATTTCGGTTCTGACAAATCGGTTCCGGCGGTGGATTGCCAGATGAATTCCGGCTGGCCATACCCTTCATACCAGATGCGCCCGAACAACACGCGCAGCGTGACTTCGGGGTGTTTCTGGGTGTATTGCCACGCTTCGAATTCGCCTGTGTCATTGACGACCATCACACCATCGGCGCGGGGAAACAGCATGCCCTGCGCCTGTTCATTCGTGGCCCCGGACCGTGCCAGCCGGAACAAAACCTGATCCGAGGTAGAGTGATAGACCCACACATTGCCATCGATGTCAGTGGCCACAAACTCTTTCGAGCGTTGGGATTCCGACACGTCAATCACGGCAGCAGGCATGGGCGCATGTGTGCGTGCGCGCACCATCTCGCGCCCGTCCGTGGTGGCGGTGGTGCCAGTCTGCAACCGGAACCAGACCGCCACGCCGCCGTCATCCGTGCCAACAACAAGCGCATCTTCCGCGGTCAGAAAGGTCAGCGCGGTTACACCCACACCATCATCTGCCACACGGATACGTTCTGCCAATACCGGCGCGTCGATATTGCGCAAATCATAGCGGTAAACATAGCCGCTATCGGATGAAATGATGATGCGGTCCGCACTGCCCGACATCAGCAAACCCGTCACCTGTTCGCCCGCCTCGACGCCCAGCGACGGCAGGTCTGTGGTTGTGGTGGTGACCGTCTCGTCGCCCGTCATCATATTGATCTGCACACGAGAGCGGCTGACCCGCACTTGGCCCGCTGCATCAACCGTGGCGAACACGATGATCGGGCGCTCTGCCGTGCCGCCAATGCGGTAATCCAGCGCAACAATCGGGGCATCCGACACCTGCTCGACCGAGCGCAACTCGACAATGCTGGAATTGGTGCGGAAATCGCCGGTGCCGACTTCGGTGTAAACGAACCCGTCCAGCATCCGGTCGCGCGCGTCAATCTGGATCAGGCCAGAGGGCAGGCGATTGCGCGCGGTGGCCCTGCTTTCAAAGCCCAGCGTGGCAAAGCGTACGGACCCGTCATCAAACCCGAAGGCTACGCGGTCACGCTCCAACGTGCCAGCAACGGATGTCACTTCGGCCCCGTCAAAATCCAGCGTGGTGCGGGTAACTTCTGTCCCTGTCGGAATGTGATAGGTCAGCACATTGCCGCTTGTATCTGCGACAATCCCAAGTGTCTGGAATTCATCGCCATTCACCCATGCGACAGGTGCGGGCATGCTAAGCTGATGGCGCACATTGCCATGCATTTCGCCGCCCGCCATCAAGGGCATGACCACGCGGAACAGGAACACCATGATCCCCAGAACCGCCACAATCACCATCAGGCCGCCAACAGTAATGATGCCACCTGCCAGTTTTTCGCCAAGAACCACGCTGGTTCGGGTGGTCATGCGCCGCTTTCGCGCCGCCGCGCCACGCTCGCTGGTGGTGGGGGCCATATCGCTCATGTTGCCTGTCCGTCACTTTGAAACCAAAAATAGGGTGGGGCGGCAAACGCCGCCCCACCCGTGAAGATCAAGACCTTACTTCAGGCCGAAAGCTTCCAGATCCAGATCGGCAACGCGTGCTGTGACAGGGAAGAAACCCGCGCGCACAACATCGGCCTGCCCTTCCTGGCTGTAGACATAGCGCACGAATTCAGCGCGCAGCGGCTCCAGCTCTGCATTGGGGTCTACGTTCATGTAAACATACAGGAAACGTGCGACTGGATAGGTGCCTTCGGGCGCATCTTCGGTGGAGTAGCAATTGCCATCTTCACCGCGGATTTCCAATGCGCGCACATCTGCTGTGCCATAGCCCACGCCAGAGTAGCCAATGCCACCCAGATCGGCTGCAACACCCTGAATCACGGTCGAGGAACCGGGCTGTTCACGCACTTCGGGGCTATAATCGCCACCGAACAGGGCCACATCCTTGAAGTAGCCATAGGTGCCCGAAGCCGAGTTGCGGCCATACATGGCGATGGGACGATCTGCCCATTCACCTTCTGCACCAACTTCACCCCATGTCGTGATGGCAGCATCTGCACCACCTGCACGGGTGGACGAGAAGATGGCATCAATTTCTTGCAGCGATACGCAAGTTACAGGGTTGTCGCGGTGGACAAACACGCCAATCGCGTCGATCGCGCCGCGCATTGGGATGGGCGCATAGCCGTAACGTGCTTCGAATTCTTCAATCTCTGATCCGCGCATCGCGCGCGACATCGGGCCGAACTGGGCAGTGCCTTCAACCAGTGCGGGTGGGGCAGTGCCCGAACCAGCGCCCTGAATCTGAACTGCAACATTCGGATAGAAGGCGCGGAACCCTTCGGACCACAATGTCATCAGGTTGTTCAATGTATCAGACCCGATCGAAGTCAGGTTGCCCGATACACCCGAGACAGCCTCGTATGATGGCAGGTTGGGGTCAATGCTCTGGGCATTTGCGGCACCTGTCAGGGCCAGCGCACTCGTGGCAAGCAGAAGCGAAAAACGTGTCATGTCATCTCCTGTCACATTGTGTGACTTCAATTTCGTAAAACGCGCCAACACAAACCGCAGCACGCTGGGCAACGCATAGGCACCAATTGTAACAGCTCTATGAAGGTCGGATAAATTTGCTAAAATAGGCCTAGCACACCGTACCCGCGCCCCATCCGCGCAAAGGGTGCGACAGCACCGCGCCAATGCCCTGCCCACAAGGCGGGCATTTCTTGGGGCATGCGCCCAACTGCATGGCGCCACACCAAAAGCACTGCGCGATCGTGCCAGAATTTAACTTTTGCTTCTATTCCACGATAATGAATGATGTCGGAATATTTTGTTCCGCCACCAACCATAAAGACTGTTAATTCCCCATTGCCATGCAGCGCTTTCACAGGGAAACTAGGGCTGCGCATGAGCATGTTGCGTCCGAGAGAAGACACGGAAAGACACTGCGCGACCAAAGGGGATATTCATGTTTTACAAAGATGAGCGCCTCGCGCTTTTTATCGATGGTGTAAATCTATACGGAACCAGTCGAAATCTGGGGTTTGACATCGATTATAAACGCTTGAGAGCTGAATTTGCACGCAGAGGAAGGCTACTGCGAGCCTCATATTATACATCGATCACGGAAATAGAAGAATTCACGCCTGTTCGCCCGCTTATCGACTGGCTGAGTTATAATGGCTATAATATGGTCACCAAAACCGCGAAAGAATACACCGACAGCAAAGGCAGGCGGAAAATTAAAGGAAACATATCAATCGAGATTGCAGTTGATGCTATGGAACTTGCGCCAAGGCTGGATCACGCGGTCCTATTCTCTGGGGATGGCGATTATCAGCCCTTGGTTAAAAGCCTTCAAAAACAGGGTGTTCGTGTCTCTGTCGTTTCCACTGTGCGGGGGCCGAACCCGATGATCGGGGATGACTTGCGCCGACAGGCTGACAATTTCATAGAGCTGGATGAACTGCGAGAAGTGCTTGGCCAACCTATGCGCGCGGACCCTCAGGGTGACGCATGGTTGACCAAGCAGGCATCTGACACACCCGCGCCACCCAAAAGTTTCGAACACCAAGAAAGTTGAAAAGCTTGCCAGATATTACCCCATAACCAGATCAGGTATCAGAAAAACATTAAAAATATATCGCCCTTGTCTGGTATGATCAGAATTAAGTATGACACCGCCTATGAGATAATCCATAGGCGGTGTCTGATTGTTTGAATATCAGTCAGCACCGTTAATATTTCCAGTATCCAGCGATGCAAAGAACGGGCCTTATGCCGGTTTTCCAAAAACCCGTGTGTCAAACGGGATTTTATCGCGACAATCAGATCAGATGTATCAACAGCGCCGCATTCTCACATTTTCTTTTCCCTCGCCTTAACCCTGTCGCGCTGGCGCGAATATTCAAAACGCTCTCGAAAAGGCGGAACGCTCTCGAAAAGGCGGCACACCCATCCCACAGGCAGGCCCGAAAAGGGATATTCCCCGCAAAAAATATCGCTTGCCTAACCGGCATCGTTCCTGCGATATATTTTGCGACACAACCCAAGGGGAAGCCTTATGCCGTTGCCCTTTCCATGCAGGCCAACCGCCCTGATACTTGCCGCTTTCGGCCTTATGGCGCCTGTCACTGCGCAGGCTGAACAGGTCACTGTCTTTGCCACGGCAAGCCTGACAAACGCCGCGACCACACTGGCACATGCATGGTCAGAACAGACAGGCCATCAGGCCACCATGTCCTTTGCGGGGTCTTCCGCACTCGCGCGCCAGATCCAGCATGGCGCACCTGCGGATATTTTCATATCGGCCAGCACAGACTGGATGGATGCGGTCGAAACCTCGGGTGATCTGCGCGCGGGCACGCGGCGCGATATTCTGGGCAATACACTTGTGCTGATCGCCCATGGCACCGATGTGGCCCCTGTAACACTGGATGAAACACTGGATCTGGCAGGTATGGTCGGGGATGCGCGCCTTGCCATGGCGCTGGTCGATGCGGTGCCAGCGGGCGTCTATGGCAAGGCGGCGCTGACGTCGCTGGGGCTGTGGGACAATGTCGCCCCGCAGGTTGCCCAAGCCGACAATGTGCGCGCAGCACTGGCCTTTGTCGCCCAGAACGAAGCCCCCTTTGGCATCGTTTTCGCCACAGATGCGGCGGTTGCAGACACTGTCAGCGTTATCGGCACCTTTCCCGAAGGCAGCCATCCTGCAATCACCTATCCCGCCGCCATTACAGCGCAGTCAACCAGCCCTGTCGCACAAGAGTTTCTGGAATTTCTGTCTTCGGACACGGCCCGCGCCATCTGGCATGCATATGGGTTCAGCGTGCTGGATTGATGGGGGGCGACTGGGCAAACTGGCTTGGCCCCGCAGAATGGCAGGCCGTGCGGCTGTCGATCCGCGTGTCCTTCTGGGCCACGCTGGTCAGCCTGCCGCTGGGTATTTTCGTGGCCTATGCTTTGGCGCGGTGGGATTTCTGGGGCAAGCAGGTTCTGAACGGGATCGTGCATCTGCCGCTGATTCTGCCGCCCGTGGTGACAGGGTATCTGTTGCTTGTGACTTTCGGGCGGCGCGGCAGTATCGGGTACTATCTGGACGCGTGGTTCGGGATTGTGCTGTCTTTTCGCTGGACAGGGGCGGCAGTTGCGGCAGCGGTGATGGCCTTTCCCCTGATGGTGCGCGCCATCCGACTGGCGATCGAGGCTGTGGACCCAAAGCTTGAAGCCGCCGCCAGCACGCTGGGCGCATCGAAGCCGTGGGTTTTTGCCACTATCACCCTGCCGCTGATCCTGCCCGGCGTGATTGCAGGGGCAATTCTGGCCTTTGCCAAGGCCATGGGCGAATTCGGCGCGACAATCACCTTTGTCTCGAACATTCCCGGCCAGACACAGACCGTGCCATCGGCCATCTACGCGTTTTTGCAGGTGCCGGGCGGCGAGGCGGCGGCAAGCCGCCTTGTGATCATCGCCATCATCATCGCCATGAGTGCGCTGTTGCTGTCGGAATTTGTGGCGCGCAGGGTGGCAAAACGGGTGGCCGGGTCATGACATTGCAGGTGGTAGTGCAGCACAGCTTCAAGGGGTTTAAGCTGGATGTGGCGTTTAGCGCGCCAGCCGGTGTGACCGTGCTGTTTGGGGCCTCCGGCTCTGGCAAAACCACGCTGGTCAATGCGGTGGCGGGGCTGTTGCGCCCCGATTTGGGCCGGATTGTTGCCGATGACTGGGTGTTGCTGGACACACAGGCGCGCCAGAACCTTGCCCCGCATAAACGCCGGATCGGCTATATCTTTCAGGAAGGCCGCCTGTTCCCGCATCTTAGCGTGCGCCAGAACCTTGCCTATGGGCGCTGGTTCGCTCCGCGCGATGCGCGGCATGAGGATATGGCCCGCGTCGTCGAGATGCTGGGTATAGGCCCGCTGCTGGACCGTCGCCCCGGCGCGCTATCGGGCGGCGAGAAGCAACGTGTCGCCATTGGCCGCGCGCTGCTGGCCGCGCCCAAGCTGATTCTGGCAGACGAGCCTTTGGCCGCGCTGGATGAGGCCCGCAAGGCAGAAATCCTGCCCTATTTTGAACGCCTGCGCGATGAAGTGTCGGTGCCAATTCTGTATGTCAGCCATTCCTCGGCGGAAGTTGCGCGTCTGGCAACCACTGTGGTGGCACTGAAGGCAGGGCGCGTGGCCGCCTGCGGCACGCCTGCGCAGGTGCTGGGCGATGTGGCAGCGGTTGGCGTGCGGGGGGCGGCATCGGTGCTGCGGGCGCGGGTTGTGGCCCATCATGACGATGGCCTGACCGAACTGGCAACCAATGCAGGCACGCTATGGTTGCCACGGATCAGCGATACATGCGGCGCAACAATCCGCGTGCGCATCGCCGCGCAAGAGGTGATCTTGTCGCGCGATGCCCCGCAAGGGCTGTCGGCGCTGAATATCCTGCGCGGCACGATAGCCGATATCCGGCTGGGCGATGGTCCCGGCGCGCTGGTGACGCTGGCCTTGGGCGACGAGAGGCTCAGCGCGCGCGTCACGCGCCGCTCGGTTCAGGCGATGGGGCTGGTGATTGGCGAGATGTGTCACGCGATCATCAAAACAGTCGCGCTCGCCCCCGAGGATATTGGCACTGGCTATGTGCAACAGGCGGCACCGTGACGCGGCCTGCGCGGCGCGCCATGTCCTTTGGCATTGGCGCAGTGGTTGGCACGGCGGGCGGGCTGATCGGCCTTGGCGGGGCAGAGTTCCGCTTGCCCGCTTTGGTCGGTATCTTGCGATTCTCTGCAAGAGAGGCTGTCGCGGTCAACCTTGTGGCCAGTCTTGTCGTGCTGGTGGCCGCGTTTCCGTTTCGCGCGGCCACTGTGCCTATGGCCGAAATTGTCCCTTTCCTGCCTGCGATCTTCGGCATGCTGGCAGGGTCCATGTCAGCGGCATGGGTGGGGGCGGGTTGGCTGCGCAGGGTGTCCGACAGAATGCTGGGGCGGCTTATTCTAAGTCTTCTGGTCGCCCTTGGCTGTGTGCTGATTGCAGAGGGGGTGTTTGTTGCAGCACCGGTGCAGCTGGTTGCGCAAGACCCTGTTACCACAGTCCTTGTCGCAGCCGCATGCGGTGTGGGGATCGGGCTTGTCTCGTCCCTGCTGGGGGTGGCGGGCGGAGAGTTGATTATACCTGTGTTCATCCTGCTGTTTGGTGCAGATGTGAAACTTGCCGGATCAATGGCGATACTGGTCAGCATTCCCACCATCATCGTGGGCCTGTCGCGGCATTTCGGGAAAGGTGCTGTGCTGCGTGAGGGGGCGGTCTGGCAGACGACCATCCTGCCTTTGGCCGCTGGCTCGGCGCTTGGGGCGGCACTTGGTGCGCTGGCGCTGGGGCTTGTGCCTGCGCAGCTGCTCAAGATCGGGCTGGGGGTGATCCTGATTGTTTCGGCTTGGGGCGTTTTCCGCCATTTGCCGCAAAGGCCCGTCAGGTCATAGCGCCATAACGCGGGGCAAAGGGCGCGGCGCAGGCCGTCAACTGGCCGCGACCTTGACCTCTACCGCCATGCTGACCGTCACACCGGCAGTGCCGCTGAAACTGCCCACAACCGGCGCGACCTGCGTGATATGGCGCGCAACGGCAACGGGTATCAGGTTGCCAGACCCCATTGAACGGTTGGTAGGGTCAAAGGAAATCCAGCCTGCACCGGGAACAAACACTTCTACCCATGCATGGGTAGAACCTGCGCCCGCAGACCCCGTCAAGGCGCGTGTCGGGTCGAACATATAGCCCGACACAATCCGCGCGCCGAAACCCAATGTGCGCACGGCCTCGGCAAATAACACGGCCAGATCGCGGCACGACCCCCAAGCGCGGTCCAGCGTGTCCAGCGGGCCTTGTGTGCCTTCCACCTCGCGGCTTTGATAGCTGATCTGGCTGGATACGCCATTGCTGACATCTTGCAACAGCGACAGCGTGTCGGTGGGGCGCTGCATGACAAACCCCTCCACCCAAGTGGAAAGCCGCCCCGCCGCATCGGCATATTGCGGACGCGCCAGCGCGCCAAGATCGGTCCAGTCTTCGTCGGAATATAAAAACGGGTAGCGCTGGGCAGAGGCGGCAATATCGAAAACCGGCCATGCAGGCGCGGTCAAATCCACCGACATCCGGCTTTCCACTTCCAGCCTGTCGGTCAGGCCCGTGAAACTGGCCGTGGCAATGGCGTTGCCGCTGACATCATGCGCCCAATTTATCGTCGCATCAGGGGTCGCAGACAGATCGAAGGACAGCAACCGCAATTCCGGCGTCTCTCGCGGGCGCAGCATCAGGCGATGCGGGCCAAGAAAAACCGGCTCTGAATACTGGTAGCCGGTCTTGTGGGTAATTGTCAGCACTGTCACGAACTGGACCCCGATGATCTTGCCTTGCTGCCTGTCCCGCCACCACCACCCGATGCAGAGGCAGGGTTGCGCCAAGTGCTGCTGCCCTTGCAGCGTTTGCAGATGCGTTCGCCAAAGCCTTCGCTGGAAAACATGGTCTTGCAGCGCAGGCACGCCCGTTCACGCGGGCCGTCCCCTCTTGCCGCCTCTGGCTTGGAAAGGTCGAGTAGCTGATCTTTCATGCGTCATATCCTTTTATTCTATGATTTGACTTATGTGATAGGGTCGCAAATTGACTGCCTGCGCGCGAAATTCCGGCAAACACGCGCTTTTGCCCCCAAGGCCACAGCAGGTTTCTGAAAACATCCATAGTCAGACATGGGTATTCCGGCAGCCAATTAACACCCCATGCGCGCGGCCTGTGTTTTGGCGCCCGCGCGGATTTGCCAAAAGCGGTTCAGCTTGGCATACAGCAACACTAGGTTTTGCCTGTGCAATGAAGGGACAGCTGAATGCGGATTTTGTTCACTGGGGGGTCTGGCAAGGCAGGCCGTCACGCTGTGGCCCACCTGCTGGCGCGGGGGCACCGCGTGCTGAATGTCGATCTTGTGCCACTGGCGCTGGACGGAGTTGATAACCGGATCGCCGACATCACCGATGCGGGCCAGATGTTCGATGTCATGTCAAGCTATGCAGGCTTCGACGAACTGGATGCAGGAACAGGGGTTCCGCGGTTCGATGCGGTGGTGCATTTCGCCGCCGTTCCACGCATCTTGTTGAAAAGCGACAATGAATGTTTCCGCGTCAACACGCTTGGCACCTATAACGTCATCGATGCCGCGCTGAAATTTGGCGTGCGCAAAGTCATCTTCGCCTCGTCCGAGACGACATATGGCGTGTGCTTCGCCGATGGCATGCGCCAGCCCGACTACCTGCCCCTGGACGAAGGGCACCCGACAGTGCCCGAAGACAGCTATGCCATGTCCAAAGTCGTGAACGAGGCGACGGCGCAGTGTTTCCAGCGCCGCAGTGGCGCAGATATCTACGGCTTGCGGATCAACAATGTCATGGAGCCTGAAGACTATGCAGCGCAGTTCCCCGCCTTCCTGAAAGACCCGTCTTTGCGGCGGCGGAATTTTTTTGCCTATATCGACGCGCGCGACCTTGGGCATATGGTAGACCGCTGTCTGCATGTGGACGGGTTGGGGTTTCAGGTGTTCAACGCCGCCAATGACACCCATTCTGTGGACAAGACAACAGCGCAGCTGATCGCGGCGTTCTATCCAGATGTGCCCATCACCCGCGAAATGGGCACGCAAGAGACATTTTATTCCAACACCAAGGCGAAAGCCATGCTGGGGTTCACGCCCCAATATGACTGGCGCACCATTCTGGGCATATAAAACGCAAGCCATTGCAGCCTGACCACCGCTGACAGGGGCCAGCACAGGTCACGCCCGCGTGAGGGCAAGTGCCATTGGGGAACCCCCGCCCGTCTGGCGCATTGAGGTTTCATAAAGCAATGAGAAAGGATCTTGCTTATGGAAACCTTGCCCCTGATTGCCGTTTTGTCCCTTTTCACACTGGGGTGTGTCATCGTGTTTGCAGTGCTCAGCAAACGCAAAACCGAAAAACGCCGGCACAACCCCGCAGTTGCGAAATCTTCGCTTGCGACCGACAGCCGCGGCAAGGGCGCTGTCGAAGCGATGGACGACAAGTAACCCTACCACCCCCCCCCATCTTGACCCCCCGCCCCGAACGGCTGACCGTTCGGGGCGGGCTGACGTGGCGTAACGGGGCTATGCCGCCCTTGCGCTTGGCGCAATAACATCCATATACCATCCATACAGATGGTTTATGGATGCAAGAAATGGCAAAGACAGCAACAAAAATACCCGAGTCCGAGAAGATTACCATCAATATCGGCCATGTCGATCTGGGACAGGTTGAATTGCTGGTGCAGGAAGGGTTCTATTCCAACCGCAGCGATTTCATCCGCACAGCCATCCGCAACCAGATTGACCGGCACGCCGAAACCGTGCGCCAGATCATCATTCGCAAAAGCGTGGATCTGGGCCTGCGGCGGATCACCCATGCCGAACTGACCGCCGCAAAGGACGCGGGCCAGATGCTGGATATCCGCGCGCTTGGCCTTGTCGTCATCGCACCCGACGTCACCCCCGAACTGGCCCGAGAGACGATCTCTGCGCTGTCCGTTCTGGGCACATTGCAAGCTGATGATGCGCTCAAGGCAGCCCTGTCAGACCGCATCAGCTGACCCCCCAAACTTGAAAGCACCTTATGGATACGCCCTTCAGCCGCGGCATGGCCCGCGCCACCGAACTGACCCAAGCTGGCAAACTGGATGAAGCGACCGCCCTGATCCAGTCGCTTTTAAGCGGCGCTCAGGCGCCAGAGACACGAAACCCCGACACAGGTGCACTGGAAGGCACCTTCACCCGTCTGGGTGACAGCCCCGCGCAGCCCCACCCCACCGCCAAGAAGATGCGCGAAAGCTTGGGTGAAACACTGCGCAACATCGCAGCGGGCGGAATGCCCGGGCATAGCATGGGCACACCCGCCCCCCTTGACCTGCCAGATGGGGCGCAATTCCTGTCGCTGTCGCATCGCGGCGCGCATGGAACCCGCGCGTATCGGCTGTATATTCCCGCCGCCACCGCGCCCGACCCCATGCCGCTGGTCGTCATGCTGCATGGCTGCACCCAGTCGCCCGAAGATTTCGCCCTTGGCACCGGCATGAATGCCTTGGCCGAGGAGTTTGGCTGCATCATCGCCTATCCCGCACAGCCCCAAGGGGCGAATGCGCAGAAATGCTGGAACTGGTTTCGGCCCGAAGATCAGGGCAAGGGGCGGGGTGAACCCGCGCTGATTGCCGGTATCATCGCCGATATTCTGCGCGACCACCCCACAGATCCGGCGCGCGTCTATGCGGCGGGGCTGTCGGCGGGCGGGGCGGCTGCGGCCATCATGGGCGCGGCCTATCCTGACCTGCTTGCCGCCATTGGTGTGCATTCAGGCCTGCCGGTCGGGGGCGCGCAGGATGTGCCGCAAGCCTTTGCCGCCATGCGCAGCGGGGCAAGTGGCGGGGGCCGCAGCTTGGGGGTTCCGGCGATTGTGTTCCACGGGCTGGCCGACGCCACAGTTCACCCTGACAACGGCAAGGCCGTCACAGGACAAGCCCTGCGCGCCCATTCCGGCCTAAGCGAAAAGCGCGTGTCCGGCACATCTGGCGGGGGGCGGGTATACCGCCAAACCCTTTATGCGACGGCCAGCGGGCAGAGCATGGCAGAGCATTGGGAAATTGAAGGCGCAGGCCACGCATGGGCAGGCGGCGCATCGGGCGGCAGCTATACCGACCCCACAGGCCCCAACGCCTCGCGCGAGATGTTGCGCTTCTTCTTGCAACACAGGCAGGGCTAACGCGCGGCCCGCGCAGTTTGCCTGCCTTGTGGAACAAAACCCGCGGGGCAGGCATTACAGGGGTGAAGCTTCACCAGTCGCACAAGGGCACACGGATCATGGGCATTCTCTGGACCCATCGCACCAGCGGCCGCGATGCGCGCGCTGTTCAGGGTTAAAGGCACATGCGGATATGACCAGCCCTTTGCGCCCACCAGCCCACACACCCCTGTCGGGGCCAGCCTATAGGGCAGACAATGGCTGATGCGGTCCTGTTTGACAGCTGGGCGGGCATGGCCCGCGTGGCCATTGTGGGCCTGCTGGCCTATGCAATCCTTATCCTGATGCTGCGCATTTCCGGCAAACGCACGCTTAGCAAGATGAATGCGTTTGATCTGGTGGTGACAGTCGCGCTTGGCTCTACACTCGCCACAGTGCTTTTGAACGCGGATATTCCGCTGGCCGAGGGGATTCTGGCGCTGGCGCTGCTGATTGCGCTGCAATATGTCATCACATGGCTGTCGGTCCGGTCAGAGTGGTTCGAGCATTTCATCAAATCCGAACCCACGCTGCTGGTGCATCAGGGCCGTTTCCTTGACAAAGCCATGCGCAAACAACGCGTCACGCGCGAAGAGATTGGCGCGGTTCTGCGCGCGAATGGCAAGATAGACATCGCACAGGTTCAATACATCGTGCTGGAAACTGACGGGACGATGACTGTGGTGCCCTTGTCCTGATGGCCCCTTACCCAGTGGGCGCCAAGGTCAGGGGTTTGGTGTCGGGGCGGGTTTCCAGCATCTTGCGCAGGGCATCGCTGTCGCGCGCGCCCTTCACTTCATCCGTCCAGACCCAGAACGATTTCAGATCATACGCCCCGAAAGACGTAATCATCGCGCCATCCGCCGCATCGCGCCCGCGCACCATCAGCACACGCCCGATGCGCGGCTCGTTATAGCGGGCGTCAAACGTATACCACTGCCCGCCCAGATAGGCTTCAAACCATGCACAGAAATCGCCGGGGCCGGAATAGGGCACACCGACATCGCCCAGATAGCCGCTGGCATAGCGGGCGGGAATGTTCATCGCGCGGCACAGGGCAATGGCAAGATGCGCGAAATCGCGGCAAACGCCGGTCTTTTCGCGCTGCGCATCGCCTGCGGTTTTGGTTGACCGCCCGAACCCGTAGCCAAAGGTCAGGTGGTTATGGACATGGTTGCAGATGGCTTGCACCCGCGCCCAACCGGGATCGGTATGGCCAAACAGCGCCAACGCTTCGGGGGCAAGGATGTCGGAATCGCAATACCGGCTGGCAGTCAGGAATTGCAGCGCCTCGGGGGGCAGGTCGATAATGTCATGCTGCTGTGCGTTCCAGTCGAAGATATCGGGCTTGCCATCCACCTCGACAATGCAATCAGACCACAGCTTCAGCGGCCCTGCTGGTGCTTTCAGCCGCGTCAGCCGGTTGCCGAAACTGTCAAGGAATGTCTCCAGCGGCAGGTCAGGCTCTGCCTGCACAGCCGAAGACCCGATAACCCGCCCCTCGAAACTGGAATGCGGCGAGAGCGCAAGGATCAGAACTGTATCTGCCTTGCTCTCGATGACGATTTCGTAGCCGATGCGAATGAACATTGCCGCCTTTCCAGAAGTGACATAGTGTTTTCCTGTGACCCAGCGCGGTGCCGGTCTTGCGACCGTCATCTTGTGCACCCTTCCGCCAATGCAGGCGAGTGAAAGGATACGGCCATCCGAACCCTGCGCATCTTGCACCGTACGCGATACAGCTATGACCGCCCGGTGACCTTTGGCGAACACCGCCTGATGATCCGTCCCCGCGACGGGCATGACATGCGCATTCTGGATTCCAGCCTGACTGTTGCACCGCGTGCCGATGTGCATTGGGCCTTCGATACGTTTGGTAACTCGGTCGCGCTGCTTTCGTTCCACGATTCCGCGAATGAACTGCTGATCGAAAGCGAACTTTTGCTGCGCCGCTACGGGCTGGATGAACCGCTTGCGCGGATTGCGCGGTTCACAGGGGCTTATCCTGTCGAATACAGCCCCGATGAACAGATCGACCTTGGCCCCTATCTGACCCCTGACCAACCGCTTGACCAACAGGCCGTGGCCGCGTGGGTGGCGCAGGCCATCCCGCAGCTTCCCAATGGCACCATGCAGGTTCTGGGCGCGCTAAGCAGCGCGATCCACAGCCGCTTTGCCTATGCCCGCCGCGAGGCAGAAGGGGTCCAGACCCCTGCGCAGACGATCCGGCAGGGCAGCGGCACATGCCGCGACTTTGCCCTGCTGTTCATGGATGCCGCGCGCGCGCTTGGCTTTGCCGCAAGGTTTGTGACAGGCTACCTGCATGACGAAATCGCAGACAGCGCTTCGGGCGAGGATATGACCGGCGGCGGGGCCACGCATGCTTGGGCAGATGTGTTTGTTCCCGGCGCAGGTTGGGTCGAGTTCGACCCGACCAACCGGATCATTGCCAGCCGGAACCTGATCCGCGTGGCAACAACCCGCAGGCCGTCGCAAGCCTTGCCCGTGCGGGGCACCTTCGCGCATGAGGGCGCGAAACTGCTGGCAATGGATGTTCTGGTCAGCGTGACCAATACCCCTGCCTGACCCCGCCCCGGCGCAATTCTCCCCAAGCTTTTGGCGGCACAGGGGCTTTTGCAGTCAGATCCGCTGTGACAGGCTGCGCTGCATACCCCTGTCCGGCGCGGCAGATACACGCACCGCGCGCCGCTTCAGTTCTGCCCGCGTTCGGCGCAGCGCGGAAAACAGCCGTGCAAACCCGCAATTCTGATCTGCTGAGCCAGCCCCCTGCCGCCACGGGCCAAGCCCCATCACATTGCGCAGCGCGGCCACTCTTGCCGCTTCGCATGACACTTCCAGCATTTGCGCAAGCTGTTGCAGCTCTGCCAAAGTGGCAATGCGCAGATTTGCGCCTTGGGCGGCGTGCAACAGCGCTGACACAGTTGGTGCCGGATTGGCTGGTCTGGTTTTACCATGTTCCAAGAGAGCCTCCATTCAGCTGTCACCCCGAAGCGCTGTCAAGCCCAGCGCCCATTTCAGGGTGGCGGGGGGTGCGCAGGGTGTGCAAGGGATGGTCTGGCAGAAGGGCATCATCATCGGTGATCATCCGCGACAGCGTGGCCCTGCCACGGCTGACACGGCTTTTGATCGTGCCGACAGTGCAGCCACAGGCCTCAGCCGCTTCCAGCTGCGAGAACCCGTAAGCGCCCATCAGCACCAGCGGGCGGCGCTGGGTGTCTGGCAGGGTCGCCACAGCCGAAATCAGTTCTTTCAACGCCAGAACATGATCCTGCCTTGGTTCCTCGAACTGGGCACGGGCGCAGGCACCATCGACATCTTCAACCTCGCGGCGGAATTTGCGCAGGTCGGACAGGAATGTGTTGCGCAGAATGGTAAACAGCCATGCGCGCAGGTTGCTTTCGGGTCTGTAGCTGTCACGCTTGGCCCAGGCTTTCAGAAACGTGGCCTGCACCAGATCTTCGGCGCGGTGTTTGTTGCCTGTCAGTTTCAGCGCGCGAAGGCGCAGGCAATGGGCTTGCTGCGGCAGCAGGGTATGAAAAGGGTGGTTATCCGTCATGGCAGTCATGTTCTCGCTTCCTGCTAATTGCTGGCATGCCTGCCCACCGCCCATAGGCGTGCATCCCGATGGCGGGGCTGGCATGTCGCTAAGTGAGTGATCGCCTATGAAAGGCGCAGGCTACGCGTCAGGCCGCGGCGGCTGCGTTCAGGCGTTTTTCTGCAAGTTTGGACAGGGCCTTGTCGGCGCCATATTCCTGATCGAGGGTTTCTTTCAAAAGCCCTGCCGCCTTGGTCTGGCCAAGCTGTTTGGCCCAAGCCACCAATGTGCCGTAGCGGGCAATTTCATAGTGCTCGACCGCTTGCGCAAGCGAGATGATCGCAGCATCCATCACCTCGGGGTCGCTGATATCGGCCATCAGCCCCTCTGCCTCTTCCAGCAGCCCGACCATTGCGTCGCATTTCGCACCGCGCGCGGGCTTGCCAAGCCCTTCAAACACATCTTCCAGTCGCAAGATGTGGTCTTCGGTTTCATCGCGGTGCGACGACAAGGCTGCTTTCAGCTTGGTATCGGTCGCCTTGCGTTCCATCTTTGGCAAAGCCTTCAGGATTTTGCGTTCGGCATACAGCACATCCTTGAGGGTGTGCAGAAACAGGTCATCCAGCGTTTCGATCGTCATTTTGTCGCTCCTGTAAACTATGGGTGTGTGTTTGCACGGGGGCGCGCGGCGATTGCGCAGGAATAGACGCCGCTTGAGCGGGTCAGCCGGGCTGCATGCGCAAGCCCGTTTGCTGGTCGCGGTCATCGGGGCCATTGGTCTGGGGGTCGGGCGCGGTCAGGTGGTCTGTGTCCAACAGGTCCATTCCGCGCAAGAATTCGTTCAGGGTCGATATCTGGCGGTTCTGAAACCGCACTGCACTGGCTTTGTGTTGATGCGACAGTTCACTTGCGCGCCGGGACAGATGCGCCTCATATGCCTCGGTCAGCATGCGGATAAATAGCGTCGATTGGTTTTCATAGTGCATGTCGTCTTCCTTTCGTCTTTGGGTCTGTCAGTGGTCGAGCATTCGGCGCACCGCAAAGCAGTGCCGCGTTGAGGCCCCCACAAAAGCACGCACGATCGCGCCCTTGCCCCCAAGCGCTGCGCCAAAGCGGATCAGAAAACACAATAGTGCTGGCGCCATTGCACCGTGTCAGCGCAAACCGATAAAGCTGAGTAATGCGATGACGATGACAACAGCACCGACGATGTAGATGATCTGGTTCAAAAGAGTCTCCCTTCATGGTTCGCACTGATACAGGCGCTTTTGCACAGCGCCCGACAGTTCAGGTTTCAGCCATCTGCTCGCGGGTCGCCGCAGCCACAGGCAATTCGGCGGCCCACAGAGATTTCTGGACAGTCAGGTTTTTACAGGGTCACACTGCAGATACTCTTGGAGGAGGAAGCTCCCCTTCTGCGTCTTCCCAGTTCCGGCTGCCAAGTTTTCTCAACACACACGGGGCACATTACACATCGTGATTCGACACTACGGGTTGGGGGGGTGACGAAATAGAATCGGAATCTACTCATAAATTAGTTATGTGTGAAATTTCGCCTATAGAGCGATCGTTTATGTTAAATCATTCATACTTGATCCGAAAATTCTGTTAGAATGCAAAAACAATTGCGTGGGACGCTGACACAACGCAGTGACCGCACTTAAGGCGGGCTGCGCAACCCAACCCTCGTCGGAGATGCCCATGTCGGATAATAGCCGGTCAACTGGTGTGCCTGTCATCGCCATCGGGGCCTCTGCCGGGGGGTTGGAAGCATGTCGTGCGCTATTGAAAGACCTGCCTAAAGGCATGACTGCCGCATTCATCCTTGTGCTGCATCTGGACCCCTCGCATGACAGCATGATGGTTAATCTGCTGGCCGATCACACCAGCCTGAAAGTGGTGCAGGCCAAAGATGGCATGGCATTGCGGCCCGGCCACCTGCATGTCATCCCGCCCGGCGTTTTCCTGACTGTCGCGCAAAACTGTTTGCACCTGTCCACGCCCGAAGATGGACAGGCCGTGCGGATGCCGTTTGATGTGCTTTTGCGCTCTCTCGCACAGGATGCGGGCGCGCGCGCAGGCTGTATCGTGTTGTCGGGAACCGGCACAGATGGCACCAAGGGCAGCGCCGAAATACATGCAGCAGGCGGCCTTGTGATTGCGCAAGACCCTGATGAGGCCAGCTATTCCGGCATGCCACAAAGCGCGGTTTCGGCGGGCCATGTCGCACATGCCCTGCCGATTGGCCAGATGGGCGCGGCGGTACAGGACTTTCTGGACGATACCGCCACAGGCGCGCATCCGGTGCCGGACAAGGCCGCCACGCAGCCCCTGCCCCCCAGCACAGACCGCTATGACAATATCTTGGCCTACCTTAGCAAATACGCCGCGCAAGATCTCTCCCTCTACAAGCGCGGCACGCTGGAACGGCGCATCGCGCGCCGGATGGGCCTTGTTGGGCTTGGTCTGGGGGAAATGGCCCGCTACCTTGGCATGCTGCAAGCAGATGCCGAGGAACGCGCCCAGCTTGCAGCCGATCTGCTGATCCATGTCACCAGCTTTTTCCGCGACAAACCCGTGTTCACGCATCTTGCCACCAAGGCAATTCCCGATCTTGTCCGCGACTTGCCCGAAGGGCGCCCGTTGCGTGTCTGGGTTGCCGGATGCAGCACCGGAGAAGAGGCGTATAGCATCGCCATCTTGTGCCTGGAGGCGATGGAGGCGGCCAAATCCGATGCGCAGTTGCAGATTCTTGCCTCGGATATCGACCCCGAAGCCATTGCAGCGGCACGCACGGGCTTCTACCCCAAAGAGATCGAGGCCGACATCTCGCCCGAACGTCTGAAGCGGTTTTTTGTCCCCGAAAAGGGCGGCTACCGCGTAACGCTGGCCCTGCGCGATGTGATCGTTTTCACTGTGGCCGATCTGTTGTCGGACCCGCCCTTTTCCAAGATTGATCTGGTCTCGTGCCGCAATGTGCTGATCTATCTGGGGCCAGAGGCACAAAAACGCGTGATTGCGCGCTGCTGCTTTGCCTTGCGCCCGCGCGGGTTGTTGTTGTTGGGAACAGCCGAGATGCCGGGTGAAAGTGACGGATGTTTCGCGTCCGAAGATAAAGATGCCCGCTTGTGGCGCCGGATCGGGCACAGCCACCCTGCGGATTTGCAATTCTCCCCACCCAAGCACGAAGAAGCCGCATCCGCGCCGGTATCGGCCTCTGGGCGCAACACGGCGCTGGCCGATCTGTGCCGCCGCATTGTGCTGGAACATCATGCCCCCGCAGCGGTGTTGCTGAACCAGAAGCTGGAAGTCCTCTATGTGCTTGGCCCGACAGAAAAATACCTGACACTTACCCAAGGCCATCCGGATACAGGTGTCATCGGAATGCTGCCCAAAGTGCTGCGCGCGCGGGTGCGCAATGCGGCAGCCACCTGCACCAAGGACAATCCGCGTGTCACCGTGTCGGGCGGGCGCGTATCGGGTGCGGCCAGCTTTGACATAACCCTGCATGCCATCTCGACAGAGGCAGAACCGATGCTGCTGGCCTGTTTCATCGACACCCCCGCCGCGCCTAGCCAACCACCCTCTGCCGATGCCACCGCGCAGGCCGTTGAAGACCGCATCGCAACGCTAGAGGCGGAACTTGACGCGACGCGGCGCGACCTGTCCGATGCGCTGCGCGATCTGGAACACGAGGTTGAAGCGCATGCCGTTGATACCGCCGAATCGCTGTCGGTGAATGAGGAGTTTCAGTCCACCAACGAAGAATTGCTGGCCTCGAAAGAAGAGCTGCAATCACTGAACGAGGAACTGAACGCCCTTAACAGCCAGCTACAGGAAACGCTGGAGCGGCACCGCACCACAGCAGATGACCTGCAGAATGTGCTGTACAGCACCGATGTTGCCACGCTGTTTCTTGACCTTGACCTGAACATCCGCTTTTTCACACCTGCTGCGCGCGCGATCTTTCGCGTTATCCCCACAGATGTGGGCCGCCCGCTGGCGGACCTTGCCTCTGTCTCGAAAGATGACAATCTGGCGCAGGATGCGATGGATGTGCTTGCCTCTTCTGAACCGAAAGAGCGCGAGATCGAAAGCAGCGACAGCACATGGTTTCTGCGCCGCATCCAGCCCTACCGCGCCGAAGGCGGGCGCGTGGAAGGCGTTGTCATCACCTATGTCGATATCACCGAACGCAAGCGCACCAATGCGGCGCTGGTCACCATCATGCGCGAGGCAGACCGCGCAACCAAGGCGAAATCAAGGTTTCTGGCTGCGGCCAGCCATGACTTGCGCCAACCCCTGCAATCTCTGGCGCTGCTGCACAAGCTGCAAGCGCGGCACAAACCCTCGACCAAAGGCGCGCGACTGGCCGCTTTGCTGGATCAGACGCTGAATTCCATGACAGCGATGCTGGATTCCATGCTCGATGTGAACCGCATCCAGAACGGGATCGTCCAGCCAGAGATGCGCCCTGTTTCCACAGCGCCGATGATGAAGCGCCTGACCGAAGAATTTGAACCCTATTGCAGCCTGAAGGGGCTGCAACTGCGGTGGGTGCCGTGCAAAACTCTGGTGCAGACTGACCCGCAGTTACTGGAACAGATTTTGCGAAACCTTCTGTCCAATGCTGTGAAATACACCCCCTCTGGCAAAATCCTGATGGGATGCAAGCGTCACGGCGATGCGCTGCGAATTTATGTCTGCGACACTGGCATAGGCATTGCAAAGTCTGAAACAGAAGCAATTTTTGACGCCTATCATCAGGTCGAAATCACAACCGCGCTGGAAGATCGCGGCCTGGGGTTGGGCCTGTCGATTGTGCAAAGGCTGGCGCGGCTGATGGACCACCCGATCAGCGTGCGCTCGACCTTGGGCAAGGGATCAACGTTTACGATAAATGTGCCGCTTGCCGCCAAGGGGGCAGAGGCAGAACCGGCGCTGAATGCCGGATCAGCCCAAAGCGATGCGCAGTCCAAACCACAGACCGGCACCATTCTTGTGGTCGATGATGAAGCGCGCCTGCGCGACCTGCTGTCCGAAGTCCTGTCGGCAGAAGGGCATAAAGTCATTGCCAAAGCGACCCCGAAAGAGGCCTTGGCCTGGTCCCGCCAGAACTGCATCCTGCCCGATATTCTGCTGACGGATTTCGACTTTCGCAGCAGTATAAGCGGGTTGGAGCTTGCGCAGGATCTGATGCGCATCTGGGGTATTTCTGTGCCCACCCTTATTCTGACAGGGGATATCACCTCTGTTACGGCGCAAAATATCTCTGACTCCGGCTTTCGGCACCTTGTCAAACCCGTCGCCCCGGAAATACTGACACGGCTGATTTCAGATATCATAACAAAAACCCGCTCCGAAAAGGCAACCGAACTCCAAACCCCAGAGGTACGCGGCACAACTGTGCATCTGGTCGATGACGACCCGATGATCCGCGAAACCATGCGCCGCCTGTTCGAGGCCGAGGGCTGGAAGGTCGTCACCTATGCTTCGGCTGAGGATTTTCTGGAAACACCCCAACCGGAAAAGGCCGCCTGCCTGCTGGTTGACAACCACTTGCCCGGCATGGACGGGATCACCCTGATCGAGCAGCTGCGCGCGCGCAACTCCTACCTGCCTATGGTCATGATGACCGGACATGGCGATGCCGCATTGGCTGTGGCCGCGCTGAAAGCCGGCGCGTCGGACCTGATCGAAAAACCCGCAAGTGCTGCAGAATTGCTGGGCAGCGTGCGGCAGGCGATGGTCACAGCCAAAGGCGGGCGGGCCTTGGCGGGCGCGCGCGAAGTTGCGCAGCAGCGCTTCGCCGAGCTGACCACGAGAGAGCGCGATGTTCTGGCGCGCGTGCTGGAAGGGGCACCCAACAAGATCATTGCCGCCGATCTGGGGATCAACCAGCGCACGGTCGAGAACCACCGCGCCTCGGTCATGCGCAAAACCGGCGCGACATCGCTGCCCGACCTTGTGCGCCTTGCACTGGCGGCCGATACGCAAGGCGCATAACGCCAAATCGCGTTGCAGCAAATTTCGGAACGCAACAGGGCCAACCGTGTTACTGTGCAGTACGGCTGGTGGCCTTGTGCACCTGCATACCGCTGCCGGCCACTTTTCATACAGGATTTTCCCATGCCCCGCAGTTTCGCGGCCACATTGCGCCGCACCACCCGCATGATGCGCCCCCGCGCACCAACCAAAGCTTTGCGCAAAGTGCAAAAGGCGGTGGCCCTCAGCATGGTCAATGCCGCCTATGCCCCGTTCACCCCACTCAAACAAACACCCGAAAGGGGGCGCAAACCCAAACGGGCGGCGCGCGCCTTGACGGGTGCGAAACGGCATATGCCTGCGCCCGCCTTGGTGCAAGACGCCCAGTATCTGGCACGGCGGCACCGCAGTGTTTCCGGCTCTCGGGGGTACAAGCTGTATCTGCCTGCCAACCAGCCCAGGCAACTCAACGGGCTGATTCTCATGCTGCATGGCTGCAAGCAAACCGCAGATGACTTTGCCGCAGGCACGAATATGAACGCACTGGCCGAAAAACATGGCCTGGTCATTGCCTATCCGGAACAGACCAAACGCTATAACCCGGCGCAGTGCTGGAACTGGTTTAAACTGGCCAACCAGACACGCGGCGCGGGCGAGCCTGCCATTCTGGCAGCCCTGACGCGCAAATTGATGCGAGAGTTCAATCTCGACCGTGATCATACCTTCGTGGCAGGTTTGTCAGCGGGTGGGGCGATGGCCGCCATTCTGGCAGACACCTATCCCGATATTTACGCCGGCGCAGGGGTGCATTCGGGGCTTGCCCGCGGGTCTGCCCGAAATGTGATCTCTGCCATGTCGGCAATGCGGCGCGGGGGCAAGTCCAACCGGCGTGATCCGGCGGCACGCACCAGCGCAAACCCGGCCCACAAGCCCGTGCGCCGGATTATCTTTCACGGCGACAGTGACCGGACAGTTCACCCCGCCAATGCGGCCACCATCGTCACGGCGGCAATCGGCGCAACACCCATGCCCGCAAAAACCAGCACCAGTTCTGTGCGCGGGCGCGATTATGAACGCACCAACTTTGCCGCCACCGAAACCCATGGACCGCTGGAATTATGGATGCTGACCGGCGGGGCGCATGCGTGGTCGGGGGGGCGCAAGGCCGGGTCATATACCGACAGCACAGGGCCAAATGCCTCGGCGCAGATGGTGCGGTTCTTTCTGGGGTGAGTGCGCGGCGCAAGGCTGCAACGGGGAACGGCAGGGGGGCGCGGGCGTTCTTCTAATGTGGCTGGTCGGGGTTTGACACTGCCCATCGCGCGCAAGCTCGCGCGCAGACAGTCCTGACCGAACAAGCCGCATCAGACCCCAAGCAGGGGGCGCCTGCTGCCAGATTCCCCCGTAACCTCGGGGGCAAGGAGATTTCCATGACACAACCAGCAGATACACCGCACGGAACCGGAGTCGGCGGTGCCTTCGGCTTTGTTCGCAACGGATATGACCGCGCGGAAATACACAACATGACTGTATCGGAGGTTGAAGGCGCAACCGTCTATGGCCGCGAGGATGAAGCCATCGGCACCATCTCTTCGCTGAAAATCGGCACAGATGACAAGATCACAGATGCCGTGGTCGATGTCGGCGGCTTTCTTGGCATGGGCGCACATTCCGTGCTGCTGCCCTTCAGCCAGCTAACCATTCTGCGCCGCTCTGACGGGTCGGATACCCGCGTGCATCTGGATACGACAAAAGAAAAGTTGAAAGCCATGCCGCATCACGCTGCCTGACCGCAGGTTTTGCACCACAGGAAAGGCCGCACAATCGCTTGTGCGGCCTTTTGCTGTGCAAAGGTGGTCACCGCAGGCCCGCGCAAGTGGCACGGGCCGCAGCCATGTTACATTCAGTTAGAAGCCGAATAGCGCGGCAATTCCTGAATCTGGTCGCGGGTCGCATCGACATAGATGCGCACATCCGAATAGCCTTCGTCAGACATGATGGTCAGCTCGTCAAAGCCAATCGCGGCCTGACTGCTGCCAATGCCCAGAAACCCGCCAAAATCGATGATGATATTGGTAATGCTTCCGTCCTCATCAAGGATCATGTCATCGACAGTGCCCACATCATTATCGGCCACATCATAGACAGTCTGCCCCATCAGCATCTCGGTTGAGACATCGCGGATTTCGACACGGTTATACCCGTCGCGCTGCATATCGGGCGCAGCAAAGCCGGTGCGGCCTTCGGCATTGGCCTGTGTGTCACGGGTGGCCGCCATCTGGCCGTTTTGGTCCCGCGCGCGGGCTTGTGTATCGCCCGCTTGGCCACCGCGTGTGGTGGTCCGGTCATAGGATGGCGCGTCTTGCAGCATATCTGTTGAAGTATGCAGCATGATATACATCTCCGAGCTGTCCTCGGCGTCAGTGGCGAAACTCACCTGATCCAGTGTCACCGCGACATCATGCTCGCCCATGCCAAGGAAACCACCCACACCAATGACAAGCGCGCGAACTTCGCCGTTATCGGACAACACGATCTCGTTGATCTGGCCGATCTGTTCCATATTCTCCAGATCATTGCGGTTGATCGTGGCCATCCCGCGATTGGCGTCGCCGTTCATGCGCGACGCGTCGTCTTGCGCCTGCTGCTGGTCATCATCGCTGCGGGCCTGCTCGTCTTGTGCGGTTTGCTGAGTGTCCGTCGCGGCCTGATCATCGGCAGCGCCAGTGCCATCGCCTGCACGGCGCGCATAAACCACATGTCCGATCAATTCTGATGCGAAAATATCGGATTGCTGACGCTCGGCCATGAAGCCGGATGTCATGCCGTTCTGGCGCTGGGTGTCAGACTGGGTGGCGGTATCTGTTGACTGTGCCAGCGTGACCGCCGGAAAGCCAAGTGCGACCACAAGGGCCGTGGTTGAAAGTAGCTTGTTCATGTCGAATTCCTCCTACGGGCGCGACGCAGACCGACAGCCGATCGTTTGTGCGCCCAACAAGGTAGAAACGTGGCCCAGCGCCGCGCGTTCCGTTTTACCCCTGCAAATAGGATGGCCGCATCGCGCGGGGCTACTTAGGGGCCGCCATTTGCAGTGCGGCCCCAACGGTATAGCCAGACTGGGGCCACATCGCGGCCTGCGCCGCGCAGTTGCACGCGCAATTCGGCCTGATTGGTGGCCCGAGACGGGATCAGCACAAAACTGGCGCGCAGTTTCGGGCGCGCACCGTCGATGCGGTAAAGCGTTTGGCCCGAAATTTCTGCCCCCTCTGGCTGCGCGATGAACAGGTCCAGATCAGCAGGGTCCGGCAAGCCCCCATCGCCTGCGGCGGCGTAATCAATCACGAATAACCTGCTTGCAGGGTTTTCCGGATTGACGCCTGATGCGCTGTGCACCGCCACCAGCGGGGTTGATTGCGCGGGTGGCATGGCCGCCAGTCCGGCTGGGGCCCAGCGTAGATCATAGGCGAAATGATGCGCGACACCCGGCTGCAAAGGGGCGGCAGGCCGCCAGAACGCCACAATATTGTCGGCATATTCATTTGGCGTAGGGATTTCCAGCAACTGGACGGCCCCCGCGCCCCAATCTCCCAAAGGTTCCACAAAGGCCGAAGGGCGGCGGTGATAGGCCCCTTCTGCATCGCGGAAGGCGGCAAAACTGTCAGGGATTTGCAGCAAACCAAAGCGCCGTGGGCCCGCGTCCTGAAAGGCCGACATCTGGACAGTGTCCGGATTGGCCAGCGGCCGCCACAGCCCCTCGCCCGCGCCATTCTCCATGACCAGCACAGCGCTGTCGTGAACGGCTGGGCGGAAATCGTCAATGCGGGCCGGTCCCATATCGTTATGCTGAAACATCGATGTCAGGGGCGCGATGCCAATATCCGAAACCGTCTCGCGCACAAACAGGTGCAAATCGCAGCGCATCACTGTTGCGGGGCTGTCGGCATTGCCGGGCCGCAAGGACACGATAAATGCCGCCGCTGCGCGCGGGCTGTCGATCAGGCAGCCAAAATGCAACACACCGTCTTGCGTGTCGAAAACCTCGATCTCGCGGGTGACGGGAAATTCCTCGGGGGCGGGGCCGCCCGTGCCCAAGGCAAGCCCGCGCGCAGACAGCCCATAGGCCACATCGCGGGCAAGGGCGCGAAAATAGCTGGCCCCTTGCAACACGATCAAATCATCCAGACGATCCGGCGCATTCAGCGGATAGCGAATGCGCAAGCCGGAATGCCCCAGCCCCGGAAATGGCCCAACGGGTGCGCCCTGCGGAAAATACCGCGCGTCAAACTCGAAACTTCCGGGGTCGAAATCCGTCTGCGCGCGCCGCCCCGGCAAGGAAATCTGTACAGGTGTCGAAAACAGCCAGCCGGGCGGCAGCAGATCCGCCCTGAACCCGCCGCCAATATCCAAACCCGCCGCTGCACCGGCGCGCGGGGTGATCGCGCGATACCTGTCATAATCAAGGCTGTCGAAGGGCGGCGGCAGCGAAGCGGCATCGGTGTCATGGGGCCGTTCGGCCAGCGCACGAGCGCGCAAGATCAGTGCATCTGGGCCTGAAGGGGTCTGGCCTGCCGCCTGTCGCGGAAATGCCCCGAACGCGACCCCGAACGCCGCCAAAGCCGTATGCCCAAGCATGACCCGCCGTTTCATAATGCCCGCCTTTCGTGTTGTGCATCTGCAAGCTGCAAGCAGCATAAACGCATGCGCAGACTTAGCCAGCTTGCCGCGCTAATCAAGCGCAACTGCCCTTGGCTGTGCGCGGCCAAGGCAATGGCACGCACCATCAGGATGGCACACCTGTGGCCCAGATGTTGCCAAAATAGCAAGAATCCCCGTCGCTGACGATTGCGCAGGAACAAACTGGACGCCTGCGACTTATGCGGGGACGGCCAATTCTGATTAGACCTGCTGGTGTGGTCTGGCATCGGCCTGAAAATTATCAGTTCAACGATCACAAAGGGCTTTCAACGATGAACCGCAAACTTACAAGTGCTCTGGTCCTGCAAGCTATGCCCACGGATCGCAAGACAGGCAGCAATGCCGCACCGATTGACCTACAGCATGGGGCCAATGTTATGCCCGCGCGCGGGGTGTCAAAATGATGACTTCAGCACGCAGCATGAAAACGGTTCTGGTGGCAGGCGGGGCAGGGTTTCTGGGGTCGCGGCTGTGTACCAGATTGCTGATGTCTGGCGCCGATGTGATCTGTGTCGACAACCTTCAGACCGGCTATCTGTCGAATATCGACCTGCTGACCGGCCAACCCAACTTCAGCTTTATCAAACATGACATCACCTTCCCTTTAACCCTGCGCAAGCAGGTTGACGAGATTTACAATCTGGCCTGTCCGGCATCGCCGCCCATGTACCAGATTGATCCGATACATACTTTGAAAACCTGTGTTCTGGGCGCATTGAACCTGCTGGACCTTGCGCGTGACAATGGCGCGACGATTCTACAGGCCTCCACCTCCGAGGTTTATGGCGACCCGCTGTTCAGCCCGCAGGCCGAAGGCTACCACGGCAATGTCAATCCTGTCGGCCCCCGCGCCTGCTATGACGAAGGCAAGCGCGCAGCCGAGACATTGTTTCACGATTACAGCCTCCAGCATGGCGTGACAGTCAAAATCGCGCGTATCTTCAACACTTATGGTCCCGGTATGTCCCCGAATGACGGGCGCGTCGTCTCGAATTTTGCAGTTCAGGCATTGCGCGGAGAGCCGATCACAATTTACGGTGACGGGGCGCAGACGCGGTCGTTTTGCTATGTTGACGATCTGCTGGACGGGCTGATCGCGCTGATGGCAACGCCTGATGATGTGAACTACCCTGTCAATCTGGGAAATGACGGCGAATTCACCATCGCGGATCTGGCCAGACTTATCCTGAACAAAACCGGATCGACTTCGAAAATCGTTTACAACCCGATTCCTGTGGATGATCCGCAACAACGCCGCCCCGATCTGGGCTTGGCAAAAATGGTTCTGGGGTGGCAGCCGAAAGTCACGCTGGAAGAGGGGCTGAATGCGACAATCCCGTGGTTTCGCAGCCAGTTGAAGGCCAATAGCCACCGAGCCGAGTCAGCCGCATGACAGGCAAGGTCAACATTCTGGTGACCGGGGGCGCAGGGTTTATCGGCAGCCATACCTGCAAGGCCCTTGCCGCAGCCGGACATAACCCTGTGACCGTCGATAATTTCAGCACCGGACACCCTGACGCGGTGAAATGGGGTCGCCGCATTCATGGCGATATCCGTGACACCGCGCTGATGCGCAACATCCTGACCAGCCACAGAATTGCAGCCGTGATGCATTTTGCGGCCAAAGCCTATGTGGGCGAGTCGGTTGCCGACCCTGCGGTGTATTATGCAAATAATGTCTGTGGCACGATCTCGGTGCTAGAGGCATGCCGACAAGCGGGGATCGGGCATTTTGTGTTTTCTTCCAGCTGCGCCACCTATGGCGTGCCTGACAAGCTGCCGATCACGGAATCCACCGCGCAGCACCCCCTTAGCCCCTATGGCCGGACGAAACGCATCTGTGAACAAATGATTCAAGACCACAGCGCCGCTTACGGGATGCGCCATGTGATCTTGCGCTATTTCAACGCCGCAGGGGCCGACCCTTCGGGCGAGTTGGCAGAGCGGCATGACCCGGAAACGCATCTGATCCCGCTTGCGCTGATGGCGGCCTATGGACAGACCCGCATGTTACAGGTGTTCGGAACGAACTATCCCACACCGGATGGCACTTGTATCCGGGACTATGTCCATGTCAGCGATCTGGCGCGGGCGCATGTTGCGGCCCTTGCCCATCTGTTGCGCGGGGGCGGTGATCTGGCAGTAAATATCGGGTCCGGGCAGGGGCATTCGATCCTTGACATCGTAAACGAGGTGCAGCGCGCCACGGCGCGCAAAATCCCGTTGCGGTTCGGGCCACGGCGCGCAGGCGATCCGCCGGTCATGATTGCCGATGCCAGCTATGCTGCGCGCGCGCTGAACTTTGTCACGACACACTCGGATATTGCCACCATCGTTGCGCATGCCGCGCGGCAATTCCAGACAGGGGCCGTGCATGCAAGCCACGCGTGACATGTCCCACGCTTCCGCGTCAGAACCGCCCAGCTATCTGGTGCCGCTGCTGTCGCGGGCGCAGAGTGTCAAATACCACATTGCTTTCGCGCTCTGGCTGGCGGCGGCGGCCTATTTCTGGGTGTGGTGGTTCACGCCCTCGCATAATATCAACATGCTCAGCTTTGTTGTGCTTAGCGTTGCAATCGGCTGGCTGTTTTTTGTGCAACTCTATTTTCTGTCAATGTTCCTGCATGCGCGGGTCTCCAGCGCCAGAATCGCGGATCTTGGCACCCCCCGGGTTGCCATGATCACCACCAAAACCCCCAGCGAACCTTTTGCCGTGCTGCGCATAACGCTGGAAGCGATGCTGGCGCAGGATTACCCGCATGACACATGGCTGGCCGACGAAGACCCCACCCCCGAAACACTGGAATGGTGCGCGGCGCATGGGGTGAAAATATCCTCCCGCAAGGGCGTGGCAGAGTATCACCAGCCCGACTGGCCCCGCCGCACAAAGTGCAAGGAAGGCAATCTGGCCTATTTCTACGACCATTACGGGTATCAGAATTATGATTTCGTGGCGCAGCTGGATTCCGATCATGTGGCGCAGCCCGGCTATCTGACCAATCTGCTGGCCCCCTTTGCCGATGCGCGGGTGGGCTATGTTTCCGCGCCCAGCATCTGCGGGTCGAACGCATCAGAGAATTGGGCCGCGCGCACGCGGCTTTCTGCTGAAGGCATGTTTCATGGAATTTTGCAGTCCGGCTATACCAATGGGCTGGCGCCGGTCTGTATCGGGTCACATTACGCGGTGCGCACGGCAGCATTGCAACAGATTGGCGGGCTTGGCCCCGAACTGGCCGAGGATCATTCGACCACGATGATATTCAACGCCAATGGCTGGCGCGGCGTGCATGCGATTGATGCAATCGCAATCGGTGCAGGCCCTGTGGCGGTAACCGATCTTGTCACGCAGGAATTCCAGTGGTCGCGCAGCCTGATGACAGTTTTGCTGGTATACACGCCACGCTACATAGCGCGATTGCCCCCGCGGATGCGGGCGCAATTCATCTTCATGCAAATGTGGTATCCGCTACAAGCCATGTTTATGGCGCTGATGTTCACACTGCCAATTCTGGCGCTGATGTTTGATTTCCGCTTTGTCGATGTGAAATTCCCGATATTTGTGGCGCATATCCTGCCCTCGACCCTTGTGATTGTGTGGATTGCCTTTGCCATACGCCGCGATGGGTTTTTCCGCCCGAAAACCAGCGCGATCCTGAGTTGGGAAAAGGCGTTGTTCATATCGATCCAGTGGCCGTGGGTGTTGTGGGGAACAGGAACAGCCATTTTCGATTACCTGACCGGCACCCGCGCGAATTTCCGTGTCACCCCGAAGGGCGCACAGGAAACGCGCGTGCTGCCGTTTCGGGTGCTTGCCCCCTATTTCGCGCTGGCTCTTGCGTCGGGCTTGCCAATTCTTCTGGCGGGCGAGCTTCAGCACGCGCGCGGGTTCTACATTCTGGCCGCGATAAATCTGGCCATCTACACCACAATCTGTGCTGTCATGGTGATCTGGCACATCCGCGAGAACAAAATTTCCCTGCGCCGGAATATGGGTCCGGCGGCGGTTCAGTTCACGGGGATCACCGTTCTTGCCGCATTGATTGTGTCATCGCTGTCACTGCGGGGCGTTGAAAGTCTGCATGTTCTGTCAATGGGCTTGGAACCCTTGCACCTTACGCGGGTTCTATATCCGGTTTCAGGGGCCGGCCTGCACAGTGATGGCGCAGGACGTATCCGGCTTGAAGTCTGGTGGGAATGATCCTGCCTTATGAATGTGTCCAATGACACTTGGAGAGAATGATGAAAATCTTGCTATCCACTATTCATCCGTGCCGTGGTGACCCTGTCACCGGAATGGCGCCAAAAGTTACATCTGCGGCAATCGCAGGTCTTTTGCTGGCTGCGGGCAGCGCGCTGGCTGCCCCGCCGGGAACCACCATTTTCGGCGTCTACGACCCCGAAGGCAGCTTTGCCGCAGACCCCGAAGTCAGCATCGAGCATGTCTTTCTGCCTTGGGAAGGCGTCGATCTGGACACGCTGCACACCGCCGATGAATATATCCGCCAACGCAATCGCTCAATGCTTGTCACGATCGAGCCGTGGGTCTGGGGTGCGCCCTATGAGGCCGAAACATTGCGCCGCGATGTTCTGGCGGGACGTCACGATGCGACTATGCGGCGCGTCTGCACTGTTCTTGGCACGCTGGAAAGCCCCGTCACCGTGCGTTGGGCGCATGAGATGGACAATCCCAATGGCCATTTCCCATGGTCAATGTGGAACCCAGAAGACCATATCGCAGCATACAGGCGCATGGTCGAAGTCTGCCGGTCTGTCGCGCCGGACTTGAGCTTTATGTGGTCCCCTGCCGGTGAAGAGGGGCTTGAGCCCTATTTTCCGGGCGAAGATGTGGTCGATGTGATCGGCCTGTCTGTCTTTGGCGCGCAAGAGTTTCAACGCTTGCATCTTGGTGGCGAGCAGAGTTTCACCGAAGTCCTTGCGCCCCGCTACAACCGTGTCTCTGATTTTGGCAAACCGATAATGGTGGCAGAATTGGGCTTTGTCGGGGATCGCGCATATATGGACGAATGGTTCAACACTGTGCGTCAGACAGAAGACAGGTTTCCCGAACTTACCGCTGTGATCTATTTCAACAGTCAGGAAGTCTGGCCATGGCCGCATGATTTTGGCCTGCCTGACTGGCGCAACAGCGCCCAACGCCCCGAATAGGGTGCGCCACCTGATTCAAGGCACCCGATAGCAGCTGGCGGGGGCAATGCAGTACCATCCCAAGCGCGGGCACAAGGCCACGGGCCGCCGCGCCTGAAAGGGTGTGCCGTGGGCAAGGCCGGGGGTCTGTGATCGCCCGTGACAACCACAGGCAGCATGTCAGTTATTCATACATTTCCCCGCCATGCCCGCACCAGAGGCTGTGCAGGTCCAGTTATGGGCTGGCGTAGCGGGCGGGGTGATCAGGCCTTTGTCACCTGTCGCCGGATTGCTTTGCACCTGAGCGACAGCAGAGCGAGAGACTTCCGGCTGGACAGGGGCGCAGGCCGAAAGGGCCAAGCCCCAGGTCAGTACCGAAATGCCAAGAAGAGTTTGCATTGTGTTCTTTCTGTATGTTGAAGGGGTCTGATGCGACATGATGCAGGTATGGTGGCGCGCAATTTTTGCGGCACGGAACGAAGATTATGGTGGAACGAAGCAGATCGGCTACGCGTTGGTACTAAGGTCCGGCTGCATCCTAGTGGTGGGAAGCTATAGTCGCAGGCCGCATGATACAAACACAAAGGCACCCCATCAGGCCGAATCCTGCCGATGGGCTGGGTTCGCATGGGTCTGTGCAGGCGCGAATTTTGCCTTTTGGGGCACCAAGGCGGGCGTGCCAAAACCTGAAATGCGCCACTGCGCCCCGACGGAAAGGCACGCACGATCCCATGCGCCTTTTGCCAGACAGATGATTATAAAAGCCGCATAGGCGCGGGGTTTCCTGCGCTGCGGCGGGATTTATGCCTTTTCAAGTTGCTCAGGATGCATCTTTTCGCGTAAGGCTCGGGCCAATCGCATGGACCCGGTGCAAGCCCGGGTGGCTCTTCCGGCCGCTGATCCGCCGGATAACCAGAATAAACACCATGAAATACCGGCGCGCTGTTGCGCAGCTTTTGCCGGTCAGGAACCTATGACATGATTTCACTAAATGCTTACCGCGACCAGTGGTTCGGCAATGTGCGCGGCGATCTTATCGCGGGGCTGGTTGTGGCGCTGGCGCTGATCCCCGAAGCGATTGCCTTTTCCATTATCGCGGGCGTGGACCCGAAAGTGGGCCTCTATGCCAGTTTCTCGATTGCTGTGCTGATCGCCTTTACCGGCGGCAGGCCGGGTATGATCTCGGCGGCAACGGCGGCCACGGCAGTGCTGATGGTCACGCTGGTGCGCGATTACGGGCTGGAATACCTGCTTGCAGCCACTGTGCTGGCAGGGCTGTTGCAGATCGGCGCAGGCATTCTGAAACTTGGCTTTGTCATGCGCTATGTGTCGAAATCGGTGATGACCGGCTTTGTCAACGCGCTGGCAATCCTGATCTTTCTGGCGCAATTGCCCGAACTGGACCCGCGCGAGGTGTCGTTAATCACCTATGTTCTGGTCGCCGCTGGTCTGGCCATCATCTACGGCCTGCCCATGCTGACCAAGGCCATCCCCTCGCCCTTGGTGACAATCGTTGTGCTGACGATTGTTGCGGTGGCGCTGGGGCTGGATGTGCGCACCGTAGGCGATATGGGCGAATTGCCCGACACATTGCCCATGTTCCTGATCCCGAACATTCCGCTGACATTTGAGACGCTGATGATCATTTTCCCCTATTCCATGGCCATCGCGGTTGTGGGCCTGCTGGAAAGCCTGATGACACAGAATATCGTCGATGACCTGACCGACACGCGCTCGGACCGCAATCAGGAATGTATCGGGCAGGGCATTTCCAACACCGCAACCGGCTTTATCGGCGGCATGGCGGGCTGTGCGATGATCGGGCAAAGCATTATCAACGTCAAATCCGGCGGGCGGGGGCGGTTGTCGTGCTTTGCCGCAGGCGTCTATCTGCTGTTTCTGATCCTTGTGATGGGGGATCTGGTGAAACAAATTCCCATGGCCGCCTTGGTCGCGGTAATGATCATGGTGTCCATCGGCACCTTCTCTTGGTCGTCTATCAAGGCGCTGCGGGTGCATCCGCGCTCCAGCTCTATCGTGATGGTCGCAACAGTTGTCACTGTTGTCTACACCCACAACCTTGCGATTGGGGTGCTGGTGGGCGTGCTGCTGTCGGGCATTTTCTTTGCCGGCAAGATCGCGCAACTCTTCACCATGCGCAGCGATATTTCCAAAGACGGGCGCATGCGCACCTATACGGTCGAGGGGCAGTTGTTCTACGGCTCGGTCGAAGATTTCATGGAGGCGTTCGACTTCAAGGAAGCGCTGGACAAAGTCATCATCGATGTCAGCCGCGCGCATATCTGGGACATCTCTTCGGTGCAGGCGCTGGACATGGCAATTCTGAAATTCCGCCGTGACGGGGCCGAGGTAGAGGTGATCGGCATGAATGAAGCGACAGAAACCATCGTCGACAAGCTTGCCATCCATGACAAGCCGGGCGCGATGGATAAACTGATGTCGCATTGAAAAGGGATAGACCATGACTGAACACCCACAAAAAATCGTGGCCCTTGTTGACGGGTCTGTTTATTCCGCCAGCGTTTGCGACCATGCTGCATGGATTTCCCAGCGCACCGACGCGCCGGTAGAGTTGATCCATGTCCTTGGGCGGCGCGACGCACCCGAAGCGGCAGATTTCTCTGGCACAATCAAACTGGGCGCGCGCACCGCCCTGTTGCAGGAACTGGCCGAACTGGACGCACAGCGCGCCAAGCTGACCAGCCATCGGGGCCGCGCCATTCTGGAAGATGCCCGCGCCATTCTGGACAAGGCCGGCGTCAATGAAATCACCACCCGCCTGCGGCAGGGCGACATTGTCGAGGCCGTGGGCGAGATCGAAAAAGACGCCCGCGTTATCATGATCGGCAAGCGCGGCGAGGCGGCGGATTTCGCCAAGGGCCATCTTGGATCGAACTTAGAGCGAATCATCCGCGCCAGCACGAAACCTGTTTTCGTAGCCTCGCGCGCGTTCAAACCCATCTCGAAAGTGCTGGTCGCCTATGACGGCGGCGTATCGGCAATGAAAGCCATCGACCACATTGCCCGCAGCCCGCTGTTTCAGGGCTTGCAGGTGCATGTCGTGACAGTGGGCACCCCCACGGCAGAGGTGAAAAAGGGGCTGGAAGACGCAAAAGCGCTGCTGAAAGCGGCAGGGCTGGACGCTGAAACCTCTGTCATTGCGGGCCAGCCGGAAACCGCGCTTGGCAAGCTGATCGATGAGGCACAGATTGACCTGCTGGTGATGGGCGCATACGGGCATTCGCGCATCCGCACCCTGATCATCGGGTCCACCACCACGGCCATGATCCGCTCTTGCAAGGTGCCGGTTGTTCTGACCAGATGATCACAGGCGCGGCGGGTCATATCACCCCGGATATACCCGCCCGCGCGCCCCTCGCTCTCTCCCAAGGACCAGATGCACATTTTCAGACCAGTCCTCATCGCCACGCTTTTGGCCTGCACCACTGCCCCCGGTATGCTGGCCAGCCAGACCCTGATCGAAGATTTCACCATGCAGCCTGAAACGCGCTGGCGGTTCTTCTCGGATGGCGTGATGGGCGGCATCTCGACCGGGCAGGTCGAAATGCGACAAGAGGGCAGTGTCGCCTTTGCGCGCATGACAGGACGTGTCAGCACGGCGAATAATGGCGGCTTCATCCAGATGCGGCTGGACCTGCAAGCCCCGCCACCAGATGGCACCCAAGGCCTGCGGCTGGTCGTGCGCGGCAATGACCAGCGCTACTTTGTGCATTTGCGCACCAGCGGCACAGTTTTGCCGTGGCAATATTATCAGGCAGGGTTTGACGTGACAGGCACATGGGCAGAAATCCGCATTCCGCTGGATGCGTTTTCCCCCTCTGGCGCGTTGCTGCGGGCCGTGCCGCGTGTGGGCAGTCTGCGCTCTGTTGCCATTGTGGCCTTCGGGCGCGACCATGACGCGGAAATCGAGCTGCGCGAAATCGGCTTTTACTGACCCAAAGCGAAGGACCGCCCCCATGACGCGCCACAAAAACCGCCGCTTCTGGGACAGGATCGCGCAGCGCTATGCCGCGCGCCCGCTGAAAGACGTGCCTGCCTATGATGCGATGCTGGCGGCCACTGCGGCCCATCTGCGCACCACCGACCGCGTGTTGGAACTTGGCTGTGGCACAGGTGGCACGGCCATTCATCTTGCGCCGAAGGTCGCGCAATGGGTTGCCACCGACTTTTCGGGCGAAATGGTGCGCATTGCGCAATCCAAACCGGGGGCCGAGGGGGTGAGCTTTAAAATTGCCGACGCCCGGCACGCGCTGGAAGATGGCCCGTTCGATGCAATCTGCGCCTTCAACCTGCTGCATCTGGTGGACGATATGCCCGAACTGCTGGCCCGCATCCATGCCAGCCTGCAACCGCATGGCCTGCTGATCTGCAAGACATGGTGTTTTGCAGATGTAAAACTGTGGCTGCGCGCGCTGTTTGCGGTGCTGCGGGTGTTTGGGGTGTTTCCGGTCGCCACGATGCTAAGTGTCGCGCAGTTACGCCAGGCACTGGAAGATGCAGGGTTCGAGATTGTCGAGCAGCGCATTTTCGGGGCCTATGCCCAAAACCCCTATATCGTGGCCCGCAAGGCTGGCTGTGGCCGTGATGTGCCCTAGGTTTTACGCAGCCCCCACTACCCACAGGCAAACCATACCGTGACACAGGAAAATGACCTTTCACTGGCGCTGCGCGTGGCGCAAGAGGCAGGCGAGATATTGCGCGCCCATTGGGCCACGCGCGCGCAACTGCGCGTGACGACCAAGCGCGCGGGCGATTTCGTCTCTCAGGCCGACCGCGCCGCCGAAGACCACTTGCGCGCGGCCCTTGTCCTTGCACGCCCCACCGACAGCTGGCTGGGCGAGGAAACCGGCGCCGCAGGCACAACCGCGCGGCGCTGGATCGTGGACCCGCTGGACGGCACCACCAATTTCCTGCGCGGCATCGGCCATTGGGCCGTGTCCATCGCGCTGGAAGATGCGGGCGAACTGACCCTTGGCGTGGTGCATGACCCCGTGCGGCGCGAGACATTCGCCGCCACGCGCGGCGCAGGCGCAACGCTGAACGGCCAGCCCATACAGGTGGCCGAAACGGCCCGGCTTGGCGATGCCCTGTTCGGCACCGGCATCCCCTTCGGCGGCATGGCGCATATAGACGCGCACGCCGCCGACATTGCGCGGCTTATGCCCCAATGTGCAGGCGTGCGGCGCATGGGGGCGGCGGCGCTCGATCTGGCCTATGTCGCGTCAGGGCGGCTGGACGGGTTCTGGGAACGGCGCTTGCAGCCTTGGGACATTGCCGCAGGGCTTGTCCTGCTGCGCGAGGCGGGCGCGCAGGTCGAAGGCTGGCATATGGCCGAGCGGCCAGAGGCCACAGGCACCGTCATCACCGCCACCCCTGCCCTGTTTCCGGCCTTCGCCGCCTGCCTTCGGGGCCAATGATGCGCGTTATTCCAGCACAACCTGTGCAAACACATCGCCCGAGGGGGCGTCAGTGGGCAACCCCGCCAGCCATTCACGCATTTCAGCCCCGCTGCGCCAGTCCGGCCACAGAAACGCCGCGTTTTCCCCGACAACAGGGTTGAAGCGGTATTTGCCCAATTCCTCTATGCGGTCCAGCACCGCATGGGTCAGGTCTGGAAAGCCCGGCAGATACTCGACCGACAGCATCGGCACCGCGCGCGACAGGCCGGACAATACATCCAGCTCGAACCCCTCGACATCGATCTTGATATAGCTTGGCAAACCGTGCCGCGCGATCAGCCCGTCCAGCGTGACCATCTGCACCTTTTGCACCCGATCCCAGCGCACATGGTCAAACCCCGGCGCTTTCGCAGCACCTGCCACAAAGCTCGATTGCAGGGATGACACAGTGGGGTGGCGCGATGACACGGCCATTTCGGCAACCGTCTCGGTCGCGCCAACGGCGGCTTCCAGCAGCACAATATCGCGCGGCAGGGTAAAGCGCAGATAGCTGGCAAACAGCGATTGCGGCTCTAGCGCGACAACCTTTGCGCCCGCGCGGCGCATGGCCCGCGCGCGGGTGCCGACATGCGCGCCCACATCGAAAACCACATCACCGGGCCGCAGGATTTCACTGTAAAACCTGCGCCACCCGCGCATCATCGCGGGATTGTGATAAATAATCAACGATCTGGCGAGGCCCAGCCAACGGTCCATCTGGTCAACCTTTCTTGCATTCTGGCGTAAACTAGCGCGGTATCGCGCCGGTCCAATGGGGCTTGGGCGACACTTTGCCGCGCGGCATGCTTGCCTTGGCCCATACAGGGCTACATCTCAACACGCTTGGCAATAAACAGGACTACCATGCATCCAGTGCCTTTTGTTTCATACACCTACGGGTGGGGCGGGCTTTCAGGCGACAGCGCGCGGGCGTTCTGCGGCGCGGGGCTGCAGGCTATGGTACCCCACCAAAGGCGGGTGCTGCCATGACGGAATACGCGCTATGGTGTATCGGCCCGGAACAGGCCGAATTGCGCCCTTGTGCCATGGGCAAGGGCGATCTGGTGGAAATGCTGTATTCCGGCATCAGCCGCGGCACGGAACGGCTGGTATTTGAAGGGCGCGTGCCGGAAAGCGAGCACACCCGCATGCGCGGCCCTGCGCAAGAAGGGGATTTCCCGTTTCCGGTGAAATACGGCTATTGCGCTGTGGGGCGCGTGCTGGAAGGCCCGCTTGCGGGCCGCATTGTGTTTGCACTGCACCCGCACCAGTCGCGGTTTCGCCTGCCTGATGCAGCCCTGACCCCTTTGCCCGATGGTCTGCCCCCCGCGCGCGCAGTGCTGGCGGCCAATATGGAAACGGCGCTGAACATTCTGTGGGACAGCGGCGCAGGCGCGGGCGACCGGATTGCCGTGATCGGCGCAGGCGTTGTGGGGGCGCTGACAGGCTATCTGGCAGCGCGCCTGCCGGGCGCAGATGTCACGCTGGTCGATGTGAACCCGCAACGCGAAGAAATCGCGCAAGCACTCGGGTGCCGCTTTGCCCAACCCCTTGATGCGCCCAAAGACTGCGATGTGGTCGTGCATCTGTCGGCAACACCCCAGGGGCTGGCGCTGGCACTGGAGTGCGCAGGCCAAGAGGCCACGATCGTCGAGGGCAGCTGGCACGGCGCGGGCGCAACACCCCTGCCCCTTGGCGGCGCGTTCCACAGCCGCCGCTTGCGGCTTGTCAGCTCGCAAGTGGGCACCCTGCCAACTGCACGCGCGCCGCGCTGGAATTATGCACGCCGCATGGCGAAAGCGCTGGAATTGCTGGCCGACCCCGCGCTGGACGCGCTTGTTTCAGGAGAGACGCTGTTCAACGATCTGCCCGCGCGCTATGGCGCGATCCTGTCTGACACCGGCACCTTGTGCCACCGCATCCGCTACACCCCCGAATAGGAGAACCCCATGTTCGCTGTCGAAGTCCGTGATCATATCATGATCGGCCATTCCCTGCCCTCGCCCGTGTTTGGCCCTGCACAGGGAATGCATGGCGCAACCTTCACAGTCGATGCCGCCTTCATGACCGAAGACATCGACCAGCATGGCCTTGTTGTCGATATTGGCCTTGCAACCGATGCGCTGGCCCAAGTGCTGGCACCGCTGCGCTACAAGAATCTGGACGAAGTGCCCGAATTCGAGGGCAAGTTCACCACCACCGAATTTCTGTGCCGCCATATCTTTGACCAGATGGCCATGCGCGTGCGCGCGGGGCAGTTGTCTGATGCAGGGCGCGTGCTGCGGCTGCGCATCATGCTGCATGAAAGCCATCTTGCCCGCGCTTGGTATGAGGGGAGCATCTAACCATGGGGTTTTCCGCCGACTGGCTTGCCTTGCGAGAGCCTGCCGATCTGGCGGCGCGCGATGGGGCGCTGTTGCGCCGCGCGGTGCAGGCGGCGGGGCCAGAACCGCTGATCGTTGATCTGGGCTGCGGCACAGGGGCCACATGGCGGGCCATGGCGCAACACTTCCCCAAAGGTGCGCGTTGGCGGTTTGTAGACAATGACCCCGCCCTGCTGGCCCTTGCGGCCGCTGTCGCCGGCGGCGGGGCAGAACTGGTGGAGGCAGACATCGCAGACATAGACGCCTTACCACTGCAAGGGGCCACGCTGGTCACGGCCTCGGCGCTGCTGGACCTTGTGTCAGATGCTTGGGTTCAGGCCCTTGCCGAACGGCTGAATGCGCCGCTTTATGCTGCGCTGTCCTATGACGGTATCATGCACTGGTCGCCACAAGACCCGGAAGATGCCGCGATAACCCACGCCTTCAACCACCACCAGCGCAGCGACAAGGGCCTTGGGCCAGCGCTTGGGCCAGATGCAGCAGGGCGCGCGGCGCAGCATTTGGGCGCAAAGGGGTTTGACGTGGCACAGGCCGAAAGCCCGTGGCACATTGGCCCCGATATGGCCGAATTGCAGATCGCCCTGACCAGCGGCATTGCGCAGGCCGCCGCCGATGCGGGCGCGCAAAATGCCCGCGACTGGGGGCAAAGGCGGCAGATGGCCGCGCAAAACACCCGCTGCACCATCGGACATCTGGATATTCTGGCCATCCCCGGACGCGCACAGATCGAGGCACGCCATGCTGTTCGTTGATGTCACCCCGAAAGCTTGGGCGCGTATTCTGGACATCAGACGCGGGCGCGCATGCGCCTGTTGCGGCAGATGGAGCGCGGGCGAGCGTGCCGCGCTTGACCTGTATGGCCCATTGGCACGGCGCGATCTGGGACCAGTGACAGTCGGGCAGATCGGCCAGTCGCTGGATGGCCGCGTAGCAACAGTCACGGGCGACGCGCGCGATGTGTCAGGGCCGGACGGGCTGGCCCATCTGCACCGGATGCGCGCGCTTGTCGATGGTGTCGTGATCGGGGTGCGCACAGCACTGCACGATTCCTCGCGCCTGACAGTGCGGCTTTGCGATGGCCCAAACCCAGACCGCATCGTGATCGACCCGCAAGGCCGCCTGCCCGATGACGCGCCCGCCCTGCGCGATGACGGCGCGCGCCGCTTTGTCATTCAGGCCGTAGACCGCACCCGCCCGAACGGGGTGCAGGTTATCCGGCTGGACCGGCACAAGAACCAACTGGACCCAGCCGAAATTTCCGCACGGCTTCGCGCCGAAGGGCTGCATTCCCTGCTGATAGAAGGGGGCGGCATTACCATCGCGCGGTTTCTGGAAGCGGGCTTGCTGACGCGCCTGCAAGTGGCGATTGCGCCGCTGCTGATCGGCGGCGGCCCACAAGGGCTGACCCTGCCAAGCCCCAGCGCAGAGCTGGCCAATGCACTGCGCCCGCAGATGCGCGCCTTCTCTTTAGGGTCCGATGTGCTGTTCGATTGCGGCTTTACCCCCGCCGCCGCAGAGGCAGAGCAACCCCAACATATCGGCCTGCTGGATAAATCCACCGGCTAAGCCCGCATAGTGCCACGCCTATGCAGCACCTTGCGCTGATTTCAGCCTAAAATATTTTTGTTGCCAAAATAAATAATTGCGGCGCACTTTGTTTCAGAACTTCGCAAGAATCGGACATTTTCTTGTAGTTTTCACTTATTTTCGCTGCGCTGTGTCATTCAGACCGCATTCATGTTACTTCTTTCTGCGAAGCATATTGGCCTGTCCGCCACAGGGGCAGGGCTGCAATATGTTGATCCGTAATGAAGGAGAGATCATGCCGACGAAAGACCCGAACAAGAGTTACATTGCAATCCTTGGCTGGAGTCTGCGTTGCATAGATGCGTTGGAAAAGTTTGATCGCCGCTATGTCATCGTGGCCCCGAAATGGGCAGAAGACTATGCCACGCAGCACAATATTCCCTTTGTCAGCTGGGATTTCGAGCGCTTGAACGACCGCTCGCACGAGCTTGCGACCACGCTCAAGGATATGGGCGTAGATGTCTCGATCCCGTTATTCGAGGAAACTGTCGAATGGGCCGGGGCGGTGAATTCCGTTCTGATGGACAACCCCCGCCTGCTGGGTCAGGCCATGTTGTTCCGCGACAAGTCGCTGATGAAACGGCGCGCGCAGCTTGGCGGGATTCGCGTGGGCATTTTCGAGGAAGCGATGGATCAATCCGATGTGATCCGCTTTTTGAAGCGCGTGAACCAGACACTTCTGAAACTGGATGGCGACCCCAATGACCCGATTCATTTCAAGGCGTTCGACAAGGCCGGTTGCCTTGGCCACCGCGTCATCCGTTCGCCCGATGATGTGGCCGCGATTGCCGATGACGAATTTCCCGCGCTGCTGGAATCGCATCTGGATGGCTGGGAATTCGCGGTCGAGGCATGGATCAAGGACCGCAAGATCCAGTTCCTGAACATCTCGGAATATGTCACGCTGGGCTATTCCGTCTTTGTGCCCGCCACGCCAGAGCTGGAAAAATGGCGCGGCAAGATCACCGAACAGATCGAGAAACTGATCGAGGTGTTCGATATTGATTTCGGCTTCATCCACCCCGAATATTTCGTGACCAATGACGGCACAATGTATTTCGGTGAAGTGGCCTATCGCCCGCCCGGCTTCAACGCGTTCGAGTTGATGGAACGCGCGTACGGCTTTAATGCCTATCAGGCGCTGGTGCTGTCCTTCGACCCGAAAGCAACGCAGGAAGAACTGGACGCGTTTTTTCCAACCCCTGTCAAGGATGCGCTGGGTCATGCGGGCTGTTTCGGGGTCTACCCCCGCCGCCGCGTGGTCAGCGAATTGCGCATTCCCGAAGAAACGGAAAATGACCCCTATTTTGAATTCCACGAACTGGCCGCGCCAATGGAATCCAAAGTGACCAAACGCACAGCTTTTGGCACGCATTGGGGCTTGGTCTATTTCTTTGGCGAAGACCCGCACCGCTTGCGCGACCTGCTCAAGGCGCAGGAAGAGTTGGATTTCTACCTCTGAGCATGCAGCGGCGCGGCGGGCGGATGTGGCAGTTTTCCCACGACCGCACCGCGCCGCCTTGCAATCCGGCCGCAAAGCGGCGCAATTTGGACACATAAACCGGCGTAAAATCGCGCGTCACAGGATAACCGGCAATGACCATGACCTCTGACAGCAGTTCGATCCAGCCCATTTTGCGCAGCTTTGACCATGTGTTGGGCCAGCTTGCGGGCGCGTCCTCTGCGGCCAAATTCAGCTATCAGGGCCGCGTGCTGGATGCCGCCAAGCGCGTGCTGAAACAGCAAGGCGGGCTGGCCGCGCTGGAAGACCGCGCCGCCGCACTGGACCGCGCGGGCATATTTGACGGCACCGACTGGGCAAAGCCATCGGGCCTTGTGCCCGGCATGGTGGCCAATGCGCTGAAATCGCCAGAACCGCGCATCGTGGTGTTGGAAACCCTGAACCTGTTGCGGTTTCTGGCTGTGGTGCGCGGGGCGCATGCGCAGCCCGGTTTGCCGGTTGAACATGCGCATCATTTCCTGACACAGGTTCTGGCGCTGAACCTTGACCGCATCTTGGGCGCGCATCACGAAGCCGCGCGCCTGTCCGCGCATGAATTGACACCGGCGGTTGATGCGCTGTTGCAGCGCTTGCTGGACGGGGTCGGCACCGAAGGGATTCTGGGGCGGCTGGTCGAGGAAGTCTGGCGCATCTTGCGCCAAAGGCCAATTCAGGTGGGGCATGTGAAATCCATGATCCTGCAAATCGCAATCGCGCTGGGGCAGCAAGGCCAGAGTTTCAGCGCCAGCGCCAACCGTCTGGGCGCAGACCGGCTTATCAGTGCGCTGTTCGGCCCGACAGACCTGTGCCGCGAAGACCCCGGCCTCGATGCCTATGTGGCCCGTCTTGCCCATGCCGATACAGGCAGCTTGCAGGCCGAAGCCTCGGGCATGGCGCGCGCCATGCATGACACAGGGCTGGTCTCGGAATATCACGCCGCGTATCTGCGCTACATTCTGGACAGCGGGCAGGGCCATTTTCTGCCCGATGCCCTTGGCCTCAGCAGCACAGGGCTGGATTGCCTGCGCTGCTACCAGCCGCTTGTGCAACAACTGATAGATGTGGCCGTCCACCCCGGTACAGCGCAGGCCGTCTTGGGCATTTCCCTGATGCTGGAACGGGGCATTCTGTATTCCCCGCCCATTGCCCCCTCGCTGTGGCGGCTGTTGGGAACCCCGCTTTCCCCCGCCTGCGAAGAGGGGCTGGCCGCCGCTTTCGGGTCCGATGTGACACCCCACCAGCGCCTTGTTGCGGGGCTGCTGACATTGCTGGGCCAACCGCTGGGCATAGGGCAGGGCAACAACCCCACCTGTCAGGCCGCGCGCGCCTTATCGATCTGGGCGCTGAATGACCCCGACTACCTGCTATGGCTGTTGGCACAAGTCACCGCGAATGACCGCATCGTTATGTATTTCGAGGGGGCCGCGCTCGACTCGGCGCTGCTGCCTGCCGGTCTGGCCCTGCATACCCCGCTGGATGCCGATGCCGTATCGGTGTTGCTTGTCCCGCATCTGGACCGCATCTATGCCGAAATGGGGCGGCGCGTGGCCGACAGGGGCGAAGACCCCCACCGCTGGATCAACCCCGAACTTCATGGCTGGTGGGTCGGGCGCGAATTTCACATCGCGGTCGATATAATGACAGGCAAGTTGCAGGACTATGACCAGTTCATCCGCGATTTTCATCTGGCCTATCACCCGCTGCACAATGGCAATGAACCCGTCATCCACCCCCAACCCGCAGGCATTGCGGTGACAGACAGTCAGGGCACCTTCGTGGGCTGGCATGCCATCACCATTATTCGTGTCGCACTGGACCAGTCCGGCGACATGCGGGTGTATTTCTTCAACCCCAACAATGACAGCGGGCAGGATTGGGGCTTGGGCATTGTCGTATCCACCCACGGCAATGGCGAGCGGTTGGGCGAAGCGTCACTGCCCTTCGGGCAATTCGCGTCGCGGCTGTATATTTTCCACAATGACGGGCTGCATACGCCTGTTTCTGTGCCTGTCGAAGATGAGAAGATCACCGCAATCCGCGACATGGCGCAGCACAGCTGGGCGCGCGACAGGGTGTAGCTGGCCCCTGCTGTTCGGCAGCTGACACAAGACGCCGCCATGTGTGACAAAGGTCAGGTGCGGGACTAATCTGCCATTCGCCTGCGCGGAGTAAAGGCCGTAGGCCGCCGCGCCTCAAAGGGCCGTCCCCCGGCACGGCGATTTGGCTTGGCTACGCGCAAAGCCTTGATCTTACGCGGATTTTTCCAGCATAAAGTGCTGTAGCAGGGGGCGCGGATCGCCGCACCACGGCCCGACAATGCGCGGCTTGTCTTGTCCCCCAGCCCTCAAAGCTGTCATTGCCTCTCTCTTGTCTGGTGGCGCACCCTAGCGCCTAGCGGGCCAGCACAACATCTTGACGCATATTCAGCCCGCCTTCGACCGCATCCACCAAATAGGCCGCCACATCCGCGCGCGAAATGATCCCGTTGCGCCAGCTTGCAGGGTCGGCCAGCACCCGCGCCGCACCAGAGGCGGGACGGTTCGTCAAAATCACAGGGCGCGCAATCGTCCAGTCCAGATCGCTTTGCACGATCAAGGCTTCCTGTCGGGACTTGTCGGCATAGACCCTGCCCAAAACCGCGCCATGCCCCAAGCGTTCAAGGCTGCTCATGGCCGAACGGCTGCGGCCCGCGCCAAAGCCCGTGACGCACACCAGCCGCCTGACCCCGGCAACTGTCATCTGCTCCAACAACACCGCTGTGGATCGGGAAAACAGCGTCTCTTCCTCCCACAGCATCGACAGCCGTTCGGTAATGCCCAGCGCATAGATCACAGCCCCCACACCCTCAAGCGCGGCGGCAAGATCGTCGGCATTCACCGCATCGCCCTGCCACCGTTCCAGATTGGGCATGGCGTCCAACTTGTCTGCGCTGCGCGCGAATGCACGCACGGTATGCCCACGGCGCAAGGCGTCCTGCATCGCAAGCTTGCCAATCCCTGAAGTTGCGCCAAGAATTAGAATTGGTTGGGTCATCTCGAACACTCCAGAGGGGTATAACGGCCCGCTTACAGGCTTGGCGGCGCGGCACGGGGTTTCAGGCGGCGGGTCAGGGTGGCAATATGCGCAGGCCCGATTTCGCAACACCCCCCCACAATAGACGCCCCGTCCCCCACCCAGCCTGCGGCGAAATCGGCATAGGCGTCGGGGCCGATATCCTTGCGCGCACTTAGCAAATCGGTTGTCGCGCCAATTGTGTTGAATCGCGGGTCGATCTTGGTAAAGCCATTGGCATAAGCCCCGAAAGGCACACCAAGCCCCGCCAGCAGCGGCAGGCCTTGTGACACGGCCTCGGGGCGGGCGCAGTTCAGCAAGACGCGCTGTGGGCGGAACTCTGCCAGCAAGGGTGCAATCTCTGACAGGCTTTCGCCAGAGCGCAGGCGCGTGCCATCCGCATCATCGACACTTAGCGCCAGCCAGACAGGCTTGCCCGCTATTTGCGCGCCCATCAGCCCGCCCCGCGCCTGATCAAGCGAAGACATCGTTTCCAGCAACAGCACATCCACCACGCGCGCTTGCAGGGCGGCAATGCTGGCGTAAATCTCGGCGGCCTGTTCGGGCGGCGGCGCAAGATCGGGCCGGTAGGAAAACCCCAACGGGCCAAGCGAGCCTGCAACCAGCCCATGGCCAGCGGCATCGCGCGCATCGGCGGCAATCCGGCAGGCGATTTCGGTCAACTCTTCCAGCCTGTCCGCTAGGCCATAAGGGGCCAGCCGGTCTGGCAACACAGCATATGTGTTGGTCGTTGCCACCTCGGCCCCGGCGGCGAAAAACTCCTGATGCACGGCGCGCACAAGTTCGGGCGCATCGACAAGCGCCTGCGTAGACCATAGCGGGGTCGCACGCCCGGCACGGTGCACCAGCTCTTGCCCCATGCCGCCATCAAGGATTGTCAGCGCCATAAACTCAACTCCTGTTGTCGTGGGGCGGAGGTAGCAGACCGCCCCTGAGCGTCAAGCGATGGCCCTGCCGCCAACCCGCCGCGATGTTTCGCCACATTCCGAATTCAGGAAACCCGCTAGGTTATGCAATGTTGCAAACTGCAACACACACATGCGTGGCGCGCACCCCGACTGTCGGGTCCACACGCCTGTGACATAAGGTGTAGATGAATAAAAGGTGGAATTCAGAATGAAACAGACACGTCGCCAACATCTGGTCATGATCGGTGGTGCGATGGCCGCCACAGTTGCATCGTCACATGCCGCGCTGGCATCGGGCGAGATGCACGAGATCGACATGCTGAATGTAGACCCGGACGACAGACAGCAGCGCATGCTGTTCAAACCGGCCATTGTGCGGGTGCAGCCGGGGGATAGCATCAAATTCCTTGCCACCGATCGCGGGCATAACGCCCAGTCCATTGACGGCATGACACCCGAAGGCGCAGAGGCGTTTTCCGGCCGCATCAATGAAGAAATCGAAATCACGCTCGATGTTGAAGGCACCTATGGCTATATCTGCCAGCCGCATCAGACAATGGGCATGATCGGCTTCATCTTGGTGGGTGATTTCACCACCAATCTGGAAGATGTGCGCACAGCGGCAGGTGCGTTGCGCGGGCGCGACACAACCCGCCGCGTTGAAGAGTATCTGGCCGAGATCGACGCCATCGCCACTGAAGAGGGGCTTGCCTGAACAGGGCGCCACGAAAACAACAGGCGGGGGCAAAATTTGCCCCGCCTTACCTTCCGCCGCGTCCGCCCAATTCTTGCAACATGGCTGCGGGATAGTCGGTAATCACACCATCCACCCCCATCTTGATCAGGGCCACCATGTCGGGCTGCGCATTCACAGTCCAGACATTCACCGCCAACCCCAGATCATGCGCTTCTGCCAGCCGCTGGGGGGTCAGGTCTTGGAAATAGGGGCACCAGCAATGCGCACCTTGCGCTGCAATCAGGCGCGGCAGGCTGCCTGCATAATCGGCAAGCCGCAAACCATCCATCCACGGCGCGCCGTCGAAAATGGTGCAATCCTCGCCCGCTTGCTCATAACTCAGATACCCGCGCGCAATATCAGGGGCGATCTTGCGCAGCGCCGACAATACCCGCCAGTCGAAAGACGAAATCAGGCAAGTTTTCGCAACCCCGTGATGCCCCAGCGCATCCAGAACCGCGCGCACCAGCACATCTGGTGCCGCGCCCAGATCGTCACGATCCGCGAAGGATTTGATTTCAATGTTTATATAAAGCGCGCTGTCTTGTGCGGCCCAGTCCAGAAACTCTGCCAATACCGGCACGCGCGCACCATCGGCAGGGCGCTGCTGTGGATACCGCGCGCCATAAGGGTGGGCGGGGTTCAACCGCCCCACATCATAGGCGCGCAGCTCTGCCACGGTCAGATCGCTTATCTTCGGCCCCGGCGCGTCCAGCCACGCGCCTGCGACAGTGCGCGCCAGTTGCATGGGGATCAGCGGGTCATGGATGACCACAGGCACCCCGTCGGCGGTTACCTGTACATCAATCTCGACCCCATGCGCGCCAATCGCGCGCAGATAGTCAAACCCCGCCTGCGTGTTTTCAGGCAGCACACCGCGCGCACCCCGATGCCCATAAACAAGCGGTTGCCCCGCAGGCCGCCGGAAAATGTTGACCATAACACCCCTTTTCGCACAGATCAGCGCAGCAACTTGCCCGCCCATCTCGCCCAATGTCAAGCGCGCACAGATCACGCCTTTTGCACGGGGGCCAAAGGGGTCAAGCCGCCAGAAACGGGCGGATCAAATCGGCAAAAGGCGTCACCGGCTGGCCCTTGGTTTCGGTATTCGGCCGCACAAGCCGCGACATAACGAAACGCGAGAAATCACATTAACCGCCATCCAAATTCCATCCTTGACCAAACGTCCAATATAGAACCCAGCCGAAAGCCCGAAGATCGCAATCCAGGCCTTGCCTTCGAACACAAGGCCACGCCTGCGTCACACGCGCCAACGCATCCGCCCCCAACATGCGCCAGCGCGGCCCTGACATGGGCAGTCGGTGTGCAGCCTGCCTGCAGTGTGATCAAAATTCAGGCACAGCCGCCATGTCTGTTTTGAACCGCCCCTGCAGGCACTGCCCGTTTAGCCCCTATTTATTAAGAGATTCTTTTGCACAGCTTCGTTGCACGCTGCAAAAAACTACATATAACGCATAAAAACTGCCCACATCCTTGCGAACTAAAAGTTGTATTTAGAAAAGATTAGTTTATTTTATAGGCTGAGAATATTCGCATTTTATAACTGCTAAATCAGCGCATCAGAAGATCCTTGGAAATAAATGCAATGGCACGCCGAACACGTCGCGTTCTGAAAACCGCTAAACGGCGCGCCACCTCCTTTGCGCGAAAGACGCGGCTGAAAAAATCTGTGTTCGATTCCGGCAACTTGAACCGCTCTAACAAGCGCGCCTTGCAGCTGGTCGGCGATGCGGTGCTGATCGCGGCGTGTTTTGTCCTGGCCATCTTTATTCGTGGCGAAGATGTGGCGATGCTGGCAGACCCTTGGGTTCTGGCCGTCACCCTGCCCGCGATTCCCGCCACTTTGCTCGCCCTCGACAGGGCGGGCCTGTACAGGGCCGTGCTGCGCTACATTACCGGCACCGTCATGCGCGTGATCGTGCTGGGTGCGGCCGTCGGGGCCGCAGTTATTCTGGTGCTCAGTGCCGCGTTTTCAGTGCCCATGCCTGTCGGTCTGGTGCTGATCCATGCCATGCTGGTTTTGCTAAGCGTCGGCGGGGTGCGCTTCTGGATACGCTCGCTGATCCGCAAACCATCGCTGCGCGATCTGACGCCGGTTGTGATCTATGGCGCGGGCCATGCCGGACAGCAGCTGGTGGCAGCGCTGAATTTGGGCATGGAATACCGCCCCGTTGCCTTTGTCGACGATGATATACGCCTGCATGGGACAACCATTAACGGGGTGCCTGTGCATCCGGCGGCAGATTTGCGCGCCCTGACCGCGCGGTGGAACATTCGGGAAATTCTGCTGGCCATGCCAAGCCTGAACCGGCAGCGGCGCAGGCGGATCGTCTCGCGCCTTGAAACACTTGGGGTCGAGGTGAAGACCATCCCCTCCATGGGTGATCTGGTCTCGGGGCGCGCGCGTTTCACCGATTTGCGGGCTATCACACCCGAAGACCTGCTTGGCCGCGATCCGGTGCCACCAAAGCCCGAATTGATGACGCAGAACATCACCGGCAAAGTTGTCATGGTCACCGGCGCAGGCGGGACAATCGGGTCGGAACTGTGCCGCATGATCATTGCCCAAAAGCCAACTGCGCTGGTCATGCTCGACGTGTCCGAATACGCGCTTTACACCATCACCACCGAATTGCGCGACACCATGCGCGACAACGCCACGCGCATTCTGCCGGTCATGGGGTCTGTCCAGAATCCGGGCCGGATGCGGGCGATTTTACGCCATTTCAAAGTGCAGACGGTATTTCACGCCGCCGCCTATAAACATGTGCAACTGGTCGAAGAAAACCTGATCGAGGGCATTTACAACAATGTCTTTGGCACCAGGGTCATTGCCGAAGCTGCCGCAGAATGCGGGGTGCAAAGCTTCACACTTGTTTCAACCGACAAGACAGTACGCCCCACAAACATCATGGGCGCAACCAAACGGATGGCAGAACTCATCTGTCAGGCACAAGCGCAAAAGCAAAGCGGCTGCACCTTTTCCATGGTGCGCTTTGGCAATGTTCTGGGCTCGTCGGGGTCGGTCATTCCAAGGTTCCGCGACCAGATCGAACAGGGCGGGCCAGTCACCGTCACCGACCCCCAGGTGACCCGCTACTTCATGACTATTTCAGAAGCAGCGCAGCTTGTCATTCAGGCGGGCGCGATGGCGCGCGGCGGGGATGTATTCGTTCTGGATATGGGACAGCCTGTGAAAATTCTGGACCTTGCGAAATCCATGATCAGGTTGCACGGGCTGACCCCCTATATGGTCGATGACACCCATGAACCAGAGGGCGAGGGTGGTGACATCGCCATCCTGATTACGGGCCTTGGGCACGGAGAGAAGTTGCACGAAGAACTGTTGATCGCAGGCAACCCCCAAGGAACCGAACACCCGCGCATCCTGACTGCCTCGGAAATTTCCATGCCCCCCGCAGCGCTGGAAAAGCTGCTGGAAGACTTGTGGGCCGCGTGCAAAACCTTCGACCTGCGCTCTGTGCAAGCGGTGCTGTTGCGCGCGCCCTTGCAATATCGCCCTGAAAACGGCGAAATTCACGATATGATGTGGCAGGCAAAGTCTGAAAACACGGCGAAGTCGCGCTTGCGTCTGGTGGGCACGAACAGGTGAAATGCTACAGCTTTAGCGGCAAGGCAGCACGCGACCCTGCACGGCCCAAACCCCACAGCGCCCCATACCGTTTCAACTGAATGGGTATCGCACCCCCAAAAGCGCGGGCAGCATGATGGGCTTGGGGCTTGTCAATGTGCTATGTCCTGCCATGCTGGCCTGCATGGCCGGTGAACGCTTGCGCAGCTAAAGGAACAAACCCATGCAGCCAGAGGCCGCCTTCGCCATTCCCGGTGACATCAACACACGAACAGGCGGGTATATCTATGACCGGCGGATGCTGGAAAGCCTGCGCGCAATCGGCCAGCCCACCCGCCATGTGGAAGTTGTGCCCTCCTGGCCTGATCCAACACCACAGGCCGCGCGCGATCTGGCAGACCAGCTTGCCGCCCTGCCCCAAGGCATGCCGCTGGTTCTGGACGGGCTGGTATTTGGCGCAATGGACACTCAAATTCTGGCGGGTTTGAACCGGCCTGTCATTGCCATGCTGCACCACCCTTTGGGGCTGGAAGCGGGGCTGGCCCCCGAGCGCGCCGCCGCATTGCTGGCCCGCGAAAAGGCCAATTTGCGCCATGCCGCGCATGTTGTCGTCCCCTCGCCCCACACGCGCGATATTCTGGTGCAGGATTTCGGCGTGGCGCAGGCCAATATCTCGATTGCGCTGCCGGGGTTCGACCGCCCCAGGTTGCGCACCCTATCCAAGCCCCGCCCGCCACTGATCCTGTCCGTCGGGATTATCTGCGAACGCAAAGGCCATGATGTGCTGCTGGATGCACTGGCGCAAGTGGCGCATCTGGACTGGCAGGCCGCAATCGTCGGCATGGTACACGAAGCCGATGTGCATGACAGGCTTTTGCACCAACGCGCGCGGCTTGGGCTGGAAGGGCGCGTGCGCTTCACAGGCGAAATCCCCCCCGATGCGCTGGACCAGCTTTACCACGACGCCAGCCTCTTTGCACTTGCCACGCGGTATGAGGGGTATGGCATGGTCCTGAGCGAGGCGCAGTTATACGGCCTGCCGATCCTGTCCTGCGCCGTGGGGGCCGTACCGCAGACCGTGCCGCAGGGCAGCGGCATCTTGGTGCCACCCAATGACGCAACCGCATTTGCCAATGGGCTGGCGCAGCTTTTGCAAGATGACAGCTTGCGCCATGCCTATGCCGCCAAAAGCACGGAACTGGCTGCAAGATTGCCACAGTGGCACGACGCCGCGCGCATCATGCAGGCCGCATTGCAGCGCGTGCAAACGTCATCAGCCGGGAAATAATGCCAAAGGACAAGGGCTTGCCCTTGTCCCTGCCCGCTCTGCCGCTATCGTGTGCAGGGCAACATATTCGGGGGAACAGGCTTTGCACGCATTCGGCACATCGCAGGGGGGCACGCGCCGCGAGGATATCCGCTTTCTGACAGGCAAGGGCCAATATCTGGCCGACACCCTGCCAGCGGGTGCCTTGCATGCCGTTTTCCTGCGCGCCCCTGTGGCCCATGCCCGCATCACCACGCTCGACACCACCACCGCGCGCAACATGCCCGGTGTGCGCGGGGTCTGGACAGCCCGCGATCTGGATGCAGCAGGGGTCAACGGCTCTGTTCTGGGGGTAAGCTTGCCAGACCGGCGCGGGGGCAAAGGGGCCGCGCCAAAGCGCCCGATCCTTGCCGATGGCATAATCCGCCATGTGGGCGAACCTGTGGCGCTGGTGGTGGCCGACACCCTTGCCCAAGCCCTCGACGCCGCCGATGCCATCGCGCTGGAATTTGACGAACTGCCCGTTGCCTTGTCGCTGGCCCCGAATGGCCCCGCCCTGCACCCAGAGGCCCCCGATAACATCGCCCTCGACTGGGAATTGGGCAATGAGGCCGCAACCAGCGCCGCATTCCAGCGCGCCGCCCATGTTACCACGCTGACCGTGCGCCAGAACCGCGTCACCGCCGCCAGTCTGGAACCGCGCGCAGCTTTGGCCGAATGGGACGGCACCCGCCTGCATTTCGCCTTCAACGGGCAGGGCGTGTGGACGATGAAACGCGAATTGGCCAAGCTGCTGGCGCTGGACCCCGAACAGGTGCATGTCACCACGCCGGATGTGGGGGGCGGCTTTGGCATGAAGGTCATGGTCTACCCTGAACATCTGGCGCTTGCTTCCGCTGCGCGCGCTTTGGGCGGCGCTGTGGGCTGGGTGGCGGAACGGGGCGAGTCCATCGCCTCGGACAATGGCGCGCGCGATCTGGCCAGCACCGCCGAACTGGCCTTTGACGCCGACCACCGCATCATCGGCTACCGTGTCCGTTCCCGGTTCAACTTGGGGGCGTATAACTCGCAATTCGGCCAGAACATCCAGACCGCGCTGTTTTCCAAAGTGTTCACCGGCGTTTATGACATTCCGGTTGCGCATTTGCAGGTGCAGGGCATCTATACCAACACCACACCTGTTGACGCCTATCGCGGCGCGGGCCGGCCAGAGGCGATAACCCTGATCGAACGCACCATGGACATGGCCGCGCGCGAATTGGGCCTGTCACCCTTTGAGATACGCGCGCGCAATTTCATTGCCACCGACGCCTTCCCCTACCAGACACCGGCGGGCGAAACCTATGATGTGGGCGATTTCGCGCGCCTTCTGGCCCGCGCGCAAGACTTGGGCGATGTCGCAGGCTTTGCCGCGCGCAAAGCCGACAGTGCCGCGCGCGGCCTGTTGCGCGGGCTGGGGCTAAGCTACTATATTGAGGCGATCTTGGGCGATGACACCGAAGGGGCTGCGGTGGAATTCACGCCTGAAGGGCGGGTCACACTATATGTCGGCACCCAGTCGAACGGGCAGGGGCATGAAACCGTGTATGCGCGCTATCTGGCAGGGCTGACTGGGCTGGACGAGTCGCTGATTGATATTGTGCAAGGCGACAGCGACCTGATTGCCAAAGGCGGCGGCACAGGCGGGTCGCGCTCTGTCACAGTGCAGACAACCGCCACCCATGGCATGGTCGCGCAAATGACCGAAGCATTCAGCACGTTTCTGGAAGGCGCGCTTGGCACAGCGCCGGTGACCTTTGAAGATGGCATCTTCTCTGCTGCCGGATCGAACCAGCGCCTGACCCTGATGGAAGCCGCTGATCTGGCGCGCAAACATGGCGCCGAGGGGCTTTTGCGCCATGAACGGCGGGTCAAACTGGCGGGGCGGTCCTTTCCCAACGGCGCGCATCTGTGCGAGGTCGAGATCGACCCCGAAACCGGCGCATTGCGGCTGGACCGGTTTCTGGCGGTCGATGATTTCGGCACCCTGATGAACCCCGCGCTGGCGCAGGGGCAGGTACATGGCGGCGTGGCCCAAGGCTACGGCCAAGCCGTGATGGAAGAAGTTGTGTTCGATGCCCAAGGCCAGCTTCAAACCGGCAGCTTCATGGATTACGCCATGCCCCGCGCCACAGATTTCCCCTTTATCCGCTTTGAAAGCGTGCCCGTGCCTTCGGCAAATAACCCCATCGGCATGAAAGGCTGCGGCGAGGCAGGCACCGTGGGCGCCTTGGCGGCATTGTCGAATGCCGCGCTGGATGCCCTGTGGGACCAAGGCGTGCGCCATGTCGATATGCCGCTGACCCCCCAGCGCATCTGGTCATGGCTGAACACCGGCGGGGCGGGTGCCTGAAGGCTGCCGCAGCGTGGTTTACTGCCCCCTGCCAGAATTCTGGCGGGATTTCAGCCAATCGCGCCCGAATATCAGCGCAAGATACAGGATCTGTAGCACAACCAATGTGCCCACCCCCAGCGCCACAGCCTGCCCCCAAGACCCGCCCGCAACCCGCGTAAAAACGCCGATCGCAAGCGCGCTGGCCAGCATAACAAGGATGAACAGAACTATGTGCATTCGCGGCTCACATGTTATTTTCATTGGACGCCACAGATAACGACACACCCGACAATACGAAACACGCAACAGGTATCATGTCTGGCGTGAAAGGTCCAAGCGCCTCAAAACTCTGGGTGCTGTTTTCTGCGTAAAACCGCGTGCTGGCGAACCCCCCGTCACAAAAGCGTCGCATTCCCGCCAGTCTGGCGGGGAAAAGCAGCATGCATTTCCCATCTTTCGCCAATATTCATGAGAATTTTCTTTGAAAAACACGAAATCGACAGTAAACTTTGTGAATGTTCAGTGACGCTGCCAGTCGACACTGGCAGGACGATCCCATTTCCCCGCCTGCGTTCCCTGCGTGTTTTGTCCAGCATCTCCCCGAATTATACGCCCAGACCTATCCCGTATTGTCAGGAGCAGTATTTTGAAACCGATCAGCGCTTTCACAATCAGGCGCCGCGCCTTCGCCCCGAAAGGATGCGCGCCATGCCACTGACACCCGCGCGCCTTGCCCGTGGATTGTTGCGCCTGGGCCGCAGAAACTGGCCAGCGGTCACCCATCAGGGTGTCGATCTTCTCTCGCTGCATGTCGATTTTCGCGGAATCAGTGATGACCCGTTCGAGGCCCGCCAACGCGCGCCCAAACTGCGCCATCTGCTGGACCTGCCTTTCACCCGATTGCGCGACATGCATCCGATTGTCCCTGACTGGCCGTCCAACCCGTTCGTGCTGACAGCACAAGCCCTGCTTGAAAACGACAGTCTGACCTATCGCGACTCGGCCTTGTGCAGCTATTTCACGCATGTTGCCCCGCAAAACGCGGCTATCGTCGCGGGCGGCAGCGCCCCACGGTTGAAAGCAATGAAAGGCATCGAAGCCGATCTGCCATGGAAACCCTTTGGTGCACCCGCGCTGCGCCTGAAGCATGAAAGGTCCGTGCGGCAGGCACGGGAAAACAATGTCGTGCTGTCATTTGAAGATGGCGACTATGCCATGGGGCCAGTCTCGACCGCGAAAGGAGAGCTGGAATTCGCCCGCGTGCGGCAAGTGCTGCGCTCGGTCATCGAAAAAGGCTATTGTCCGGCAGATATACACCACCACATGAACGGCTACCTGATGGAAGACGGGCAGAATTGGGCGGTCATGCTGGACAGCGGCACCCACCGCGCCGCATGCCTGTATGCCCTTGGGCACACCACCCTACCCATCCTTATAAAAACCGAACGAACCGTCAATCGTCTGGATGTCGCGGCCTGGAGCAACGTGAAAGATCAACTGCTTACAAAGAAAGAAGCCCTTGCGCTGTTCGACCGGATTCTACGCGGCGACGACCCCGATTGGCTAGAGGGATGCTGGCCGCAGGGCGTGCGGCAAACAGCCCGGACCGGCGCGGAAACCGCCCGTCCGGCATAAACGCCCCGCCACAAAAGCGCGCCTCTTGCCGTGGCGCGAATGATCCGCTCATGCCCCCGGCCTTTGCCCTGCGCACCAGACGGAATGCAGCGACAAATCAGGGTTCAGCACTGTGAAATCCGCGCGCGCGCCCGCACCGATGCGCCCGCGATCCACAGCGCCAATCACATCGGCGGGAATGCGCGTGGCCATGGCAAGCGCGCGCGCCAAGGGCACCCCCAACCCTGCCAGATGCGCCACGGATTGCGGCAATGTCACATCTGCACCCGCAAGCGTGCCATCTTCCAGCGTCAACCGGCCAGAGGCGCGCAAAACCCGCCGCCCGTCCAGCAGGAACGCGCGGTCATCCGTGCCCGCAACGGCCATCGCATCGCTGACCAGAAACAGCCCGTCCGGCGCTTTCATGCCCAGCGCCACATGCAGGCATTCCGGCGCGACATGCACGCCATCTGCAATGATGCCCGCCTGCACCCCTGTCGAGAGGGCGGCACCAACCAACCCCGGCGCACGCGCCTGCATCCCGCTCATGGCGTTGAACAGATGCGTGACGCAGCGCGCGCCTGCATCATGGGCGCGCCGCGCCATATCCGCGCTGCACCCCGTATGCCCAAGGCTGACAATCACCCCCGCGCGCGCCAACTGGCTGATCTGGTCCAGTGTTGCGGCTTCTGGCGCAAGCGTGACCATCAGCGCAGGCAGGTCTTGTGCCGCATCCAGCAACGCGGCCAGATCATCCTGCCCCATAGGGCGGATCAGTCGCGCATCATGGGCACCCTTGCGCGCGGGGTCCAGATGCGGCCCTTCCAGATGCAGCCCCGCAAAGCCCTGCACTCCCTCGCGCGCTGCCGCGCGACCGGCGGCCAGCACCTGCTGTGTCACCTCTGGCGTATTGGTAATCAGCGTGGGCAAAATGGCACTGGCCCCAAGTGCGGCATGCGCGGCACAGATGCGGCGCAATTGGTCCAAATCGGTGGCCGCGCCCACCATCTCGCCCGCGCCGCCATTGACCTGCACATCCACCATCCCCGGCGACAGGATCACATTTCCCAGATCGCGCAAATCTGCATCTGGCGGCACCCCCCCAGCATCCGGCCAAAGCGCGGTCACCCGCCCTGCCCCGTCCAGCCCGACAAACGCCTGCGCATGCATCTGCGTGCCGTCAAACACTTGCGCGGCCTTCAGAACCACCGGCTTAGTGGGCGTGGTGTGGGGGTCTGTCATGCCATCTTCTCCTGTGCGGCGCGATTGCGGGCATACCACAACGCCCCGTCCAAACCAGTGCCAGAGGCGGCCACGTTGCGCAGGCCCGCGCTGTCACACTGCACCATGCGCGCCAGCAATGCAGGGCCAAGCCCGCCTGTTGCGGCGACCGGCACATGGGGCTGGCCTGCCTGAAGCTGCCGGATTGCACGCCGCAGATAGGCACAAGCCGCGTCCAGAATCGCACCTGCCACAGGGCAATGCGCCTGCGCCAGCACCAAGGGCGCAAGGGTGGCAAAATCGGCGGGCCGCGCCTGTGCGGCAAAGCTGATAATCGCGCGCACCGATCCAAACTGCGCCCGGATATGGCGCGTCAGCGCCCCCTCCTCGGCCAGACCATCTTGCGCCAACAGGCAGCGCCGCAACGCCTCTCTGCCCATCCATGCGCCGCTGCCCTCATCGCCCAGCACCAGCCCATGCCCGCCCAAACGCTGCACCCGCCCCCCATAGCACCGCGCCACAACAGAGCCGGTTCCAACCGCCATAACAATCCCCTCGCCCTCGGGAAACGCGCCCATCAGGGCAATGTCGATATCCCCCAGCACCGTGACATTCTGGTAGGGCAAGCGGGCTTTCACCTGCTCTGCCGCGCCGGATTCCGTGGCCCCTGCCAGCCCCAGCACAATAACAGGCTGAACAACCGATGCGCCGCCCGCCTGCGCAATGCAGCGCGCCAAAAGGTCTGAAATCGCATGCATCGCGGCGTCAAAATCGGAAAACACATTGGCGGGCCCGCCTGTCAGCACCGCACCGCGCCGCCCGTCGCCAAACTCTGCCTGCGCGCGGCACCCTGTCCCGCCACCATCCAGCCCGATGAAGATTTGCATCGCACCCCCTTTTTCCCAAAACACATGCTGAAAACGGCGCGAATGAAAAGCGCTTTTTCGGCCTAGTGCCCATACAGGCAGGGCTTGCCATGCGCGCACAGCCATCTCATACCCGTTCTGACACCAGACCAAAGGCACGCCCCGATGACAGAATTTGCCGACCCGCGATACCGCATGCTGGACAGTTGGGACAGCCAGACCGCCCTTGCGGCCATCTGGGAAAGCCAGCTTGGCGCGCTGGCCAGCATTCGCCCCGCGCTGCCCGCGCTTGCGCAGGTTGTCGAAGCGGCCCTGCCCGGCCTGCGCGCGGGCGGGCGGCTGGTCTATGCGGGCGCGGGCACCTCGATCCGGATCGCGGTGCAGGACGGAACCGAACTTGGCCCCACTTTCAACTGGCCCGACACGCGCACGCTATACCTGATCGCAGGCGGGCCGGGCGCGCTGATGCACAGCGTTGAAGGCGCCGAAGACGACACGGATGCCGCGCGCACACAAGTGGCGCAAGCCGCGCTAAACGCGCAAGATACCGTCATCGGCCTTGCGGCCAGCGGGCGCACACCCTTCACCATCGCCGCGCTAGAGGCGGCACAGGCCGCAGGCGCGCTGACTGTGGGCATTGCCTGCAACCCCGACACAGCGCTTTTGCGGGTCGCACGCTATGGCATCTTGCTGGAAACAGGGGCCGAGGTGGTGGCAGGCTCTACCCGCATGAAGGCAGGAACCGCGCAAAAAGTGGTGCTGAACATGCTGTCCACGCAGATCATGGTGCGGCTGGGCCATGTGCATGACGGGCTGATGGTCGATATGCGCCCCCAGAACCAGAAACTGCGCATCCGCGCGCGCGACATGGTTGCCCGTATCGCACAAGTGCCAGATGATGCCGCACACACAGCGCTAGAGCAGACCGAATGGCGCATCAAACCTGCGGTTCTGGTCGCGCGCGGGGCCACTGCGGCGCAGGCCGCTGCCGCGCTGGAACAGGCCGAAGGGGTGCTGCGCCGCGCACTGGCCCTTGTGATGACGAAACCCTGATCCCGCCACCCTTGACCAACCGCCCGGAACCCCCCTATCACCACCCCCTGATTGCACGCGCCAAGGTAGCCACCGAATGACAAAACTCGACTGGATTGCAGCAGATTGGGGCCAGTCGCATTTGCGCGTCTGGGGTTTGGCGGGGCATTCTGTGGTGCAATCTGCACAATCCGGCCACGGCATGGCGCAGCTTTCGCGCGCAGAAATGGAACCCGCATTGCTGGAATTGATCGAAGACTGGCTGCCAGAGGGGCAAGTAACACCCGTTATCCTGTGCGGCATGCTGGGCGGCGCGAAAGACTGGATCGAGGCCAGCTACAGGCCCGTTCCCTGCGCACCGCTGGGCAAGGCATTGGTGCAGGCCGAAAGCCGCGATTTGCGCGTGTCGCTGCATGTGGTGCCGGGGCTGAAACAGACCACACCGCCCGATGTGATGCGCGGCGAAGAAACCCAGATCGCGGGGTTCATGGCGCTGAACCCCGACTGGGACGGGGTGATCTGCCTGCCCGGAACCCATAGCAAATGGGCGCATATCAGCGCGGGCGAGGTGGTCAGTTTTCAAACCTTCCTGACAGGCGAAATGTTTGCGCTGCTGTCAGAGCATTCGACCCTGCGCCATTCGCTTGGCGGCTGGGATGAGGCGGGCTTTGCCCAAGGGTTCGACGAAAGCATGGAACGGCCAGAGCGGCTGATGGCGCGGCTGTTCTCGATCCGCGCACAAACCCTGTTGCACGGCCAAGACACCGGCTATGCCCGCGCGCGGCTGTCGGGGCTTTTGGTCGGGGCGGAACTGGCGGCCACCAAACCCTATTGGCTGGGCCAGCGCGTGGCAGTCATCGGGGCCAAGGATGTCGCGCAGGCTTATGCCACAGCATGCGCGCGCCTGTCCGTGCCTGTGACACTGCATGACATGGCCGACATGACCCTTGCAGGGCTAGGTGCTGCGCGCGCCTATCTGCCACAGCAACACCGCCCGCAAGCGCATTGACCCCGCGCTTTGGGGTTTACCCTATGCGGGTAGAAACGCAATGATGGCTTCGGGGGCGCTGAAAAACGGACAAAAGCCGCGCATCGCCGTGCCGGTGGTGCGGCCCGCCGATGCGCGGCGGGCCTGCGGCCCTTGATTCCGCGCGCAAGGGCAGGTGCATCCCAACCCCGCAGGCGGCGCGTTCTACCCCGCCAAGGCCAACCCAACCCCGCCCAAAGCCGCAACCACAACCACCGCCCAAGGCGGCGCTTTCCACGCGACCAGCAGCACGAAACAGGCCAGCGCCAGCGCGAAATCGCGCATATCTCCGATCGCGCTGGTAAAGACAGGCGCATACAGCGCCGCGCCCAATATGCCCACCACCGCTGCATTCGCGCCCTGCATCAGCGATTGCGCACGCGCCATGCGGCGGAACTGGTCCCAGAACGGCAAAACCCCCACCAACAGCAAGAATCCCGGCAGGAACACCGCCGCCAGTGCCAGCGCAGCCCCTGCCAGCCCGTGCGGCTCTGGCCCCAGAACAGCGCCCAGATACGCCGCGAAGGTGAATAGCGGCCCCGGCACGGCCTGCGCCGCGCCATATCCTGCCAGAAACGCGTCAGGGCTGACCCAACCCGGTGCCACAACCTCGGCCTGCAACAGCGGCAGAACCACATGCCCGCCCCCGAAGACCAGCGCCCCCGCGCGGTAGAAACTGTCAATCACGGCCAGCGCCTGCGCCTGCCCCGCCACCAGCGGCAACAGCGCAAGCAAGGCAAAAAACGCGGCCAACGCCCCCAGCGCCACACCGCGCGACACTGGCACTGGCGCAGACCTGCCGGCAGGCGCAGTGGCCCCGCGCCCCAGCATCAGCCCAGCCACCCCGCCCAGCGTGATCGCGCCCACCATGCCCAGCGGCCCCGGCACAAAGGCCAGCACCACCACCGCCGCCGCCGCAATCGCGGCGCGCGCTGCATCAGGGCATAGCGCGCGCGCCATGCCAAGCACGGCCTGCGCCACAATCGCCACCGCCACAATCTTCAACCCGTTCAGCGCGCCCGTTCCCACCGGCCCCGCCAGATTGGCCGCAGTCATCGCAAAACCCAGCAGCACCAGTGCCGAGGGCAGCGTAAACGCGGTGAAAGCCGCAAGCGCGCCCAGCCAGCCCGCGCGCATCAGCCCCAGCGCAAACCCCACCTGGCTGGAGGCAGGACCGGGCAGGAACTGGCACAGCGCGACAAGATCGGCATAGGCGGCTTCTGACACCCACCCCCTGCGTGTTACCAATTCGTCGCGGAAATAGCCCAGATGCGCAATCGGCCCGCCAAAACTGGTCAGCCCAAGTTTCAGGAAGGCCCAGAACACCTCTCGCGCGCTGCCCTGTTGCGGCGTTTGCGTCACATCGGTCATGTCGCCCCCTATGCCATGTTCGGGTACCCCTTCATGGGGCAGCACTGGCATGACGTCCAGTCCTTGGGCCACGATTAACGGTTTTCAGGCCGGACGAGAGGGTTTAAACTGCCCTCCAAGGCAGTGCCAAGGAAACCAGCGTGAACAAATCCATTCTTGACCGTCTGGAAGCACAGGGTCTGCGGATGACAGACCAGCGCCGCACCATCGCGCGCGTGATCGAGGATGCGGACGGACACCCCGATGTCGAAGAATTGCACGCCCGCGCCAATGCGCTGGATTCGCGCATCTCGCTGGCCACAGTCTACCGCACTGTGAAATTGCTGGAAGAAACCGGCATTCTGGACCGGCTGGAATTTGGCGATGGCCGCGCACGGTTTGAAGACAGCGAACGCGCGCATCACGACCACCTGATCGACATGGATACCGGCGAGGTGATCGAATTCTGCGACCCCGAGATCGAAGCGTTGCAGGAAAAAATCGCGCGGCGGTTGGGCTACCGGCTGGAAGGGCACCGGCTGGAATTGCTGGGTCGCAAGGTGAAGTAAAGCGCGCAGGCACTCTTGCAGGTGGCAAGCCGCGCAGCGTCGGGCCGCGGTGCGGCGATCCTCGCCCCCTGCTACAGCACTTTATGCAGGCCAAATTCGCGTAATATCAAGGCTTTGTGCGTAGCCAAGCCAAATCGCCGTGCCGTGGGTGCGGCCCGGCGATGCGCGGCGGCGCTTCGCGCCTTGACTCCGCGCAACTCCTTGCGGAAACGGGCGCGACAACACCTGATTTACTCCATACAGCCGAACCCTAGCCCAAATACGCCCGCAGTGCCTCTGGCGGGTTCGCCAACAGTTGCGCCGTTTCAAACGGGCCTTCGGCCACGCCATCGGCCACCAATATCGTCTGGTCCGCAATCGCGCGCGCGTCAGCGATGTCATGCGTCACCATCAGCAATGTCGCGCCTGTCTCGCGGCAAATCTCGGCCACCAGATGCAGCATTTCGACCTTCAGCGCGGGGCCAAGCGCCGAGAACGGCTCGTCCAGCAGCACCAGCGGCTTGCCCTGCAACACCACCCGCGCCAGCGCCACGCGGCTTTGCTGCCCGCCGGACAGTTGCGCAGGGCGGCGTGTGCCAAGCCCCTCCAGCCCCACCCGCGCCAGCGCCGCTGCAACCTGCGCGCGTTCTGCCACACCCAGCCGCAAAGACGGGCGCAGGCCCAGCGCCACATTGTCAAAGGCCGACAGATGCGGAAACAGGTTATTATCCTGAAACAACACAGAAATCGGGCGCATAGCAGGGCTTTGGCCTGTCATCTCCGCGCCCGCCCACAGAATGCGCCCCTGCGCCACGGGCACAAACCCCGCCACAGCGCCCAGCAGCGTGGACTTGCCCGCCCCGGACGGGCCAATAACCGCCACACGCGCACCCCGCGCCACCTCCAGACCGGCACGCAGGGAAAAATCATCCTGCAGGATGGTCACATCTTCAAGCCTCAGCACGCCCGCGCCCCCATCTGTCAAACAGCCAAAACAGCGCAAGGCTGGCCCCCAGCAGCACAAGTGCTGCCCCCGCCGCATCATCCAGCCGGTAGGCGGTCATCAGGCGGTAAAGCTGCATCGGCAGGGTTGCCCCCTCGCGCTCGGCAAACAGCATGATCACCCCCAGATCGCCCATCGACAAGGCTGCCGTCAATCCGGCGGCAAAGCCCAAAGGGCGGCGCAGGCGCGGCAGGGTCACAATCCGCAGCCGCGCCCAGCCATGCAGGCCCAGACTATCGGCCAGCCGCCCCTGACTGGCCATCACATCGCGCAACCCCGGCAGGATCAGCCGCAGGGCAAAGGGCAGCGCCATGCCTGCATTCACCAGCATTGTCACCAGCAGCGCAAAATCGCGCGGGTTGGCAAGCGGGCGGATCAGCAGATACAGGCCCGTGCCAATCACAAGGGGAGAGGCCGCCAAGGCCGCCAGCCCCAGCCATTCCAGCACCGCCCCGCGTACCGGCCCGACAGCCAACACCGCATGCGCCAGCGCCAGCGTCATGGCCAGGGTCACACCCGTCGCGCCCAGCGCCACCAGAAGCGAGCGCGCAGCGGCCTGCCACACCTCTGGCGGCAGGCCCGTCACATGCGGCGCGCCGCGCAGCACCACCAGCGCCAGCGGCACCAGCAGGAACAGCGCCCCCGCCACAATCAGCGTGCCATCCCAGACCCGCAGGCACACAGCGCCTGTGTCAAACCGCAACACGGGCCGGTCCATCCCCCCGCCAAGCCCGGAAGGCAGCGCCACACGCCACGCCAGCACCCCCGCGCCCGCGCATAACCCGAACTGCACCAGCGCCAGCATGGCCGCGCGGCCCATGTCGAAATCGAACCGGAACGCCTGATAAATCGCCAGCTCCACCGTCGTGGCGCGTGGCCCGCCGCCCATCGTCAGCGCCACGGAAAAACTGGTCAGGCAGATCAGGAAAATCACCAAAAACGCGCCCGGAACCAAGTCGCGCAGCATGGGCCATTCCAACTGGCGGAATGTATCGCGCGGGCCAAACCCAAGGCTGGCCCCAAGGCGGAACCGTTCGGCAGGGATCGCAGCCCAGCCTTGCAGCAAAATGCGCGTGGCCAAGGGCAGGTTATAGAATACATGCGCCAGCACCACCCCATGCAGGCCAAAGATGTTCAGCCGCGCAAGGCCAAGCCCCTCCAGCCCTTGGTTGACCAGCCCCGCGCGGCCAAACACCGCCAACAGGCCCAGCACGGCCACCAAGGTTGGCAGAATAAACGGCGCGCCCATCAGCATGATCAGCGCATCGCGCCCCACAAACCGCCGCCGCGCCAAGGCCCGCGCAATAGGCACGGCCAGCAGCACCGACAGCGCCGCCGACCACAGCGCCTGCACCAACGTAAAGCGCACCGCCGCCCAATCGGCACCGCGCAACGCAGTGAACCCTTCGGCCCGCCATGCCACAGCCAACAGCGCGCCGAAATTCAACACCAGCAGCCACGCCGCAACACCCCCGCCCGCCAGTAAAACCAGCGCGCGCGCTGTGCGGGCAGGGTCGCGCGTCACCGTGTCATGCCATCCAGCCAATGCGCCAAGGCAGGCGAGCGGCGCATATCCGCTGCATCCTCGGTCAGGAAAATCGCGGTTTCGGGCAGGGGCAGGTTGCGGAACACCTCTGGCCAGTCGTCATGCGGCAGGGCAGACGGGTAGGACCAGTTTGCCGTTGCGATCATCTGCTGGAAATCCTCCGACAGGATATAGGCCATGAAATCGCGCGCCAGATCAGGCTGCACGGCCCCCGCCAGCACCCCTGCGGCTTCGGCAATGAAATAATGCCCCTCGTCGAATATCGCGGCGGCCTTGCTGTCATCCTCTTCGGCCACAATGTGATAGGCAGGCGATGTGGTGTAGCTCAGCACCATGTCAGCCTCGCCATTGGTGAACATCCCGTAAGCTTCGGACCATCCCGCAGTGACTGTCACAGTCTTGGCGGCAAGGTTTTCCCAGATGCGCAGCGCATCATCGCCATAAAGCTGGTCCACCCACAGCATCAGCGCCAGCCCCGCCCCGGAAGAACGCGGGTCTTGCCAGATCAGCGAAATATCATTGCGCTCTATCAGTTCGGCAAAGCTGGTGGGCGGGTTATCCATCCGCGTGCGGTCATAGACAAAGGCGACATAAGACCAGTTAAAGGGGATGAACACATCATCCACCCAGTCCACCGGCACGCTCAACGGGGCCAGATTCTGCCCATGCCCTGCAAATAACCCTGTCTGACGCGCGCGCAGCAATTCATCGGTCCCCAAACCAATGATCACATCCCCTTCCAGCCGCGCGCCATCCAGCATCAGGCGGGGCAGAACATCGCCTGTGCGAAATTCCAGCGTGCAATCGCAGCGCGCCTCGAACCCTTCCTTAATGGCGGGGCCTGGCCCCCAGCTGGACCCGAAATAATCAGGGGCCACCACTGTCAGGGTGTCGGCCTGCGCCGCCCCCGCAAGGGCCAGCGCCGCAATGGTCGCATATAGGGGACGTGTCATATTCTCTCTCCATCTCTCTTGCGACAGGCGAAGACTGACGCGGGCAGACCGCCCGAACCCTTCCCTCCGCCGGTCCGAACCGGGTCAGGTTCAACGGGTTCGCGCAAGGCGCATCTCAGCCCGTTTGGGCACCCCGAGGTGACGCAAGAGTTAATCGCTTTCGCCCGCCCGAGCAAGAGCAGTGCTTGAGCCTGTGGCGCCTTGCCGCTAAGTGTTTCGCATACAAGGAGTGCATGCGCATGAGCTTCAACACATTCGGCCATCTGTTCCGTGTCACCACATGGGGCGAAAGCCACGGACCTGCCCTTGGGGCCACGGTCGATGGCTGCCCCCCCGGCGTGGCGCTGGATGAGGCGATGATCCAGACATGGCTGGACCGGCGCAAACCCGGCCAGAACCGGCACACAACCCAGCGGCGCGAACCAGACGCGGTGGAAATTCTGTCGGGCGTCTATGAGGGGCGCACGACCGGCACACCAATTCAGCTGATGATCCGCAATGTAGACCAGCGGTCCAAGGATTACGGCAATATCCTCGACACATTCCGCCCCGGCCATGCAGACATCACCTATTTCCAGAAATATGGCCTGCGCGACCCGCGCGGCGGCGGGCGCAGTTCCGCGCGCGAAACGGCGGCGCGCGTGGCCGCGGGCGCTGTGGCGCGCGAAGTGCTGAAAACCCTTGCGCCACAGGTGAAGATCACCGGCTATATGGTGCAGATGGGGCCACACCACATAGACCGCACCCGCTTTGATGCAGCCGAGATTGACCGCAACCCGTTCTGGGTGCCCGATGCGCAGGCCGCCGAAGACTGGGCGCGCGCACTTGACCAGATCCGCAAGGATGGCAATTCCGTGGGTGCCATGATCGAGGTGGTGGCCTCTGGCGTGCCAGCGGGCCTTGGCGCGCCGATCTATGCCAAGCTCGACACCGAACTGGCCGCTGCGATGATGTCAATCAACGCGGTCAAAGGCGTGGAAATCGGCGCAGGCATGGCCGCCGCCAGCCTGACAGGCGTGGAAAACGCCGATGAGATCGAGATGGGCACAGATGGCCCGCGCTACCGCTCTAACAAGGCGGGTGGCATATTGGGGGGCATTTCCACAGGGCAGGATGTGGTGGTGCGCTTTGCGATCAAGCCCACCTCCTCGATCCACACGCCGCGCGCCTCGGTCACGCGGTCAGGTGCGCCGACAGAGGTTGTCACCAAAGGCCGCCACGACCCTTGCGTGGGCATCCGCGCCGTGCCGGTGGGCGAGGCGATGATGGCCTGTATTCTGCTGGACCAGCTGTTGCTGCACCGCGCCCAGACAGGGGCCACAGGGCCGGTGGCCGAAATCGGGGCCTGCGCGCCAGAATGAGGCTGTGCGCGACAAGCCGCGCAGCGTCGGGCCGCGGTGCGGCGATCCTCGCCCGCTGCTATTGCGCTTTATGCTGGCCAAATCCGCGTAAGATCAAGGCTTTGCGCGTAGCCCAGCCAAATCGCCGTGCCGTGGGTGCGGCCCGGCGATGCGCGGCGGCGCTTCGCGCCTTTGTTCCGCGCAGGGGTGATTCAGACGACGGCCACAAACCACCCCATCACACCCCTTAATCCGCCTTGCGCCCCTGCAAATGCTTGCGCAGTTTCGACGGTGGCGCTTTCTTGCGGCCCTTGAACGGGTTTTTGTCGTTTTGCGACCGCATGAACACACGAATAGGCGTGCCCGGCATGTCGAAATGGTCACGCAACCCATTCACCAGATACCGCGTATAGCTGGCCGGCAGGTCTTCAGGGTGCGAGCACATGAATACAAAGCCCGGCGGGCGGGTTTTGGCCTGTGTGGCATAACGCAGCTTGATGCGCTTGCCGCCCGGTGCGGGGGGCGGGTGCGCCTCGACCATCGCGCCCAGCCATTGGTTCAGTCGCGCGGTGGAAATGCGCCGGTTCCAGACTTCATGCGCGCGCAACACAGCATCGTGCAAACGGTCCAGCCCCTTGCCGGTGATGGCAGACACTGTCACCAGCGGCGCGCCACGAAGCTGCGGCAACAGTTTTTCAAATCCGGTCCGCAGGGCTTTAAGCTTGTCCTGCTTGTCTTCTTCCAGATCCCATTTATTCACCGCAACCACCACCGCGCGCCCTTCCGTCTCGGCGAAATCGGCAATGCGCAGGTCTTGTTGTTCAAACGGAATGGCAGCATCCAGCAGAACCACCACAACTTCGGCAAAGCGCACAGCGCGCAACCCGTCCGAGACTGAAAGCTTTTCCAGCTTATCCGTGACGCGCGCTTTCTTGCGCATACCCGCCGTGTCGAATATCCGCGTGGGTGTGCCCAACCAGTTCAGAGAGACAGAAATCGCATCGCGCGTGATCCCCGCCTCTGGCCCTGTCAGAAGACGATCTTCGCCCAGAATCGTGTTGATCAGCGTGGATTTGCCTGCATTGGGCCGCCCGATGACAGCCACTTGCAACGGGCGCTTGGCGCTGGGGGTGAAATCCTCTGGTGCGTCGTCGCTGACATCCAGATCGGTTTCGGGGGCATCCGCCTCGGCGCGTTCAGAGAATTCATCGGCCACAGGGCGCAGGATGTGATACAGCTCGTCCATCCCCTCGCCATGTTCGGCCGACAGGCGCAACGGCTCTCCCAGACCCAAGGCATAAGCGTCCAGCACACCGGATTCGCCCGCGCGGCCTTCGGCCTTGTTGGCACCAAGGATCACATGATCCGCGCGCTTGCGCAGGATTTCGGCGAACATCTCGTCCGTGGGGGTAATGCCCGTGCGCGCATCAACCAGAAACAGGCAGATATCGGCCATATCGACCGCGCGTTCGGTCAACCGCCGCATGCGCCCCTGCAGGCTTTCATCTGTCACCTCTTCCAGACCGGCAGTGTCGATGACAGTAAAGCGCAGATCGCCCAACCGTGCATCACCTTCGCGCAAATCGCGCGTGACGCCGGGCTGGTCATCGACCAGCGCCAGACGCTTGCCCACCAGACGGTTGAACAGCGTCGATTTTCCGACATTGGGGCGGCCTACGATGGCCAGAGTGAAACTCATGTCTCTTCATGCTCCTGAACGCAAACATGGCCCCACGCAGGGGCCATGCAGTTCCAATACCTGTTTTTGGCCCTTAACGATAGGCCGTCAGCCGACCATCGCGTGACACAACATACAGCGTGCCCCCCACAACAATCGGCGCGATAGCTGCGCCGGAACGCAGCTCTGTTTCCGCGACAAGCGCGCCCGAGGCAGGGTCAAAACTGCGCAACGCACCATCCCCCGACCCGACAATCAACCGGCCACCCGCCAGAACGGGGCCATAATGCGGGAAAATCCCCGCCCGCCTGCGTTCGCGTGTTTCCGTAAACAACGGCAGCGACTCGGCCCAGATAAATTCACCCGTGCCCGCATCCAGCCGCACAAGGCGGTTGCGATCCGACATCAGGAAAACCGACCCGCCAACAGGCCAGACAGGGCCATAAGCTGCTTCATCTGCTGTCCAGATAATGCGCCCGTCACTGCGATTCAACGCCATGACGCGGCCAGACTGGTTGCCGACATAAACAACATCACCCTGTACCACAGGATCACCCGTCACATCCGTGACCGAGGCATAGGCCACACCAATGCGCGTGCCCGCCACAGCACGGCGCCACACAATCTGGCCGGTATCGCGGCGCGCGGCGATCAATTCGCCCGCCGATGTGGGGAACAACACCAATTCACCCGTTACCGCAGGGGCCGCCCCCCCCACCATGGACGAAGGCGACGGCGCGCCCGCAAGCTGCCAGTCGGTCTGGCCGGTTGCCGCATCCAGCGCCCAGGCGGTGCTGTCACTGGCCACCACATACAAGGCACCGCCCGCAATGGTCGGGGCCGCTGTCAGCGGCGCATCAAAGCGTTTGGACCAAACCTCTGCGCCGGTTGCCAGATCCAGCGCCCACAGCATGCCAAAGGCAGAGGTTACGAACAGTTTGCCATCCGCAATCGCCAACCCACCGCCCGAGGCGGAATCGGCGCTGCGTGTGAAATCAGGTGTCAGATCGCGCGTCCATGCAACCGCGCCCGCGCTGGTCACAGCCGTGACCTGCGCGCGGCTGTCCAGCGTATAGACCAGCCCGCCACTTGCCACAGGTTCGGCGGTAATGCGGTGGCGGCGGCCATCGCCCTGCCCGATCGGCACCGACCACGCCTGTTGCAATGCCCCCCCAAGTGCGGGATGCGTGATCCGCGTTGAGGGAGAGCCGAGACGATGCGTCCATTCCGCATTCGCAGCACTTGCGGGCAGCGATATGGGCAATGCGCGGTTGTCAGGTGCTTCGCCCGCATTTTCGGAAAACGGGGCACGCAGGGCAAAACGCTCGCCCTCCAGAACAAATCCACGGTCACAGGCGGCAATAAATGCTGTCAATGCAAGCAGGCTCGCGCAGGTCCAGAGTTTCACCATATGCTCCTATCGCTCCAGCCCGGCACGGTCGGGGTTTGCAAAACTATCCGCCACACAGGCGGCACCTTAGCGTGACGCGACGTCACCACCCAAGGCGACAACAAGCTGCGTGACCCTACGGCGCAATGTGTCCGTCACATCTGATTGAGACAACAAGTCCGTCATTATTTCAATGGCTGTTTCAGGATTTCCCTGTTCCAGTTGCAAAAGCGCCGTTTGTTCCAGCGCCATCGGGCGCAGCGGCTGGCCCGGTTGCGACAGGCCCGCAAGCAGCGCCTCGCGCTCTGCCAGCGGTATGTCACTGCCCCCCGCGATCACCCGCTTCAACGCGGCAAGCTGCCGGTAAGCGTCCGGAAGCGCTGTATCCTCCGACGCGGCCGCCAGTGCCGCCAGCGCGGCAGCGCGGTCGGTTTCCATCAATTCGCCCGCGCTCAGCAGTTGAATCAGCCCCGCTTGCGCGCCTGTTGTGTCAATCTGGGCAAGGGCGCTAACCCGTTCCGAAGGCTCGTTATTTTCCAGCGCCGCCAGAACCGCATCGCCAAAGGCTTCGGCATTGGCGCGGTCTGTGGCCTTGCGCCATTCGTTCCAGCCGGTGCCGCCAACGATCAGCAACACCGCCAGAACCGCAATCCAGCCATACTTGCGCAGATAGCCGATCATGCGGTCGCGGCGCAGTTCTTCTGTCACCTCGTTGAAAAAACTGTCAGGATTGCTCACACGCCACCTCTGTAAAACTCTGCCCCTCTTACCGCGAAGCACCGCATATTGCCAAGCCCTGCCTGCACAGAATCACCCCGCACAAGCGGGCGTCTGCAAAAACCTTGTCGTGAACACAAGGCAGAGACTTGTTTTTCTGCATGTGCAAACCAATCTGAACTGGTCAGTTCAGCGTATTTAAGCTAGATTTCGCCTTATAATCGATCGGAGTGTTGCGTATGCGCGTTTTTCCACTGGTCACAGCACTTGTCGTGACCGTTGTTTTGTACCTGACCATTATGGAACGTGATGCCCTGCTTGGTTTTGCAGGCGTCATGGCGGACGAGGTTCAAGAGCAATCTGACACGCCAGAGCCTGCGCGCGTGCGTGTGCTGGCGCAACGCTCTGTTGCGCAGCCAGTGGCAAGCACGGTCGTTTTGCGGGGCCGGACAGAGGCCATGCGACAGGTCGAGATCCGCTCGGAAACTGCCGGTCTGGTTGTGTCTGACCCCTTGCGCCGTGGCGCAAGTGTTCAGGCAGGTGACAGGCTGTGCGAAGTGGCCCCCGGCGTGCGCAAAGCCGCCCTTGACGAAGCGCAGGCGCGGCTAAGCGAGGCGGAAATCAGTTTCCGCGCCGCCTCGGGCCTGTCAGATAGCGGGTTTTCCACCGAAGTGCGGCTGGCCAATGCCCGCGCCGCGCTGCAAGCCGCACAGGCCGGTGTAGACCGCGCCGTAGAAGAAATGGCGCGGCTGGTCATGCATGCCCCTTTCGATGGCATTCTTGAAACCGACACGGCAGAACTGGGCAGCTTGCTGCAACCCGGCGCGCTATGTGCCACGCTAATCCAGCTGGACCCCATCAAGCTGGTGGGCTTCGCCACCGAAGCGCAGATCGACCGTCTGGAACAAAACGCACCGGCAGGGGCGCAACTGGCCTCTGGGCGCGAGGTGCTGGGCAGCGTCAGCTTCATCGCCCGATCTGCCGATGCGCAAACCCGCACTTTCCGCATAGAGGTGACAATCCCGAACCCCGATGGCCGCATTCGTGACGGGCAAAGCGCCGACATCATCATTCAGGCACAAGACCAAAGCGGCCATCTGTTGCCGGGGTCGGCCCTGACCCTGAATGACGCAGGCGAGTTGGGCCTGCGTCTGGTCGATGACGAAGGCCATGTCAGCTTTGCCCCCGCCCAAATTCTGCGCGACAGCGCCGAGGGTATCTGGCTTGCGGGCCTGCCGGACGAAATTGCCGCCATCATTGTCGGGCAGGAATTCACCCGCGAAGGTGCGCGCGTGCAGGTCACCTGGGCCGATAACACACAGGCCGCACAATGATTGGCATCGTCACATGGGCGGCCAACCATGCGCGCATGGTCATGGCCCTTTTGGTCATGGTGCTGGGTGCTGGCACCGCGGCCTATTTCTCACTCCCGAAAGAGGGCGAGCCGGATATCGAAGTGCCCGCCGTCATCATCACTGTCCCTTTCCCCGGCATTTCGGCGGTCGATGGCGAATCGATGCTGGTCAAACCTATCGAGGCCGAACTTTCGGATCTGGACGGGCTGAAAACAATCAGCGCCTTTTCCGCCGACGGGTTTGCCGCCGCTGTGCTGGAATTCGAATTCGGCTGGGATAAAACCGCCACAATGGCCGACATCCGCGATGCGATGGGCCGCGCCGAAGGGAATTTTCCCGAAGGCGCACAGAATTACTCGATTTCCGAGATCAACTTCTCGCAATTCCCCATCATCATCGTGGCCGTGTCGGGCGATGTATCGGAACGCACGCTTTTGCGCGCCACCCGCGATCTGCAATCGCGGATCGAGGGGCTGGATTCTGTCCTTGAAGCCGAAATCGCAGGCGCGCGCGATGAAATGGTCGAGGTGCTGATCGATCCGTTGCGGCTGGAGGCCTATAACGTCACAGCGGGCGAGTTGATCCGCGTTGTCACCCAAAACAACCAGCTTGTTGCCGCGGGCGAGGTTGAAACCAACCTTGGCGCCTTCGCGGTCACTGTCCCTTCCAGTTTCAACACGCCCGAAGATATTTATCGCCTGCCGGTCAAGGTGAATGGCGATTCCATCGTCACTTTGGGCGATCTGGCAGAAATCCGGCTGACATTTGCAGACCGCGAAGGCACCGCGCGCTTCAATGGTGAAACCAACCTTGCCATTCAGGTGGTCAAGCGCAAAGGCTTCAACGCCATCGATTCCACCGCCCAGGTGCGCGAAGCCATCGAGGCAGAGCGCGCCACCTGGCCGGAAGATTTACAAGCCGCCATCCGCATTACCCCCGCACTCGACAGTTCCATCCAGACGGGCGAGATGGTCACCCAGCTGGAAGGGTCCGTCCTGACAGCCATCGCGCTGGTTATGATCGTGGTGCTGGCCGCCCTTGGCGCGCGCTCGGCGCTGCTGGTGGGGCTGGCCATTCCGACATCCTTCCTGCTGTGCTTCATCCTGCTGGGGCTGATGGATGTGGCGGTGTCCAATATCGTCATGTTCGGGCTAATTCTGGCAGTGGGCGTGCTGGTCGATGGCGCGGTGGTGGTGACGGAATATGCCGACAAACGCCTTGCCGAAGGTGACGGCCCGATGGACGCCTATGTCAAGGCCGCCAAGCGCATGTTCTGGCCTGTCATCGCTTCTACCGCGACCACGCTTTGCGCCTTTCTGCCCATGCTGTTCTGGCCCGGTGTCGCGGGTGAATTCATGGGGCTTTTGCCTGTCACGCTGATTTTCGTTCTGACAGCCTCGCTTGTGGTCGCGCTGATCTTTCTGCCCGTGCTGGGCGGGATCACAGGGCGCATCGCGCGCAAACTGGGCTATCTTACCGATGCCCTGCGCCCCCTGCCCCTGATCTTGCGCCTGACAGTTGCGGGCGCATCTGTTACAGCGCTCGCCTTGGGCGGGTTGATGCTGCTCAACCCCGGTCTGCTGACAGGCGGCACACAAGCGGCGCAATCGCTGGCACAAATGCTGCCGGGGGCTGTGCTGATGGCGCTGGCCGCGATGGGCATTTCCACCAGCTTCGCCGCCATCACACCCCCCCGCAAACCCAAACGCATACGGGCAGAGCGGCAGTATTCCCCCGCAGGCTATATTGCCAAGCTGTTCGTCGGCAATCCAGTCATGCCTGTGGTGCTGGTTGTGGCGGTTGTGGCCTTTGTTATGGGCGTGTTCCAGTATTACGGCGAAAACAATCGCGGCGTTGAATTTTTTGTCGAAACCGAACCAGAGCAGGGCATCATCTATGTCCGCGCACGCGGCAACCTGTCGCTGGCGCAAAAGGACGAATTGGTTCGGCAGGTCGAAGAAATCGCACTGGCAGAAGAAGGGCTTTCTTCGGTCTTTGCTTTCGCGGGCGATGGCGGGCTGAACACCAACACCGCAGGGCAAGGGCCGCCCCGCGACGCGATTGGCCAGATCCAATTCGAGCTGGCACATTGGCGCGACCGACAAGGCAAACCGCATCTGACCGGACAAGCCATTCTTGACCGGCTGGAGGCCGAGTTTGCGCAGCTTCCGGGCATCTATGCCGAATTCCTGATCGCCTCTGGCGGGCCAGCGGGGGCGAAACCTGTGCACTTGCGCCTGACGGGCGAAGACTTTGCCGAGCTTGAAGCGGCTGTTGAGACTGTGCGCGCACGCTTTTCAGACACTCCTGGCCTGTTCGATCTGGAAGATACCCGCCCCGTTCCCGGCATCGACTGGCAGATCAATGTCGATACCGAAATGGCAGGCCGCTTTGGCGCCGATGTGGCCACGATTGGCGGCATGGTGCAGCTTGTCACGCGCGGGCTGCTGCTGGACACAATGCGGGTCGACACCTCGGAAGAAGAAATCGACATTCGCGTCCGCCTGCCCGAAGGCGACAGGTTGCTATCCACGCTGGAAACCTTGCGGGTGCAAACCAATTTCGGGCTGGTGCCCTTGTCGAATTTCATCACCAGCACCACAGTCGCCGCGCGCGGCCAGATCGACCGTGTGAACCAGCAACGCTATTATGACGTGCTGGCCGATGTCCGGGCAGATATGGTGCGTATCGTCAACCGCGAGGGCGAAACCATGCGCGTCGTGACCCGCTCTGACGTGGTGGCGCGCGAACACGCGACAGGGTCGCCCGAATACCAGCGCGTGCGCGAAACACTGGCCGAGATTGAACGCAACGGCTGGCGGCAGGTGCCCATCACAGCAACCGAACGGATCGAGGCGCTGACCAGCTGGCTGGAAAGCGAAAACCCGCTGCCCGCCTCTATCGGGTGGCAATGGACGGGCGAGCAGCAGGATCAGGAAGAAAGCACGCAATTCCTGACCGTCGCCTTCAGCGCGGCGCTGGGGCTGATGTTCGTCATCCTGCTGACGCAGTTCAACAGCTTCTATAATTCGGTGCTGGTGCTGCTGGCGGTTGTGCTGTCCTCGGCAGGGGTTTTGATCGGGATGATCGTCATGGATCAGACCTTTTCCATCATCATGACCGGCACAGGCATTGTGGCGTTGGCGGGCATCGTGGTGAACAACAACATCGTGCTGATTGACACCTATCAAAACTATGCCCGCATCATGCCAAGGATCGAGGCGATCATCCGCACGGTCGAGGCGCGCATCCGCCCTGTGCTGATGACAACCATCACCACAATGGCGGGCCTGACCCCGATGATGCTGGGCCTGTCCATCGACTTTGCCAATGGCGGCTATTCCATCGACAACCCCACAGCGCTGTGGTGGAAACAACTGGCCACGGCGGTGGTGTTCGGGCTGGGGGTTGCAACTGTCCTGACGCTTATGCTGACGCCCGCGCTGCTGGCATTGCGGGTCTGGGTGGAAAAAGGGGCCTATCGCGGGGTGTTCGGGCTGGTGCGGGTCCTCTCGCCACGCGATTCAGCGGCGCGCCGCGACCATGCGCTGGAAAAGAAACTGCGCGGCCTACGCGGAACAGAACTGATCTGGGACACACCACCAGAACCCGCAGAAGTGCAACTGCCCCTGCAACTGGGCGAGCCGCTACCACCCGAAGCCCCTTTGCGCGCAGCGGAATAACGCATCTTGCACCACACCCCCCGAACCCTGTTCGGGGGGGTTTCCTGTCAGACCCACCGCTCCAGCAAGGGGCGCAAATGCACATGTGCCCGCAAGCGTTGGGCCAGCAAAAACATGCCCCCGATCTTGCGATGCATGAACAACAGATCGGCAGGCGGCACATGCCAGAACTCTCTCGCGCCGCCCAAGTCACGGCCTGCAAGGGCCAAATCCTCGATCAGGGTCGCGCGCGCGAAATCATAGGGCGCATCTTGGCGCAAGGGCGCGCTGGCCTGAATGGCCAGATCGAGAATCAACGCTTGGCGCACCTCTGGCTGGCCAGCGGCAAAATACCCCAGATCCAGCATATGCTGCCACATCGCGGCGCGATCCTGCGCCAGAAGGGCGCGTAGCAAGGCGCGGTAGCGCGCTGCGATATCCGGCGCAATGGCGCGCGTCGCGCCAAAATCCAGCAGGACGATCCGGCCATCAGGGGCCAGCCGGTAATTGGCAAAATTCGGGTCCGTCTGCATGAACCCCAGATCAAAAATCTCGCGCAGGACCAGCGTTATAAGCTGCACAACGCGGGCATCGCGGGTGTCTTGGGGGGCATTGGCCAAAGCCTCGATCGGGGCGCTGTCGATGAAATCCATCGCCAGAATGCGCGCTGTGCTATGCGGCGCATGAAAACGCGGAACAGCAAACACCGCATCCCCATGCAAGGCTGTTCCAAAATCCACCAGCGCCGCCGCTTCGCGGGTATAATCGGCCTCTTCATGCAGCTGGGCGCGGGCCTCGGCCAGAAGGGGGGCAATGTCCAGACCTTTGGGCAGCACGCCGGGCATGCGCATCAGCCTGCCCAGCGTTGCAATATCGCTGTCAATACTGCCCGCCACACCCGGAAACTGCACCTTGATCGCCAGATCAGTGCCATCGCGCAACCGCGCCCGATGCACCTGCCCGATGGAGGCAGCAGCAAGCGGCTGCACGTCAAAACGGGCGAATTCCTTGTGCCAATCCGGCCCCCATTCGGCATTCAGCACAGTTTTCAACTGCTTTGGCGGCATGGCAGGCGCATTTGCCTGCAACTGGCCCAGAATGGCCGTCAATTCGGGCGGCAGGGCAAAGCCGTTTTCCATGGACAGCATTTGCCCCAGCTTCATCGCCGCCCCGCGCAGATGCGCAAGCCCGCCCGCCAACCGCACGGCATTGGCAGGCGTCAGGGCCGCATGCGCAAGATCGGGCCTGCGCCCGCGCATCAACTCCGAGGCCACACCCCCCAGCGTGGCCCCAAGAATACCCCCCGCAACCCCGCCCATCCGCAGATTACGCGCGAATGCATGTTGAGGGACGGACCGCGCGCGAAAATTTTGGTCTTTTTCCATGCGTGTAGAAATGGCGTGTCGCCGCGCAATGTCGAGCAGTGAATTCAATTGAGCTGCGCAAGTTTTTTCTTCAGGGGGCTGCCGCCCCCACCCGGCCTGTGGCCGGGTTCCCCCGCGAGTATTTTTCGCAAGAAAATGTGTAAGACGCTTTGGCACCGAAGGGGGGTGTCGCGCTGCCGGAAACACAAAAGCCCCTGCCAGAAGACAGGGGCTTTTGAAGTGGCGCGGTTGACGGGGCTCGAACCCGCGACCCCCGGCGTGACAGGCCGGTACTCTAACCAACTGAGCTACAACCGCGCGATAGGGGCCGTTTAGGCAATCTGCAAACGCCCGTCAAGCACAAAGCGGCAGGAATTTTGCGCGCAGGATCAAAAATCAGACTTGGCTGCGCGCATCTCTCTGGTGCCAGGCCAGCCAGCCCAGAGTGGCAAGGTAAACAAGATCCGCCACCACCAGCGTGACCCATGTGCGCAAGAACAGCAGCCCCACAAAGGCACTCATCCCGATCATGATCCAGATCGCGTTTTCCCGCGCGATCCGCACCGCCTTGAGCGACGGTGTGGGCAGGCGCGACACCATCAACAGCCCTATACCCGCCAGATAAAGCGCCACCAGAACGGGGGCGCGCGCAGGGTCCAGCAATCCGGACAGGCCCAGATAGACCGGCAGCAGGCCAAGCATCGCACCCGCAGGCGCAGGCACCCCCACGAAATGGCGCTGTGCAGCCCCATCGGGCGTTGCGCGCGAGATATTGAACCGCGCCAGCCGCAAACAGGCGCAAACCGCGAAGACCAACACGAAAATCCAGCCGACACCGGCCATTGGCCCTGCCAAAGCATAGCCGAACACCAGAATGCCCGGCGCAACCCCGAAGCTGACAAAATCGGCAAAACTGTCAAGTTCCGCCCCGAAGGAGCTGGCCGCATTCAGCTTGCGCGCCAGAAGCCCGTCAAACCCGTCCATCACAGCGGCAAAAATGATCAGCGCGGCCGCCAGCTCAAAGCGTTCGTCGAATGTGTAGCGAATAGCACTTAACCCGGCGCACATGCCCAGAATCGTCACCAGATTGGGCACCAGTTGCAACAGGGGCAAACGCTCGCGCGGCATGATCAGCGCGCCTGTGCCATGCGGCGCGGCTCTGTGCTGGCAAGGTCTGCAATAACTGTTTCCGCCGAGATCATGGTCTGGCCCAATGCAACCAGCGGCGCGACCCCTTCGGGCAAATACACATCAACACGCGAGCCGAACCGAATCATGCCAAAGCGCGCGCCGGTGGCAAGGCTTTGCCCCTCTTCGACCTCACACAGGATGCGCCGCGCCACCAGACCGGCAATCTGCACAACTGCGATCTTGCGGCCATCGGCCATTTCGATCGCCAGCGAATTACGCTCGTTATCCACACTGGCCTTGTCCAGCGAGGCATTCAGGAATTTGCCGGGCCGGTAGGCAATGCTGGTGATCGTGCCGCCAATCGGCGCGCGGTTCACATGGCAGTTAAACACATTCATGAACACCGAAACCCGCGTCAGGGGGTGGTCACCCATGCCCAGCTCGGCAGGTGGCACGGCAGGTTCGATCAGTGAAATCACCCCATCCGCAGGGCTGACAAGCAAACCCTCGCGCATAGGCGTCTGGCGCTCGGGGTCGCGGAAGAAGTAGTAACACCAGACTGTCAGGCCAACACCCACCCAGCCCAAAGGCTGCCAGATCAGGAACAGCAGCACTGTGACCGCGGCAAAGATGCTGATGAATTTATAGCCTTCCTTGTGGATCGGCTTCACAACAGTTGAAAGCATGTCAGCGGCCATATGGCTTCCTTCACTAGGTTAAATCAGACCGATATCGCCCTGCGCCCGGTCTTCGTGAAAACGCGCGGCGAATAGCTCAAGCCTGCCCGCAGAAATCGCGTCCCGCAACCCTTGCATCAGGCGCTGGTAATAGGCCAGGTTATGCCAGGTCAACAACATCGCGCCAATGATCTCGTCGCTTTTGATCACATGATGCAGATAGGCGCGGCTATAGTTGCGGCAGGCGGGGCAGGGGCACCCCTCTTCCAGCGGGCGCGGGTCATCGCGGTGGCGCGCATTGCGCAGGTTGACAGGCCCGCGCGCCGTCCAGCCCTGCCCCGTGCGGCCAGAGCGTGACGGAAGCACGCAGTCAAACATATCCACCCCGCGCTGGACCGCGCCCACAATGTCATCGGGCTTGCCCACCCCCATCAGATAGCGCGGCTTGTCTTCGGGCAGCTGGCCGGGCGCATATTCCAGCACACCGAACATGGCCTCCTGCCCCTCGCCCACGGCCAGCCCGCCAATGGCATAGCCGTCAAAACCGATGGCGCGCAGCGCCTCTGCCGAGCGCGCGCGCAAATCAGGCTCCAGCCCGCCCTGCTGGATACCAAACAGCGCATGGCCCGGCCGGTCCCCGAACGCATCGCGCGAGCGCTGCGCCCAACGCATCGACAACTGCATAGAGGCGTCGATCGCCGCACGATCCGCAGGCAGCGCCGGACATTCGTCAAAGGCCATCACAATGTCAGACCCCAGCAGGCGCTGTATCTCCATCGACCGCTCGGGCGTCAGCATATGGCGCGACCCGTCAATATGGCTGGAAAACTGCACACCTTCTTCCGTCAGCTTGCGCAAAGACGCCAGCGACATCACCTGAAACCCGCCCGAATCCGTCAGAATGGGCCGGTCCCAGTTCATGAACCTGTGCAAGCCCCCTAAGTCCGCAATCCGCTCGGCCGTAGGGCGCAGCATCAGATGGTAGGTATTGCCCAGCAAAATATCCGCGCCCGTCTCGCGCACCGACTCCGGCATCATGGCCTTGACAGTGGCCGCCGTGCCCACGGGCATGAAGGCAGGTGTGCGTATCTCGCCCCTCGGGGTGGAAATCACACCTGTGCGCGCGCGCCCGTCCCGGGCCGATATATCGAAGCTGAAACCCATAAGCATTGCCCTTTATCTGCCCCGTTCCTTTGGCGCAAAAGCTTGGCCTTGCCAAGCACTGCCCATTTTCTTGCCAAAAATACTCAAATCCCGCGCTTGGCCAAACGGCGCTTTGCGCGCGGGGGCAAGCGGGTGGGTGGGTGGGCGACGCCCCCGCGCGCAAAGCCCGTGTCACCGCGATCGGCGCAGATAGACATAATAGGCGCCACTGCCGCCATGGCGGGCATGCGCTTCACGGATTTCCAGCACCACCCCATGCAGCGGCGCCATGCGCAACCATTGCGGCACATCATGCTTCAGCGCGCCCTGCCTGCGCGGGATCGGGCCATCATCGCCCACTGTCTTGCCCTTGCCGGTGATCACCAGCACCAACCGCAATCCCTGCGCCTGTGCGCGCAAAATAAACCCGTTCAGCACTCCATGTGCCTGCGCCAATGTCATGCCATGCAGGTCGATGCGCGCCTCCGGGTCCAGCTTGCCACGGCTTAGGCGCTGGAATTTCCGCTTGTCCATGCGCACCGGCACCTGCGCCAGCGCTTCGGACAAGGGGTGCGCCAGATCATGTCCGGGCGGGGGGCGCGAAGGGGTGGGGCGGTAGCTGCCGCGTGCTGTCTCGGGGGTGGGGCGAAACCGGGGCTTTGCCTCGGGCACCGGCGCGGGGTCTGGCATGAAGACAGGCTTGGGGTCAGATTTCAAAGGCCGCGCAGTCTGCACCACGCGGCCCCAAAGTTCCTGATCCTCCGGCGAGAGACCGCGCCGCCTGCGGGTCATTCGCCCGTCGCCACCAACTTCCAGTTGGGGCTGTCCGAACTCATATCGCGCGCGAAAGTCCACACATCTTTCTGCCGCTTGATCTCGTTGGGGTCACCTTCGATCACTTCGCCGCTATCCGCCTTGCGCACAACCGAAGTCAACTCGCCCACAAACTTGATCGTGATCTCGCCTTCCTTGGTCTGCTCGTCAAACAGCGCGTCGACAATGCTCAACTCCCGCAGGCCGACAAAGGTCGCATCCACGCGCAACCCTTCTGTTTCGCGCAGCTGCACAACCTCGTCAAAGCTGTTGAACACATCGCGCGACAGGAAAGGCAGGATCGAATCCAGATCAGACGATTCAAACGCCATCAGGATCATCTCATAGGCACCGCGCGCGCCTTGCAGGAATTCATCGACACTGAAATCGGGGTCTGTGGCTTTCATCCGCCCCAGCGCCTTGGCCATGTCAGACCCTTCGGGCACATGATCGGTGATATCCGTATCCGGCCCCCCCTCGATCACCTCAAAGCGGGGTTTGCCCGCAATCTCGGGTCCGGACCCCTGACGGGGAAGCGGTTTTTGTTCAAAGCCATCGCGCGTCCCCAATACAGATCGCAAACGCAAAATCAGAAAGACAGCTATTCCGGCAAGAATAAGAAGCTGGATCACGGCAGGTTCCATTGTTTCCTCGGCCAAGGGTTGGTATGGCGGGTCTGTTGCCTATGTAAGGTGGGTTGCGGGTCAAGTCCACCACATGCGACCATGTCACTTGCGAGAAGGACAAAGTAATGTGGATTTTACTGGTTTTTCTGGCTGTTCCTATCCTTGAAATTGCATTGTTTGTGCAAATCGGGGCACAATTTGGTGTGATCGGCACATTGGCAGAGGTTTTTGCCACAGCGGCCATCGGTTTGGTGCTGCTGCGGCTGGAACCGCATCGCAACGCACATGACGTGCGCGCGGCCCTCGACCGCGATGCAAGCCCCGCCAGCCCGATGGCGCATTCCGCCCTGCGCATGATTGGCGCAGTCCTGCTGGTGCTGCCGGGCTTTTTCACCGACATGCTGGGGCTTTTGCTGCTGCCCCCTGTGCGGATGGTGCTGCTGGTCCGGCTGCTGAAAAACCTTCGCCGCGCGCATACCCGCAGCGAAGCCGTCATCATTGAAGGCGAATATGAACACCGCCCGGACCCCGACACCCCCCCGCCACCACGCCTGAATGACAGGGAAAAGCGGGATTGAGCCAGAACAGGTGCGCTGATACAAGCTGCGCCAGATACCGAATTACCCGGAAAAATATGAGGAGCTATTAGATGTCTGAATCCGAACCGCAGGGCAATGGCGCCCAGCCAGCAGCCGCAACACCGCCAAAGGTCAATATGCGCATTCTTGCGCAATTCATGCGTGATCTGTCCTTCGAGAATGTGGCGGCGCAGAAAAAACTGCAAGGCTCGAATGTGCAGCCGGATATTCAGGTGCAGGTCAGTCTGGACGCCAACAAGCGCGAGGCAGACAACCAGTACGAGGTTGGCACCAAGTTCAAGATCACATCAAAGAACAAATCCGACGCGCAAACCCTGTTTATCGTGGAACTGGACTATGTGGGCCTCTTCCAGATCGAGGGCGTGCCACAAGAACAGCTGCACCCTTTCCTGCTGATCGAATGCCCGCGGATGATCTTCCCCTTTGCGCGCCGCATCATTTCCGATGTCACCCGCGATGGCGGCTTCCCGCCGCTGAACCTCGACACTGTGGATTTCCTTGCCCTTTACAAGCAGGAATTGCAGCGTCAGGCAGCCCTTCAGACAAACCCGACCGAAGCGCCCGTCGCCAACTGACCCGCGCAAGATATGCTGTGTATTCAGGCCCCCTTCTCGGGGGCCTTTTTCATACCTTGCGGTATTTGCCCCAGACCGCCGCCTCTCCCATCGCGGCAACGAAAGCGGCATGCGCGGCGCGTTCATCCTCTGTCACGCGCGAGGGCAGGGGCGAGGGCCTGCGCGGCAAAGGTGCCGCGCGTTGTCCGGCACCCGCGCTGCCCTGTGCTGGCCGCGAGGACAGCGCGAAATCGGGCTGCTGCCCGCCTGCCAGTTCCAGATACACCTCGGCCAGAATTTCACTGTCCAGAAGCGCGCCATGTTTCGTGCGCGACGAATTGTCGATGGAAAACCGCCGGCACAACGCATCCAGCGACGCCGGAGAGCCGGGAAATTTCTTGCGCGCCAGCGTCAGCGTGTCAAATGCCCGCTCGAACGGCAGAACAGGGCGACCGGCCCAACCCAGTTCGGCATTCAGGAATTTCATGTCAAAGGCGGCGTTGTGAATAACCAGCCTGTCATCGGCCACAAATTCCAGAAACGCATCGACAATCTGGTCAAACACCGGCTTGTCGCGCAGGAAATCATCTCCCAGCCCATGCACCTCGAACGCCTCGGGCGGCATAGGGCGCTTGGGGTTGATATATTGGTGATATGTCCGCCCTGTGGGCATCAGGTTGACCAGCTCGACAATGCCGATCTCGACAATGCGGTGGCCTTCACCGGGTTCAAACCCCGTGGTTTCCGTATCCAGCACCAGTTCACGCATGGTCTGCCTCCAGTCTTGTGACAAGGTTCTGAACTGCGGCGCGCGCGCTGTCCATATCTGTTGTCTCGATCACGAAATCCGCGCGCGCGCGCTTCTCGGCATCGGGCATCTGGCGCGCTAGAATGGCGTCCAGCTGCGCCGCACTCATGCCTACGCGCGCCAAAACGCGGGCGCGCTGCACATCTTCAGGCGCAGTGACGACCAGCACGCCATCCACCTCTGCGCCTGTCTCGAATAACAGGGGTATATCCAACACCCCCAAAGGCCCTTGAACACAGGCCACGAACGCAGCACGATCTTGCGCCACCAGCGGGTGAACAACCGCTTCCAACCGCCCCAGCGCCGAAGGGTCGCGCGCGATCCACGCTTTCAGTGCATCACGGTCAACCGCCCCCTCCACAACCGCCCCGGGGCATAGCGCGCCCACCGGCCCAACCGCAGCGCCGCCTTGGGCATACAGCCTGTGAACAGCGGCATCCGCATCCCAGACCGGCACGCCCAATTCACGGAAAAACCCCGCTGTGGTGCTTTTTCCCATCCCGATAGAGCCGGTCAGCCCAAGCAGATAAGGCCGCGTCATGCCCCCAGCACCGCAGCGCGCAACGCATCGCTCACCTGTGGCCTGCGCCCGAACCAGCGCGCAAACCCCGGCACGGCCTGATGCAGCAACATGCCCAACCCATCGACAGCCACACAGCCGCACGCGCGCGCTTGGCGCAGCAAATCCGTCTCTAGCGGTGTATAGACCAGATCAGTAACAACTGTGCGCGGGTCAAACAGGGCAGGCGGCATGTCCAACGCGGGCTGGCCCGCCATCCCGAGAGAGGTTGTATTCACAACCAATGCCGCATCTGCCGCCGCCTGTGGCCATTCGGCCCAGTCAACAACACTGACAGGGGCGGCAATCTCGGCCTGCAAGACCTCTGCGCGCGCGCGTGTCCGGTTGGACAGCACTATGCGGGGCACACCTGCATCTGCCAGCGCCACAATCACCGCGCGCGCAGCACCCCCGGCCCCCAGCACCAGCGCCATACCCTCTGCCCGCCATGCGGGGGCGCCATCGCGCAAATTCTGCATAAAGCCGTAGCCATCTGTATTGTCCGCGTGAATGTGCCCATCGACAAATGACAGCGTATTCGCCGCCCCGATCGCGCGCGCCATGGGGGTGGCAGTATCGGCCAGCGCCAAGGCGGCTTCCTTATGCGGAATGGTCACATTCACACCAACAAAGCCCATCGCGGGCAGGGTGTGCAAAACCGCCGCCAGATCCTTGGCTTCCACATGCAGCGGAACGTAATGGCCCTTAATCCCGTAATCGCGCAACCATGTGCCATGCAATACGGGCGAACGGCTATGCCCGACAGGGCAACCAATCACACCGGCCAAAGGTATCTTGCTCATCCCTCAATCTCTCCTCGCAGCGCCAGATAATTCAGCAATTCCAACAAGGGCAGGCCCAGAATGGTGAAATAATCTCCCTGTATCTGCGCAAACAGCCGCACGCCCTCTTCCTCCAGCTTATAGCCCCCAACCGAAGTACCGATCGCGGGCCAGTTGCGGGCCAGATAGGCTTCCATATACCTGTCCGAGAAATTGCGCATCACCAACCGCGCCACACCCACATGCCGCCAGACAGGCTTGCCATCCTCATACAGCACCGCCGCCGACAAAAGCTGATGCGTCCCGCCCCGCAACAGGCGCAACTGGTCACGCGCGGCATCTATACTGGGCGGCTTTTCCAAGATTGCGCCTTTATGCGCCAAAACCTGATCACAGCCCAAAACCAGACAGCCCGCCATGCGGCCAGACACTTTGCGCGCCTTGGCCTCGGCAAGGGTGTCGGCAATGTCGCGCGGGCTTGCCTCTTCTGCCAGCAAGGATGCAATGATCGCCGTTTCATCAACCCGCGCCACGCAAATCTCGGGCTGCACACCCGCCTGTTCCAACATTTGCCGCCGGATTTCGGAACCAGAGGCCAAGACAAGCACCATGTGGATAACCTTGTGTTCAAGCGTGCCAATAAGTGAAGGCAATTCGGCAGGATATCCCCCGCCAAAGCAAGTGCTGGCATGTTGTGCCTGCCTCTGCAAGTCCACACGGGCGTCTATCCACACGGGATAACCCGACCCCCCCACGCTGTGCAAAACCTGAATCCTAAAACATCACGAACCCGTTATTCTTGGTTTGTTCTGTTTTATCTTGTTGTTTTTATTATGTTTTATCCAAAGAAAAAACCGGAATAGATTTTCCCAAACTGTGGATAACTCTGTGCATCAAAAACTTATCCCCATATCCACAGCCCTTACTACTACATCATTCCCTTATCTCTATTTTTTAATTAAGAAGATGCGGGAACCAAAAGAGGCAAAAATGCTGAGTGACTTGTATCTCTGGATCAAAGCGGTGCACATTATGGCTGTCATCAGCTGGATGGCGGGGTTGTTTTATCTGCCACGGCTGTTTGTGTACCATGTCGAACGCTCTGACGGGGCAGCGATGGGCGCTGTGTTCCAGACGATGGAAGAAAAGCTGCTGCGCGTGATCATGAATCCCGCCATGATCGTGGCATGGGTCACAGGGCTGATGATGGTGTCTATTCCGGGGCTGATCACTTGGTCCTCCATCTGGCCATGGAGCAAGTTCATCGGGCTGATCGGCATGACATGGTTTCACATGTGGTGCGCCCGCCGCCGCCGTATTTTCACAGAGGGTGGCAATACCCTGACAGGGCGCAATTACCGGATGATGAACGAAGTCCCCACAGTGATGATGGTGCTGATCGTTTTGTCGGTTGTGGTGAAATTCTGAAGCCAGATTGACTCTGGCGCGATTATTCCCTATTGCGGGCCAACGCCTGCCGTCCGGTGGGATGTGTTCCACATGAAACTATGACAAGATTTCCTGCACTTGGTGTGGGCGAGCAGGGTGTTATTATGTCCGATATGGTAATTGAAGACCGTCCAGAAAGCGACGAGACGCTGAATCTGGCAGAATTGAAGGCCAAAAGCCCTGCCGAGCTGTTGGCCATGGCCGAAGAGCTGGAGATTGAAAACGCACCCTCCATGCGCAAGGGCGAGATGATGTTCTCGATCCTGAAAGAACGCGCAGAAGAAGGCTGGACCATCTCTGGCGAAGGCGTGCTGGAAGTGCTGCAAGACGGTTTCGGTTTCCTGCGCGCGCCAGAGGCAAATTACCTGCCCGGCCCCGATGATATTTATGTCTCGCCCGATGTGATCCGCCAGTATTCCTTGCGCACCGGCGACACGATTGAAGGTGTCATTCAGGCCCCTGCTGAAAATGAGCGTTACTTCGCAATCACCAAAGTCACACGCATCAACTTTGACGACCCCGAGCGCGCCCGCCACAAGGTGCATTTCGACAACCTGACGCCGCTATACCCGGACCAGCGCTTGTGGATGGAAACAGACGATCCTGCCACCAAGGACAGGTCCGCGCGGATTATCGACATCGTCTCGCCGCTTGGCAAAGGCCAACGCGCCCTGATCGTGGCCCCGCCGCGCACAGGTAAGACAGTGTTGCTGCAAAACATCGCCCATAGCATCGCCAAAAACCACCCCGAGTGCTACCTGATCGTACTGCTGATTGACGAGCGGCCAGAGGAAGTGACCGACATGCAGCGCTCGGTCAAGGGAGAGGTGATCGCCTCGACCTTTGACGAACCGGCAACGCGGCACGTTGCTGTGGCGGAAATGGTCATTGAAAAGGCAAAACGCCTTGTTGAACACAAGCGCGATGTGGTCATTTTGCTGGATTCGATCACCCGTCTGGGCCGCGCGTTCAACACAGTTGTGCCAAGCTCTGGCAAGGTGCTGACAGGCGGTGTGGATGCAAACGCCCTGCAACGGCCCAAGCGCTTCTTCGGGGCTGCGCGCAACATCGAAGAGGGTGGCTCGCTAAGCATTATCGCCACCGCGCTGATCGATACAGGCTCGCGCATGGATGAAGTGATCTTTGAAGAATTCAAAGGCACCGGCAACAGCGAGATTGTGCTGGACCGCAAGGTGGCCGACAAGCGCGTGTTCCCTGCGATGGACATTCTGAAATCCGGCACGCGGAAAGAAGATTTGCTGATCGAGAAGAACGATTTGCAAAAAACCTTCGTCCTGCGCCGCATTCTGAACCCGATGGGCACGACAGATGCGATCGAATTCCTGATCTCGAAGCTGAAACAGACCAAAACCAACAGCGATTTCTTCGACTCGATGAATTCCTGATATGGACACGATTTTTGCACTGGCCTCGGCCCGTGGGAAATCGGGTGTTGCGGTTATTCGTCTGTCAGGGCCACAGGCGCATTCTGTTCTGGAAAAACTGGCAGGCAAACTGCCCCCGCCGCGCCATACCGCGCTGCGCAAACTGCGCCGCATGGACGGCGCGTTGCTGGACACGGCCTTGGTCGTCCTATTCGACCAGGGCGCCAGCTTTACCGGCGAACAGGTGGCCGAGGTGATGACCCATGGCAGCATCGCAACCATCGCGGCGCTGGAAACCTGTCTGGCGCAAGATCATGGCTTGCGCATGGCGGAACCGGGCGAATTTACCCGCCGCGCGCTGGAAAACGGCGTTCTGGACCTGACACAGGTAGAAGCGCTGAGCGACCTGCTAGAGGCCGAAACCGAAAGCCAGCGCCGGCAGGCCATGCGTGTGCTGGATGGGGCACTGGGCAGGCTGGTTGACGGCTGGCGCGCACATTTGCTGAAAGCTGCGGCCTTGGTCGAGACATCGATAGATTTTGTCGAGGAAGATGTCGGAAACTTCGATGATCTGATTCTGGCAGAACTTCGCAATGTGCAATCGCAACTGGTGGCAGAACTGGCAGGGCAGGCGGCGCGCGAACGGGTGCAAAGCGGGTTCGAGATTGCGCTGGTGGGGTCGGTGAATGCGGGTAAATCCACCTTGCTGAATGCGCTGGCCGGCAGAGATGCCGCGATCACCTCTGACATTGCGGGAACAACGCGCGATGTGATCGAATTGCGCATGGATATTGGCGGCTATGCCGTGACCTTGCTGGATACAGCAGGCCTGCGCGACACGCAGGAAGAGATTGAAAGCATCGGCATTGCACGCGGCCAGAAACGCGCCGCCGCCGCCGATTTTCGCATCATCTTGTGCGACGGGCCTGACAGCCCACCATTGGTGGTTCCAAACCCCGCCGATATTGTGACATTTAGCAAATCTGACATGTATCCTGGCCATAGCGGCGGGCTGTCAGGGGCAACGGGCGCGGGGCTGGATGATCTGTTACAGCAAATTATGCAGCGCCTGTCCGCGATGACAGCGCAAGACGGGCTAAGTGTGCGGCGCAGGCACCAACAGGCAATGACAGGCGCAGCGGCCGCATTGGAAAGCGCGATTGAAAAACTTGAAGATCAGGCGTATATCCCCGAACTGGTAGCCGCAGATATTCGGCAGGCAATGACGGCATTGGATAGTTTGATCGGCAGGATAGATGTAGAAGACCTGCTGGGGGATATCTTTGCCTCTTTCTGTATTGGCAAGTAGGAGTGTTTCACGTGAAACATTATGATGTGATCATTGTTGGCGGCGGGCATGCAGGGGTCGAAGCGGCCTTGGCTGCATCGCGCATGGGTGCAACCACAGCCTTGGTCACTTTCAAGACAGCCGATCTGGGTGTCATGTCCTGCAATCCGGCGATTGGTGGCTTGGGCAAGGGCCATCTTGTCCGCGAGATTGATGCGCTCGACGGGTTAATAGGCCGCGCGGGCGATTATGCTGCGATTCAGTATCGGTTGCTGAACCGCTCCAAAGGGCCAGCGGTGCAAGGCCCGCGTGTGCAGGCCGACCGCAAGCGCTACCGTGAAATCGCCGCGCGCGTGGTGCTTGCCGCGCCCAATCTGGATGTGATCGAGGCTGAAGTGACAGCTCTTTTGCAGCAAGGCGGCACAGTCACCGGCCTGCAAGTCAATGGCGACACAGAAATCCTTGCGCGCGCAGTTGTGCTGACAACCGGCACATTCCTGGGCGGGCGGGTGTTTATCGGCGACAAAAGCTTTCCCGCAGGCCGCATGGGCAATGCCGCATCGAATATTCTGGCAGACCAGTTGCGCGGTCTGGGCTTGCCCATGGGGCGGCTGAAAACCGGCACACCCCCGCGGCTGGATGGAAAAACCATCGACTGGGCGGCGCTGGAACAGCAGCAGGGCGATGAGACCCCCGAATTCCTGTCATTCAGCACGAATCAGCTCACAGCGCGGCAAGTCGCCTGCGCCATAACCCACACGAACGAACAAACGCATGATATTGTGCGCGAAAACCTGTCACGTTCTGCCATGTATGGCGGGCAGATCGAAGGGGTCGGGCCACGGTATTGCCCCTCGATTGAAGATAAGGTGACGCGCTTTGCCGAGAAAACTTCTCATCAGGTGTTTCTGGAACCCGAAGGACTGGACGATGACACTGTCTATCCCAACGGCATTTCAACATCGCTGCCTGCCGAAGTGCAAGACGCCTATGTCCGCAGCATTCGTGGGCTGGAATCTGTGCGCATTTTGCAGCCCGGTTACGCGATCGAATATGACTATCTGGACCCCCGCGCGCTGACATTGTCGCTGCGCCTGAAAGATGTGCAGGGGTTCTATCTGGCAGGGCAGATCAATGGCACCACCGGATATGAAGAAGCCGCAGCGCAAGGTTTGGTCGCCGGTATAAACGCCGCGCGCTTTGCCTTGGGGTTAGAGCAGGTCACGCTTAGCCGTGCGTCGTCCTATATCGGGGTGATGATCGACGACCTGACCCTGCGCGGCGTGTCAGAGCCGTACCGCATGTTCACCTCGCGCGCTGAATATCGCCTGTCATTGCGCGCCGATAATGCTGACCAAAGGTTAACACCTTTGGGCATTTCGCTGGGCCTTGTTTCCGACACGCGCCGCGCGATGTTTGAAGACAAGATCGGCCGGTTGGAACGCGCGAAAGACCAGCTGCGCAGTTTCACTTTTACACCGGGGCAGTTGAACAAGGCGGGGTATAAAGTGTCTGAAGATGGCACGCGCCGCAATGCGCTGACATTGCTGGGGCTGCCGGGGTTTGACTTCACTGTGTTGGAAGCGCTTGCGCCCGCGCTGGAAGGGATCGATGCCGCCAGCAAGTGCCAGATCGAGAAAGAAATGGTGTATGACTCCTATCTGGAACGCCAGCAATCGCAGATCGCGGCGCTACAGGCAGATGAAGACAGGCGTTTTCCCGAAGGGTTTGATTTTACAGGAATAAGCGGGCTTTCTAATGAGTTGGCGGGTAAATTGTCGCGCGTACGGCCCGAAAGCCTGTCGCAGGCCGCGCGGATTGATGGGATGACGCCGGCGGCCCTGGTTCTGCTGCTGTCACGCCTGCAAAGCCGCAAAGATCGCGCCTCGGCATGACGATACAGCCGATTTGTGGTGTGAATGTTTCACGTGAAACACTGGACAGGCTGCATGCTTATGCGGCCCTGCTTCAGAAATGGAACGCGCATATAAACCTTGTTGCAGCATCGACTCTGCCAGATTTCTGGGATCGCCACATCATCGATTCGGCGCAATTATTCACCCACGCCCCCGCCAATGCCCGCCATTGGGTGGATCTCGGGTCTGGCGGTGGTTTGCCTGCGCTGGTCTGCGCAATTCTGGCCAAAGAGCACTTGCCAGAGTGCCAGTTCACACTGGTGGAAAGCGACGCGCGCAAGGCCGCGTTTTTGGTCACCGCAGTGCGTGAATTTGGCCTGAATGCAAAGGTTCTGACCACCCGCGCCGAAACAACACCGCCGCAATCCGCAGATGTCGTCTCGGCCCGCGCATTGGCCCCTTTGCCGCAGTTGCTGGAATGGGTTGGGCGGCATCTTGCTAAAGATGGTGTTGCCCTGCTGCCAAAGGGAAAAAACTACACTGAAGAGCTTGCAGCGGCGCAGAGAGAGTGGCACTTTGATCTGGCCCTGTTTGACAGTCAGACCGACCCGCTGGCGAAACTGCTCATCTTGAAGGATATAACCCGTGTCTGATCTGGCCTCTACCCGTACAATCGCGATTGCGAACCAGAAGGGCGGGGTTGGTAAAACCACGACAGCCATCAACCTTGCTGCCGCCTTGGCAGAGCGGGGCCAAAAAACCCTGCTGGTCGATCTGGACCCACAGGGAAATGCCTCTACAGGGCTTGGGCTGGAAGTGTCGGCCCGGAAGTATACCACTTATGATTTTCTGTTTTCCGATGTCAGCCCGTCCGAAATTGTCATTGAAACACAGCACCCTAATTTGTCCGTCATTCCCGCAACCACCGATCTGTCATCCGCCGATATTGAGTTGATGTCGCGCGCGCGGCGCAGCTACCTGTTGCACGACGCCTTGCGCCACCCCGAGATCAAGGAATCCCACTTCGATTATGTCCTTGTCGATTGTCCGCCCTCGCTGAACCTGTTGACGATCAATGCGATGGTTGCGGCGCAATCGGTGTTGGTGCCCTTGCAGGCAGAGTTTTTTGCCCTTGAAGGGCTGTCGCAACTGATGCTGACAGTGCGGGAATTGCGCGAAACGGCAAATACCGCCCTGCGGATTGAGGGGATTTTGCTGACAATGTTCGACCGCCGCAACAACCTTGCGCAGCAGGTCGAAGCAGATGCACGCGGAAATCTGGGCGAGTTGGTTCTGAAAACCATGATTCCGCGCAATGTCCGCCTGAGTGAAGCGCCGTCTTTCGCCTTGCCGGTGCTGAATTTCGACCCCTCGTCAAAAGGGGCCGTGGCCTATCGAGAGCTTGCAGTCGAACTGCTGCAAAAGCACAATAAACGACTTCCCGAGGGGGCAGCACAATGACAGACCGTAAAAACGAACGTCGCGGGCTGGGGCGGGGCTTGTCTGCGCTGATGGCCGAAGTCTCTGTCGCATCGCCCGAAGCATCTGGCGCAGACCGCCCGCGCGAACAAAGCCTGCCCGTGGAAAAGCTGGTCGCCAATCCGGACCAGCCGCGCCGCCATTTCGATGACACGGCCCTTGCCGAATTGTCCATGTCGATCCGCGAAAAGGGTGTTATTCAGCCGCTGATCGTGCGCCCCAAGGGCGATATGTTCGAAATTGTTGCGGGCGAGCGCCGCTGGCGCGCCGCGCAGCGGGCGCAGGTGCATGAAGTGCCTGTTATCATTCGGGATTTCACCGATACCGAGGTGTTGGAAGTCGGTATAATCGAGAATATCCAGCGCGCCGACCTGAACCCGGTGGAAGAGGCGATGGGCTACCGCGCCCTGATCGACCGCTTTGGCCATACGCAAGAACATCTGTCGCAAGCGATGGGCAAAAGCCGCTCTCACATTGCCAATCTCATGCGTCTGCTGACACTGCCCGCCGAGGTGCAGACCATGCTGCGCGAAGGCAAGCTGACAGCGGGCCATGCCCGCGCGCTGATCACCGCAGAAGACCCCGCCATGCTGGCGCGCAAAGTGGTGTTGGAAGGGCTGTCTGTGCGCCAGACAGAAAGCCTGCTGAAAACCGCACCTGCGCCGAATAAGAAAGCCAAATCAAAATCTTATGGCAAAGATGCCGATACCCGCGCGTTGGAAGCTGACCTGTCCGCAACCTTGGGCATGGCGATTGATCTGGATTATGCGGGCGGGGGCAAAGGCACCCTGACCATCAGTTTCAAGACAATGGAACAGCTTGACCGCCTGTGCGGTATTCTGGGAACCCCCGTCAGGACATAAGCGCACGCAGCAGGCCGTTCAGAACGGGCCTGCCTGTTTGCGTGGCCATGATGCGGGTGCCGTGTCGGGCCAGTAAGCCTTGGTCAACCAAATCTTCAATTTGGGCTTGGGGCAATGCCGCGCCCGCCATGGTGTTGTAGCGCGCCAAATCGGTGCCTTCGGACAAACGCAAGCTCATCATCAGGTATTCCATGGCTTGTTCCTGCGCGGGGATCCCCTCGCGCGGGTGCTCGCCATGGCCTGCCTGTGCGACCTGCTCCAGCCATGTTTGCGGGGTCAGGGGGGTGTGGGTGGCGACCCTGTTGCCGTTTTGCGTCAGCCGCCCATGCGCCCCTGGCCCGATGCCCGCATAATCGCCATAGCGCCAGTAAATCAGGTTATGGCGCGATTGTGCGTCAGGGCGGGCGTGGTTGGACACCTCATAGGCGGGCATTCCGTGTGCGGCGCAAATATCTTGTGTTAACAGGTACATATCTGCCGAAACATCGTCATCTGGCAGCCCTTTCAGCCCGCCTTTCGCATGGCGCGCCCCGAAAGCCGTGCCCGGCTCGACCGTCAGTTGATAGAGTGACAGGTGGTCAACCGCCAGTGCAAGGGCGGCTTGCAACTCTGCCTCCCATGCCTGCAAGCTTTGGAACTGGCGCGCATAGATCAGATCGAAGCTGACGCGGTCGAACTGTGCGCGCGCGATGTCAAACGCCGCTCTTGCCTCTGACACGCTGTGCAACCGCCCCAGGCGGCGCAGATCCTCGTCATTCAGCGCCTGAATCCCCATCGAGATGCGGTTCACCCCCGCATCGGCAAAGCCGCGAAAGCGGGCGGCCTCCACCGATCCGGGGTTTGCTTCCAGCGTGACTTCAAAATCATTGGCGCAGGTCCAGCGGGACTTGATCCGTTCCAGCAGGGCGGCGACAAGGTCTGGCTCCATCAGTGATGGTGTGCCGCCGCCGAAAAACACCGTGTTCAGCAGCCGCCCCTTGGTTTCTTCGGCCACGCGGTCAATCTCGGCCAGATAGGCGCGCGCCCATGCCTGCTGGTCGATCTGCGCGCTGACATGGCTGTTGAAATCGCAATAGGGGCATTTCGACTGGCAAAACGGCCAATGAAGATACAGGCCAAAGCCGCCATTCTGCCAGTCGTCCATCTTTACCCCTTAAAGGCCGTAACCTCGACCTCGATCAGCATTTCGGGCTTTATCAGCCCCGCAATCACGATAGTCGCGGCGGGCCGCACCTCGCCCATGGCCGCGCCCAGTGCCGGTGTGACCTCTTCCATCAGGGCGGCATCGGTCAGCGTGTATTGCACGCGCACGATATCTTCCAGCGTGAAGCCCCCTTCAACCAGCACCTTTTCAATCGTCGCAAAGCAGTTGCGCGCTTGGTCTGCCACGCTTTCGGGCATGGTCATGGTGGCGTAGTCATAGCCTGTTACGCCGGAAACAAAGCACCAGCCGCCTTTGACAATGGCGCGGCTATAGCCAAGGGTCTTTTCAAAGGGTGACCCGGTCGAGATGCGTTTCATGTGAAACATCCTTGCAAAAGCGCCTTGATCGCGGCGCCACGGTGGGAGAGGGCGTTTTTTTCGTCAGTCGTCATTTCCGCAAAGGTGCGGGTCTTGGTGGCGGGTTGGAACATAGGGTCATAGCCATGCCCGTCCAGCCCGCGCAAGGGCCAGACAAGCTGCCCGTTGGCATGGCCTTCAAACACCTCGTCATGCCCGTCTGGCCAAGCCAGAACCAGCGTGCAGCAAAACCGCGCGTGCCACGGTTGGGGGGCTTGAGCCGCAATCAGTTTGGCGTGGGTTTTCTCCATCGCCATTTTGAAATCGCGCCCTTGCGGGGTTTCCGCCCAGTCGGCGGTATAGACACCGGGCGCGCCGCCAAGGGCTGCAACCTCCAGCCCGGAATCATCGGCCAGTGCAGGCAAGCCGGTCGCCTTGGCCGCCGCATGTGCCTTGATGCGCGCATTGCCGATAAAGGTGGTTTCCGTCTCGGCAGGTTCTGGCAGCCCATGTTCGGCGGCAGAGGTGACCGTGATCCCCTTGGGGGTCATGATCTGCTGGAATTCTTCCAGCTTGCCCGCGTTATGCGTGGCAACCAGCAGGGTCTTGCCGTCAAAGCGCCTCATGCAACTGCTGCTTTCTGCGCTGCGACCAGTTCGCCCACGCCTTTTTCGGCAAGGTTCAGAAGCTGGTCCATTTCCATGCGCGAGAAGGTGGCGCCTTCCGCGCTCATCTGCACCTCGACCAACCGGCCAGAGCCAAGCAGGATGAAATTGCCATCCACCCCTGCGGTGCTGTCTTCGGCATAGTCCAGATCCAGCACAGGCTGGCCCGCATAGATGCCGCAAGACACCGCCGCCAGATGGTCTGTAATCGGGTCTGACACCACATCGCCTGCTTTCAGCAGCTTGTTCACCGCCAGACGCAGCGCCACCCAACCGCCTGTAATCGCGGCGCAGCGCGTGCCGCCATCGGCCTGAATCACATCGCAGTCAATCGTGATCTGGCGTTCCCCAAGGGCCGAGCGGTCCACACAGGCCCGCAGCGCGCGCCCGATCAGGCGCTGAATCTCGACTGTGCGCCCCTGTTGTTTGCCCGACGCCGCCTCGCGCCGCATGCGCGTGTTGGTGGACCGTGGCAGCATGCCATATTCGGCCGTGACCCAGCCCAGCCCTGTATTGCGCAAGAATGGGGGTGTGCGATCTTCGAGAGAGGCTGTACACAGAACCTTGGTGTCACCCATCGAGATCATGCAAGACCCTTCGGCATGCTTTGTCACATGGGGTTCGATTGAAATTGTGCGGATCGTGTCTAAATCTCTACCTGACGGGCGCATGAATTCATCCTTGTTTGGGTTCTTTGCATCGTTACAGGGCCGGACAGGGCGGATGCAAGCCTGATTGCCCTTGAAATTGGTGACGTTTTCAAGTGCATTTGACACAGGCGCATGCCCCCGCCGTTGGAGTTTTGAATGCGGACCACACCTGATGCACAGCATCTGCTGGAGGAAATGAACACCCGCTCGCGCGAGGTGTTTCGCCGCGTGGTCGAAGGCTATCTGCATTCCGGTCATCCTGTCGGGTCACGCACCCTGACCCGCGACATGAGCGAGAAGGTTTCAGCCGCCACCATTCGCAATGTTATGCAAGATCTGGAATATTTGGGCCTGCTGGACAGCCCGCATATTTCTGCCGGTCGGATTCCCACCAATCTGGGTTTGCGGTTATTTGTGGATTCGCTGCTGGAAGTCTCGCCGCTTGACCAGCATGACCGCGAGAAGCTGGACTCGACCCTTGGCAGCAATGAACGCGATGTTGCGGGCTTGCTGGAACAGGTGGGCGGTGCCCTTAGCGGGATCACGCAAGGGGCCTCGCTTGTGCTGTCACCCAAGCATGAAGCCGCGATCCGGCATATCGAATTTGTCTCGCTTGGGCCGGACCGTGCCTTGGTGGTGCTGGTCTTTGCAGATGGGCATGTTGAAAACCGCCTGTTCACCCCGCCCAAGGGCATGACCCCGTCTGCCATGCGCGAGGCTGCGAATTATCTGAATTCGATGATAGATGGCGCAACGGTTTCGTCCTTGCTGGAACGGTTCCGTTCCGAGATTGCCCGCAACCGGCGCGAGATTGACGCGCTGGCCGCCACTTTGGTTGAACAGGGGCTGGCCGTGTGGGAAAGCGAGGGCGAGCTGCAAGAGCGGTTGATTGTGCGGGGCCGCGCGAATTTGCTTGACGAAGGCGCGCCCGCTGAAGATATCGAGCGCATCCGAACCCTGTTTGACGATCTGGAGCGAAAGCGCGACATCACGGAATTTCTGGAACTGACAGAACAGGGCGAGGGGGTTCGCATCTTTATCGGGGCCGAGAACCGTCTTTTTTCGCTGACGGGTTCAACTTTGGTTGTTTCCCCTTATATGAACGCAGAACGCAAGATCATCGGTGCGGTTGGTGTGATTGGCCCGACACGGTTGAATTACGGGCGCATCGTGCCGATTGTGGATTATACCGCGCAGCTTGTTGGCCGGATGCTGACAAACCGGCGCACAGAGTAACGAAGGAAAAGGCAAGATGATGGCCGACGCAAAGCCAAGCCCCGAAGACGACCCCCTTATGCATGAGGATGACGCAAGCCTTGATGCCCCAGAGGCGGAAGAGGCGCAGCAAGACCCTGTCAGCGCGCTGGAGGCCGAGATCGACATGCTGATCGCGCAGCGCGATGAGATGCGCGACCGCATGATCCGCGCGCTGGCCGATGCTGAAAACAGCCGCAAACGCGCCGAGAAAGACCGCCGCGATGCGCAGCTTTATGGCGGCTCGAAAATCGCGCGCGATATGCTGCCGGTCTATGACAACCTGACCCGCGCATTGAATGCCGCGACCGAGGAAACCCGCGCTGCCGCTGCCGGTCTGGTCGAAGGGGTCGAGCTGACCTTGCGCGAGCTGACGAATATTCTGACCAAGCACGGTGTTCAGCGCATCAGCCCCGAAGTGGGCGAGATGTTTGACCCGCATTCGCATCAGGCCATGTTTGAAGCGCCAGTGCCGGATTTCAAGGCGGGGCAGATCATTCAGGTCATGGCCGAAGGGTTCATGCTGCATGACCAGCTTTTGCGCCCTGCGCATGTGGGCGTGTCATCTACGCCTGCAAACTAGGCGCGGCGGACAGTGTTATGAGACAGGGAAGGGGGGCGCGTGGCCCCTCTTTTTTGTTGTGTGTGTCAGAGAGCAGCCCCAAGCGCGGAATCAAGGGCCGCAGGCCCGCCGCGCATCGCCGGGCCGCACCCACGGCACGGCGATTTGGCTTGGCACTGCGCAAAGCCTTGATCTTACGCGGATTTGGCCAGCATAAAGCGCTGTAGCAGGGCGTGAGGATCGCCGCACCGCGGCCCGACGCTGCGCGGCTTGGGGCAACGCTTCAATGGTCCCCATATCGCCATCGGGGGGCATCAGTCTGGCAGCACCGCTAGGGTTTGGCCAGCGCGCGCAATTCATACATCAGATCAAGCGCCTCTCTCGGGGTCAATTCATCCGGGTTGATCTGCGCCAGCTTTTCCATTGCGGGCGAGGTGGGCGGTTTTTGCGGCGCGGGCGCGCGCGCGGCAGAGAAGAGCGGCAGATCGTCGATCAGCGCTTTGGGTTTGGTGCCTGCCTCGCCCTGTTCCAGCGCGCTGAGAACCTCGCGCGCGCGTGCAATAACCCTGTCGGGCAGCCCTGCCAGCCGCGCGACCTGCACCCCATAGCTGCGATCTGCCGCGCCGCGTTTCACCTCGTGCAGGAAGATCACCTCGCCTTCCCATTCCTTGACAGTGACAGTGGCGTTTTCCACGCCGTCCAGCCGGCCTGCCAGCGCGCTCATTTCATGGTAATGGGTGGCAAACAGGGCGCGGGCGCGGTTCACGTCGTGCAAATGCTCTAGCGTGGCCCATGCAATCGACAGCCCGTCATAGGTGGCCGTGCCGCGCCCGATCTCATCAAGGATCACCAGCGCGCGGTCATCGGCCTGATTGAGGATGGCGGCGGTTTCGACCATTTCCACCATGAAGGTGGACCGCCCGCGCGCCAGATCATCACTGGCGCCCACGCGGCTGAACACCTGACTGACCAGCCCGATCTGCGCCGATGTCGCAGGCACCCATGCGCCCATCTGCGCCAGAATGGCAATCACGGCATTCTGCCGCAGAAAGGTGGATTTGCCCGCCATGTTCGGGCCTGTCAGCAGCCAGATGGCGGCGGTCTTCTCGGCGCTCAGGTCGCAGTCATTGGCAATAAAGGGCTGGCCCGAGCGTTCTAGTGCGGCTTCCACAACAGGGTGCCGCCCGCCGGTGATCTGGAAGATGCGCGATTGGTCCAGCTTTGGCGCGCACCAGCCAGCCGATTGCGCGATATCTGCCAAGCCTGCGGCAAGGTCGATCTCGGCCAAGGCGCGCGCGGTTTGGGCAAGGGCGGGCGCGCGCGCCAGAATGGCATCGCGCAACGCGGCAAACAGGCGCTTTTCAATCTCCAATGCGCGCGCGCCGGCATTCAGGATGCGGGTTTCCATTTCCGACAGGGCCACAGTGGTAAAGCGCACCTGATTGGCGGTGGTCTGGCGGTGGATGTAGCGCGATGACAGCGGTTCTGACAGCATCCGCTCGGCATGGGTGGCGGTGACTTCGATGAAATAACCCAGCACATTGTTGTGCTTGATTTTCAGCGAGGGGATGCCGGTGTCGCTTGCATAATCGGCCTGCATTGCGGCAATGACGCTGCGGCCTTCGTCGCGCAGTTGGCGCGCCTCGTCCAGATCGGGGTCATGGCCGGGCGCGATAAAGCCGCCATCGCGCGCCAGCAAGGGGGGCGCGGCGATGAGGGCGGCATCCAGCAAATCCAGCAGGGCGTCATGGCCTTGCAGGGCTGTGGCGGCATCTGCCAGCAGGGGTGGGGCGTCTTGCTGGGCCAGCAGGGCTGCGATTTCTTCGGCCTGTGCAATGGCGTTGCGGATCGCGCCCAGATCGCGCGGGCCTGCGCGGTCCAGTGACAGGCGCGAGAGCGCGCGGTCCAGATCGGGTACCTCCTTCAGGGCGGCGCGCAGATCGCCGCGCAGGCGGGCGGTGCCATGCAGAAAGGTGACGGCCTGTTGCCGTTCCATGATCGTATCCAGCCTGCGCGAGGGCGAGGCAAGGCGGCGTTCCAAAAGCCGCGCGCCTGCGGCTGTCACTGTGCGGTCAATCGCATGCAGCAGCGCACCCTCGCGGGTGCCCGACAGCGATTGCGTCAGTTCCAGATTGCGCCGTGTGGAGGCATCGATCTGGACCAACTCTTCTGCCGTGTCGCGGGCGGGGGGTTGCAGCAAGGGCAGTTTGCCGCGCTGGGTCAGGTCCAGATAATCGACCAGCGCGCCCAAGGCCGCGCGCTCGGCCCGTGTGAACTGCCCGAACCCGTCGAGGGATTGCACCTTGTAAAGCGCGCAAAGCCGCGCATCCGCGGCCTGACTGTCGAAGCTGGCAGGGGCAAGGCCGGTGAGGGCTGCGCCCATATCCTCGGCAATGGGGCGGATGCCTTCGGCGCGGGCATCGCTGACCAGCAATTCGCGCGGGGCCAAGCGGGCCAGTTCCGGCCCAAGGCGGGTGCGGGTGCAGGGCATGACGCGCACCTGCCCTGTGGAAATATCGGCCCAAGCCAGCGCGCCTTCGTCGCGCAATTCGGCAAAAGCGGCAAGAAAGTTGTGGCGGCGCGCATCAAGAAGCGAGTCTTCGGTCAGCGTGCCGGGGGTAACAAGGCGCACCACATCGCGGTTGACCACCGATTTATGCCCGCGTTTCTTGGCCTGTTCGGGGGTTTCCATCTGCTCGGCGATGGCGACGCGAAAGCCCTTGCGGATGAGTGTCAGCAAATACCCTTCGGCGGCATGGTGGGGCACGCCGCACATGGCGATGTCTTCATCCAGATGCTTGCCGCGTTTGGTCAGCGCAATGTCGAGGGCCGCAGAGGCGGCCACGGCATCGTCAAAGAACAGTTCGTAGAAATCGCCCATGCGGTAGAACAGCAGCGCATCCGGGTGTTGCGCTTTGACCTGAAGATACTGGGCCATCATGGGGGTGACAGTGTTCACCGCGTGTGTCCTTTGGCTTGGGCTTTGAGCTGATAGGTAACGAATGGGACGGGCGGGGGAAAGGGGGCGCTCGCGCCCCCTCTTTCGGCTTCGCCTCAATTCACCCCCTGAGAGTATTTAAAGCAAGAAAATGGGGCGGGCGTTAGCGATAACAGGCGCTGCGCTTTGTTGTGGAGCGGGGCAGGAGCCGATATGACACCGCCAATCAGGAGGAGGCCTGCCCATGTCGCGCAACAAATTTACCACTGAAGAGGCGCTTGCCTATCATTTTCTGCCAACACCCGGCAAATATGCGATTTCCGCCTCGAAGCCGATGGCGACGCAGGCGGATCTGTCGCTGGCCTATAGCCCCGGAGTGGCGGTGCCGGTGCAGGCCATCGCAGATGACCCGCAGGCCGCCTATGACTACACCACCAAGGGCAATATGGTGGCTGTGGTGTCGAATGGCACGGCCATTCTGGGCATGGGCAATCTGGGGGCGCTGGCCTCGAAGCCGGTGATGGAAGGCAAGGCGGTGCTGTTCAAGCGGTTTGCCGATGTGAACGCGATTGATATTTTGCTGGATACCGAAGACCCTGACGAGATTATTCAGGCCGTCAAGCTGATGGGGCCGACCTTTGGCGGGATCAATCTGGAAGATATCAAGGCGCCCGAGTGTTTCATTATTGAAAGCCGGTTGAAAGAGATCATGGATATTCCGGTATTCCATGACGACCAGCACGGCACAGCGGTGATTTGCGCGGCAGGGCTGATCAATGCGCTGGAATTGTCAGGCAAGCGGATCGAGGATTGCAAGATCGTTCTGAACGGGGCGGGGGCGGCGGGCATTGCCTGTCTGGAGCTGATCAAGTCGATGGGCGCGCTGCAAGACAATTGCATCATGTGCGACACCAAGGGCGTGATCTATCAGGGCCGGACCGAAGGCATGAACCAGTGGAAATCTGCCCATGCCGCGCGCACGGATGCGCGCACGCTGGAACAGGCGATGGTGGGCGCGGATGTGTTTCTTGGTGTGTCGGCGAAAGGCGCTGTCACGCCTGCGATGGTTGCCAGCATGGGCGATAATCCGGTGATCTTTGCCATGGCGAACCCCGACCCCGAGATCACACCAGAGGAAGCGCAATCGGTGCGCGCCGATGCGATTGTGGCCACGGGGCGCAGTGATTACCCCAATCAGGTGAACAATGTTCTGGGCTTTCCCTATCTGTTTCGGGGGGCGCTGGATATTAACGCGCGCGCGATCAATGACGAGATGAAGATCGCCTGTGCGCGGGCCCTGGCCGAACTGGCGCGCGAGGATGTGCCCGATGAGGTGGCCATGGCCTATGGGCGCAAGCTGACCTTCGGGCGCGACTATATTATTCCGACACCGTTTGACCCGCGTCTGATCCATACCATTCCGCCTGCGGTCGCCAAGGCGGGCATGGACACAGGCGTTGCGCGCCGCCCCATTCTGGACATGGAAGGCTACACTCAGGCGCTGAAGGCGCGGATGGACCCGACGGCCAGCATTTTGCAATCGATCCATGCGCGGGCCAAACAGAAGCAATCGCGCATGATCTTTGCCGAGGGTGATGACGAGCGGGTTTTGCGCGCGGCGGTCAGCTACCAGCGCGGCGGCTACGGGCAAGCGCTGGTTGTCGGGCGCGAAGAGGATGTGCGCGCCAAGCTGGAGGCGGCAGGGCTGGGCGATGCGGTGCGCGAATTGTCAGTGGTGAATGCCAGCAATACCCGCCATCTGGAGACATATAAGGCATTTCTCTATGAGCGGTTGCAGCGTCAGGGCCATGACATGAAGGATGTGCACCGTCTGGCGGCGCGCAACCGGCATGTGTTTGCGGCGCTGATGCTGGCGCATGGGCATGGGGATGCGCTGGTCACCGGGGCCACGCGCAAATCGGCGCATGTGCTGGGGCTGATTAACCATGTGTTCGATGCGCGCGCCAAGGACGGGGTGGCCGGTGTGACCGCGCTGTTGCATAACGGGCGGATCGTGCTGATTGCCGATACGCTGGTGCATGAATGGCCCAGCGATACCGACCTTGCCGATATTGCCACGCGTGCGGCATCGGTCGCGCGGCATCTGGGGCTGGAGCCGCGCGTGGCTTTTGTCAGCTTCTCGACCTTTGGTTATCCGGTGTCCGAGCGTGCCGAGAAGATGCATCTTGCCCCCGATATTCTGGACGCGCGCGGGGTGGATTTTGAATATGAGGGCGAGATGACCGTGGATGTGGCATTGAACCCTGCGGCGGCGGCGCATTACCCGTTCTCGCGCCTGACAGGGCCTGCGAATATTCTGGTTGTGCCCGCGCGGCATTCGGCGTCCATTTCGGTGAAGCTGATGCAGGAAATGGCGGGGGCCACGGTGATCGGGCCAATTCTGGCCGGTGTGCCGCAGCCTATCCAGATCTGCTCGACAGGGTCTACTGTGAATGACATTGTCAATATGGCGGTTATGGCCGCCTGCGAGATTGTCTGAAAGGGATTGGCGTGACTGTCTGGTGTTTCGGGTCGATCAATATCGACCATTTCTACTGGCTGGCGCATTTGCCCGCACCGGGTGAGACGCTTGCCGCCTCTGCCTATCGGACAGAGTTCGGGGGCAAGGGGGCCAACCAATCTGTTGCGGCGGCGCGCGCGGGCGCGCCGGTGCGCCATCTGGGTGCTGTCGGGGCAGATGGCGCGCGCGCGCTGGCCGCGCTTGCGGCAGACGGGGTGGTGTGTGACGGCATCCAGCAGGTTGAGGGGCCGACAGGCCATGCGGTGATCTTGCTGGACCATCAGGGCGAGAATTCCATCATCATCGAACCGGGGGCCAATCGGGCCATGGCGCTGGCGCCGGTTCTTGCGGCGCTGGAACAGGCGGAACTGGACGATATTTTGCTATTGCAGAATGAAACCGCGTTTCAGCCCGAAATTGCCGAAGCCGCGATGGGGCGGGGGATGGAAGTGATCTATTCCGCCGCCCCGTTCGAGATTGCGGCGGTGCGCGCGGTTCTGCCCTATGTGAACACGCTGGTCATGAACGCGGTCGAGGCAGCGCAGCTGCGCGCGGCGCTTGATACGCCGTTTGAAGATTTGCCGGTGGAAACTGTTGTCATCACGCGCGGGGCCGAGGGGGCAAGCTGGCATGCGCGCGGCACGCCCGATATTGTTGTGCCCGCCCTGCCCACGCAGGTGGTGGATACAACAGGGGCAGGGGATTGCTTTACAGGGGCTTTGGCGGCGGCCTTGTCGATGGGGGCTTTGCCCGAAGATGCCATGCAATTTGCCGCTGCTGCCGCTGCCATTCAGGTGTCGCGGCACGGCACGGCCGCTGCCATGCCGACGCGCGCCGAGATAGAGGCGTTAATTCACGAACGGGGCTGACATGCCCCAAAGCTGGTTCACGCGCCGGTCACGGCCGCAGCCTTCGCGGTAGTTTTTATAGGCTGCCTGCCGTTCCACCCAGCCAAAGCGGGTCAGGGTGCGTTCTGTGGATTTGGCGTAATTCTGGTGATACTCTTCCGCCTCATAGAACGGGGTGGCTGCGCGCACGGGGGTGACGATGCTTTGGCCAAGTTCCGCTTCGGCGGCGGAAATAGCAGCCTGTGCCTGCGCCATCTGGTCAGGGGTGGCAAAGATTGCCGTGGTGTAATGCGCGCCACGGTCGCAGAATTGCCCGCCATCATCCAGCACATCGACTGAGCGCAGGAACATATGCAGGATCTGGTCATAGCTGATTTGCGCAGGGTCGAAGGTGATCAGCGCGGATTCCAGATGTGTGGTGCGCCCGCGCACCACGTCATCATAGCTGGGGTCCGGTGTGGTGCCGCCGGCAAAGCCTACGCGCACATCTGTCACCCCCTCGACCCGCCGGAAATCGGATTCGACACACCAGAAACAGCCGCCTGCAACAAGGGCGGTTTCGGTTTGCTGGGCGGCGGCTGGCAGTCCCAGAAGTGCCAGCAGTAAGACTGCAAAAACTCTGAACATCGCGCATCTCTCCAATATGATCTGCCCTACATTACGCGACAGACTGGCAGTTGGGTTTGTTTTTGTGGTCACATTCGGGTGACAGGGCGCGCATATTTGGCGCGTTTAGTGCGTTTGCTGGCGCAATGCGCCGCGCAGGGCCAAAGCTGTTAACCGAGTCTTGAGCGTGTCGGGCCGGTGCAGTGCCATGCGCGCCAGTGCATTTTCTTCGCGCGGGGCCGGTTGCCCGCGCAGGCCGCGAACCATCAGCCCCAGCAGATCGGGCCAGCGTGTGCTGGCGTCGCGCAGATCGGCCAGCGCGGGCAGCAGAATTTGCTCGATCTCGGTGAAGTCGGTGCCGAAGGGGAAGCGGGGCAGGCGCGCGGGCTGATGCGGGCGCAACCATGCGTTCAGCGCTTTTGGGGTATTGTTGCGCGCGGATGCAGGCAAGCGGTAGCTTTTTGGCAATTTCTCCGCAGCTTTGGCCTTTGCCTCCAGTTCTGGCTGAAAGCGGCTGTCGGCGATTTCCAGCAGGGCCGCAATGGTATCGGCATCGCTTTTGCCGCGCAGATCGGCAATGCCGTATTCGGTGACCACAATATCGCGCAGATGGCGCGGAATGGTGACATGGCCATAGGAAAACCGGATGTTGGATTTCAGCCCCAGCCTGCCTTTGCGCGTGGCGGGCAGGGTGATGACCGCGCGGGCCTGTTCCAGCGCAAAGGCTTGGGTCACGAAATTGAACTGCCCGCCCACGCCGCTGACAACCTGCCCGTTTTCGGTGCCATCGGACACAACCGCGCCCAGCAAGGTGACCATCATGGCAGAGTTGATGAAGCGCGCGTGCTGGCGCGCGGCGCGTTTGGCAGGCTCGTCCCCCAAAAGCGAATTGGTAAAGGACACGGGCATCATGGCAATGCGCGCGCGGTCCTGCGGGGGCAGGGCATGCAGGCGGGCGTAGAACTGCCGACTGTCCAGAAAAAACCCTGCATGGATGGCCACGCCATCCACCTCTCGGCGGATGATGCCGCGTTCAAACAGTGCGAGCAGCCCATCGACCAGCATTTCTGTTACGCCATACAGACCGGTCCGGAACGGGCCGGTTTCATCGAAGCGGGGCGCGCGCGGGAAGGGGCAGTTTTCCCATAGCGGTGCGATTTCCGCGTCATGGCGAAGCGTCAGGGCGTGGGCAATCGCATCTCCGATCTGGCCAATGCCGATTTGTAGTGTGCCCCCGTCGCGCACCAGCCGCGAGGCATGCAGCGCGATGGCGTGATCTTGCAGCCCGACAGGTTGCTTGACGACCGAAAACAGGTCATGCGGCGGGGTGTCCGGGGTAAGCAGCGCGCCGCATTCGGCAGCCGCCAGTTCCGCAGGCCCTGCCATGAAGGGCAGGCCCGCATGCACCTGCCCGACAAAGGCGAAACTGGCCTTGCCCTGCTGGCGCAGGCGCAACAGGTCGCTGGTAATGTCGGTGTTGCAAGACAGGCTTAGGCGCGCGCCATCGCTGGCCAGCAGTTGCAAGACAAGGTTTGGGTCTTGCCCCAGCAGCACATCAGGCGCGTGGGTATAATTGGCGGAAACGTAATTTTGCTGCGCTTGCGGCACTTTCACCCAGTTTGGCGCTTGCAGGAAAAATTCGGTAACTTCGATATTTTGCGGCAGTTTGCCCGCGCGCAACAATGCGGCATATTCGATCTGCGGATAGGCACCAAACAGCCGGTCCAGCGCGGGTTCAAGAAAGCGGCGCTCGGTATCGGAAGCGGGGGTGGGCCGCTCTAGCGTCAGGGCTGTGAAAATCTGCAAGCGTATCGAGGGGTCATTGCAGGCACGGCGCACCAGCGCATTGATGAGTGTGACCGGCTTGCCCAGCCCCAGCGGCAGGGCCACGCGCAGATCATGCCCGAGTGTTGCGAGAATCCAGTCAATGACCGGCTCCTCATCGGTGAAATGCGCCGTGGGTTCAGGCATGCGTGGCCCAGTAAGGGTCGGGCTGGAAACGCGCGCCGAATTCTTTTTCAAGCGCTTCCAGCCGCGTGTGAATGGTGCCAAAGCCGCGGGTGGCCGCATAGTGCATGGGGCCGCCGCGGAAGGGTGCAAAGCCTGTGGCAAAGATCATCGCGGCATCCAGATCGTCGCGGTTGGCGACGACACCTTTGCGCAGGCATTCGGCGCAGGCATCCAGCATGGGCAGGATCAGGCGGTCTGTCAGGTCTTCGCTGGCGGTGGCGTTAGTGGCGGGCGTGGGCGTGCCGTTTGACCAGTCGTAAAAGCCGCGCCCTGTTTTGCGGCCCAGATCGCCCGCCTCGACCTTGTCGCGCAGCAATGCGGGGACATAGGCGATTTTACCATCGAGCGATTTTTGTAGGCTTTGCGCGACATCAAGGCAAATATCCAGCCCCACCTGATCGGCCAAAGTGACTGGCCCCATCGGCATGCCGAAATCCAGCGCGGCGCGGTCGATACGCTCTTTCGGGGTGCCTTCGTCGATCAGCAAAAGCGCTTCCAGCAAATAGGGCATCAGCGCGCGGTTTACCAAGAACCCCGGCGCGTCTGTCACGGCAACCGGCAGGCGGTTGATGGAGGTGCAAAACGCCATCAGGCGCGCGCGTGTGTCGGGGCTGGTGGCGTCATGGCTGACCACTTCGACCAGCGGCACCTTGTTGACGGGGTTGAAGAAATGCAGGCCTGCAAAGCGCGCGGTATCGGGCACATGTTTTGTCAATGCGCCGATATGCAGGCTAGAGGTGTTGGTGGCCAGAATGGCCCCTGTCTTGATGCGTTTTGCCAGTTCGGCAAAGATTTTGGCTTTCACCTCGGGGTTTTCCGGTCCTGCCTCGATCACCAGATCGGCATGGCGCGCGCCATAGCCGCGCGGGTCTGGCATAAGCCTGTCCAGCGTGTCGCGGGTGGCGTGCCTGTCTTTATGCGCCTGTTTGCAGATTTGCGCGGCCTGCTGGATGGTTTTGCCAAGTGCGGCCTCATCCGGGTCGGTGACAGTGACCTGTTTGCCCTGCATGGCACCCCATGCCGCAATTTCGGCCCCCATGACGCCCGCGCCAACCACATGGACACGCGCGATGTCGCATTCGCCTTTCGCGCCCGATTTCAGGGTTTGGCGCAGCATGAAGGCGCGGATCAGGTTCTTGCTGGTCTCGGTTTGCAAAAGCTTTGCGAATGACGCGATTTCGGCCTTTTGCATGGCGTTTGGGTCGTTGCCATGTTCGGCCCAAATCTCGATCAGGGCATAGGGGGCGGGGTAGTGGTGTTTGGGGGCTTTCTTCTGCACTTCGCGCCGCATTCTGTCGGCGGCCAGAATGCGCGCGGCAGACAGGCTGAAGGCGTGCCCCATCAGGCCGCGTTTGTGCTGGTCCACCTCGCCGCGTGCCACGGCCAGCGTTGCGGCGCGCACATGGCGTTCTTCGGTCACGATATCTGCGATGCCCAGATCTTGCGCGCGTCTGGTATGCGCGGTCTTGCCTGTCAGCATCATCTGCATGGCCTGTAGCGGGTCGATCAGTGCGGGCAGGCGCACGGTGCCGCCCAGCCCCGGATGCAGGCCAAGTTGCACTTCGGGCAACCCGAAAGAGGCCCCTTCAATGGCGATGCGGTAGTCACAGGCCAGCGCCATTTCAAACCCCGCGCCAAGGGCTGCGCCATGTACAACTGCAATGGTGGGGCAAGACAGCCCTTCCAGCCGGTGCAACACCGCATGCGCTTCGCTCAGCAGTTTTGCGGTTTGTTCTGCATCCATTTTGGCGAGGGCGTGAATATCGGCCCCTGCGGCAAACCCTGCGGATTTGCCAGAGCGCAGCACCAGCGCGCGGGGGGGTGCGGCCTCGATCCGGTCAAGGTGGGTGTCAAGTTCGCGCAAAACACTGTCCGAGATGGTGTTGACCGACGCATCCTTGCGGTCCAGCACCAGCCAGCCGATCTGGTCTGTATCCTGGCCATAGCGCCAATCCCCATCGCCCGGCATATCTGCGCCGCCCAGTTCCAGCATCGAGGGGGCCAGGTAGTCTTGAAATGGCTTGTTCATCAGACTGCCTCCAATACCATCGCGCCGCCTTGTCCGCCGCCAATGCATTCTGTCGCCACACCGCGCCCCCCGCCTGCGGCTTTCAGGGCATTTGCCAGATGCAGCACAATGCGGTTGCCGCTGGTGCCAACTGGGTGGCCCAGTGCAATCGCGCCGCCGTGAATGTTCAGCCTGTCGCGGGGGATTGCGCCGAAACTGTCTTTCAGGCCCAGCACATCGCGGCAAAAGCGCGGGTCTTGCCATGCGGCAAGGCAGGCCAGAACCTGCGCGGCAAAGGCTTCGTTTATTTCCCACAGGTCTATATCTTCGCGGCCCCAGCCGTGGCGCGTCAGCAGGGGTGTTGCCGACATGACCGGCCCCAGCCCCATAAGCGACGGGTCAAGCGCGGCCCATGCGCTATCGACCAGCCGCGCGATAGGCACTAGCCCATGTTCTGCGACAGCCTGCCCAGAGGCCAGAATGCACCATGATGCCCCGTCAGTGACCTGCGAGGCATTGCCCGCTGTCACCTGCCCATAGGGTTTTTCAAACACAGGCTTCAGCCCGCCCAGCTTTGCCACTGTGCTGCCTTCGCGCACGCCGTCATCTGCGCGGTAAACTGTGCCATCGGGGCCAAAGGCGGGCATAACCTCGTCCGTCAGGGTGCCGTCCTGTTGCGCTGCGGCCAAGCGGGCGTGGCTTTCCACCGCATAGGTGTCGGCCATCATGCGGGTGATTCCGAAATGATGCGCCAGCACTTCTGCTGTCTGGCCCATGCTAAGGTCGGTAATCGGGTCTGTCAGGCCGCGTTCCAGCCCGATCACGGGTTTGAGGTGCTTGGGCTTGATCTTGAGCGCGTTTTGCGCGGTGGCGAACGGGCCAGAGGCGGTTTGCACCCCTGCCAGCCAGTCCACCGCGGCATCGCGCAGCATCAGGGGTGCATGGCTCAATGCCTCTGCCCCGCCTGCAAGGATCATCTCGGCAGAGCCTTCGCGGATGGTGCGAAAGGCGGTGTCGATGGATTGCATGCCTGATCCGCAATTGATCTGGACAGTAAAGGCCACCATCTGATCGCCCATGCCCAGCCGCAGGGCGGCCACGCGGGCGGGGTTCATTTCATCCGCGATGACATTGACGCAGCCCAGAATGACCATGTCGAAGGCATCGGGGGCAAAGGGCTGGCGCGCCAGCAGCGGGCGGCCGCATTGCACCGCCAGATCCACAGGGGTGAATGGCCCGCGCTTGCCGCGCACTTTCAAGAAAGGCGTGCGCGTGCCATCGACAAGAAAAACCTCTCTCGGCGCGGTCATTCGGCGGCCTCGGGTTTCGGGTGGGTGCGGTGCGCGTGTTCGGGTGTGGGCAGCATGGCGGCGAAGTCCTCGGGCGAGAAATCATCGACCGCGACCACCTTGGCCACGGCATGCGCCAGATCATCGAGCTGGGTTTTCTCGGCCTGCGTCAATAACCCTGCCTTGAAGGCATCTGTCGGGGTCATGCCCAGTTCGCGCAGGCGTTTGCGCAGGCCCTCTGCGGCGATGGTTTTGCGATAGGCGTCATTCAGCGCGACAATGCCCGCAGTCTGCCCCGGCCCTGTCAGCTCGCGGCCCAGCCTGTCGCGGGTTGGCCCGTCTTCGCTGATAAGGGCGGCGCAGCGCGCGGTCAGCGCATCGGAGGGCGCGCGCCCCACAGCGCGCGGGCGGGTGATGACGCGCAGCAGCAATGCCGCGCCGCGCGCGGGGAAATTGGCGATCGTGTCATCCAGCAAGGCGCTGATGCGCGCGAAAGAGCTTTGCGCGCAATAGGCGACAAGGTCGAAATCTTCGGCCTGCCTGCCTTGATCTTGCCAGTGTTTCAGCACGGCAGAGGTGATGTATAACTCGCTTAGAATATCGGCCATGCGCCCCGAGAGCATTTCCATCCGCTTTAGCCCGCCGCCGATGGTCAGAAAGGCCATATCTGCGGTGATGGCATAGGCCGCCGACCAGCGCGCCAGTTCACGGTAAAGCGGCGCATCGCGCGCCTCGGTGGCTTTTGGGGGGGCGGGGGCAAAGCGCGCGCCTGTCAGCGCGCGGCCAAAGCTGCGGCCCACCGTGCGGATGGAATGGCCGACATGGCGCCAGAAATGGGTGTCGAAGGCCGCCAGCCCTGCATCTTCCTGCCCGTTTTCCAGCGCCAGAATTTCATCCAGCAGATGCGGATGCGCGCGAATGGCCCCTTGCCCGAACACCATAAGCGAGCGGGTGACGATATTGGCCCCTTCAACCGTAATGCCGATGGGCACGGCGCGGTAATTGGCCGAGAGGTAATTCATCGGCCCGTCAATCACGGCTTTGCCCGCGTGAATATCCATCGCGTCGTCAATGGATGCGCGCATGCGGTCGGTGGCGGAGTATTTCATCAGCGCCGAGATGACCGACAGCGCGCGCCCTTCATCCAGCCCTGCGCAGGTCAGGTGGCGGGCGGCGTTTACCGCATAGGCATTGGCCGCAAGCCGCGCCAGCGGTTCCTGTATGCCGCCGAATTTTGCAATGGGCAGGTTGAACTGTTCGCGCACCCGCGCATAGGCCCCGCTGGAATGGGCTGCCAATGTGGTGCCCGCGCAGGCCAGCGAGGGCAGCGATACACCGCGCCCTGCCGCCAAAGCACTCATCAGCATCAGCCAGCCCTTGCCTGCCTGCTCTGGCCCGCCGATGATATTGTCCACGGGAATGAACACATCCTTGCCCGTGGTTGGCCCGTTCTGGAACATGGTGCCGGAAGGGATATGCCTGCGTCCGGTTTCCACACCGGGCAGGTCGGTGGGGACCAGCGCGCAGGTGATGCCGGGGTCCGGGGTGTCGCCCAGCAGCCCGTCGGGGTCTTGCAGTTTGAAAGCAAGGCCAAGGATGGTGCAGACAGGGGCTAGGGTGATGTAGCGCTTGGACCAGTTCAGCCGTATGCCCAGCACCTCTTTGCCCTGCCACTGCCCGCGACAGACAACACCCGTGTCAACCATGGCAGAGGCGTCCGAGCCTGCCTCGTCGCTGGTCAGGCCAAAGGCGGGCAATTCGCGCCCGTCTGCCAGCCGTGGCAACCAGTGATCTTTCTGCGCATCTGTGCCGAACAGGTGCAGCAATTCACCGGGGCCAAGGGAATTGGGCACCATGACTGTCACCGCAGCAGGGATCGAGGCCATCGACACGCGGCGCACCACTTCGGAATGGGCAAAAGCGGAAAAGCCAAGGCCCCCATAATCGCGCGCGATGATCAGGCCGAAAAACCTGTTTTCGCGCATGAATTCCCAGACGGGGGCGGGCAGGTCGCCATCGGTGCGGTTGATCGCCCAGTCATCCAGCATGGTGCATAGCTTTACACAGGGGCCATCGAGAAAGGCCTGCTCTGCCTCGGTCAATGCGGGGGCGGGTGTGGCAAGCAGCTTTTTCCAATCGGGGTTGCCCGACATCAATTCGGCATCCCACCATGTTTCGCCAGCCTCCAGCGCTTCGCGCTCTGTCTGTGACAGGCTGGGCATGGCCCCTTTGGCCCAGTGAAATATCGGTTTCGTCAGGTGCTTTTTGCGCAATGATGACATGAATTCCTCCAGACAGTTTAACGCGCGGGCTGGAAAAACGTTCCATGATTGCTGTGCAAAGCGGGTGTTTGCGGCTGTCTGGCTGGGGGTGGGGCGCGGGTGCTGCAATGCGCAGAAATCACCCGCTCAACGCAACCATCCCGCCTGCCCATGCGTTGAGAGTGAGAAGGCCCTGTCGTGGGCCGGATGTGAAACCCGATGTGAAAGGAGTTCACCATGGAAAGCTTGAAAGATGTCTATATCCACCAGTTGCAAGATTTGCTGAGTGCCAACCGGCAGGCCGTGAAAGCCACGCGCGAACTGGCAGACGCCGCCACTGCAGACCCGCTTACCCACGCGCTGGAGCGGGGCGTCGCAGGCATAGAGGATGGCGCGGCCAAACTTGAAAAACTGCTTCAGCCCCATGCCGCCGCTGTGGGTGGGGCGCAGTGCAAAGGCATGGAAGGACTTGTCCGAGAGGCGCGCAGCCATGCGCTGCGGGAAGATTTCGCTGTGGATGCCGTGCGCGATGCCGTGATCATTACGCAATACCAGCGCATGGCGCATTATGCGATTGCGGGCTATGGCTGTGCCGCCGCTTTTGCCAGCCAGTTGGGCCTGACCGAAGATGTGGATGTGTTGCGCGCCATGCTGGATGCGGCCTATTCGGGCGACAAGACCATGTCACAGATTGCCGAAGAAAACATAAACCAGCACGCCGCCTAAGTGCAGGCCACAAGGCCGCGCCCGCCCTGATGCAGTGCCATCGGGGCGGGCACCCCCCCCACGGACCGCTGCGGCGTGCGTGTTTGCCGCGATGCAGGGTCCAACCGAAAGCAGAAGGTGCCATATGCCAGCCACGGCGCAGAAAACCGCCACGCTTTACCGGATGGTCATGACAGAGCATACATGTCCCTATGGCCTGAAATCGCTTGATTTGCTGAAACGTCAGGGCTTTGAGGTTGAAGACCACCCGCTGACCACCCGCGCGCAGACAGATGAGGTGCGCGCGCGCTATGGTGTCTCGACCACGCCGCAGGCGTTTATCGGCGGCGAAAGGATTGGCGGGTATGAAGAGTTGCTGGCGTATTTTGGCAAGGATGTGCCGGATAAGGATGAAACCACCTATACCCCTGTCATTGCGCTGTTTGCGATGGCGGCGGCGATGGCTTTGGCCGCCAGTTGGGGGGCCTTTGGCCAGGTGGTGACGATCACGGCTGCCGAATGGTTCATTGCCTTTGCCATGTGCCTGCTGGCATTGCAGAAACTGAAGGATATCGAGAGTTTCTCGACCATGTTTCTGAATTATGACCTGCTGGCACAGCGCTGGGTGCGCTACGGATATGTCTATCCGTTTGCCGAAGGGCTGGCCGGTATTTTGATGGTTGCAGGCGCGCTGATGTGGCTTTCGATACCTGTTGCGCTGTTTATTGGCACAATCGGCGCGGTGTCGGTGTTCAAGGCGGTCTATATCGACAAGCGAGAGTTGAAATGCGCCTGTGTGGGCGGGGACAGCAATGTTCCTTTGGGCTTTGTATCGCTGACTGAAAACCTGATGATGATCGCAATGGCCCTGTGGATGCTGTTCAAGATTACAGTGCTTGGGCTGTAACAGGGTATGGCACCCGCGCGCTGCGTATCGCGGGTGAAAGTCCTTGGTTGTAGGGCTTTCCAAGGTCGCGCATTTTGCCTATGCATTTGCTACAGGACAAGCAGTCAGGCAATTTCAATGGATCTGATCACCACGACCGACGAACTGGCGCGGTTTTGTGCGCAGGCGCACGCAGCCCCCTATGTGACGATCGACACCGAGTTTCTGCGCGAGCGGACATATTATGCCAAGCTGTGTTTGTTGCAGATGGCTTTGCCCGGCCCTGCCGGGCCGGAAACCGGCCCTGCGGTGCTGGTTGACCCGCTGGCCAAGGGCCTGTCGCTAGAGCCGTTTTATACCCTTTTGCGCGATACAAGCACAGTCAAGGTGCTGCATGCCGCGCGGCAGGATCTGGAGATTTTCCTGATCGAGGGGCGCACCCTGCCCACGCCGCTGTTTGACACCCAGATTGCCGCCATGGTTTGCGGGTTTGGTGACCAGATCGGGTATGAAACCCTTGTGCGCAAACTGACGCGCGGCAGTGTTGATAAAAGTTCCCGCTTCACTGACTGGTCGCGCAGGCCCTTGAGCGATGCGCAACTGGGCTATGCGCTGGCAGATGTCACCCATCTGCGCGTGATCTATGAAAAACTGGCGGCAAAGCTGGAAGAGACGGGGCGCGCAAGTTGGGTTTCGGAAGAACTTGCCACGCTGGACGATCCCGAAACCTATATCACCCGCCCCGAAGAGGCATGGAAGCGTGTCAAGACGCGCAATGATTCCGGTCGGTTTCTGGCGATCATGCGCGAATTGGCGCAGTTTCGTGAAACCCATGCGCAGTCCAATGATGTGCCGCGCTCTCGGGTGTTCAAGGATGATGCGCTGTTGGAGCTGGTCGCGCTCAAGCCCAAAACCACAGATGATCTGGGCCGCACGCGCCTGTTGTTGCGCGAAGCCCGCAAGGGCGAGATTGCCCAAGGGATTCTGGATGCCGTGGCCCGTGGGCTGGATTGCGCACCAGAGAATTTTCCAAAGCCAGAGAATGGCCGCGAGAATTTGCAGGTCAATCCGGCATTGGCGGATTTGCTGCGTGTGCTGCTGAAGGCCAAATCCGATGCAACTGGCGTGGCGGCAAAACTTATCGCCTCGGCGGCGGATCTGGATGCTTTGGCCGCAGGCGCGCGCGATGTGCCCGCGCTGTCGGGCTGGCGCGCGGTGGTGTTTGGCGATGACGCGTTAAGCCTGTGCAACGGCGAAGTCGGCCTTGCCGTGCGGGGCGAGCGGGTTGAGGTGATGGCCCTGCCCCGTTAATTGGGCCCCGCTAGTTGGGCAGGGCCACTTTCAGATCGGCAGGCCCCGCATCAGGCGGGGCAGGTCGCCTGTCAGCCCTGCGGCTTGCCGGATGAAGGTCCGGCGCAGGGCGGGCACGGCGGAAATGGCCCCCATGCCCAGATCGCGCAACCCGCGCAACAGCGGGTTGTCATTGGAAAACAGGCGGTTCACGCTGTCGGTGCCAACGGCCATAACCATTGTGTCAAAGCGGCGCCATTGCTGGTAGCGTTCCAGCACCAGCGGGCTTGCAATATCTTCGCCGCGCCGCTGCGCCTCGATCAGCACCTCGGCCAGTGCGGCCACATCGCGCAGACCGAAATTGAAACCCTGCCCAGCAATCGGGTGCAACCCATGCGCCGCATCGCCCACCAGCGCCAGACGCGGGCCGATGAAGCTGTTGGCGATGGTCAGTTTCAGCGGATAGGCAAAGCGCTTGCCTGCCAGTGAAATATCGCCCAGAAATTCGCCAAAGCGGGGGCGCAGGGCGTCCAGATAGGCGTCATCCTCCAACGCGTGAATGGCGGCGGCGGTGTCTGTGCGTTCGCTCCAGACAATGGACGATCGGTTGCCGGGCAAGGGCAAAATCGCCAATGGTCCCGCAGGCATGAAAAACTGATGCGCGCAGCCGTTATGGGGCAGTTCATGCGCCACAGCGCAGACCAGCCCTGTCTGGCCGTAATCCCAGCCGGTGCGCTTGATGCCTGCGCGCTGGGCGGTCGGGCTGTCGCGCCCGTCGCAGCCGATAAGCAGGCGCGCGCGCAGGGTCTTGCCGCTTTCAAGGGTGGCGGTCGCGCCATGTGCGTCGATCTGCTGCGCGACGACACGTTCACCCGAAAGCTGTGTGATACGGTCTTCGCGGTCCATTGCCGCCAGAAGGGCAGGGCGCAAGACGCGGTCTTCCAGCATATGGCCCATCGGGCCTTCTTCAATCTCGGCATGGTCGAAATGCAGGAAAAACGGCGCGGCCCCTTCGGCGGGGCGGCCATCGCTGGCTTTGATCTGCAAGATGGGCTGTGTTTTGTCCGCGACATCGGCCCACACCCCCAACCCCGCCAAAACGCGGGTCGAGGCGATTGCCATCGCATAGGAGCGGCCATCGAATTCGGGGTCGGCGCGCGTGTCGCGCGGCAGCGCATCTACCACGGTTACGCGCAAGCCCCCTTGCGCCAGCGCCAGTGCCAGTGACGGGCCATTCAGCCCGCCGCCCACGATCAGGATATCGGTGTCATATGTCATGGTGCAACTATGACATCCAGATGCACAAAGTCCATGCGGCAAAAGCACCAAACCCATGCCTTTTCATGCCCTGCCATGCCTATTGGGCTTGACATTTGTTATCTGCAAATAGTCCCTTCCTGCAAAACAAGCCAGCAGCGCGAGGGGCAAATGACGGATAAAAACTGGGCCAAACTATCGGCATGTGAACTGGGCCGCGAGATCGGGGCGGGCACGATTTGCCCTGTCGAACTGACAGAGTCCTTTCTGGACGCGATCCGCGCGCACCCTGTCGGCACCCGCATTTATGCGCGGCTGACGCCCGAACGCGCGCTGGACGAGGCTATGGCCGCGCGGGGCCGTGCGCGGGCAGGCTTGCGGCGCGGGGTGCTGGATGGTGTGCCGGTGTCATGGAAAGACCTGTTCGACACCGCAGGTGTTGCAACCGAGTCTGGCACCGCGCTGTTGCGCGGGCGTGTTCCCACGTCCGATGGGGCAATGTTGTGCGCCATGACGCAAGCCGGCACTGTTTGCCTTGGCAAAACACATATGACGGAATTCGCCTATTCGGGCTTGGGGCTGAACCCTGTGACAGAAACGCCGCCCTGCATTAACAACCCGCAGGCTGTGCCGGGGGGGTCGTCTTCGGGGTCGGCGGCATCGGTGGCCTTCGGGCTGGCCCCTGTTGCCATCGGGTCGGATACAGGCGGGTCTGTGCGCATTCCGGCCGCGTGGAATGACCTTGTGGGGCTGAAAACCACATCGGGGCGGTTGTCGTTGGAAGGGGTGGTGCCCTTGGCACCGAAGTTCGATTCTGTCGGGCCGTTGGCCCGCAGTGTCGAGGATTGCGCGCATGTGCTGGCCATTATGGAAAACCGCCCCGCCCCCGATCTGCGCGGCGCAACAGTGGCAGGGCGGCGCTTTCTGGTGCTGGAGGGTGCCCCGTTCGAGGGTATCCGCGATGAACCCGCGCAGGGGTTCGAGCGCGCGGTGGCGCAACTGGAAGCGGCAGGCGCGCAGATTGACCGCGCCACCCTTGCCCCGGTCGAGGAGGCGCTGGCGCTTTCTGCCATTATCTACACACCCGAATGCTATGCGCAGTGGCGAGAGTTGATCGAGACGCGGCCAGAGGCCGTCTTCGCACCTATTCTGGAGCGGTTCCGCTCTGGCCGCGACCATCTGGCGACGGATTATCTGGCAGCATGGGATGCGTTGCGCGCGCATCGGCAGGCATATCTGGCGCAGACTGCGGGGTATGACGCTGTATTGCTGCCCACTGCGCCCAACATGCCCCCCGATGCCGAACGGTTGATGAATGACCACGCCTATTTCACCACCGAGAACCTGCTGACATTGCGTAACACGCGGATTGGCAACTTGTTGGGCCTGTGCGCGCTGACCCTGCCCACGCAAACCCCCTCTGTCGGGATCAGCCTGATGGCCCCCCCGATGCGCGAGGATAACCTGCTGCGTCTGGGGGCGGGGGCAGAAAAGCTGGTGCACTAAGGTCAGGGCGTGCGCTAGCGCTAGGGAAAAGGGACGCAGGACACACGACATCTTGTGTGTTCTGCGAAAATGCCACAAATTCGCGGGGTTAATGTGGTTTCTTCAAGCCTTTTTCTGGACCAGCGCGATCTGTCAGGGTATGCTTCCAGTCAATAGGGGCAAAAGACCCCATGAATTAGAGGCAGTCCATGGCATTTCCAGAGCGGTTTTCGAACCTGCCTGAATACGCATTCCCGCGCCTGCGTGCGCTGTTGGACCACCACCAACCCGGTGGTGCGCCCATTGCCATGACAATTGGCGAGCCGCGCCACGAGATGCCGCCTTTTTTGTCGGATGTGCTGAATGCCCATCTGGACGGATTTGCAAAATACCCCGTCAATGAAGGTATCCCGCCCTTGCTGGATGCCCTTCAGGGGTGGTTTTCGCGCCGCTATGCGACCACGCTGGGCCATGAAAACCTGATGGTTCTGAACGGCACGCGCGAAGGGTTGTTCAACGCGGCCCTTGCGCTTTGCCCTGAACACAAAAATGGCCAGCAGCCGGTTATCCTGACGCCGAACCCGTTTTATCAGGCATATGCTGTGGCCGCGCTGGTTCTGGGGGCCGAGGCGATCTTTGTGCCCGCCACCAAGGATAGCGGCCATTTGCCCGATTACGCGAACCTGCCCGCCGATGTGCTGGACCGTGCCGCGATTGTCTATATCTGTTCACCCGCGAACCCGCAGGGGTCTGTTGCGGACACGGCCTATCTGCGCAATCTGATCGATTTGGCCGAAAAACACGATTTCCGCATTTTCGCCGATGAATGCTATTCCGAGATTTACCGCGACACGCCCCCCCCCGGCCTGCTGCAAACCGCGCGCGACATGGGCGCGGACCCCGAACGCGTGTTGTCTTTTCATTCCTTGTCCAAACGGTCCAACCTGCCGGGAATTCGGTCTGGCTTTGTTGCAGGCGGGGTCGAGTCGATCCGGCGTATCCGCCAGTTGCGGGCCTATGCGGGCGCGCCCTTGCCCGAACCCTTGCAGCATGTCGCCGCCGCCGCGTGGAATGATGAAGCGCATGTAAACCGCTCTCGGGCGCTGTATCAGCAGAAATACGCGCTGGCCGACCGCATATTTGCATCGGTTGACGGCTATCAGGGGCCGGAAGCAGGGTTTTTCCTGTGGTTGCCTGTAGAGGATGGCGAAGCCGCCGCCCTGCATCTGTGGCAGAAAACCGGCATTCGCGTCTTGCCGGGGGCGTATTTGTCGCGCGACATCGCAGGTGTGAACCCCGGCAAGAATTTCATCCGCGTGGCGATGGTGGCCCCGATTGACGAACTGGAAGAGGCGCTTCGGCGCTTGCGTAATTGTCTTTACCCGTAACGAGGCTTTAACAGATGGCATCCTATAACACCCGTTCGAGCGACCCTTTGCTTGACAGCAATCTGCAAGCAATGTTGCAAAAGCGCGGCCGCGAATTGCTGGGGCTGGGGCTGATTGTTCTGGGCGCCATGGTCGCGTTGATGCTGGGGTCGTATTCACCGGCGGACCCAAGCTGGCTTAGCTCTTCCGATGTGCCGGTCCAGAACTCGCTTGGGCGCATGGGTGCGATGATCGCATCGCCGATGATGATTATCATCGGCATGGCGTCTTGGGGTCTGGTGCTGTTCTTTGTCGGTTGGGGCGCGCGGCTGGTTGCAGGGTTTGGCCATGATCAGGTTTTAGCGCGGGGCATTTTTCTGCCGATCGCGCTGGCGCTTAGTTCGGTTTGGTGTGCGTCACTGGTGCCGAGTGCCGGCTGGGACACGCTGTATGGTATGGGCGGGGTGTTTGGCGACACTGTTCTGGGGGCGGTGATAAACGCCCTTCCCATGAGCGCCTCTGCCGGGGTCAAGCTGATGGGGCTGGTGATGCTGGGCGCGACTGTGGCGATCTGGGCTTTCACCCTGGGCGTTCACCGGCATGAGGCATTGCGCTTTTTGGGGTTTGTTTTGGCAGGCACAGTTCTGTGCTATGCCGCCTTGCTTGCGCTGTTGCGCGGTGGTGCCGCAGGTGGCGCGCTGGGCGTTCGGGCGGCAGGCGGGGCCGTGGCGCGCAAGTTGCACGACACCCGCATCTCGCGTGCGCAAACGCGAGAGGATGCGATGGCCTATCATCCGGTGCCCGATGCGCGGCACCACCCTGCCCCGAATGCCCGCCCCGCATATGGCGCGGCCCCGCAGGAACCCACCTTGTCGCGGGCAGAACCCAGACTGGACGGCGGGCAGCCGCGCCGCGCGCCGCCCGTGATCCGCGCGGCGGCCCATCCGCCACAAGACTTTGCCTTGCACAGCGAGGATGACCACGATTACCCGCTGCTGGAAGATGAGGACGCCTATTACCCTGCACCCCCGCGCCCTGCCCCGCAGTTTCAGCATGAGGACCCGAACGAGACACCATCCGGCTTGCTGGCGCGCCTGAAATCCCTGAGCAACCGCCCAAACGGTGCCATTTCCCCCGAACCAGAGGCTGCAATGCCCCTGCGGGGCGAGTTGGTGGAACCCAGCCTGACGGCGGCTGCGATCGACGCGCGCCCCTCGGGCGACGCGCGGATCAAGACGCGCATTGCCGATGCAATTCGCCACCGCAAGGGGGCCAAGCCGGTGTTTCAGTTCGACCGCACGCGCCACCCTGTATCGGAACCGCCCTTGCGCGCGCCTGCCCCGCAACCCGTGCCGCATGCCGCCGCAGAACCTGTGCTGCACCAGCCCGTGCCGCCACAGGATGTGCCGCCTGTTGCCACAGCCAGCCTTAGCGCCAGCTTGCCCGCTGCCCCCTTTGGCGCGGTGCCCATGCCCGACTGGATGCTTGCCGCGCAGCCAACCCACGCAGCCGCGCCTGCGCCTGCTTCCGCGCCGGTTGCGCCTGCCCCTGTGGCCCCGGTGCTGCATGCAGAACCCTTGTTTGAACAAGACCCGCCGCGCAAAGGCCATGTCTTGCAGCGCCGCGTTGTCGCCACCCCGCAGGCCCGCCCGCAACCCTCGCGTCAGGCGCAGGCCGAGGCAGAACCGGCCTTTGCATTCGAACCCGCAGCGCCCGCGTTTGAACTGCCGCCCCTGTCGCTTCTGGAACACCCAAGCGAGGTGCAGCGCTACACGCTCAGCGATGAAGCGTTGGAAGAAAACGCGCGGATGCTGGAAAATGTGCTGGATGATTACGGCGTGCGCGGCGAGATTGTCAGCGTCCGCCCCGGCCCTGTTGTGACGCAATATGAACTGGAACCCGCACCGGGGCTGAAGGCCAGCCGCGTCATTGGTCTGGCCGATGACATTGCGCGGTCCATGTCGGCGCTGTCGGCGCGTGTGTCCACTGTGCCGGGCCGGTCGATCATCGGGATCGAGTTGCCCAATGTGCAGCGCGAAAAAGTGGTTTTGCGCGAAATCCTGTCGGCGCGCGATTTTGGCGATACCCAGATGCGCCTGCCGCTGGCGCTGGGCAAATCCATTGATGGTGAATCGGTGGTGGCCAATCTGGCCAAGATGCCGCATTTGCTGATTGCAGGGACAACAGGTTCGGGCAAGTCGGTGGCGATCAACACCATGATCCTGTCGCTGCTGTATCGCCTGACGCCCGATGAATGCCGGATGATCATGATCGACCCCAAGATGCTGGAACTGTCGGTCTATGACGGCATTCCGCATCTGCTGTCACCCGTGGTGACCGACCCGAAAAAGGCCGTTGTGGCCCTGAAATGGGTCGTGGGCGAGATGGAAGAGCGCTATCGCAAAATGTCGAAAATGGGCGTGCGCAATATTGACGGCTATAATGGCCGCGTGCGCGAGGCGCTGGACAAGGGCGAGATGTTCAAGCGCACCATCCAGACCGGATTCGACGATGAAACCGGCGATCCGGTGTTCGAGACGGAAGAATTCGCGCCGCAGCTTTTGCCCTTTATCGTTGTCGTAGTCGATGAGATGGCCGATCTGATGATGGTGGCAGGCAAGGAAATCGAGGCTTGCATCCAGCGTCTTGCGCAGATGGCGCGGGCCTCGGGCATTCACCTGATCATGGCCACGCAGCGCCCCTCGGTCGATGTGATTACCGGCACGATCAAGGCGAACTTCCCCACGCGGATTTCGTTTCAGGTGACCAGCAAGATCGACTCGCGCACCATTCTGGGCGAACAGGGCGCCGAGCAGCTTTTGGGCATGGGGGACATGCTGTATATGGCGGGCGGGTCGCGGATTGTGCGCGTGCACGGGCCTTTCGTCAGCGACGAAGAGGTGGAAGAGGTTGTGAACCACCTGAAATCCTTCGGCCCGCCCGATTACAAATCCGGCGTGGTTGACGGCCCTGAATCCGACAAGGAAGCCGATATTGACGCGGTCTTGGGGCTGGGTGGCAACACCACGGGCGAAGATGCGCTGTATGATCAGGCGGTGCAGGTGGTTATTCAGGACCGCAAATGTTCGACCAGCTATATCCAGCGCAAACTGGGCATCGGCTATAACAAAGCCGCGCGTCTTGTCGAGCAGATGGAGGATGAGGGGCTTGTCACAGCGGCCAATCATGTGGGCAAACGCGAAATTCTGGTGCCGGAACAGGGCTGAAGCGTATCGGGGTTTGTTGACACACCCAGATGCTTTGGCGTTTTGATTTGTCGCAATTCCGAACCGCAAATGCAGGTCGGTTTTTTGCGGAAACTGCTTCGGGCAGGCAGGCCCCTTTGGGGTTGCGCCCTGCTGACAGGTTGGCACGTCACTGCACGATCAGTTCTGCATGCAAAGCCCCCGCCGCGTTGATGCTGTTGAGAATGTCAATCATGTCGCGCGGCGCCACCCCCAAGGCGTTCAACCCTGCGACAATGTTGGAAAGCGTGGTGCCCTCGCGCAGTTCGGCCAGGGCGATGGGCGGCGCGTCTTGAATCTGTGCCTGTGTGCGGGGAACGACAATCGTTTCCCCTTCGGCAAAGGGGTTTGGTTGCACCACAAGCGGCGTTTCTTCCACGCGCAGGGTCAAGCCGCCTTGTGCAACCGCGACGCGGCTGATCCTGACATCCTCGCCGATGACGATCGTGCCAGAGCGTTGGTCTACCACAACGCGGGCGCGGATCTGGGGGGTGATGCGCAGGTTCTCGATCCGGGCCAGCGCATGCGCAGCCGAAGGCGCATTGACTTGCCGCAGGTCCAGAACAACGGTGCCCGGGTCTGTCATCATGGCGACCTGCCGGTTGAATTCGCGGTTAATGCCGGTTTCAATGCGCAAGGCGGTTGTCAGATCGGGCACGCGCAGCGCCAGCCGGACCCGCTCCAGGCTGGTGAAGTCGAAATCCACCTCTCGTTCCACCCGCGCGCCCAGCGGGATAGACCCCGAGGTGGGCACGCCGCGCACTTCGCGCGCGCCCTGCCCCTCTGCGGCGGCACCGCCTGCGATAATCGTGCCCTGTGCGACCGCGTAAATTGCACCATCGGCCCCGTTGAGGGGGGTCATGACCAAGGTGCCGCCCAACAAGCTGCGCGCGTCGCCGATTGCCGAGACCGTTACATCCACGCGCCCGCCCGCACGGGCAAAGGGCGGCAGGCTGGCTGTCACGATGACCGCAGCAACATTTCTGGGCCGGAATTGTTCACCCGTGACATTCACCCCAAGCCGCTCAAGGATATTTGAGAGAATATCCTCGGTGAACGGGGCGTTGCGCATGCCATCGCCCGTGCCATCCAGCCCCACGACCAGACCGTAGCCCAACAGGTCGTTGCCGCGCACACCGTCGAATTCGACAAGGTCTTTCAGCCGGACAGAGGCGTCGGCCGCATGGGCAAGCATGGCCAGCAGGAAGGCCAGAAAAACCGATCTGATGAAAGCGCAGCTCATCGCAGATAATTCGCCAAAGACAGCCGCGACAGCCGCGCTGTAAGGTTATAAATCAGATCAAGCTGTGTCATGGCCTGTTCCAGCTGCATGGCTGTTTCATAAGGGTCTGCTGCCAGAATTTCGACGCGCGCAATGGACATGGCGGTGTGTTCCGCCTCTGCCCGTGCAAGCCCGGCAGAGGCGCGCGCTTCTGCCGCGCCCAATCTGGCCGAGAGGCCGATCAGGCTGTGATGCGCCGCCCCAAGCCCGTGCGAGGCATGTGCAAGCAGGGCTTGCTGCGCGGCTTGGTCGGCCGCAAACACCCCTTTGGACAGGATCGCCCCTGTTGCAAAAGCGCCAAGAACCTGTCTGAAAGCGGGGTCTTGTGCGGTCATCTCGAACCCCACTGTTATGCCATGGCCAAGATCCAGCTTTGCCGGAATTTGGGGGCCGCCAAGATAGCCCGATATGTCGAACGGCCCGCCAACTGCGAACCATGCGGCAATAAACTCATGCGCGGTATCTGCATCAGGCCCTGCCGGATAGGCGGCCATCATGTCTTGGAATATCGCATCAAGCATGTCATCTGCGGCCATGACGGCCGCGCCATCTGTGGCGGTTCCGGCAAAAAGTGCGCGCCCGCCAAGGCTGGTGTTCAGCTGTGCCACCGCATGGCGAAAGCCGTCTTCCATCAGGCGGGTGCCCCATGCAAGCGCGGATTGGGACGGGGCGGCACCGCGCTTGAATTCCTCCAGAAAGCCGGATTGCGCCTGCGCACCCAGATCGTCAAGGATGGCTTGCTGGGCGGCAAAAACCATTCCGGCCGATCGCGCGGTGTCCTTGCGTGCGGTTGCCATATGCAAGGCGTTGTTGATGGTGGCAAGCGTCGCAAAGTCGCCCTTAACCCTGTCGGATTTGTCCTTGACCAACCCTGTTGTCATATCTTGCGATAAGGTGGCGATAGAGCGTTTCAAACCCGCGCCCTGTCGTTGCAGCGCAAGGCGGTGTGACATGTCGCCCAAACCAGATGCCATCATTACACATTCTCCAGCAGTGTCCGCCACATGGCGTCGACAGTTGCGATGACCTTTGCATTCGCGGCATAGGCCTGTTCCAAAGTCAGAAGCTTGCTTAATTCTGCGTCGGTATCCACGCCGCGGGCCGTGAATGCATCTTCCAATGCCGCAGCGCGGGCGGTGTTTGCCGCGCCGCGCTGGTCCTGTGCCAGCCGTTCAGATGCGAGGAAGGACAGCGTGTCGGCGGCATGCAGTGCGGCAGGTTTGGCCAGGCCGGACCCGCCCGCCAGCGTACGCGGGGCGCCCAGCATGTGCAGCTTGTTGGAGAGGAGCGCATTGTCAGAGGCCATTCCAGCGGGCAGGCTGGCCAGCCCCATACCATGGCGCAAGCGCCATAGCGCGCCCCCCTTGTCTGGGTCAGCCAAGGGATTGAGGGCGATCTTGCCGGAAATTCCGGTTTTGTCTGGCGGCATTGTGTGTAGTCCGGCAAGGGAAAACAGCCCGAATTCTGCCGCACCGAGGCTGGGATCGAGGGTGGGCTGCGCGAAGCGCGACACAAGGTCATGGGCGAGAGAATCCAGCCGGAGTTGGGCAGCGGGCGCGGATATGTCGCGGATTTCAAGGAAAGCGCCCATCCGCCCTGTGGAGAACAGCGCGTTGTCTAGCGCCAAGGGCCGATCATTCAGCGTGACGCGCGACAGGCTGCCGGCCTCGACACTGTCGCGGGCCGCTGGCCCCGGTGTTCTGGTAAAGCCGAATTGTGCGGCGGTTCTGTCAACAAGGATATGGCCGCCCTGGCCCATCAGCATGATCCGCCCGTCTGCGCGCGGGATTTCCTGAATGGCGATGGTTTGTGAAATATCACTAATAAGCTTTTGGCGTGCATCGACCAGACTTTGTGGCGCGCCGCCAAGAAGGGTTTGTTTCTGTATTCTGGTGTTCAGATCTGCAACAGTGGCAAGGGCGTGGTTCAGGAATTCCACATCTTTTGCCAGCGCTGCATCGGCAACATCGCGTTGGGCCTGTAGCATGTCATCTACCGCGCCGAAGCGCCGCGTGATGTCGGTTGCGGCCTGCGTGATCTGGCGCAGACGGATGTCAGACTCCGGTTCGGTGGCGGCATTCTGAAGCGACACTTGCAGCGCGTCGAGCAGATATGTCAGCCCGTCCGGTTCGTCCGGCATTCCGAAGCCGCCTTCGACCCGTGCCCAGAACCCTGACATGACCTGATCGCGGGACTGCGCGGATTTGGCGTGCCGCAGATCGGCCAGCAACGCGGGGTCCACATCGCGCAAGATACCTGTGGCCATGACGCCGCTGCCTTGCGCGCCCGTGCTGCGCGCGGCCAGCGACAGCGCGCGGACCCCGTAGCCTTCGGTCTGGGCATTGGCGATATTGTCCGAGACAAGCTGCGTGCCGCGTGCCGTCACATTGAGGCCGCTGAGCGCAGAAGACAGAGCGAGTGATAAAGACATGATGCGGCCTTATGCTGGGCTGGGGTCAGCGTTTGATATTGGTGGTTTCCTGAAAAATCTCGTCAACTGTCTGGATGACTTTTGCATTGGATGAATACGCGCGCTGCGTCTGGATAAGGCCGGTCAGTTCAGCGGCCACATCGGTCGCGGATTCCTGCAAGGAGAAGCCGACAAATTCCCCCACCGGACCATCGCCCGCATCCCATAGAAAGAATGACCCGCTGTCGCGCGAGACCTGAAAGGTTTGGGAATTCAGGGCCGTCAGGCCGTTTGGATTGGGCACATCAACAATCGGGATGCGATATAATGTCTGGCGGAAGCCCTGATCATACACAGCATCAAGATTGCCCTTTGCATCGATCATCAGCCCGACAAGGTTGCCTGCGCCAGACCCGTTCTGTTCAATGCCCGCGGGCGAGAAAGATGTTCCTTTCTGTGCCAAACCGCCCGTTTCGGCGTAGCGCCCGATGAAGAAATCTATTTGCTGGGCGCCGACATCCAGCCGGATTGTGCCGGCATCGGGGTCGTAATTGCCGACACCGCCCCCCAGCGCATCTGTCACCGCGGCCAATGTGCCGCCCTGTCCGGGTGTGTCGTCGAAAACCAGATCATAGTTGCCCAGCGTCGCCCCTGTCGGGACATGTTCCAGATTCATGCGCCAAGTGTTTTCGGGTGGCCCGATATTGGGCCTGAGTTCGACATCGATCATTTCGGCAAGGCCGAGTGAATTGAAAAATTCTACCGACATGCGCAGGGGTTCGCCCGATGCGGTTGCCTGGGTTGCCGATGCGGGCAGGTTGACGCCGAAATTGACCCGCGTGGTTTCCGAGAAAGCCTGTTGGTTAACCTCTATCCGGATGGGTCGCAGGGTGGCAGTGCTGTCGCGCGCATGTGCGGGGATTGTGCCGTCCAGATTTGCGGGCCATCCCAGCAATGTATTGCCCGATGAATCGCGCATAAAGCCATTTGCATCCTGGCGGAATGATCCGGTTGTTGCCAGCAGCAGGGGCGCGGACCCGTCTTGTAGCTGTGCGCCCAGTTCGGTTGTGACCGGCAAAAAGCCCCTGCCCGACAAGGCAATGTCGGTCGCGTTCTGGGTGCCAAGAAGTGACCCGCCCTGATCGACCTGCCGCAGGGTTGTGGTGCGCACGCCGCCCGCAGCAAAACTGCCCTGTCCTGCCATGCCGTTCCCGACAACCATGGAATGGAACGAGGTTTGCGCGCGGCGATACCCGTGTGTTGCCGAATTGGCGATATTGTCGGAGATGGTTGCAAGCCGCGTCGCATTTGCCCGCAACCCTGCAACACCTGCGTTCATTGATGATGAAATGCTCATGTCGACTCCATTCCAGAACTGATTCTTTGGAACAGTATGTCGCCCGAGGCTTAATTTCCCCCTAACAGCCTAGACCGGACCATATTGCCGCAGCAGGATAAGTTCGATCCGGTTGTTGCGTGCGGCGGTTGGCACCGGATCTGCGAGTTTGCGGTCTGCATGCCCTGTGACACGGTGAAACCGCAGCGGGGCAAGGCCGGCACCTTCCATCATGGCATGCACTTTTTTCGCCCGTTCAAGCGACGCAGGCCAGACCGGATTTTCCAGAAAAACCGAAGGGAAGCTGCGCGAATGTGCCCCAACTGCGATAGGGTTCACAACTGTGCGAAACGCATCTGCAATGGCTGTGACCAAAAACTCCAGCACGGGATGGGGGGTATTGGTGCCGTCTTCAAACAGGCTTCGATCCTCCAGATCGAATAATTCAAGGATCAGGCCCTCGTCACTTATGCGGATGGCAACATGTCTGAAGGCGTCTGCAAATTCCGCGTCCTGCATTGCGAACCCTTCCAGCAGGTCCATGATATGATCCAGCGCGAAGGTTTCGGACTGGTATTTTTCCTGCGTGGCGATTGTGTCGGTGATCGAATGCTCGATCGAGAGGGAGATGCCATCGAACAGATCGCTGCCGCCTGCGGAATCGCTGCGGATGGCGCGCGTTTCAGAGAAGTAATCGGCAATGCCCTTGCGCTTGTCTTCGGTCACCGAGCCAAGCAGCCAGAGCATAAGGAAAAAGGCCATCATGGCCGTGACGAAATCGGCATAGGCGACTTTCCACGCCCCGCCATGATGCCCGCCACCGGCGACCACCTTTTTGCGTTTAATGATTATTGGCCTGACATTGTCAGCTTTTTGCATGATCCCACCTATTTCAACACCCAAGACCAGAGTACCACCAAGGGCTGAACAGGGGGTTAACGGGCGCAGACCTGCGGCGGCAGTTCACATTCACATCAGAACAGCACAGAACGCGGAATTCGACGCCTGCACATGCCAGACAGGGGTTACAAAATTGGTGCATTTCGCTATTGTGCCTGAAAAATTGAGGTCAAAATGAGCAGAGTGATCCTTTTAATAATGGTGGTTGCCACGTTTGCCGCATGCGGCAGGCGCGACGCCCAGTTTTCAGCCCCCCGAAATCTTGAAAATGCCTGCCTGATGGAACGCGAGCGCCCGCAATATTTCGCGGCCATGCGCGCAACAGAGCGGCGCTGGGGCCTGCCCCTGCCGGTTCAGATGGCGATTATTCACGCAGAAAGCCGCTTTATTGGCGATGCGCGCACGCCTGTGCGCTATACTTTGGGTGTGATCCCGATGGGGCGGCAATCTTCCGCGCTGGGCTATTCGCAGGCGCTGGATGGCACATGGGAAGAATATGTCCGCGAGGTGGGCAACCGCCGGTCGTCGCGTACCAATATCCGCGATGCCACCGATTTTGTGGGCTGGTATGCCAACAAAACGCGCGAACGCAACGGCGTGCCGCTGAATGATGCCCGCAACCAGTATCTGGCCTATCATGAGGGGCATACAGGGTTCCGGCGCGGGTCTTACAACTCCAAGCCGTGGTTGATTGGCGTGGCCGATCGTGTGGCGTCGCGCGCGGCGATGTATGACCAGCAATTGCGGGCCTGCGGGCGGCGGTAACGGGTGGCCTGCCCAATCAGGCAGGCCATGTTTTCGCAACCATCGTCAGCACGTCATAGAGGGCGACAACCTCGCCATCGGCTTTGCTGACCTGACAATCCCAGCGCACTTCGCCATAGTCGCCTTCGGCGCGGGGGTTTATGTCTTTGCAGGTCAGTTGCACGCCAAGCCTGTCGCCGGGGTAAACCGGCGTCAGGAAACGCAAGTTGTCGATGCCGTAATTGGCCAGCACCGGCCCCGGATCGGGTTGCACAAACAGCCCAGCGGCAAAAGACACGATCAGATAGCCATGCGCCACGCGCCCCTCGAAAAACGGGTTCGCGCGGGCGGCGTCTTCGTTCATATGGGCGTAGAATGTGTCGCCGGTGAAGCCTGCGAAATGTTCGATATCTTCCAGCGTGATTTCGCGTTTTTCGGTGATCAGCTGGTCGCCGATGCGCAGCTTTGCCAGTGATTTGCGGAAGGGGTGAGTGTCGGCGCGGGCCTCTGCCCCGTCCAGCCAGCGCCCTGTGACAGCGGCCAGCAGGCGCGGTGCGCCCTGTATGGCTGTGCGTTGCATGTAATGGTGCATGCCGCGCATGCCGCCCAATTCCTCGCCCCCGCCTGCGCGCCCCGGCCCGCCATGCACCAGCATCGGCAAAGGAGAGCCGTGGCCGGTTGACGATTTGGCGCTGTCGCGGTTGCCGATCATCACGCGGCCATGAAAGGGGGCAAGCCCAAGCACGACATCCTCGGCCACATCGGGCGCATTGGTGAACAGCGACGACACGAGAGAGCCTTTGCCCAGTGCGGCCAGTTCCGCCGCCTGCCCTAGATCGTCATAGGGCATGAGTGTGGCGACAGGGCCGAAGGCTTCGACATCATGGATGGCCTGCGCGCGCATGGGCTGGTCGGCATAAAGCAGCACGGGGTTGAGGAAGGCGCCTGCTTCTGGGTCGCCTGTGGTAACTTGCACGGACTGGGGGTTGCCGAAGATGATCTCGGCCTCACTGGCAAGTGCGGCAATCGCGCGGCGCACATCTTCGCGCTGGTCCAGACTGGCCAGCGCGCCCATGCGGGTTGTGGGGTCATTGGGCAGGCCCACGGAAATTGCGCCCAGCTTGGCGTCCAGCGCAGCGCGCACCGCGTCTGCCTGCGCGCGCGGGATGATGACGCGGCGAATGGCGGTGCATTTCTGCCCTGCTTTCGCAGTCACCTCGCGCACGACTTCGCGGATGAACAGATCAAATTCGGGGCTGTCCGATGTTGCATCGGGGCCAAGAATGCAGGCATTCAGGCTGTCGGCTTCCATGGTGAAGCGGGTGGAATTGCCGATGATCGCAGGATGGGCGCGCAACATCTGCCCGGTTCTGGCCGACCCTGTAAAGGTGACAACATCCTGCCCTGTCACATGGTCCAGCAGATCACCGACACCGCCGCAGACCAGTTGCAGGCTGCCTTCGGGCAGAAGCCCCGTCTCGATAATGCGGCGCACCATCAATTCGGTCAGATAGGCGGTTTGGCTGGCCGGTTTCACAATCGCGGGCATGCCCGCCAGCAGATTGGGGGCCAGTTTTTCCAGCATCCCCCAGATGGGAAAGTTGAACGCGTTAATATGCACCGCCACCCCGCGCAGGGGCGACAGGATATGTTGCGCGGAAAAGCTGGCATCTTTCGACAGCGGTTCGACCACCCCATCTGTCAGCATGCGGGTATTGGGCAATTCGCGCCGCGCCTTGGAGGCATAGTTCAAAAGCGTGCCAATGCCGCCTTCAATATCTATCTGCCCGTCTTTTGGTGTGGCCCCTGTGGCGAGCGAGAGCGCATGAAACGCGTCTTTCTGCTCCATCAGCCGCAGACCCAGCGCTTTGAGCATCAGCGCGCGGTCATGCAGTTTCATCGCGCGCAACTGTGCCCCTGCCGCGCGCCCGTAAGCCAATGTTTCGGCGAAATCCAAGCCGGTCGAGTCGATCTCGGCCACCACCGCGCCTGTGGCGGCATCGCGCAAGGGCTTGGGGCTGCCCGTCCCCGCGCGCCACGCGCCGCAGACATAGCTTTCCAGCCGCAGGGGGTGTTTCATATCAAGCATCAGTCAACCTTTATTCCATGTTCCGCCAGTTGCGCCGCAACTGTCGCCTGCCATTCCGCCAGCAATTCGGCATTGGGCCGGTGCCGTAGCCCAAGGCGCTGGTGCAACGCGAACCGCTGCGAATCCTTCGCGCCAAAGCCCAAGCCCACGCGCGGGTGCCAATAGGCGACCGAGGCGCGCACGCGCTGCGCGTCATCCGCCATGATCTGGGCCAAGCCTTCGCGCCCCAGTTCCGCATGGCGCATCTCAACGGGCAGGATCGCGCGAAACACCTCTGCCAGTGGCTGGTAGGAGATGCGCGCGAATTCCTGCACCTGAATGACCGCTGCCGCCCCTTGCAAGACATTCATGACCACCGCATCGGCCCAGCCGGTGAACGGGTAGTGAAACACCGCCAGCCGCATATCGCCGCCCTGCCGTGCGGCCCCAATATCGGCATCGCGCGCCAGCCGTGCGGCCCAAGGGTGCGTGCCCACATAGCGCGAGGTGTCGGCCCCGAACTCGGCCATCACCTTCAGCACGCGCCCTGCATGATCGGCTTTCTCCAGCACGATCCGCGCGCTGGCAATGCGCGAGGTGATGCCGGGCGCATCATTAATGACATCTGCAAAGCCCGCAGAGGCCGCCAATTCGCTATCGACAAAGGCCGCCATCAGGCGCAGCACCTCGCCCCGATAACGCGGCGGCACATTGCCGGGCGATGTCAGCCGCCCGCCTTGGGCCAGATAGTCTTCAACTGGCATCTCGCTCATGGCCGCACCCCCCTATTCGTCATAGCTGATAACCAGCCGGTCACTCAGCGGCAGGCATTGGCAGGTCAGCACATAGCCTTGGCGCACTTCGTAATCTTCCAGCGCGTGGTTTACGGCCATTTCCGCCTCGCCCTCCAACACCTTGGCGCGGCAGGTCGAACAGACACCCGCCTTGCAGGCAAAGGGCGCGTCCAGACTGGCCCCAAGGGCGGCATCCAGAACCGAGGTGCCATCCAGCGGCAGGCTAAGGTTGCGGGTTGTGCCATCCAGTGTGACGGTCAGCGCGCAGGTCTTGCCCGTTGCCGCCTGCGCAGTTGCCTGCGCGCTGCGTTTCAGCCGCCCCTGCTGGTTCGAGGCGAACAGCTCGAACTTGATCTGCCCTTCCTCCAGCCCGTGATCGCGCAAGGCGCCCGCAATCGTCAGCATCATCGGCTCTGGCCCGCAAATGAACGCCAAATCCACCGATGCAGGGTCAATCCAATGGGTGAACAGCGCGGCCATCTTGTCGGCATCAATGCGGCCTGTGAACAGCTCGATTTCCTGCGCGTCCTGTTCCAGCACATGCAGCACGGTCAGCCGCCCCAGATGCAGGTTTTTCAGGTCTTCCAACTCTTCGCGGAACATGATCGAGCTGATTTGCCGGTTGGCATAGACCAGCGTGAAGCGCGCCTTCGGCTCTCTCGCTAGAACAGTGCGGATGATCGACAGCACTGGCGTAATGCCGGACCCGCCTGCAAAGCCAAGGTAATGCCGCCCCTGCTCGGGCGTTAGCGGCACATGGAAATTGCCGGCGGGCGGCATGGCCTCCAACACCGCGCCGGGGGCAAGGTTTTCATTGGCCCAAGTGGAAAACGCACCCCCTTCGACCCGCTTAATGCCCACGCGCAAGCTGCCATCATCCAGCCCCGAACAGATGGAATAGGACCGCCGGATTTCCTGCCCGTCAAATTCGCGGCGGAAGGTCAGGTATTGACCCTGAACAAAACGAAACGCCTCGCTATCCTTGGGCTGCAAGGTGACGATCACGGAATCGCGCGTGTCGTGGCGCACTTCGGTTACTTGCAACGGGTGAAAACGGCTCATCTCTCGGCCCTCAGATACATTTGAAATAATCGAACGGTTCCAGACAATCGCGGCACTGATAGGCCGCTTTGCAGGGGGTAGACCCGAACTGGCTGATCTTTTGCGTCTGTTCTGACCCGCAGCGCGGGCAGGGCACCACAAGTGCCGCCCCTGTCAGCCGGTTGATCCGGCCTGCAACCACGCCTTGCGCGCCTGTCCCGTCGATAGGGGGGGCAATGCCATAGGCGCGCAGTTTGTCGCGTGCTGCTGGCGTCAACCAGTCGGTGCTCCATGGCGGGTCAAGGCGGCGCTCCAGCCGCAGCTTGTCCACGCCTTGGGCGCGCAGGGCTTTCTCGATCTCGAAATTGATCACGGCAGTGGCAGGGCAGCCCGAATAGGTGGGCGTCACTGTCACCACCAAAGTGTCGCCGTCATAGGCCACATCGCGCACGATCCCCAGATCGGTGACCGAGATGACGGGGATTTCAGGGTCCGGCACCTTTGCCAGCCAGTCCCAGACCTGCGCCAGCGCTACCATGTCGAGTCCGGATAGGCGCGTTGCAGCCATTGCATTGTCGCCAGCATATGGCCCAGATGCTCGGAATGCGTGCCCTGTTTGCCGCCCTTGTGCATATAGGCCTGATCGGGGGCTTTCAGCGTTGCTTCGGCCAGCACCTCGGCCACCACTGCGTCCCATTGCGGGCGGATGCTGTCGGGTGCGGGTATGATCCCGGCTTCGGCCAGGGCGCGGTCGGTGTCGTCGCTCATCATCATCTCGCCGGTATAGGGCCACAGCCGGTCAAGTGCGGTCTGCATGCGCCCATGGCTTTCAGCGGTGCCATCGCCCAGCCGGATCACCAGATCGGCCGAACGTTCCAGATGATAGGCCACTTCCTTGCCCGCCTTGGCGGCAATCGCGGCAATGCGCGGGTCGTGGGAGTCTTCCAGCGCCTTCAACATCGGCTGGTGCCATGCGTCAAACAGGAACTGGCGCATCAAGGTGTGGCCGAAATCGCCATTCGGGCGCTCGACCAGCAGCAGGTTGCGAAAATCCCAGACATCGCGGCGAAACGCCAGCCTGTCTGCGTCGCGCCCGCGGCCCTCAACCTCCGCAGCCAGCCCCAGCCACAGTTGCGTCTGCCCGATCAGGTCCAGCGCGACATTGGCCAATGCGATATCTTCTTCCAGCACAGGCGCATGGCCGCACCATTCCGACACCCTGTGGCCCAGCACAAGCGTGCTGTCGCCCAAGCGGCACAGCCCTTCAAACAGGGCCACATCCAGATCCAGCGCTACAGCCATCACATTTTCCCCACGTCTTCGGGAATGTCGAAAAATGTCGGATGCCGGTAGACTTTGGCATTTGACGGCTCGAATAACGGTCCCTTGTCCGACGGGCTGGAGGCCGTGATCGCATTCGACGGCACCACCCAGATGCTGACACCTTCATTGCGCCGCGTATACACATCGCGCGCATGTTTCACGGCCATCTCGGCATCGGGCGCGTGCAGGCTGCCCACATGGCGGTGGTTCAACCCATGCTGGCCGCGAATGAAGATTTCCCACAAAGGCCATTCACTGGACATATCCATATCCTCATTTTCTTGCTCTAAATACTCTCGGGGTAGGCCGCAGGCCGTAGGGGGCGAAGCCCCCTGATCCGCAGGATTACTCTGCCGCGACCTTGGCTGTGCGCTGCTTCGCGGCATGTGCCATCAGCCCGTCGCGGAACCATGCGCCATCATCCCATGCCTTTTGCCGCGCCTCGATCCGCTCGGCGTTGCAGGGGCCATTGCCCTTGATCACCTCGAAGAATTCGGCCCAGTCGGGTTCCGAGAAGTCATAGCCGCCCTTTTCTTCATTCCATTTCACGGCAGGGTCGGGCACGGTCAGGCCCAGATATTCGGCCTGTGGCACGGTCTGGTCGACGAATTTCTGGCGCAGCTCGTCATTGGTGTTCATCTTGATCTTCCACGCCATGCTTTGCGCGGAATGCACCGAATCCTTGTCCGAGGGGCCGAACATCATCAGGCTTGGATACCAAAAGCGGTTCAGCGCATCTTGGGCCATCGCCTTTTGCTCGGGCGTGCCTTGGGCCAGTTTCATCATGATGTCATAGCCCTGACGCTGGTGGAAACTTTCTTCCTTGCAGATGCGCACCATCGCGCGGGCATAGGGGCCAAAGCTGGTGCGTTGCAAGGGCACCTGATTCATGATCGCCGCGCCATCGACCAGCCAGCCGACTGCGCCCATATCGGCCCATGTCAGGGTCGGGTAGTTGAAGATGGATGAATATTTCATCTTGCCCGACAACAGCGCCTCGGTCAGTTCATCCCGCGACACGCCCAGTGTTTCAGCGGCGCAATACAGATACAGGCCATGGCCTGCCTCATCCTGGACCTTGGCCAGCAGAATGGCTTTTCGTTCCAGCGTGGGGGCGCGGGTGATCCAGTTGCCTTCGGGCAGTTGGCCCACAATTTCGGAATGGGCGTGCTGGCCGATCTGGCGGATCAGGGTTTTGCGGTAGCCCTCGGGCATCCATTCTTTCGGCTCGATCTTTTCGCCCGCGTCAATGCGCGCCTGAAAGGCGGCCAGCAGGGCGGGGTCGTCATTACTCGCTTCGGATTTTACCATCTGTGCATACATGACAGGACTCCTGTGTTCAGACTCGTTCCAGTATCAGCGCCACGCCCTGGCCTACGCCCACGCACATGGTGCATAGTGCATAGCGCCCGCCGCTGCGGTGCAATTCCCATATGGCGGCGGTGACCATCCGCGCGCCAGAGGCACCCAGCGGGTGGCCCATCGCTATCGCGCCGCCATTGGGGTTAACATGGGGGGCATCATCGGGCAGGCCAAGGTCGCGCAGCACAGCAAGGGCTTGCGCAGCGAAAGCTTCGTTCAATTCGATCAGGTCCATATCGGCAATGCCTAGCCCCGCCAGCGCCAGTGCCTTGCGCACCGCAGGCACAGGGCCAATGCCCATAACGCGCGGCGCAACACCGGCGGCGGCCATGGCCACGACACGGGCGCGCGGTGTCAGGCCCTGTGCCTGCGCCATGCTTTCCGAGGCCAGCAGCAGGGCTGCCGCGCCATCATTCACGCCGCTGGCATTGCCTGCCGTCACGCTTAACTCTGGCCCGTTGATGCCGCGCAATTTTGTCAGTGTGTCCAGCGTGGTGTCAGGGCGGGGGTGTTCGTCAGTGTCGATCACCAGCGGGTCGCGTTTGCGTTGCGGCACGTCAACGGCGCAAATCTCGGATGCGAAGCGCCCCTGTGCCTGCGCCTGTGCCCAGCGCGATTGCGAGCGATGCGCGAACGCATCCTGATCGGCGCGCGACACGCCCCAATCGGCGGCGACATTGTCTGCCGTCTGGGGCATGGAGTCGACGCCATATTGCGCCTGCATCCTGGGGTTCACAAACCGCCAGCCGATGGTTGTGTCATAAATTGCGCTGCTGCGCGAAAAGGCAGAGTCCGCCTTGGGCATGACAAAGGGCGCGCGGCTCATGCTTTCGACGCCGCCTGCCAGCATCAGCGCGCAATCGCCCGCGCGAATGGCGCGTGCTGCCATGCCCACGGCATCCAGCCCGGAGGCACACAGGCGGTTCACGGTGATCCCCGGCACATCGACCGGCAGGCCCGCCAGAAGGGCGGCCATGCGCGCAACATTGCGGTTGTCTTCGCCCGCCTGATTGGCGCAACCATAGATCACATCTTCGACCGCGGCCCAATCCAGCGCGGGGTTGCGTGCCACAAGCGCGCGCAGCGGAATGGCTGCCAGATCATCCGCGCGGATGGATGAGAGCGCCCCGCCATAGCGCCCGACTGGCGTGCGCTGTGCGTCACAGATGAAAGCGTGCTGCAAACCTGCCCCTCCCAAAGCATGGCCGAGAATAACCGACCGAATGGTCAGACAATACGCATGATATGTCACATCTCAAAGCTAAATTTTCATAATTTTGTGACGCTTTAGAGGGTGAGCGGAAGAAAATGTATTAATTTCAGGCGCTAAGGCTATTGCGCAGCAAATCGTAGCGGGCAATCCCATCGGGGTTCAGTGCTGCCAATAGCCCGTCAGAGCCTTGAAAACTGGCTGCGACATGCGAATCAGCGGCGTCGCTCAGGCCCAGATACAGTTGCGCAAACCGCGTGCGGGCGCGCTGGCCCGCCCAGTCGGGGGGAAGGGCCGCATGCGGCAAGCGCGGGTCGCGCAAGATGATCTGGCGGAAAGCATGCACCAGCAGAACCCGCGCTTGCAGCGCGTCGGGCGGGGGAAGCTGGCCCATCTGTTCAATCTGCGCGGCCAGCGCCAGAAAGCCCTGATATTCTTGCGCCAGCGCATCCAGACCCCATAGCGCCGCGCCCAAATCGCGTATCTGGTGCTGCGCCCCGACAAGGGGGGCTGTCAGGGCAAGCGCCCCGTCTGGCACCGGCCCGCGCGCAGGGCCAAAGGCGCAGGTGTCATTCAGGGCCACATATCCATGCAGGCCCGCCCCTTCGATCTGTGCAGATGCGGCCCCTTTGGCAAAGAACAGCACGCGCCAAGGCAGGTTTTCGGACTGCCCGTAGATGATATCTGCCGCCTGCCGGTATTCCAGCCGCGCGGCATTGGTCAGGCGGTAGAAGCTGCGCCGCCCCTTGCGGTGGCCCGCAAGCTGCTCGGCGCTGACAAGGCGCGATACGGCGGTGCGGATCAGTGTTTCGCTAATGCCGAAGGGGGCGCAAAACTCGATCAGATTGCCGATCCAGACCTCGCCGCCGCGCGGGGCGATGACATCGCCAAACACAGTGACAATGAAACTGCCCGCGCGCATGGGCTGTGCCAGCATCAGGTCAGATAATGTTGCAGCGCCCATGTCATTCCTTGCGCCAGCACATGAAAACAAGCGCTACATTGCCCGCAGCCGGTTTGGGGCGCAACCGCCAAGGCGAATCAAACCTTGCTTTTTCGGGCCAAGCCAGTCCAATCTTGGCCTATGGGAGCCTGTGTTAGCGCGACCGGGCAGAGGGTCCGGCGTGCAAAACAAACAAAATCAACCGCTCGGTCGAGAAAACAGTAGCATGATAAGGATTCTTGTGCTTTCACATAGATCGTTGCGGATGCAACATTATCTTACGGGAGGAGATTATGATGAAACGCAGACCGCTTTTGGGGCTTATGGGGGGTGCCGCATTGGGTGTCCTTGGCCTTGGACTAAGCAGCAGCGCGGCGCTGGCCCAAGAGGTTACGCTTAAGCTACACCATTTTCTGGCAGCGCAAGCCAATGTGCCAACCCATATTCTGGATGTCTGGGCCGACCGCGTCGAGGCGGACAGCGAAGGCCGCATCAAGGTGGACCGCTTCCCCTCGATGCAACTGGGCGGCACGCCGGGCGAATTGTATGATCAGGCCGTATCCGGCAGCGCCGATGTGATCTGGACAGTGGTGGGCCTGACGCCGGGGCGCTTCCCCAGCACAGAGGTGTTCGAGTTGCCCTTTATGGTGACCGATGCCCGCGCCGCGTCGCATGCCTATTGGACCATGTATGAAGAAGCGATGCAGGATGAATTTTCCGATGTCAAAATGATTGCCACATGGGTGCATGGGCCGGGTGTTATTCACACCGAAGACCCTGTGACGCAGCCATCAGACCTGCGCGGCATGCAGTTGCGCGGCCCTTCGCGCCTGACCGTGCAATTGCTGGAAGCGCTGGGCGCAACGCCGGTGGGCATGCCGATTGCGCAAACCCCCGAATCGCTGTCGCGCGGGGTGATCAACGGGGCAGTCATGCCATGGGAAGTCACCCCATCGCTGCGCATTCCTGAACTGGTGCAAAACCACACCGAGTTTGAAGGCGAGATGCTGTATACTGTGACATTCGTGCTGGCCATGCACCAGCCCACCTATGACGCGCTGCCAGATGACCTGAAAGCGGTGATCGACAATGCGTCGGGGCTGGAATTCTCGATCTTTGCGGGCGGCACGCAGCAGGATTATGACGCGCCGGGCCGCGAGATGGCCGAGGAGATGGGCAATAACATCATCACCATCTCTGCCGAACAGGCCGAGGAGTGGAAAGCGCTGGCACAACCCATCTATGACCGCTGGATCGCGGATATGGAAGGGCGCGGCAAGGATGGTCAGGCGCTTATTGACCGTGCGCGCGAATTGATGGCCGAATACGAGGCCGCAAACTAATCTGGCAGGCAGGCATGGGGCGGCCCCCAAGGTTTGGGGGCCGCCTTGCTACGCCAAAGTTTGCAGGGGTAGGGTAAAGATGCATTCGGTAATGATGGGACTGTCGCGGGGTCTGGCGATGATCGGGGGGATCGTGCTGTCGGCGCTGATCCTGATGACCTGTGTCTCGATCCTTGGCAGGCATGCCAGCACGGCACTGAATTCCGATATGGTGCAAAGCGTCGCGCCCGCGCTTGCCACATGGCTGTTGGGGTTTGGCATTGGTCCCATCTATGGCGATTTTGAACTGACGGAACTGGGCATGGGCTTTGCGGTTTTCTGCTTTTTGCCCTTGTGCCAGATCACATCGGGCCATGCGCGCGTCGATATTTTCACCGCCTTCCTAAGCGATGCAACCAACCGCTGGTTGCGGCTGATTATCGAGACGATTTTTCTGGGGGCAATCGCGCTGATCGCGTGGCGCCTGTCGATTGGCATGTCCAGCCGGATGCGGACAGGGCAGACCACCTATCTGCTGGAATGGCCGGTCTGGTGGCCCTATGCGGCCTGTATGGTCGCGGCATCGGGGGCGGTGATTGTCGCAGCCTACATGGTTTATATCCGTGTTCTGGAAGCGATTGGCGGCAAGGACATTATCGGCGAAGGCGGGGAGAGCGAACATTGAGTGCGATGACCATTGGGCTGCTGTCGTTTCCGGCCCTGCTGACACTGATCTTTCTGCGCGTGCCCATTGGGCTGGCCATGTTCCTGACGGGTCTGGTCGGGCTGGTGATGGTGACGGGCAGCACCAATATGCCATTCTCGCGCTTGCAGACCGAAACTTTTACCACATTCGCCAGTTATTCGCTGTCGATCATCCCCATGTTCTTGCTGATGGGCCATTTCGCCACGCTGGGCGGCATGTCGCAAGCGCTGTTCAAAGCCGCCGAGGGGTGGCTGGGCCACCGCAAGGGGGGTGTGGCGATGGCGGCGATCGGGTCCAGTGCGGGGTTTGGCGCGATTTGCGGGTCTTCACTTGCGACCGCCGCCACCATGAGCCGCGTGGCCTTGCCAGAGTTGAAACGCTATGGCTATGCGGGCGGGTTCTCAACCGCGACGCTGGCGGCGGGGGGCACGCTGGGCATTCTGATCCCGCCTTCGGTGGTGCTGGTGATTTATGCCATTCTGACAGAACAGAACATTGCCAAGCTGTTTCTGGCGGCGTTCATTCCCGGCATCATGGCCGCGCTTGGTTATCTTGTCGTCATCTCGATCTATGTGCGGGTGTACCCCGATTCCGCCGGTACCCGCCCGCGTGTGGCATATGGCGAGCGGTTCCGCGCGCTTCTCAAGGTCTGGCCGGTGATGGTGGTGTTCGGGCTGGTTGTGGGCGGTATTTATGCAGGCTGGTTCACCCCAACTGAAGGGGCCGCTGTGGGGGCATTCGGGACAGGGCTGATTGCATGGGCCAATGGCGGGCTAACCCGCAAGACGCTGGCCGAAAGCTTTTATGTGACAGCCCGTTCCAGTGCGATGATCTTTTTCATCATCTTTGGTGCTGCGTTCTATAACGGGTTTCTGGCACTGACACAGGTGCCCCAAAGCATTGCGGCATGGGTGGGCGGCTCTGGCTTCAGCCCGCTGATGGTGCTGATTCTGATCTTGTGCTTTTACCTTGTTCTGGGCTGCGTCATGGACAGCCTGTCCATGATCTTGCTGACCATCCCGATTTTCTGGCCCATCATGATGGAGCTGGATTTCAACTTCGTCACAATGGCCGATCTGCATGCCGCGCGCGCGCGCGAGGCGATCCGCGCGGGTGTAGAAGTCGCGCCAGAGATGTTGCGAAGTGTCGAGGCCGCCTTGGCCGCAGGGGCCGAGTTGACGCGCGAGCAAATTCAGGCGCTTGGCCTGCGGCGCGTCAATGCTCTGGCGCTGGAGCGTGCGAATATCGAGATGACGGCCATCTGGTTCGGGATTCTGGTGCTGATTGTGGTCGAGGTGGGGTTGATCACGCCGCCTGTGGGCATGAACCTGTTTGTTATCAATGCGATGGACCCGAAAACCAAGATCACCGACACCTATCGCGCGGTCATGCCTTTTGTGGCGTCAGACCTGATCCGCGTTGTTGTTCTGGTGGCCTTTCCGGCGATTACACTGTTCCTGGTTGCGTTGTAATTCCTGCCCTTACTGCCCCCTTGGGATGCGAAAATCGCACCAAGGGGGCGCGCCCCCCATCAAAGCGTATGTTCAAAATATCGCCCTGATCCGGCCATATTTCTGCCCTTACTGCCAAGCAACCTGTCTGTGTTAACAGCCCGGAGTGACATGCAGATGTTTCAGTTCTTGTCAGATGACAGCGCCCAACACGGCGATGACCCCGCGTTTTCTTTGCTGTCGCGCGGAAAATTCAAGGAAATGCCGGCAGCGGCACGGGTCAATTCGCGGATTGATACGCTGTCAGCCAGCTTGGGTGCGCGGTTGCCGGAACGCGGCTATTTCAAACACTGACCTGCAATTCCGGCAGCTCCAGCGCGCCCATAAGGTCGCGCAATTCCTGCCGCGCTGCGACATGGGACATGGTCATCGGCTCTGACCCCAGATCGCGCAGGTCCAGCAAGGTCAGGCCCTTTGGAAACAACTCGCGAAAGACAACGCGTTCACTGAAACCGGGCGCAAGACGAAAGCCGATACGGCGCGACAGGACTTCCAGCGCATCGCCCACTTTGCGTTTGTTATGCATTGCGGTGGTGCCCATCCGGTTGCGCAAGACAACCCAGTTCAGGGGCCGCAACCCGGCCTGCGCGCGGGTCTGGCGTGCTTTCCAGACCATTTCAGAATAGATCGAGGGGGACAGCACCTCGCCGGTTTCGGGGTCTGTGCGGGCCAGCAGGTCGAAATCGATGAAACTGTCATTGATCGGGGTGATCAGCGTATCTGCAACCGAATGCGCGAACTGGCTGAGTCTGGTGTAAGAACCGGGGCAGTCAATCAGGATATAGTCGCAATCCGCGCTGAGCGCTTCCAGCGCGGCACTCATGCGGGCGTCATGCAGTTGCGGCCCCTCTGGCAGATCGAAATCTGTCACGGCAGGCAGGGGCTGGAAACGGGGGCTTGGCAGATCAACCCCCGAGCGCGTGATCCAGTTGCGGCGGTTTTCGATATAGCGCCCGAATGTCAGCTGGCGCAGGTCAAGATCCATCGCGCCCACACGTTGCCCCATGCGGGCCAGCGCCACTGAGACATGCATCGAAACAGTAGATTTTCCTGATCCGCCTTTTTCATTGCCGACCACGATGATATGCGCCATCGCGAATGCCCCGCTACTTTGAACCTAAAATATGCCTGCACCCATCTAGGCTGGCGGCTGGGCGGATACAAGCTGTCTCATATGCTGCACAACGCTTTGCCGGACAACGAAAAAGGCGCGGTTTCCCGCGCCTTTCCAAACGTCATGCAGGCAGGTTTCAGAACCCAAGACCGGCATATTTGTTTTTGAACTTCGACACGCGGCCACCTGTATCCAGAAGGCGGCTGCTGCCGCCGTTCCATGCGGGGTGCACGCTTGGGTCTACGTCCAGCGACAGCGTGTCGCCCTCGGCGCCCCAAGTCGATTTCATCTGAACGATGGTGCCATCGGTCATCTTGACATTGATCAGGTGGTAATCGGGATGAGTTTCGGATTTCATGGCGGCGCTCCTCAGGCTTTCGCGTCAAGCGGACGGTAGTTGGTCTTTTCTGCGATACGGGCAGATTTACCGCGACGGTCGCGCAGGTAATACAGCTTCGCACGGCGCACACGGCCACGACGCACAACTTCGATGCTGTCGATATTGGTCGAATACAGCGGGAATACACGTTCCACGCCTTCGCCGAAGGAAATTTTGCGCACGGTGAACGATGCCGCGATGCCGGTGCCGCCTTTGCGGGCGATGCACACGCCTTCAAAGTTCTGCACCCGCGAGCGTGTGCCCTCGGTCACTTTATAGCCGATGCGGATGGTGTCACCCGCCTTGAAATCGGGAATTTCTTTGCCAAGCTGCGCAATCTGCTCGGCTTCGATCTGTGCGATCAGGTTCATCGCAAATCCTCTCATATGCACGCAGTTTTTCTGCGTCGGTGATGCTGGCCCATAGCTTTGGTCTTCAACCGGGTCCATCGAGATGCCCGCCAGAGATAGGTCATGCTTGTCATATCGTTACGCGGTCGCCTGACCCTGCTGAAGCTGTCAGGTATGGAAACACGCGAAAACCCGTGGCCGAATCCGCCCAAGGGTCGCGCTCTCTTACGGCGCGCGGCGCTTTCGGTCAAGGGATTCGGCTAGTAAAAACCCCGCAATACATAAGCATTGCGGGGTTTCAAGATTTGCTGTGGCGCGTCTCAGGCCATTGCAGCCTTGGCTTTGGCGACAATCTGGCCAAACGCGTCGGGTTCATGAACAGCCAGATCGGCCAGAACCTTGCGGTCCACTTCGATACCGGCCAGACCCAGCGCGTTGATGAAACGCGAATATGTCAGCGAAGGATCAATCTCGCGGACTGCGGCGTTGATACGCTGAATCCACAGGGCGCGGAAATTCCGCTTGCGCACCTTGCGGTCGCGGGTGGCGTATTGGTTTGCTTTATCCACAGCCTGCGTTGCAGTGCGGAAGTTGCGCGAACGCGCGCCGTAATAGCCTTTGGCGGCCTTGACGACCTTGCGATGACGGGCGTGGGTGACTTTGCCGGACGTTACACGTGACATGACAGCTGCTCCTTAACGGTCGTAGGGCATATATTTCTTGACGATGCGCGAATCCTGTTCGGACAGGATTGTGTTGCCGCGCGCGTCACGAATGAACTTTTTGGTCCGCTTGATCATGCCGTGGCGTTTGCCTGCCTGACCTGCCTTGACCTTGCCTGTGGCTGTCATGGAGAAGCGCTTTTTCGCGCCGGATTTCGTCTTCATCTTGGGCATTTCCGTCTCCTTTCGGTGGAGGGTGGTTGATGCGACTCGGCATGCCTCTCGGCCGGCCGCATTCTGGTTCGAGCGCGCCGAGTAGCGCAGAACCCGCCCCAACGCAAGAGCAGCGCCTATAAAAGAGCTGCAACCCGCGCAACAAACTGAACTGTCAGGTCAGGTATCTCAGACAGGTGATACAAGCCTTCGGGGCGGTCAATGCCGACACCGGCAATCAGTGCCGCCCCGAGCAGCAGAAGGGCTGTTGCAAAGACAGGTTTGTGACCATGCGCCCATGCACTGACAAAGCTGACACCTGCCAATGGTAAAAGATAGACGCCCGCCAGAAAGATCGTCGCATGATCCATGTGCCACCGCATGATGCCTGTTTCAGCTTACTCAGGCTCTCCTGTCATGATCAAGTGTTCTGCGCAGGGTGCGACGCGCAAAATATTGGTCGTGCCCGGCTGGTTGAACGGAATGCCTGCGGTCACAAGGATCTGGTCCTTCTCGGTGGCAAAGCCATATTTACGCGCGACCCGCACAGCGTTGATGACCGCTTTCTTGAACCGCTCGACATCGCCTGCGACAGTTTCGCAATGCACACCCCAGACCAAGGCCAGACGGCGGGCCACAGGCAGAATGGGTGTGATGGCGATGATGGGCACATGTGGGCGTTCACGCGCGACCAGATTGGCGGTGGTGCCTGATTCCGTAAAGCAGCAGATCGCGGCGATATCGGTTTTCTCGGCCAGTTCGCGGGCTGCGGCCACAATTCCGTCCGCGATGGTGTGGTGCTCGACTTTGCGCGAACTGTCGATGATGTCGATATAGGTGGGGTCGCTTTCCACCTCTATGGCGACATTGTTCATCGTGGTGACAGCCTCTATCGGGTATTGACCGGCAGCAGATTCGGCAGACAGCATGATCGCATCTGCGCCTTCATAGATGGCCGTTGCCACATCCGAGACTTCGGCGCGGGTGGGCATGGGGCTTTCGATCATGGATTCCAGCATCTGGGTTGCCACAATCACTGGTTTGGCGGCCGCGCGGGCGCGGCGCACAAGGCGCTTCTGGATGGGCGGGACGTTTTGCACCGGCAGTTCCACCCCAAGATCGCCGCGCGCCACCATGATCCCGTCAGAGACAGCAAGGATTTCGTCAAATGCCTTGACGGCGGCGGGTTTCTCGATCTTGGACATGATCGCCGCGCGGCCCTGGGCCAGTTCGCGGGCCTCTGTCACATCTGATGCGCGCTGCACGAAGGACAGTGCCAGCCAGTCCACACCCAGACGGCAGACGAATTCCAGATCGTTGCGGTCTTTTTCCGACAGGGCGGCCAGTGGCAGCACCACCTCTGGCACGTTCACGCCCTTGCGGTTGGAAATCGTGCCGCCCACGGTAACTGTGCAATCCGCGAAATCGGGGCCGCAGGCGTTCACACGCAGGCGGATCTTGCCATCATTCACCAGCAGTTCCGCGCCCGGTTCCAGCGCCTTGAAAATTTCGGGGTGGGGCAGGTTTACGCGCGTGGCGTCCCCTTCGGCGGTGTTCAGGTCAAGGCGGAAGTCCTGCCCGTCTTCCAGTTCGATCGAGGGTTCGGTGAAGGTGCCAACGCGCAGTTTCGGCCCCTGAAGGTCGGCGAGAATGGCAATCGGGCGGCCCAGATCCGTTTCGACCTGCCGGATGATCGCGTGGCGGGCGGCAATCTCGTCATGGGTGCCGTGACTCATATTCAGGCGAAACACATCTGCGCCCGCTTCGAACAGCGCGCGGATCATCTCGTAACTGGAAGATGATGGCCCCAGAGTGGCCACGATCTTGATCATACGATGACGACGCAAGGGGGATGTCATGCAAAATCCTTTCTTTCGGCGCAGCGCCGCATGTCTTGGTCAGCTTTACGCAGGGTTTATGACAGGAAACCGGCAAACTGAAACCGTTAGCGCAAACACCTAACAGGTCCGGCGTGTTTTGCAAGCCTTCGCAGGCTTGACGCGCGCGCGAAGCGGGCGCAGGTTAGCTGAAATTCAGGGAGTATGAACATGGACGACCAGACCCGCATAGAATTGGAAGCCGCCGCGTTCCGCACATTGATGGACCATCTGATGCACAAGCGCCCCGATGTCCAGAATATCGACATGATGAACCTGACAGGCTTTTGCCGCAACTGCCTGTCGCGCTGGTATATGGAGGCCGCGCAGGCGCGCGGTATCGACATGGACAAGGAGGCCGCGCGCGAAATTGTCTATGGCATGCCCTATTCCGAATGGCGCGACAAACACCAGACCGAGGCAAGCGCCGACACACAGGCGGCATTCGAGAAATCCTTTGCCGAGAATGTGGGCGGGAAGCCCTGACAGATGAAACCCGCAGACCAGCTGGCGCGCTTTGTGCAGGACGGGTTTCGCGCAGGCCACAGCGCGGCAGAGTTGCGCCGCGCGCTGGTGGCTGCTGGCTGGTCAGAGCCTGAAATTGATACCGCGCTGGCGGGGTGGGCGGATCATGGCTTGCGCTTGCCCGTGCCGCGTCCGCGCCCCTCTGGCAGCGCGGCAGAAGCGGCCACCTATGCGCTTTTGTTCTTTGCGCTGCTGTCTGTCACTTGGAATGTGGTGGCGCTGGCCTTCTGGCTGGTAGAAATCTGGCTGCCAGAGGGGGATGACTGGTCCGGCTATGGGGCCGCACGCGCGATGCGCTGGTCGATTGCGGTGCTTGTGGTGATCTTGCCTTTGTTCCTGTGGCTACAGGCGCGCACAGACCGCGCCGCGCGCGCCAATCCCGGCCAGCTTCGCTCGCCCATCCGCAAGAAATTTGGCGCAGTGACTGTGTTTCTGGCCGCACTTGTGCTGCTGGCAGATGCGATTGCCGTGGTATTTGCATTTCTGAATGGGGATATTACAGCGCAATTCATTGCCAAGGCGGCGATTGTGGCGCTGGTGGCGGGGCTGGTCATCGCGTGGTTTCGTAGTTTTCTGGCGGAAAACTGACATGCGCGCACCCGCCTTGGCCCTTGTTGCCCTGAGCCTTGCAGTGGTGATTGGCGCGGTCATGACCATCGGCGGGCCGGAACAGGCCCGCGCAGAGCGGCGCGATGCGCAGCGCATGAGCGATCTGAACGCGCTGGGGCGGCACCTGACCTGTCTGCTGGATCGGGGGTTGGCGCTGGATGACACGTCCGACGCCTGCACCCCGCCCCCGCCCCTGACGGACCCGAAGACCGGCGCGCCCTATCAGGTTACGCGGACAGCACCTGATATTGTGCGCGCCTGCGCAGAGTTTGAAAGGCCCGCGCGATCAGACGCCTTGGCCTATCGGGCGGATTTTGACAGGGATGCAGGCTGTCTGATCCTGCGTCGCAGCCCCACAGCCCCCGCGCCCCGCGACTGAGCTGCGGCCTTGCAAGGCAGGGTTGAGTGCATGGTTTTTTTCGTTGACTCAGGAAAAAATCCGCTCAAAGCATTGGCTTTTTTGGATTCAAACATGAACACGGGTTTTATTTTTGCATTATTTGGAATCGGTGCGCTGTTTGCCTTCAGCGACTTTTTTTCCGGCTCTGGCAGCGACGAGAAAACGGATACGCCCCCGCAGGACGATGACAAGGCTACGCCGGCTTTGCCAGCAGGCACCGCAGGCGATGACCTGTTGTTCAGCGCCGGGGGCGAGGTGCTGGAGGGGTTTGGCGGCAATGACACGCTGATCACCTTTGGCGACAGCACCCTTATGGGCGGCGAAGGGGATGACACGCTTGTCTCTTACGGGGGCGGTGCCGTTCTGACGGGGGACGAGGGCGAAGACACCTTCGTGATCAAACCGCTGCCCTTGGGGGCCAATAACGCGCTGCTTGACAAGAATGGCCAACCCGTTGCGCCTACGGTTATCAATGATTTCAGCCCTGACGCGGATCGCCTTGTCCTTGACCTGCGCGGCAGCAGCTTTCCGCTGTTCGATGATGACACGGTCACATTGACAGGCGTTCCCGCCCCCGATGGCGAGGGGCTGATGGTGCAGGTCGATGGCGTGGATGTGGTGCAACTGTCCGGCTATGGCGGGGGCGACATGCAGGCGGCGCTGGAAGCCCTTGCAACAGATTTTGGCGCGCTTGACGTGATCGGGGCAGAGTTTCAGTTCCCTGAAACAGAAGAAGAGCGGATCGCCCGCACAGGGATCGGCAATCGCGGCGACAATCTGATCATTGCGCAAGGGGGTCTTGACGAAATTCGGGGCCTTCAAGGAAATGATACGCTGGTTGGGTTTACAGGCCCGGGCGTGTCGCTTTTTGGCGCTTCCGGCGATGACGTTCTTGTTGCTTTCGGAAATGACAGCGCCTTTGGCGGAAGTGGTGACGACATCTTGATCGGTGATTATCTGATCGCATCTGACGGGCCACAAGTGCTTGACGGTGGCTATGGGCAGGACGTTCTGATCTCTCATGGCGGCTCGGTTATGACAGGCGGCCCCGGTGCGGACATCTTCGTCATTTCTCCTGCGGGTATTGACGATGACGGCAATTTCATGGCCGCCGATGGAACCCCGCTGCCCGTCAGCACCATCACGGATTTTGACACAGAGCGCGACACGCTGGTTCTTGATCTGCAAAAATCATCCGAGGCAAGTGTCGCAACATGGGCGATCGCAGCAACAGGAAAGTACGACTCGTCCCGCCCGGACCCGGTTTTTGGAAGCGAGGTGGAAATCTCTGTCGTCGCAACGGATGACGGCTCGATGGTGTTGGTTGACGGGATCGAGTTTGTCGGGCTTCAGGGGCTGACACCGGAAGAAGTGGTCGCAGGCGTAGACATACAGGTGCAAGGCGCGGAATATACATTCGCGTTGCCAGAAAATGTGGCATTGCCCGGCACCCTGATCGAACCGGGCCTGTCGCAGCTACCTGACGATTCCGACGATTTCAAAGAACCGACCTATTATCTGGGTAACGACTATGCCGGAGATGTGTTTATTCCTGAACGCGCAGCGATTGATCTGACTCTTTACCAAGGTGATTTGTCGGTCACGATTGAGGAAAACGGCACTGTCCTGATCGAAGACGCGAACGCTGAAAGCTTTTCGCTGACGATGGCCTCTGTCACACAGATTTCCATTGGCGAAGGTCAGAATACTGTCGATGCGAGCGCCTCTGGTGCCCTTGTCAGCGTTTATGTCGCTTCTTTCGGAACGGACAATACAATCATCGGGGGGTCTGGGTCGACGAGGATCATTTCCTTTGCCGGTGAGGCATATATTGAGGTAGGATCAGGCGCTACCGTAGTGCAAGCGTACAGCGGCAATGACACGATAGTTGGTGGGACTGGCACTTTAGAAGTCTTTACTGCGGACGATGGCAATGCCTTTGTATCCGATGCTTTTGGCGAAATAACGAATTTGTATCAGGCCGGGCCAACCATAATAGAGGCGGTTGATGCCGCCGTTTCTGGCAGCATTGGGGTGGGCGATAAGCTCGCGCTGGGCGAGGGACCAAACAACATTATTGTCTATGGATTATCACCTGCAGATCTGGGGCCTGCGTTGATTACCGGCTTCGACCCCGACCCAAGCGGCTTCAACAGTTTCGAGTATATAGGGGTGTTTTCCGAGCTGGCGCCTGACGGCGGGTCGCCTGCGCCTACCGCTGTGCTTGAAGAACGCGGTGATGATCTGTTCGTTGTGGAAAACGGGCGGGACATGGTCCACATTGTGAACCTGTCGCTTGAAGATGTTCAGCGCATGCCCGCGGATCGCTTCGACGTGTCGCAAAACTTCTTCAGGGCGGAGAATGCCTGACGTGCAAAGGCAAAATGGCCAGCAATGCGCTGGCCATTTTGTTCCCTAGATCGCGGCCTTGCGACTTTCCTCGATATAGATTTCGCGCAGCCGCAGCGCCAGTGGCCCCGGCGCGCCGGTGCCCAAGCGTGCCCCGTCAATTTCCACCACGGGCATGACAAAAGTGCTGGCCGAGGTCACAAAGGCCTCATCCGCCTGCATCGCCTCTTGCACAGTGAAGCTGCGCTCTTCGACCGGCATTTGTGCCTCTTGCGCGAAGCGCAGCACGGCGGCGCGGGTGATCCCGTGCAGGATGTCATTCGACAGCGCCCGCGTCACGATCCGCCCGTCCTTGATGATATAGGCGTTGTTCGAGGTGCCTTCGGTCACGCAGCCCTCCTGCACCATCCAGGCATCATCCGCGCCCTGCTTGATTGCCATCATCTTGCCCATGCTGGGGTAGAGAAGCTGCACTGTCTTGATGTCGCGCCGACCCCAGCGGATGTCGTCAATGGTGATAACCTTGATGCCCTTCTTCGCCTTCGGGCTGTCCACCAGTGCAGGGTTGGATTGTGTGAACAACACAACTGTGGGCTTGGTGGTTTCAGGGTCAGGAAACACGAAATCCCTGTCACCCGGTGCGCCGCGCGTCACTTGCAAATAGATCATGCCCTGATCCAGCGCGTTCTGGTCCACAAGCTGGCGGTGCACCTCCAGCCATGCGTCGCGGTCCATCGGGTTCTCGATGCCCAATTCATCCAGCGAACGCTGCAAGCGGGTGAAATGCCCGTCAAAGTCTATCAGCTTGCCATCAATGACAGTGGTCACTTCATAGACGCCATCGGCCATCAGAAAACCCCGATCAAAGATCGAGATTTTCGCCTCGCCCTCGGGCAGGTAGTCGCCATTCACATAAACGCTGCGGCTCATGTCACATTCCTTCGGGCAATTTTCGCACGGCACCCATGGCCGCCGATGTTGTCAGTGCGGCATAGGCGCGCAATGCGGTCGTCACCTTGCGCGGGCGGGGCTTGGCCGGTTGCCAGCCTTTTTCGTCCTGCGCGGCGCGGCGCGCGGCAAGGATTGCATCATCGACGGCCAGATTGATGGTACGGTTTGGAATATCAATCTCGACCAGATCGCCGGTTTCCACCAGACCGATCAGCCCGCCCTCTTCTGCCTCGGGGCTGACATGGCCGATGGACAGGCCCGATGTGCCCCCCGAAAAGCGCCCGTCCGTGATCAGCGCGCAGTCCTTGCCCAGCCCTTTGGATTTCAGATAGCTGGTGGGATACAGCATTTCCTGCATGCCCGGCCCGCCGCGTGGCCCTTCATAGCGGATGATCACCACCTCGCCCGCGACAACCTTGCCGGTCAGAATGCCGCTGACAGCGTCATCCTGCGATTCGAACACGCGCGCAGGGCCGCTGAATTTCAGGATCGATTCGTCCACACCGGCGGTTTTCACAATACAGCCCTGTTCGGCCAGATTGCCAAACAGCACGGCCAACCCGCCATCTTGCGAAAACGCGTGCTCCTTGTTGCGGATCACGCCCTTTTCGCGGTCGGTATCCAGCGCGGCATAAGACTTGCTCTGGCTGAACGCCTGCGTCGTGCGCACCCCACCGGGGGCGGCGCGGAAAAAATCGTGCACTTCGGGGTCATCAGTGCGGGTGATGTCCCACATTTCGAGCGCCATTCCCATTGTCGCGCTGTGCACCGTGGGCAGATCACAATGCAACAGCCCGGCGCGATCCAGCTGACCCAGAATAGACATGATGCCACCTGCGCGGTGCACATCTTCCATATGCACATCATCTTTTGCAGGGGCGACCTTGCACAGACAGGGCACCTTGCGCGACAGCCTGTCAATATCGGCCATAGTGAAATCGATCTCACCCTCATGGGCCGCGGCCAGCAGATGCAGCACGGTGTTCGTAGAGCCCCCCATCGCGATATCCAGCGACATGGCATTCTCGAACGCCTTGAAGCTCGCGATATTGCGCGGCAACACGCTCTCATCATCCTGTTCATAGTAGCGCTTGGCCAGATCCACGATGACATGACCCGCGCGCAGGAAAAGCTTTTGGCGGTAAGCGTGCGTGGCCAGCGTCGAGCCATTGCCCGGCAGCGACAGGCCCAGTGCCTCGGTCAGGCAGTTCATTGAATTGGCCGTGAACATCCCAGAGCAAGAGCCACAGGTGGGACAGGCTTCCTCTTCCATCGCCTGCACCTGTGCATCGGTGTATTTATCATCAGCTGCCCAAACCATCGCATCAACCAGATCGACAGCCTTCGAGACACCATCAACCTCGACCTTGCCGGCCTCCATAGGCCCACCGGACACAAACACCACCGGAATATTCAGCCGCATCGCGGCCATCAGCATGCCAGGGGTGATCTTGTCGCAGTTGGAAATGCACACCATCGCATCGGCGCAATGGGCATTGACCATATATTCCACCGAATCCGCGATAATCTCGCGCGATGGAAGGCTATACAGCATTCCGTCATGGCCCATGGCAATGCCGTCATCCACCGCGATGGTGTTGAATTCCTTGGCCACACCACCCGCTTTTTCCACCTCGCGCGCAACCATCTGGCCCAGATCTTTCAGATGCACATGGCCCGGCACGAATTGGGTAAAGCTGTTGACGATCGCGATAATCGGCTTGCCGAAATCGCTTTCTTTCATGCCTGTGGCGCGCCACAGCCCACGGGCTCCGGCCATGTTGCGTCCATGTGTTGTCGTGCGAGAGCGGTATCTTGGCATCTGGTCATCCTCCGAATTCTGGCATTGCATAGCGCATGCGCAGGGCTTGGGGAAGAGTAGTCAGCCCCACAAATCCGGCAAGGGGGGGTGCACACCCTTTTCATCATAAAACAGGGGTGTCGCCCGATCTTCGGCCAGCAATAACGGGCCATCCAGATCCACCACCTCTGCGCCTTGCGCCACCAGCACCGCAGGGGCCATGGCAAGTGAACTGCCCACCATGCACCCCACCATCACCTTGAACCCCGCGTCGCGCGCCGCATCGCGCAGCGCAAGCGCCTCGGTCAGCCCGCCGGTTTTGTCCAGCTTGATGTTGACCATGTCATATTTGCCCTGCAGCGCGGCGAGGCTGGCGCGGTCATGGCAGGATTCGTCGGCGCATACCGGCAAGGGGCGGGCAATCTCGGCCAGCATGTCATCCGCGCCCGCAGGCAAGGGTTGTTCCACCATCGCCACGCCCAGCCGCAACAAGTGCGGCGCCAGTTCGGTGTAAACCTCTGCGCTCCAACCCTCATTGGCATCAGTGATGATGCGTGTGTCGGGGGCACCGCGCCGCACGGCTTCCAGTCGCGGCATGTCATCCGGTGTGCCCAGCTTGATCTTCAACAGTGGCCTATGCGCATGGCGGCGCGCGGCAAGCTCCATCTTCTCGGGGCTATCCAGCGACAGGGTAAAGGCGGTGATCATGGGCTTTGGCGCATCCAGCCCCGCCAATTCCCACACCCGCTGGCCCGTGGCTTTCGCCTCCCAGTCCCACAGCGCGCAATCTACCGCATTGCGCGCCGCCCCTGCGGGCAGTGCCGCTTGCACAGCGGCCCGCGACAGGCCCGAAGCCAACCCGTCGATCTGCGCGCGCACAGAGGCCATTGTCTCGCCATAGCGGGCATAAGGCACGCATTCGCCCCAGCCTACAGCCCCGTCCCGCGCCACTTGCACGCGCAGCACATCGGCATGCGTGCGCGATCCCCGCGCGATGGTGAACACCTCGGCCAGTGCAAAACGATCCTCGGTGACTGTCAGCATGCCAACTCCATTTTCTTGCTAGAAATACTCTGGGGTGAATTGAGCCGAAGGCGAAAGAGGGGCAAAGCCCCTCAGACCCCCTCTAACGCATCCACCAGACGCGCGGCCCCGTGGCGGAACGGGTCCACTGTCGGCAGGCCCATGCGTGCCTCGACCTGTTCACAATAGGCCAGCGCCGCATCCTCCGACATGGCGGCGGTGTTGATCGAGATGCCCACGACCTTGCAGGCGGGGTTGGCCACGCGCGCCAGATGCAGCGCAGTGTCGCGCAAATCTTCCAGACTTGGCAGCGAATAGCCCGGCAGGCCGCGCATATGGGTGCGTGTCGGCTCGTGGCTGAGGATCAGCGCATCGGGCTGGCCGCCATGGATCAGCGCCATGGTGACACCGGAATAGGACACATGGAATAGCGAGCCCTGCCCCTCGATCAGGTCCCAATGGTCGGGGTCATTGTCGGGCGTCAGCCATTCCACCGAACCGGCCATGAAATCGGCGATCACCGCATCCAGCGGCACGCCGTCGCCGGTGATCAGGATGCCGGTTTGCCCTGTGGCGCGGAAGCTGGCTTTCATGCCGCGCGCGACCATCTCGCGCTCCATGCACAGCGAGGTGTACATTTTGCCGGCTGAACAATCGGTGCCCACTGCAAGGCAGCGCTTGCCGCTGCGTTTCTCGCCATTGGCAATCGGGTATTGCACCGATGGCACGCGCACATCATGCAGGCTGCGGCCTGTCGCTTCGGCCACCGCTTTCAGGTCAGGTTCATCGCGCAGCAGGTTATGCAGGCCAGAGGCCAGATCGAACCCTTCTTCCAGCGCGGTCACCAGCACTTTTTTCCATGCAGCTGAAATGACACCGCCGCGATTGGCCACACCGATGACAAGGGTTTTCGCGCCTGCGGCCTTGGCCTCGGCCAAAGTCATGTCGGGCAGGTTCATGTCGGCCTTGCAGCCCTCCATGCGGAACTGTCCAAGGGCGAATTCGGGCCGCCAGTCCTTGATGCCTTGGGCAACCTTGGCGGCCAGCGGGTCGGGCGCGTCGCCCAGAAACAGAAGATAAGGGGTCTGGATCATGGCAGGCTCCGGTTTAAGGGTGGGTTTCGATGGTGAGTCTTGCGCAGATTATGAAGAATGTTGTCGCTATATTTCACGAGTTTCGTGCAAAGTTGCGCAGGTTCTTCGATGATTTTTGGAAATTGCGCAGGAAATGTGCGCCACGCTTGCCGCATTGCAGCGAAATTCGTTTTGCAGGTGCAGAACGCCGCTTGCGTGCGGTTGCGCAACAATATATCCCAAGGCCCGAGATATTCGACATTTCCTGACCCAGATAGGTGACGCATGAGCTTTCGCATCCAGCCCACACCCGTAGCCCGCCCCAACCGCTGCCAGCTTTTCGGCCCCGGTTCGCGCACGGCCCTGTTCGAGAAGATGGCCGCATCCGATGCGGATGTGATCAACCTTGATCTGGAAGATTCAGTCGCCCCTTCGGACAAGGACAGCGCGCGCGCCAATATCATCGCGGCCACGCATGATGTGGATTGGGGCAAAAAGCACCTGTCGGTGCGGATCAACGGGCTGGACACGCCGTTTTGGTACCGCGATGTGGTGGAGTTGCTGGAACAGGCCAGCGACCGGCTGGACCAGATCATGATCCCCAAAGTGGGCTGCGCGGCAGATGTCTATGCGGTGGATGCGCTTGTTTCCAGCATCGAGGCCGCGAAGGGCCGCAAAAAGCGCATCAGTTTCGAGGTGATCATCGAATCCGCCGCAGGCATTGCCCATGTCGAAGAGATCGCCGCTTCCAGCCCGCGCTTGCAGGCGATGAGCCTTGGCGCGGCCGATTTCGCGGCCTCTATGGGCATGTCGACCACAGGAATCGGCGGGACGCAGGAAAATTATTATATGCTGCGCGAAGGTGCGCAATATTGGTCAGACCCGTGGCATTGGGCGCAATCGGCCATCGTAGCGGCCTGCCGCACGCATGGGGTTTTGCCTGTTGACGGCCCGTTCGGCGATTTCAGCGATGATGAGGGCTTTCGCGCGCAGGCGCGGAGGTCAGCCACGCTGGGGATGGTGGGCAAATGGGCGATTCACCCCAAACAGGTGGCTTTGGCCAATGAAGTCTTCACCCCCTCTGACGCCGCAGTGGCAGAGGCGCGCGAGATCTTGGCCGCGATGGAAGCCGCCAAAGCGCGCGGCGAAGGGGCCACTGTCTATAAGGGGCGGCTGGTTGATATTGCCTCGATCAAACAGGCCGAAGTGATCGTGCGGCAATCCGAGATGATCGCGGGCTGATCGCGCAAGTCGCGCCGCGTGACCTTAACTTGTAATTTACAGCAGATCATATATATTTGCGTAAAGGTTCCCCCCCGATGACAAAAACCCAAGGGGTTTTCCGCAAGGTAGTCGGGGGGGTCATTTCTCAATAATAATCGCGTTTTCCATTGCGGAAAATCTCAAATGCGCTGCGGATTTGGGGCGCGACACTTTGGAACGCAGCGGGGTCTTGATGCTCCCATCTGCGAAAGACTGCCCAGTTGAAGTAATCGGCAATCTGCAACCCGTAATGTGCGCGTGACGCATGGTGCATGATTCTGTAAGGGGTGCGGTCTGGCAGCATGTCTGCCAGTGTGATCTTGATGGCCTTTTCGATTGCATTGCGTTTGCTGGCAACAGGCAGGCTATCTGTAATTACCACCACTTCGCCCAGCCCCCGCTGCGCTTTCTCGATGGCAAAGCGCAGCAAATAGCCCAGCATTTTGGGGTAGAATTTTTCCGGCACTTGCAGGGACGGACCGGTTTTGCGCTTTTCCACGATCACCGCATCGACCGAATTTGGCGGCACTTCCTGTGCAAGCATTCCAAACACCTTGGCGCGCACATGCCGATTGTCATTTGCACAATGGAAATGCTCCATGGCGATGCGCGGTTTTATGCGATGCTCGATCAGATCATATTTGTAAGTATCAAGTGCCGTATGCAACCGGAAGGGCCTGTAAAGGCTGACACAGGTCAGGGTGAAAAACTTGGAACCACTGGACGAAAAGTCAAAATTTCCACCCTCATCCAAGAAAATGTATAAGGTCGGCAGGGCGTCTACAGTCAAATCTCAACTCTTTGCTTGAAAATAAATTATTGAAATAAATAAATTCTTTTGGCCAAAGGGCGGTAAGGCCGCGCCCTACCACCCTTTGGTTCTACAACTCTTCAACCATCACCACACCGCCCAGCGATTTCACAGCACCCTTGATCTGGGGGGTGATGGCGAACATCTGGCCCGTGTCGATGTCATATTCCTGCCCCTGCGCCAGATCGGTGACGCAGAACCACAGCGGCCCGCGCGCGCGCGCTGGCCCCTCCTTGTAGCGCGCCAGAAGGGCTGCGACCGAAGCAATCGCTTCGGGCGATTCGATGTGGATGCGCAAGCCCGCCGCCCCTGCATCGGCCACCACAGCATCAATCGGCTGGATGCCGCGTGCCAGCAGTTTCAGGGTTTCCGCTTCCATCGTCGCCTCGACCGTCAGGACGACATTCTGGCCGGTTTCCAGATACTGGCGTCCTGCCTCTAGCGTGTCGGAAAAGACGGTGACTTCATACAGACCTGTCGGGTCGGACAGTTGCACAAAGGCAAAACGGTTGCCGCGCGCGGATTTGCGTTCCTGCCGCCCCGAGACGGCCCCTGCGATCTTGCCCACAAACGCCCCGCCTGCCGCTTTCCTCTCGACCTCGGTCAGGGTCAGCACCTGTTTGCGCTTCAGCGGGCCTGCATAGTCATCCAGCGGATGGCCGGACAGGTAAAAGCCCACCGCCTGATGTTCATGGCCCAGCCGTTCGGTTGGCAGCCAGTCATCGACCTGCGCCAGACGTGGTTCGGGAATATCCTCGCCCGCCTCGCCGAACAGTGACACCTGATTAGAGGCGCGCGCCTCGTGGATCGCGGCGGAATAGGTAACCAGCTTGTCCAGACTGTCGAAAATGCGACGGCGGTTGCGGTCCAGCTGGTCGAACGCGCCTGCGCGGGCCAGCATTTCCAGCGGGCGCTTGCCCACGCGCTTCAAATCGACGCGGCGCGCAAGGTCGAAGACAGTGGCAAAGGGCTTGTCGCCGCGGGCTTCCACGATCAGGCGCATGGCGTCTACGCCTACGTTTTTCAGCGCCCCCAGCCCGTAGACCAGCGCGCCATTCTGCACATCGAACCGCGCCCGAGAGCGGTTGACGCAAGGCGGCACAACTGCAATCTCCAGCCTGTCCACTTCGCGCTTATAGACTGCCAGCTTGTCGGTCAGGTGCAAATCGCAATTCATCACACCGGCCATGAACTCGACCGGGTAATTCGCTTTCAGATAGGCGGTCTGATAGCTGACCACCGCATAGGCAGCGGCGTGGGATTTGTTGAAGCCGTAATTGGCGAATTTTTCCAGCAGGTCGAACACCTCGCCCGCCTTTTTCGCATCGACGCCATTGGCGATGGCCCCTTTCACGAATTTGGGGCGTTCCTTGGCCATTTCCTCGGCGATTTTCTTTCCCATGGCGCGGCGCAACAGGTCTGCGCCGCCAAGCGAATAGCCCGCCATAACCTGCGCGATCTGCATCACCTGTTCCTGATAGACGATAATGCCTTGGGTTTCTTCCAGAATGAAATCAATCGAGGGGTGGATGGATTCCAGAGGCTTCAGGCCGTTCTTCACCTCGCAATATGTCGGAATATTCTCCATCGGGCCGGGGCGATAGAGGGCCACCAGCGCCACGATATCTTCAATACAGGTGGGTTTCATGCGCCGCAGCGCGTCCATCATGCCCGAACTTTCCACCTGAAACACGGCCACTGTGCGCGCGCTTGCATACAGCTTATACGTCGCCTCATCATCCAGCGGGATGGCCGAGATATCCAGATCAACCCCGCGGCGGCGCAGCACCTCGATGGCGTTCTGAATGACGGTCAGGGTTTTCAGGCCCAGAAAGTCGAATTTCACCAGCCCCGCCTGTTCCACCCATTTCATGTTGAACTGCGTGGCAGGCATGTCGGATCGCGGGTCGCGGTAAAGCGGCACCAACTCATCCAGCGGTCTGTCGCCGATCACCACACCGGCGGCATGGGTCGAGGCGTTGCGCAACAGCCCTTCGACCCGCTGCGCATGGGTCAGAAGGCGGCCTACCACCTCTTCTGATTTGGCGGCCTCGCGCAGGCGCGGCTCGTCGGCAAGTGCCTTTTCAATGCTGACGGGTTTTACCCCTTCGACCGGAATCAGCTTGGACAGTTTGTCCACCTGCCCATAGGGCAGTTGCAGAACCCGCCCAATGTCGCGCACCGCTGCCTTGGACAGCAGCGCGCCAAAGGTGATGATCTGGCCCACCTTGTCATGGCCATATTTGGCTTGGGTGTAGCGGATCACCTCTTCGCGGCGGTCCATGCAGAAGTCGATGTCGAAATCCGGCATCGAGACGCGTTCGGGGTTCAGGAACCGTTCAAACAGCAGCGCATAGCGCAAAGGGTCAAGGTCGGTGATGGTCAGCGCATAGGCGACAAGACTGCCTGCCCCCGACCCACGACCGGGGCCAACAGGGATGTCATTGTCCTTGGCCCATTTGATGAAATCGGCCACGATCAGGAAATAACCGGGAAAGCCCATGCCCTCGATAATGCCAAGCTCGAATTCCAGCCGCGCTTCATATTCGGCCACGGGGGCGGCATGGGGGATGACGGCCAGTCGCGCCTCTAGCCCCGCCTTGGCCTGACGGCGCAGTTCCTGCACCTCGTCATCGGCAAAGCGCGGCAGGATGGGCGCGCGCTTTTCGGCCTTATAGGCGCAGCGCTGGGCAATCTCGACGGTGTTTTCCAACGCCTCTGGCAGGTCGGCGAACAGGGCCGCCATTTCCTCGGGGGATTTCAGGTAATGCTGGGGCGTCAGGCGGCGGCGCGGCGCGGCTTGGTCAACATAGGCACCGTCCTTGATGCAGAGCAGCGCATCATGGGCCTCATACATTTCAGATTTGGGAAAATAGGCGTCATTCGTGGCCACAAGCGGCAGGTTCAGCGCATAGGCCATTTCGACAAAGGCGCGTTCGGTCACGCGCTCTGCCTCCATCATCTGGCCATCGCCATCGGCGTGGCGCTGCAATTCGACATACAGGCGGTCAGGGTAGGTGGCGGCCAGAAATTCCATCAGCGCGCGGGCTTTGGGCATCTGGTTGGTCTGGATCAGCTTGCCCACGGCCCCTTCGGCCCCGCCAGACAGGCAGATCAGACCATCGGAATATTGCGCCAGTTCTTCAAGCGTGACCTGCGGCACCGCCCGATCCTTGGGCAGATACAGGCAGGAATTCAGCTTCATCAGGTTCATATAGCCGCGTTCGGACTGCGCAAGCAGCACCACAGGCGCAGGCATGCGCAGCTTTTCCCCCGGTGCCGGCGGGTCATACGCAACCGAAATCTGGCAGCCCAGAATGGGCTGAAGCCCCGAACCAGAGGCCAAAACCGAAAATTCCAGCGCGCCGAACATGTTGTCGGTATCTGTCACGGCAATGGCGGGATAGCCCTTTGCCACGCTGTCTTTGACCAGTTTCTTAAGCGGAATCGCCCCTTCCAGCAGGGAATATTCCGTATGGGTGCGCAGGTGGATGAAGCGGGGTGTTTGTGTCATGTGTCGCAGTATAAGGCGCGCAGACAGGGCAGGAAAGGGATCAATGATTATCAATGAGGCATTGATTCAGTCTCGTCAGTCTGGGATTAGTTTTTTCTTGTATCGCAGCACCCATGCGGGTTTGCTACTGCCAAGAATATGCCCGAAACAGGGGCGATGACAGGGAGAGTATGTTGCATGCGCAAGTCATTGCTGCGCCTTGAAGGGCTGACCAAAGCCTATCCCGGCGTTGTCGCCAATGACGATGTGTCCTTTGACATAGGCGAGGGGCAGATTCACGCGCTTCTGGGCGAGAATGGCGCGGGCAAGTCAACATTGGTGAAAATGATCTATGGTCTGGTCAAGCCCGATGCGGGCCAGATGACCTTGCGCGACCAGCCTTTTGCGCCTGCCCAACCCTCGGACGCGCGGCGCAAGGGGGTTGCGATGGTGTTCCAGCATTTCAGCCTGTTCGACGCGATGGACGTGGCCGAGAATGTGGCGCTGGGCATGGAAAACCCGCCCCCTTTGCGCGATCTGGCGCGCCGTATCCGCGATGTGTCGGAAGCTTACGGGTTGCCACTGGACCCGACCCGACTGGTGGGCGAGTTGTCGGCTGGCGAGCGGCAGCGCGTGGAAATTGTGCGCTGCCTGCTGCAAGACCCCAAACTGCTGATCATGGACGAGCCGACCTCGGTTCTGACCCCGCAAGAGGTGGACATCCTGTTCCGCACCCTGCGCAAATTGTCGTCCGAGGGGACGGCGATTTTGTATATCTCGCATAAGCTGGAAGAAATCCGCGCACTATGTGATGAGGCCACTATTCTGCGCGGGGGCCGCAAGATTGCAACATGCGACCCGCGCGAGAAATCGGCCCGCGAACTGGCCGAATTGATGGTGGGCCAAGTCCTGCACCCGCCAGAGCGGCCCGCGCGCCCCATGGGCGATGTGGTGCTGAGTGTGGACAAGCTGTCGCTGCACTCCAACAACCCTTTTGGCACGTCGTTGAAAGACATCTCTTTCAGCCTGCGCGCGGGCGAGGTGTTGGGCATTGCCGGTGTGGCGGGCAACGGGCAGGATGAATTGTTGCTGATGCTGTCGGGCGAGTTGCAGGCGCCGTCGGCGCAGGTCCGGTTAAAGGGGCAGCCCGTGGGCCATCTGGGGCCGAACGCGCGCCGCAAGCGCGGGTTGGTCAGCGCGCCTGAAGAACGACTTGGCCACGCCGCCGCCCCGGATATGAGCCTGACATCGAACGCGCTGCTGTCGGCCAGCGAACGCAAGGGGCTTGCGTCGCGCGGGTTTATCGACTGGCCCGCGACCGAGGTTTTCGCCCGCGATATTATCGCGCGGTTCGATGTGCGCACGCCGGGGCCGCATGTGCTGGCGCGCGCGCTGTCGGGGGGGAATTTGCAGAAATTCGTCATTGGCCGAGAGATCGAGCTTGATCCTGATGTGATTGTCGTCAACCAACCCACATGGGGTGTGGATGCCGCCGCCGCTGCAACCATCCGTCAGGCATTGCTGGATCTGGCAGGCAAGGGGGCAGGGGTGCTTGTCATCTCTCAGGATCTGGATGAATTGCTGGAAATCGCCGACAGTTTCGCCGCCCTGAACGAGGGGCGATTGACGCCGGTGCGCCCTGCGCGCGGGCTGGATGTCGAAGAAATCGGCCTGATGATGGGCGGGGCGCATGATATGCATGTGGCACAAGAGGCAAGCGCATGATCCGGCTAGAGAAACGCAAGGAACCCTCGAAATTCTGGCGCATTGCCAACCCGTTTCTGGCCGTGGTGCTAACCATGCTTGCGGGCGGGGTCATGTTTGCGATGCTGGGCAAAGACCCGATTGTGGCGATCCGGCTGATCTTTTTCGACCCCATTTTCTCGGAAACATTCGGCAGCTATTCGCGCCCGCAACTGCTGATAAAATCTGCCCCGCTGATCCTGATTGCGGTGGGGTTGGCCATCGGCTTCAAGGCCAATGTCTGGAATATCGGGGCAGAGGGGCAGTATATTATCGGCGCGCTGTTTGGCGCGGGCGTGGCGCTGGCTTTCTTTCCGGCACCGGGCGCACATATCTTTCCGCTGATGGTGCTGGCAGGCGCGCTGGGCGGGTTTTTGTGGGCAATGATTCCGGCCATTCTGAAAACCCGTTTCAACACCAATGAAATTCTTGTCTCGCTTCTGCTGGTCTATGTGGCGGAACGTATTCTTGCGGCAATGGCGCTGGGCCTGATGCGCAACCCCGATATTGCGGGCTTTCCCGGCTCGCGCGATTTGCGCCGCTATGAAGCTGCGCATAACGCCGAACTGTTTGCAGGGACCGGCATTCACTGGGGGGTGGTGGCCGCGCTGATTGCGGTGATCTTTGCCTATGCCATGATGACGCGGCACATGCTGGGTTTTCACATCCAACTGGCCGGACAAGCCCCGCGCGCGGCGCGCTTTGGCGGGGTGGCGCCTGCGCGGCTGGTGGTGATCTGTCTGGGGATTGCGGGTGCCTTGGCAGGGCTTGCGGGCATGTTTGAAGTGTCTGGCCCCGGCGGGCAGGTGCGGATCGAATTTGCCAGCGGCTATGGCTTTACTGCGATTATTGTGGCCTTTCTGGGCCGGTTGAACCCGTTTGGCATTGTGCTGGCAGGGCTGCTGCTGGGCCTGACCTATATCGGGGGTGAGTTGGGGCAGATGATGCTGCAACTGCCCGGTGCCGCGATACAGGTGTTTCAGGGCATGCTGCTGTTTTTCCTGCTGGCGCTGGATTTCCAGACAAATTACAGGCTGCGGCTGACAAAAGGGGTGCGCGCATGATCCTTGGCTCGATCAATCCTGCGGTGCTGATGGCCGCGCTGATGGTGGCGGCAACCCCGATCCTGCTGGCCGCCATTGGCGAGTTGGTGGTGGAGAAGGCAGGCGTTCTGAACCTTGGGGTTGAGGGCATGATGATCATGGGGGCCTGCGTGGGGTTTATCATCGCGGTCAACACCGGCAGCCCGTTCATAGGCTTTATCGGGGCGGCGCTGGGGGGCATTGCCTTGTCGCTGCTATTTGCGCTTCTGACACAGGCATTGATGACCAATCAGGTTGCCTCTGGCCTTGCGCTGACGCTGTTCGGGCTGGGGCTGACTGCGCTGTTGGGCCAGCAATATGTGGGCATTACCCCGCCGCGCACGCCGAAGCTGGATTTGGGGCCATTGTCCGACATTCCCTTTCTGGGCCGCGCGCTGTTCACGCATGACATCGTGGTTTATCTGACCATCGCACTTGTGGGCGCGGTCTGGTGGTTTCTGAAATACAGCCGTGCGGGCATGATCTTGCGCGCGGTGGGCGAAAACCATGACGCGGCGCATGCGCTGGGCTATCATGTGAAACGCGTGCGGGTGCTGGCGATTATGTTCGGGGGGGCCTGCGCGGGGCTTGGCGGGGCGTATCTGTCGCTGATCCGCGTGCCACAATGGACTGAAGGCATGACTGTGGGCGCAGGCTGGATCGCGCTGGCGCTGGTCGTATTTGCAAGCTGGCGGCCATGGCGGGCCATGGCGGGTGCTTATCTCTTTGGCGGGATTGTCGTGTTGCAACTGAATTTGCAGGCGGCAGGCGTTCGTATCCCTGTCGAGTACTTGTCAATGTCGCCCTACCTGATAACCATTCTTGTGCTTGTCATCATCTCTTCGGGCAAGGGGCGCGGCTTGAACGCGCCCGGCTCGTTGAACAAACCTTTCCACGCCTCTAGCTGAGGCTTCTTCTGCCAACCGGGAGACTGAGAAACATGAAAAAACTGCTAACTGCTGCTGTGCTGAGTGCGGCACTTGCCACACCTGTTCTGGCCGACACCACAAAGGTCGGTTTCATCTATATTGGCCCTGTCGGGGATTTTGGCTGGACAGCTGGCCATGACCGCGCCCGTCAGGAATTGCAGGACCATTTCGGCGATGCGGTTGAAACCAACATCGTCGAGAATGTCGATTATGGCGCAGATGCCGAACGTGTCATGACACAAATGGCGCTTTCAGGCACAGATGTGATCTTTGCCGCATCTTTTGGCTATGGCCCCGATGTGAATGCCGTTGCTGGCCGCTTCCCCAATGTGCATTTCCAGCATGCGACAGGCTATATTCAAGAGCATGACAACATCTCGTTATATGATGCGCGGTTCTATGAAGGGCGCGCGGTTCTGGGGCATATCGCGGGCAAGATGACCGAGACGAACACCATCGGCTATATCGCATCTTACCCGATTCCTGCTGTGATCTCGGGCATCAATTCGGCCTATCTGCATGCCAAGGCCGTCAACCCCGATGTGAATTTCCGCATCATCTGGACCTATTCGTGGTTCGACCCCGCGCTGGAGGCTGACGCCGCCGAGACCCTGATCGAACAAGGCGCTGACGTGATCATGCAGCACACCGATTCCACCGCTGCCGTGCGCGTGGCCGAGGATGCGGGCGTGATGGCCTTTGGTCAGGCCAGCGACATGGTTGAATTCGGCCCAACAGCGCATCTCTCTGCGATTGTGGACCGTTGGGCACCCTATTACATCAGCCGCATTCAGGCGGTGAAGGATGGCACATGGGAAGCCCAGAATTCATGGATGGGCTTTGCCGATGGTGTTATTGAAATGGCACCGTGGAATGACCGTATTCCTGCCGAGTTGCAGCAAGAGGCTGACGCCCTGATCGCTGCCATCGCAGCAGGCGAGTATCACCCTTTCACAGGCCCGCTGAACCGTCAGGACGGCACGCCCTGGCTGGCTGATGGCGAAGTGGCCGAAGATGGCGACCTTGCTTCGATGAACTTCTATGTCGAAGGCATTACCCAGGAACTGCCGAACTGATCTTTGGCGATTTGTCTAAGGAAAGCCCCCGACCTGTGGTCGGGGGCTTTTTTATGCGGGGCTTTTCGAACGCTTGCGGTTCCAAGTGTAAAGCCGCGCAGCGGCGGGCCTACGGCCCTTCTATTCCGCGCGGGGTCTGTCGCCATCGCGCGCGCTTTACCATTGCCACCCGCCCTTACCGCGCTGGCAGTCGTGTCGCCCCGTCCAGCCGGATTGTGGTGCCGTTCAGATACGGGTTCTCGATAATCTGGGCGACCATCAGCGCGAATTCTGCCGGATCGCCCAGCCGCGCGGGAAAGGGGATGTTGGCGGTGATTGCCGCTGTGGTTTCTTCTGGCAAGGCTTCCATCATCGGGGTGCGGAACAGCCCCGGTGCGATGGCCATGCAGCGAATGCCGTCCCGCGCCAGGTCGCGCGCAACTGGCAGCGACATTGCCGCGATCCCGCCCTTGGACGCCGCATAGGCCGCCTGGCCCACCTGCCCGTCCTGCCATGCCGCCGAGGATGTGTTCACCACCACGCCCCGTTCGCCCCCGTCCAGCGCATCCAGCTTGCGCATTTCAGCCGCCGCATGGGCCATGACATTGAACGAGCCAATCAGGTTGACGCGAATCACACGCTCGAACAGCGCGGTGGAAGGGGTGCCATCGCGCCCCACAACCCGCGCTGCATTGGCGATGCCTGCGCAATTCACGGCCATACGCAAGTGCCCGCGCGCCTGTGCAACGGCCTGTGCAACAGCCTCGCCCACTGCCTGCGCATCGCCCACATCGACCTGATAGGCCTGCGCGCCGATTTCGCCTGCAACCTGATGCGCGCGTTCGATGTCGAAATCGAGAATTGCCACTTCGGCACCGCGTGCCGCCAGATGCCGCGCGGTGGCGGCACCCAGCCCGCTGCCCCCGCCTGTGACAAGTGCCAGATGTCCTGCAATTTCCATGCTCACTCCCTGATTTTCATGCAATACGGGCCATGCCCGCAAGAAACATGCGCTCTGCACTGGCTTGCAGCGCCGCATTGGGGCCGTTATGCCATTCCCAAAGCCGCAAGAGAAGCCCCATGCCCCCACCCCCCCGCGCCTGGCAACGCATGTTGTCCGGCCGCCGCCTTGACCTGCTGGACCCAACCCCTGTCGATATCGAGATTGAAGATATCGCGCATGGGCTGGCCTTTGTTGCGCGCTGGAACGGGCAGACGAGGGGCGACTGGCCCTATTCCGTGGCCGAGCATTCGCTGCTGGTTGAAGAAATCTTCACCCGCGCCACCCCCCGCCCCGACCCGCGCTGGCAACTGGCGGCCCTGCTGCATGATGCGCCCGAATATGTGATCGGGGACATGATTTCCCCCGTCAAGGCGGCGGTCGGCCCCAGCTACGGAGAGTTGGATGACCGGCTAAGCGCTGCAATACATATCCGCTTTGGCCTGCCAGCGCGCCTGCCCGCCGCGATAAAAAAGCGCATCAAATCCGCCGATAAACTGTCCGCATGGCTGGAAGCCACGCAAATCGCAGGCTTTACCGAGGCAGAGGCGAACCGCTTTTTCGGCCGTATTGACCCCGCACTGCTGGAAGGTCTTTCGCTGCATCTGCGCCCCCCGCGAGAGGCGCGCACCGCCTATCTGGCACGCCATGCGGCATTGCTGGCGAAAATGTAAACTTATCTTGTCACTTTTACCGTGCCGTGCCAAATCTGTGGCGTAGCGAAAAGGATACTGCCCATGACCGACGATCTGTTCACCGACCGCAAGCGCCGCGCCGCCCTTTGGTTCCGCGAGCTGCGTGACCAGATCGTTGCCGCATTCGAGGGGGTGGAAGATGCCCATACCGATGGCCCCCACTCGGGCGGCGCGCCGGGCCGGTTCGAGCTGCGCGAAACCTCGCGCCAAGGGCCGGACGGGTCTGACGCAGGCGGCGGGCTGATGAGCGTGATGCGCGGCGGGCGCGTATTCGAGAAGGTGGGCGTCAATGTCTCGGAAGTTTATGGGCCTTTGGGCGATCAGGCGCAGCGGTCGCTGACCGCGCGCAAGGAGATTCCGGGCCTGCAAGATGACCCCCGTTTCTGGGCCAGCGGCATTTCGCTGGTCGCGCATATGCAAAACCCCCATGTGCCTGCGGTGCATATGAACACCCGCATGTTCTGGACACCGGGCGGCTGGTGGTTTGGCGGCGGCTCCGACTTGAACCCCTGCATTGAATACGCGGAAGATACGGCAGATTTCCACGCCACACTCCAGCGCCATTGCGACCCGCATGGTGCCGACCTCTACCCCCGTTTCAAGGAATGGGCGGATGAATATTTCTTCATCCCGCACCGTAAACGCGCGCGCGGCGTGGGCGGCATTTTCTATGACGACCATTGCACCGGCGATTGGGAGGCTGATTTCGCCTTCACTCAAGATGTGGGCCGCGCCTTTCTGCCCGCCTTCCTTGCGCAGGTCGAACGGCGGCGGATGATGGACTGGTCCGATGCCGATAAGGAAACCCAGCTTATCCATCGCGGGCTATATGCCGAATATAACCTTGTGTACGATCGCGGCACCAAATTCGGCCTGCAAACAGGGCATGACCCCGATGCGGTGCTGATGTCGCTGCCGCCCTTCGCGCGCTGGGTGTAAGCCATAATCTTGCGCGCGCTGTCGGCTGGCCCTAAAGATGGCGTGATCCATCCGCGAGAGGGCTTGATGCAGATTTGCCGAACGAAAGCCGCGATTCGCGCAGAAATTTCAGCGTGGCGCGCAAGCGGCGCTTCTATTGTGCTTGTGCCCACTATGGGCTTTTTGCACGAAGGGCATTTGTCGCTGATGCGGCTTGCGCGGGCCCGCGCGGGCGCGGGCGGCAAGGTCATCGCCTCGATCTTCGTGAACCCCACGCAATTCGGCCCCGGCGAAGACCTTGACAGCTACCCCCGCGATGAGGCGCGCGATTTCGATTTGCTGCGCGCCGAAGGGGTGGATGCCGTCTTCGCCCCCGAGGTGGCCGAGGTGTATGACCCGCAAGCGCAAACCAGTGTCGATACGGCGGAATTGTCGCGCATCCTGATTGGCAAGCTGCGGCCGGGGCATTTTCGCGGTGTCGCCACTGTTGTAACCAAGCTGTTCAACATCATCCGCCCCGATGCGGCGGTGTTTGGCGAAAAGGATTTTCAGCAACTTGCTGTCATCCGCACCATGGTGCGCGATCTGGATATGGAGATTGACATCATCGGCGGCCCCATCGCGCGCGAAGCAGATGGTCTGGCCATGTCGTCGCGCAATGTGCGCCTGTCGCCTGCCGACCGCGCCGCCGCGCCCGTTCTGGCCCGCGCGCTGGATCAGGCGCAGGACATGGCCCCCACAGGCATCACCGCCTCGCGCTTGCGCAGCCATGTGCGCGCCACGCTAGAGGCAGAGCCGCGCGCCTTGGTGCAATCGGTTGATATTCGCGATGCGGCCACCCTTGAAACCATTGCAGGCCCGCTGACGCGGCCTGCTGTCATTCTGCTGGCCGCGAAATTCGGACAGGTGTTTCTGATCGACAACCGCGTTCTATACCCCGCAAAGGAGAGCACATGAGCACGCAAGCCCCCATCCGCCGTATGACGGTTCCGCAAATCCGCGCGAAAAAGGGCGGCGAGCCGATCATCTCGCTGACCTCGTATCATGCGCATACAGCCGCGATTGTGGATAAATACGCCGATTTTATTCTGGTGGGCGACAGTCTGGGCATGGTCATGCACGGCATGGACAGCACCATCGGTGTGCCGCTGGATCTGATGATCATGCATGGCCGCGCAGTGGTGCGCGGCACCAAACGCGCGCTGATCGTGGTTGATATGCCTTTCGGCACCTATGAGGAAAGCCCCAATATGGCGTTCCGCAACGCGGCCAAGATCATGAAGGAAACCGCCTGTGGCGCGGTCAAGCTGGAAGGGGGCGCGCGCATGGCCGAAACCATCCATTTCCTGACCGAACGCGGCATTCCCGTCATGGCCCATATCGGCCTGACCCCGCAATCCAGCCATGTGATGGGCGGCTTCAAGACGCAAGGCCGCGACGAGGAGACGTGGGCCGCGCATATCAACGATGCAGTTGCCGTGGCCGATGCTGGCGCGTTTTCGCTGGTGGTTGAAGGGGTGGTGGAACCGCTGGCCGACAAGATTACAGCGGCGGTGGATATTCCCACCATCGGGATTGGCGCATCGGCCAAGTGCGACGGGCAGATTTTGGTGCTGGAAGATATGCTGGGCCTGAACCCGTGGGTGCCGAAATTCGTCAAGAAATATGGCGACCTTGGCCCCGCGATTGAACGCGCGGTGGCGGATTACGCAGAAGAGGTCAAAACCCGCACATTCCCCGGCGAAGACCATGTGTATCGCTGACAGGGTGCCAGCTTATCTGGGGATTATGTGACCGATCCGACAAATCATAAACCGCCGCATGTCGTGAAGCGGCGGCTTGGCCTTGGCCATCTCATCGACGCGACCGGCTATTCCATTGCGGGGTTTCGCAGGTTGCTGCGCGAATCTGCGGCGCGTCAGGAATTGGGGCTTGGTGTTGTCGGGCTGGTTGTGTTGGGTTTTGCGGGGGCAAGCGCGGGCCAGTTCATCGGGTTTGTGGTGTTGTTCTGCGCGCTGCTGGCGGCTGAAGCGTTGAATACTGCCATTGAGGTGCTTGTGAACCATCTGTCGCCCGAATGGTCACAGATGGCGAAAGACGCCAAGGATCTGGGGTCACTCGCCGTTGGTTTGCTGGTCGTGGCCAATATCGCCTATCTTGGGGGTGTTGTGCTGGGGCTGGTCTGAACCGCCCCCATGCTCGACACCTGACACAAGGAGCCGCCAAGGGTGACAAAGATCAGCTTTGCGCGACTTCGCGGACGCTGACTTTTTGGGTGCAAAGCCGCGTAGCGTCGGGCCGCGGTGCGGCGATCCTCACGCCCTGCTATAGCACTTTATGCTGGCCAAATCCGCGCAAGATCAAGGCTTTGCGCTTGAGGCAGCCAAATCGCCGTGCCGTGGGTGCGGCCCGGCGATGCGCGGCGGGCCTACGGCCCTTCGTTCCGCGCCGGGTATGCCCCCCAAGCCCTGAAAGCTGTCATTGCGCTTCTTATATCAAGTGGCGACCATTGGAATCTGTCCACCTTCTCGCAACAAGGAAAACCGCCCAAAGCGCACTTCTTTGGGCGGTTTTCAAAATCCAGTGTCGAAAATCTTAGCCCTGACGAGCTTTGAATTTCTTTTGCGTCTTGTTAATCACATAGACGCGGCCTTTACGGCGCACGATCTGACAATCGCGGTGACGGCTCTTGAGCGAGCGCAGCGAGTTTCTGACCTTCATCGGCCTTCTCCTATTCGCGGCGCGCGAGCGCCTTTGCGGTTGGTCCTGCGACAAAGGCAGGGGTGAATGGTGGGCACGACAAGGTTCGAACTTGTGACCCCTACGATGTCAACGTAGTGCTCTACCACTGAGCTACGCGCCCTGACCAGATGATTTCTGCGCCCCAAATAAAAGGGACGCGGAGAGCACCGCGTCAATTAATGCGGTCTATAAAAGGAGTCGCAGGCAGGATCAAGGGCTTTTGAATGCTGAATGCTATGCGCTATAGTCAAAAAAACAGAAACGGTGCCATGCAGTCCTTTGACTTCCTTCCCGCCGCCACGCCTGACAGTGCTGTGGTCTTCGCCTCGCCCCATAGCGGGCGCAATTACCCGTCGGAATTTCTGGCCGCCTCGGCGCTGGACCCGATTCTTCTGCGCTCGTCTGAAGATGCCTATGTGGACCGATTCTTGCGCGCCGCCCCTGCCGCAGGCGCAAGTGTTCTGCTGGGCGGTGTGCCGCGCGCCTATGTCGATTACAACCGCGCCGCGACCGAGTTGGACCCCGCGCTTATTGCAGGCGTGTCGGCGCGCGGGCTGAACCCGCGCATCAGTTCCGGTCTGGGGGTGATCCCGCGTGTGGTGGCGGGCGGGCGCGCAATCTATCGCGGCAAGATCACACAGGCCGAGGCTGACTTGCGCCTGCGCCTGTATTGGCACCCCTATCACGAAAAACTGGCCGAGATTATGGCAGCGCAACGTGCCCGCCATGGCCGCGCCATCTTGCTGGACATGCATTCCATGCCGCGCGATGCGGTCAGCATGAACGGGCAGCACACGGCCTTGCGCCCTGATATTGTGCTTGGCGACAGGTTCGGGGCCTCTGCCCATTCCCCCATCACCGAAGCGGTTGCTGCGGTCTTTACCGCAGCGGGCTTGCGCGTGGCGCGCAATTCGCCTTTTGCGGGGGCCTATATCACGCAGCGCCATGGCATGCCCTCCAGCGGGCAGCACGCCATCCAGATCGAGATTGACCGTGGCCTGTATCTGGATGAACGCCATGTCTGCCCGAATGCCAGTTTCGACAGCTTCCAGCGGTTGATGGATGGCATTGTGCGCGACCTTGCCGCCATCGGGCGCAGTGACGCCGTGCCGCTGGCTGCCGAATAGTGCCGCATTCTGTCACAAAGCGCTGATTTTTTGCGGCAACCTTGGCTAATTCATTCTCTCTACAAGATTTTCTGCTTATAGTTGCGACATGGATATTATCGCGCTTGTCGGGGCCTTGGCCGCGCTTTTCATCGTAATCGGTGTGTCAGAACCGCTGTCAGAGCGATTGCGCCTGCCGTTTACGGTGATCCTTGCGATTGTGGGTGCAGTCATTGGCGCGCTGGCGCTGTATGTGCTGTCCAGCGACATGGCAACCACGCTGAACCCCGTGTTGCGCCGCTTTCTGGAACTGCCTATCCGCTCCAACGTGTTCTTGTATGTGCTGTTGCCCACCTTGCTGTTTCAGGTGGCGCTTATGGTCAATGCGCGGCGCATGCTGGATGACTGGGTGCCCATACTGGTTATGGCAGTGGGGGCGGTGGTGGTGGCCACAGTTGTCATCGGCTATGCGCTTAGCCCGTTTACCAGCCTGTCCTTCGCCGCCTGCCTGTTGATCGGGGCGATTGTGTCAACCACCGACCCTTCCGCCGTGGTCAGCATCTTTCGCAATATCGCAGCCCCCCAGCGCCTGACGCGAATTGTCGAAGGGGAAAGCCTGCTGAACGATGCGGCAGCCATTGCGCTGTTCGGGTTTTTCCTGACATTCGTCATGTCCGGCGTGCCAGACCCCAGCTTGCAGGATGCGCTGGTCATTTTCCCGTGGCTGGTCTTTGGCGGCATCGGGCTGGGGCTGATCCTTGCGCGCCTGACAGTGGCCGTTATGGCGCTGATCCCCACCTTCCCGCGCGCGCAAGTGTCAATCAGCGTGGCGCTGCCCTATCTGACCTATATCATAGCCGAGCAATTCCTTGGCACATCGGGTGTCATTGCGGTGGTGGTGGCAGGGCTGACCCTGAACCTGACAGGGCCGGGGCGCCTGACCCCCATGAGCTGGACCTACCTGCGCGAGGTTTGGGAGGTGCTGGCCTATTGGGCAGGCGCGCTGATCTTTATTCTGGCCGCACTTCTGATTCCGCGCCTGATGGGCGATTTGCGCCTGAATGACCTGTATCTGATTGGCGTCATTATTCTGGCGGCCTTTGTCGCGCGGGCGATCATTCTGTGGGGAATGTTGCCTGCCTTGTCGTTCCTGCGGCTTTCGCCGCAGGTCGAACCCGCCTATCGCGCCGCGATCCTGTGGGGGGGCTTGCGCGGGGCGGTGACATTGGCGCTGGCCCTGGCGGTGACAGAAAACGCGCTGGTCCCCCCTGCCATCAAGCGCGAGGTGGGCATTCTGGCCACGGGCTTTACATTGTTCACGCTACTGGTGCAGGGCACGACCCTGCGCTGGGTCATCGCGCGGCTGGGGCTGGACCGCTTGCCACGGCTGGATCAGGCGCTGTCGCATCAGGTTATCGCGGTTGCCCTGCAAAACGTGCGCGAGGAGATTGCAGAGACCGCGCGCGATTTCAAACTCCCGCAAGAGGTGATCCGCTCAGAGGCGAAGCGCTTTGCCGAACGGCTGGACAGTGCAGTAGAGCTGGCCGAAGCGGCCGAGGCGATCCCCGACCGCGACCGTATTACGCTGGGGCTGGTGGCTTTGGCCGGGCGCGAACGTGATCTGATTATCGAAAATTTCCGCCAGCAAGTATTCTCTGCGCGGCTGGTGGACCGCATGTTGTCCGATGTCGACCGGCTTATTGAACAAACCCGCGGCGGCGGGCGCAATGAATACCGCGCCGCCGGACGGCGCGCGCTTGGCTATGGCGGCTGGTACCGGCTGGCTGTGTCGGTTCATAACCGCTTGCGCTGGTCGCTGCCGCTGGAACGCATGACGGCTGAACGGTTCGAGCTGCTGTTGAACCAGCGCCTGATTCTGGGTGAATTGCATGGCTATATCAACAGCAAGATCCGGCGCATCCATGGCCGCCGCGTGGCCGATCTGCTGCATGAACTTCTGCGCCGCCGCGAAGAAGAAACCGACAATGCCGTGGAAGGGCTGCGCCTGCAATATCCCGGCTATGCCGAGGAGATGGAGCGCCGCTTTATCCGCCGCACCTCGATCCGGCTGGAAGAACGTGAATACGAAACCCTGTTCAGCGACGGGCTTATCAGCCGCGAATTGTATACCACCCTGCGCGACCGGCTAAGTGGCCGCCGCAGCAAGGTAGAGGCCCGCCCAGCACTGGATTTCGCCCTGCAAAAAGATGCGTTTTTGCGCAGCTTCCCCCTGTTTGAAGGGATGCGCGATGACCAGCGCCGCCAATTGGCGCGCGCCCTGCGCACCCATCATGTCGAACCGGGCACAGTGCTGTTGCGCAGGGGTGAGGTTCCCCATAGCGTCTATTTCATCGCATCCGGTGCGGTGGAACTGGAACGCAAAGGCCAGAAACTGCGCCTTGGACGCGGAGAGTTCTTTGGCCATATCGGCCTGCTGACCCGCCAGCCCCGCCGCGCCATGATCAGCGCGATCAGCCATTGCACGCTTCTGTCGCTGGATGAGACGCGCTTCAAACGCCTGCTGACGCGCAACCGCTCGCTCTATGATGCGGTGTTGCACAGCGCCGAATTGCGCGGTGTGACATTGGACAGCGCGGCCCTGTCAGACCCGCCCACGCCCTACCCCAAAAGTTGACTGTTCTCGGGCGGAAACCGAAAGCCAGTGTCGCCTGCAACCCATTGCGGATATTTTTCCATAACCGCCCCAAAACGGGCCGACTCTAGAAAACGCCCAAGCCAGCCCTGCACTGCGGGCCATGGCTGGGCGTCGAACCAGCGCTTGTCGATAAAGGCAAATTGCCGGACAAAAGGCAAGATTGCGTAATCTGCAACACTTGCGCGCCCGAACAGCCATGTGTCGATCTGGGCGTCCAGTTCTGCCAGATGGGCGCTGGCCACGGCCAGATTCCGGGTGCGGTCCTCTTGCGGATAGCGGCTGGCATATTTGCAGCGGTCCAGCGCATGTTTGAACGGCCCGTCAATGCGCGCGATCCAGTCCCAACCCGATGCAGGCATGTCCAGCCAGCCCTGCGGGTCATTGCGGCCCAAGGCCCACCGCATGATGTCCAGACTCTCGTCAATCACGCCGTCTTGCGTGACAAGGCAAGGCACAGTTGCACTGGGGGATGCGGCCAGAAACTCTGCCGGTTTGTCGCGCAGCACCACTTCGCGCAACGCCACCTGCTGCGCGCTTTCCGCCAGCGCCAGCCGCGCGCGGATGGCATAGGGGCACCGCCGGAATGACCACAGGATCGGGGGCATTGGTGCTGCTCCTCTCAGGTGCCGCAACGTGACCCCGGCCTTGCGCCGGGGTCTCTTGGCTGGCCACGCGGCGGGGGTTAAGCGCGCACCAGCGCTTCGTATGTTTCGGAGACTTTACGCGTCATCTGCCCCACTTGGAAGTGATGCGCGCCAATCTGGCCCACGGGGGTCACCTCGGCGGCAGTGCCGGTCAGCCAGCATTCGCTGAAACTGGCCAGTTCTTCGGGCATGATATGGCGTTCATGCACCACGATTCCCATATCGCGCAGCATGGCGATAACGGTCTGGCGGGTAATCCCGTTCAGGATCGCATCGGGGATGGGGGTGTGAACCTCGCCATCTTTCACGAAAAACACATTCGCGCCGGTCGCTTCGGCCACATAGCCGCGATAGTCATAGAACAGCGCGTCCGAACAGCCCTTTTCTTCGGCCGCATGCTTGGACATGGTGCAGATCATGTACAGACCCGCCGCCTTGGCCGATGTCGGGATGGTTTCGGGCGAAGGGCGGCGCCATTTGGCGATGTCGAGTTTGGCACCCTGCCACTTCGCATCGCCGTAATAGGCACCCCATTCCCATGCCGCCACGGCCATGCGCACAGGGTTGCGCCGTGCAGCGACCCCCATATCCGGCCCGGCACCCCGCCACGCAACTGCGCGCACATAGGCATCGGTCAGGTTATTGGCTTCCAGAACCGCAGTCTTTGCGGCCTCGATCTGATCCACTGTGTAAGGGATCGGCATGTCCAGCAGGTTGCCCGAGTCCAGCAGCCGTTGCGAATGCTCGCGGCTTTTGAAGATTTTGCCGCTATAGCACCGCTCGCCCTCGAATACAGAGGAGGCATAATGCATTGCATGGCTCAGGATATGCACATTCGCATCGCGCCAGGGCACCAGCTGCCCATCCATCCAGATCATTCCGTCCTTGTCATCATATCCGCCGACCATCAGTGCCTCCTCAATGGCGATATTTTCAGATGTTGCGCAAAAAAGGTCCGTTACGGACATAATGTTACGTCAAATCGGGGAATCGCTACCAATTCACTCTTGGAATGTCAACAAGGCTGACATAAACTGCGGCAAGTTTGCAGAAGAACGGATTATGACCATGGCCGAGGGCAGCACCAGCGCGATGGGCGGCGAGAACCTGCTGTTCCTGACGGATGAGCAGTTGCGCAAGGGCATAGAGGCCATGTTCTTCGCCTATCGCGGCTTCACCGCAGACCCTGACCGCATTCTGGAGGTGCATGGCTATGGCCGCGCCCACCACCGTGCTTTGCATTTCATCAACCGCACCCATGGCACCACGGTGAACAACCTGCTGAACATTCTGGGTGTGACCAAGCAATCGCTGAACCGCGTGCTGCGCACGCTGATCGAAGACGGGCTTGTGGAAAGCCGCGTTGGCCGCAAAGACAGGCGCGAGCGGAACCTGTTTCTGACCGAGAAGGGCGACACGCTGGAACGCGCCCTGTCCGAAGCGCAACGCGAGAGGATGCGCGCGGCCTACCGCGCCGCAGGGCCGCAGGCAGTGGCCGGGTTCCGGCAGGTGCTGGAAGCGATGATGGATGACGAAATACGCCGCCAATACACCAATATGCGGGACCGCCGCGCATGAGAAGCGAGGCGCAGCCGCATCTGCTGATTGTCGATGATGATGCCCGCATCCGCGCGTTGTTGCAAAAATACCTGTTGCGCAACGGCTATCTTGTGACAGCGGCGCGCGATGCGGCCCATGCCCGCAGGCTGTTGGCGGGGCTGAGCTTTGATCTGATCGTGCTGGATGTGATGATGCCCGGCGAAGACGGGTTCAGCCTGACACGCCATATCCATGCCCAAGGGGCCGCCCCCGTGCTGCTGCTGACCGCGCGCGGAGAGGCGGAAGACCGGATCACAGGGTTCGAGGCGGGCGCGGATGACTATTTGCCCAAACCGTTCGAGCCGCGCGAATTGCTGCTGCGCATCAATTCCATCCTGCGCCGCACCCCGCAGCAGCACAGCGCAACCGCGATCGTGCCGCAAGTGCTGGTCATTGGGCCGTTGCGCTATGATCTGGAACGCGGAGAGCTGAAGCGCGACGACAGCCCGATACGCCTGACCCAGACCGAAGCCGCAATCATGCGGCTGTTTTGCGAAAACCCCGGCGAGGTCATCTCGCGCGAAGCATTGGTCGAGCATCTGAGCCGCGACCGCGCAGGGCATGGCGGCATGGTGGGGCAGGAACGCGCGGTCGATGTGCAGATCACCCGCCTGCGCCGCAAGCTGGAACATGACCCCAAAAACCCCCGCCATCTGCAAACCGTGCGCGGGTCTGGCTATATGCTGGTGACAGAGTGACGGGCCAATAGAAAAGGCCCCGGATCAAGTCCGGGGCCTGCGTTGTGCGCCTTTAGCAGATTACTCTGCCTGCTCGCCCACGATTTCCTCGCCGGTTTCCTGATTGACCACTTTCATGGTCAGACGGACCTTGCCGCGATCATCGAAGCCCAGAAGCTTGACCTTGACGTCCTGACCTTCTTTCAGCACATCCGACGGATGGTTCAGGCGGCGGTTTTCGATCTGGCTGACATGGACCAGACCATCGCGCTTGCCAAAGAAGTTCACAAACGCGCCAAAATCGACCAGCTTGACCACTTTACCAGTGTAGACCTTGCCAACTTCCGGCTCTGCCACGATCGAATAGATCATGTCATAGGCTTTTCTGATGGCGTCCTGATCGTTCGAGGCGATCTTGATCGTGCCATCGTCGTTGATATCGACCTTCGCGCCCGACACTTCGACGATTTCACGAATGACCTTGCCGCCTGTGCCGATCACTTCGCGGATTTTATCCGTAGGCACCTGCATGGTTTCGATCTTGGGGGCATATTGGCTGAAACCGGCAGGCGCGGTCAGCGCTTGTGCCATTTCGCCCATGATGTGCATGCGCGCATCTTTGGCCTGTGCCAGTGCCTGTTCCATGATCTCGAAGGTGATGCCGGCAACCTTGATGTCCATCTGAAGGCTGGTAATGCCTTCGGCTGTGCCTGCAACCTTGAAATCCATGTCGCCAAGGTGGTCTTCGTCGCCCAGAATATCGGTCAGGACTGCGAATTTGCCGTCTTCTTCCAGAATCAGGCCCATTGCCACGCCAGCCACAGGGGCTTTCAGCGGCACGCCCGCATCCATCATCGACAGCGAGCCGCCGCAGACCGATGCCATGGAGGAAGAGCCGTTGGATTCCGTGATCTCGGACACCATGCGGATGGTATAGGGGAAGTCGGTTGCCGCAGGCAGAACCGCCTGCAACGCGCGCCATGCCAGCTTGCCATGCCCCACTTCACGACGGCCGGGAGGGCCGAAGCGCCCAACCTCGCCCACCGAATAGGGGGGGAAGTTGTAATGCAGCAGGAAGTTGGATTTGCTGGTGCCGGTCAGCGCGTCGATGAACTGCTCGTCATCGCCCGTGCCAAGTGTGGTGACACAGAGCGCCTGTGTTTCCCCGCGTGTGAACAGGGCCGAGCCATGTGTGCGCGGCAAAAGGCCGGTTTCGGCAACGATCTGGCGCACGGTCTTGGTGTCGCGCCCGTCAACGCGCGGCTCGCCAGCAATGATGGCACCGCGCAGGATCGAGGATTCCAGTTTTTTCAGCGCTGATCCAAGGTTCTCATTGGCAAGCTGCTCTTCGCTCAAGCTTGCCTTGATCGCATCGCGGGCCTCGCCAATGGCGGCCACACGCTCTTGCTTGTCGCGCAGTGCAAAGGCGGCGCGCATCTGCGCCTCGCCCGCAGCTTTGACGGCGGCATAGAGATCGGCATAGTTGGGCGGCTGGAAATCAAACGGTTCCTTGGCGGCATCTTCGGCCAGATCAACGATCAGGTCGATGACGGGCTGGATGCTGTCATGGGCGAATTTCACTGCACCCAGCATTTCAGCCTCGGTCAGCTCATAGGCTTCCGATTCCACCATCATCACGGCATCTTTTGTGCCGGCGACAACCAGATCAAGGCGCTGCTCGGGGTTCTCGCGCAGCTTTTCCATGTCCTGACATTCGGGGTTCAGGATGTATTCGCCATTGGCATAGCCCACGCGGCACGCACCGATTGGCCCCATGAAAGGCACGCCGGAAATGGTCAGCGCGGCAGAGGCTGCGATCATGGCAACCATGTCGGGTTCATTGACCAGATCGTGGCTGAGCACAGTGCAGATGACCAGAACTTCGTTCTTGAAACCCTCGACAAACAGCGGGCGGATCGGGCGGTCGATCAGACGCGATGTCAGAACTTCCTTGTCGGAAGGGCGCGCTTCGCGTTTCAGAAAGCCACCGGGAACTTTGCCGGCTGCGTAATATTTTTCGATATAATGCACGGTCAGCGGAAAGAAATCCTGCCCCGGCTTGGCTTGCTTGGCAAAGGTCACATTGGCCATGACCGATGTCTCGCCCAAAGTGGCGATGACCGAGCCGTCAGCCTGACGGGCAACCTTGCCCGTTTCCAGTGTCAGCGTCTCTTCGCCCCACTGGATCGATTTTTTCGTGATGTTGAACATAACTCGCGTATCCTCATGGAAAGCACCAGCCCTCTGGCCTTTCCGTTTCCAATAGCGGCCCCATTGCCGCCGACCCCAATCCTATGCATCACGCCGGGGTCATTGCGTCACGTCTCAGATAGCGCGGGCCTTACAGGAAAATGGCACATAAGAAAAGCGCGAATGCCAAAACAGGGTGCAACGCAGCCCCGGACTTGATCCGGGGCCTCGTGCCTGACCCAGAGGCCCCGGATCAAGTCCGGGGCCATGTTGCGCAAGATGTCAGTAGCGGTAATGCTCTGGCTTGAACGGTCCTTCGACCGTCACGCCAATATACTCGGCCTGATCCGGTTTCAGCTCGGTCAGTTTCACGCCGATACGTTCCAGATGCAGGCGTGCGACCTTCTCATCCAGATGCTTGGGCAGCACGAACACGCCCGGCGCATAGTCGTCGCCCTTGGTCCACAGCTCGATCTGGGCCAGAACCTGGTTGGTGAAGCTGGCCGACATAACAAAACTGGGGTGGCCGGTGGCATTTCCAAGGTTCAGCAGGCGGCCCTGGCTCAGCAGGATCATGCGATTGCCCGAGGGCATCTCGATCATGTCCACCTGATCCTTGATATTGGTCCATTTGTGGTTTTTCAGCGCGGCCACCTGAATTTCATTGTCGAAATGGCCGATATTACCCACAATCGCCATATCCTTCATCTCGCGCATATGCTCGATGCGGATGACATCTTTGTTGCCGGTGGTGGTTATAAAGATGTCGGCGGTGGACATCACATCTTCCAGCGTTGTCACCTCAAACCCGTCCATCGCGGCTTGCAGCGCGCAGATCGGGTCGATCTCGGTCACTTTCACGCGCGCCCCTGCGCCGCGCAAAGACGCCGCAGACCCTTTGCCCACATCGCCATAGCCACAGACCACAGCGACCTTGCCTGCCATCATCGTGTCGGTCGCGCGGCGGATGCCGTCGACCAGCGATTCCTTGCAGCCATATTTATTGTCGAATTTCGACTTGGTCACGCTGTCATTGACGTTGATCGCAGGGAAGGGCAGTTGCCCGTTCTTATGCAACTCATACAGCCGGTGCACGCCGGTCGTGGTCTCTTCCGACACGCCCTTGATCGCATCGCGTGTCTTGGTGAACCAGCCGGGGCTTTGCGCCATGCGCTTGGCGATCTGGGCCTTGATGACCGCTTCTTCCTCGGATTGTGGAACGGGAATGATATCTTCGCCCGCTTCCGCGCGCGCCCCCAGCAGCACATACAGCGTGGCATCGCCGCCATCGTCCAGGATCATATTCGCGCCGTCAGCGAACATGAAGGATTTATCAAGGTAATCCCAATGCTCTTCCAGTGTCTGGCCCTTGATGGCGAAAACCGGCGTGCCCCCTGCGGCAATGGCGGCGGCAGCGTGGTCTTGGGTGGAGTAGATGTTGCACGACGCCCAGCGCACATCTGCCCCAAGCGCGGTCAGTGTCTCGATCAGAACCGCCGTCTGGATGGTCATATGCAACGACCCCACGATCCGCGCGCCTTTCAGCGGCTGGCTTGCGCCAAATTCCGTGCGCAGCGCCATCAGCCCCGGCATTTCCGTTTCTGCGATGTCGATTTCCTTGCGCCCGAATTCGGCCAGCGAAATGTCCTTGATAATGTAGTCCTGTGCCATCTGCCGAATATCCTTTGCGCCGATGTTTTCTGCGTGGCGACATAGCACTGCCCCCCCCTACAGGCAAGAGAACGCCAAATCTGGAGATTTCGTGATGATGGGGGCGCTTTCCTTATGCCTTTGGTGTTGTAGCTTGAGGTGTGTTCTGCAACACTCAGGACAGGCGAGCGTGGGTTATTGGTGCAGAGAAACGTGAAAACCAAGCAGAAATGGCCAGTGACATGGGTTGATGCAAGGTCTTTGGCGCTGGCGGCGCTGCTTTTGCCTGCTTTGCCCGCACAGGCGTTTGAAACGCTGGAAATCACCTTTGAGGGGCAGGATAACGGGCTGGAAACCGCATTGCGGCGTGCCTCTTTGCTGCAAGCCGCGCAGGATGACGGGGTGCAGGACCCGTTCGAGGTGTTCACCATCGCGCGCGCCGAATATGGCCAGTTGATCGGCACGTTTTACGAAGCGGGGTTTTACGCGCCGCAAATTTCGGTGCGGATTGACGGGCGCGAGGCGGCAGATATCTCGCCGCTGACCCCGCCCGACACAATCCGCCGGATCGACCTTATCCTGACAGCGGGGCCTGCCTTTGTGTTCGGCCAGACACAGCTTGGCCCTTTGGCGCAGGGCACCGCATTGGCCGAGGATTTCGCCGCAGGCCGTCCGGCACGCAGCACGGTCATCCGCGAAGCGACATCGGACGCGGTGGATGCGTGGCGCGATCAGGGCCATGCAAAGGCGCAGCCCGAAGACCAGCAGATCACCGCGCGCCACCCGCCGGGCGCGCTGGATGTGGCCGTCCAGATCGCGCCCGGGCCGCGCTTGCGCTTTGGCCGGTTGCGCCCCGATGGCCAGCAACGCACCCGCCCCGCGCGCATTGTCAAGATTGCGGGCCTGCCCTCGGGCGAGGTGTTCTCGCCGCGCGATGTCCAGCGCGCAGCCGAGCGGTTGCGCAGGACAGGCACTTTCGCCTCTGTCTCGTTGCGCGAGGCCGAGACTGCGAACCCTGACGGAACGCTGGATATCAACGCTTCTGTGGTCGAGGCACCGTTGCGCCGGATTGGGGCAAGTGTCGAATATGACACCGAGGCAGGCGCCAAGCTGGGCGCGTTCTGGTTGCACCGCAACCTGTTTGGCGGGGCAGAGCGCTTCCGCATAGAGGGGATGGTAGGTGGGCTTGGGTCAGGCGGCGGGCTGGATTACCGCCTTGCCACCGAATTCTCGCGCCCTGCCACCTTTACCCCTGACACTGCGCTAAATTTCGGTGTCGTGATCGAGACAGAACGCGAATCCGATCTGGATGCAAAGCGCGTGCGGCTGGATATCGGGCTTGTGCACAGGTTCAGCGACACGCTGACTTTCGGCGGCGGTATCGGCCTGTTGCTGGAGCGGGCAGCTTTCGGGCCGAACCTGCAACAACGGCGCGACTTCAAACTGTTGCTGCTGCCGCTGGATGTGACATGGGACCGGCGCGACAATGAACGCGCGCCAACGCGCGGGTTTTACACGCGCGGCGAAGTGATGCCGTTTTTGGGGCTTGGCGGCACCGATAGCGGCGCGCGCGCCTATGCCGACTTGCGCGGCTACCGTGCCTTTGGCCAGGACGATGGCGTGGTCTTGGCGGGCCGTGCGCAACTGGGCGCTGTCTTTGTGGCCGATCTTGCGCGCACACCACGGGATTTGCTGTTTTATTCCGGCGGCAGTGGCAGCGTAAGGGGGCAACCCTTCCGGTCGCTGGGGGTGACCAGTGGCAATGTGAGCTCTGGCGGGCAGGGCTTTGCGGCGCTGTCTGCTGAAATGCGCGTGCGTGCGACAGAGAATATTGGCGTCGTCGCCTTTGCCGATGCGGGCTATGTGTCAGAGGGCGCGTTTTCCGGCAGTTCTGACTGGCATGCAGGCGCGGGGCTGGGGCTGCGCTATGACACAGTGGTGGGGCCATTGCGCATTGATGTGGGCTATCCTGTCGCAGGCACGACAGGCAGCGGCTTTCAGCTATACTTGGGCATCGGGCACGCGTTTTGATGAAACTGCTTCGTCATATCGTGCAATGGTCCGTCTGCGCCCTGCTGATCCTGTCACCCGTTGCCATGGCACAGGACGCCGCGCGCGAAAGCGTGACAGAAACACTGCTGCCGCGCGCGGGTGAAAGCGATGTGGGCTATCTGACGCGCTTGTTGCAAGACGGGCTGTCCGACAGCGGGCGCGAGGTGCGCATCGGGGGGTTTAGCGGCGCTTTGTCATCGCGCGCCACGTTCGAGCAGATGAGCATCGAAGATGACGAAGGCGTTTGGCTGCTGGTGGAAGGGGCGGCACTGCAATGGAACCGCTCTGCCCTGTTCCAGCGCCGGATCGAGATTGCCGAAATCTCGGCGGAACGCGTCACCATTCTGCGCGCCCCTATTGCCGAAGACAGCGACAGTGACGACTTGGTCAGCCTGCCCAGTTTCGAGTTGCCGGAATTGCCGCTGTCTGTCCAGCTGGACCAGTTGCAGGTGGGCGAAGTCATCCTTGGCCCCGCGCTTTTGGGGCAGGAATTGCGCGCCAGCGTGCGCGGCTCTGCTGCGCTGGCCGGTGGCGAGGGGCAGGCGCAGTTGCAGATTGATCGCATCGACGAAGTGGAAGGCCAGTTCCGGCTGGACGCTGCGTTTTCCAATGCCACCCGCATTCTTGGCCTTGATCTGGCCATCGAGGAGGGCGCGGGCGGTCTGGCGGTTACCCTGCTGGATATCCCCGAACACCCCTCGGCGGCGTTGACGATTGTGGGCGAAGGCCCGATCGAGGATTTCAGCGCCGACATAACTTTGGCCACCGATGGCCAGCCGCGTGTTGAAGGGCAATTCGCCTTGCAGACAACGCAACCCGGTGTTGCCCAAGCGGTCACGCTGGACCTGGGCGGCGATCTGCGCCCCTTGCTGCAACCCGATTTCCACCCGTTTTTCGGCGAGAACAGCCGCCTGAGCACGCGCGCCAGACGCTTTGATGATGGCCGCCTGTCGCTGGATGATCTGGACATACGCACCGAAAAGCTGGGATTGCGGGGGCGGTTGCAATTGGGCACCGATGGCCTGCCAGATTTGATCGACCTGCAAGGCGAGGTGCGCGCGCGCGACGGATCGCGCGTGTTGCTGCCTGTTGCAGGTGCGCAGACCAGCATTGAATCGGCTGAATTGCAGCTGGGTTTCGATGCGTCCGAGAATGAAGACTGGGATCTGGTGCTGGATCTGCTGGGCTATGATGATGGCAATTTCAGGGTGGAAAGCCTGTTCATCAACGGGCTTGGGCGGATCACGCCCGAGGGGTTTGGCGAAGATATAACCGTGGTGGATGCGCTGGTCGATTTCTCCGCACTTGGTCTGGCGGCCACTGATCCCGGCTTGAACGATGCGCTGGGGCCAGCGGTGTCCGGCTCGCTTGCGGTGATCTGGCGCGAAGATTTGCCCCTGCTGCTGCCCGGCTTCCAGCTGGAAGGGCGCGATTACGCAGTGAACGGGCGCGCGCGGCTGGATGAGGGGGTGATCTCGGCCAATGCGGTGGCCGAATTCCGCGATGTCTCGCGCCTGTCCACCCTTGCGGGGCGCGCCCTGTCCGGCGGGATCGAGGCGCAGGTTGACGCAACCTTGGGGCCAGAGCGGGACCGTTTTCTTGTCGCGGCTGAAATATCGGGGCGCAACCTGACACTGGACCAGCCAGAGCTTGACCTGCTGTTGGCAGGGCGCAGCCAGATCACGCTGGACGCACACGGGGCTGACGGGCAGATCACCCTGCGCCAGTTGCAAGCCACCGCGCGCACCCTGCGCGCCGATCTGCGCGGCCAGCTTTCGCAAGAAGATATCGACTTGCGCGGCGAGATCGACTTCTCGGACCTGTCTGTTTTGGGCAATGGCTATGGCGGCGCGCTGGATGCGCAGGTGTCGCTGCGCGGCCCACGCGAAAGCGAGGCCCTGACTGTCGAGGCTGTCGCCCGCGATCTGACGGTGGGCCAGCAAGATGCCAACCGCCTGCTGCGGGGCGAAACACGGCTGACAGTGGACGGGCAGCGCGATGGTGTTGCCTTTGATCTGGGCAATCTGCGCGTCAGTAACAGCGCCCTCGCCCTTGTCGCGGATGGGCGGCTGGAAGTTGGCGCGTCCCGGTTGCAACTGCGCAGTACCCTGCCCAATCTGGGCGCTATCCGCCCCGGTTTCGGCGGGCGCATCGTCGCAGAGGCCAGCTTGCGCGAAGAAGGCGACGCGCGGCGTGTCGCATTGCAGGCCAGTGCCACAAACCTGCGGCTTGGGGCTGCGGCGGCGGATAATCTGCTGGCAGGCACGCATAGTTTGAACGCCGCTTTGGTGCAGCGCCCCGACGAGGTGTTGCTGGAAACCCTGACGCTGCGCGGCCCGCAAGTGAACGCAACGGTCACAGGCCGGATCGCAGACGGACGGCCCGCGCTGGAACTGGACGCGCGGTTGAACAATCTGGCCGCAGTCGTTCCCGGCATTGTCGGCGCAGTCTCGCTTTCGGGCACCGCGCGCGATACCGGCAACGGCTATGCGCTTGATCTGGGAGTTTCTGGCCCCGCAGGGCTGAATGCGCAGATTGCAGGCGACATCGCGCCCGATCTGCGGGCCAACCTGCGGGTGCAGGGCGGCACTGATCTGGCGCTGATCAACCCCAGACTGGAACCACGGTCCATTCAGGGTCCGGCAGAATTCAATGTTACGCTGAATGGCCCGCTGGCGCTGTCATCGCTGAATGGGTCGGCGCAGGCCAGCAACCTGACGCTGGTTCTGCCGCAACAGAATATCCGCCTGACAGACATCGCGGCGCAGGCGCAGATCACGGGCGGGCGCACCTTGGTCAATCTGGCGGGCAGGTCGGCCAGTGGCGGGCAGATTGCGCTGGATGGCGATATCAACCTTGCCGCGCCCATCACAGGCGATCTGCGCGCAAGGGTGGATGCGTTTACCATTATCAACCCGCAACTGTTTGAAACTGACGTATCTGGCAGCATCGCCATTACCGGCGCGCTGACGCAGGGGCCGTTGATTTCGGGTAATTTGCAGCTTGACCGTACCGAATTGCGCATTCCGCGTGTGGGTCTGGCGGGGCGCGGGTATATTCCGCCCGACATTCGCCATGTGGGCGAAAGCAGCGCCGCGCGCCAGACGCGCGACCGTGCCGGTATTTTCGCGGGCGAAACGCATGGGCGCGAACGCCGCCCCCCTTCGCTTGATCTGACGATAGATGCGCCAAGCCGTATTTTCCTGCGCGGGCGCGGGCTGGATGCCGAACTGGGCGGCAGCCTGCGCCTGACGGGCACCACCGCAGATGTCATTCCCATCGGGCAATTCAGCCTGATCCGCGGCAGGCTGGATCTGCTGGGCAACCGCTTTACCCTGAATGAAGGGTTTGCCAGCCTTCAGGGCGATTTCATCCCGTTCATCCGCCTGATCGCCTCGACCGAGCGCGATGGCGTGACGGCCCAAATCGTGCTGGAAGGGCGCGCGGATTCGCCTGAAATCCGCTTTGAATCGACCCCGCCCTTGCCCGAGGAAGAAGTCGTCTCGCTATTGCTGTTCGGGCGCGGGTTTGAAACTTTGTCGCTGTTTCAGGCGGCACAGCTTGCCTCTTCGCTGGCCACCCTCTCGGGGCGCAGCGAAGGGATAATGGAGCGGTTGCGCCGCAATGTCGGGCTGGATGATCTGGATGTGCGCACTGATGAAGACGGCGAAACCTCTGTCCGGCTGGGGCGCTACCTGACCGAAAACATCTATACCGATGTCGAGGTCAGCCCGCAGGGCAGCAGCGAGGTGTCGATCAATATCGATCTTTCGCCTTCACTGACCGCGCGCGGTCGCGTAGATAACGAAGGGCGCGTCGGCGTAGGGCTGTTTTTCGAGCGCGATTACTGAAGAGACAGGAGAGACACGGATGAGCTTTGAGTCAACCGCTGTGGCGGGCAAGGCCGTGCTGATTACAGGGGCCAGCCGCGGGATCGGGCTGGAAGCGGCGCGCGCTTTTGCGGCGGCGGGCGCAAAGGTCGGAATCGCGGCGCGCAGCATGGATGCGCTACAAGGTATCGCCGCCGAGACGGGCGCAGTGCCGATTGAATGCGATGTGGCCGATTACGCAGCGGTCGAGCGCGCGATTGCCCGCATGCAGCAACAGTTCGGGCGGCTGGATATCCTGATCAACAATGCAGGCGTGATCGACCCGATTGCGCCCTTGTCCAGCGTGGACCCTGCCGAATTCGGGCGTCTGATCGACATTAACCTGAAAGGGGTGTTGCACGGCTTGCGCGCGGCCCTGCCGGTAATGCAGGCGCAAGGCGGCGGCAGTATCATCACCGTCGGGTCTGGTGCGGCGCATAACCCGCTGGAAGGGTGGGGCGCATATTGCAGTTCCAAAGCGGGCGCATGGATGCTGACGCGCGTGGCCGACATAGAGGCGCGCGGGCGCGGTGTCCGCGTCATGAGCCTGTCACCCGGCACAGTGGCTACAGACATGCAGCGCACCATCAAGGCAAGCGGTATCAATGCTGTCAGCCAGTTGGACTGGGCGGCGCATATTCCACCCGACTGGCCCGCGAAAGCGCTGATCTGGATGTGTAGCCCGGATGCCGATGACTGGATCGGGCGCGAGGTGTCCTTGCGCGATGAGGGTATTCGCCGGCGGCTGGGGCTGGGTGCATGATCCGCGTCGCGCAACAGGGCGCTGTCTGGACCCTGACCCTTGACCGGCCCGACAAGGCCAATTCCCTGACCGCCGAGATGCTGAAAGATTTATGCACTGCGGTTGAAGATGCAACCCGCAGCGATGCCTGCGCGATTATCCTGACAGGGGCGGGCCGCGTGTTCAGCGCTGGTGCCGATCTGGACGAGGCGCGCGCAGGGCTTGCCACCTCGCCCCTGTGGGAAGACCTGTCATCGCGGATCGCACAGGCAGAGTGCCTGACCATCGCGGCGCTGAATGGCACGCTGGCGGGGGGTGCATTCGGCATGGCGCTGGCCTGTGACCTTCGGATATGCGTGCCGGGGGCCAAGTTTTTCTACCCGGTCATGAAACTGGGCTTCCTGCCCCAACCCTCTGACCCCGGCAGACTGGCCGCCCTTGTGGGGCCAGCCCGCGCCAAGATGATCCTGATGGCAGGCGCCAGAATAGAGGCAGAAGAGGCGCGCGATTGGGGGCTGGTGGACCGGATCGCGGACCCTGACGCGCTGCTCGCGGTGGCGCAGGCACTTTGCGCAGACGCATTGTCCGCGCGCCCTGCGCATGTTGCCGCGATCAAACGCCTCATCCCGTGATTAGCGCTTTGCCGATCCCCTTGCTACGGGTAGAACCCTTGGAATGAGAGGCATGTTGCAGTCATTCGCGGTTCTTGCGCTGGCGCTGTCAGTGGCGCTGTCCAGTATCGGGCATGCGCAAGCGCGCCATCAGGCCCATGGCGCAACCTCGCTTGTCATCTGCACCGGCTACGGGCTGGTGCGGATCATCATGGATGCCGATGGCACCCCCATCGAACAGACATTGCCCTGCCCCGATTGCGTGGTCACGCTGGCCGCAATGCTGGCCGATGTTGAAACCGGCCTGCGCATACAGGCCCATGCCTGCGCGGGCGCGCCTGCACCGCAGCCAGTTCGGGCCTGTGCGGCTGCGGGGTTCTGGCATGACCCGCGCGCACCCCCTGCCCCTGTCTGAACACTGGCCACACCCCCAATTCAGACAAGGAAAACCCTATGAAACGCTTACTTCTTTCCGCAGCCTGTGCTGCCTCTTTCGCGCTGCCCGCTTTTGCTTGCGACGGGCTGCATATTGAAGACCCTTATGCCCGCGCATCCACCATGATGTCGCAATCGGGCGCAGCCTTTATGCGGCTGGTCAATCATGGCGATGCCGAGTGCCGGTTGGTCGCCGCGCAATCAGACGCCGCGCAGAGGGTGGAATTGCACACCCATTCTGAGGATGAAAACGGCGTCATGCGCATGATGGAAGTCACCGAAGGCTTCGTTATCCCTGCCAATGGGGAACATGTGCTGGCGCGCGGTGGCGACCATCTGATGTTTCTGGGGCTGAACCAAAGCTTCAGTCAGGGCGATGAAATCCGTGTCACGCTGTCCTTTGAAGACGGGGACGATATGGACATCGTCATCCCTGTGGATCTGGAGCGCGCGCCAGAGCATCAGCCCGCCCATGGCCATAGCCATAACCACGGCCATTCGCATAACTGACACAGCCAGAAAAAGGGCCGCTGATGCGGCCCTTTTTGCCAATCTCTCGGGGGGGGTGAAATGACCCAAATCAAGCGCGTTGTGTTCGTCTGTCTGGGCAATATCTGCCGGTCACCCACGGCGCATGGCATATTCCGCGACAAGGCCGCGCAAGCGGGGCTGGATGTCGTGATCGACAGCGCGGGCACAGGGGATTGGCACATTGGCAGCCCCCCCGACCGCCGCGCCACGCATGCGGCACACATGCGCGGCTATGACCTGTCAGACCTGCGCGCGCGCCAGTTCACACCTGCGGATTTCAACGAATTTGACCTGATTTTTGCCATGGACAGGGCCAACCAGCGCGACATTGAAGCGCAGCGCCCCGCGGGGAACACCACGCCGGTGCAGTTGTTTCTGAACCTGACCGGCCAGCCGGGCCGCGATGTGCCTGACCCCTATTTTGACGGATCGTTTGACCAAGTGCTGGACATGATCGAACAGGGTGCTGACATGTTGGTGGCGCAATTGCAAAACGGGCAAGGCTGACCCCAGCACTTGCCCGTTTCTGAATTGGTTATGCCGTCCGCCTTAGCGGCCCGCGCAAGACCGCTCTGCCGCGTCGCCAAAGGCACGGTAGCGCGCCCAGAACGCATTGTCGCGTTCACTTTTCGACATGCGCACATCTTGTGCAAGCTGCGGGTCGCGGAAGAAGCTGGCGGCGCGGCGTTGCTCTGCGCGTGTCAGCGTGCTTTGCGCGACCGAGTCGATGCAGCGGCATAGCGCGCGGGTGGCCTGAGCGCGGTCAGAGCGCAGACACGCCGTTTCCAACGGGCCAGCGCTAGCGGGCGCGGGAACAAGGGGGGCGGCCAGAATGACCAGCGTTGCTGCAAGAAGTGTGTGTTTCATAAAGCCCTCTTCAGGTTTCATATCCTGCCATGTTGCCCCGAATCGTTATCTGTCCGGACATTGAAAATTAACAACAAGACTGCCTCGATGCCGGATCATAGCAGAAATACAGCATGGCTCGCTAACAGATTCTGAACCTTGAGGCGTTTTGCCTCAAGCGCGGGGGCGCGCGTCACAAATATTGCGGCGATCCTGCATTGGGCCACATTGGGTTGATCCCGCCAAATGGCGCTGTTCGCACTGGCAGCGGCGCTTGGCGCGGGGGCTGTGCGAATCGGTGCCTGTCATCTGCGCCATTCCACCCCCGCAACAAAGCAATCCGACAGCAGCGCAAAGCGGCCACCGCAAGGCTTGTCCACGACGGTGCCCGATGGTGCCCCCAGCACCCTGCCTTGAAAGAAATTGGTGCTTAGATCGATGCGCACTTCAATATCGTGGAAGGCAAGCGCATCGCCCGTGATCTGGAACTGCGCCTTGAAAATGGCGTGTTTGATACATTTCAGCAGCATTGCAAAATGGCCGCGCTGCGACGGGCCAAGGCTGGCAAGCCAGTGCATTTCGCTGTTTTTGCACACGACAGGCCAGCTGGCGGATTCCAGCGCGATGGCAGGGCCGATCTTCAGCCCAAGGGCCAGAATATTGGGGTCATCCGACACCACGGCCAGCGAATCGCGCGCGGAATGTGAAATCGACCCGGTCAGCCCTTGTGGCCAGACGGGCGCTGCACCTTTGCCCTGCAAGACAGGCCGGGGCACATGGCCCAGCTGTTCCATTGCGGCATGGGCTGCGGCACGTCCGGCGCTGTATTCGCGCGCCCGCACCGCGCCTTCCTGTTCTATCGCAAGCACTTCGTCCCCGATCAGGCGTGGCATCGGGGCGCGGGGGTCTGCCCATGCCATCACCACCCGATCTGCAAAAAGGGGGTTTGCGAATTCTGTATATGTAAAACGTTGCAGCATCATGACATGCCATACCTTCCAACCGTCGCGTCACGGCGGTGGTGCAAGCTGGTATCCCACCCGCCTGTCACCTGCCGAATAGCCTCCTGATGACAGAGGATATGGGAGAAAATATGGCGCAAGCACGCCTTTTTTGAGCGTCGCACCCGACAGGGTGGCGGGTGCAGTCCGGAGCTACTCGGCGCGCGGCGCTATATCCAAAGCTGTGTGCAACGCCTGCGCCAGCAGCGCTTCATCGCCAATATGGTTGGCAAGTATCAGGATCAGCCGCGCATTCAGCGCGTCACTCTCGGCCTTGGACAGGCCGTCATGCACAGCCATCAGATTGGCGTAAAACCCGTCAGGGTCTGTCAGGTTGCGGTGCAGGTTCAGATCAGACATTCAGGCCCCCATGGGCGCAAGTGGCGCGCCGCAATGCAGTTTCAACAGCGGCGGCATCATAGTCTGGCCAGCGCGCGGCGACATGGTGATCGGGGCGCACCAGATATACCGCGCCGGACTGTGTGCCAAGGTAGCGTTCCGCCAAAAGCGGGTTATCTTGCGCGTTAAGGGTCAGAACATCGACCCCGAAACGCTGCGCCGCATCGCTGCAATCGGTGTCGATGGCCAGCAGGCTGAAGCCTTGCCCAAGCGCGCCCAGTAGCCAGCCATCGGCCAAGGGCGCATCGGGCAGCGGCGCGCCGGGGCGTGTGCGCGCGGGCAAGCCCGCGCAATCGTCAGAGTTCAGCGGGCCGTCATCATAGATACAGGGCACAGACAGCCGCCCCGAATTCACCAGCGGGCGGGCAAAATCATGCTGTGAGGCCAGATCCAGCACAGCATCGCGGAACACGCGGCTGATTTCGGATTTAGGCGTTATAAACTCGGTCGCGCGGGTGGAATTCATGATGTTTTCATCCGCGCCGTAAACGCGTTCCCAATCATAACTGTCCAGCAAATCTTCTGGCGCGCGCCCGTCCAGCACCAGCGCCAGTTTCCAGCACAGATTGTCCGTGTCCTGCAGCCCCGAATTGGCCCCGCGCGCCCCAAAGGGCGACACCTGATGCGCCGCATCCCCCGCGAAAAGCACGCGGCCATGGCGGAACTTCTCCATCCGGCGGCACTGGAATGTGTAGATCGAGACCCACTCCAACCCGAACGCCACATCCTCGCCCAGCATCGCTTTCAGGCGGGGGATCACGCGGTCGGGGTGTTTTTCGGCCTCTCGGTCAATGTCCCAGCCCAGTTGCAGGTCAATGCGCCAGACATTGTCGGGCTGGCGGTGCAGCAGGGCGGATTGGCCACGGTTGAAAGGCGGGTCGAACCAGAACCAGCGTTCGGTCGGGAAATCGGCTTTCATCACCACATCGGCGATGAGAAAGTTATCCTCGAACACGCGGCCCACGAAATCGAGGCCCATCATGCGGCGCGTGGGCGAATTGGCCCCGTCGCAGGCAATCAGCCAGTCTGCGTGCAATTCATACGGGCCTTCGGGGGTCTCTATCTCCAGCCGGACATGGTCGGAATGACGGCCTATCGCCTCAACCCGGTTGCGGCCGCGTATCTCAACGGGTTTGCCTTCGGCGGCCAGCGCCTGCACCCGTTCGACAAGGAACTGCTCCAGATAATACTGTTGCAGGTTGATGAAGGCGGGTCGGTTGTGGCCATCTTCGGGCAGCAGGTTGAACTCGAATATGTCACGCTCGTCAAAAAAGACGCGGCCCTTGTTCCATGTCACACCCGTGTTTACCGCAACATCGCCACAGCCCAGCCTGTCCAGAATTTCCAGCGTGCGCTTGGCAAAACAGATCGCGCGCGAACCGGAACTGACGCGGTCATTCTCATCCAGCACCACGACCGGCACACCGCGCTGCGCCAGATCAATCGCCGCCGCCAGCCCGACAGGCCCCGCGCCCAGAATGACCACCTTGTGCCGCGGCGGCGCGGCGGCGTCTTGGTCGGGGTGGCGGGCATAGGGGTATAAGGGCGTCTCGAAAATCTTGGTCATGATCCCTCGCGGTCAAATACGGGCCAAACTGAACACAGGCGGCAGATGCGGGGCAATGACTCTGGTCAAGCCCCGCAACGCGTCAGTCCTGAAGCGCCTGCCACATTTCCAGATCGCGCGCGGCGGTCCAGATGCGGGGCGTGGCAATGCCGCGCGCCTCGTCATAGGCGCGGGCGACGTTGAAGGGCAGGCAATGCTCGTAAATCGCGTAATCCGCGAATTTCGGGTCGCATTCCGCGCGCACAGCGTCCCACGCGTCTTTCAGGCTGCCCCCGCGCGCGGCGACTTTCGCAGCGGGCGCATAGGTCGAGGTGACAAAGTCGCGGGTGTTTTCAATCGCGGTATCCACCATCTCGCGGCCCATAAGCGCGTCACCGCGCCCCGGTGCGATGGCGTCTACCCCATAGGCCTTGATCGCATCCAGCGTGCCGGACCAGTCGTTATAATGCCCGTCGCCGCAATAGCAGGCCGAGTGATACTCGACGATATCGCCTGTGAACATGACATTTTCATCAGGCACATGGATGACGATATCGCCTGCGGTATGCGCGCGGCCCAGATGCATCAGGTCCACGCGGCGGTGGCCCAGATACACGCTCATGCGGTTTTGAAAGGTGGTGGTGGGCCATGTCAGGCCCGGAATGCTCTCATGGCCCTGAAACAGGCGCGGGAAGCGTTGAAACTCGCTGTCCCAATCTTCCTGCCCGCGTTCCACGACCATGGCGCGCGCGGCGTCCGACATCAGGATTTGCGGGGCGTTATAGGCAGAAGCGCCCAGCACCCGCACGGCGTGATAATGCGTCAGCGCCAGATGGCTGATGGGTTTGTCCGTGACGCTGCGAATGCAATCGATCACCTTTTGCGCCAAGCGCGGGGTGGCCTGCGCCTCGATCACCATGACGCTGTCATCGCCGATGATGACGCCGGAATTGGGGTCCCCTTCGGCGGTGAACGCATATAGCCCGCGCCCGATTTCGGTGAAGCTGGTCTTTTTCTCGGTCATGTCGCCCTGAGAGGCAAAAGCTTTGGCCATGGGTCTTTCCTTCATCTGTTGCGCCGGTTGAGAGGGCGGATGCCTCCGGCGGGAGTATTTTCCGCAAGAAAATGTCAGCTGCCGTAAGGGTCTGGCAGCGCGGGCAGCAGGGTTCCTTCGCAGGTGCCAAACCCTATGCGGTAGCCATCGCCAATGGCCGCGCCGCGCAGGGTGATGGTGTCGCCATCTTCCAGAAAGCTGCGGGTGAGGGGGCCGATGTTCAGCGGTGTCTTTCCGCCCCAGCTGAGTTCCAGCAGGCTGCCGCAACTGTCTTTGGTGGGGCCGGATATGGTGCCGGACCCCAACAGATCGCCCACGCGCATGGGGCAGCCGCTGGTGGTGTGATGGGCCAGTTGCTGCGCGCTGGAATAATACATCTCGCGGTAATTGGTGCGCGCGATTTGTGTGGGTTGCCCGCCTTGCGGGGTCAGGTCGATTTGAAGGTCGATGTCATAGAGCAGGGGGCCGGGTTCGGCGAGATGGGGCAGAAGCGGGACGTCGCGCGCAGGGGTGGGGGTGCGGAACGGGTCGAGTGCGGCGCGCATGATGATCCATGGGCTGATGCTGGTGGCGGTGGCCTTGGACTGGAACGGGCCAAGCGGTTGGTATTCCCACGCCTGTATATCGCGCGCGGACCAATCGTTCAGCAGCACATAGCCGAAGATCATCTGATCGGCCTGCGCCACGCTCACCGGCCCGTTTGAGGGTTGGCCTATGATCGCGCCCAGTTCCAGTTCCAGATCGAACCGCGCCGAGGGGGCGAAGCGGGGGGCTGGTTCATCCGGTGTTCTCACCTGCCCCCAAGGGCGGCGCACGCTGGTGCCGGACACCACAACAGACGACGCACGCCCATTATAGCCAATCGGAATATGCAGCCAGTTCGGCGGCAGCGCGTTTTCGGCACCCCGAAACATGGTGCCGACATTGGTGGCGTGGTGGCGGCTTGCGTAGAAATCGGTGAATTCCGCAACAGTGAAGGGCATGTGCAATTCTGCCCCCGCCATCGGGTGCAGAAAGGGGGCGATGCGGTGCTGATCCGGCGCGCCTTCGCGCAGCAGCGCGGTTAGTTGCGCGCGCAGGCTGGCCCATGCCGCTGGCCCAAGGCCCATCAGCGCGTTCCAAGCGGGCTGGTCCAGCACGGGCGTATCGGCAAGGCGCAGCAGCCCTGCCCCCTCCAGCCCTGTGGCGTCTACGATCCGGTCGCCGATTGCCACACCACAGCGGCGCGCGCCCTTGGCGGTGAACACGCCCAAGGGCAGGTTGTTCAGTGGAAAGTCGCAATCCGGCTGGTTTGCGCTGTCAAGCCATGCGCGGGTCAAGGGCATTGCCTGTTCCTTATCCGGGGTGCCGATGCGGCCAGTTGCGCCTGTATCGCGCGCAGTGACGGAACCCAAACCCGTCTTGCGCAGTTACCCAACATACCCATCAGACACGATAGGAACAGCCGATGCCAACACCTGTTGAAACTCTCTCGACCTTGTATACGACCGTTGTGGACGCCGTGAAGGGCTATGACGATGCCGCCGAAATTGCCAAGCGTGACCAGGTTGGCACCCTGTGCGCCGAGTTGAAGCGCAGGCATATGACCCATGCGCATGACATCGCGGGCCTGTTGCTGGAGCGCGGCGCGCGCCCCGATGCGGACGGGTCTTATATGAGTGTCGTGCACAAGATCGTGCTGAATGCGCGGTTCATGATTACGGCAGATGAAGAAAGCCTGCTGCCCGGCCTGCGTGATGGCGAAAAGCGCCTGCTTGAAGTCTATGACGACACGCTGCGCGAAGCCGAAATCGCGGCCGGTGCGTTCAAACTGGCCGAGCTGGAGGCGCTGAAGACCCAGCGCGAAGCGATCCTGATCAATATCGGCAAGATCGATGCGATGGTGCAGGCCGCCGCCTGAAGCGGCGGCGCTGTCGCGCAAGGAAGGGGCGGTCTGGCGCGGGGTCACTTGACCCCCGGCGTGCCGTCAAACTTTTTCTCCAGACTGTCCCAGCAGTCGATATAGTCATCCTGCAAGGGGGCTTCATTGGCGGCAAATGGCGTCAGGTGCTGTGGAAAGCGCGTCTCGAACATGAAGGACATTGTGTTGTCCAGCTTCTCGGGCTGCAAATCGGCGTTCGAGGCCCCTTCGAACGCTTTGTTATCCGGCCCGTGAGGCAGCATCATGTTATGCAGCGACATACCGCCCGGCACAAAGCCTTGGGGCTTGGCGTCATACTGGCCGTAAATATTGCCCATCAGTTCTGACATGATGTTCTTGTGATACCATGGCGGGCGGAAAGTGTTTTCGGCCACCATCCAGCGTTCGCGGAACAGAACGAAATCGATATTTGCAGTGCCCGGCACACCCGAGGGGGCCGTCAGCACAGTGAAGATGGACGGGTCGGGGTGGTCGAACAGGATCGCGCCCACAGGGCAATAGGTGCGCAGGTCGTATTTCACCGGCGCGTAATTGCCGTGCCATGCAACCACATCCAGCGGCGAATGCCCGATTTCGCAGCTATGGAACTGGCCACACCATTTGATGGTCAGGGTGGACGGGGTTTCGCGGTCTTCAAAGGCGGCCACGGGGGTTTTGAAATCGCGCCGGTTGGCCATGCAATTGGCGCCAATCGGCCCACGGCCCGGCAATTCAAATTTCTGGCCGTAATTCTCGCAGACAAAGCCGCGGCACGGCCCGTCCAGCACCTCGACGCGGTAGACCAGCCCGCGCGGTATGATGGCGATTTCCTTCGGTTCCAGATCGATCACGCCCAGTTCGGTGCAAAAGCGTAGGCGGCCTTCTTGCGGGACAATCAGCATCTCGCTGTCGGCGGAATAGAAATACTCATCCACCATGGATTGCGTCACCAGATAGATATGGGTTGCCATGCCCACTTGGGTGTTCACATCGCCTGCGGTGGTCATGGTGCGCATCCCTGTCAGCCAGCTTAGGGGCTGGTCGCCATGCGGTACAGGGTCCCAACGGTACTGGCCAAGGCTGATCACATCGGGGTCGATGCAGGGCGCGGATTTCCAATAGGGCAGGTCAAGTTTCGCATAGCGCCCCGAATGCTTGACCGAGGGGCGGATGCGGTAGCACCATGTGCGTTCATTCTGGTGGCTGGGCGCGGTAAAGGCGGTGCCAGAGAGTTGCTCGCCATATAGACCATATGCGCATTTCTGGGGGCTGTTCATGCCTTGGGGCAGCGCACCGGGCAGGGCTTCGGTTTCAAAGTCATTGCCGAAGCCGGGCATATACCCGTCATTAGGACCAGTCAGCGATGGCGCGCGCACCATTCCTTGTGGCAGTTCATGGCGTGTCATGGCAGCCCCCTTGTTCAATGAATATCTGGCCCCCTCTTATTGGTTGCATTTGCAACTATGTCAAGCTACTCGTGCCAAAGGGGTATGGAATTGGGGGCGGCATGATCCGGCTTTATGACTATTGGCAGTCGTCTTCGTCTTACCGCGTGCGGATCGGGCTGAACCTGTTGGGGCTGCCCTATGACCGTGTGCCGCTTGACCTGACCGCACAGGAACAGGGCAGCCCGCAGAATTTGGCGCGCAACCCGCAAGGCATGGTTCCGACGCTGGAAATTGACGGACATATGCTGACGCAATCGCTGGCAATACTGGAATACCTGAACGAGGAATTTGCCGCCGGTTGGTTGCCGCAGTCCGCAGTGGCGCGCGCGCGTGTGCGTGCCCTGTCTATGGCCATTGCGATGGAGATTCAGCCGGTCTGCAACATGCGCGTGGCGCAGAATGCGGTTGCTGCATCAGGCGGGGCGCATACGCTGGAACGCTGGATGCAAGACCATATCGGGCCGGGGCTGGCGGCGGTTGATGCGCTGCTGGACCATCCGCAGACCGGACAGTTCTGCCATGGAAATGCCGTCACGCTGGCCGATATCTGCCTGCTGCCGCAAATCTATAATGCGCGGCGCTGGGGGGTTGATCTGGCACATTTCCCGCGCATTACCGCGATTGAACGCGCCATGCTGGCGCTGGATGCCGTCAGGCGCGCGCATCCCGATGCGCTTGCGCCCTGACCTTACCGGCGGCGCGCTTCTGCTTCGGCAGAAATGTTGAACAGGCGCGCGGATAATGTGCCGCCAAACTGCATGTTGCCCAAGATCACATTCGTCTCTGCACCCGTGTCATCGCGGATCACCCATTGACGCAGCTCTGTCGGGTTGGCCGAGAAGACCAGCCGGATTGACCCGTATTGCGGGTTTTCGGGGTCCTGGGCGACAATGCTGGTGGTGTCACCATCCTGAGTGTGGCCCACAACCATGCGCCGGTTTTCGAAATCCACATTCTGTTCCAGTATCAGGTTCAGCGGGGTTTGGCGCAGCGGGTATTGGTTCGGCCCCTGATTGGACCGCCCGTCAAACACCGCAACCTGACCACCGCCCGCCATGACAAGCGACTGCTCTGGCGGGTCATATTCAAACCGCACACGGCCCGGCCGCCGGATAAAGATACGGCCTGTCGCAAGGCTGCCATCGGGGTTGATCTGGGTGAATTCGCCCTGCGCGGTCGAGAAGCTGTTAAAATACCGCGATATCTCGGACAGCGGGATCGCTTGGGCAAAAGCGGGGGTAACCAGCGCTAGCGCTGGCAAGGACAATAACAGGGAACGGCGTGTGATACTCATACGCTGTAGATATCGCATTTGCAGCAAAGCGGAAGATACGATTTGCTCACGCGCGCAACACAAGGCAGAGAGTTGCCGATAACCGCGCCCTGCTGCTGGCCATGCGCTATGTGCCCATAGATCAACCACAAGGGTGGCGCATGGGCAGGCAGGCCCTGTGGCAAGTCAGGCCCCTTGCCCGTGCGAAAAGGTGATAGCCTTCATGCCACGGCCCGCCAAAAAAACAGAAGAACCGCGCGAACAGTACTTTAATTGAAGCCTGCACTGTGTAAATGTGCGCCGGAACGAACAAAGTTTTTTAAAAAATTCACATCACAGAAAGAGGGTTCTTATGAACGAGCACAACCCGGATTTGACCATTGATTTGCGCAACGACATGTCCCCTGCGGAGAAGCGCGCATACATCCAGAAGTGGATTTCCAGAAATCAACGCCGCATTGCGTCCGGGCTTGGCGCTTCAGTTCTGACCCTGCCTTTGCTGGCACAGGCGCAGACTGCCATGGGCATGGTCAACGCGCTGGATATTGCAGGCGTCCGCTCGGTCGCGCTGAATGCCGATGGCAGCGCGCAACTTACACTGGCCAATGGCCAGCAGGTGCAGGTGGCGGCATCGGCTGTGCAGGTGGCCGCTGACGGGACATTGTTGATCAGCACCGCCGCAGCAGAGCTGGTGGCAGAACTGGTCGCATCCGGTGCGGCATCCGGTGCCGCAGGTGCCGGTGCCGGTGCGGGCTTTGGTGGCGCGGGCGCTGCGGCGGCAGTGGCGGGGCTTGGGCTGGCCGCAGCGGCGGCGGGCGGTTCCTCATCCTCCGACAGCGCGCCGGAATTGCCTGTGTTCAACGCAAGCGCCTTCACGAACGCGTCGCCGGTTACGGCAACAAGCATCTTCGGCTCTTTCCCTACGCTGCAAGAGGGCGATCAGGTTTTCATCAAATTCGGTGATGATGGCCCGGAAGTTGAAGTTACCATTGATGCGAATGGCAACATCATCTTCCCCGACGATCTGGACCTTACCGATGTGCAAGGCAATCAAACCCTCCGCTTTCAGGTGAAACGCACCAGCCTTGTAGAGGTAGAAAACGAGGATGAAGATGCAGAGCCTGTTTTTGAAGAAGTCACAGAAGTTGTCGCATCGGGGTCTGCCTCTGTTATCATCGACACAATCCCGCCTGAAATCACCATCGATACGCCAATCGCTGGCGATGATGTTCTGAACAAGGCCGAGTCGGGCGCAGACCTGACAATCGAAGGCACAGCCAAAGGTGCCGAAGACGGGCAGGAAGTGACCGTCACTTTCAACGACCAGACATTCACCGCCATTGTCGAGGGTGAAGCGTGGTCGCTGACCATCCCTGCTGCGGATCTGGCCGCGTTGGACCTTGACGATGGCGAGAGCTATGACATCACCGCCGCTGTTTCGGACAAAGCAGGCAATCCGGCAGAACCGGCCACAACCACGCTTGCCACAGATTTCAGTGCCGAGATTACAATAAACCCTGTTGTGATCGAGACATTGAACACATTTACCGGCGTAACCGTCACCGGCACCACAACAGATGTGGAAGCAGGGCGCGAGGTGACGCTTTCCTTCAATGGTGTGGAGTATAAGACCGAGGTCGAGGAAGATGGCAGCTGGTCCGTTGACATATTGGCGGATGTGATCAAAGCGCTTGACGACGAAGCCGAGATTGCAATCAGCGCCACCGTCTCGGATGTGGCAGGCAATGCAGACAGTGCCGCCACGTCAAGCACCACCGATTTTTCGGTCCCTGCGCTGGTTATCACATCACCCGAAAGCGGCGGTTTCATCAACGCAACCACCGTGGGCAATCCTTTTGACGTGTCCGGTGTGGCGCTGGCAGGCGCGCCGGTGACTGTAACGCTGGGCACAGGCGAAACCGCGCTGACCCAAACCATCACCGCAGATGAAAACAACGCATGGACGGTGCGTTTTGATAATGTCGGCACGCTTGCGGATGGCGTTCTTCCGATTACGGCGACAACCACGATCGAAGGCACGCCCATCACCGCACCCCTTGTAACAGTGGAATTGGATACAACACCGCCCGGCCTTACCCTGACAAGTTCAGTCAATGCCAGCAACGCCTTGGTGCTGTCTGGCACCACCGATACAGATGTGGAACAGGTCCAGCTACAGGTTGCGGGACAATCCTTCACCGCAGATGCCGCAGGGGGCACTTGGTCGCTGACCATCCCTGCGCTTGACCTGCCACCAGTGGCAGCAGGCGCGGATGCCACTATTCTTGCCAATGCCACAGACCGCGCAGGCAACTCTGCCCCGCAACAGACACTGGGTCTGGCAGCGGCAAGTGTCACGATACAAACCCCGCTTGATGGTACAATCGTCGGGCTAGAGGCATTTGAGAATGGCGCAACTTTCTCGGGCACGACAACAGGCGTGGCAGAGGGCGCGCAAGTCCGGATAACCCTGACCAGCGCAGAAGACCCCGATGGGCTCACGATTTCCGCTGTGGTAGATGCGGCGGGCGAATGGTCGGTCGCTGTCCCTGCCGCATCTGTTCAGAACGCGGTCGATCAAAGCGATTACACGGTAACCGCCTCTGTATCTGGCAGCGCCTATCCGGCCATTGCCAGTGACGAAATCGGCGTCAGCACCAATATTCCACCCCGGATCACGCTGGATGCGTTGGGCGAAGATGGCGCGCTGATCCTGTCGGACGGAAATTCCCTAGATGTATCAGGCAGCACGCGCGGGGTGCAGGCTGGTCAGACGGTCCGTATTCTGGACAGCACCGACACAGAGCTGGGCACCGCCCAAGTCGGGGCAGATGGCACTTGGAACACTACAGTGCAAGTGACGAACCTTTCGGGGGGTCAGGTGCTGGACGTAAAGGCCGTGGTGACCAATGCTTCTGGCCGGTCGGTGAATGATACAGGCAGCGTGTTGGGGTATGAAGCGTCACTCGGGTTTGTTTTGGATGCAGGCGTTGGAACAGGTGGGGAATTGCTTTTCAATCTGTTTGTAGACCCACAGCGGATTGAGGGAGATATTTTTCGCATAATTTCAGTGGGTGTAGAGTTTGACGCAAACATTCTACAACCGGATTTATCACAGTTCAGTACGCCAGTGTTTTTTGACCAAGCGGCGCAAGCGCTTAACTTCTTCAACATCACAGCGTTTGACGGAGTTGCCAACTCTGGGACTACTGGACAATTCTCGTTCAACGGTCTTTCAGTAGAGGGATTTAATAATACTGCCACAACTCCGGTTTTGCGGATGGGTTTTTCTCAGCAATCTGAAGGTATCGTAGAAATCTCATTGGGACGCATTGGGGATGAAAATCTGATCATTTCGACAGATATGACCGAGTCTGGTGGAACTGGAGAAAGATATTCAGAAACCTTTGGCGCCATTGTTCACTATTTTGGTACCAACGGCGATGACACTATCACTGCCGCCAATATCGACACTGTCATCCGTGGTCTCGGCGGGGATGATACAATCGACGTCTCGGCACCCGGTGTGAACACGATCATCTTCGAACCTAACTTTGCAGCGAATGGTGAAGATACCATTATCGGCTTTAGCACCAGCGGCGCGCTTGCCGACCGGATTGCAATTGCCGATTTGGAAAACGGCACCCTGCGCGGCGATGGGACACAATTTGAACTGCTGGATGCCGGGGATGCTGCCGGTGCCAATACAGGGTTGATCGTGTTCAAAACCTCGCTCGACACAGACGAAGACGGTATCGCCGCGCTTGATAGTCTGGGGCTTGGGGCAGATGACATTGTCTATATCATCGTGGGCGATGATGCAGATTCCGAATTGGTGCGGATTGTCGTGAATTCGGACGGCAGCTTTCCTGATCTGGATGATATCGAGGTGCTGGCCCTCTTTGAAGGCATGGGCGAGGAACAGCGGGCCGAATTCGGGGCTGCGAATTTCATTAATTTCGATCCGGTTCCGTCCGCGCCACTCGTGGCCATTCTGTCCGAAGTTTGATCTGATCAAAATGAAAGGGGGCAGCGTATGTCTGCCCCCTTTTTCCATGCCCACGCCACTCTAGACGGATATGCGCAATGCAAACCCACACCCCTGTCAGCCATGACCAGCACGGGGCGCGGCATTGGCGGCGCTTTTCGTCCTATGCTTTTGTGCAGGCGCATCCGGTGGTGCCGATTGTGCTGGGGGAACATGAACAGGTGGCCGCCTGCCTGCCGATCCTGTTCAGCCCCAGTGCCGCTGGCCCTTGGCCCGTGGCGCTGACACGGCTGGGCGCGCAGACAGCACTTGTGGCGGGAAACGGGGCTTGGCGGGGGTCTTATGTGCCCTCGATCCTGCGGGTTCACCCGTTCCATGCCCGCCCCACCGAGGGGGGCCAGTTCGCGCTGCTGGTCGATGAAACAAGCGGGCTGGTCACAGATAACCCCGACGACCCCCCGTTTTTCACGCCAGAGGGCACCTTGGCCCCGGAACTGACGCAGGTTGTTGATTTCTTTCAGAAACGCGTGCGGGCCGAAGGGCAGACGCGGGCGGCCATGGCCGCGATTTCGCGCGCGGGGCTGCTGACCCCCTTCACCCCGCCCGAAGGCATGGCCCTGCCCGCTGACGGGTTGCTGGCGGTGGACCGTGCGGCGCTGGGCGCGCTGGGGCGTGTTGCGCTGGCCGATCTGCACCGCGCCGATGCGCTGGGCCTGTTATATGCGGCAGTTGTGGGGCGGCACCATCTGGGCCTGTTGGCGCATGCCGAAGACCAGTTTGCCCGCATGGCGCAGACCCCTGCGGCCACGCCATCGTTGGCCAAGCCCGCCGATGCGGAATTGTCGGGGTTTTTCGATGCTTTGGCCAGCGCACAGGACGAAGCGCCACAGCTTACAGACTGGGTCAGCGCACAGGCCCCCAAGCCCACCGATACAAGCCACTGACCCGCACGACCCGACCTTTCGTCAGGTTGGCAGGCCCATATGGCCCAAAAGAATGCCTGTCATCTCCAGATCGCTATCGGCCGCGTAATTCGGGGTCAGGATGCCCGTTTGGTAGCTGACATGTCTTGCGCTGATCTGGCTTAGGTCTTGGGTGCTGTCCAGAAACACCCAATGCGGGGCAGAGGCGCTGGACAGGCCGACAGCGGCGCGCAGCACTTCCAACGCATCCAATGCGGTGACCTGTCCATCGCGGTTGATATCGGCGGCGATGAAACTCTGGGCGCTGGCAGGCCCGAAAGACGGCGACAGGCCCACGGCCAGACGCAACACATCCAGCGCATCGAGTGCGGTAATCGCGGGGTCGCCCGCAGCGGGGGACCAGGGCCGGTTTGCATCGATCCGGGTTATCCGAAGCTCCGGCAGGGGGGCCATGCCTGCACTATTGACAGGCGCGTAGCGTTCGCCCCCTGCCTCTAGCGTGAAGGACACGACAGCATCGGCCAGCGCTATGCCGCGCGCATTGCGCAGGCTTACAAAGCCCGCGCCTGTGGGCATGGGGTCGGTTATGTCCTGTTGCGGCGGCGCTGGTGGCGCGGGTGGTGGCGTTGGGGGTGCGGGTGGCGGTGCGGGCGGTGGAGGTGCCGGTTCCGGCTCTGGCGGGGGCGGGGGTGTTGCGGTGCCGAAAATATCCAGCAGGCTTAGCACCATAACCCGATCTGGCCCCACCAGCCCTTGCGGAAAAATATCGTCAACGCCCAGCGGCTGGCCAGAGCGGGAGTTCACACTCACCTCATACCCCCGATAGGCAATGCGTGCCCCCCCGCTTTGGGGGGTGATATGCAGCTGGCTGATATCGCGCAGCATGGGCCATGCCGACAGGTCAAGCCGGTCCAGCCCCGCTGCAAAATCGGTGATGGTGATCGCGCCGTCTTGCGGGCGGATTGCAAAGATATTCGCCCCGCCGCCGCCTGTAAGCTGCGTGACCCCGGCCTTGGCAAGGATAATGTCATCTGTGGCCCCACCCTGCCCGTTTTCGACCAGCCCGCCCAAGCCCGCCAAGGGCAGCGTCAACACGCTGATGCCCGGATCGCGCCCCGATGTGGCGGTGATGACCAGCTGGTTCCCCACAACCACGCTGTGCAACGTGGCAAGGTTGTAAAGCCCTGTTTGCGGCGTGTCGAAATAGCTGTCCAGCCAGATCAGCCACCCTTCTCGTGTCAGGGCAAACAGGCTGACCCCATGATCGGCCCCGCCTGCAAGAACAAGCTCCAAGGTGCCGCGCGGGGTTGGCACCTGTGCGCCGCTGATGGCCTGCACCCTATGAAATGCCGTGCTGCCTGAATCCATGACATGGTCTAGCGCCTCATAACCCTGCGCGCCCTTGCGCAGCACCGACAGCGAAGACCCTTCTGCGCCCGCAACCACCACGCGCGCGCCAAAGCCTGCATCGGGGAAAGCCGCCAGCCCTATGGGCGCGGCCAGCCCCATATTGCCGCCTGCCAGTTGCGCCTGTCCGGTTTCGGGCAGAACATGCAGCGCATCTTCAAGCGGGCTGACCAGCAGCAGCGCCCCATCCTGCGCATGGGCGATGCCGCGCGTGCCAACCCATACGGGGCTGGGGGCAAAGCCTGCGGGAGGGGTGTCTTGCATCAGCGCCCAAAGCCGCAGAAAATCGGCATCGCCAGCCGCGATTTCCTGTGTGGCCCGATCAAACCCGACCAGCCTGCGCGCGCCGAATGTGCCGTCAGGGCGGATCACATGGCCCCAGAAATCCGTAGGCCCTAGCCCGAAAAAGGCCACCATCTCGCCCTGAAACTCGGCCAGAACAAGGTGGTCACGCGCGGCATTCAGCGCGGCTGCGTTAAACCCGATGGTGCCTTGCAGCACCAGATTGCCAGTGGGGGTGATGCGCCACGCAGACATGCCACCCTGCCGCCCGGAATTGGCCAGCAAAAGCGGCCCGCCGGACGCGTCTTGCCAGATTGTCATGGCCCCCAGAGAGGTATCGAACATCTCGATACCTGTCTGGACGCGACCCTGCCCATGCAGTCGCATCGTAACCCACCTTCATACTCACCCAAGGCCAAGCCTGAAGGCAGAGCGCGTCGGGGGGCAGGGCAGGAATGCGGCAAAACCGCGTCCTTTGCCGCAGATTTTCATCAAATGCTGTGGGTTGGGTGCGGGGCAGGCGTCAGGCCACCAGCTCCATATTGCCCAGCAAGATGCCTGTCATGGCAAGGGGCTGACCTGTGGTTAAGGTGGCAAGCTCGACCCCGGCCTCGGCAAAGCTGTTGGTGCGATCAAGCTGCATGGCGGAAAAATCTGTCTCGGCGTCGAAAAACACCCATCTTGGCGCGTGTTCCGAAGGTAGCCCGACCGCTGCGCGCAGCACTTCCAGCGCATCCAGCGCTGTCACCGCATTATCGCCATTGATATCTGCCGCGATGAAATTCTGCGCGCTGGCAGGGCCGAATGACGGGTTCAGCCCCACAGCGATGCGCAACACATCCAGCGCATCGAGGGCGGTAATGCTTTCGTCTGTGCCGCTCTGGTAGGCGCGCGTGACATGCAACGCCCCTTCTGCGCCCTGCGGCAGGGTGAACTGGACCGCGCCGTTCGCATCGACCATGTCCGGGCCAAGCGCCTCATCCGACCCTGCCAGCGTGATGCGGGCCTGTGTCCCTTGCGGCAAGGGGGTGTCGTCAGGGTTTTGCAAGATCAGGTCTAGTTGAAAGCTGTCTGGTGCGGGGTCGGCGCTGGTGAATTGGGTCTGGAAACTGGCCCCGGTGCTGGCTGTCTGGCCGGATACGGCCACTTCGGCACGCAGCGCGAAGGTTGCGCCATCGGGCAGGGTGGCCAGATCCTGTGCCGGTATCTTGGCCTGCCATTGCCCGCCTTGCACGGGCGCGGAATAGGTTTGTCCGTTCAACTGCACCGTGACTGCAACATCATCAGGCACATTTGTGGCGCTGCCGGACACCACCAGTTCTGCATCGCGGATGGCGGGTGTCAGGGGGCCGTCAAAGGGCAGATCAAAGCCCAGCGCGGGGGGCAAGAAATTCAGATTTGCAGTGAAGGGGGAAAAACTGCCGGAAACCCGATTTCCGGCCTGATCGATGATGGACAGGGCAAGAGGATAGTCTTGTCCATCTGTCAGGGTTGCCAAGGTGCTGCCGGGAAACAGCACAGTCCAAAGGCCCGTCGGGGTGATGGCACTGTGGTGGTCAATCCCGTTCAGTGTCAGGGTAAGGGTGCCGCCGGTTGCCGTGGCTGTGCCTGCGGCGCTGACCCCTTCCATAAGGTCTTGTGTCCCAAGCGCACTGCCAAAGGGGTAGGCGGTGAAATCCCCAAGCGCGGGCGGTGTGAAGATTGTGAAAAACCCGAATTCAGCCACAATAGCGCCTGCGGGGGACAGGGCCTGGGCCGTGATCTGGTACTCTGTGCTATTGGTCAGCAGGTCCAGATCGCCCGCGACATAGCCGCTTTGCGTCTGCCTGCCAGCGGGGATGACAACAGACCATTGCCCCGACTCGGTTCGGGTTTCATAGGCCTTGTTGTTCAGGGTCACCATGATTTGTGTGCCATTTGGCAGGTCTTGTGTGCTGCCTGTCACCACAAGGTCTTGCCTTTGGTCCTGCGCAGACATGAAGGCCCCTATGGCGGGGGCGTCCAGCGTGATCTGGCCCTGCGCCACTGTTGCAGCCAGCGCCCCGTTCGCAGTATAGATGCCATCTGCAAATTGCAGAAAACCGATGTTTTGCAGTGTATTCACCCCATCGCCCAAGGCGCTGCCGCGCTGGTCGCTGACGGTGATCGTTCCATTGGCCACAGTTATGGCATAATCGGCAAAAGCACCTGTGAATTGCGCGGTATTCACCCCGCCTGCACCATCGATCACGTTATTGCCGCGCCCGACCAGCAACAGATTGTCCAGCGCGTTGCCCGTAAGCGCCAGATCACCCGCGCCCAGCAAGCCACCCTCTGCCACCCCGTCCAGTAGCGTCAGGTTGCCAGAGGCCAGAATCCGGCTGCCCCCCACGATGTCGAGTTTCACATTGCTGGCGCTGATGTCCACTGCGGCGCGCAAGCTTTGGCCCTGCCAGTTGATCGCAACCTCGACCGGGTTTGCCTGTGCGCCAAGGTTCAGCGCATAGCCGCCTGCGCCTGCCGTTATGGTGCTGGTGCCCGGCGCGGTGATCGTCACGCCGCCCCGCCCCTCGCCCAGCGAATAGAAACCATCGCCGTCATCGTCGTCATATGCCGCGCCTGTCAAAAAGCGGTCGGCGGCCTGATCGGTGCCGAATTTGTTGGTAATGACCGAGGCATTGAACGTAATCCCGCCCGAGATGTGGTCATCTGCAAACACTTGCGCGATGCCCGCTTCCTTGTAGTCGCCATTCAGCAGGTTGGGGCGGTGGGTGATGGAATAGAACAGGCTTTTGTGATGCCCGTTTCCTGCTGGCCCTTGCAGCACGGCCTGCTCTGCCGAAAACGCAGCGGTTGTGGCCCCGAAGGCAAGGTTTTCGCCCACATTGCGCGACCCATAGCCCGCATCTTCGGCGCGGTCGGCGGGGGTGGTGCCGTCCAGCCAGTGATGTCCTGCATTGGGGCCGCTCATCTGGACCTGACCATCCAGATAGGCCTGCGAATGCACACCTGCCGCGCTGGAGAGGTGCTCATTCCCCGCCAAAGGCTGGCGCACCCCGCCTGCGATGGGGTGCGCAGGGGGCTGGCCTGTGTCCTTGGTGGGGTCAGGGTCATTCAGCCCGATGCCAAAGCGCTCTGCCTCTCCCGCAGGGTTCAACCGCGCGCGGTTCAGCTGTTCAAGGAAAAACTGTTCAGGGGCGCTAAGCATGGGAAAATGGCCTTATTTAAAATGGAATTTCACAAATTTACTGTGTCACATATCCCGCAAGGGGCTAGCGGCGCAAAGCCAGCACAAGGATAAGCGCACCCACAATGCCTGCAACAAGTTGGTCCAGCCGCACAGTGATGCGCAGGCCCAGCAGTGTCACCAGATAGCTGCCTGCGGCCGCGCCGATCACGCCCAGCACAATGCCAGACAGCGGATCGCGCGCGGTGCGCGACAGCCGTGTGACCAGCCACCCGGTTCCCCCGCCCAAGACCAATGCCAAAAGCCAGCTCATTCAGTCCTCTCTGGTGGTGTTGCATTGCGGTGACGGGCGGCAAAGTTGGAACGCATCCCTGCGGCACCCTGCCTTGGCCCACAGCGTGGCTGTGCGCCAAGGCGTGCCAGACAGGCTTAGACGCTTTCCATATTGCCCAGCAAAATGCCCACCATATCAAACCCGCCAGAGCTTGCCGAGAAGTTGGCAATCTCAACCCCTGTTTCAACCGAGGTGTCTTGCCGTGACAGCGCCATTGCATCCCAGTCGGTTGCGGCATCGAAGAACACCCATCGCGGCGCCGCTGCCGAGTCGATGCCAACTGCCGCACGCAGCACTTCCAGCGCATCCAGCGCGGTAACTGCACCGTCACCATTGATATCGGCTGCGATGAAATTCTGCGCCTTGGCCGGACCAAATGACGGGTCCAAACCAACGGCCATGCGCAAGACATCCAGCGCATCCAGCGCGGTAATGCTGGGGTCGCCTTCCTGCCAGTCGCGGCTGGCATCCAACCGGCCCGAAGCATTTTGGGACAGTTCAAAATTGAAGCTCTCGCCATCGCGCGTCATGCGCGTCAGATCGACGGATGTGCCCGCAGGGCGGAAGGTGACTGTCGTATCCGAAAGCCCTTGGCCTGAAAGGTCTTTCACGTTGCCCGACAGGCTTAGAAGACTGTCTGTAATTCCGCCGCCCGCGACTTGTGGAACATGGATGCCGCTACCCGTGGGGTCAACATTGTTAATGGCGGTGTTGGAATTCACAGCACTTTCGACAAAGCTTTCGTCTTGGGTGATCAGCAGGTCCAAGACCGCATTGTTAAACGCGAATGTGCCGGGGGTCAGGCCGGCTGCCGCAGCAATCGCTTCTGCCGCTGCTTGCTCTTCGGTTGAGAAATCGTCCAGCGTGATCATCTGTGTGGGGTAGTCGGGCAGGTAGAAGCTGTCTGGCCCCTCGCCCGCCGCATAGGTGAACAGGGTGCTTTCGTCTGTCACGCGCCAGTCATCGCGGAACCGGCCATAAATCCCGACAGTTCCCGCCTCTGGATCATCGCCAAAGGACAGCGGGAAGGTTACGCGCGTGCCGTCGGCCAGTTGCAGGTCATCGCGGATCGAGCCGCTGAAATTGCCCAGCAACCCTTCGACATTGTTCTGCCAGTAGTTTGACAGGCCCACCCCAATATCAACGCGGCTGCCAATGATATCGACCTGAACAAGGCCTTGTGTTTCGTTGGGATCGACTACATATATCTTGTAGCTGTTGCCCTCCCGCATGATCGCGTTTGCGCCAAGAAGATGCGTTGCGTTATTGGCCAGCGTCACAGCTTCCCCATTGACCAGAAGCGGGGTCGCCCCCGGTGCGATCATGATCGTATCATCGCCCACGCGCAGCGCGGCGGCGACATTGGCGGTGACATTCTCGCCTGCGGGCGACATGCGCGACTGCAATTCAAAACTCTGGCCATTGGTGGCGCGCATCAGCACATATTCGCCAGCGGCGTGGAAATCATAACCCAGCCCGTCATGCGTCAGCAGATGCGGGTCGCCTGTGGCAAAGGCCAGCCCCAGCCCGCCGATATTGGGCAGGAACAGGGAATCCAGAACCTCGTCCAGCGCGTCAATAAAGTCGCGGAAACTTGCCACATCGGTGGCCGACAGGATTTCGGTGCCATCGGGTGTGGTAATTGTCAGGCTGTCAAAGCTGAACCCCTGAAAATCGCGCAGCTGCGGTTCCAGTTGGCCGGTGCCAAAGGCTTGCAGCACAAGCGGGCTGTTGAAGGTTAACTGCTCGCCCGTGTCGTCATCCGATGTTGTATAGGTCGAATTCCACTCGGGAAACTCGATCCTGATCCAGTCCGCATCGCCCACGCTGTCCACGGCACCAAAGAAATTTGCGCCCGAATTCAGGACATAAGGTGTGGTCGCATTGGCGGGCGCATCGCCCATATTTTCGGATGTCCATTGACCGACACCCGGGGTGCTTCCCCACCAACTGCTGTAAAGCTCGTAGAGTCCGGTCTGGGTCTGCCAATCGACCACCTGCTGGTCACTTGCCCTGACCTGCGCATAATAGGTGCCCTGTGGCAGGTTCTCATACGCTATCCGGATGAAATTGGGGGAGTCATTTGAGAAGCTGAAAGGTGTTCCCGCCACCACATTGCCACTGGAATTGAACAAGGTGATTTCGGGCACGATCTGCCCGCGACCGGGGTTGATGAAATTAAAAATTTCCTCAACCGAGACATCCACACCTGTCATGGCCAGCGTGAAACCGTCAAGGTTCAGTGTGAAATCCTCGCCGGTTTGCAGGCTGGCCAGAACCGTGGACCCGTCGCGCAGGCTAAATCCGGTGAAGCCATAATCATCCAGTGACCCTTCGGCCTCGCCATCCAGAATGTCCACAAGATTGATAAGGTTCGACAGCGTGACAGGAAAGCCGCCTGTCAGCTCCAGACTCTGGTTGCCGCTGCTTAGCGTCAGGCTTTGGGGGGCTATGTCCAGCTGCGCAATACGCAGGCTGCCATAATCGATGCTGATCTGGGTGATCGTACCATTCGCGGTGCCGTTTTCAATGGCGGCGCCCAGTTGATCCAGCGTGCTGGAAGGGGTTATGCCGGTGCCGCTGATCTTGAACGTGTAAAGGGTAGGGTCCGACGGGTCACGGCTTGCCACCTGCGCGCTTACACCTGTCGAGGTCAGGATGATATCGCCGACCACATCATCCTCATCGATCCAGAAATTTTCAAGAAGGTTGAAATGGTCCAGTGAAAAATCCGGAAGCCGTGTTTCGTCCAGTCCTGCCAGCAATGACTCGAATTCGGGGTTCAAAGTTACTGTGGTCATACGTTAAATGATCCTTTATTGCGCAATGTATCCCCGTTTGTCGGTCTGGGGCGAATTGAATTGTTAAAATTTCCTTAACTATGACGTAAAAAATTGGTTCAGATCAAGGTAAAATACGCGTGGTGTTATTTCCGCACAGGTTGAGTGGCCCGATCACTCTGGTTCGCAAGGCTATCTTGGCCGTGGGGCTTTGCGGGCTGGCCGGATGCGCTGCTGGCCCTGCCCCCAAGCTGGCGCTGCGGTATGCACAGGCTGATCTGGCTTATGGGCCTGCGGCACTGGATCGGGCGGTGGCAGATTTTCTTGGCCCCCCTTCGGCCTCTGGGGCGGAGTCGGGGGGCAGTGCGGGCAATGGCACCACAGGCAGCCGCAGGGGCAAGGCCCGCGCAGATATTGATTACCGCGAAATCAGGGGGCAAGAGGGGGCCGTGATGCTGGAAATGCGCCATGCTTTGGCGCAAGGCTGGCATCTGGACAGCAGCTTGCGGCTGGGGCAGGGGCGCACGCGCTATGTGGTGCCTGCCGGTCGGCTGCGGGTGCCTTTCGGGTCGGCTCAACTGGTGTATGATGAAGCCGTGACCCTTGACGCCCGCAACCGCTTTATCGAGGTGGACAGCATGGTGTTCAGGCAGCTTGGCCACCCGTTTCCCGGCGTTCTGGAACTGGGCGCGGGCGGCGGATTGCGCGGCACGGACAGCCGTTTGCAGGTGCGGGCGGCCCCCATCATCATCGACAGCCGCCACCGCCAGTTGCAACCCTACGGCGCGGTTCAGGCCCGCTACCACCTGCCGCACCTGCCCGCGCGCGGCTTCGCCGAGGCGCGCGTCTATGGGCGCAACGCAGCCGGATTGCGCGCAGGGGTGGAACTGGCCTTGCCCTGAGCACGGCCAGAGTGCCAATGGCTGTAACAGGGGCTTGGGGGACATTGGAAATTTGCCCAAAGCCGCGCAGCGTCGGGCCGTGGGTGCGGCCCTTTGAGGCGCGGCGGGCCTGTGGCCCTTTGTTCCGCGCGAACAGCTGAAAATTCCCGCCTTGCCGATCTTCGTCACCGATTGGCGGACCCTATTTTCAGATGCAGAACACTAACACAAGGTAAACGCGGCATACGCTTGGTTCAGCGCGATTTAGGGGAATGTCCTTAATCTGGCGGCTTGCTGAACTTCAAGATCATGCCGAGGTCGCCCATGTCCGAACTTTCTGCAAGGTTGTCCTTGCCCTTTCTGCAACCCGCTCAGGCGCAGAAACACGTCACCCATAACGAGGCGTTAGAGCGGCTGGACCTGCTGGTCCAGTTGGTGCTTGAGGGGTTTGACGCTATTGCCCCGCCTGTTGCTGCAATCGATGGGCAGGTCTGGGCCTTGGGCCTTGCGCCCCAAGGGGATTGGGCCGGTCAGGGTGGTAAACTGGCCGCACGCGTGGGCGGTGCGTGGCTTTTCGTGCCCCCTGCCTCAGGATGGTGCGCGACCCATGCGGCGCAAATGCGGGTCTTTGACGGACAGTCATGGGTGGTGCCCGAACCCGGCGCATTGCAAAACCTGCAAGGCATCGGCATCGGCACAAGTTATGATGCCAACAACCCGCTGGCCGTGGCCGGACAGTCCAGTTTGCTGACCCATCAGGGCGCGGGCCATCAGTTGAAGATCAACAAAAACGCCGCCCCCGACACGGCCAGCCTGCTGTTCCAGACCGGCTGGTCCGGGCGCGCCGAGATGGGCACGGCCGGCAATGACGATTTCTCGATCAAGGTCAGCCCCGATGGGGCCAGCTTTCTTGAAGCCCTTGTGGCCGATGGCAGCACAGGCCATGTCACCCTGCCCCAAGGCGCTGCGGTCGCGGGGGTCTTGTCGGGCACTGCGGTCACGCAGTCCAGCCTTGACACCACCGCAGGGCGGGTCACGAAAGTGGGCGATTTCGGTTTGGGCAGTGATAGCGGCCAAACTGTCGCGGATCTGGATGATCTGCGCTATGGCAGCATGCTGTTTCCGCTGAACGCGACAAGCGGGCCTGTGGGGGCGCATAGTTTGCTGACACAGGCGCGGTTAAGCGGGGCACGCGCCACGCAATTCGCGATCGGCGACGCTGCGTTGCGGGCATTCATCCGCAATTACGGCACAGCCAGCGGCACGCTGGCATGGTCGGACTGGGCAGAGCTGTTTCACACGCAGAACATTCTGGGCACTGTGTCGCAAACAGGGGGCGTGCCGACAGGCGCGATCCTGCAGCGCGGCAGCAATGCCAATGGTGCGTTTGTCCGCTTTGCGGATGGCACGCAGATTTGCACCAATGACAATAATCCGATTGTCACAGACCCAGCTGTTTTCGTGGGCACAGTGACCAGCATTGATGGCGCTAAACTGCGCATTGGCCGATGGTTTTAAGGAGGAATTGATATGCATCTGACACTTTCCCCGACAATGGGGCTCCCACACCAGCCCGAGACGACATTGCATGTCGCAGGCGATATTCTGACCATCGACGGCACCGAATATGACCTGTCCCCCGTCCCCGAAGGCGGAGAGGGGCGCGCAGATGACAGCCCGTTTCTGGGGCCGATCACGCGCGAAAACGGGGTGCTGCGCTGCACTGTTCGTGTGGTGCTGGGCCAGACTGCGGCGGATGACCAGCCCCCGCACCCTTGGGTGATCGCAAAGGCCCTGGGGGTGGTGGAAATACCCGCAATCCGCAAACCGCTGGGTGGGGGTGCCGCATGAAACTAAGCATCACAACCCCTGCCGATCTGGATGCCGCGCGCATTGCCGCGCAGCGCGCCGCGTTGCGCGATGAGGCCCGCGCATTTCTGGCGGCAACCGACTGGTTGATCGTGCGCCGCGCCGAAACAGGGGCCGAGGTGCCGCCCGACATCGTGCAGACCCGCGCGCAAGCGCGGCGCGTCCTGTCGGGCGGGCCTGACAAACCCGACAGCTAAGGCCGTGGCATGGCAGGGGGCCGCAGGCGCGCTTTCAAAAATCCGGGAACAAAAGACGATAGGCAAAGTTTCGCCTAATGAGCACTGCCGCAATTTCAGCGCCTGTGCATGCGCAACCACGCCGTTCAACGCCTCGCTTCGGGCATAGCAAGAGATACCACATGCATTATCGGTCTATCACTGACATGAACGCGGCGATTGTGAATAACATGTATCGCCTGCCGCGCGATCTGGACCTGGTTGTCGGGGTTCCGCGCAGCGGCTTGCTTGCGGCCAATCTGTTCGCCCTGATCGCCAATGTGCGCATGGCCGATCTGGACAGTTACCTTGAAGGGCGCGTCTATTCGGCAGGCACAACCAAAACCCACAGTCTGCGCACTGTGGGGGCGGGGCCGCGCAAGGTTCTGATCCTTGATGACAGCATCAGCACCGGCAGCGCGATGCAAACCGTGCGCCAGCGGGTTCAGGCAGCAGCGCTTGGGGATGAGGTGATCTTTGCGGCGGTCTACGGCACCGCGCGGGACCATCCACAGACGGATATAGTGTTAGAGGTGGTTCCCCAGCCGCGTGTGTTCCAATGGAATTTCATGCATCATGTCACCTTGGAACGCGCCTGTCTGGATATTGACGGTGTGCTGTGTCACGACCCCGCCGAGCATGAGAATGAAGACGCCGCCGCCTATCTGCAATTCCTGACCGAGGCCCGCCCGCTATATGCGCCAACCCGCCCTGTCGGGGCCTTGGTGACCAGTCGTCTGGAGAAGTATCGCGCGCAGACAGAAGCATGGCTGGCGGCGATTGGCGTGAAATATAACGAACTCATCATGCTGGATATGACCAGCACCCCCGCGCAGGCGCAGCCAGCGGCGTGTGAGAGATTCAAGGCAGAGCATTATCGCAAAAGGCCGTTCGAGCTGTTTATTGGAAGCGGCCATGCGCAGGCGCGGATGATAGCGCAGCTTTCGGGCAAGCCGGTTTTATGCCTTGAAACGCACAGGCTGATCGAGCCTTCGGCGGCGGCGGTTCTGGCCAGCCTTCCCAGTGCCTTTTCGCTGCGGCAAGGGGGGGGTGCGCTGAAGCGGCTGGCGCGCTCTGTTCTGGGTCGCGGGCGCTATGAAGCGCTGAAGGAATGGCGCTCTGTCCGGTGACGCGCCGCGCCTAACTCAGGCGCATCTTTGCCGCAGCCCGTGTGAAATTGCGCCCAAGGGCGGATTGCAGCGCAACCCATGTCGCGCGGATATCCATCAGTTGCGACCAGCATCTGACCGTGCGCGCCGCCCGCGACAGGTCGTGTTCGCGCCGCGCAATCTTGATCTCGTGCAGCAGTGGCCGCGAAAGTGCTGTCAGGACCGTGCTTTGATCCTGCCGTATGGCGCAGGCGCTGTGTAATCCGGTCAGGATTTCCGGCATCTCATACACTTCGTTTATGCCGTAGCGACAGCCCAGCATGCCTGACAGCACGCGCAATTCATCGGCACTTAGGGGCGTGTCCGGCAGCATCTGCATGGCCATGTGCAACGCCGCTGTCGCGTCTGGCCACAGTTTCTTGCGCCCCGCGATGACTGCTTTCTGGATCAGCGCCCTGCGCTGCGCGGCGGGTGCAAGCGGCTGGCCTGCAGTCCAAGGCGGCGCGCTGAGATACGCGTCCAGCGGCAGGTCTGCCAGCATCTTTTTCAGCAAATAGGCGTCATGCAGCACCCATTTGGCGTTGCGATCCGCCTCGCCATAGCGGCTGCGTTTGGGGCCGCGCAACCCGCTATGCTGCCGCTGTCGCAATACCACAGTATCAACAAAAGCGGTCGGTCCCTTTTGCGCGACACCCAGATGCAGATAATAATCCACAGATGCGATAACCGCACGGTCAAAGGGGCGCAGCCCCTGCAACGCATCGCGGCGCACCAGCACACAGGGGTGGCCGGTGACAAAGCAATCTTCCATCATCCGCACAAGGAAAGGGCGCGGGTCGTCGGGGTATTCTACCAGTTGATCGGGCGCTTGCGGGTTGTCATCGTCAAATCTGGTCATCCGCCCGTAGCTGAGCACCAGTTCGGGGTTCTGCATAAAGGGCGCGACAAGGTTTTGCAGCGCGTCGGGGGCGGCAATGTCGTCGTCATCCATGATCCAGACAAGGTCGCCACTGGTTCGGTCAAGGCCCGTGGCGATGGCGGCCAGCTTGCCCGCATTTTCTTGCCGGACATAGGTGATGTCATGCGCAAATTGTGCGCAGATATCGGGGGTGCTGTCGGTCGAGCCGTCATCGACCACCACAATATCCAGCGGCGGCGCCCTTTGGGCCAGAACAGAGGTGATCGCCTCGGCAAGGTAGGTGTGGCGGTTGAATGTCGGCAAGATAACCGAAACGCGCGGGGAGGGTTGCATAGTCGAAACTCACTTTTGTTGTGCGATCTGCCTGTCCACGAACCGCTACAGGCGATCAGGCGCGCCGGATATGGATATGCCGCAGGATGCCGGTCAGGCCCGGCCAGATGGCGGAATGATTGAAAAACCGTCTCATAGCCGCTTTGTTCCCGAACAGGCGGGAACATTTCACCCAATTGCGGATTGAGGCAGATACCCCATGGTTTTTGCGCGAACCCTCTGGCCGGGCGGAACATATGCGTTTGAAAAGAATTGGTCGCTTATTTGCAGCATGGCATCTTCGATCCCCCTCGCGGTTCGCTGCGCTCCAATGTCGGGCGCGGTGCGATGCATACAGCCCTGTCGCAGGCGGTTTTGCTGGCCACGCAAATCGGCTCGGTCGTTGTGTTGTCGCGGCTGCTCTCGCCCGGTGATTTCGGGCTGATTGCGATGTGTGTGCCGATTCTGGCCCTTGTCGGGATGATGCAGAATTTCGGGCTGCTTCAGGCGACGGTGCAGCGCCCCAATATTCTGCAAGAAGAGGTCAGCTTTCTGTTCTGGGTCAATATTGCAGCCAGCGTCACGCTGGCGGCCGCGTTGTTCCTGACTGCCCCGTTGATCGCCTCTTTCTACGGGGATAGCAGGGTTGGCCCGCTGGTTGCGGCCCTGTCGCTGATTGTTGTGACCAGTGGCGCGGCGGCACAGCATGGCGCGATTTTGCAACGACGCATGCATTTCGGGCGGTTGGCGGTTATCAGTGTGATCGGTGCTGTAAGTGCTTTTGGCGTGGCAACGCTTTGGGCGCTTTTCCGGCCTGATTACTGGGCGGTTTTCGCCGGTATGGTCGCGGGCACGCTGGTGCCCACGGTTCTGACATGGGTCAGCGCAGCATGGCTGCCCGACCGCCCCCGCTGGGTGCCGCAGGGGCGCGCGCTGCTGGGGTTTGGCGCTGGGGTTACCGGCTTTAACCTAAGCAGCTTCGTGACCCATAACAGCGACAATGTCCTGATCGGGCGCGCATGGGGTGTGGTGGAGTTGGGCTTGTATGACCGCGCCTACAAGCTTTTGCTGTTTCCGCTTCGGCAGATCACCAACCCGCTGGACAGGGTGATGATTCCCAGTCTGTCGCGCCTGTTGAATGAACCCCACCGCTATCGCAGTGCCTATCTGCGGGTGCTGCGGCTTGTGTTGTTTCTGGCCTTGCCGGGGGTGGCCTGTACCATCGCGCTGGCCGATGTCGTGATTTCTTTGGCCCTTGGCGCGCAATGGCATGCCAGCGCGCCCATCTTTCAGGCGCTGGGCTTTGCAGGGCTTTTGCGGATGCTTAGCGGCTCCTCGGGGTGGTTGTTCATTTCGCAGGGGCGGACGCAGGATTATGTGCTGTGGGGTATGGTCATGGCCGCGCTGGCGGTGACGGCCTATGTGATCGGCCTGCCCTATGGCGCGTTCGGGGTGGCTGTGGCGCTGTCGGTGGCGCATTATGTCATGGCACCGGTTTTATGGGTATGGCTGTGTCGCAAAGGGCCGGTTTCCTTGCGCGATATTGTTACTTCGGCAGGCCCGCTGATGCTGGCAGGCCATCTTGCGGTAGCAGGCGTCTGGCTGGCCAGACCCCTGCTGCCGGACCCCCCTGTTCTGACCTTGCTGGCGGGTGCGGCGCTGTCTTATGCGCTGACGGCGCTGCTGATCAGCGCCTTCCCCTCTGGCAGGGCCACATTGCGCGAGGGGTGGGAACTGCTGGCCCCCGTTTTGCGCCGCATCAAGCCGCGCCCTGCCAATGTCACGCCGCCCCCAAGCTGAGGCGCGCGGACACATGCCGACACGGCCCGCTATGCATGCGGGCGGGCGGGAACATTTGCGCGCTTCAACAGTTAGATCACGACCGATTTGTGGAAAGCAGCCCCGATGAAGATTGCCTACCTCGCCCATGATCTGACCGATCCTGCCATTCACCGCAGGGTTGCCATGCTGGTCGATGGTGGCGCGCGCGTGGCTCTTGCGGGCCTAAGCCGTGGCGCGGCATCTCATCCCGGTGCGCTGGTTCTGGGGCGCAGTGCAGATGGCAGGCTGGCGCAGCGCGCGTGGCAGATTGCCTCTGTCATTGCGGCGCGCAGGCCAGAGGTGCTGGCGCATCTGGGCCAGCCAGATGTTCTGATCGCGCGAAATCTGGAAATGCTGGCGGTTGCTGTCAGTCTGATACCCCGCTTCCACACGCGCCCGCGCGTGGTTTATGAATGCCTTGATATTCACCGCCTGCTGACCGATCAAGGCCCGCGCGGCAAGGCATTGCGACTGCTGGAAAAGCGGCTTGCGCCGCATGTGGACCTTGTCATCACCAGCTCGCCCGCCTTTGTGACCCATCACCTTGGCGATGTCTTCGGGGACCGCATTGCCATTGTCGAGAACAGGGTTCTGGACCTTGGCGAAACCCCGATACATGCGCAGAACGCGCCGCCATCGCACCTGCCCGGACCCCCTTGGCGGATCGGGTGGTTTGGCGCGCTGCGGTGCCGCAAGTCGTTGGATATTCTGTCCGAGGCCGCGCGTCTGGCGCATGGGCGCATCGAGGTTGTCATTCGTGGCCGCCCCTCGCCTGCGGTTTTTGGCGATTTTGCCGCACAGATCAGCGGGCGGCCCTATCTGCGGTTCGAGGGGCCATATCAAATGGACGACCTGCGCAGCCATTATGCGGGCGTGCATTTCGCATGGGGTGTCGATCTGTATGAGGCGGGCGCAAATTCCGATTGGCTGTTGCCGAACCGGCTGTATGAAAGTGTGTATTACGGCAGTGTTCCGATTGCGCGCCTGAATTGCGAGGTGGGGCGTGCCCTGCTTCGGCATGATATCGGGATTCTGCTGCCTGACCTGTCGCCCGACGCTTTGGCTCAGCGGCTGGGCATGCTGGGTGCGCAGGATTACCGCGCGCTTCAGAAGCGCCAGCGCCGCCTGCCGCGCGAGATGTGGCGCGCAGACCATGATGATTGCGTCGATCTGGTTATGCTTCTTGCCAATATCGCGCCGCAGGCAGAACCAAAGCGCGTGACGCTATGACAGCGCGCGCGTGCCCCGAGCGGGTGTTGATCGTCATTCCCACCCTGAACGAGGCCGCGCATATTGAAACCGTGATCCGCACTTTGCTGCAAGATGCCCCCGCCGACACGCGGCTGGTTGTCGCGGATGGGGGCAGCACAGATGGCACGCCTGCGCTTGTGCAGCGCATGGATGACCCGCGCATCCATTTTCTGGAAAACCCCCGCCGTATTCAAAGCGCGGCCCTGAATCTGGCTGTGGCGACACAGGGGCAGGGCGCGACCCACCTGTTGCGCGCCGATGCGCATGCCCTGTATCCGCGCGGGTTTTTGGCCGCATTGCTGGACGATATGCGCCGCACAGGCGCGGCAGCGGTCAGTGTGGGCATGACCACGCTTGGCGACAGTGGCTTTTGCGAAGGGGTTGCGGCGGCGCAGAACAGCCGCCTTGGAACCGGCGGGGCCGCGCATCGGACAGGGGGGGGCGGGCGGTTCATTGACCACGGGCACCACGCCCTGATCCGGATGGACGTCTTTCGCGCCATTGGCGGGTATGATGCAGGCCAAAGCCATAATGAGGATGCAGAGTTTGACCACCGCCTGACCGGATATGGCGGGCGCATCTGGCTGAGCGGGCGCACAGGAATTGGCTATTACCCCCGCCAGACGCCCAAGGCATTATTCTTGCAATATGTCCGCTTTGGCGCAGGGCGGGCGGAAACGGTGCTGAAACACGGCCTACGCCCGCGCCTGCGCCAGGTGCTGCCTTTGGCGACCGTGCCTGCGGTGGCGCTGGCGGCGATCGCGCTTGTCCCTGCGGTGCTTGCGCCTGCATGGGGTTGGTTTGCCTTGATGGCACCGGCCTTGCTATGGGCCGCGATATGCCTGTGCTATGGCGCAGTGCTTGCTGTGGGTGCCGGCCGCGCAGCCGTGGCATGGGCAGGCCCTGCGGCGATGCTGATGCATCTGGGCTGGGCTATCGGGTTCTTGTGGCGCTATGCGCAGCGCTTCACGCGCCGCCGCGCGCCGTTGCGCCACACGGCAGGGTGCGATCAGTAGCTGCCCTGCCGCCGCAGCACCACCACCACAGTGCGCAGCATGATTGCAAGGTCGCCCCGGAAGCTGCGTTGACGCACATATTGCTGGTCCAGCTTGACGCGGTCAGTATAGCCCACATCGCTGCGCCCGCTTATTTGCCACAGCCCTGTCAGCCCCGGCCGCACCGACATGTAATCGCGGATGGCTGTGCCGTAATGGCTGACCTCTTCCATAACGATGGGGCGGGGGCCGACCAGACTCATCTCGCCTTTCAGGATATTGAGAAGCTGCGGCAACTCGTCCAGACTTGTGCGGCGCAGCGTTGCACCCAACGGGGTTATGCGCGGATCATCACGCAGCTTTTGTGTGTCGCGCCATTCGCGGGCCGCTTCGGGGTTTTCTGCCAGATGTCGCGCCAGAATCTGTTCGGCCCCGACCACCATTGTCCGAAACTTCAGGCAGCCAAAGGGCTGGCCGTCCTTGCCGATCCGGCGATGAGAGAACAGAACCGGCCCCGGATCGCGCAGGCGGATACAGACCGCGATGATCAGCAGCAGCGGCAACAGCATGACCAGAACCAGACCCGCGCTGACGCGGTCAAATGCCAGCTTGGTCAGGGTATCGGGTGACGGCCCGTCATTCCCCCCGTGCCGTGACGCGCTGGCAATAAGAAGAGACGGCGAAGGATCGAGCCGCTTTTCCATAAAATTCCTCACTGATGCAGGTTTCAATGGTGGTAAAGTCGGAAGCGGGTCTATTTGTTCCTGCAAAAGGGTTAATCTTCGGTGTCCAAAAGCGCAGCCCGATAGCCTTCATCGCATAGAATGGACGCTTCGAAGCGGCATTCCTGTTCAAGCGGGGTATAGGCCACCCAATCCACCTGAAAAACCAGCGGGCCTGCCCATTCAAAATGGCCCATCCAGTCTGTCAGACTGTCGGTTGTCCAGATGGACAGATAGATTTTCTGCTCCAGGCTGGGCACTTTTTCACCTTCCAAGGTGCGGATCAGGGTGCCATCCAGATACCAGCGCAGGCGCTCTGCTTCCCAGATAAAGGCGATGTGGTGCCAGCCATCTTCATCTGGGATCGGCAGCAGGGCTTCGTTCCCGCCCGTGCCCTCGACATAGGTGTTGGTTTGCAACACCGGCGCCGTGCGGGCGAGGAACTCAAAGTCGATTTCATGATGTGGCAGATTTTGCGGCGGGCCGATGAATGTGAAAAAATTTGAATTCGTGCCCTTGGCAAAGGGGACATTCACCAACGCCTCGAATACCCCAAAGCCGAAGCGGTCCTCGGACTGGATTTCGGCGCAAAGATACGCCTCTGGCCCCTCTGCCGCCTCCTCAACCGACAGCCGCAGCACCCCATCGCGGAGTTGCACCGCCTCTGCCGACCATAGGCAGTTTTGATGCGGGCCATTGACCCACCCGTCGGAAATGAACCACCTGTCCCTGTCCAGCGTGTCAAATTCCTCCAGAAATCCGCGCTGGTCGGTTGCGGCGGCTGGCATGGCCAAAAGCGCGGTTGCCGCCAGAGTGGTCAAACGCGATGCGCGCATGAAATGCCCTTTCTATGTCCAAGGCCCCCAAACCTGCCAAACCGCCGAAATGTTCCGCGAAAAAGGCGGGAACAGATTGGCGGGTGCCAGGTTTGTGGGGGGAGAGCGGCATTTTTACCCGCAGATATTGCCCTGCCTGATCAAGGATGATTGATGAGCCTTGCCATTCCGCGCGCCCGTATCCTCGATCCTGCATCGAATGCGATTTTTGCGGTGCCCGCCATTGCGATTTCCCTGTTCGTTTTCGCGTATTCGACGCTGTATGGGCCAAAGGCAATTCTGACCTTTTATGCATTGTGGTTTCCGCTGATGGTGCTTGCGCCAGAGCGGCTGCTTCACAACCGCGGGCCGGTCCTGTTTGTGCTGATGCTGCCTGCGCTGGCTGCGGTGTCGGTGCTATGGTCCGACCAGCCCGGCGCAACACTGCGCGCCGCTATTCAATACGGTACCACAGTGCTTTGCGGGCTGATCGCCGCGCGCGTGGTGTCGGTGCGGAATCTGGCGGCGGGCGGGGTGCTGGGCGGGTTGGTGATCTTGCTATATTCACATTCCGAGGGGCAATACGGGTATGATTATGTCGATGCCTCCTATGCGTTGCAGGGGGCGTTCGACTCGAAGAACCAATTGGGCTTTTACGCCTCTCTGACCACCGTTTTTGCGCTGGCTTACGCAGCTATGCCCCGCACGCCCTTGTTGCTGCGCCCCGTCGCACTTGCCGTTGCGGGCTTTGCTGTCTGGACATTGATCCTGTCGGATTCTGCAACTTCAGTGATTGCGCTGGCCGCAGGCGTATTTGCCATGCTGGCTGTGCTTGGGATCATGCGCATCGGGATCGGGGCGCGGGCGCAAAGCATCGTGATCTTGCTGTGCATCGCCCTGGGCCTTGGGGCGCTGGCCGCGCAGATTGGCGCGCTGGACACAGTGTTTGAGGTGTTTGGCAAGGACACCACATTGACGGGGCGGACCTATCTGTGGAATCAGGGCATTCTGTTTGGCGAAGACAGGCCGCTTCTGGGCCTTGGTTATTCCGCATTCTGGGTGCACAACAGGCCCGAGGCAGAATTGCTCTGGCGCGAATTCTACATCACGGCGCGCACCGGCTTTCATTTCCATAACACCCTGATCGAAAGCTTCGTGGCACTGGGGCTTGTCGGCACGGCAGTGGTCGGGGCGTGGATGGTGGTGCTGTTGGTTTCGGCGCTGCGTGTTGTCATGAACACAGGCCGGCGCGCAGGGGCGGCGATTTGCGCGGGGTTGGCGGTGGTTTTCTTCATCCGCTCGGGCGTCGAGATCGACTTTTTCACCCCCTATACTGCGGGGTCGTTTCTGGTGCCCTATCTGATTGTGCAGATGAGCGACCAGCGCCGCGCTGTGCTGGGGGGCCATATGCGGGCGGCGCTGCCATGACAGCGGATGCGCCACAGGTTTCGGTTCTTGTTGCGGCATGGTGCGCGGCGCGCACCCTGCCGCATGCGGTTGCATCTGCCTTGGCGCAACATGGTGTCAGGGTTGAGGTGATCATCGTCGATGACGCCTCGCCCGATGACAGTTTTGCCTGCGCGCAAGCGCTGGCAGCAGACCCGCGCGTGCACGCGCTGCGGCTGGGCACCAATGCAGGCCCGGCGGCGGCGCGCAATCTGGCGCTGTCCCACGCGCGCGCGCCTTGGGTTGCGGTGCTGGATGCGGATGATCTGATGCGCCCCGACCGGCTGGCGCGGATGCTGGCACTGGCGCAGACGGCCCCTGCGGATGTGGTTCTGGGCAACCTGTGCGAGGTGACGGGCCAATCCGACCGCGCCGCTGCGGCGCAGTTTGGACGGGCCTTTGTGGCCCATGCTGACATGCCCCTGCGCTGGGATTTGCCGACATATATCCGCGGCAATTTCGAGGGCGGGGATGGCCGGACATTGGGCTATCTCAAACCCATGATATCGAGAGATTTTCTTTCGCGCCACCGCATTGGCTACACGGAAAGCCTGCGCAACGGAGAGGATTTTCACCTGATCCTGTCCTGCTATGGCGCGGGGGCGCGGGTGTGGTTTTCGCCCGAACCGGATTACCTTTATTTCCGCCATAACGCCTCGGTGTCGCACCGTGCCGACCCTGCGCATATGCGCCAGCTTGTCGCGGCAGACCGTGCCTTTGCGGATGCGCAATCCGACCCGAAACTGCGGCAGTTGATGCACCAGCGCATCCGGCAGATCGAGCAGTTGGGCACAGCGGAAACCATCATGGCTGCCCTGCGCGCGCAGCGCGCAGGGCCTGCGGTATCGGCCCTGCTGCGCAACCCCGCCGCCTTGCCCCGGCTGCTGCGCCAGCTGTCGCAGGCCGTGCGCAAACGCATTTAGGGCGCAGTGCAGGCAAGCGGGTGCAGCGCAGCCCCGGCCTTGCGCCGGGGCCTCGACCGTGGCTGAGGGGAGGCCCCGGCGCAAGGCCGGGGCTGCGGCACTTTCAATCGGGCGCGGGTCTATCCATAAGCTTTGCGGCCTGAAGCCCCCGCCAGCGCCCCACAGCAGACGCCTGCATGAAAGACTGCGCGCAGCCCCCAGAATGCCAAGCCCGTCGGGTTGCTCAGATGGGGCAGGGCGCGCAAGCCGCAATAGGCGGCTTTCGCACTGCTGCTTGCACATAGCCCCAGCCGCGCGCGCCCTGCTGTGGCCCCGTAATGCCGCCCTTCGGCAAAGCGCCGCTCTGCCAGCCAGCGCAGGCGCAAGCGGCGCGGGTCCACCACCTCATGCACCACTGCATCCGCGCAGATGGCAAAGCGAAACCCCGCACGCCCCAGCCGGAAGAAGAAATCCGTATCCTCGCCCCCTGACTGCCCCAGATCTGTGCGAAAGCGCAGCGCGGGTTTGCGCATCAGCACATTGCAGGTATGCCCCGTCTCGACGCCTCCGCCCCTGTGTTGCGGATGGTTGGACAGAAAGTCATTGGCGGTGATCCAGTCGGGCGCATCTGCCGGATAGAGCGCGCGGGCCGGACCAAATACCGCATCGGCGCCCGTATCCTGAAGACAGGCCCAAAGCGTGGCGATCCAGTCGGGGGGCGCGGTTTCGTCATCATCCATGAAGGCTACAAATTCGCCCTGCGCTGCATCCAGACAGGCATTGCGCGCCACCGAGATATTGCGCGCAGGGGCATGCAGATAGACAACCGCCCTTGTGGCAGATGCCGAATTTACCCGCTCTTGGGCCGAGGGGAGATCGTCATTATCGGCCACGATGATGCGCAGGCTTACCCCCTGTGGCAGAACCTGCGCGGCTGCACTCGCCAAGGCTTCTGTCACGCTGTCGCGGCGGAAAGTGCAGATGCACAGGTCGATGCAGGCCCCCATGGCTAGCGCTGTGTTTGCAGTATCGGGCGCGCTGCAGGGGGGGGTGCGAAAGCGTCCTGCCCCGGCAGGGGCAGGACCAGTTCCAGAACATCCCCTGGCCGGATCAGGTCAGAGCGCGTCACCGGCACCGCGTCCGCATTGCCGCGTGTCAGCATCATGTCTGGTGACCCCAGACCCTCCATCTGCATATAGCCGTCTTCATATTGCGTGGCTTCCGCATAAAGCGCGGCTTCGGTGCGCAGCCGGATGCGGTATTCCGCGATCTCGGTACGGATGGTCAGCAGTTGTTCGGCCACCTCTCGCGCGCGGGTGTTGACCAGATCCAGCCGTTCGCGCCTGACCTCGTTCAGGCGCTGTTCTGCGTTCAGGCGTGCGGTTGCCAGTTCCAGAAGCCGGACTTCCTGATCGGCCACACGCGATTCCAGTTCGATCCGGCGCGCTGCAACAGACAGGCCGCGCGCGACAAGATCGGTGATATTGTCCATCTCTTCGGTTGCGAGGTCCAGTTGGCGTTCGCGAAGCGCGACCTGACTGGTCATCTGTTCGATCTGCTGTTGCAGCAAACGCTCTAGCCCGTCGAGCTGCGACAGCGCCGAGGCCAGCGCCGCGTTGCGCGCGGCGAAGATTTCGCGCTCGCGCGCCATCAATTCAGTGCCCATGCCTGTCCCCTCCAGGTCGGGGGGCATCTCAACCCTGCCCTGCCCGTCAGTTTCGGCGACAAGACGGGCTTCGGTGGCAAGCCTGCGCTGAAGCGCCAGACTTAACACTTCGTAATTGCCCAGAGAGGCCAGCGCCGTGCGCGCATTGCGCTGAAACTCGACACGGGCCTGCGACAGCCCCCCTGCAAGGCCGATGGCCTGCAACACTGTCATACCGGGGGCATAGGGATAGGCCCCGGGGGTGCGCACGGCCCCCAGAACATAGACCGGGCGATAGCCCACAACATCGACAGTGACCTGCACCTCTTCGCGGCTGACCAGCTGGTTGCGCAGGGCGGTGGCGATGGTTGTCGCAACCGCGCCCGGGTCCTGCCCAGCAGCCGTGATGCGCCCTGCAAGGGGCAGGGCCAATGCGCCATCGGGGGTGACGGTGTATTCGCCGTTCATATCTGTCCAGGCGACATAGGCGCCAAGAACGGCGTCCCAATGCCCGACACGGACCATGACCACATCTTGCGGGCCAAGAACATACTCTGCCGCGCGTGCGCCGCTGGTGAGGGCAAGAACCACCAAGATTGCCCGCAAGATATTATGCATGAATCAACCGTGCCTCGTATTCGTCAGACCCCAAATAACGCCGCGCGCCGCGCAGATTGGCGCTGTCCAGAACAGTGGCCGCAAGGCCCGCGCGGAAATCACGATGGTCGCGCATGGCTTCGGTCAGCAAACCGGGCGGCACCTCGCCCCAAGTGATTGTCAGGACCGTGGCATCCAGCATGCTTGCGGCCTGATCATGGATCACGGCCTGTGTCAGGGGCGGCATGACAATCACGGTATAGGGCCACTGCTCTCGCCACGCGCCAAGCGCGTCATCATTGGGGCGTGGGGCATATTTTTCATAAAGCGCTGCCTGCAACTCTTCATAAGGGACGATTTCCAGATTCTCGACATCCATCAGCGCTATTCTGGCGGCATCGTCCAGCCCGCCCGCATCGACCAGTTTGACACGGCCAGAGCGCGCCGCCATGGCCTGACACAGCGCTGCGGCCACGCTGCCCATATCACCACCGGCATCGACAGCGGCCAGCCCCACAATCCGGCCCGTTGCCAGCGGGGCCTTGCGGTCAATCTCTTGGCGGATGCGGGTTGCGGTGCGCTGCGCGATCCATCCTGTTTTCGTGGTGCTGTTCGGATCTGCATTGCGCGGGATCAGCCCCACGCAGGGCAGGCCGCATTGCGCAACAACTTCTCCGGCGGTTCTGAGCGGGGCTGTGCGCATCTCGCGCAGGGCGGCCAAGACCAAACCCAGCAGTGCGCCCATGAAGATGCCCGCAGCCATCAGCCGCAATTTGCGCGGGCTGGAAGGTTGGCGCGGCACTTCGGCATCTGACAGGATTTGCACCGATGCGATTGGAAAGCCCTGTTGCTGCATCGTGGTTTCAAAGCGGCGCAGGTAATCGGCATAGACCTGTGCATAGGTCTGCGCGGTTGCTTCTAGCTGGGCCAGTTGGCCCACATTCTCGGTGCCGCGGCCCGCATCGGTGATTGCGGCCAGTTCCTGCCGCAAAGACGCCTCGCGGCTGCGGGCAATGTTATAGCGTGCGCGCACAGTTGCCACTGTCCCTTCAAGGGCTAGCGCGATGTCGGTATCCAGCGCGGCCAGTGCGGTGCGCAGGCGAATGGCTTGTGGATGATCTTCGCCTGCCTGTGCGGTGACGCGGGACAGGCTGCGTCGTGTCTCGGTATATTCGCGGCGCAGCTCGACCATGGGGTTATTGGCATTGCCTTCGGCCTGCATTGCCGCGACAGCGGCAATTTCACCCGATGAGGCCGTCAAGAGTTGCTCGTAGCTTTCAAGCTCTGCCTGCAATGCGGCGGTTTGGGTTGCGGCCTCGACCAGCGCAGAGGCAAGTTCGGATTGCTGCTGTTCGCTTAGCAAATCGCCGCGCGCCTGCAACAGGTTGTTCTCAAGGCGAAACCGCTGCACGGCGCTTGCGGCTTCGATGTTGCGGCGCTCCATCACGTCAAGGCGTTCTCTGATCCATTTGCCCGCGTTGATCGCAATCTCTGTGGTGCCTGCCAGTTGGAAGCGGGTGTATTCCTCGCCATAGCTGCGTGCGATACTTGCGGTGCGCTGCGCGTCAAAGCCGGTATAGGTGACGCGCATGACAAAACTGCGGTCGATCCGTTCGACCCTGACATGTTTCAGCAGGATCGAGGCGGCCTCTTCGCGGGCAAGCTGGGCAGGGTCGATTGCCTGCGCTGTGTCCTGCGCGGCCGGGTCGGTGGCAGACCCGCCCAGAAGCGGGCTGGCAAGGGCGCGCAACTGGTTGGTGATCCGCGTGCTGGCATCTATCGGGGGGTCAAGAAAGACGGGGTCTTCATGCAACGCAAGCGCATCGACGACCGCCAGCGCCAGCGCGCGCGAGCGGATGATTTCCATCTCGCTTTGGATGGCGGCATCGGTGACCATTGTATTGGGCAAGGCCGACACCTGATGCAGCAGTTCCGAGCGTTCCTGATCCAGCAATATTGTCACTGTCGCGTCATAGCGTGACACTGTGCCAAGCGCGTTGAGCAGTGCAAGACCCCCGCCGAGTACTGCAGCGATGGCAATCACAGCCCATTGGCGGCGCAGGGCGCGGAACGCGCGCGCGGGATCAAGCGAGATCACCTCGCGGGTTGGCCCCATGGCAGGGGGCACTTGCCAGAGTGTTGCTTTCTCTCCGATAGGCCCTGTCATTTTATATTCATCCTTTAGCAAATACTGAAACAAAACGCCCCAAGACAGGTTGGTGCGCCGTGCGGGTTACCCGCGAGACTTGATCGACAAAGGAAGCACCATGTCTTTCCCCCCCTGCGATGTGATTATACCGGCCAGAAACGCCGCCGCGACTTTGGCCTGTGCGATTTCCTCGGTTCTGGCGCAAAGTGCGACTGATTTGCGGTTGTTCATTGTCGATGATGGCAGCACCGACGAGACGCAGACCCTTGCGCGGGGCTTTGCTGCCGATGATCGCCGTGTCAGTGTGATCCGCCAGTCGGGGGCCGGAATTTCCGCGGCCATGAATGCAGGGCTTGCCGCCGGAGACAGCCCCTTTGTTGCGCGGCTTGATGCAGATGACATGTCCGACCCTGACCGCCATGCAAGGCAGATCGCGTATTTGCTGATGTATCCGCGTGTCGTCGCCACCTCGGGGGCGCATCGGGAAATACGCGCTGATGGCACGCGCACGGGCCGCACCCATTGCCCGCCCTGTGTCACCCGCGCCGACCCTGCCCGCGCGCCCGCGACCGAACCGCCCCTGACACAGCCGTTCTTCATGGCGCGGCGGGATGCGCTGGTCGCGGTGGGCGGCTACCGGCCCTTTCCCGTCTCGGAGGATAGTGATCTGTATTGGCGTCTTGCCGAATATGGCGCACTTGTCAGCCTGCCTGAGATTGTCGGTTCTTACCGTGTGCATTCGGGCAGTATTTCGGCATCTTCTATCGTCAATGGCCGCCTGATGGCACTGTGTTCGCAGCTTGCGGCACTGTCGGCCTGCCGGCGCGCGGCAGGGCTGCGTGACATTGTACTGCCAGCCAAGCCGCGCTGGCGTGAAGCGACCCATCTGGCCGAAATGGTTGCACGGGCTGCAAGCGATACCGGCCTGAGCCTTGACGAGCAGCGCCACTTGCGTGTTGCCAGCGCCGCCAAGCTGATGGAACTGGCAGGTTACCGCCCTTATGAATTGGAAGCGCGCGATTGCAGCTTTATCGCGCGCGCGCTTGAAAAAGATGCAGCGGGGCTGACGCTTGAAAACCTTGCCGATCTGGCGAAGATGCAGTCTGCCACCGCTGCCCGTTTGCTGCGCCAAGGATATGTCAGGCGCGCCATGACGATTTCGTCCATCCGTCTTATGCCGCAGACCTTGCTGCGGGCAACTACGGGCCGACTCTATTGGTCGAAGTTGCCGGGGTAAGACCGGCCCGTAGCAAAGCAGGGATAGGCTAATCGGTTTGGCTTGCACTGGCTAAATCCTGTTGAGAGGCGGCTGGCGCAGGCACCTCGGTGACAAAGGAACCGCCGAGCGCGAGATGCAACTCGACACGGTTGCGCAGCAGCGCCACGCGAACGGCATGGGCGTCGCGCAGCGCTGCGTAATAGCGCACGCGCAGATCATTCAGGCGGAAGGCTTCCAGCTCGCCCGCCTCGAAGCGCTGGCGTTCGGTTCCGACCGCCTGCTCCAATTCGCGCGCCGCGCTGTTCAGCAGGGTCAAGCGGCGGCGAAGGGCCGCTTCATCGGCGATGGCCGTTTCAACCTCGCGGAAGGCGGTCAGCGCTTGGGCACCATAAAGCGCAAGGGCTTCTTGCTGTCGCGCGGTACGAATGTTCACCTCTTCTGCGCGCCGCCCGCCATCTATGATCGGCGCAAAGATATTGCCAACCAGCGACCACACCAGCCCGTCCGGTGTCAGCCCGCCATGGCGGCGGGTAATGTCGCCCGACAAGGACACAAGCGGCATTTGGGCCGCTTTGGCCTGACTGCGGCGATAAAAGGCGGCTGCCACCTGCCGTTCTGCGGCAATAATGTCTGGTCGCCGCTCTAGAATCTGGGCAGGCAATCCGACCGGAACACGGCCCGGCAATGCAGGCAGGCCCGTCACGGCATTCAGGCGGCCAGAGGGGTAGCGCCCTGTCAGCACTTCCAGCACCCGCAACCCGTTGGCCACGGCGGCTTCGGACGCAATCACCCGATCGCGCGCGCGCGAGACATCGGCGCGCGCCGAATTCCCCTCGACCGCCAGAATTTCTTGCGCCTCGATCCGCGCTTCGACGCTGTTAAGCAGGGATTGGCGTGCCGTCAGTTCCTGACGCGCAATTTCCAAGGCCCGCGCGTTGCCATTCACATCGATCCACGCAAGTGTCACGGCTGCGGCAAGCGACTGTCGCGCGGCCTCGAAAATCGCCTCGGCGGCGACGGCCTCATATCCGGCAGCCATGCGCTGGCCCTGAACCCTGCCCCATAGGTCCAGTTCCCAATTCACGCCCAGTCCGGCCACGACACCGCTGCGCGACGAGCCGTTGCCATCGGCCCGTGTGCCCAGTTCGGCATCAAGCGTTGGAAAGGCCCCCGCGCCCGATTGCCGTGCCAGGGCTTGCGCCTCGGTCAGGCGTGCGGCAGCGGCGCGCAGGTCGCGGTTGCTTGTCATGGCGTCTTGGACAAGCTGGTTCAGTACAGAGCTGTTGAATGACGCGACCCAGCCTTGATCGGCCATGCGCGGTTCGCTTTGGGCAAACGCCGCCCAGTGTGCTGGTACTGTAAAGTCTCTGCTGGCGACATATGGCCCCATCGGCGCACAGGCCCCAAGCAATACAGACAGAACAGCAACTTTTGCTGCGGGCTTCAAATATTTCACGGCGTTTAAAGGCATTTGGCAGTTGCTCCACAGATTCCCCCTGAGTCCAACATCAGGGGGTTGATTATGTTCCTGTGAAATTTAGCAAAATTCTGCGCCGCAGGTGTAATTCTTTCACACGTCATCGAATTCTGTCTTTCAGGGATGTTTCTCTGCCACGGTGGGCAGTTTTGGGTTTTTTCACGCTAATCTTGCCCGCGCAGGCCAAAGCGGCGCGGGCGGCGGGTGGCGCGCGATGTGCCAGCCACCACCTGCGCTGGCATATGGCGCATCTATCTGGTTTGATAAAAATCGGTGGGATCAGGCCGAAGCGGGGGAAGTTTCGCGCCCATCGGAAGGGTTGAAAGCGCAGCCCCGTTTGCCGCATGCTTGACCATGCGCTGGCGGGCAAGGGCTGCGTCCATTAACCCGTCATGGCAGCCGCAATCATAGCGCGTGCCGCTGAACCGAAAGGCATGCAGGGGCACATGGTCGGCATCGCGCGCGATGGCATCTGTCAACTGTATCTCGCCGCCTGCGCCGTAAGGCACATTGTGAAGCGTGGTAAAGATGCGCGGGTCCAGAATATAGCGCCCCACAGCGGCCAGACGCGATGGCGCTTTGCCGGGGGCGGGTTTCTCGACCATGCCGGATACCAGCACGCTGCGCCCGATCGAGGGCTGTGTTACGGTAAAGATACCATAGCTGCTGGTGTCTTCTGGCTGGACTTCCAGTGCGGCAATCATGTGCCCGCTTTGATAATGCTCGGCCATTTCTGACAGGCAGGGCGTGCCAAGAATAAGATCATCCGGCAAGATCACCCCGAACGGGCCGGGCAGGGCCAGCCCTTCGGCGCAGGAAATGGCATGGCCAAGGCCCAAGGGTTGGGGCTGTTCGACATAGGCCACTTCGATATGGTCCGGCACTTCGATACTGGCCAGGGCGGCCCCCAGCCGTGCCTTGCCCGAGGCGCGCAGATCCTGAATATAGGCGCGATCTGGGGTCAGGTAATGGCGGATTCCCATCTTGTCTGGATGAATGACCAGAACAATCCGCTGGACACCCAGATCAATCGCTTCGTCAATGGCGAATTGCAGGGCGGGCTGGTCGTATATGTTTAAAAGTTCCTTTGGCGTGGTCTTGGTGGCTGGCAGCAGCCGTGTTCCCCGTCCCGCAGCCGGTATGATAACCGACGCAATATGCTGTGTCATTGTATGTTGGCCCTTTGTTTTGTGCCTGATACCGCGCTTGCCCAAATCGTGTTCGGGTTGGTTCCGGGCCGCAGGAAAGCTCGGTATGCGATCTTGCCTTTGGCCCGTGGTCGGCGATGGTGTCGTGTTGTTCGATGCGGCAGATTGCCAACTGGTCCTACCCCATTCCAGTTGCCTCTGCGCCCTCCGGTCGCTGTTGCGCGCCCCACCCTCGCGCGGCCAGTGCCGGTTCCGCGACATGCGCGGCCAGTCTCTGTAGCTAAGGCATGGCAACCTCTCCCTCGTGTTGTGCGCCAAGAAGCAGTGGAACCGGCCGGGGGCGGAAATGTTCCAGCAACCTCAGAGAGTTTTATGGCGTGGGGCTGCAAAAAATCGTGGCGCGCTGCCAGATTCTGCGCCTTTGGCGGGAGTGCCGGTTCGTGATTGCGAATCAATATTTTGAATTTGTGAATGTTTTATTTGTGCGGGCAGCAAAGTTTAAGGATATACTATAACATGCGTGCAACCTAGGATTGCAATGTGATCCCTCTCATGCACAATTATTAGTTGAAACTGCCGTATATCATGCTCTTAACGGAACATTTTTGTCAAAATCCGTAGACTGGCATCAAAAGATACCTTAAAATCCTAATTCGATAGAGGCGCTGACTCGGCCGATATCTGGCGCTGCTGCAGTTAGGGCGCGCGTGAAATAGGGTGACGCGACCGATATATCATCGGGTTGTGGGGAATAGGGCGGTTGACCATTGGCGGCCAAGATACGGTCGCACAACATAATCGCACCGGCAAAAGTGCTGTTTGCTCGGGTAGTCGGTCTTGTAACGATAAGGCTTTATCCAAGACAGGGCATAACCTGTGATCAGCACTTCAAAGCGGGCGCGTAAACTGAAGTTTCGGTAACAAAGGGCTTCGCCCTAGTGCAAACACAAGTTGTGGTGCAGCCCCGTTCGGGCACATAGTTCAGGCCTGCCAGCCAAGCTGGAAGCGCTGTGCACCAAGCGGTTGACGCAACAGGTTGCACGCCACGTCCAGCCAACTTGACACCGCGCAGCAGATTTAGGCTGCAAACGCATGGGGACCAGCTGTGTCAGATAATGTATTAGACCATATTGCCGCCTTGCGGAGTTTTTCCAGAGTGCTTTGCCGGGGACGTGACGAAGCCGAAGATCTGGTGCAAGAGACCCTTCTCAGGGCGGTTGAATATAGCGCGTCCTATAAGGCGGGCACAAATATGCGCGGTTGGCTATTCACCATCATGCGCAACTGTTTCTATACGAATCTGAAAAAGCGCCGACATGAGCATACAGGCGCGGATCAATGTGCCTCTGGCAGTGTCAGCACGCCCGCCACGCAAGAGTGGCATATGCAGGGATGCGAGCTGTCACAGGCCTTGCAACAGTTGCCTTTAAGCTACCGGGAGGCAGTGGTTGTTGTTCTGGTCATCGGGGAAAGTTATGCCGATGCGGCGCACTTGCTTCAATGTGAAATCGGAACGATTAAAAGCCGGGTCAATCGGGGCCGTAACATGTTGAAGAAAAAGCTAGAAGACGTGCCGAACATGAGCGCCAAGCCCCGTTGGAAGCGCGGGCCTGTCAGTCTTTGTCGAGATTTTTCAACCGGCTTTCCAGTTGCTGTGCAAGGCGCTTGATCTCATCAGAAACAGGTTCGGACTGAACAGCCTTGAACAGCGCTTTCAGGTCGCGGTCGAGTGAGGCGTCCTCACCGTCATCGGCGGACTCGCCCTTGCTTTGATCTGACATTTCGACACCCTTTAAAACGTTTCGCAGTCTGGCCAAATGCCGACATATCCTGCCGTTCAGTTCCGGCAAGTCGCGGGCTTATAGGCGATTAGCATATATGTTGTCAAAACTAAGATGCGCGCCACGGGGCCGGTATTCCACACGCGTCATTTTCGCGGGTGGGTGCGGGGCCTGCGCGGGCCGGTTCGCTGCCTAACTTAGGGGCGGCAGATCGGGGGAGTCTTGCGCCACGCGTCGCGCAGGTTTCAGGTCAGCGGGCTGCCCCCAAACCGACACGCAGACCTGATCAACCCCTTCGGTGCGGGCATGCGCAGGTTCCAACTCGACGATCCGCACGCGTAACACGGCGTGGCGTTCCAGCGCAGGTGTTACAAATTCGGCAGCTTCAACAGGCAGATAGCCCAGTTGCCGAAGCCGCGTGCCGCCCAATCCGAATGTCCAGCGCACAGGCAGTTTTACAAAAGCGGCTACTCTGTGGTCTTTTTCACATTTCAGATGGACTGTCTGGCCAAGCGTCACGCCAGACCCACGAATGGGAAATTGCAGCCCGTGTAAAGTCGTCTGATGGATAAGTGCCTGCATCCTTCGTCCCCTCGTCGGTTCCTGTGAAGGGGTTATGGCATAGTTTCCCGGATTGGCGAGTTAACTGTCAGCCTGTGGCAACTCGAACGCGATATTCCGCTTATCCAGCGCTTTTAGCACTCCTGTAAGCACTCTCTGTGCGCCAATCCCTTCGCGCAAAACTGCGTCGATTGCATGCGATGTGACGCTATTGTTTTTGATTGTCAGCACGATCCGTTTGCCTGCGCATGCGTCATAAACGATCTGTTTTTTCCCTGTCCGAGACGCCCGCACACCGACGAATTCTTGCCCGTCCTTGCTATGATAGGCCATGAGCGATTCCCTCTGCGTCTGTCACACTGCACAATCTCTGGATAATATATGAAAAATCTCATGATGTAACGAAATTGCTTCAACTGTTCCTGCGCTGTTTCGCAGATGTGACATTTCCGCTTCACAGGTGTGACATTTCCGTGCCGGCGGGTTTTGCCCCGTTGCCAGAGGTTACGCGTTGCAAAAACAGCCGGATAGGGCCGGAAACTACGCAGGTCTTATTGCGCAAGTGCCAGCTACAAGGGGGCACCCCTCGGTAAGCCGCAGACCCTTGCACCGCCATGACCCCAATGGAACGCGTCGCGCTGCTGTGGGTTAGGTGGGTGAAGGTGCCCTCGGCATGTCAATCGGGCGCAATGGCACGAAGAATGTGGCGGTTTTCCCGATTTCTCGCCATGGCCAACGAAATGGCAGTCGAGCTTCTACCCCATTTGCCGATGGCATCTTTACCCTGCACATCAAAGGAGAGAGAGACATGGACCTTAGCGCATATACCCCGCTTGCAACCAGCGAGTTGACCGAAGACACCCTTGTAAATGCCCCTGTTTACGGGCCGGAAGACGAGAAGATCGGCACAATCTCACATCTGCATGGCACAGGGGTCACTATGGAAGTGATTGTCGATGTGGGCGGATTTCTGGGCATCGGGTCCAAACCCGTCAGGCTTGGGCGTGATCAGGTGCATCTGATGCGGGACGGGGCAGGAAAGGTGCACGGGCATACAGCCTGGACGAAAGATCAGCTTAAGGATTTGCCCGAACATCTTGACTGAATGCCCGGCAAGGGCGGCGCGTGCTTGGCGGGTTTCGTGATCTTGCCGCAGAACGTGCCGTCGCGGCCCTGCCACTGTCATGTGCGCGCACGGCAGGGCAGGGTTTGAATTTCTTAATACTGCTCTGCAATTGGTGCGCCGATGCCTTGATATTTCGGGTATGCCGATTGCGGGCTTCGCAGCTTTCTGGAGATGTAGATCGCGGCCACATGTGTCGCACTGAACAATGTGAAAAACACAAGAAGGGCGATCCATGCCAAGGTTGGTTCCTGTGCCAGCCACATGCCCGTTAGCGCAGGCGCGACAATGAGTGGCATCAGCACCACAGTTGTAAGCGGGTTTGTGAGTTTCCTTTTCCGGCTGCCGAAAAAGATAATCTCCAGCCCGCGCCGCACTTTTTGGTGCAAATGCATCTTGTCCGGTGCAAAAACCTCTTTCCGCCGCAACAGGCGGCGCAAGATGGTGTGCAGCGTGTCTGCAAGTGGCCAGAACAGCACAAGGACCAGCGCGGGAACCGCAATTTCGGGGCGCGTGACAGACAGGGTGATCGCTGTCCACGCCAGGATGTGCCCAATCCCATAGGCCCCTGCATCGCCCAGAAACAGGCGCCCGAATGGCCAGTTCAGCAAAGCGAAACCGGCAATCGCGGCAAACAGGGCAAAGGCAAAGCGGCCAATATCGGGGCTTGCATTGGAAAACGCGATAAAGCCCAGCCCCGCCGCCGCAACCATTCCGATCAGCGCGGCCAGACCGTTCATACCATCCACTAAGTTGAAGGCGTGGCAAAAGCCCGATGTGAACAGGATTGTCACCAGAATTGCGACCACCGGAAACGCCAGAAGATAATCGATATATGCGTAGTCAATCGACTCGATCCAGAAGCCCAGCAGCGCTATGGCAAAGACTGACGACACACCCGCCGCCAGCAAACGCATCTTGGCCGAGACAGCACGGCCCGAATCCTCTAGCGCGCCAGCCAGCAGAACTGGGATCGCGGAGATCAGGATCAGACTTGCCATGCCGGTTGGAAAGGATAGGGCGGTATAGCCCAGCATCACAATCAGGCTGCCCATGATCGCAAAGCCGCCCAACCGCAGCGGGTCCCCCTCATGCGAGGCCTGCACTGCTTCGGTGTCGGCACGCTCTCGCATTAATGCCCTAATTTTATGGGAAAAAATGACAATAAAAAATGACAGCACGCAAGATGAGAAAATCCCAACCAGAATCATTGCGTCTTCCAAGTCTGAAGATTTAAGAGAAAGGGCAAACTACCAGCGAAAGATACCATTACCATATAAAGTTATCAGCAAGAGTCAGGGATTGCCAGAAGAAAGCGCTGCAGTGCGGCGTTGTTTTGGGTGCTTTTTCTACTTTACTCAGAAATTGTGCAACCTGTGGGCGCGTGGCTTCTGGGGCGCGCGGGGGGCGGCAAGGTGGCTACCGCTGGCCCGCAAAAGTTAAGTCCCACACGCGCCTGTTGCGACGCATTGCGGGAACCGTCAGTCAGGTGACTTGGCCTGTAACTTCTTGTTGCACGGTAATTTGAAACCGAAAAACCTATCAACTTTCTCGGACATTGCTGTCGCCTGCCAAGGGCAAGGCCAGCACAATGCAACATCCTTGTTCTTTATTTCGGACATAGCATGTCCCGCCATGTGCGGCTGCAATCGAGCGTACGATTGCCAATCCAAGGCCGCAGCCGGACTCGGCCTGCCCTTTTTTGCTGGTTTGCGGCAAGCGCACGAAACGTTCAAACACAAGTTCCGAGGCCGCCTTGGGTATGCCCGGCCCGTCATCTTCGACAAAAAGCATGGCGCGCTGGTTGTCGCGGTGCAGTGTCAGGTTCAATTCGCCACCATTGACAGCCCCGTAGCGCAAGGAATTATCCAGCAGGTTTTCAATGGCTTCGCGCAGCAAGATGTCATTGCCGGTCACGGTCAAACCCTGTTCGGGCGCGTTCAGGTGAATATCGACCCCTTGTTTCAACGCGGCCGGGGCCGTTTTGCGCGCCATGTCGGCGACAAGCTGTGTGAAATCTAATGGCTGGACATTTGTCATCGTCGAATGATCTGCCGCTTCCAGACTTAGCAGTTGCTGGCTTAGGCGGGACAGGTCGCTGGCGGCTTCGTGCAGGTCAAGCAAGCGGGCCTCGCGCTGGTTTGCGTCTTTGGTCGAGAGGGCGGCTTCGGCTTGGGCGCGTATGGCAGCAACCGGATTGCGGATTTGATGCGCAGCGTTGGAGATGAAGGTGTTGCGCCGGTGCAGTTCGGCCTGAAGCCTTGAAAACAGGGAATTCATGGTTTGAACAAGCGGCCGCACTTCGTTGGGGACAATGCGCCTTATGGGGCCAAGCTCTGACGGGCTGCGCAATGACACCGCTTCCCGAAGGTCGATCAGGGGCCGCACGCCCTGCGTAATGCCCACCCAGACAGTCGCCGCCGCCGTGACCAGCACCAAGGCCAGTGTGACAAGCGCCTGTTTAAGGATGGTCATGCTTAGCGCGCGGCGCTGGGTCGTGGTTTGCCAGACAAGAACTGTTGTCCAGCCGTCAAAGAAAGGGTCGGCGATGAATTCGCGCAGCAGAACGGCGCGCACTGGCCTGTCATTATAGATGAAATTGAAAAAATAGGGGTCACTGCTTTGCCGGTCCGCCGGGATAATATCATCGGGCATATCGGTATAGCCTGCCAGAATCCGGCCATCGGCTGCCGAGACATTGTAGAAAATCGGATCACCCAACACCCCGACCAAAGAATTCAGCAGCGCATCGGTGACAACATCGCCCTGCGTGATGATGACTTCGCGGGCGACCACATGCGCCACAACTTTCAAGGCATCATCATAAAGCGTTTGTGACAGGGTTTGTGCCTGCCAGTAGCGCAGGGCACCGGCCACAAGGGCCACTGCGACAAGCGGCAGGATAATCAGCACGAACAACCGCAAACGCAGCGAGCCTGCAAAGGGCTTGCGCCTGAATAGCCCGCCGCGCCTCATGCGTTTTCGACCTGCATCATATAGCCAAGGCCGCGGAGCGTGCGAATGGACACGCCATGCCCGTCCAGCTTGCGCCGCAACCGAGAGACCAGAAGTTCGACAGCATTGGCTTCGATATCTGCGCCGATCCCGTAAATGCGTTCGCCCAGCTGGTCTTTGGACCGCACGCGCCCGATATTCTCGATCAACGCTTCAAACAAGGCCAGTTCACGGCGCGAGATGGTCAATGCGCCTGCGCTGGTCACAAGGCTGCATGCGGCGCGGTTATAGGTGACGCCGCCAATCACCTCTACCTCGCTGCGCGCTTCGGCAGGGCGGCGCGACAGGGCGCGGATACGGGCATGCAGTTCGGCCATTTCAAAGGGTTTGACCAGATAGTCATCTGCGCCCGCATCCAAGCCCGCCACGCGGTCGGACACCTGCCCGTGTGCTGTCAGCATCAGTACCGGAAAGCTTTGCCCGCGCGCGCGCAACCGGCCAAGAATTTGCAACCCGTTCAGGCCGGGCAGGTTCACATCCACCACGGCAAGATCCGCGCCATTCTGCGCCAGAAAGCTGTCAGCTTCCTGCCCGTCTTGCAGCCAGTCCACCGCGTGCCCGGCATCCTGAAGCGACTGGATCAGCGCGCGCGCAAGAATGGCGTGGTCTTCGATCAGCACAATCCGCATCGCTTCTTCCAGCCGGTGGTTGTTGTTTTCTGGCGTTCTGACAGAATACTGACAGGTTTGGTGGTTACGAGTGCCATAGCATGGTAGAGTGTAGAGGCGCTCTTTCGACTGTGCGCAAAATGACTTGGGAGGTCAACATGACATCGACAACATCAACCCGGCGCGGGGCGCTGGGCTATATTGCTGCGGCAGCAGCGGCGGTCACACTGGGTGCGCCTGCGCTGGCGCAAACAGATTTTTCGGGCCAGACAATTGAATGGATCATTCCTTTCGGCACGGGTGGCGGTTCTGACACATGGGCGCGATTCAATGCGCCGTTTTTGTCCAAGCACCTGCCCGGCAACCCGACAGTGGTTGTCGTCAATGAACCCGGTGGCGGATCGACCCGCGGGACAAACCTGTTCGCGCAGCGCGCCCGCCCCGATGGGCTGACCATTCTGGGAACATCCGGGTCCACGCAATTCCCCTATCTGCTGGGCGATCCGCGCGTGCGCTATGAATATCAGGACTGGTCGGTTGTGATGGTCGGCCCGACAGGCGGCGTGGCCTATGTTTCGCCTTCGACCGGGGTGGAAAGCATTGACGATGTCGCCAATCTGCAAGGGCAGCGGCTTGTTTATGCCAGCCAGGGCGCAACATCGCTTGATCTGGTGCCGATGCTGGCGTTCAAACTGCTGGGGCTGGATGTGAACTATGTGTTCGGCTTTGGCGGGCGCGGCGACGGGCGTCTGGCCTTTGAACGTGGCGAGGTGAATATCGATTACCAAACCTCTTCCGCCTTCATCAACAACGTTACCCCGCTTGTCGAAGAAGGCACTGCGGTTCCCCTGATGTCATGGGGCGTTCTGGATGAAGATGGCAATCCGCAGCGCGACCCAACTTTCCCCGATCTGCCAATTCTGGAAGAAGTCTATGAAATGGTGCATGGCGAAGCACCGTCCGGCCCGATGTATGACGCATATAAGGCGTTCAACACGGCTGGTTTTGCTGCGCAGAAAATGGTTGTTCTGCCCGCAGGCGCGTCAGAAGAGCTGGTCGAGACCTATCGTCAGGCATGGCGTGATGTCTTCGCAGACCCAGAATATCTGGACACATTCGTTGCCGCACTTGGCAGCTATGAGCAGGTGACCGACCGTGCCGCCGAGGCATTGTTCACCGCAGGCACGAATATCGACCCCGAGGTTCGCGCCATGGTCGTCGAGATGCTGGAAAGCGAATATAACGTGCGTCTGGGCGACTAAGCCCTGTACCACCCCTTCGGCCATTGCCATGGCCGGAGGGGTTTTCTTTTCCCATGCCTGACGCCGCTTCGCCGCATTCTTGTGTGCGATCTGCCCGCTTGCCCATCGGAGGGTTCTCATGTTCGATATTTTTGTCTCTGCCCTGACGAATATCCTGACGTTACAGCATATCGGTTACATGATGATCGGCGTGATTGTCGGGCTGATGATCGGTATTTTTCCGGGCCTTGGCGGGATTGCGGGCCTGTCGCTGATGATTCCGTTCCTTTACGGCATGGACACGACATCGGCGCTGGCCATGCTGATCGGCTTGGTTGCGGTGATCCCCACATCGGACACTTTTGCCAGCGTGCTGATGGGCATTCCCGGATCGTCCGCGTCGCAAGCCACTGTGCTGGACGGCTTCCCAATGGCCAAACGCGGCGAGGCGGCGCGCGCGCTGTCGGCGGCGTTTTTCGCGTCACTTGTGGGCGGATTGATTGGCGCGGTGGTGCTGACAGGCTTTGTTCTGATCGCGCGACCGGTGATTCTGGCCTTTTCATCTGCCGAATTGTTCATGCTCTCGGTTTTCGGGCTGTCAATGGTTGGCGTGCTGGCGGGCAAGTCGCTGGTCAAAGGCGTGGCGGCCTGTGCTTTGGGGCTGATCATCGGGTCAATCGGGGGCGCACCTGCAACGGGCGAATTCCGCATGGTCTATGGTGTGGATTACCTTTACGATGGTATCCCGCTGATCATTATTGGTCTGGGCCTGTTTGCGGTGCCCGAAATTGTCGATCTGCTGCGCCGTGACCGCGCGATATCAGAGCATAACACGCTGGGCGCAGGCTGGTTTCAGGGCATCCGCGATGTGATGAAAAATTGGTGGCTGACGCTGCGCTGTTCCGGCATCGGGGCGTTGATCGGTGCCATTCCGGGGCTGGGTGGCACCGTGGTGGACTGGATCGCCTATGGGCACGCGGTCCAGACCGTCAAGGATAACCCGAAATTCGGCCAAGGCGATGTGCGCGGCGTGATCGCGCCGGAATCGGCCAATAACGCCAAAGAAGGCGGCGGGCTGTTGCCCACGCTTTTGTTCGGGATTCCCGGTGGCGGCGCGATGGCGGTTTTCTTGGGCGGCATGGTGCTGCTTGGCATCCAGCCGGGGCCCTCGATGGTGGGCAGCAATCTGGACCTGACCTATACAATCGTGTGGTCCCTTGCGCTGGCCAATGTGCTGGGGGCGGGGCTGTGCATCGTTCTGGCGGTGCCGATTTCCAAACTGACGCTGATTCCGTTCAAACTGCTTGCGCCCTTCATGATTGCGGTCATCTGCTTTGCGGGCTTTCAGGCAACGCGCACGCTGGATGACCTGATCACGCTGCTGGTCGTTGGTGTGCTGGGTGTTTATATGCGCCGCTTTGGCTGGCCGCGCCCTGCATTGTTGATTGGTTTTGTTCTGGCCACACAGGCCGAGACATATCTGTATCAGGCCGTGCAATTCTATGGCTGGGAATTCCTGACCCGCACAGGGGTTATGATCATCATCGGGATTACTGCAGGGTCAATCTGGCTGGGCCTGCGCGCCCGCGTGTCCGAGGCGACGCCTGCGGAAATTCTGGCAGTCGAGGCGCGCGACAGCGGCAGCGGCAGGGGCCCTGCCGCCAATATCCGCGCGCGCTTGCCGCAGATTATTTTCGCGGCTCTCGCGCTGGCCTTTTTCGCGGTGGGCATTCAAGATGCGCTGAAGCAAAGCTTTCTTGGGCAGGTCTTTCCATTGATCATGGCCTGCGCGGGCGCAGCATTCACGGCGGTGGTTCTGGGGCTTCTGGTCTTCGGCAAGCCGAACCATGCTGTCTCCAGCGATACCGAGCATGAGGCGCAGGCCGAAGGGGTGCCGCTTCGCTCGACCCTTGGGGCCATTGCATGGGTCGGCTCGCTTGTGGCGCTGACGGCGCTGTTCGGTTTTGCCATTGCGCTGGTCACCTTCTTTGTGGCGTTCCTGAAGCTGCGCGCAAAAGCAAGCTGGCTGATGACTGTGATCCTGACTGCGGGCTGCGCAGGCTTTGTGCTGACCCTCGCCTCGGCGCTGAACATGCGCTTTCCGGGCGGGGTGCTGCAAGACCTTTACCGGCTTCCATGGCCATTTAGCTGAGACTGAGACATGCAAACTGAAATCCCCTTTCTGTTCATGCGCGGCGGCACATCGCGCGGCCCTTACTTCAACGCGGCTGACCTGCCCGATGATCGGGGCCAATTGGCGGCTGTGCTGCGCGCGGTGCTTGGGTCCGGTCATGTGCTGAATATTGACGGAATCGGCGGGGGTGCGACGGTGACCACCAAGGTTGCCATGCTGTCACGCTCGACCGTTGAGGGGGTCGATATTGATTACTTCTTCGCGCAGGTGGACCCGATGCGCGAAGAGGTCGATTTCCGCCCGACTTGCGGGAATATCCTGTCAGGCGTGGGGCCTGCGGCAATAGAGATGGGTTTGGTGCCGGTGCGGGGGCCGCAGACGCGCTTGCGCATTCGCGCGGTCAATACGGGCGCGCTGGTGGATGCGGTTGTGCAGACCCCGGATGGCCGCGTCACCTATGAGGGGGGCACCACGCTTGACGGCTTGCCCGGTAGTGCCGCGCCGGTGGCGCTGAGTTTCATGGGCACGGTCGGCACTATGTGCGGATCACTGCTGCCGACAGGGAATGCGTGCGATGTGATTGACGGGGTCGCGGTGACGATGATCGACGTGGCGATGCCCATGATGATTCTGCGCGCTGCTGATATGGGCCTGCGCGGCGACGAAACCCCCGAGGAAATTGACGCAAACACCGCCCTTCTGGCGCGGGTCGAGGCGCTGCGCTGCAAGGCGGGGCCAATGATGGGGCTGGGGGCAGATGTTTCCGGCTCTGTCACGCCCAAAGTGGGGCTGATTTCTGCGCCGCTTGCAGGCGGTAGCCTGCGCGCGCGCTACCTTACGCCTTGGGCGTGCCATCCCAGCATGGCGGTTACAGGGGGGCAATGCCTTGCCGCTTGTGCTGTGCTGAAAGGGTCGGTTGCCGATGGGCTGTCGGATGTGCCCGCCACAGGGCCAGCGGCGATGCAGATCGAACACCCGTCAGGCGCGCTGGATGTGCTGCTGGATTTCGCGGCGTCGGAAACGGGCGTCGAAATCCGTGCCGCCGGCCTGACCCGTACCGCCCGCCTTCTGGCGCGCGGCAGTGTCATGGTGCCGCGCGGGGTTTGGGACGGGGTGACACGTTAAAGCATAGCGATGAAGTTGCCATTCGGTCGCAAGCTATGCGCGGATTCAAGGGGCGTAGGCCCGCCGCGCCCCACAGGGCTGTGCACCCGCGCGGCGATTTGGCTTGGCGCTGCGCATAGCCTTACTCTTTCGCGGATTTGCCTGGCATAAATCTATCCAGCATGAACCAAGGCTCGCCGCACCACGTCATGACGTGGTGCGGCTTATCTTATGTCCCCATTCACCTTATCGCCGCGCCAAAAGCGCGGCGGTGCGGTAGAACCCATGCACCATCTTTGTGTAGGGTGTTAGGACGAAGAATGCGAAGACCGCGCCCAGATGTATTGCCAGCAAGGCAGGCACAGCGCCGGTGCCGGTGGCGGCATAAAGCGCAAGGCCCGTTGCGGATACCGTGAACAGCAGCAGCACAAAGGCCATCTCGCCGCCCCAGACCCGCGCGGCCCCCAACTCTGGGTCGGCGCGCAGTTTCAGCCATGCCAGCGCACCTGTTCCAAGGCATAGCAGAATGCCGCCCGGAACCCCCAGCAGTTTGGGGGGTGACCAGAACGGATAGGGCGCTTCCCAGCCCAGCCCGTAATGCATCAGCGTCGCAACAGATGTCGCGGCAAAGCACATCAGAAAGCCCCACAGCGTGGCCTGATGCGCATAGCGGCGGGCGTTGGAATAGCGCGCGCCCTGCTCGAAATTGCAGCCCTGATCTGCCCCGCCGGACAGGTTTTTCATTCGCGCGACAGAACTGCCCATATGGCGCAGGCTGGCCCATGTGATCCGCCCGCCGCCAATCTCGCGCCAATAGCTGCGCAGGGAATAGGCAAGCCCTGCAAGGGGCAACAGAAAAGCGGGCGCAAAGATTGCCACCATCGCGTTATGCGCAAGATAGGCATAGAACCCTTCGCCGCTTTCAGGGCGCAGCGTGGCCATAAGGAAGAACAAAAGCGCAAAGCCCGCAATCAGTGCGGCGGCTACGGCCACACCATGGGAATGGAACACGCGTGCAAGGGCCTGCGGGCGCGCGTGGCGTTCCCATGTGTCTTGCCGCAATTCGGCCAGCACAGCGGGCAGGTTCAGGTCGAACTCGTGCGGGGGGGAATATTGGCACGCGTAATAACAGCCGCGGCAGTTGTGGCATAGATTGGCCAGATGGGTTGCCGAAGCCGCTGTCATCTCTGGCAGGGCGAAAAGCTGCGGAAACACATCGCAATAGCCTTCGCAATAGCGGCAGGAATTGCAAATCTGGAACTGGCGCGCGGCCTCGTCTTGTAAGTTCGGGGTGTTATCCAGCATGGGATGCTGCCTCCTGTCCTGCGATGCGTCCGAAAACGGTGCCAATGGTCATACCGAACCCTGCCAGATAGCCTTGCCCAAGGATCGAGCCTGCCATCACCTCGCCTGCGGCCCAGACATTGGGCAGCGGGCCATGCGCGCCTTGTACCTGCGCGCGCTCGGACACTTTCAGCCCCAGATAGGTAAAGGTGACGCCGGGGCGCAGCATATAGCCGTAATAGGGCGGTGTATCGAGCGGGCGCGCCCAGTTGGTTTTGGGCGGCTCCAGCCCGTTGGTGGCCAGCCCGTCCAGCACGCCGGGGGTGAAGCTGCCATCCTGACAGGCGGCATTATAGCGCGCTACAGTTTTTTCCAGTGCATCGCCCGACAGGCCAAGCGCCTGCGCCAGCCCGCCCAGCGTTTCGGCCTTTACCGGCGCGAAGACGGGGGGCATGAACAGCCCCTGCGCCTTTTGGTCGGTAATGGCATAGGCAATCTGGTCGGGCTGAGCGGCGACCAGCCGGCCCCAGATGGCGTAGCGTTTGGGCCAGACATCTTCGCCTTCGTCATAGAACCTGTCGCCATCGCGGTTGACCACCAGCGCATAGGGCACGCAATCCAGCCGCGTGACGATGCCGCCATCGAATTTCGGCGCGCGCCCGTCGATGGCCACGCAATGGCATTGTGTAGGGTCGCCCACCGATTGCGCGCCTTGATCCAGCACATCGCGCAGCACAACGCCGCGATTATAGGGCGTGCCACGGATCAGGAAATTCTCGGCCCCTGGCCCCCATGCGCGGGTCAGCCAGTCAAGATCGGCCTGAAACCCGCCAGAGGCCAGCACCACCGCGCGCCCCGCGATCTGTTCGCCATCCGCAAGCGTGACGCTGTGAAAGCGCCCGTCGCTAAGATCGACATGCAGCACCTCGGCGTTGTAGCGGATCGTTACGCCCAGATCCTCGGCGCAGGCGTAATAGGCATTGACCAGCGCCTTGCCGCCGCCAAGGAAAAACGCATTCGTGCGGTCCAGCGACAAGGTGCCCGAGAGGGAGCCTTGGAAAATGACGCCATGCCGTTCCATCCATGGCAGGCAGGCTTCGCTGTCGCGGATGGCAAGGCGGGCCAGTGTGGGGTCGGTTTGCCCTTTGGTGACGCGCAGCAGGTCGTCGTAATATTCATCTTCGCCGTAAGTGTCTGTCAGCACGGACAAAGGCCCATGATGCATGCAGCGGAAATTGCGGGTGTGCCGCGAATTTCCGCCCCGCATATGTTCGGGCGCGGATTCCAGTATCACCACCCGCGCGCCTGCCTCTGCGGCCTCGATTGCGGCACAAAGCGCGGCATTCCCGCCGCCGACGACCACCACATCATATTGCAACATTGTTGCCCCCGTTCGGTTCGATTCCGTCCATCAATCCCGCTGCGCGCAACTGGCGCAGGCGGATGCGATGCGCCGCCTCGATATGGGCGCGCATCAACTCTTCGGCCCTTTCGCCGTCGCGCGCATGCAGCGCGCGCAGCAAAAGGTCATGTTCCTGTGCCGCGCTGGTGCTGCGGGCAGGGTCATACAAGGTGGATTGCCCAAGTATCAGCAATGTCCGCGCCATCGCCCCGATCGCGCTTTGAAGATAGCGGTTCTTGGCGGCGTTGATCAGCGAGGTATGAAACTGGCGGTTCAGGCGGGCCACCTCGGTGGGCACATCGCTTGCTGTCATCGCGGCATTGATTTCGGACAATTCGTGCAATTCAAGGTCGGATGCGGCGCGGGCGGCCAGCCGCGCGGCGGTGCCTTCAAGCACGGCGCGCATCTCGTACAGTTCCATCACCTCGGCATAGCCAAGCCGCCGCAGGCTGGCGCCTTGCCGTGGCAGATGTTCGACCAGACCATCTGCTTCCAGTCGCCGCAGCGCTTCGCGCACGGGGGTGCGCGAAATGCCAAGGCGCGCGGCCAGTTCAACCTCGCGCAGGCGCGCACCGGGAAGCAGCACACCAAGGCGGATGTCTTCCAGCAGCCTGTCATAGGCATTCTGGCCTTGGGGCAGGTCGGCGACGGATTCTGATGAATTGCGCATGGGAGACTCTGTGACTGCGGGTTTCATGTTGCATACACTTGGATACAAGAGTATGCAACAGCTATGTAATTCGAGAGTCGCCATGTTTACACGCGCCCGCCTGATAACGTTTTCCATCGCCCTTGTCGGTGTCGGGGTGTTCGAGCTTCTTTCGCTGCCCTTGCCCTTTCTGTTCGGGCCGATGTTCGCCTGTCTGTTCGCGGCCCTTGCGGGGGTGCGCATGCAGGGTGCAGGTCAGGTCTCGGTTGCGGCGCGCACTGTTTTGGGTGTGGCTGTCGGCGCGTCGATCACCCCTGCGATTTTGGGCCAAGTCCCGCTAATGGCCATGACCCTTGCGATGATCCCTGTTTATGTGGCGATCATCGGTCTGGTGGGGGTGCCGTTTTTCCAGCGTGTCTGCGGCTTTGACCGTATCACCAGCTATTACGCGGCCATGCCCGGCGGGTTTCAGGATATGGTGCTTTTCGGGCAAGAGGCAGGCGCGAACCCCCGCGCGCTGTCCTTGATTCACGCCACACGGGTTCTGGTTATTGTCACGCTGGTGCCGGTTTTGTTGACAGGCCCTTTCGGCATAGGCCTTGACCAGCCCATTGGCGCACCTGCCCGAGAGGTGCCGTTGGGTGAAATGGCAATCATGGTGGTGGTTGCGCTGGTCGGCTGGAAAGGGGGGGTGCGGATCGGGCTGTTTGGTGCGGCGATCCTTGGCCCCATGATCCTTGCCACGGCCCTGTCACTTGGTGACATCCTGCACCATCGCCCCCCTGCCGAGGCGATCATGGCGGCGCAGTTCTTCATTGGCATGGGCATCGGCATGCAGTTTCGCGGCGTCACACTGGGCGAGTTGCGCCACGACGTGGCGGCGGGTGCGGCCTTTGCGGTTATTCTGGCTGCCCTTGCTGGTGTGTTCACGGTGCTGGCGCATAAGATCGGTGGCGCGCCCATGCTGGAAGCGTTCCTGTCCTTTGCGCCCGGTGGGCAAGCAGAAATGACAATTCTGGCGATTGTGGCGGGTGCTGATCTGGGTTTCATCGTCATCCACCATCTGATGCGCCTGATCGTGGTAATCACCGGCGCGCCAATCATGGCACGGCTGATCTGGGGAAGGCCGAAATAAGCTTTTAAATATCTGCGCAGGCTTTAGGGCTGCTCTTGGCTTGTGGCAGGGGATAACGTTGTGCGGCCGCTACGGCCTGCCACTTGTCTGCGGGTGCTTGTGCGATCGGGGCCAAGCGCGCTGTCGCAAGTGGTGGCTCTACCCTCTGGTGGTCTGGCCGATGACGGTTTTCTGTGACCATGGGCCGGGTCTTGGTCGGACAATCTACGCCGAAGTTCCGCCATATGGTTATTTTGTCTACAATGCAAAATTGAAGCCCTGCGCGCTTGCGTAAAGTTTCTGAGTGTGGGGCGGCGTGCTGCGGCGGAAATGCTGTATAAATTATATCAAGATATTGGAAGAAATTGCCCATAGCAGGTTTCAAAGCTGGGTTGACGCTGGCTGCTCCCAGACTTTTCCTGATTCAAAGTGTTGACAATATGTGTCTAATAAATGTGTATTGTCATACAAATTTGGCCGGTGCCAAAGCTGGCGCGGGCGGTCAGCTGAAAAGGAGATACTGAACATGAGCGGACATCAAGAAACCCCCCCGGGTACACCCGAAGTCACGCGGCTTCTGGCCCAATGGGTTGTGGACCTAGAGGGGAAGGATATTCCGGCGGATGTGCGGCGCGAAGGGTTGCGTACATTCGTCAACTGGGTTGGCTGCGCTGTTGGCGGGGCACGTCATGAAACCGTGGATGCCGCGCTGCGCGCCGTTATCCCGCTGAGCGGTAAACCCAGCGCAACTGTTTTGGGACGCCCCGAACGGCTGGACCCGGCCCATGCGGCATTGCTGAATGGCATTACCTCGCATGTTCTGGATTATGATGACACGCATCTGAAAACGATCATCCATCCGGCTGGTCCTGTTGCATCGGCACTGCTGGCGCTGGCTGAAAACCGGCCAATGTCGGGCGAGGATTTTCTGACCGCGCTGATCGTCGGGGTCGAGGTGGAGTGCCGCATCGGCAATGCAGTTTACCCCCACCATTACGACCGCGGCTGGCATATTACAGGCACTGCGGGTGTTTTCGGGGCTGCGGCTGCGGTTGGCAAGGCCATCGGGCTGGATTGTCAGCGGCTGCAATGGGCGTTCGGTCTGGCTGCCAGCCAATCCTCGGGGCTGCGCGAGATGTTCGGCACCATGACCAAAAGCTTTCACCCCGGACGTGCCGCGCAGAATGGCATGATGTCGGCCTTGCTGGCCGAAGCAGGCTTTGACAGTTCCGAGCGTGCAATTGAGGCCCCGCGCGGCTTTGCCAGCGTCATGTCGGACAAGCAGGACTGGTCCGAAATTCTGGGCGATCTGGGCCAGCGTTGGGAAGCCGCGCTGAACAGCTACAAACCATTTGCCTGCGGGATCGTGATTCACCCTGCCATTGAAGGGTGCCAGAAGATACGCGAACAGATCGGAGCGCGCGTTGCCGATATTGCCTCGGTGCATCTGACCACGCACCCGCTGGTGCTGGAATTGACCGGCAAACGCACCCCGCGCACAGGGCTGGAAGGCAAGTTCAGCGTCTTCCATTCTGCCGCAGTCGCTTTGCTGCATGGCGATGGCGCGCCCACTGCTTTTACGGATGAGATGGTGAATGACGCCGCGGTGGTCGATTTGCGCGACCGGATTCACGCGACGGCGGACAGTTCTTGCCACGAGGCGTCGGTCACGGTTGAGGTGACCTTCAAGGATGGCAGCACAATGACGCAGCATATCGAGCGCGCGATAGGCAGCCGTGACGTGCCGCTGACCGATGCCCAGATCGACCACAAGTTCACAGTGCAGTCGGCCTTGGTTATTGGTGAGGCTGCAACTGAAAAGCTGTTGCAACTGGCATGGCGCAGCCCTGAGCTAAGCGATATCGCGGAAATCGCGCGCTGTTCCAGCGAAGGTGCAGTGAGCGCATGACCCATGGCCGGGCCTTGCGGATTAAACAGGGGTGAAATCGGACATGAAATCGTCCCTGCCTATATCCGCATGGCCTGCGCTGCTGGTTGTGCAGGCCAGCCTATAGGTTGGACAAACCCGCCGATCGGGCGAAACGCGAGAGATATTGTCAGGGCTGGTGGGGGTGTTGGTCTGCGCACGGGGGTTATTGTGCTGGCACAGGCAGCCCCAACAAGATGGGCTGCGCGATCCTTCAGGCAATCGGGGCGGGCGCTTGAGGGAAAAAGCGGTTCAGCGCATGCCCGCTTTGCTGTAACGGTTAAGCCCTGAGCAAGTGAAATATGGTAGCGATATGACCTTATCTACAGACCACGCCCCTGATACGGGCGATATGAGCGACAGGTCTGTTTCGCGCACCGAGCAGATTGAGCAGGCGCTGGAGAAGCTGATCCTTGCCGGAGAGTTCAAGCCCGGAGAGCGCCTGATCGAGATCGACTTGGCGCGCCGCTTTGGCACAAGCCGTGGCCCTTTGCGCGAAGCCATGCAAGCCCTTGCCGCGCGGGGCTTGGTGGAAATGGCCAGAAACAAGGGCGTGATTGTCAGGTCAATCTCGACGCGCGAGGCGATGGGGCTGTATGATGTGCGCGCCGCCTTGTTTGGTTTGGCGGGCCGGATTCTGACAGACCGGCTGACCGACATCATGCTTGAAACCATGTACCGCTTTGTCGAGGAGATGGAAGTCTTAGCAAAGGCGCGGTCCTTCGAAGACTATTACCGCAAGAACCTTGCCTTTCACGACTTCCTGATCACGGCGACCAATAATCAGGTACTTGCAACGGAATATCGCGGTTTCGTCAAGAAACTGCACCTGTGCCGCGCCAGATCGCTGGTGCAGGCGGGCGGATTGGCGGTGTCGAACCGCGAACATGCCGAAATGATTGACGCAGTGGCGTCTGGCGACCGGCTGCGCGCGCAAGAGGCATTCTTTCGCCATGTCGAGCGCGCGAAAATACGTTTCATGTCTACAATTCACGAAGAAGACTGACAAAGCTATGCGCCTGACGCATAGCCGGATTACGCTATGCTGCGTTGCAACATAGCCGCCACGGGCATAATTGATGGTCATCCTGAAAGGAAAGACATCATGCACAGCGTTACGACTGTACCCGCTTCGACACTGATCCTTGACCGCATTCTGGCGGCTTTGGCCGCGATCGGTGCCGGTTTTGACCGTCTGTATGCAGCCATAAACGTATCGAATGCTTACGAAGATGGCCGTGAGCCTGCCTATTCCGACTTGAAGACGCTGGGTATCGTGGACTGACAGTCTGCGATACCGGCGTATTTGCGGCCACAAGATATGTCTAGTCTGGCCGCAAATGTGGCGGGCTTTGCCACGCAGACGCGCAACAAAAAAGGGTCGTGGCCCTAAGGCCGAAGCGCGTGCATCTATGCGTCACATGCAACTGTTAACCAGCATCGCAAGCGCTGCCCATCGTCACGCGCCTGCGTGGAATTTTTGTGACCCGTCACGTTGTGCGACTTACCGCCGCGACTTAAAGAGCTTATAGTTTGGACAGGCGCGCCGGAAACCACCCAAAGACGGAGTAAAGTGATGCGTATCGCAATCTTGGATGATTGGGCCGGGCGTGCCCTTGGCATGGCGGATTGGGACAGTCTTCAGGCCGAGATAACAGTCTTTCAGGATACGCTGCATGACGAAGATGCACTTGCCGCGCGCCTTGCCCCGTTTGACGTGATTTGCCTGATGCGCGAACGCACCCGAATGCCCGCATCGCTGATTGCGCGACTGCCGAAACTGCGGCTGATCGTGACAAGTGGAATGCGGAATCTGGCCCTTGATGCACAGGCCGCGAAATCCCGCGGGATTACTGTGTGCGGCACTGGGGGGCGCAAGACAACCACATCCGAATTCGCAATGACGCTGATTCTGGCCATGGCCCGAAACCTGCTTCCCGAGGCGCGCTCTGTCGCTGCGGGCGGGTGGCAGTTGGGGCTTGGGCGCGACCTTGATGGAATGACGCTTGGCCTGATCGGTGCCGGATCGATTGGGGCGCAGATGGTTGAACGTGCGCGCCCATTCGGGATGAATATCATTGCTTGGTCACAGAACCTGACCGATGCGCGCTGCGCCGAGTTGGGAATTACGCGCGCCTTTGGCTTGGCGGATCTGATGGCGCGCTCGGATGCCGTTTCCATTCATCTTGTCTTGTCAGAGCGCACACGCAACCTTGTCGATGCCGCAGCGCTTGCGGCCATGAAGCCCGACGCCATGCTTGTGAACACGTCGCGCGGGCCAATTGTTGACACGGGTGCCTTGCTGGATGCGCTGCGCGCCGCGCCCGCGCGCAAGGCGGCGCTGGATGTCTTCGATATCGAGCCGTTGCCCAAGAACCATGCGATCCGCGACCGCGATCTGATCGAGAATGGCCAGCTGCTGCTGACCCCGCATTTGGGTTATGTCACCCAAGCCACATGGCGGCTGTTTTATGGCGAGACGGTCGAGGCCATTCGCGCCTATACCCAAGGAAGCCCCATCCGCCAGCTATAGCCCTGCAGAGTTGACCCGCGATGTGACGGCGCTGCCCTGATCGCGGGGCGCGCCTGATTATGCTGAGATGCCGGATTGAACCAGTCGCGCGGTACCGACAGCGGCTTCGGGGGTTGGTGTTTTATAGACGGGTACGCCCAGCACGCGCGCCCTGATCTTTGTCCAGGTGTCGTTTTCCGCGCCACCACCGGCAGTTGTGACATAATGGGGAAATCCGGCCCCAAGCGCTGCCATCACGTCATATGACTGCTTTTCGATCCGCGCGATGCTTTCAAGCAAACCGTGCAGGAATGCGGCATCATCTGTTGGGCGCGGCTCAAGGCGGGGGGCAAGGGTTGGGTCGTTGACAGGAAAGCGCTCTCCTGTCTTCAAAAGCGGGTAATATTCCAGCGGGCTTGTCTGCGCAGGGTCAATTTTTTCGGACAAGGCAGTTAACTGTGGCCCGTCGAAAAAATGTCGCAGCACGCCCCCGCCGGTGTTAGAGGCCCCGCCCAACAACCAGCCTGCGCCCAGCCTGTGTGCATAAAGCCCCATTTCGGGCGCATCGATACGGGTTGCGGAAAAAAGCTTGACCGCAAGTGTTGTGCCCAAAGACGTGACCGCGGCCCCTTGGGTCAGATCGGACGCTGCGAGAAATGCGGCGATGCTGTCTGTGGTTCCGGCATGAACCATCGTGGCGCGCGACAGGCCAAACATAGTGGCAACCGTCGCACAAACCGGCCCGAAGGGTGCGCCGGGGGGCAGCGCATGGGGCAGCAGATGGGCAGGCAAGGGCAAGTTTGCCATCCAGTCCGGCCATGCTGCGGCTGCGGGGTCCAGACCTGTCTTGAGTGCGTTGTTGTAATCGGTCATGCCGCCTTTGCCCATAAGGCGTGCTGCGATGAAATCTGCCTGATGCAGCAGATGTGCTGCGCGTGCTGACGGGTCTTCTGCGACAAGGCGCAAGGCCCGCGCCAGCGCAGAGCCTGCGCCATTGGCGACATGGGATTGGGGCGCGTGCCGCGCGATAAGTGTGGCTTCGCGGGTGAAGCCCGCATCGTCATACATCAGCGCGCGGGTTACAGGCACCAATGCGCGATCGGTCAGGACAAGACTGCCAGATGTTCCGTCAACACCGATGCGGGTGATTTCGGCAGGGCTGTGCCCGATCTGTGAAAGACTGCGCATTTGCGCGCTCAGGCAGTTTGTGACGGCGGCCCACCATGCCTCGGGGGTGCAGCGGTCACTGTCGCGCGGGCCATATGCGCTGCGCGCCGAGGCAAGCGGCCTGCCGGTGGGGTCCAGCACTGCAGACCGGACCCCCGATGTGCCAAGGTCTATGCCCAATGCCAATGCGGTCATGATCGGGCCGCCAGCGCCTGACGGTATTTTTCTGCGTCCCAGTTCAGCAATTCGGCTTCGGCATCTGGCCCGATGGCCTTTGCGTTCCAGCCTATGGGCAGCCGTGACAAGACATCGGACAAACACCGCAGCATCGCTTTTTGCGATGCTGTCGCGTTCAGGCGAAGTGCTATTCCGCGCCCCTCGACTACAAAGGCGGGTGGTTTGCCCGCATGGTCGGCGCGCGGCAAAGCTGGCCCAAGAAAGACCACATGATCCGGATAGTAAGAGCCAGCGATTGCACGCGCACAGGCGACGGGGTCGGTGGCGATCCAGCTTTCCTGCGCCCATGAAAACCCGTCGGGCGGCGGATGGGCGTGCATTGGCCATTCTGTGTCTTTGGGCTGCATTGCAAGGCGGGTTTCCACCTCTTCCATCAGATCGGCGGTGGCGGCGATATTCGGGCCACAAATGACCAGCCCGTGATTGGCCAGTACAATGACCTGCGTGCGCCGCCCGATGCAGCGCAGGATGTTGCGCGTCAGCGGCAAGCCGGGCTTGGCATAGGGTACAAAGGCGCAGGGCAGCCCTGCCAGTTTTTCCTGTGCAATCCGCAACCCTTCGGTGCTGATCGCATGGGTCAGGGTTGCGACGGAATGTGTGTGCACCACAACAGGCCAGTCCAGCGCGGCATGAAATGTCGTCTCGATCGAGGGGCGAAGGCTGAGCGTGGGGTCAAGAATTGTGGCCCTGCACGACCCGTCCCCGGCCTGTTCGCGGGCTTCGGCCAGTGCTGCGGCGCGGTCCACCGCCACGAAGATATCGGCGGTTTGTGCATCTGCCAGCTCTGTGCCCGATGCTTTCACCCACATCACATCCCCTTCTTTGAGAGAGGTGTTGCCGCCCGGCCCTTGTACGCGCAGCCGGTCCTGCCCCAGCCGTGCCGAAAGGGCACGGAACGCAGGAAAGGTGGTCGGAGTGATCATCTCTACCTCAGTGTTGAAAGTGTGAAATCCGGCAGGGCGAAGCCTGTTTCGTGGCACAATGCCTGCAAACTGGCAGGCGCGTCTTCGCATGCTGCGAATGTGGCGCGATGAAGCCCGCCTTCGATAAAGGCACTATGCCAGCCCGCTGCCGCCGCCCCTGCAATGTCATGCTCCAGGCTGTCGCCCACCATAAGCAGGCGATTAGGCGCAACCCCGAGCGCACGCTCGATCGCGCGAAACACGGCAAGATGTGGCTTGCCATAGAACCGGACTGTGCCGCCTGCCGCTGCATAGGCATGGGCCAATGCGCCGGGCGATGGCACTGTAACCCCGCCTGCGCGCGGCGATGCGCGATCGGGATTGGTGCAATAGACGGGCAGGGCGCGCGCAAGCGCTTCATCAAGGGCGCGGTGCGCGTGCCCCGCATCGCCCAATCCCATCAGCAAGACGGCATCCGCGCGCGACATCTCTGACGTAAACGCAACCTCTATCCCGTCCGACCATGACAGCGCATCCCCCGATGCGGCTTCAATGGGGAAAAACACCCTGTCGGTGACAGCGCGTGTCTGGATATCCTGCCACAGCGCCTCGCCCGACGTCATGACCAGTTCAAACCACTCTGGCGCAAAGCCCATGGACTCGATCCGCGCGGCATTCAGGGCCGCGCGTTTTCCCGAATTGGACAAGACCGCAAGCCGCACCCCCGCCTTGTGCAGCTGCGCAAGCGCAGACTGCGCAGCGGGATAGGGGGTGGTGCCATCATGCAGCACGCCCCACTGATCCAGAATGATAGCGTCATAGCGCGGCGCAATCTGTAACAGGGTCCCGATCTGGACAACCATCGGTCAGGTTCCGGCCATGTCCTTGGGGTGCTTCAATCCGGCCAGATAGCGTTCTGCCTCTGCTGTGGTCATTGCAGGTGCAGCTTTGGCAACGCTGCCGGCAGGCATATCTCCGAAATAGAACTTGAAGCCGGGAATATGCTGGCGACGCTTGCGCAATGGCATGCCTTCATACGGGAAATAGGGCGCGCGCGCGTTGGCTGCCTCGTCATGGCAGGGCAGGACGTAATCCGCCCGTTTGTCGATTTCCTCGACCGATTTCCAGCCTTCATAGCTGTTGACGAACCGCGCGGGCACCCAGTGGCGCCAGCCTTCCTCGGGGTTCGGTTCCAGATTGCGTTCAACGAAAATGGCGTCGCCTGCCACCACGATATCGCCCATTGCCGTTGCGACAGACACCGCCATATGCCCGACAGAATGCCCCGGTGTGTGGAACATGGTTATGCCGGGCAACACCTCGCATTCATCGGCCACGGCTTCAAACACGCAGCCTGCATAGGCGGGTTCAATCCCCAGATAGCCCGACTCGTATGTCCGATAATACAGCGGAAGCGGGTTAAAGGCCATTTCGATTTCAGCTTTGGGGGCGATATAGCGGGCATTCTTGAACTGCTTCATGTTCTGGACATGGTCCCAGTGCAGATGCGTGAAAACAATCGCGTCAATTTCATCTGGATGCACACCAAGTTTCTGTTCCAGATGTTCATGCACCTGAAGGCAGCCCCGTTTGTCGCATTTGTGGTGATATCTGGTTGCGCGCTCTTCGTCGCACAGGCCGGTATCGATCAGGATCTTATGCGTTCCCGTATCGACATAGTGGCAATAAACCGGATTCCAGTATTTTTTTCCCGCAGGCCCTTTCCAGAACACGTAGGTGCCAAGATCGGCTTCCAGCCAGCCAGTGTTGATCGGGTAAATCCGGGTTTCCTGAACGCCCATGCAAATCTCCATATGCAAAGTATAAACTTTGTATACAGAAATCTGAAGCTGCGTCAGAGTGCAAGCAAATTCTGCGCTGTTACGTCAATTCATGGCCAAAGTTTGCAGAAAACTGGTGGTCATATGTGCGCGCATCCCATCGGCGGCGGCTTTTGAATCTTCGGAGAAAATACCTGCGATCAACGATTCGTGGCTTTCTGCCGATGCGACAAGGTCTGCTTTTGTGGCGAATCTTTTGGCGCGAAACGGCCCTGTGCGGCGTCTGAAATCGGATGCAAGCTCGGCCATATACGGGTTGCCTGTTGCGCGGTAGATTGCAAAATGAAACGCCTCATTGGCACGCAAATAGCCTTGAAGGTCGCCTGTCTGGGCGGCGGCGACGCAGCGCGCTTGCGCGGTTTCGATTTCCGAACGCACCAGAAGTGTTAATCTTTGTGATGCAATTCTTGCACAAGCCGCTTCAATTTCGTGCATTGTTTCAAATATTTGCGCCAATTCCTCGCGCGTGTAGCTGGCCACTCTGACGCCGCGCTTTTCTCCGGGGACCAGCACGCCTTGTGCGGTTAACCTGCCGAGAGCTTCGCGCACAGGTGTGCGCGACACGCCAAAGCGTTCGGTCAGTTTGACTTCATCCAGCCGCTCGCCCGGTTCTAGCGCGCCAGCGGCGATGTCATCCATCAATGCAGCTTCGATCCGCTGTACCATAGAACTGCGTGTCTGCTGTTTGTCGTCCACCGAAGTCATTGCTCTACCCTCCGTTTCAGTCATACATAGCGAATATTTGGTTGGGATGCAATTTTGGATATTTACTTTTACGTTTGTATACATAACTTAGCGATATTCAGAAGGAAGGAATTAAATGCCGCCGATTCGCCTTGAAGGCTTGGTCAAGCGATATGGTGCCGTCGAGGTTCTTCATGGCATCGATCTGGACATGGCCGAGCATGAGTTCACAGTGCTTGTCGGCCCTTCCGGATGCGGCAAGTCCACGACTCTGCGCATGATCGCCGGGCTTGAGGATATTTCGGCGGGCGAAATCTGGATGGGGGAGCGCGCAGTTTCCAATCTGGACCCGAAAGACCGTGACATTGCGATGGTGTTTCAGGATTACGCGCTTTACCCGCATATGAATGTTGCGAAAAACATGTCGTTTTCGCTGCGCCTGCAAAAACGGCCCAAAGCCGAGATAGACCGCAAAGTCCGCGATGTGGCGGAAATGCTGGGTCTGTCGCCGTTTCTGGACCGCAAACCGGGCGAGTTGTCGGGCGGGCAGCGCCAGCGTGTTGCCATGGGCCGTGCGCTGTGCCGCGATGCATCGACCTTCCTGTTTGACGAACCGCTGTCCAATCTTGACGCGAAATTGCGCGGGCAAATGCGGGCGGAACTGGCGCTGATGCGGCAGAGCGTCAAGAAAAACATGATTTATGTCACCCATGACCAGATCGAAGCCATGACATTGGCAGATCGTATCGTGGTCATGCATGGGGGGCATATTCAGCAGCAAGGCACCCCGACAGAGTTGTTTCGGAACCCTGCAAACAAGTTTGTTGCGGGTTTTCTTGGTGCGCCGCCGATGAATTTTCTGGATGCAATTCTTGTGTCCCAAGGCGGTGATCTGATGGCGCAGGGCAAGGGTTTTGCGCTGCGCCTGCCCCCCGCACTGGCCGCGCGCGCAACAAAGCTGGCCTATAAGCAGGTCACGCTGGGGCTGCGCCCCTCGGATCTGGAATATGTGCCTGATGCGCCAGAGGGGGCGGGGCTGAACCTGAAAGTGATCGTGTCCGAATATGTGGGCGCGCAATCTGTTCTGATCTGCGACTGCGGCGATGCGCGGGTGACGGTCGAGATCAAATCTGAAACCCCGATTGCACTTGGTGAAACACTGCGTTTCGCAGTCCGCCCCGAAGGGCTGCATCTGTTCGATCCAAAGACCGAAGTGGCCATTTAGCGCCACATCTAAACTCTGTAACTGGGAGGATACGGAAATGCTGAATACTTTAAGAAATACTACAATTATTGCAACACTGACGCTCGGCTCTGCGGTATTGGCGCAGGACGGGCCATATGCGCCCTATGCGGGCACAACACTTGTCGTGAATTTCCCTTCACATCCGCATTATAATGCCGCGATGGAGGTTTTGCCGCAATTCACGGCGCAAACCGGCATCGAGGTTGAAGTCGATATGCTGCCCTATCTGGACATGCGCGAACGCCAGACGCTGGAGCTGACACTGTCAGAAGGGGCATATGACCTGATTTCCTATGTGGTCTTTTCCAAGGCGGATTACGTCTATGCCGACCAACTGGAAAATCTGGCAAAGTATTTCATGAATCCGCGCCTTGCAGACCCAACCTATGACGCAGGCGATCTGATTGACGGCTATGTTCAGAATATTGGCGTTGCAGGGGGTGAAAAAGGCTATCTGCCCGGCCCGACAGGGTCACTTTTCGGGTTGCCCTTCGGGTCTGAAACCTCGGTGCTGTTTTACCGGAAGGATGTGTTTGAAAAACACGGCCTGACTGCGCCTGAAACCTATGACGAGTTGCTGGATCTGGCGTGCCGCATTCCAGAACTGGAGCCGGGCATGGGGGGCGTGGCCAGCCGTGCGGCTTCGGGCCATCAGGCCTCGCATGCGCTGCTGCTGCATCTGGCCCCGCTAGGCGGGCGCGTTTTTGATGATGCGTGGCAGCCACGTCTGAATGACGCGCAAGGCGTGGCCGCCGCAGAAGCACTGAAACGAATCGTAGATTGCGGCCCCGAGGGATCGTCTGCATTCGGCCCGAACGAGGCGGCAAATGCTTTCGCCCAAGGGCAGGCGGCAATGTTCATCGATTCCATCGCATTCGCCCCCACGTTCGAGGATGAGAGCAGGTCAACAGTGGCGGGGAATGTGGGCTATGCCATGCATCCGATGGGTGTGCAGCGTGCCAGCCAGACAGGCGGCTTCGGGCTTGGGATTCCTGCCAATGCGCAACATAAAGAAGCTGCGTTTCTGCTGATGCAATGGCTGACATCGAAAGAAGGTGATTTGGCTGTTGCGCTGGCAGGCGGTAACCCGTCGCGCTTCTCGACATATGAGAATGAAGAATTGAACGCCCTATACCCCTGGTCGTCCACCTTTGGCGAGGCACTTCAGTATGCCGATCCTGACTGGCGCCCGATCATTCCGGCATGGGGGCGGATTAACGCCGATATCGGAACAACCATGAGTCAGGTTCTGACGCAGAATCTGGATATTCAGGAAGCGCTTGACGGGATTGCAGAGCGGACCCGCGCGCTGATGGAAGAACAGGGCTATTACATCTGGCAATAAGCCGGACCTGACTGTTGCGGCGCGCCACGGTTTGCCCGTTGGCGCGTCGATCTTGCCTTGCAGCTTTGACACCCAGCACCCGAAGGCCCTTGAATCGTGACACGATTTTCCGCAAACCGCCTGACCCCTTATCTTTTCGCGGCCCCTGCGGCGCTTGTGATGCTGCTGGCGCTGTTTTATCCGATTGGATACATGATCTGGGGCAGCTTTCGCGCTTGGGACCCCAGCCAGAGCATTACCGAGACCGAGTTTGTTGGGCTGGCGAATTACGCGCGCCTGCTTGCGGACCCTGCCTTTCATGAAAGCTTTTGGGTCACCTTGGTGTTCGCCTTTAGCGTTGTCAGTGTGGAAATGGTGCTTGGGGTGAGTCTGGCTTTGCTGCTGGACCGCAAGATCCGCGGCATGTCCTTGCTGCGGACGCTGTTCATTCTGCCAATGATGATTGCGCCCGTGGTGGTGGGCCTTGTCTGGCGCTACATGTTCCACCAGAGTTATGGCACCATCAACCGGATGCTGGAAGCGGTTGGCCTGCCAAAGGTTGACTGGCTGGGCCAGAACCCGCTGCTGTCGGTCATCATTGCAGATGTGTGGCAGTGGACTCCGTTCATTTTCATCCTGTCGCTGGCTGCGCTGCAATCTTTGCCGCGTTCGGCACTGGAAGCTGCGCGCATTGATGGTGCGACCACGATGCAGCAAATCTGGCATATCAAACTGCCCCTGATGGCGCCTGTGCTGATCGTCACCTTGCTGCTGCGCTTGATAGATGCCTTCAAGGTGCTGGAAGTGATCCTTGTGCTGACCGGCGGCGGGCCGGGCCTGCAAACTGAAATTCTGGCCTTGCGCATCGCCCGCACTGCGCGAGAGTTTCGAGAACTGGGCGAGGCGGCGGCAATGTCGAATATGTTGCTGATGCTGCTGATGGTTCTGACACTGGGCATGTTCGCCTTCACCCGCTGGCAAGAAGCGCGTGCGCGGCGTTTGCGTTTCACCAAGGAAGAAGAGGGCTGAGCCATGTCACACCCCAATCATGAGCGCCAGAACTTCGGCTTCTATATCCTGATAGCCATGCTGATCTTCATGTCGATTGGCCCTGTGGGCATATTGCTGATCAACTCTCTGAAACTGGATGTGAATATCACCAGCGGGGCAGGTGGGCTTTTGTTCATGCCCACGATCCGCAATTATGAAACCGCCCTGTGCGATCTGTTGTGGTACAAACCCGATCACCTGCGGTTTTGCCGTATCCGCTTCGGGGGGGCGTTCATCAATTCGCTGATCATCGCGCTGATTTCGACGGCGCTGACATTGATCATGGGCACGATGGCGGCCTATGCGCTGGTGCGGTTTCGCTTCATGGGGCGCGACAGCATGTCATTGTCGACGCTGGCGGTGCGCATGATCCCGCCAGCGGTGCTGCTGGTGCCGGTCTTCGGGCTGTGGAACAACACATTTTGCATCGGGCGGACCACCCTGCTGGGTGAATTTATCCGCGACACTTTCGGCGGGCGTGGCGATATCTGCCTTGCGGGCACGCATTCGGGGATTATCCTGATCTATGTGGCGATGAACCTGCCCTTTGTGATCTGGATTTTGCAAAGCTTCATCGTGCAAGTGCCCTATTCGCTGGAAGAGGCGGCACGGGTTGACGGTGCGGGGCCGTTCCAGACCTTCTTTATGGTGGTGCTGCCCCTGATCAAGCCCGGGCTTGCGGCTGCGGCGATCTTTACCTTCCGAATTGCATGGAACGAATACCTGCTGGCTTCGGCGCTGGCGGATCGCACAACCATGACAGTGCCAATTCTGATCGTGAACAATGCAAGCGAGTTTGACGGTTTGGGCACCATCTTTGCCACGGGAATGCTGCTTGCGGTGCCGCCCATCCTGTTTACCCTTTTCGCCTCGCGCCAGATTATCACGGGCATGACGGCGGGCGCGGTCAAGGGTTAGGGGTGTGGCGCGGGTTCTGCTGATCGGCACATCAGAGACGAAGCAAGCAGAGCTTGCGGCCCTGAGCGATGCGCTGCGCGCGCAAGGGCTGGAGGTTGCGCTGATCGACATCTCGCTTGGCTCTGGTGGGGTGGTGTTGCCGGGCGCGGCGAAACTTGCGCTGATGCAGACCCGCGCGGCAGAGGCGCGCGCCCAAGCCTGCGCATTGGCAGGAGATAGCCTTGCGGCATTGGGTATTGGTGGCGGCACAGGCGGCGAAATCGCGCTGGATGTGCTATGCGCCTTGCCATCAGACCTTCCGCGCCTGCTGATCACAACGCTGGCCTTTGATCCGCGCGCGGCGCTTGCGCAAAACGCAATCACCCTGATTCCAACCCTGTGTGACATTGAGGGCATGAACCCCACATTGGCGCAGGTTTTTGACAATGCCGCTGCGATGGTTGCAGGGTTGCGGCACCGGCGCGGCATTGCCACCAGCGCGCGCCCGTCCATTGCTGTATCGACTTTGGGGGCGACAGGGCCAGCTGGCACAGCTGTTGTGCAAGCGCTTGCGCGCCGCAGCCTAGAGGCTACGGTGTTCCATTCAAACGGCTATGGCGGCGCGGCATTTGCACGCTTTGTGCGCGAAGGCCGCGCGGCAGGTGTCATAGACCTGAATGTGCACGAGCTGGGCCGGATGCACCTTGCCGGGGCTTGTGTGCCGATGCCTGACAGGTTCACCGTGTCAGGGTTCCTGCCGCGCGTGGTGTTGCCGGGGGCGCTGAACTTTCTGGGACTTGGTGCGGTTGACACACTGGACTCTGCCTATCTGGCGCGGCCATATTACCGCCATTCCAGCCATTTTACCCATGTTAAACTGACCCAATCCGAGATGGAGGGGCAGGCGCATGCTTTGGCAGATGCCTTGAATGCAGCATCGGCCCCCACGCATGTGCTGGTCCCAATGGGCGGGTTCAGCCACGAAGACCGTTCTGGCGGCGCGATTGAAGACCCGCACTTGCGCGAGATCGCGGCCGATATTCTTGCGTGCGAAGCCAAAGCGTTCACCGTCGCGCGTGTCCCCCACCATATTAACGACCCCCAAACCGGCGAGGGTGCCGTAAAAGCCTTATTGCAAAGGATGCCAGATGCTTGATTTATCCCGATTTCCTGACCTGACCGAAAAGATGGATGCGTTGATCGCAACCGCAAGGCGCTGTTTTGACTTGCGCCTGCAAACCAATGCAGGGGGCAATCTGTCTGTGCGGCTGGATGCGGGCGATGCCATCGTGATCAAGCCCTCTGGTGTTGGGTTTGCCGAATGCACGCGCCACAATCTTCAGATTGTGCTGTTGGATGGCACGATCCTGCCATCTGATCACAAGCCATCCAAGGACCTGGATTTCCATCTCGATCTGTATCGCATCAGGCCCGATATCAATGCCATCGTGCATTGCCACAGCCCATGGGCGACGGGCTATGCCAGCGCCGGGCTGGAAATACCCTGTCTGACCGTTCAAACCATTGAAAAGATTGGCCGGATGCCACTGATCCCGCTGTCACATATGGGTGGCCCCCAGACAGAGACAGAGATTTCACCTGTGTTCACAGATACCAATATCAGGGCCGCCGTTCTTGCCAATCATGGCACGATTGGTGTCGGAAAGTCCCTGATGGCCGCGCAATATCTGGCCGAGATCATCGAGGAGACAGCCCATATCGCTTATGTCCGCGATACGCTGATGGCCGCGCATAGCAAAGCGGGGGCAAATATGCCAGTCTACGGGACTGCAGCGGACGCAAGGGCGGCGCAATAAGTAAGGGCACAGCACCGCGACACCGCCTAATTGGAAGTGCTCGGTCAAGTCCGGGCACTTGGACCAGAGTTTGTGACGCGGCGCCTCTTACCAATCCAAATATTGAGTCATTGAAATATGGCCACCTGTTCCACCATAGTTGGAAACAGGTACAGGGTCAGAAGCCGCCAGATCGTTCCCGATTTGTTTATACAGCACATTTGCATTCTCGACCTCCAAGGCCGCAGTGTTATTGTTGCCGAGCTGATGAAGGACCTCGCCACCAGATACTGAGACTTGCACATTCCGGTTGTTGCCATCCCTAATTTGAAGCAGTGACCCTCTTGCCATATTGCCGGATAGACCAATTATTCCAGTATTATAAAATCCGATTTGCATCATTCATACTACAGTAGCGTATTGTGTTGAGTTCTGGTTCACTTGCGCCATGGGATTGGAGAGATGCGCATGTCTGTATTGGATCGGGCTGGCAGCTTTGGAAATTTGCGCGGGGTGCTTGATGACCTGTAGGCATTTGTCGGGCCTGCGTTCAAGCGCTCAGAGCAGCGGCTCTCGGCGGGCGCATTCAGCGATGGGCTGACAATCGGGAGCGTTTGGGAAAGGCGCAGGTGCCAGTAGGGATCACGACCTCTTCGAACGCCTTCAGCGCTGTATGGCAACATCAGAAATCCGAAGACTCATTCGCCGTCTGCTGCGAACCACAATCTTAGTCTTGATGCCATCTGGGACTGGTCAAGATGGCGACGCCAGCATCAGCTCGATGCCGCCATCGCACATCGGAAAATTCGACAATATCCGCAACTGTAGTATTAGCTGACGGAAACGATTTCCACCGCGAAGGTCAGGTCTTTGCCTGCCAGCGGGTGGTTTGCATCCAGTGTGACACTTTCATCCGTGACTTCGGCCACGACAACCGGAATGGCGCCGCCCTCTGGGGTCTGCATTTGCAGCATTGTGCCGGGGTCCAGCGGAATATTGTCGGGAATTTGGTCGCGGGGTACATCTTGGCGGGCCTGCGGCTGGTATTCGCCATATGCCTCTGCGCTGGGGATGGTGACGGTTTTCTGCTCGCCCACGCTCATGCCCAGGATCGCGCGGTCCAGCCCGGGGATGATCGCGCCTGATCCGACCTGAAACTCCAGCGGGTCGCGCCCCTCAGAGCTGTCGAAGACCGATCCATCCTCAAGGGTGCCTGTGTAATGAATGCTGACTGTGTTGCCGGCTGTCGCCTGCGTCATGGGGTATCCTTCCAAGGTTGGGGGGGTGAATTGTCAGAGGCGCGCAAGCTCGCACGGTTGCTCTGTGGCAGTTCTATAAGCATGCCAAGTCAGGACAGGGTTGTAAACCCGAAGGGCCGCAGATGATCTTGACGGGGGCATCCATGGCCTGCATACCCCGCCCGAAACGCGGAGTGCCCCAATGACAGCCCCTGATACGCCCCCGGAGAAGCGCAATTTCTATGGCCGGATCAAGGGCAAGACCCTGCGACCCGCGCAGAAGCGCTATCTTGACGAAGACCTGCACGCCTTGCGCCCTGTCGGCGTCAGCCTCGAAGACAACCCCGAACGCCAGACCATCGACCCCCAAACCCTGTTTGCCGATGCCCGCCCGCTTTGGCTGGAAGTGGGCTTTGGCGGGGGCGAGCATCTGGTCCATCAATGCAGCCTGAACCCGAATGTCGGCATTATCGGGTGCGAGCCGTATATCAACGGTGTGGCCATGCTGCTGGGCAAGATCCGCACTGCAGCGGTTGAGAATTTGCGCATTTATCCGTGGGATGTGCGCGATCTGTTCGATGTGCTGCCCGATGGCTGCTTGCAGCGCGCCTTTCTGCTATACCCGGACCCTTGGCCAAAGGCGCGCCACCATCGCCGCCGGTTTGTGACGCCCGACTATCTGGACGCCTTGGCGCGTGTCTTGCAGCCCGGTGCAATTTTCCGTGTGGCAACCGATATTCCCGATTATGTCCGCCAGACCATGGAAGAAGTGCCGCCCGCAGGGTTCGAGTGCCTGACGCCCGCGCCCACCGATTGGGAAACCCCTTGGGATGACTGGATTTCCACCCGCTATGAACAAAAGGCCCTGCGCGAGGGGCGCAGGCCGCATTACCTGACCTTCCAGCGCACCCCCACGCCTGCGCGCTGATCTGTCCCATGGTGGGATGACAGACAGGGCTTGTCCGAATCGCAAAAGAACAAATATAGAACATTTGATCTGTGCGAAGGGGCAATCATGTCAAGGATTGGCGCGCAAGGTTATGCCGAACTGTGCGTGACCTCGAATTTCACCTTCCTGACCGGGGCTTCGCACCCCGAGGAGCTGGTCGCAAGGGCGGCGGAGCTGGGGCTGTGCGCGATTGCGATCACGGATCGCAATTCGCTGGCCGGTGTGGTGCGCGCGCATGTGGCGCTGCGCGAGTTGGGGCGCGCGCAGGCTGAAGCTGTGTCCATCCGCTCGCACCGGCAGACCGACACATCCAGCCGCCAGACCGACACAGGCGCGGCCCTGTCTGTGCCGGATGGCCCCTTACCGCGCCTGATCGTGGGCGCGCGGCTGGTGTTGCGTGACAGCGCGGTTGAATGGCTGGCGCTGCCTGTGTGCCGCGCGGGTTATGCGCGCCTGTCGCGGCTTCTCAGCCTTGGCAAACGGCGCGCGCCCAAGGGGGACTGCCATCTGGACCATGCCGACCTGCTGGCGGGCGGGCGCGATATGATCCTGATCGCGCTGCCCCCAGAACAGCGCACCCCCGGGGGCGAGGGGCAGATACGCCAGATTGCTGCGAATTTCCCCGGAAACTGCTTTCTTGGGGCCTGTCCGCGCTATGACGGGCGCGACCCCGAACGCCTTGCCCTGCGTGCGCATCAGGCAGCGGCGCTGGCCATGCCGATGGTGGCCTTGGGCGATGTTCGGATGCATAGCGCGCGGCGGCGCAAGCTGGCCGATGTGCTGACCTGTCTGCGGATCGGCTGCGATATCGACAGTCTTGGCGCGCGCGCGCTGGCCAATGCGGAATCCCGCCTGAAATCGGGGCGAGAGATGGCGCGCGTCTTTGCCCCATACCCTGCCGCCCTGCGCCGCACACTGGAAATCGCGGATCGCTGCGCCTTTAATCTGGATGAACTGTCCTATGAATACCCTGATGAGGTGACCAATGGCGAACCGGCACAGGCGCGGCTGGAACGTCTGGTGCAAGAGGGGGTGTGGCGGCGGTTCCCGACCGGCGCGCCCCCCGACACTGCCGCGAAAGTGGCCAAGGAATTGCGCATTATCGCAGCGCTTGGGTTTGCATCTTATTTCCTGACTGTGCATGACATCGTGGCTTTCGCGCGGGGGCGCGGGATTTTGTGTCAGGGGCGGGGGTCTGCGGCCAATTCGGTGATCTGCTATGCGCTGGGCATTACCGAAGTCCCCCCCGACACAATTTCCATGGTGTTCGAGCGTTTCATGTCCGAAGCCCGCGGAGAGCCGCCAGATATCGACGTGGATTTCGAGCATGAGCGCCGCGAGGAGGTGATCCAGCATATCTATGAACGTTACGGGCGTGAACGGGCGGGGCTGACCGCCACGGTTATCCATTTCCGGTCGCGCGCGGCGGTGCGCGAGGTGGGCAAGGTGATGGGGCTGTCGGCCGATGTGGTGTCGGCGCTGGCGTCATCGTCAATGGGCTGGCGCTCTGGCCCGCCTGCGCCGGAACGGTTGCGCGAATTGGGGCTGGACGCGGCAGAGCCGCGCCTTGCCCAGACGATGGAGTTGATCGCCGAGATTATCGGCTTTCCGCGCCATCTGTCCCAGCATGTCGGCGGGTTTGTTATTACCAAGGGGCGGCTGGATGAGTTGTGCCCGATCGAGAATGCCGCGATGCAGGGGCGCACGGTTATCGAATGGGACAAGGACGACATCAACGCGCTGGGCATTCTGAAGGTCGATGTGCTGTCGCTTGGCATGCTGACCTGCATCCGCAAATGTTTCGATCTGGTCGCGCATACTGGCGGGCCGCGCTACAGCCTTGAAAACCTGCCGCGCGAGGATGGCGCCACCTATGACATGCTGTGCCGCGCCGATGCGATTGGCGTGTTTCAGGTCGAATCCCGCGCGCAGATGAATTTCCTGCCGCGCATGCGCCCGCGTGTGTTCTATGATCTGGTGATCGAAGTGGCGATTGTGCGCCCCGGTCCCATTCAAGGCGGCATGGTCCACCCCTATATCCGCCGCCGTCAGGGGAAAGAGGCGGTGCATCTGCCCAGCCCTGAATTGCGCGATGTGTTGCAGCGCACGCTTGGCGTGCCGCTGTTTCAGGAACAGGCCATGCAGATTGCGGTGGTTGCGGCGGGCTTCACGCCCGAAGAGGCGGATCGCCTGCGCCGCAGCCTTGCCACCTTCAAACGCATGGGCACGATTGGCAGTTTCCGCGACCGCTTCATCGCAGGCATGCTGTCGCGCGGCTATGACCCTGCCTTTGCAGATGCCTGCTTTGCCCAAATTGAAGGCTTTGGCGAATATGGCTTCCCCGAATCCCACGCGGCCAGTTTTGCGCTGCTGGTCTATGCCTCGGCATGGCTGAAACGCCACCATCCGGCGGCTTTCGCCTGCGCGCTGCTGAACAGCCAGCCGATGGGGTTTTACGCGCCTGCCCAGATCGTGCGCGATGCGCGCGATCACGGGGTCGAGGTGCGGCCCGTCTCGGTCAATCATTCCCATTGGGATTGCACGCTGGAGGGGCGCGCCGATGGCGGGCTGGCCCTGCGGCTGGGCCTTCGCCAAGTGCGCGGCATGGGCGAGGAGGACGCGGGCTGGATCGTGGCCGCGCGCGGCAATGGCTACCCTGACGCCGAAAGCCTGTGGCGGCGGGCAGGGGTGGCGCCTGCAGCGCTGACGCGGCTGGCCGAAGCCGATGCGCTGGCCTGTATGGGGCTGGCCCGGCGCGCGGCCCTATGGGCCGTGCGCGCGCTGAAAGGCCCCAAACCCCTGCCGCTGTTCGAAGGGGGGATGGATGGCGAGGGCATCGTGGAACCCCCTGTCACCCTGCCCGCGCTCAGCTTGGGCGAGGCGGTGGTGGAAGATTACCTGTCGCTCCGCCTGTCCCTGCGCGCCCATCCCATGGAAGTGTTGCGCCCGGGTCTTTCGGGACTGACCGCGCATGACCAGCTGCCACAGGCGCGCGGGCGGGTTGTTGTCTGCGGGCTGGTGATCACGCGCCAGCGCCCCGGCACGGCCTCGGGGGTTATCTTCATCACGCTGGAGGATGAAACCGGCGTCAGCAATGTGGTGGTCTGGCCGAAAATCTATGAGCAGTTTCGCCGTGCGGTCATCAGTGGCCGCTTGCTGCGGGTGACAGGCCGTGTGCAGCGCGAGGGGGCCGTGATTCATGTGATTGCAGAGCGGGTCGAGGATTGCTCGGCGCTGTTGGGCGAGATGGGGCGCGGGGTGATCGACCCGACAGCGGGGCGCAGCGACGAAGCCCGCCGCCCCGTGCCAACCCGCCAGCCCCGTTCCGTGCGCCACCCGCGCGAACAGGCCAAGCAACTGTTTCCCAGTCGGGATTTCCACTGATAAGGGGTGCAACGCTGTCCCGGCCTTGCGCCGGGACCTCGCGGCCAGCCAAGAGACCCCGGCGCAAGGCCGGGGTCAGGTTGCGTGCCTTTGTGCGGTTCATTCTCTCAGGTCAGATCAAGCTGCACTGCGCCTTGGTGAACGCGGCCCCGCACCAGATATCCCGGTTGGGTCACTTGTGGAAAATGCTCTGACCAATCGCGGAACCGGTCATTGCTGACAATGCGTGCATCGTAATCCTGCGCGGCTTGCAAAATGAAAGGGTCCGCAGGTTCGCCCTTGTTCACGACCAACACAAGGTCGGGCGACAGGCCCAGCCTGCGCGCCAGAACCCTGTGGTTGAAATACCGGCCTTCCAGTTTGTAGCCTGCATTTGCGTCAAACACTACGCCGGGCCTGTAACCTTGCTTTTTGAGCTGTGACACCACGTCGCGCACAGGCACCAGACTGGGCTGCCCGTTGCCCCAATGCATAACATTTGATCCATCCAGAAGGATATAAGGTTGCGCGCGCTGACCTCGCCTGCGCCAGAACGCCTGCGCGACCAGCAGCAGCGCCGCTGCCCCTGTCACAAGCGCAAGAAACCCGAGATCGGCATAGCCCGGCAGGCTTTGTGCCAGTGTATAGCCAAGGACAGACAAGCCCAGTAACATGAATGGTATGCGCATTTGCCCCTCTCACTGGTTCAGTGCGCTTTGTGTGTCGCACAAGTTTCGGGCAAAACTGTGGCGCGCTGCCGAAACAAGCCGGTCCATCGCAGCAGTTCTGCCACATGTTGCTTGAAGCAAGAGACCCCGGCGCAAGGCCGGGGTCAGGTTGCGCAGGCGCTGAACGGGCCGCCTCAGTGGACCAGTTTCATGCGCGGGGCATCGTCATCGCCGACCAGATGGTCGCCGATGATCAGACCATCCGCCCCTGCGGTCACAGTGACGGTTGCGCCATCCATCACCGACCCCGACAGCAGCATCTGCGCCAGCGGGTCTTGCAGATAGCGCTGGATCACCCGTTTCAGCGGGCGCGCGCCATAAACCGGGTCATAGCCCTTGTCGGCCATCCATGTGCGGGCGGCGTCGTCCATGTCCAGCGTGATCTTGCGTGCCAGAAGGCGCTTGAGAAGCCGCGCCATCTGGATATCGACAATCGCATCCATATCATTCCGCGACAGCCGGTCGAAGATGACTGTTTCATCCAGCCGGTTCAGGAATTCGGGCCGAAAATGGGCGCGCACGGCCTCCATCACCTCGGTCTTGACCGAGGCACGGTCCACACCCTCTGCCATATGGCTGAGCGCCTGAGAGCCAAGGTTTGATGTCAGGATGATCAGCGTTTGCTTGAAATCCACGCGGCGGCCATGGCTGTCGGTCAACTGCCCGTCATCAAGCACCTGCAACAGCACGTTGAACACCTCTGGGTGCGCCTTCTCGACCTCGTCAAACAGCACCACCTGATAGGGCCTGCGGCGCACAGCTTCGGTCAGAACGCCCCCTTCTTCATAGCCGACATAGCCCGGAGGGGCGCCGATCAGGCGCGCGACCGAGTGTTTTTCCATGAATTCCGACATGTCGATGCGCACCATCGCCTGATCATCATCGAACAGATATTGCGCCACCGCCTTGGTCAGTTCGGTCTTGCCCACACCTGTGGGGCCAAGGAACAGAAAGCTGCCAAGGGGGCGGTTTTCGTCGTTCAGCCCCGCACGCGCACGGCGCACGGCATTGGCGACTGCGTGAATAGCCTCGTCCTGACCGACCACGCGCTTGTGCAATTCGTCTTCCATGCGCAGAAGTTTCTCGCGCTCGCCTTCCAGCATTTTCGAGGTGGGAATGCCTGTCCAGCGTTCCACGACTTCGGCAATCTGTTCCGGCCGGACGGCATCTGCCACCAGCTTTTCGGCCTCGCGGGCCTCGGCCTCGGCCAGTTTGCGTTCCAGTTCCGGGATCGCGCCATATTGCAACCGGCCTGCATTGGCGAAATCGCCCTGCCGCTTGGCGGTTTCCAGATCTATGCGCGCGCGGTCAAGGTCTTCCTTGATCTGGCGCGCGGCTTCCAGCTTGTCGCGCTCTGCCTGCCACGAGGTTGTCATCTCGGCGCTGCGCTGCATCAGGTCTGACAATTCCTTTTCCAAGGTGGTCAGACGGTCCTTGCTGGCGGCATCATCTTCCTTGCGCAGGGCTTCAGCCTCGATCTGCTTTTGCAAGATGTCGCGGTCCAGCGCGTCCAGTTCCTCGGGCTTGCTGTCCACTTCCATGCGCAGGCGGCTTGCGGCCTCGTCCATCAGGTCGATGGCCTTGTCGGGCAAAAAGCGGTCGGTGATATAGCGGTGCGACAGCGTCGCCGCTGCCACCAGCGCCGAGTCAGAGATGCGCACGCCGTGATGCAGCTCGTATTTCTCCTTGATCCCGCGCAGGATCGAGATGGTATCTTCGACTGTGGGTTCTTCCACAACAACAGGCTGGAAACGCCGCGCCAGGGCCGCGTCTTTTTCCACATGCTTGCGGTATTCGTCCAGCGTGGTGGCACCCACGCAATGCAACTCACCCCGCGCCAGTGCAGGCTTGATCAGGTTCGCGGCATCCATCGCCCCTTCGGATTTGCCCGCGCCCACAAGCGTGTGCATCTCGTCGATGAACAGGATGATTTCGCCATCGGCAGAGGTGACTTCGGAGAGGATGGCTTTCAGCCGCTCTTCAAACTCGCCCCGATATTTCGCGCCTGCGATCAAAGCGCCCATATCCAGCGCCATCAGCTTCTTGTCGCGCAGGGATTCCGGCACATCGCCATTGATGATGCGCAGCGCCAGCCCTTCGGCAATGGCGGTTTTGCCCACGCCCGGCTCGCCTATCAGCACAGGGTTGTTCTTGGTGCGGCGGGACAAAACCTGCATGGCGCGGCGGATTTCTTCATCGCGGCCAATGATCGGGTCAATCTTGCCTTCGCGGGCCGCCTGCGTCAGGTCGCGGGCGTATTTCTTCAGCGCGTCATAGCCTTCTTCGGCCGATGCGCTGTCTGCGGTGCGCCCCTTGCGAATGTCATTGATGGCTGTGTTCAGGTTCTGGGCGGTCACGGCACCGGCATCCAACGCGTCTTTGGCGTCGGATTTCACCAGCGCAAGCGCTGTCAGCAGGCGTTCGACAGTCACATAGCTGTCGCCTGCCTTTTTTGAAATCTGTTCGGCCTGATCGACCACTTTGGCGGTTTGCGGGTCCATATAAATCTGCCCTTCCCCGCCTGAAACCTTGGGGATTTTCGCAAGCGCGATGTCATTGGCCTGCGCCACGCGGTCAGGCGCACCGCCTGCGCGTTTTATCAGATTGGCGGCCATGCCCTGATCATCGTCCAGCAGGGCTTTCAGCAGATGCGCGGGCACAAGGCGCTGGTGATCTTCGCGCAGGGCAATGGTTTGGGCGGCTTGCAAAAAGCCGCGTGCGCGTTCCGTGAATTTTTCCAGATTCATGACTGTTCTCTCCTTCATAAGCGCCCTGAATGCGAAAGGTGCCTGCGATGCAGCGCGCCCCTCTGTGGGCCTTGAACCTTATGTGGGATGGTGGTTGTGCTGTTGCAAGATAGGCACAGGTGCGGCGCGCAGAAAATTCTGCGCGCCCGCCTTACAGGATTTTGGGCGAAGGTCAGGCCAGACGCGCGGCGCAGGTTTGCTCGCACCATGCCAGCAGGGCGGCATGGTCAGGCGCGATCGGCTGCGCCATATCGGCGCTATAGGCCAGAAACCCGTCCAGATTGTGCCGGTTCACCGCTGTAAGCACCGGAATCCCTTCGGTCAGTGCCTTGCCGATCACATGGCGAAAGCCGCGCCCCTCAACCTCGGATTTGCCGAATTTGTTGATGATCAGCAGCGCGGGGCGGCGGTCGAGATCAGCATCGACAAGCCCGACTGCGTTTTCCAGCCCCAGCGGGTCCAGCCGGCAGCCTTTGGAATGGGGGCCAAGATCCTGACTGATGCGCAAGGAATGCTCGTGCCCCAACACACGCAGGTCCATGTCGCACAACCTGTCGGGGCGTGTTTCGCGGTTAATCTGCACCACACCCGCCAGCGGCCAGCCGCGTGCATGCAGGCTTTGCGCCAGTTCGGCCAACAGCTTGTCTGCCGCGCCGCGCCCCTCTGCCGTGACATATCCCAACATGGGCCTGCCCTTTTCTTTTGCACATGTTATATGCCCATCTAGTGTGAAACGATCCGCAGGACCAGATGGCAATGTCCCAGCCCCCCCGTCATTTTCCCGACCCATCCAACCCGCGCCTGACCCGCGCGGTTGAAGGGCATGACCATACGGGTCAGCTGCAACAGATCCGCGTGGTGGAAGAACGGCCCCTGACCATATTTCTGAATGCGCAGGAAATTGTTACCGCCATGACGATTGGCGATTACCCCGAATATCTGGCGGTGGGCTTTTTGCGCAATCAGGGCATGTTGCGCGATGATGACCAGATCACCGCAGTTGACTATGACGACGATCTGGAAGTGGTGGTGGTGCGCACCACGCGCCAGACCAGCTATGAAGAGAAGGTGAAGAAGAAAACCCGCACCTCTGGCTGTGCGGTGGGCACTGTGTTTGGTGATATGATGGAGGGGTTGGAGGGGCTGACCCTGCCCCCGGCAGAGGTGCGCACAAGCTGGCTTTATGCTTTGGCGAAAGAGATCAATACTTTGCCATCGTTGTATCTGGAGGCAGGTGCCATTCATGGCACGGTTCTGTGCCACCAAACTGCAATGCTGGCCTATATGGAAGATGTGGGCCGCCATAATGCTGTCGATAAAATTTCTGGCTATATGTTCCAGCATGGTGTCAGCGGCGCGGATAAGATTTTGTATACCACGGGTCGGCTGACATCCGAGATGGTGATCAAGACCGCGCAAATGGGCATTCCTGTGCTGGCCTCTCGATCCGGCTTCACCGCTTGGGGGGTGGAGATTGCGCGCCAAGTGGGGCTGACGCTGATCGGGCGGATGCGGGGGCAGCGGTTTATCTGCCTGTCGGGCGAAGACCGGCTGATCCGCGATGCCGATATGGCCGCTGTCGCGGACGAGCCACGCAAAAGCCGCCGCAAAGGGGCCGAGGGATGAGCGCGCCATTGGGGGTTATTCTGGCAGGTGGGCAGGCCACGCGCATGGGTGGCGGCGACAAGGGCTTGCGCGTTGTGGCAGGCAAGTGCTTGCTGGACCATGTTCTTGACCGGCTTCGCCCGCAAGTGGGGCAGATTGCGTTGAACGCCAATGGCGCGCCCGCACGGTTTGATGATTTCGGCCTGCCGGTTGTGCCTGATTCCCTGCCCGACTGGCCCGGCCCTTTGGCCGGTGTGCTGGCGGGGCTGGACTGGGCGGCAGGGCAGGGGGCCGATGCCATTGTCACCGTTGCGGCAGACACCCCGTTTTTCCCCCGCGATCTGGTGGCCCGCCTGCAAGCGGCCGCTGGCCCCTCTGGTCTGGCGCTGGCGGCCACGCGTGAGGGGGGCAAGCTGTGGCGGCACCCGACATTTGGCCTGTGGCCTGTCGCGCTACGCGAAGATTTGCGCGCAGCCCTGACAGGCGGCTTGCGCAAAGTGGTTTTATGGACCGACACCCACGGCGCAGGCACGGCGGAATTTGAAACCGTGCCCTTCGATCCCTTCTTCAACATCAACACCCCCGAGGATATTGCCAGTGCCGAGCAGTTGGTGAGGCAGGCATGAATATCTATGGCGTGACGGGGTGGAAAAACACCGGCAAGACGGGGTTGATGGAACGGCTTGTGGCTGAAATGGTGGCGCGTGGGTTGACTGTTTCAACCATCAAGCACGCCCATCATGATACGGAAATTGACCATCCGGGCCGCGATTCCTACCGTCACCGCATAGCGGGCGCGCGCGAGGTGGTGCTCTCCTCGCCACGGCGCTGGGCGGTGATGCATGAATTGCGCGACCAGCCAGAACCGATGCTGGCAGAGTTGGTGACCCGCCTCTCGCCCGTCGATCTGGTGCTGATCGAAGGGTATAAGCGCGCCGACCACCCCAAAATTGAAGCCTACCGCACTGAGACAGGCCGCGACCTGCTGGCGCGCGGGAATGCCACCATTCGGGCCGTTGCGTCTGATGTGGCGGTTGATGGGCTGGAACAGCCTGTGTTTCATCTGGATGACACCCGCGCCATTGCCGATTTCATCCTGCGCGATCTGGGGCTGCGGGCATGAGCCAATTTGACCGCGTTCTGGTGGTGGACTGGTCGGCCAATGCAACGCCGAAACTGGGCGCGGATTCCATCTGGATCGGCAGCGCGGGGGCAGGGGCAGTGCCGCCCCGCAACATTTCCACGCGCGCGGCAAGCATGCAGGCGTTGCGCATCGAGATTGCCTCTGCCTTGCGCGCAGGACAGCGTATGCTTGTGGCCTTTGACATTGGCTTCGGGTTCCCGCGCGGGTTTGCCGCACATCTGACAGGCCGGGCCGAGGCGCTGGCGGTCTGGGACTGGCTGGCCGCACGCATCACCGATGACGCGCGCAACGGCAATAACCGCTTTGAGGTTGCAGCCGAGATTAACCGGCACTTCCCCGGTATCGGGCCGTTCTGGGGCAGGCCCAATGGCCGCGATCTGCCCGACCTGCCTGCCAAGGGCAACGCGCGCACAGGCCACGGGCTGGAAGAGCTGCGCGAGACGGAAGCGCTGTGTTCCGGCGCGCACCCGATGTGGAAGTTATACACCACCGGCTCTGTCGGGTCGCAAAGCCTGCTGGGGCAGGCGCATCTGGCCGCATTGCGTCAAGAATTCGGCGATGCGCTGTCGGTCTGGCCGATGCAGCAGGGCGCGGCACCTATTGTGCTGGTGGAAACCTATCTGTCGCTGATCGATCCGGCGGTGAAGCTGGCGCAAGGCTATGCCTGCAAGGATGCCGCACAGGTGGATTTGCTGGCGCGGGCCTTTCACCACGCGGATATGACGCAGCTTATGGCCGCGCCCGCCGCGCGCGAGACTTTGCGCGAAGAAGGCTGGATTCTGGGCGCAGGCCATGACGCGCATTTGTTGGCCGCGCTGGATGCGCCAGCCCTGACCCCGCCACGGCTGCGCAACGATTGTTTCGCCATGCCGCAGGGGGTGGACTGGGTGCCCGTGGACACTGCACTTGACCGGTTGCGCGCGGTCTTGCACCCGCTGACCGGCGTGGAAGATGTGCCCGTGCATCAGGCCGGTGGGCGCGTTCTGGCGCAAGATCTGGTGGCACGGCGCGCCAACCCGCCTGCCGCCAATTCCGCGGTCGATGGTTACGGCTTTGCGCATGACAGCTTGCAAGGGGATGGCCCCTATACATTGCCACTGGTGGCAGGGCGCGCGGCGGCGGGGCAACCCTTTGCGGGGGCAGTGGCGCGCGGATATGCGGTGCGCATCCTTACCGGTGCGATTCTGCCCGAAGGGGTGGATACGGTTGTGCTGGAAGAAGATTGCGCCAGTGACGCGGCGCGCGTGGCCTTTGACGGGCCGGTGAAGCCGCGCATCAACACGCGCAAGGCGGGCGAAGATGTTTTGGCGGGCGTACCCTTCCTGCACATAGGGCGCAGGCTGACCCCCGCCGATCTGGCACTCGCATCGGCGCTGGGCGTGGGCCATGTGCAAGTGCATCGCCGCTTGCGGGTGGGGGTGCTGTCCACGGGTGACGAATTGCTGGCCGATCCGGGTGCAGATGCGCAGCCACACCAGATTTTCGACGCCAACCGCCCCATGCTACTAGATATTGCGCGCAAATGGGGCCATGCGCCTGTTGATCTGGGGCATATGCCCGATGACCCGTCGCGCATTTCCGCTGCCTTGGACGCGGGCGCGCGAGAGTGCGATGTGATTCTGACCTCGGGCGGTGCCTCGGCGGGGGATGAGGATCATGTCTCGCGCCTGCTGCGCGAGACGGGCAACCTTAGCAGCTGGCGCATTGCCCTGAAACCGGGGCGTCCGCTGGCCTTGGCGCTGTGGGGGGGCGTGCCTGTCCTGGGCCTGCCCGGCAATCCGGTTGCGGCCTTTGTCTGCACGCTGGTTTTTGGCCGTCCGGCCCTGTCGCTGATGGCGGGCTGTGGCTGGCAAGCGCCGCAAGGGTTCATGGTGGAAGCCGCGTTTACCAAATCCAAGAAACCGGGGCGGCGGGAATACCTGCGCGCGCGACTGGATGCACAGGGGCGCGCAGAAGTCTTTGCCTCTGAAGGGTCTGGGCGGATCAGCGGGTTAAGTTGGGCAGAAGGGCTGGTCGAATTGCCCGATTGCGCAGCACAGATCGGCCCCGGTGTGATGGTGCGCTATATCCCTTTTTCCAGCTTCGGCCTGTAACCCGCGCACGGTCCGGCTTTGTCGCCAAAGACCCGTATATTTTGTCGAAAAGGCAAAGATTGTCGCAGTGCTGACCCGCCGCGACCGCATTCTTGCCCAATTTGTGGTGGAGTGTGTGATCAGATGATTTGATTTTGTAGGGCGTAATCATGGATAGATTGACCGAAATGGAAGCGTTTGCCACTGTTGTGGACCAAGGCGGGTTCACCGATGCGGCGCGCAAGATGGGAATTTCCAAATCGGCTGTGTCCAAGCATGTCTCGTCTTTGGAAACCCGCTTGGGCGCGCGGTTGCTGAACCGCACGACACGCCGCGTCAGCCCCACGGATATCGGCCTTGCCTATTACGACCGCGCGCGCCGCGTGCTCAATGACGCGGGCGAGGCGGATAATCTGGTCACCTCTATGCAATCGGCACCTTCGGGCATTTTGCGAATCGCTGTGCCAACCGATTTCGGCGCAACGCATCTGTCACCCGTGCTGGGCGATTTCCTAAACTGCTACCCCGATGTTTCGGTCAACATGGTGCTGAAGAACCGCTATGTCGAACTGATCTCGGAAGGGTTCGATCTGGCGATTCGCATGGGCGAGATGGATGACAGCAGCCTGCGCGCCCGCAAGATTTGCGAAGCCACGCAACGGCTGATCGCATCGCCCGCCTATCTGGAAAAACATGGTCGCCCCACGCGAATTGACGACCTCAATGACCACCGCCTGCTGTATTATTCGCACAATGCGGCCAGCTCGGTCTGGCGCATCTCGGCCCCGTCAGGCGAACAGCGGCAAGTGCGGTCTGCGTCCTGGTTCTCGGTTAATGACGGGCAATCGCTGCTGACAGCGGCCATTAACGGCTTGGGCATCGCCTATCTGCCAAGCTTCCTCTATGCGCCCGCAATGAAGGCGGGGCTGGTTGAAGATGTGATCCCCGATTTGCCGCGCGATGTGCAAAGCCTGTATGCTGTCTATCCGGCAGGGCGCTACACGCAGCCAAAAGTTCGCGCGCTTATCGATTTTCTGGTCGAGACATTCGGTGCGCGTTCGGCAGATGACTGGGAGTTGCGCAGCTGATCCGCGCCTTTGGGCAAGGCTCAGTCGCGGTGATAGGGGCTGCCTGCCAGAATTGTTGCGGCACGGTAGATCTGTTCACACAGCATGACCCGCGCCAGCATATGCGGCCAGACCATCGGCCCGAAGGATAACAGCTTGTCTGCCCTGTCGCGCAAGGGCGGGTCCAACCCGTCCGCCCCCCCGATCACGAATGCCAGATCACTGGTGCCACAATCACGCTGGCTTGCCAGAAACCGCGCGAAATCGCGCGAATCCATCATCTCGCCGCGTTCATCCAAGGCGATAACACAGGCAGATGCGGGCAGCGCGCGGTCCAGCAGCCGCCCCTGTTCGCGCGCTGTGGTGGCCTTGCGGTCATCCACCTCATGTTCCAGACAGGGGCCAAGCGACAATGCCCGCCCTGTCCGGTCAAACCGCAGGATGTAGTCGTCGATCAGGGCGCGCTCTGGCCCTTTGCGAATGCGCCCGATCGCGCAGATATGCAGCCGCATCAGGCGACAGGCGTGGTGCCTGTATCCTGCCACATCTTTTCAAGCTGGTAGAATTCGCGCACTTCAGGACGGAAGACATGGACGACAACATCGCCCGCATCGATCAGCACCCAATCGCCGACTTCCTTGCCCTCGCACCGCGCCGACAGGCGGAAGGTTTCTTTCAGGCGGTCAAGAAGTTTCTGTGCAATCGCGGCAACCTGTCGGGTCGAACGCCCTGTACAAATGACCATATGGTCCGCCATGGCGGTTTTCCCCTTCAGGTCGATCGTCAGAATGTCTTCGGCCTTGTCGTCGTCAAGCGAAGTTAAAACCAGCTCCAGTATTGCATCACTGCTGATGGGGACCGCGCGCGCGGTGGCTGGGTGGGCCGCAATGGCGGTCGTGTCAGTGTAAGACAGAGACCTGTCCTCCTGTAAAGCGTGTTGACAATGTCAGTATAACATTGGTGGGGTGATTTCTCAATGATCGCGTGCATGACTTCGCAGTATGGTGAAGCCAAAAATAACGCTTCTTGAGCAGTCTAGTCTTCTACCGTTGCCATAACGCTGATTCGGGCGTATTTACCAGCCCATGAAACGTTTTTTTGACATGTCAGACCACGCGCGCCTGCCGCAGCGCTTTGAACGTGACGCAAGGTCCGTGCTCGCACGCCTATACTGATCCCGGATTCCGGCCCAAGGGCCGGTCGTTCAGTCTGCAAAGCACCTTCCCATCCGAGAGAGATCGCCATGCCCAAGACCCTGTATGATAAAATCTGGGACGCTCATGTTGTCCATGAAGATAAAGACGGCACCTGCCTTCTGTATATCGACCGCCACCTTGTTCACGAAGTGACCAGCCCGCAAGCCTTTGAAGGGCTGCGCATGTCCGGGCGCACGGTGCGTGCCCCCGAAAAGACAATCGCGGTGCCAGATCACAACGTGCCCACCACGCCCGACCGCGAAAACGGCATCGAGAATGAAGAATCGCGCATTCAGGTTGATGCGCTGGATCGCAACGCGCGTGAATTCGGCGTGAATTACTACCCCGTCAACGACATCCGCCAAGGGATCGTGCATATCGTCGGCCCCGAACAGGGCTGGACCTTGCCCGGCATGACCGTGGTCTGCGGCGACAGCCACACCGCCACCCATGGGGCATTCGGCGCGCTGGCCCATGGGATCGGCACTTCCGAGGTCGAGCATGTTCTGGCCACGCAGACTTTGATCCAGCAAAAATCCAAGAACATGAAGGTCGAGATCACAGGCTCGCTGCGCCCGGGCGTCACGGCCAAGGACATTACCCTGTCTGTCATTGGCGCCACCGGCACTGCCGGCGGCACGGGCTATGTGATCGAATATTGCGGCCAAGCCATCGAGGAATTGTCGATGGAAGGGCGCATGACCGTGTGCAACATGGCTATTGAAGGGGGCGCGCGCGCAGGCCTTATCGCGCCCGATGAAAAGACCTTCGCATATGTCAAAGGTCGCCCCCATGCCCCCAAAGGCGCGCAATGGGATGCGGCGCTGGCATGGTGGAAGACCCTGAAATCCGACGCGGATGCACATTGGGACAAGGTCATCACGCTTAAGGGCGAAGAGATTGCGCCTGTTGTCACATGGGGCACCTCGCCCGAAGATGTGCTGCCAATCACAGGCGAAGTGCCCGACCCCGCCAGTTTCGCAGGCGGCAAGGTCGATGCCGCGCGCCGCGCGCTGGAATATATGGGCCTGAAGCCGGGTCAGAAACTCACGGATATCGAGATTGATACTGTCTTCATCGGCTCTTGCACCAATGGCCGCATCGAAGACCTGCGCGCCGCCGCCGCCATTCTCAAAGGCCAGAAAATCAAACCGGGCCTGCGGGCGATGGTCGTGCCCGGCTCTGGCCTTGTGCGCGCACAGGCCGAAGAAGAAGGGCTTGCGCAAATCTTCCTCGATGCGGGCTTTGAATGGCGGCTTGCGGGCTGTTCCATGTGTCTTGCCATGAACCCTGACCAGCTTTCACCGGGCGAACGCTGCGCCGCCACCTCGAACCGCAATTTCGAAGGGCGTCAGGGCCGCGGGGGGCGCACACATCTGATGTCGCCCGCCATGGCCGCCGCTGCCGCCATCACCGGCCGCTTGACAGATATCCGCAAGATGATGGCACAGACTGCCTGATTTTCTTGCTTAAAATACTCTGGGGTCCGGGGCAAAGCCCCGGTGCTTCGGTCAGGAGAGACAGAATGGATAAATTCACCACACTTACCGGCGTTGCCGCGCCCATGCCCTTGGTCAATATCGACACGGATATGATCATTCCCAAACAGTTCCTGAAGACGATCCAGCGTTCGGGGCTTGGCAAGAACCTGTTTGACGAGATGCGCTTTGACGATGATGGCAACGAGATTGCGACATTCGTGCTGAACCAGCCCGCCTATCGCAACGCGCAAATTCTGGTGGCGGGCGACAATTTCGGCTGCGGCTCATCGCGCGAACATGCCCCTTGGGCGCTGGCGGATTTCGGCATCCGGGTCGTTATCTCGACCAGCTTCGCTGACATCTTCTTCAACAACTGTTTCAAGAACGGCATGCTGCCGATCGTGCTGCCGCAAGATCAGGTTGATCTGTTGATGGAAGATGCAAGCAAGGGCGCGAATGCGCGCATCGCGGTCGATCTCGAATCGCAAACCGTGACCAGTTCTGACGGGCAAGTGTTTTCCTTCCAGATTGATCCGTTCAAGAAGCATTGTCTGCTGAACGGGCTGGATGATATTGGCCTGACTTTGGAGAAAGTATCTGCAATTGATACTTTCGTGGCGCAGGCTGCGCAGGCGCGGCCTTGGGTCTGAGCTTGTAAATTAAAGCCAATTTTTACGGCACCCCAGTCGGGTGCCGTAATTTTTCCATGAATTTGATGCAAACGCGCGACAGTTTCTTCTCGAAATGGCCACGGCTTTGGCTGATCCTCTGAATACATCTTGTGAGGATCGGTAAAAATGGGCAACATTGTGTCAAAACAAAGGCAGTCGCTGCCACAATGGTTGCGGCGTGGACAAACAATAGAGTCTGGAACAACCAGTAATATGGCCCAGAGGCGAGGCAGTCGGATTTCAATGTTGCAAGTGGCACAGCTTTTACTGCGCGGCTTTCTTGTTGCGTTTGTGTTCCTGTGTCCGGCGCTGCTGCTGCCTGAAATTTCACAAGATGTCGCCCAAGGCGTCACGTTTCTCGCCATTCTGGCGGCAATCGTGGTGATGACAGAATATTCGGCAGCCTATCCCGGGTTGATCGAGTTTCGGGACGCAAAGCCTTATAACCGCGCGCGTTTCCTTTTGCTGGTTGTTGTTGTGCTGTCGGTCACTGCGTTGCAGCGTGAAATCGCGCTTTATTCAGGGGCAGCGGGGATTTTCACAAGCCTTGCGATTGTGCTTGGCAATATTCTGAGCTTTTCGTTCAGTCCGGTGGCGCTGCTTGTAGCCTCTTTGCCGCAGGGTCTATCGGTCGAGCATTTGGCAATCGTCAAGGTCAGCGCCGCGCTGGCCTATACCCTGTCGCTGGTTGGGCTGGGGGTGTTTCTGATCGGGCTGATGCTGGGCTATTGGCCGCGCCGCGCCGAAATCTTCAATGTCTGGGTGAATCTGCCCAATTTTGATCCCACCAAAGGCGTTGATATCGTTCAACGGCTGGAACGCGACGCACAAATTAACGTCGTATTAGGGATTATCATGCCATTCTCTTTGCCAGCGTTGCTGCATCTGTCCACATTTCTGGTGCAGCCGGTGACATTGGAAACGCCTCTGGCGTTGGTATGGGGGGTCTCGCTCTGGGCGTTCATTCCGGTTACATTGGTGATGCGCGGCGTTGCGATGTATCGCGTGGCGCAGCTTATTCGGGCGCAGCGCAGGCGGGTTGCCGAAGCGCAAGATGCCGTGCCCTTGCCACCGCAATCTGCCTATTCCTGAACCTTTTTCTGGTTTCGCCTGTTGCGGCCTCCGACACACCTTTGTCGGGTGCCCGCTCTGACAGTTTGCGGCTGGTATTCTGGCGCATAGATCTGGCCACGCGCGGCCCGGGCTACGCCTTGCGCGACATGCTTGCAGGGGCCGAGTTGCCCTCTCGCAAGGCCGAAATCATCGCCCATCTCGCCCCCGATATTCTGGTTCTGTCGGGGCTGGATTATGACCATGGTCTGGTCACTCTGGGTGCTTTTCAGGACATGATCGCCGCGCGCGGCGCAGATTTGCCCCATGCCTTTGCGTTTCCATCGAATGCCGGTCTGCGCACGGGCCATGACATGTCGGGCGATGGCCGCGACGACACGCCTGACGACACGCAGGGTTACGGGAGTTTCGCGGGTCAGCGCGCGCTTGCGCTGCTTTCCCGCCACCCGATCGATACGGATCGCGCGCGCGATTTCTCGCATTTCCTGTGGCGCGACCTGCCAGATGCGCGCTTGCCTGCGCTGGACCCCGCAGTTCTGGCAGGACAACGCCTTTCCAGCACAGGGCATTGGGACATCCCTTTGCACATAGGCGAGGGGCAGCGCCTGCACCTGCTGGTGTACCAAGCAGGCCCGCCCGTATTCGGCGGGCGAAGCGCGCGCAACCTGTATCGCAACCATGACGAGACGGCGTTTTGGCTTGCCTTGCTGCACGCGCAGTTGCCGATGCCGCCACCACAGGGGCCGTTTGTTGTGATCGGGGGCAGCAATCTTGACCCATTTGATGGCGATGGCCTGAACAGTGCCATGCTTGCGCTGCTGAGCAGTCCCTTGCTGCAAGACCCCCGTCCCGAAAGCGAAGGGGCAGTGCAAGCGGCAGCCAATGAATTCAGCGCCACGCATACCGGGCCAGATGCGCAGGATACGGTTTTATGGCCCCACGCGCCCGGCAATTTGCGTGTCAGCTATATTTTACCATCAGCCGATATGCGCGTGCTTGCCAGCGGGGTGTTCTGGCCCGCGCGGGGCAGCCCCGACGCGACGTTGCTAGATGGGCCGGATGCCACGCCCATAACCCACCGGCCCGTTTGGGTGGATATTGACCTGCGCAGTCTCCGCCCCGTGACTGTGCTTAATTGATCAAGCCTGCATGGCGCATAGCCGCATCCATTTTGTCGCGGGCATCTTGTGTCAGGCCAAGAAGGGGCAGGCGCACGTCTTCAGTGCATTTGCCAAGGCGCGACAGGCCGTATTTGGCGGCCACCAGACCGGGTTCCACGAAAATGGCCAGATGCAGCGGCATCAGTATGTCATGAATTTCCAACGCGCGCGCATAATCGCCTGCCAAGGTTGCTTCCTGAAATTCGGCGCACAGACGCGGGGCGACATTCGCGGTCACGGAAATGCAGCCAACGCCACCTTGGGCGTTGAAACCGGGTGCTGTGGCATCCTCGCCCGAAAGCTGGATAAAATCCGGCCCACAGGCCAGACGTTGCTGGCTAACGCGCTCCAACTTGCCAGTTGCATCCTTGACCCCGATGATGCGCGGCAATTCCGCCAATCGCGCCATCGTATCTGGCATCATATCGACGACCGACCGACCGGGGATGTTGTAGATGATGATCGGCAGCTCGCAACATTCATGCAGGGCGGTGAAATGTGCGATCATTCCCGCTTGCGTGGGTTTGTTATAATAGGGCGTCACGACAAGCGCGGCATCGGCCCCGACCTTTTCGGCGTGGCGCATGAAGCTGATGGCTTCCAGCGTGTTATTCGACCCTGCGCCCGCGATGACCGGAACACGACCGGCGGCGGCTTTCACGACTTCTTCAATCACAAGCAGATGCTCGGCATGGCTCAGCGTCGGGCTTTCGCCCGTGGTGCCAACCGGCACCACCCCATGAGAGCCTTCGTCGATCTGCCATGTCACCAGCGCATGCAGCGCGTCAATATCAAGCGCGCCATCTTTCAACGGGGTGACCAGTGCTGGAATGGACCCTCTGATCTGCATGCGCGCCTCCTCGGTTGCGTGTACGGGGCAAGATGCGGACCAAATGTGATTGCGCAATTGTGTCTTGCCGCCCTGACCGAGGCGGTTAGAACTATCGAGAGTGTTTTTCAAGGTGAAAAAGGGGCGCGCATCATGGGTCGGAGAAGTGCCTTGGCATTATGGCACTGGGGTATGGCCCTGTGTTTCGTCGGAATATGGGGCCTGTCGCCCGCATTGGGGCAAGAAACCGCACCGCCCCCGCGTGCGGCGGGGCTGCTGTCCAGCGCATTGGACGCCGCGCAATCGGGCGATTGGCAGGGCGCACGCGCACGCGCGGCGCAGACAGACCCTGTCGCGCAGGATATCATTGCGTGGCAAGCCCTGCGCGCAGGGAATGGAAGTTTTTCCGATTATGTCGCGTTTCTGGACAACAAAGCGCATTGGCCGCTGATCAATACTGTCGCCCGAGAGGCAGAGGCCTTGCTGCCCAGCCAAAGCACATCAGACATTCTGTCCTTTTTTGAACAGCGCGATCCTGTGTCGGAACAGGGCTGGATTGCAAAGGTCTTTGCCCTGCGCGATGTGGGGCGCGAAGCCGAAGCCGAAGCACTGGCCCAACGGTTGTGGCGCGAAGAGCCTTTGGGCGGTGAAAGCGAATTGCGGCTGCTGCGCAGTTTCGATGGGGGCTTGCAGCCCTATCACGCAACCCGCGTCGATATGCTGCTGTGGCGCGGAGAGCGTAGCGCCGCCCAACGCCATCTGGACCGCATCAGCGCGGACGAACAGCGCGTGGCGCGTGCGCGCATCGCCTTGCAAGAACGCGCGGCAGGGGTGGATGCCCTTGTCGCGGCGGTGCCCGATGCGCTGCAAAGTGATCCGGGGCTGATGCATGACCGCTTTCAGTTCCGCATGCGCGCGGGCAATCATGACGGCGCGGCAGAGTTGATTCTGGCGCAGTCGCGCGCGGCAGAGGGGTTGGGGATTGCCGAATCGTGGGGGCGCAGCCGCATTTTTCTGGTGCGCAGCGCGCTGTCGGAGGGTGCGTTTCAGCGCGCCTATGATCTGGCCACGCCGCACGGGTTGGATGATGGGTTGAGTTTCGTCGATCTGGAGTTTCTGGCCGGTTTTGTCGCGCTGGAACATCTGGGCCGGCCTGCCGATGCGCTGCCGCATTTCCGCGCGTTGCAGGTGCGCAGCACCAGCCCGATCACATTGGGGCGCGCAGGCTATTGGCAGGGCCGCACCCATGAGGCGCTTGGCGATGAGATTACCGCACGCGCCGCCTATGAATTCGGGGCCGAGCATCAGACCAGTTTTTACGGCCAACTTGCCGCCGACAAGCTGGGCATGACGCTGGACCCTGCGCTGATAAACGGGCCGGACTATCCAAATTGGCGCGACACTGCCCTTGCAGAGTCTGACCTGTTGCAAGCGGCCTTGTTGCTGCGAGAGGCAGATCAATGGCACGAGGCGCGGCGCTTCATTCTGTTTCTTGCGCGGCAATTGACCGAAGAAGCAGAGATCGGCGCGCTGGCAGATTTGATGCTGGATCTGGGAGAGCCGAATTTCGCGCTGAACATCGCCAAGCTTGCCGTGCAAAACGAGATTGTCTTGCCGCGCGCCTATTTCCCTGTGACGGAACTGGCCAGAACGGCGCTGCCTGTGCCGACTGATCTGGTCAAGGCCATTGCGCGGCGCGAAAGCGAATTTGACCCCGCCGTTGTCAGCCCCGCCGATGCGCGCGGGTTGATGCAGGTCTTGCCCGGAACAGGGCAGATGATGGCGCGCAAGTTGAATGTCCCGTTTGAGGCGGGTGACCTGACGCGTAACCCCAGCCTGAACGCCCAGCTTGGCGCGGCCTATCTGGCAGAGTTGCGCGACGAATTCGGCCCTTCGCTGGCGCTGGTGGCTGCGGGCTATAATGCGGGGCCGGGCCGCCCGCGCCAATGGATTCCGCGCCTTGGCGACCCGCGCGATGTCTCGGTCGATTTTGTTACATGGGTGGAAAGCGTGCCTTTCGCCGAGACGCGCAATTACATTATGCGTGTGGCAGAATCGCTTGTGATCTATCGCTCGCGTCTTGCTGGTACGCCGCAACCCATTGAGATGGAGCAGCTTTTGCGCGGCAGATAAGGGGCTGGGTCAGGTGACGGCAATCACCACGCCCACCCCGATCATCAAGACCCCTGCGATGCGGTTGGTGCGCGCAATGGCCGTGCCGGATCGCAACAGCGCGCGCGCGCGGTCGATCAGAAGCGCCATGCCAAGGTTCCCCAGCATCGGGATTGTTACCGAGACGAGGACTATTGCCGCAATATCGGCCCATGTCACGCGGGTCAGATCGAAGAAACCGGGCAAGACGCCCATATAGAACAGAATCGCCTTGGGGTTGGCCAATATCACCGTCACGCCTGCGGCAAATCCGGCAAGCGCGCCGGGGCGGGTCAGGCGGCTGTCGGCCGAGATGTCGCGCGCCGCATGCCGGATCAACTGCCAGCCCATCACCACGAACATGGCTACGGCAACCCATTTCATGGCTTCAAGAAGGTCGCCATAGATCGACAATATCCATGTCAGGCCGAAAATCGCGGCCAGCGGCCACATCATATCGCCCAAGGCAACCCCCACGGCCAACGGCGCGGCAGAGGTGAACCCTCCCGACATGGCCCGCGCGGTCAGCGCCACCCAGACCGGCCCAGGCGTCAGGAACAGGACCAGGATTGCACCTGCGTAAAAGGCAAGTTCCAGCAATGAGATGGTCATGGGGCCTCGGGCAAGGTCAGGCTGCCATCTTCTGATAGCGGCCAGAACGGGTTATGGGCCAATTCCCAGACATGGCCATCGGGGTCGGTGAAATAGCCCGAATAGCCGCCCCAGAATACGGCTTCGGGGGCCTTGAGCGGCTGCGCGCCCGCCGCCAGCGCCTCGGCATAGGCGGTGTCCACATCCTCGCGGCTGTCGAAATTCTGGCAAAGCGTGACCGCGCCCGTTCCAAGCACCGCACCTTCGCGGCCCTGATCCTTCGCCAGTTCCGCACGCCCGAAAAGCATCAGCGCCTGTCCGTGCAGTTGGAAACAGGCCATGCCGTCAACCTCTTCGGCGGGCACCCAGCCAAGCCCCTTGTAGAACGCTTTCGCGCGCTTGAGGTCGTCGACGCCAAGGGTGACGAGGGTGATGCGCTGGCGCGGATAGCTCATGGGGCAATCTCCTCAAGAATCGAGCGCCCGTCGCGCTCCGAGACGGTGAAATGTTGCGCGCGGGGGCCGAGATCGGAAAATAGTTCGGCCCCTGTGCCGGTCAGAAATGCCTGCGCGCCAAGGTCGCAGAGCGCATCATAAAGCGCCGCGCGGCGGGTCGCGTCAAGATGGGCTGCGACTTCGTCCAGCAGCAAAATGGGTGCGCTGCCCCGAACCGTGGCCAGCGCGCGGGCATTGGCAAGGATGATCGAGATCAGCAGCGCCTTCTGCTCTCCGGTGGAACATTGCGCGGCGTCCATGCCCTTGGCGGCCCATGTCGCGCGCAGATCGGCGCGGTGCGGGCCAATCAGGCTGCGCCCCGCCGCCATATCGCGCCTGCGCCCTTCGGCCAGCGCGGTTGCAAGGGCGTCTTCCTGCGTGGGGGCGGCGCAGTCCAGCGCAAGATCGGCTTCGGGGAAAGGGCTGTCCGGATCGGCATGCTGGCCAAGAATGGCAAGAGCGGCGTGGCGGTTGGCGCTGATCCGCGCGCCGGTCTGGGCCATTTGCGCCTCTAGTGCCGCGAACCAGCCCGCATCTGTCACCCCTTCGCGCAACAGGCGGTTGCGTTCGCGCATGGCTTTCTCATAGCCCAGCGATTGCGCGGCGTGGTCGGGGCGAAAGCTAAGAACAGTACGGTCCAGAAACCGCCGCCGCCCTTCGGTGCCTTCCAGCCAGAGACGGTCCATCGCGGGTGTCAGCCACAGCATGGCGGCCAGTTCGCCCAAGGCGATCTGGGGGGCGGTCTTCTCGTCTATGCGGACTTGTCGCGGGCTGCCGGGTTCTGCCCAAGTCTCTAGCTGGCGCGACCCGCCCGGCGTTGCCATTTCTGCGCGGATTTTCCAGCCCAGGGATTGCGGACGTCGCGCAATGTCATCGGGGCTGGCGCGACGCAGACCGCGCCCCGGTGACAGCAGCGAGACAGCTTCAAGAATATTCGTCTTGCCTGCCCCATTCAGCCCCGACAACACAACAGGGCGCCCATCCAAGTCAACCCGCGTGCGCTGATGCGAGCGGAAATGCGAGAGGGTCAGGTGGCAGACATGAATCGACATGGCCTAGCGGTAAAAACTATTGCTGCAAGTTACCAGCATGAAAAAGCCCCGCAAATGCTGCGGGGCTTGGCTGTTTGCGGTGCCGCTGGGTTAAACCCGCATTGGCATCACAACATAGACCGCGCTGGTGTCATTGCCTTCGCGCATCAGGGTTGGATCGCCGGATGTGTTGAACATGAACACAGCATTTTCCCGATCTACCTGAGAGGCGATTTCCAGCAGGTATTTGGCGTTAAAGCCAATCTCCAGCCGTTCATCGCTATAGGCGACGATCAGTTCCTCTTCGGCGGCACCCGAATCGGGGGCGTTTACCGACAGAACCAGCCTGTCATCTTCCAGCGCCAGCTTTACTGCGCGCGAGCGTTCGGAAGACACCGTTGCCACGCGGTCAACCGCTTTGGAAAATTCGCTTGCGTCCACTTCCAGCCGTTTGGTGTTCTGGGTGGGAATGACGCGGCTGTAATCGGGGAAGGTGCCGTCAATCACCTTCGATGTCAGCGTCATATCCGGCGTTGCAAAACGTACCTTGGTTTCCGAGACAGAGACTGCAATCTCCATATCGTCATCTTCCAGCAGTTTGCGCAATTCGCCCACGGTTTTGCGCGGGACAATCACCCCGTGCATGTTTTCGGCCCCTGCGGGCAAGGGCGCATCAATGCGTGCCAGCCTGTGCCCGTCTGTTGCCACGCAGCGCAGCACGCGGCCGCCTTCGCTGTCGGCCACATGCATATAGACGCCGTTCAGGTAATAGCGCGTCTCCTCGGTCGAGATGGCGAATTTTGCCTTGTCGAACAGGCGGCGCAGCACTTTGGCGGGGGCTGCAAAATTGGCGCTGTATTCGCTGGACGCCATGACGGGGAAATCTTCTTTCGGCAGTGTGGCCAGCGAGAAGTTCGACCGCCCCGCCGAGACTTGCAGCCGCCCTGTGCGGCTGTCATCCACCAACTCGATCAAAGCGCCATCGGGCAATTTGCGGATGATGTCATGCAACAGCACTGCCGACACTGTCGTGGCACCGGCCTGTTCGACCATCGCTGGCGCGCGGTCCAGAACCTCGATGTCCAGATCGGTGGCGCGCAGGGTCACGCTGCCTTCACTGGCCTCTATCAGGACATTGGCCAAAATGGGAATCGTGTTGCGCCGCTCTACCACGGATTGCGCCTGAGCGACGGCCTTGAGCAATACCGCCCGTTCAATACTGATCTTCATGCCCTAGACCCTTCTTAATCGCTAGCAGAACACACCCTGCCGGGTGCGCGAGCCTAGTCAATTTTAATATGACGACAAGCGTTTTTTCGCTGATTCCGGCAAGAGTTCAGCTTTCCAGAAGGCGGCGCAGCAATTCGATATCTTCATTCAACTGCGTGTCTTGTGTGCGCATCTCGACAACTTTGCGCACGCCGTGCAAAATCGTGGTGTGATCGCGCCCGCCAAAGCGTCGCCCGATTTCGGGCAGAGAGCGCGATGTCATTTCTTTGGACAGATACATCGCAATCTGGCGCGGCCGCGCAATCGTGCGGGTGCGTTTGGGGCCAAGCATATCGGACAGACGAATGTTGAAGTGTTCAGCCACTTTGCGCTGGATTTCTTCAACCGTCACGCGGCGCTCTGAGCTGCGCAGCATGTCGGACAGGCAATCTTGCACCATATCCAGTGTGACTTCCTGCCCGATCAGGCTGGAAAAGGCGAAGAGGCGCTGCAACGCGCCTTCCAAAACGCGCACGTTGGTGGTGATTCGATGCGCCAGAAATTCAAACACACCATCATCAATCTTGATGCTGCCATAGCTTTGGGCAAATTGCGCGGCTTTGCGTTGCAAAATGCCAAGGCGCAATTCGTAGTTGGTCGGGTGCAGGTCCACCACAAGGCCGCATTGCATCCGCGACGAGATGCGCGCTTCAAGATCCTTGATCTCTCCGGGGGCGCGGTCTGCGGAAATGACGATCTGTTTGTTCTGGTCAACCAAGGCGTTGAACGTGTGAAAAAACTCTTCCTGCGTGCTGTCCTTGCCGGCGATGAATTGCACATCATCCACCATCAGCACATCGACCGAGCGGAACAGGTTTTTGAAATCCATGATCTCGCGGTCGCGCAGGGCCTGCACGAATCGGTACATGAACTGTTCGGCAGAGAGATACAGAACTTGCAGATCAGGGCGCTTGGCTTTCAATTCCCATGCGATGGCGTGCATCAGGTGGGTTTTGCCCAAGCCGACACCCCCATATAAAAACAGTGGGTTGAAGGTGACAGGCCCGGCTTCGGCCACGCGGCGGGCTGCGGCATGGGCCAGTTCGTTCGGTTTGCCCACAACGAAATTGTCGAAATGGTATTTCCCATCAAGGGGGGCGCCTTGCAGGTCATCACCTTGTGCGGCCTTGCTGGTGGCTGGCGCAGCGACTGCGGCGCGCGGCGTGGGGTCGCCCACAATAAATTCCATCCGCGACACATCGCAGGCCAGCGTTTGCAGGCGCGCGAAAATCTGGTCGTGATATGTGCGTTTTACCCAATCGCCGACAAAGCGGGACGGTGCCCTGAAGCGCACAACACCATCGGTGATCCCAAGGCACTCCAAGGGCGCGATCCAGTTCTTATGGTTGCTATCCCCAATTTCATAACGCAGCTCTTCAGAAATTCCGGTCCATTGATCCGCAACCATCACACCCCAGCCTTTTTATCTTCTTGCATCCACAGTCGCATCGTTCACCCAAACCTTGTTATGTGCTGGCAGCCCCCTGCCTGGCGCATTCCAAGACACTCATTACAAAGCAATGGTCTGCCTAAACCTTGCCGTGCTTTACACTACATCAATAATATCAGTGGGTTCCGCATAGTTTAGTGGCAGCTAAACACCGCGTAAAAAACAGAGACACACCGATTTCCGAACTTGGGCAATGGGCATCGCAGGCTGCGATTCACTGTTCATGGCACCAGACCCCGAGTCGTCCAGACATTAGCAACCGGACCTCGGAGCGGCAACAGAACTTGCAGCTTGACGTCGAAAAGCGATGCAAAGAATCGCCAGACGAGGGGCACGACTGCCTGTCTGCCACAAAAAAAAGACACCCGAAAAGGTGCCTTTTAGAAGCAGGTTTTTCTGGCAGGACTGACGCCAGATTCAGGCGGCCAGTGCCTTGATGCGGGCTGACAGGCGCGACATTTTGCGGGCAACGGTGTTCTTGTGCAGAACGCCTTTGGTTACGCCGCGGTCCAGTTCTGGCTGAGCTGCGCGCAGCGCTTCATTCGCTTTGGTCTGGTCGCCCGAAGCGATGGCTTCTTCAACCTTGCGCAGGAAAGTGCGCAGGCGCGAGCGGCGCGCTTTGTTGATTTCGGTGCGGCGCTCTAGCTGGCGGGCGCGCTTTTTCGACTGTGGTGTATTTGCCATGGGCTTGTGTCTTTCGTGTCCGTTTCAATTATTTTGCACAACGGACCCTAACTGGCCCAACAGACCAGTTTCGACTCGTGCCTTAAGCGGGCCCACGCGCATGTGCGGCGCATATACGACAGCTGTGCAAAAAAGGGAATAGCTGTTTTCGTTACTGGTCGCGGAATTGCGGTTGGCGCTTTTCAAGGAAAGCCGACATGCCTTCTTTCTGGTCCTTGGTATTGAACAGCATGTGGAACACGCGGCGTTCGTACAAAAGCCCTTCGCGCAAGGTCGTCTCATAGCTGCGATTGACCGCTTCCTTGACAACCTTGACCGTGATCTGTGACTTCTCCGCGATTTTGGAGGCGGCCGCCATCGCTTCTTCCATCAGCTTGCCTGCGGGAACCACGCGGCTGACAAGGCCCGAACGCTCGGCCTCTTCGGCATCCATGAAGCGGCCTGTCAGATGCATGTCCATCGCTTTGGACTTGCCGACAAACCGTGTCAGGCGCTGGGTGCCGCCAATGCCTGCCACCACGCCAAGGTTAATCTCTGGCTGGCCGAATTTGGCGGTATCGGCAGCGATAATGAAATCACACATCATCGCCAATTCGCACCCGCCGCCCAGTGCATAGCCGCCAACAGCGGCAATAATGGGCTTGCGCACGCGCAACATCGCCTCTGTCTCGGGGGCGAAGAAATCGGCTTGGAACATGTCCACAAAGCCTTTTTCCGACATTTCCTTGATATCCGCACCCGCCGCGAATGCCTTGTCAGAGCCGGTGATGACGATGCAGCGCACCTTGTCATTCTTGTCGGCAGCGCCAAGCGCGTCTGCCAGCTCGCTTAGCAAGGTGCTGTTCAGCGCGTTCATTGCATCAGGGCGATTCAGGCGGATCAGTGCGATATGGTTGTCAATATCGACGATCAGCGTTTCATAGGCCATGGGTTGGCACCTTGGTTGTTGTAATCAGGCTCATTGGCATAGCAGCTTGATCACGGGGTTCAAGTCATCTCTGGCAGGTTGGGCAATAGAAGCTGGATCGGCCTGATTGCACGGCACGCCGCACGGTTTGTGGGCAACCATCGGTGACGCAGGCTGCCCCCTCGCGCCCGTAAACCTGAAAAGAATGCTGGAAATATCCAAGTTCGCCATTGGCTTGGCGATAGTCGCGCAGGCTGGACCCGCCCGCCTTGATCGCGTCCATAAGGGTGGTGCGGATGGTGTCGGTCAAAAGCTGGATGCGCCCTGCGCCAATGCGGCCCGCAGCACGCAGGGGGCTGATGCGCGCACGAAACAGCGCTTCGCAGACATAGATATTGCCAAGACCCGCGACGATTCGCTGGTCCAGAAGGGCCGCTTTGATCGGGGTTTTGCGCCCGTGCAGGCGGCTTGCCAGATAGTCTGCCTGAAATCCATTGCCCAGCGGTTCTGGCCCGATGCTGGCCAGAAGGGGGTGCGCCTCCAGCGTGGCCGTTGCGCCCATGTCCATCGCGCCAAAGCGGCGCGGGTCGTTGAACGTGACCCGCGCGCCATTTTCCATATGGAACAGGACGTGGTCGTGTTTTTCTATGGCAGGGTGGTCGAAATGAAACTGTCCGGGCACATGCGCAGCTTCCAGCCCCGAGATGACCATGCGCCCCGACATGCCCAGATGAATGATCAGGCTTTCGCCTGTATCCAGATCGGCCAGAATATATTTCGACCGGCGGCGCAGATGCAGCACGCGCGCGCCCGACAGACGGGCCGCCATGTCAGGGGGGAACGGCCAGCGCAGCCCTTCGCGGCGCAATTCGGCTTGTGCAATGCGCTGCCCCTCCATTGCGGGCAACAGGCCACGGCGCACAGTTTCGACTTCGGGCAATTCTGGCATGGCTTTGGTCCGCCTTGTCACGGGGTCGCATTGTATCGCCCCCCTATAACCTTATAAGAGGAAGCAGACAGCCCCAAAGCGGGCAGACATGCGGAGCGTGGCAGGCATGAGCGAGAACGACAAGACAACACATTTCGGCTATCAGACCGTAGGTGAAGATCAGAAATCGGGGCTGGTGCAGGGTGTGTTCACCCGCGTTGCCTCGAAATACGATGTCATGAACGATCTGATGTCGATGGGCGTTCACCGTGTCTGGAAAGACGCCATGATGGATTGGCTGGCCCCGCGCCCCGGCCAGCGCCTGCTGGATGTTGCGGGCGGCACGGGCGATGTGTCGTTCCGTTTCCTGAAACGCGCAGGTGCAGGGGCGCATGCCACGGTGCTGGACCTGACCGAATCGATGCTGATCGAGGGGCAGAAGCGCGCCGAAGCTGAAAACATGGCCCATGTGCTGGATTGGCTGGTGGGCGATGCGATGGCGTTGCCCTTTGCCGATAACAGTTTCGATGTCTATACAATCAGCTTTGGCATTCGCAACGTCACGCGGATTGAAGATGCGCTGTCCGAAGCCTACCGCGTGCTGCGCCCCGGTGGGCGGCTGATGGTGCTGGAATTCAGCCAGCTTCCCGTTGATGGGCTGCAAAAGCTGTATGATCTGTATTCGTTCAATGTGATTCCCGTCATGGGGCAGATCGTGGCGAATGACCGCGACAGTTATCAATACCTTGTCGAATCCATCCGCCGCTTCCCCGATCAGGACCGTTTCGCCGATATGATCGTTGCTGCAGGGTTCGGGCAGGTGAAATACCGCAACCTGTCGATGGGTATTGCGGCGCTGCATTCCGGCTGGAAGATCTGATCATGCGCGGACCGTTCAATCTGTGGCGGCTGATCCGCACGGGTGCCACATTCGAGCGCACAGGTGCGATGCATGTGGTGCTGGAAGCCATGAATGCGCCCCCGCGACTGCGCTTTGCGGCCCGCGTGCTGGGCTGGCCGTTCAAGCTGCTGGGCTTGAAGGGCGACCCAAGCCAGCCGCCGCTGACGCGCGCGCTCACCGCTCTTGGCCCTGCCTATATCAAATTCGGGCAAACCCTGGCCACCCGCCCCGATGTGGTGGGGCAGGAACTGGCCGACCAGTTGCGCTATCTGCAAGACAAGCTGCCGCCATTCCCGCGCGCAGAAGCCATGGCGATGATCGCGCAGGAACTGGAAGCGCCGGTAGATCAGATTTTCTCGCATGTGTCAGAGCCGGTGGCGGCTGCATCCATTGCGCAGGTGCATTCGGCCACTCTTGCCGATACAGGTGTGCGCGTTGCCGTCAAAGTGCTGCGCCCCGATGTCGAGCGCGCGTTTCGCACCGATGTGGATGCGTTCTATTTTGCGGCCGGTGTGATTGAGTGGCTTTTGCCCTCGACCCGCCGTCTGCGCCCGCTGGATGTGATCCGCCATTTTGAAAGCGTGGTCGAGGGCGAGCTGGATTTGCGGCTGGAGGCAGCTTCGGCTGCGGAATTTGCGGCGAATACTGAAAATGACGCGGGCTTCAGCGTGCCGCGCCCCATCTGGAACCTGTCCTCGCGCCGCGTGATGACGCTTAGCTGGGCCGAAGGCATGGCGATGGGCGACAATGCCGCACTTGATGCAGCTGGCATTGACCGCAACGAACTGGGCGTGCGCGTGCTGACGCTGTTCCTGCGCCATGCGCTGCGGGACGGGTTCTTTCATGGCGATATGCATCAGGGCAATCTGAAGGTCACAGGCGCGGGCGAGATTATCGCGCTGGATTTCGGGATCATGGGCCGGATCGACCCGTTTACCCGCCGTGCCTATGCCGAAATCCTGTTCGGGTTCATTCGCAAGGATTACCGGCGCGTGGCCGAAGTGCATTTTGAAGCGGGCTATGTGCCGCCTGACCGTGACATAGACGAATTTGCCCGCGCCCTGCGATCGGTGGGAGAGCCGATTTTCGGCATGGATGCGCGCCACATCTCGATGGCGCGGCTGTTGGCCTATCTGTTTGAAGTGACAGAACGTTTTGGCATGGAAACCCGTACTGAACTGATCTTGCTGCAACGCACAATGGTGGTGGTCGAAGGGGTCGCGCGGTCGCTGAACCCCGAAATAAACATGTGGCATGTGGCCAAACCCGTGGTTGAAGAATACATCCGCGAAAGCATTGGCCCAAAAGCGCTGGCGGCTGATCTGCTGGCGACCGCGCGCATTCTGACCCGTTTCGGCCCGCACCTGCCACGGTTGGTGGAAGAGGCCCTGATCGCCCAAGCCAACCCTGAACGGCGCGAAACCACGCCAAAACGCGCGGGCCCCGTTGTCTGGAGTCTGATTGGTGCTGGGGTGTTGGGCGCGGGTGTTGTAATCGGCGCGATGCTCTGAACTTAGCGCCAGTCGGGGCTGGCTTGCAGCGCGTCCAGTGTCACTGCCAGATGCGCGCGCTCCAGCAAGACCAACATGCCGGGGTGATCGAATTCCAGCAAAATCCGGTCTGACTCCGCGTGGTTAGAGGTGCCAATCTGGGCGGCAGGGGCAAATTGTATGCCGTCAATCGGCCAGTGAAGCCCTGTTGACCGCCCGCTTACAGGGGCCATCGGAAACAGCGACACGCGCGCACCAACAGGCAGCGTCAACGCCAGACGCGGTGGCGCAAGAAAGCAGATATCCTTTGCGGCCAGCAATACGACACGCGCGCGCCCGTGCCGCACCAGTGACGACATGGCGGCAAGCGTATGGTCCAGCCGCGCCCCGTCAAACCCCAGCGCAAGAATGAAGGGGGCATGCAGGGCGCGCAAGGATTTATCGAAATCCGTGCTGTCCTGTTCCGCGATATGAACCAGCCTGTCGCCCAAGCGGGCAAGATGCGCAGCGTCCAGCGAATCCAGATCACCGATGACATGTTGCGGAATATGGCCGCAGTCCATCAGCTTGTTTGCGCCGCCATCTGCCGCGACCAGCATCGGCGCCAGCGTCAATGCCATATCTAGGTCGCATTGTGAGAATATGCCCCCACCCACCAGCGTTACGCCATAGATTGAGTCGACAGGCAGGCGCATATCGATAAAGTCTTTCCCTAGTTCGAATCGGTCTTTTCTTAGCCATATTCAGATCATCAAATAACCAAAGTCTGAACATCTAATCGCTCAGGTGTTGCGCAAATCTGCAATCGTACAGGTAACGAAAGTGAGCATGTTATGGTTGGCCCTAACAAAATTTTGACAGTGTCTTATGGCACATTCTCTTGCACGCTAGAGGGGTTTGACGAACCTTTCGGGACAATGCAGGGCATTGCCGAATATTTCCGCGATCTGGCAGCGCAGGACCGCTATTTTGGCGCGGAACCCCCGACCCCCGATGCCGAAATGCTGCATCGTATTGCCGAACGTGAAATTCAGCGCCGTGTTGAAGCGCGCATTCAGGAGAACGGTGTCGTTTTGCGGGCAGAGGCTTTGGCCGGTAACGGGACAGGCCCGCTTGCGCTGTCGGGCGAGATGCCAGCTGACACCGCGCCTGCACCCGAATCGATGCCTGCCCCCCAAACAGCGGCGGAATTTTTGGACGCATCTGCACAAGACGATGCGCCCGTAGCAGAATTGCCAACCGACCCTGCCATTGCCGAAGATAGTGCCGCGCCCGCATCTGGCGGGGATGCGCCGCAGGAAGAGGGCCTACACCCACAGGCCACAGAGCCGCAGGCAGATGCACCCCTTTCGGACAGCGCAGAAGAGGTGCAAAACACTTCCGACGCGCCCACGGGGGCCGTTGAAGATAGGGTGCAGACACCTGCCATGGCCGCTGTGCCTCAGCCCAAACCAACTGCGGCCGAAGCTGCCACTTCAATCAGCATGAGCGAAAAACTGGCCCGCATCCGCGCGCGAATCGCGCATGCCGCCAACACAGCGCCCAAACAGGACGCCGCCTCCCAAGCGACAGAGCAGGCAGCACCCCAGCCAGAGATTGCGCCGGTTGAAGCGGAACCGCAGCAGGCCGTGATCGCGCCAGAGGTGCTGGCCGAGCAAAGCACATTCGACGACGCCGTATGGGATGCAGAACTGTATTCCGAGGCTAGCGAAGAAGCTGATGCGCCAACGATGGATGCGGCCATGAACGACCCGGAACCAGAGCCGGGTGTCGCAGCGGCGGATGAGGCGGACGCAGAGGATGAAACGCAGGATGCTTCGGTTCTGGCCGCGCATTTTGACCGCGATGAAACAGATTTCGACGATGAGTTCGATGATCTGGACGATGATGATTTCGATGCCGATTTGCAAGACAGCTATGCCGCTGCGTCCGCACTCGATGCGGAACAGGCCCCCGCAGATGAAGACGACAAAGACGGCCCCCTGACGGATGAGGAATTGCGCGTTCGCATCCGCAAGGCCATCGGCGAGACAGGGCTAAGCCAGACAGACGAATCCGACCTGATTGCAGAGCTTGCGAATATCGAGCGGCAGGCAGCGCCCCGCCGTGCTGTCAATTCGCGCGCACAATTTGACGCCATGATCGTCGATACAGATGAAACGGCAGCCCGCCTGTTGGAAACGGCCCGTTCGGAATTGGGGCAAGTCGAATCGCAGCGCCGCCGCGAAACGTTCGAGCATATGCGCGTGGCTGTCGATGCAACGCGCGCCGAAGAAGCCGCAAAAGGCCCGCGTCGCCCCGATATCGTGCAGGCGCGCGAGATCGAGCGCTACCGCGAGGATCTGGTCGCGCCAGAACCGCTGCGCCCGACCCCGCTGCGAGAGGCAGAGATGGCGCAACCGTCAGAACCCGCACACCAAGAGCTTGAGGAAGAGACTGCCACCGCCGCACCAGAGCAGGTGGCCGTCGCTGCACCCCAGCCAGAGCGCCCTGACCTGTCCGAGGAAACAGCGCTGGCAGAGGCCCTTCAGCCTGTGCCACGGCGCCCGGCGCGGGTTGACGCGACACGCCGGTCCCGCCCTGAACCGGAACGCGCGCCCTTGGTGCTGGTGTCAGAGCAGCGTGTGGATAATCCAGCACAGGCCACGCCAGTGCGCCCCCGCCGCGTTGCCAGTACCGCCGATCGGACAATCGATCTGGAAGGGTTGAAGAAAGCCTCGCCCTTGTCGTCTGAAGATCGCAAAGCGTTCAAGGATTTCGCGGAAGCGGTGGATGCATGGTTGCTGGATGAGCAGATCGAAGCGGCGGCTGCCTTCAAGACCCATCTTAAAGGGCAGGAAGAATTCACCCGCGTTGACCTGATGAGCTATGTTCTGGCCTATAATGAGGGGCGTGATGTGACGCGTGACGATATGCTGCGCGGGTTTGGGACTTTGCTGCGCGAAGGGCGTTTGCAGCGCGGGGAAGGGGGTGCATTCCGCCTGTCATCAGCGTCAGAGTTTGACCAGCCTGCCCGCAAATATGCAGCGGGGTAAGGTGTAGCAGCCCCAACAAATTGCAGGCCAACCCACAAAGGCCCCGGTTGTGAACCGGGGCCTTTGTGCATTTGCACCTGAAAGGGCGATGGGCAATCAAGCCCATGAAAAAAGGGGCCATGTCTGGCCCCTTTTTCCTAATCTTCAAGATGCAACTGACACTTAGGTCAGGCTGCGTTCGATCTCTTCGCGCTCGAAGATTTCGATGACATCCTTGGGGCGGATATCTTCGTAATTCTCGAATGCCATGCCGCATTCCTGACCCGACTGCACTTCCTTGACCTCGTCCTTGAAGCGCTTGAGGGTCTTGAGCGTGCCTTCGTGAATAACCACGTTGTCCCGCAGCAAGCGCACACCGGCAGAACGCCGCGCGACACCTTCGGTGACCAGACAGCCAGCAACCTTGCCGATGCCCGATACTTTGAAGACTTCGCGAATCTCGGCATAGCCGATGAAGTTCTCGCGCACTTCTGCCGACAGCAGGCCAGAGGCTGCCGCTTTGATGTCGTCAACCAGATCATAGATGATCGAGTAATAGCGCAGCTCGACCCCTTTTTGGTTGGCCGAATTGCGGGCAGAGGCATTCGCACGGACGTTAAAGCCGATGATCGGCGCGCCCGAGGCTTCGGCAAGGCCCACATCTGTGTCGGTAATCGCGCCAACACCGTAATGCAGCACGCGTACGCGCACTTCGTCATTGCCGATCTTTTCCAGCGCCTGAACGATTGCTTCGGCAGAGCCTTGCACATCGGCTTTCACCAGAACGGGCAGTTCGGCGACATCCTGATCCGCTTTGGCCTTGGCCATCAGCTGTTCCAGTGTGGTTGCCGCACCCGCTGCCGCGCGTTTGTCTTTGGCCGCTTCCTGCCGGTATTCGGCAATTTCGCGCGCCTGCGCTTCGGTTTCGACCACGTTCAGCACATCGCCTGCTTCTGGCGTACCATTCAGGCCCAACACTTCGACAGGAACAGATGGGCCAGCTTCCTTGATCCGCTCGCCCTTGTCATTGACCAATGCGCGGACCTTGCCCCACTGTTCGCCGACCACAAAGATGTCGCCTTGGCGCAATGTGCCGTTCTGAACCAGAACAGTTGCCACGGGGCCACGGCCCACATCCAGCTGCGCTTCGATCACGGCACCCATTGCGTTGCGATCCGGGTTGGCCTTGAGTTCCAGAATTTCCGCCTGAAGCGCGATGGCTTCCAACAGTGTGTCCAGACCTGCCCCGGTGATGGCCGAGACTTCGACATCCTGCACATCGCCCGACATGGCTTCGACAACAACTTCGTGCTGCAACAATTCGGTGCGCACCTTGTTGGCATCGGCCGACGGCTTGTCACATTTGTTGATGGCAACAATCATCGGCACCTTGGCGGCCTTGGCGTGGTTAATCGCCTCGATCGTTTGGGGCATGACGGAATCGTCGGCGGCAACAACCAGCACGACAATATCTGTCACATTCGCACCGCGTGCACGCATGCTGGTAAAGGCCGCGTGGCCGGGCGTGTCGAGGAAAGACAGGATCGCGCCACTTTCGGTTTTGACCTGATAGGCCCCGATATGCTGCGTAATGCCGCCCGCTTCGCCGGACACAACACTTGTTTTGCGGATAGCATCCAGAAGCGAGGTTTTGCCGTGGTCGACATGGCCCATGATCGTGATGATCGGTGGGCGCGGATGCAGATCGTCGGGGTTGTCGTCGGTCTGCGTGATCACCTGCTCGACATCGGAATCCGAGACGCGCACAACTTTGTGGCCGAATTCTTCGATCAGCAATTCTGCGGTATCGGCGTCGATGGTCTGGTTCATGGTGGCCATGACGCCCATTTTCATCAGCGATTTGACCACATCTGCCACGCGTTCCGCCATACGGTTGGCCAGTTCCTGCACCACGATGGTTTCAGGCAACTGCACTTCGCGGACAACTTTTTCGCGCGACTGGGTCTGGCCCATCGCTTTCTGACGGGCGCGTTCCTGCTTGCGTTTCATCGCAGCCATAGACCGTTGACGACCGCCATCGCCTGCCAGCGCGTCTTTCAGCGTCAGTTTGCCTGCACGGCGTCCGCCCGCATCGTCGCGGGGTTTGGCGCGAACTGCGCGGTCATCTTCGCTGCGCTTGACTGTTTTGCGCGCATCCTGTGCGGGTGCTGCGGGCCGTGCGCGTTCGGACAAGGGCGCGGCTGCGGCCTCTGGGGCCGATGGCGCTTCGTCTTCTTTGACCTTGCGCGCAGCTTTCGCGGCTTTCGCATCAGCGTCGGCTTTGGCCTCGGCTTTGGCGCGGGCCTCTTCTTCTTCTTTGGCGCGCAGGGCATCTTCGCGTTCGCGTTCTTCGCGTTCGCGGGCTTCTGCCTCATCACGGCGGCGCTGGCGATCTTCTTCGCGTGCACGTTCTTCCGCGTCGCGGATGGCGGCGTCTTTCGTCTCGCGCGCTTTGGCGGCGGCAAGCGCTTTCAGGCGGCGCTCCATCTCGGCGTCGGTAATCCCGGCGGGGCGGCGCGATGGGTCAGACTGCGCTGGAACCTTACCTTGAGTCCCAGGCGCTTGCTGGGCGCCCGGCTTCGGGACCACCACGCGTTTACGTTTTTTCTCGACCACGACAGATTTCGTCCGTCCATGGCTGAAGCTTTGCTTCACATGGCCGCCCTTGCCGCCTATTCCGAGTGTTTTCTTTCCGTCTGTATCGCTCATGCGTCCGTCTTATCCTCTCCGGCGGCATATCCGCCGATACCTGTGCGCAAACCTTTCAGTCTTGTTGCTTCCTCTACAACAGCTTTACTGAGTCCACCAGCACGAAGCGAAGCATGTATCACATGTTCGCGCCCAAATGCCAAACCTAATTCCTGCGCACTTAGCCAGCCGATATAGCTGTCAGGCCCATCGGGCGGGCGCAGTTTCGTCTTTCCCCGAGTCGAGCCGTCATGCGCCTGAATGAGAATGGCCATCTCATCTTTCAGGGCAAGGTCGCGGCATTTCTCATAGCCTGCAAGGGCCAATCCGCTTTTGCGCGCCAACGAGATCAGATCGATCACGCGGCGTAGTAACAGCGCCTCGACCATATCCGCAAGCCCTTCGGGTACGGATACAGCCTGACGGGCGGCGCGGGCAAAGGCTTTCTTTTTCTCTGCCTGCTCCAGCATGGTGCGGTCTGCGCTGACCCAGATGCCACGGCCGGGCAATTTGCCTGCCAGATCCGGCACAATCTGCGCCTCTGGCCCGACAACAAAGCGGATCAGCGCGCGTGCATCGCCGGATGCGCCCGATACGATGCAACGCCGCTCTGGCCCATCCTTGATGACAGTCTTGCCTCCGCGCGTCATGTGCGCCTCCGCGCCGCTCAGGTCTGTTCACCCTCTAGTTCGGTGTCTTCGTCCGAACCGTCCTCGGCCCCGTCCTGTTCCAGCTCGCTTGGATCGACCCACCCCAGCAGAACGCGCGCGGTCATCACCAGATGCTGCGCTTCTTCAAGGCTGACCTCGAAGCGCTCCAGCAAGCCTTCATCCTTGACCCGCTCGCCATCGACTGTGGTCCAACCGCCTGCAAGTTCCCAGTCGGCGCAAGTGGCGAAGTCTTCCAGGGTCTTGATGCCGTCTTTGGCCAGCGCTTCGACCATTTGCGGTGTCAGGCCCTCAAACTCGATCAGGCTGTCTTCGACACCCAAGGCACGCGCACTTTCCAGTGCGGCCGCTGCAACTGCTTCCAGCCGTTCGCGGGCGCGGGTTTGCAGCTCTTGCGCGGTTTCTTCGTCAAAGCCGTCGATTGTCAGCAATTCATCCAGATCGACATAGGCCACTTCTTCAAGCGAGGTGAATTCTTCCGCAACCAGAAGTTGCGCCATCATCTCGTCAATGTCCAACTCGTCGATGAACAGCTTGGTGCGCAGGGCGAATTCCGCCTGACGCCGCGCCGATTCTTCGGATTCTGTCAGAATGTCGATGTCGAGGCCCGTCAGCTGGCTGGCCAGACGCACGTTCTGCCCGCGCCGGCCAATGGCCAGCGAAAGCTGCTCGTCAGGGACGACAACTTCGATCTTGCCTGCCTCTTCATCGATCACAACCTTGCTGACTTCGGCAGGTTGCAGCGCGTTGACAAGGAAAGTTGCCTGATCTTCGGTCCAGGGGATGATGTCGATCTTCTCGCCCTGAAGTTCGTTCACAACTGCCTGCACACGGCTGCCGCGCATACCCACACAGGCGCCCACAGGGTCGATCCCCGAATCATAGGAAATCACACCGATCTTTGCGCGCGAACCGGGGTCGCGGGCCACGGCCTTGATCTCGATGATGCCATCATAGATTTCGGGCACTTCCATCTTGAACAATTCGGCCATGAATTCCGGCGCTGTGCGCGACAGGAAAATCTGCGGCCCGCGCGCTTCGCGGCGCACATCCTTGACATAGCAGCGGATGCGGTCGCCGTTGCGGTAGCTTTCGCGCCCGATCTTCTCGTTGCGGCGCAGCACAGCTTCGCCGCGGCCAATATCGACAATGATATTGCCATATTCTTCGCGCTTGACGACACCGTTAAGGATGGTGTGGGCGCGGTCCTTGAATTCTTCATACTGGCGGTCACGCTCTGCTTCGCGGACACGCTGAAGAATGACTTGCTTGGCAGATTGCGCCGCAATCCGGCCCAGTTCCACGGGGGGAACGCGGTCGATAATCTCATCGCCCAGTTTCGGGTCGTCCAGATAGGGCTTGGCTTGCTCGACGGTCAGTTGAGCATGGTAGTTTTCCAGCTCTTCCTCATCGACAACAGTGCGCACACGCGTAAACGCGGCGACGCCTGTCTTGCGGTCGATGCTGACGCGGATATCCATATCGGCCCCGTAGCGTGACTTTGCAGCCCGCGCGAGGCTGTCTTCCATCGCCTGAATGACCAGTTCGGGGTCAATCATCTTTTCACGGGCAACGGCTTCGGCTGTTTGCAGCAACTCAAGCTGGTTGGCAGAGGTGATTGCCATGTGTCAGTCCTCCTGATGGGGCGCGCCTTGCGCGTCCGCTTCGTTGTCGTCTTCAATCTCGTCAAACTGGCTTTCGTCGAATGCGCCGCTTTCCTTGCGGGCGCGCAGCATTTCGGCGATCAATTCATCCGTCAGGACAAGTTTCGCCTCGGACAGCCAGTCGAATTGCAGGCCAATGGTGATCGGCTCGCCATTCTCTTCGATCTCGATCAGCACTTCATCGCCTTCAACGCCTGCCAACTCGCCTCTGAAGCGGCGGCGGCCATCGATCAGCTCTGTCGTTTCCAGACGTGCTTCGTACCCTTCCCAGACGGCAAAATCCTTTAGCCGGGTCAGGGGGCGGTCAATGCCGGGGCTGGACACTTCCAGTGTATAGGCATCGTCCAGCGGGTCTTCTACATCCAGCGCGGCGGACACAGCGGTAGAGATTGCTGCGCAATCGGCCACTTCAATGCCACCATCAGGGCGGTCTGCCATGATTTGCAAAGTGCGGGTCTTGCCCGCCATCAGGCGCAAGCGCACCAGTTCAAAACCCAACCCTTCGATCACCGGAGTGACGATTTTTGCAAGGCGTTGGTCCAAGGTTGTCTTGGCGATAAGATCGCTCATTGTTGCCCCTTTCCCGGGCCAAACACAAAAAAACGGGCGCGCGGCCCGTTATGATTTCCGGTGGAGCCTGAGTTTCAAGCGCCGCTGTTGAGAGGTCGCTTAAAACAGTTGCGTGCAGATATCAAGCGAAACCGACATAGGTCTGGAAAATATGGCGACACTCATAGTCGAGATTGCAACCCCTGTGCTAACCGCCGCGCTTTGGCAGGTACGGTCTTGCGGCGGCAAGAGCACCCTTTGTTGTGTCATGGCAGGCGTTCAACATGCCTCATCTGCGACGTCCGACGTAAGGTCTTTGATGGCGGCTTGGGGCATGGGGACAAAGCCCCCAAATGCGAAGATCAGAGGCACAGCGCCGCCGCGCATTGCCGGGTCGCATCTATCTGCCAGAATTGGTCTATGACCCAAACCGGCGGCGCTTTGGGCAGGCCAAGCGCAACGCCATGTGCTTCCGCAAATATGGTCAGTATGAAGCCAAGCTCACCTGACGCTGCGCGGCTTTGCACATGAAATGATGCTGGCAGCCAGGCCCCCCTGTAAAGCTGTGTCCCATGCGCAAGCCGCCACGACAGGGGAAACCATGCGTCAGTTGGCATCAAACCGGGCATAGCGGCGGAAAAATCTTGCGTTGCAGCGGCTTCGGCGTAACCATTGCGTGGCACATTGTCATTGTGATGTCGCACCACAGTGACACCGTCATAATTCAGAAACCACTTTTCAATCATAAGACCGGAGGGCCAGCGCAATGGCAATTCACAAGAACACGACAACACTCAGCCGCCGTGGCTTTCTGACAGTGGCCGGAGCCAGCCTTGCCATGGCTGGCGCGGGGCGCTTCTCGCTCAGCACGGCCAAGGCTGGAACCGGCTTTTCGCTGGCTGTGCTGCATATCAACGACATGCACAGCCGCGTGGATGAGATCAGCCGCTTCAACACCAACTGCTCGCCCTCTGATTCCGCAGAGAATACCTGTTTCGGCGGCTCTGCCCGGCTGGCAACTGCCATCCGCCAGCACCGCGCCGCACATGAGCAACAGGGACGCTCCGTTCTGACGCTGGATGCAGGCGATCAGTCGCAAGGCACATTGTATTACACGACATATGGCGGACGCGCCGAAGTGCAGATGATGAATGCCATCGGATTTGACGCGATGGGCATTGGCAACCACGAGTTCAACCGCGGCCCAGAAAGCCTTGCGCGGATGATAGACGAGGCAGATTTTCCCTTTGTGTCCGGCAATATTCAGGTCAAAGACGGCTCGCCGCTTGCAGGGCGCATCTCGCCCCATCTGGTGCTGGAACGTGATGGCGCGCAGATCGGCATTCTGGGGGTCACCACGCCTGACACTGTCTTTTTGTCCTCACCCGGCGAGGATGTCACCTTTCAGGATGAGATCGAGCATCTGCGCGAAGGCGTGGCCGCTTTGCAGGGGCGCGGCGTAAGCAAGATTCTCGTGCTCAGCCATGTGGGCTTTGGCCGCGACCAGCAGATCGCCGCCGAGGTCGATGGCATTTCCGCCATTATCGGAGGGCATAGCCATACGCTGATGTCGAACACTGCAGAAGATGCGGTCGCATATGCGACCCTTGTCGAAAGCCCCTCTGGCCGGGCTGTGCCGATTGTGCAGGCCTATGCCTTCTCGCGCTATATGGGGGATCTGACACTGGAATTTGGCGATGATGGTGCCGTCATTGCCGCCAGCGGGGACACTGTCTTGCTGGATGCGGCCTATGCGCCCGCCGAAGATATCGAGGCCCTGATCGCGCCCCTGCGCGCCCCGATCGAGGAACTGACCAGACGCCCGGTCGCCGAGCTGTCGGCCGATATCGACGGCAGCCGCGAGACCTGTCGCGCGGGCGAATGTGAAATGGGCAACACAGTCACCGATGCCATGCTGGCCGAAGTGGCACATCAGGGGATTCGCGTTGCGCTGACAAATGGCGGCGGGCTTCGCGCCTCGATGGGGGCGGGCACCGCGACATTGGGAGATGTGCTGACTGTTCTGCCCTTCCAGAACACACTCTATACGCTGGAGGTCTCGGGCGAGACATTGCTGGCCGCGCTGGAACATGGGGTGAATGACGTGGAAGAGGGGGCGGGCCGCTTCCCGCAAGTGGCGGGTCTCCGGTTCAGGCTTGATCTGACGGTCGCGCCAAATGCAGGGCGCGTCTCGGAAGTGGAAGTGATGGGCAGCGACGGGTGGGACGCGCTGGACCCAACACAGACCTATGGACTTGTTACCAACAATTTCATGGCAGGTGGCGGCGATGGTTACGCCATGCTGCGCGACGGCGGCACGAACGGGTATGACACGGCCATTGATCTGGCCGAGGTTCTGGCGCGCTATCTTTCCGAGAACGAACCCTTCGCCCCTACGCTGGACGGGCGTATCCTACAGTAACGAGGGCGCGCGGCAGCCCCGGCCTTGCGCCGGGGCCTCTTGGCTGGACCAGAGGTGCCGGATCAAGTCCGGCACCACGCCGCGCGGTGTTTCGCGTCTTGCCTGATCGGCCAAACCGGATTAAGCACTGCCGGTCTTCCAGACCCAAGTTTCCGCCACCTTGTCAAAACGGACCAGCCTTATGACCCGCAGCCATCTGCCCGGCATCCTTGCCATGGCGGCCATTGTTGTCGCTTCAAACATCCTTGTTCAATTCCTGTTCGGAAACTGGCTCACCTGGGGGGCCTTTACCTATCCGCTGGCCTTTCTGGTCAATGACGTCATGAACCGCGTCTATGGCCCACAGGCCGCGCGCCGCGTGGTCTGGGTTGGTTTTGCGGTGGGGGTTGCCTGTTCGCTGATCGGCACGCAGATCATGGGAGAATTCGGCCCTCTGGTCACGTTGCGCATCGCGCTTGGCTCTGGCATCGCCTTTCTGACCGCGCAGCTTGTCGATGTGGCAATCTTTGATCGCCTGCGCGAGGATAAGCACGGCGGCGCATGGTGGCGCGCGCCGCTTGCCTCGACCCTCATCGGCTCCACGCTCGACACTGCCTTATTTTTCAGCATCGCCTTTTCGGCCACGCTGGTTTTCATTGAACCTGCCAATGATGTGTCCTGGGCGGGCGAAGTCCTGCCAATGCTGGGTTTTGGCCCTGAAATGCCGCTTTGGGTCAGTCTTGCCGTGGCAGATTGGGGTGTGAAGCTGGCGCTTGCGCTGCTGGCCTTGGTGCCGTTCCGACTCATCGTGCGGAAATTAACGCAACCTGTCGCATAATTTCTTTTGACAAACACAAAATATGTGCCACCATCAACCTATCAGAAATTCAATGAAAGGAGGTGGTCCAGTGTCTAGAGTGATGTTGGAGAGAGGTGCAAAGACAGTCAGAGGGGGCGTGTCCTGACGGCAGTCCCGAAGGGGACATCCTTCTGATTGGGCCGATGCTCTAATTGGCTCCATCTCCTGAAGCTCGCTTAGGGCCGCCTGTTTTTAAGGCGGCCCTTTCGATTCACCGATTCGGATGCAGGCCATGCGCATCAACGACCAGATCATCTTGCAAGATTGGGAAATGACCGAAAGTTTCTCGCGCGCCTCGGGGCCGGGGGGGCAGAATGTGAACAAAGTGTCCACAGCGGTCGAGCTGCGCTTCGAGGCAGAGCGCAGCCCTAACCTGCCAGACCCTGTCAAGGCGCGGTTGAAACGGCTGGCAGGGCGGCGCTGGACACAAGATGGCGCTTTGGTGCTGCGGGTGGAGGAAACGCGCTCTCAGGCGCGCAACCGCGAAATTGCGCGCGCTCGCCTGACAGAGTTGATCCGCACTGCGCTGGAGCGTCCGAAACCGCGCATTCCGACACGGCCCACACTGGCCAGCAAAAGACGCCGCCTTGAATCCAAGGCCCACCGCGCCGAAATAAAGTCTATGCGCACGCCACCGGGCCAAGACTGACCGAATGCGCCACGAAACCGTAACAAAACCATGTCACGCGGGTTGAACAGGGGAACAGAGCAGATGAATGTCCGGTCGATGCCGCATGAAATGCTGAACAACGTGCTGGAATTTATCCGCCCTGCCTTTGTGCAGGCGGCTGCCCTGTGCCTGCGCGATGGCCCTGACGGGCCAGAGGTGCTGCTGGTCCAGACATTGCGGCGCGAACACTGGATCACCCCCAAAGGCTGGCCCATGCGCAACAAGGCCCTGAACCAGACCGCCGCGATCGAGGCGTGGGAAGAAGCAGGCGTCAGGGGAACCATCAGCCAAGACCCGATTGGCGCATTCACCTATACCAAGATCAAGAAAAGTGGCTTGCCCGTGCAATGCCGCCCCCTGATCTACAGGCTGGATGTATCCGAGTTGAGCGACACTTATCCCGAAGCCAAAAAGCGCACCCGCAAATGGTTTTCGCTGGCAGATGCAGCCAATGTGGTGACCCCGCCCGAATTGAAAGCCCTTCTGCAACGGCTGGATCAACAATCCGGTCAGACGTAATCAAGGTCATTGTCGCGTTCTGGCACCTCTGATACTGCCCTGTGTGACAGTTTGATGACAGAGAGTGCCACCGCGTGTCAAATATTGAAGAAAAATCCTGGAAGACGCTGAACAAGGATCTCGACCGCATTTCCGCAATGGAACAGGCGGTCGCCTATACGTCGCGCCCGCTGGTTGCACCCGGGCTTGCACTTGCCTTCATGGCGATCACGGGGCTGGCAGTCGCGGCCTTTATCGGGTTCGAGCCGCTGGGTCTGGTGGTTATAGCCGCTGCGATTATTGGCGCCTATATGGCGATCAATATCGGCGCGAATGATGTCGCCAATAATATGGGGCCAGCAGTTGGTGCGCGCGCGCTGACGATTGGCACCGCGCTGATTGTGGCTGCACTTTGCGAAACCGCAGGCGCGTTGATTGCCGGCGGCGATGTTGTCGGCACAGTGTCGCGCGGAATCATCGCGCCCGAATCGGTGGCTGAAACGCAGGTCTTCATCTGGGCGATGATGGCCGCCCTTCTGGCCGGTGCGCTGTGGATCAATCTGGCCACATGGGTTGGCGCGCCAGTTTCGACCACGCATTCCATCGTCGGCGGCGTCATGGGCGCAGGCATTGCCGCGGCGGGCTTTGCCGCCGTGAACTGGCCCATGATGGGGCGAATCGCGGCAAGCTGGGTCATTTCGCCCCTGCTGGGCGGGCTGTTTGCAGCCATCTTCCTTGCGATCATCAAATCACGCATCATCTACCGCCCCAATATGATCGAGGCTGCCCGCTACTGGGTGCCCATTCTGATTGGCATCATGGGCGGGTGTTTCGCCACATATCTGTCGCTCAAGGGTCTGGACAAGATCATCAAAATCCCCTTCAGCACGGCTATTCTGATCGGGCTTGGCGTGGGGCTTGCGCTGACCTTCGCCATGCGCCCCGTCATCCGCCGCCAAAGCGAGGGGATGGAGAATCGCAAGAAATCGCTGAAAATCCTGTTCAATATTCCGCTGATCTTCTCTGCGGCGCTGCTGTCTTTTGCGCATGGCGCGAATGATGTCGCCAACGCGATTGGGCCAGTTGCCGCAATCGTTCATGCGGTGCAGAATGGTGGCGCGTCCGATGCGGTTGGCATTCCGCTATGGGTGATGCTGATTGGCGGGATCGGCCTGTCCATCGGACTGTTGCTGTTCGGGCCAAAGCTGATCAATATTGTGGGCAGCGAGATTACGCGCCTGAACGCCATGCGCGCCTATTGCGTGGCGCTGGCAGCGGCGATTACGGTTATTTTCGCGTCATGGCTTGGCCTGCCGGTCAGTTCCACCCATATCGCCATTGGCGCAATTTTCGGCGTGGGCTTTTTCCGTGAATGGTACCATGAGCGTGTTTTGAAAGAGAAACGCGTAGATACCACCAGCCCCATCGAGGTGCGCAAGCGCAAGAAGGTGGTGCGCCGCGCGCATTTCGTCACAATCCTTGCGGCTTGGGTGGTGACTGTGCCCACTGCGGCCCTTTTGTCGGCTATGCTGTTCTATCTAATGAACCTGATAGCGCTGTAAGCGGTTCAGAACCGCATAAGAAAAGGCGCGAAGCATCTGCTTCGCGCCTTTTTTCGGTCTATCGACGCGCGCCCTTATTCGGCAGGCACGGCCTCGGCCTCATAGCTGATCGGGTGTGGCAGGTGAATCAGCATTTCCTTGGGGCATACTTGCAGGAAATGGCCCTTTTCGCTGTCCCAGTTGCGCAGGATTTCAAGCGCATGCTGCGATTCGGTTTCGCGGGCATGCATCTCTATCAGCGATTTCAGCTCATCTTCCCAATGCGGGACGGTGACAGCACAGGTGACCAGCGATTCCATGTTGATCAAGGGCGCAGCCAGTCCTTCGGGGTCGTACAGATAGGCCATGCCGCCTGTCATCCCCGCGCCGAAATTGGCCCCGATGGACCCAAGGATCACCGCAACCCCGCCGGTCATGTATTCACACCCGTTAGAGCCACACCCCTCGATCACCACTTTCGCGCCCGAATTGCGCACGGCAAACCGCTCGCCCGCGCGACCTGCGGCGAACAGATGACCATTGGTCGCCCCATACAGCACGGTATTGCCAATGATCGTATTCTCGCGCGCGATCAATGGCGAAGACATGCGCGGGCGCACCACGATCAGGCCGCCGGACAGACCCTTGCCAACATAGTCATTGGCATCGCCAAACACTTCGATCTTCAAACCCGGTGCTGCGAAAGCGCCCAATGACTGCCCTGCACTGCCCGCCAGTTTCACTGTCAGGTGATCGGGCTGCAAGCTGTTGCGCATGCCGAACCGCTTGACGATATGGCTGGATGCGCGCGTGCCAACAGTGCGGTGGGTGTTTTCCACCGCGTAGGACAGTTGCATCTTCTCGCCATCTTCAAAGAAGCGCGCGGCATCGCGGATGATTTCGGCATCCAGCGTGTCGGGCACCGCATTGCGCGGTTTGTTGCGGTCATAGCGGATATTCTCTGCCCCATCCACTGTCAGCAACAGCGGGTTCAGGTCCAAATCATCCAGATGCGCCGCACCACGGCTGACCTGCGCCAGCAGATCGGCGCGGCCAATCACCTCATCCATCGACCGTGCGCCGATGCTGGCCAGAATTTCCCGCACTTCCTGCGCATAGAAGGTGATCAGGTTCACAACCTTATCTGCATTGCCAGTGAATTTGGCGCGCAGGTCTTCGTCTTGTGTGCAGACACCCACAGGGCAGGTGTTGGACTGGCACTGACGCACCATGATACAGCCCATCGCAATCAGGGCCGCAGTGCCGATGCCATATTCCTCGGCGCCCATCATTGCGGCCATGACAATGTCACGCCCTGTGCGCAGCCCACCATCAGTGCGCAGCGTCACACGCTCGCGCAGCTTGTTCATGGCAAGGACCTGATGCGCCTCGGACAGGCCCATTTCCCATGGCAGGCCTGCATATTTGATCGAGGTGCCGGGGCTGGCCCCTGTGCCGCCATTGTGGCCAGAGATCAGGATGATATCTGCCTTGGCCTTGGCCACACCTGCCGCAATCGTGCCAACGCCCGATTGCGCCACCAGTTTGACCGTCACTTTCACGCGCGGGTTGATCTGCTTCAGGTCATAGATCAGCTGTGCAAGGTCTTCGATCGAGTAGATGTCATGGTGGGGGGGCGGTGAAATCAGCGTCACGCCCGGGGTTGAATGGCGCAGGCGCGCAATCAGCTTGGTGACTTTCATGCCCGGCAGCTGGCCACCCTCGCCGGGTTTTGCCCCTTGGGCGACCTTGATTTCCAGCTCTTCACAGGCGTTCAGATATTCGGCCGTCACACCAAACCGCCCAGAGGCCACTTGTTTGATCTTGGCGCAAGGGTTGTCGCCATTGGGCAGCGGGTGCGCATGGGCGGGGTCTTCGCCCCCTTCGCCCGAATCGGACTTGGCCCCGATGCGGTTCATGGCAATGTTCAGCGTCATATGCGCTTCGGGCGACAGCGCCCCAAGCGACATGCCCGGTGTCACGAACCGCTTGCGAATGGCCGTGATGCTTTCGACCTCTTCAATCGGGATAGACTTGCCCAAAGGCTTGATGTCCAGCAAATCGCGCAGGTGGATTGGCGGATTGGCCTGCATCGCAGCAGAATACTGCTTCCAAAGCGCATAGCTGGACTGGTTGCACGCCTGTTGCAACAAGTGCATGCTGGTCGCTTCCCAAGCGTGCTTCTCTCCCGACCGGCGCGCTTTGTAGAAGCCGCCAATCGGCAGCACATCCTGCCCGTTGCGCCAGCCCTTTGCATGCACCTCTTCCAGTTTCATCTGGATACCATGCAGGCCGATGCCGGAAATGCGGCTGGGCATGCCGGGGAAATACTCGGCCACCAGCGCACGGCTTAGGCCCACGGCCTCGAAGTTCAGCCCACCGCGATAGGACGAGATGACAGAAATGCCCATCTTGGACATGATCTTCAACAAGCCCAGATTAACGGCCTCGCGGTAGCGGCGCATCGCGTCAATCAGGCTGCCTTCGACCAGACCCCGGTCAATGCGGTCGGCAATGGTTTCCTGCGCCAGATAGGCGTTGACGGTCGTTGCCCCGCTGCCGATCAGCACGGCAAAGTAATGCGGGTCGATACATTCTGCCGCGCGCACATTCAGCGAACAGAACGTCCGCAGCCCCTTGCGCGTCAGCCAGCTATGCACAGCACTTGTGGCAAGGATCATGGGCATGGCGACCTTGTCCACGCCCTGGTGTTCATCCGTCAGCACCAGATGGCCCGCGCCAGAACGCACGGCATCTTCTGCCTCGGACCGAATACGCTCCAACCCGCCACGCAGGGCATCATCCCCCGCGCCGGCAGGGAAGGTGCAGTCAATAAACGCGACCTGATCGCCAAATTCGCGCACCATTTCGGCAAATTCGCCATTGGCGACAAAGGGGCTTTCCAGCACTAGAATTTCAGTCTGGCTGCTGTCTTCGTCCAGCACGTTTTTCAGGTTGCCAAAGCGGGTATTCAGACTCATCACGCGGAATTCGCGCAAGCTGTCAATCGCGGGGTTGGTCACCTGAGAGAAGTTCTGGCGGAAGAAATGCGACAATGGGCGGTACACTTTGGACAGCACCGCCGCTGGCGTATCATCCCCCATAGAGGCGATCATTTCCTTGCCGTCTTCGGCCATCGGGGCCAGAACCTGCTCGATTTCTTCAATCGTGAACCCGGCAGCCACCTGACGGCGGCGCAGGTCTGCTGGTTCCATCCCGCGCAGCTCTGGCACATCGCGCAGCTTTTCGTTCAGATCGACAATCTTGTCATTCCACGCGCCAAAGGGCTGCGAAGTGGCCAGTTTATCCTTGATCTCGGTGTCGTGGTACAGTTTGCCTTCTTTCATATCGACGGCAATCATCTGCCCCGGCCCAAGTGCGCCTTTCTCGCGCACGGCCAGTTCATCGACCACAACCATGCCCGCCTCGGACCCTGCGATCAGCAGGCCATCGCCGGTGACGACATAGCGCATCGGGCGCAGGCCGTTGCGGTCCAGCCCTGCGCAGACCCAGCGGCCATCTGTCATGGCAAGGGCGGCAGGGCCGTCCCATGGCTCCATGACCGAGTTGCAGTAGGAATACATGTCGCGCCATGCAGTTGGCATCTCGACCGCCTGCTTTGACCATGCCTCTGGCACAAGCATGGTTTTCGCCATCGGCGCATTGCGCCCTGCGCGCACCAACACTTCAAACACCGAATCCAGCGCAGCAGAGTCCGACGCGCCAGAGGCCACGATGGGCTTGATGTCTTCGGCCATGTCGCCAAAAGCACCAGAAGCCATGCGGATTTCATGGCTTTTCAGCCAGTTCAGGTTGCCTTTCAGCGTGTTTATCTCGCCATTATGGGCCAGCATGCGGAAGGGCTGCGCCAACCACCACTGCGGGAAAGTGTTGGTCGAATAACGCTGGTGATAGATTGCAAAGGCCGATTCAAAACGCTCGTCCTTCAGGTCGGGGTAGAATTCCGCAACCTGTTCGGCCAGCATCATGCCTTTGTAAATGATCGACCGGCAGGACAGCGAACAGATGTAGAAACCGGCAATCCCTGCCGCGGTGATCGCTTTTTCAATGCGGCGGCGGATGACATACAATTCGCGCTCGAACGTATCCTCGTCGGTTTCCTTGGAATTGCGGATCAGGATCTGTTCAATCTCGGGGCGGGTGGCATTTGCCTTTTCGCCCAAGACTGTCACATCCACCGGCACATGCCGCCAGCCATAGATCGAATAGCCCATGCGCAACACTTCGGTTTCCACAATCGTGCGCGAGCGTTCTTGTGCGGCAAAATCCGTGCGCGGCAAGAACACCTGCCCCACGGCGATCAGTTGGTCCATCCGCGGCTCGTGCCCTGTGCGGCGGATTTTGTCATAGAAAAACTGCACCGGAATCTGCACATGAATGCCCGCGCCGTCGCCTGTCTTGCCATCCGCATCGACTGCGCCACGGTGCCAGATTGCTTTCAGCGCCTCGATCCCGTTCTCGACCACCTTGCGCGATGGCGCGCCATCCAGCGACACGACAAGCCCGACACCGCAGGATGAATGCTCATCCTCAGCCTTGTACAACCCGTGTTCGGCAATATAGGCGCGGCGCGCGTCTTCGTTTGCGGCCCATTCTGCATCATATTTCGTCATTCTTCAGCTTCCTTTGACAAAGGAGTAAGGATTATTCGGCCGCAACCCGTGCGGGGGCCGAAAGATAGCTCAGGATCGATTCCGCAGCTTCGCGCCCGTCGCGGATTGCCCAGACAACAAGGCTGGCCCCGCGCACGATATCGCCCACAGCCCACACACCGGGCAGGTCGGTTTCATGCGTGTTGAACTTGGCCTTGATCGTGCCCCAGCGCGTGACCGTCAGTTCCGGCACGCCCCAAAGGCTTGGCAAATCCTCTGGCTCGAACCCCAGCGCCATGATGGCAAGGTCGGACTCCTCGGTGTAATCCGCGCCCTCAATCACCTCGGGCGCGCGGCGGCCTGTGGCATCGGGCTGGCCCAGACGCATTTTCTGCACGCGCACGCCAGACAGATTGCCCGCATCATCGGTCACAAAGCCAGATGGCGCGGACAGCCAGACGAATTCCACACCTTCTTCTTCGGCATTCTGTGTCTCGCGGCGCGAGCCGGGCATGTTCTCGCGGTCGCGCCGGTACAGACAACGCACCGAAGTGGCGCCTTGCCGCACAGCCGTGCGCACGCAATCCATGGCCGTATCGCCCCCGCCAATAACCACGACGCGCTTGCCGCGCGCATCCAGATCGCCATTGTCAAATTCCGGCACATCATCGCCAAAGCTTTTGCGGTTGGAGGCAGTCAGGAAATCCAGCGCCTTGACCACGCCTGCGGCATTCGCATTGGGTGCTGTCAGATCGCGCGATTTATACACACCTGTGGCAATCAGCACGGCATCATGCTTGCCGCGAATGGCGTCAAAGGTGATATCCTCGCCCACAGTGCAGTTCAGGACAAATTCAACGCCGCCCTGTTCCAACTGCTCGATCCGGCGCATGACAACGGGTTTTTCCAGTTTGAAGCCGGGAATGCCATAGGTCATCAGCCCGCCTGCACGGTCATAGCGGTCATAGACAGTCACCTGTATACCCGCGCGGCGCAGCATATCAGCCGCCGCCAGCCCGCCGGGGCCCGCGCCAATCACGGCGACCGACTCGCCCCGCTCGGACGCAGGGGCAATCGGCTTGACCCAGCCTTTTTCCCATGCCGTATCGGTGATGTATTTCTCGACTGAACCGATGGTTACGGTGCCGTGGCCCGCCTGTTCAATCACGCAATTGCCTTCGCACAAACGGTCTTGCGGGCAGATGCGGCCGCAAATCTCGGGGAAGGTGTTGGTGGCCTGGCTCAGCTCATAGGCTTCTTCCAACCGGCCAGTTGCGGTCATCATCAACCAGTCGGGAATGTTGTTGTGCAGCGGGCAATGGCTTTGGCAATAAGGCACACCACACTGGCTGCAGCGGCCCGCCTGATCGGCAGCTTTTTCTTCCGCGTATTCGGCATAGATTTCGTTAAAATCTTCCGACCGCAAATTCGGCGGACGCTTTTCAGGCATCTCTTTGCCGACCTTCACGAAGCGGAGCATTTGCTGTTTCGCCATGGCTGATCCTCCAGAATTTTTTTGTCTTTTATACAATGCACCCGCGCATGAAAAGTCAGAAATACTGACCTATATTCAGAAATTATGCAGCGAAGCGCGGCTTTCCCCACAGAATTTGCATTTAATATGTCAGTATGGCTGACTTATATTGCGAATTCCACTTCCGACAGAATGCCTTTAGGCTATGCGCGATCAAAAGAGGTTTCCCATGCCACTCTTCCATCTGTTCCTGCTGGCGGTCATTCAGGGCGTCACAGAGTTCCTGCCGGTATCTTCATCAGGACATCTGATTTTGCTGCCCGCCCTGACCTCGCTGGAGGATCAGGGCCTTGTCATAGATGTGGCGGTGCATGTCGGCACGCTGTTCGCGGTCTGCTGGTATTTCCGCCAAGATGTCGGCCTTGCCGCGCGCGGTCTGCGCGAACTGGGGCGCGGGCGGATTGAAACGCGTGGCGGGTTTCTGGCTCTGTGCCTGATCATCGCAACCATCCCTGTGATAATCCTAGGGCTGATCTTCAAACTTCTGGGCGTGATGGACTTGCTGCGCAGTGTCGCCGTGATCGGCTGGATGATGATCATCTTCGGCATTGTCCTGTATCTGACAGACCGTATGGGGCCGCAGACGCGCACTGCCGAAGGCTGGACGATGAAACACGCCCTGTATCTGGGCCTGTGGCAGGCCATCGCGCTTATCCCCGGCACCTCGCGTTCGGGTATCGTGATCTCTGGCGCGCGGACCTTGGGCTATGGCCGCCATGATGCAGCGAAACTGTCAATGCTCATGTCCATCCCCACGATCATCGCCTCGGGCGCATTGCTGGGCATTGACGTGGTCCGCATTGCCGACTGGCAAGCCGCGCGCGACGGCGCCATTGCCGCGGTGATTTCCTTCTTCGCGGCTTGGGCGGCGCTGGTCTTCATGATGAAACTTCTGCGCTCGGTCAGCTTCACACCTTATGTAATCTACCGGCTTGCGCTTGGCGTCATCCTGTTGGGGATTGCCTATAGCTAGCCTGCATTTTCTTGCCAAAAATACTCAAATACACCGTCACAGCTTGACCGAAGCTGTGACATAATTCACCGACATATCCCGTTCGGAAATCGACCAGCCCCAAGACAGCTTGTCGAACACAAACCCCTTACGGTCCACAGGGACCAGCCCTGCATTGCGGATCAGCGCATACAGTTCATCCGGCGTGATGAATTTCGCCCATTCATGTGTGCCTTTGGGCAGCCAGCCCATAACGTACTCCGCCCCGACAATCGCCATGGCAAAACTTTTCGCGGTCCGGTTCAGGGTCGAGCAGATCATCAACCCGCCCGGTCGCAGCAAGTTTTGGCACGCTGTCAGATAGGCCAGCGGGTCGGCCACATGCTCGATCACTTCCATGTTCAGCACCACATCGAACTCTGCGCCGCTCTCGGCCAGATCCTCGGCTGTGGTGTGGCGATAGTCAATTTCCAGCCCTTGTTGTGCTGCGTGCAAGCGGGCGACAGGCAGGTTGCCTTCAGCGGCATCCGCCCCCACCACAGTTGCCCCCAAGCGCGCCATGGGTTCAGACAATAACCCGCCCCCGCAGCCAATATCCAGCACACGCAGCCCTTTGAAGGGGGCGGGCTGTGTCAGGTCACGATCGAATTCTGCGGCGATCTGCCGGGTGATATAGTCCAGCCGGCACGGGTTGAGCATGTGCAGAGGCTTGAATTTCCCGTTCGGGTCCCACCATTCAGCGGCCATTGCTTCGAATTTGGCAATTTCGCTGGGGTCGATTGTGGATGTGTACATGCTTCCTCCGGCTTTTTCGTGACATGCCCATGGCAGGCCCGCGTTTCTCACTATATAGTCAGTCTATGGACAAGTCAGCAGGACATGACACCACAGGATCGGCGCTTTATCCGATCTGCGAACCGTTCGACCAGCGCCTTCTGGATGTTGGGGACGGTCACCGCGTTTATGTGGAACAATCCGGCCACCCGAATGGCATTCCGGTCGTGGTTCTGCATGGCGGCCCCGGCGGCGGGTGCAGCCCCACCATGCGGCGGTTTTTCGACCCCGCCACCTATAGGGTGGTGCTGTTTGACCAGCGCGGGTGCGGGCGCTCCAAGCCTGCGGCGTCGGTCACAGCCAACACCACCCAGCACCTGATTGCGGATATAGAGCTGATTCGTGAAACGCTGGGCATTTCGCGCTGGATGGTGTTTGGCGGCAGTTGGGGCGCGACATTGTCGCTGGCCTATGCCCAAGCGCACCCGGACCGCGCTGCCTATCTGATCTTGCGGGGGGTATTCCTGGGCACGCAGTCCGAATTGGACTGGTTTTATGGTGGGGGTGCGGCGCGCTTCTTTCCCGAAATCTGGGCACAGTTCACCCGCCCCGTGCCAGAAGATGAACATGATGACCTGATCGCCGCCTATTCCAGACGGTTGTTCAGCGGCAATCTACACGAAGAAAACCGATTCGCCCGCAGTTGGACACGCTGGGAAAATGCTCTCGCCTCGATCGAGACGCGGGGCTTGGGGGTTGGCGACGCGCCAAGCGACTATGCCCGCGCCTTTGCGCGGCTGGAAAACCATTATTTCGCCAATAAGTGCTTTCTGGGCGAGGATGGCGCGCTGATGCGCGGGCTTGAGCGCATGCAAGATGTGCCGGGCACGATTGTTCAAGGGCGCTATGACATGATCTGCCCGCCACAAACCGCTTGGAACCTGCATTCCGCTTGGGGCCGGTCGCGGCTGGAAATGGTGCCTGTCGCCGGACATGCCTTGTCAGAGCCGGGCATAAGCGCGGAATTGCTGCGCGTCATGAACCATTTGCGCCATGAAGGGCACCGTCTTCGGCTTTGAAAGCTTTTGTTGCCACGCGTTCACGCGGCAATGTTTGTAGGCCAGAAGCCGGGTTTTTGGGAGGGTGCGATACATTACGCGAGTATGAACACCTCCAACCCTGTCAGTTTGAGGCCACAACCTGCTGGCACAGGGCGGGAAGATCGGCCATCGTGAATTCGCGCGGGTGCCTGCTGCGGGGGGCGGCAGGTTCGGTACGTTCGCGTCTTGGCGGGTTCAGAAAATCTGTGACCCACCATTGCAATGTCTCGTCACAGCCATTTCCCCCATTCGACAGCTCTGCCACGCTGGGGGTTTGCGTCACGCAGTTGCTGTCCCCGCGGGGGCATTTCAGGCGCACATGGAAATGGTAGTTATGGCCCACCGCTGGCCGGATTTTCTGAAGCCAGCGTGTATCTGCGGGGGTCGCGGTTCTGCACATCTCGATTTTTACCGCTGCGGCCACGAAAATGCGGTCAACGCGCGGGTCAAGGGCGGCTTGCTTCATCACCTCGCGGTGTTGGGCTGTCCAGTTGGAATTGATACGGCGCTGGTCTTCTGTGCGCACCGAGATGGAACTGATCGACTCGCGCTCTGCCTGTGTCAGGTTCAGGCGCGCAGGGGGAAGCATCCAGATATCGATATCCAGCCCGATCTGGTGGCTGGCATGGCCCGAAGTCATCGGCCCGCCGCGCGGCTGGCTGATATCGCCGATATACAGGCCGCGCCATCCGATTTGCGTGGCCTTGCGCGACAGGTCCTGCACATAGGCAATCGCATCGGGGTGCCCCCAATTGCGGTTGCGCGACAGGCGCATGGCCTGCCATGTCGGCCCGGTTTCCGGCAGGCGCACCAGCCCTGCCGCGCAGCCCTTGGCATACGAACCAATGGCTTGGGGCTGTTGCAGCGAAGGCAGGGCATGCCCGCCGAAAAGCTGGTTGGCCAGCGATTGCGCAGCACCGGGCAGGGGTGCAAAGGCAAGGATCAGGGCGAAGAGGGGGATACGCATTGGAATTCTGGCTCTCCTTCGGGTTTCACCCATAGTAGCAGGACCAACCCGATAACAAAAAGCCCAATCAAGGGTGTGACGCCCAGCCGTTGGCTTTCCGTCAGGGTTGTGGCCAATGCGATCAGCGCAGGCGCCACGAATGACAGCGCCTTGCCCGACAGCGCATAAAGGCCAAACCCCTCGGTCATGCGCGCAGGGTCGGCCTGCCGCACCATCATCGTGCGCGAGGCGGCTTGCAGACTGCCCCCACCCGCGCCGATCAGTGCGCCGCAGATGTAGAAGATGATGTCTGGCAGGTTGGACCCGTCCGCGATTGGCGCAAACACCACCATAGTGCGATCTGTTCCGACGATAATTGTACAAACCACGATCAGCAGCACAATGGCGGCAAGAATCACAGGTTTGGGGCCAAAGCGCGAATCAAGTTTGCCTGCGATCCAGCAGGCCAAGGCACCCACTGCCGCCGCCAGAATACCAAAGACCCCGATCTGTATGATCGACCAGCCCAGAACGCCCGCCGCATAGATGCCCCCGAAAGCATAGATGCCATTCAGCGCATCCCGATAGATCATGGAGGAGCCAAGATAGGCAAACAGGCTGCGCCGTGCGGGCAGGGCGCGCAGGGTTGCTTTCAGGTCTGCCAGCCCGCGTTTGACTGCGCCAGCGGCGGCTTTGGGCCGTGCGGGTTCTTTGACCCAGACAAAAAAGGGAATGACAAAGACCATATACCAAAGTGCTGTGAAGGGCCCCACAGCGCGGGTGCCTTCGCGCAAATCGGGGTCCAGCCCCAGAATCGGGGCGATGCCCAGCAAGGTCACGCCGCTGTCATTCTCGGCCAGTAGCAGCAGCATGATGAACAAAGAGATTAACCCGCCAATATAGCCCAAGGCCCAGCCGGTCCCCGAAATTTTGCCCCAGTTCTCGCGGGTGCCAAGGGTTGGCAGCAAAGCATTGGTAAAGACGATGCCGTATTCCAGCCCCACCATGCCAATGGCAAAGGCCACAAGAATCAGGATAATCGTGGTCTGGTCCGCATCGGGCACAGCCCACCACAGCATGGCAGCACCTGCAACATACATGGCCGACCAAAGCAATATCCAACGCCGCTTGGCACCCGAACTGTCCGCAATCGCGCCCAATATGGGCGCAAAAAGTGCCGTCAGCACCCCCGATATGGCCAGCATCCAGCCCCACATGGCCTGTCCGGTAACGGGGTCAGGTGCCACAAAGGATGTGAAATAGGGCGCAAAGACGAAGGTCAGAAGCAAGATGTTATAGGGCTGGTTCGCCCAGTCAAACATCCACCACCCCCAAATGCGTTTGTGCTGCTGTGACATCCGGCCCCCGTCAGTTTCATGCATATACTAAGGCAGCCTGCGCAGGGGCTGACAAGGGCCAATGCAGGAATGGTGCATTCAGACGGGGTGTGGTGGTGTCTGTTGCGCCAGATTGGGGGGCATTAAAAAACTGGCAGAACGCGATGCGCCCTGCCAGTTCTGAACTTATCCGCTCCGTCTCAACCCCTGATGTGCCCTGTGACAGGCCGCAATAGGGGCTGCGCGGTGGCGAAAGGGCTTATTCGGGCAGAATCACTGCGTCGATCACATGGATCACGCCATTGCTGGCTTCGATATCGGCCTGAATCACATTGGCACCGTCAACTGTGACTGTTTCACCCACACCGATGGTGACAGATGCGCCATTCACGGTTTCCGCCATCATCCCATCTTCCAGATCGGTGGACATGACTGTTCCGGGCACGACATGGTAGGTCAGGATTGCCGTCAGCGTCGGAATGTCTTCCAACAGGGCTTCTACAGTGCCTTCTGGCAGTGCGGCGAATGCCTCATCTGTCGGGGCAAACACAGTGAAGGGGCCTTCGCCTTTCAGCGTGTCAACCAGCCCTGCGGCTGTGACCGCTGCGACCAGTGTGGAAAAGGTTTCATTGCCAGCTGCGATATCGACAATATCGCCGGGCTGCTCGTGCATGTCTGCAACTGCAAATGTCGGGATTGCAACTGCACCTGCAAGTGCGACTGCGCTAAGGGTCATTCTAAACATAGATACCTCCAAGGTTACATCTTTCGTGATGATGCCTTGTCTACGCCTGAAATACCCCGCCGGATTAGCCCCCAAAATATCGTGAATGGCATTGACGCAAGGGGGCCGCCTGCTAAGCCGCGACTGCCCGAACCTTCCAGTAACAATAACGTGTCAAAATGGTGGGCCAGACCGGGCATCTGGCCCTGATCCATCAGTTTCCAGCTGCTTCCGCAACGATCTGTTGCAGCAGGTAATTGATGCTGCGCATGGTCGGCTCGTTGAATTCGCGGTAACCTACCACAACAGGTGCCCCGTCTTCGGCCGACTGATAGACATAGACGTTATAGGGGCAGAACTGGATGTTGCGCAGCTTCGCTTCCATCACCTCGCGCGAGAGTGAGGCCGAACAGAAAGAAAAGATGCGCGCATCGGTGAACAGGTCTTTACCCCCGCCCACATCTTCTTTCGTGCGCTCCAGCATCTGGCCGACATAGCTTATGTCATCAATCACCAGGCCTTGATTCGTGATGGCCATCTCTACATTGAAGACGACATCCTCGAATTCCGCATCGACATCGACAGTGTAAAACCCGTCCCCAAGGGCGGGTGTGGCCAGCGCCATCGCGGCAAGTGCCGCAAATACCTTGTTTTTCATCATCTCGCTCCCTTTGCATCTGCATGTATGTGTCACGTCATCCTAAGACACTTGCAGAAAACATGATGTGACACAGATCAAACCCTGTCCACTACCATGCATGTGCCCCGATGATGGCGCGCATGGCGAAATACCAAGTTTTAAAGGGAGTTTTGGGTGGTCTGAACTTTTTTGGCATTGAAGGTGATTTCTCTCTTGCGGTGAATGTT